>JDUB01000001.1 GCA_000771265.1 Bifidobacterium thermophilum DSM 20210
CCACGTTTAGTTCCTATAGGCCCGATTTTCTGTTGATCGCCGGTGCTGTGGTCTCCAACTGTCCCAAACCCCCACCTGGTCTGCGGACACCCCTGATTCCCAGGGACATGTTTGGTGCGTTGTTTGGTGCCATTCGAGGGTGCATAGGCCAACACGCGTACCGGCCCGGGTCTCCCGTAGCTCGCAAGCCGTGTGTCGTCTCTACCGACGCTGAGGGACATCTCAGGGACATCTCAGTGTCGGCAGAGGCGGAACAAGAATCTTCTGCCGGTGCTGAGTGTGCAGTGAGTGGCGGTAGACTCAGGCCGACGACCGGGGTTATCGGCGAAATGCGTGTCCGGCGGTGGAGCGCGTGGGAGTCTTGATTATTGTTCCGGTCTCCGCGCGTCCTGTATGCCGTGGCATGCGCGGCTGAGCAGATATTGACGGAAAGTCGCCGTGACTGGCCATGTTCTGCTGATATCGCATGCCGAGACATTGTGCTTTGCAGGTTGACTTGTTCGGCGCCATCAATGTTGCCGGTCGGTATCGGTCCATTTGAATGATTTGAACGGCAGAGTGGAAGAGGGTTGACCGTGGGCAGGTTGGAAGCTAGGCGGGTAATCGAACATTCCTGCACTGAATCGGAGAACGCTGGGCGGAATCAGAACCGGTCCGTGTCGGCATTGGACCGGACCTGCCCGCCAATCATGGCAGCACAATAAACCCGCGGGATTCCAATGATTCGCCGATGACTTTGGGGTCGGCCGTTGTCGCGACAGCCAAGCATCAGCCTAGGCTGATGGACTCAATTGCGAATCGCGCGCTGGAATCGGAACCGGTCCCTACCGGCGTCACAACGGACATGGCTCCCAGCCATGGTATCAACGTAAACATGCGGAATTCCAGTGATTTGTATGCACTGCGATAATCAACCATTGCGCGGCGAGTCACTTGAGTCGCCCGGATCGCGGACCGAATCGGAGAATAATAGTCGAAAATCAATCCAGTCCGCAAAGGTGCCGATCATTACACATCCCACTGGTCACGCCCACGACGAAAACTGCAGAATACCAATACTCTTCCGGTGGGCCTGGCTCTAACCAAGTGACACTCACCCACCCTAGAGGCCAAGTCCGCGGACTGAATCGCAAATTGCGCGTCGGAATCGGAACCAGTCCACACCGGCGCCGGTCCGTCGACGACGGCAACACCGCAAATCCGCGGAATCCCAGCGCTCAGACCGCATTATCACAATCATCCGTCGCAAGTGTGGCTGCACGGATCGCCCGGATTTCCTAAATCGCGGACCGAACCGGAGAATGCGGACTGAAAACCGATTCAGTCCGTGCTGGCATTGGACTTGGCCTGTCCGTCGATCATGGCATCACTGTAAGACCCCGGGATTTCAATGATTCGTGGATGCCTTGGGGGCCTGGTCGTCGGCGCGACGGCAAGGCATCCGGCCGAGCCTGCGGACTGAATCAGAGAACGCGTATCGGAATCGGAACCGGTTCACACCGTCGCCGACCGGTATCAGACGACCGCCTGCGGCGACACCGTAAACCCGCAACGTGGAGCCAAAACTTGATACACGCAACAACAGATTCGACCTCTGATCTGCTCTGGGCGATGCAGATGCCCTATACCCAATTGCCCCGCTTTTCAGCGTCGAGCAGCCCTGCACGCGTGCATGTCCACGCCATCCCATCCACGGTCCCGATCACGGTTGTGGTGGTCGTATGCCCGAAGAAGTACCGGATGCAGAATCCGATATCTCGCGTTTCCGCAACGATTTCGCGAGATTTGGGATTATTTTGCGCGCGACCGATGCCATTACCCTCCGGTTCGCGTGGGAGATAGGATGCCGCGAGCGTGACATCGATGATCTGGCCAAGTGATACGTGGTCGGGGTTCGTTAGCCCTGTTGAGACGTGCGAGTCGCGAAATTGTCCGGGAATGGAGCAAGCCTCCATCACCTGATTGTTCCGCTCATTCGTCGGTGGACATGTGCCCGTGTATCCGGTTCATGCCTTTGAACGATAAACGATTGATTTGGCGGGCATCGTTGTCCGCCGGAACGTAGGGCGGAGCCGGAGGTACGCCTTTGTCCGCCGTCTCCGTACTTTTATTGTATCTACACAATGGCGGAATTTCAGCATTTTCTGATGGTCCATTGCTCGGTACAGCGGAAAAACTGCATTCGTTGTCATCCCGATTTCCCGCGTAAATATTCTGGTTTTGCGTTAACATTTTTCCGTTAATCAATATGTTCACATTCCGGTACTTCGTGCGTCGTGTCTCGGCGTGTCTCGGCGTGTCTCGGCGTGTCGGGCGGTGCCGCACCCCGTCGTCGCCCGACATCCGCCATGTCGCCCCGCTGGAATGCATTCGGTCCAGCGCATCAGGCCAAATCGAAAAACCAGTCGTGCGTTCGTCATCATCCCATGCGCTATCGTGGAAGCTGTTATGGCTGAATCATTCACAGTGCTCAACCCCGCATCCGCTCCCGCACAAGGGTCGCTGACGGACAAGAAGTCCGAGTTCATCGCCGACATCTGCCATGTCGACGAGCTTGCGCAAGCGGTGTCTTTCGTGGAGACGATTCGCGAACGCCACCCGAAGGCGCGTCATGTGGCCTATGCCGCGATATGCGGCGATCAAGGGCGGCTCGCAGAGCGGATGAGCGATGACGGCGAGCCCTCGGGCACTGCCGGCAAGCCGATTCTCGATGTGCTTCGCGCCAATCATCTTACGGATTGCGTGGTGACGGTTACCCGGTATTTCGGCGGTATTCTGCTGGGGTCCGGCGGCTTGACGCGGGCGTATTCTTCGGCGGCGTCATTGGCAGTCAAGGCGGCGGATACCGCGAGAATCGCCACCTGTGTGCGGTTGCGGATGACGGTCGGTTATCCGCAGCTTGACACGCTCACCCATCTCATTGCGCAATCCGACGGGGTGCGTGACAACGAACAGTACACCGATGTCGTTCGCCTTGACGCGCTGATTGAGCAATCGAAGGCACAGGCGTTCAGCGCGCGTGTCATCGAGGCCTTCAGCGGATCGGTGCACGCCGAGCGGATTGGTGTCGAACACCGGGCGATACAGTGAGGGGTATGAGTGACGGCATGAGCGAGACGACAGCATCGCAACACGAAGAGGCGACTGCGGCCTCACGGGAGGGGCAGTTGCAGGAGGAGCAGTCCCAAGACGGGCAGCTTCAACATCAGCAATCCGAAGGTGGATTGGTCGCTGAGGCGCCTAACACTGTGGCATCCGATACCGACGCGCCTGATGCCGACGCGCCTGACGTCAACGTATCCGAGACAGACACAGACACATCCGACGCCGGTACGCCGGCTTCCGACGCGTCTGATACCGGTACGCCGGATTCTGCCACACCCGGTGAGTCCGCCACGCCCGACACCGCAGCCGCGTCCTTCGAACCACTGACCGTCACCTACGAACGCCTGCGCCATACCGATGACGTCGCCGAACTGCATGAATACGCGCGTCGCCCATTGCCGGACCGTTCGTTGCAAGCAGCCTTCTCCCGCGCCACCGCACTGCTTGAGGCGGTCGCGGGCAATCAGCATACGCCGCTTGAAGACCGGGTGTTTTTGGCTACCGAGATGCCGTTCCCGAATATCCTGGTCAAACTCTCGGAAGATCCCGAACCTCAGGTGCGTCGTGGGGTCGCCGCGAATCAGGACGACAAGAACTGGCTGGTGGGGCGCCTGACCAAGGACCCCGACCCCTCGGTGCGTGACGCCGCTCTGCGTAACCCCCGTACATCTTGGAAGATGCGTCTTGAAGGGGCGCAGAACCCTGAAGTCGACGCGGACACTTTGGACTTCCTGTCCACGCTTGGCGTGTCGTGCGAACCCGGCGCTCCGGTCGTCCTCGCGGGCATGGTGCGACGCGCGGTAGCTCTCAATCCTCAAGCCTCGCAAGAGACCTTGCAACGTCTGAGCGCTGACACCTCCCCATCCGTTGCGCGGTGCGCACAGCGCAGGTTGGAAGCAGCGCAGACGGGCGAATCAAACTAAAATCCCAGAAAACTGTCGATGAATCCGGGATTTCGTCTTCTTCTGGTCGCTTTTTGGGCTTACACTTGAACGTATGACAGAGAAGACCGAAAACGATGAGCGCCTCGCTCGTCCTCTGATTCGTCTTGCCAAGCTCGTCGGCATCGGCACCAGCTATGTCGGCCAAAGCAACGACTACCACGAAATCGAGGACGACGTCCTCGTGGCGGTACTCGCGGCGCTTGGCGTGGATGCGTCGAACGATGAGGCCATCGAACGTTCCATCCGCACCATTCTCGACGAACGCCACGCGCGTCTGGTCCCACCGACCGTCCTGCATACGGTCGGCAAGGAGGACTCCGTGCTGGTCAATACCGGCATTCTGGAGATTCCGTCGGCGACCATCACCTTGGAAGACGGCCGGCAGTATGACGGCGAGCTCGTCGCCGGGGCAGGCGACGGCTCTCAGGCGTATTCGTTGGACGGCAAGTTCGTCGCGACCGCCTCGCTGACCCTGCCGAAGGATCTTCCAATCGGCTACCACACGCTGCATGTCCGTGTTGGCGACCGCGAGCAGGACGCCACACTGATCAGCGCTCCGGAGAAGATCGAGCTGATCGACCCGATGAAGAACAACCAGCTGTGGGGCTGGATGGCTCAGCTGTATTCGATTCGTTCCAACGGTTCGTGGGGTGTCGGTGATTTCGAGGATCTCAAGACCCTCCTCGTGGAAGCCAAGCGCAAGACTGGTGCCGATTTCATGCTCATCAACCCGGTCCACGGCAGTGAGCCGGTGGCTCCGCTGACCCCGTCCCCGTATCTGCCGATCAGCCGTCGTTTCGTGAATTTCACGTACATTCGCCCGGAGTCCATTCCGGAATACAAGCAGCTTGATGACGCCGCGCGCAAGCAGATCGAGGAGCTGCATTCCCAGGTCGAACCGCTCAACGGCGACGCGCAGCTCATCGACCGCGACACCATGTGGCGTATGAAGATGCGCGCGCTGTGGCTGGTGTTCAAGGCTGGACGCTCCGCCGGCCGCCAGGCTGAATTCGACGTGTACAAGAAGGAGCAGGGCGCCGAGCTCGAATCCTATGCCACGTGGTGCCTGTGCTACGACAAGTGGGGCAAGCCCGAAGACACGCCGGACAACTGGGAGCGCAAGTACGCCAAGGATTCCGCGCAGGTCGCGGCGCTGCGCAACCAGTTCCCCGACACGCTTGAGTTCTATCGTTGGCTCGAATGGATTGCCGGCGAGCAGCTCGAATCCGCCCAGCGTGCGGCGAAGGACGCCGGCATGAAGATCGGTCTGATGGCCGATATGGCTGTTGGCGTTCATCCTGCCGGATCCGACGTGTGGTGGAATCCTGAGCGATTCGCCAAGGGCGCCACGGTCGGCGCGCCGCCGGATTACTTCAACCAGCAGGGTCAGGACTGGAGCCAGCCTCCGCTCAACCCAATCCAGCTGGAAAACACCGGATATCAGGTGTACCGAGAGATGGTGCACGGCATGTTCGCCCGCGCGGGTGCCGTCCGCATCGACCATATCCTGGGCCTGTTCCGTCTGTGGTGGATCCCGCAGGGCAAGGGCGCCAAGCACGGCGCCTACGTGTACTACGATTCCGAGGTTATGCTCGGCATTCTCGCCATTGAAGCGGCGCGCGCCAACGGCGTGGTCGTCGGCGAAGATCTCGGCGTGGTCCCCGATTTCGTGACGAAGTCGCTCGGACGTCACGGCGTGCTTGGCTGCGCCGTCGAATGGTTCGAACAGATGGACGGCAAGTTCAAGGCCCCGAAGACTTGGCGCGAGTATGCACTTGCTTCGGTTAACACCCACGATATGCCACCGTCTTACGGCTACCTCGAGTATGAGCAGGTGAAAATCCGCGAGAAGCTCAACTTGCTGGACTGCCCGGTCGAGGAATTCCAAGCATCCGCAACCAAGGAGCACAACGCGATGCTCAAGATGCTCGTCGACAACGGCTATCTTGACGCGGAACTGCTCAAGGACGAGAAGGCCAATGAGCAGCAGATCGTTGAGGCGCTGTACCGCGGTCTCAAGGATGCGCCGAGCAAGCTCATCGCGGCATCCATCACCGACGCCGTCGGCGAGAAACGCGCGCAGAACCAGCCGGGCACCAACAACGAGTACCCGAACTGGCGTATCCCGCTCGCGGATTATGACGGCAACGTCGTTCCGCTCGAGAAGCTCTTCGACAATGAGCGCCTGAAGTCGCTGACGAAGATCATGAATTCCTGACGTATCGTCGGGCGAATCGCGGTGGCCTGTCGGTTGTATGCCGGCAGGCCACCGTTGTATGTGCGGCGTGGTGGCGTGTTGCGTTTGGGCAGGGGAGGCGATATACTTATCGACTGTTGTGTTCCCAAGGGGTCCTTCAAAGCGCTTTCCCACTCGCCATCGAGGACTTTCAGGGAGCCCACGATAAGAAAACCGGGTCGTTTCGCGCTTGCGGGCGGTTAGGTTTGGAACACAATATGAGAAAAGGTACAATCGTGAAGACTTTCACACCGAAGCCAGATGATCTGACTCATGAGTGGTACGTCGTCGACGCCACAGACGTGGTGCTTGGCCGTCTCGCGACGCAGGTCGCTATCCTGCTGCGCGGCAAGAACAAGCCGACGTACGCGCCGCATGCCGATTCCGGCAATCATGTCATCGTCATCAACGCCGCGAAGGTGGCGCTGACTGGCAACAAGCTCGACAAGGTGCTGTACTCGCACTCCGGCCGTCCTGGTGGCCTGCGTCGCGACAAGTACGCCGACCTGCTCGAGCGCAAGCCGGAGCGTATCATCACTGCCGCCGTCCGTGGCATGCTGCCGAAGAACCGTCTTGCGAAGGTGCAGCTCAACCGTCTGCACGTCTTCGCCGGTGAAGAGCATCCGCACACCCCGCAGAAACCGCAGGTCTTCGAGATCGCGCAGGTTTCTCAGCAGGCCAAGTGAACCGAAGGGAGATAAAGAAACATGGCTGAAAACACCAACGACTCCGCGGTTCTCGAGACCGAAGAGGAGCTCACCTCGTACACCACCGAAACCAACGCCGGCGCTGGTACCGGTACGTCCCAGATCGCACCTTGCTACGGTACTGGCCGCCGCAAGGAAGCCGTTGCCCGTGTCCGTCTGGTTCCGGGTACCGGCAAGTGGACGATCAACGGCCACACGCTCGAGGAGTATTTCCCGTCGAAGCTGCTGCAGCGTGAGGTGAATTCCCCGATCGTGCTGCTTAAGCTTGAGGGCAAGTTCGACGCCATCGTCCTCGTGGACGGCGGCGGCACCACCGGCCAGGCCGGTGCTATCCGCCTCGGTGTCGCCCGCGCCCTGAACGCGGTCGATCGTGACGCGAACCGTATCGCGCTGAAGAAGGCCGGCTTCCTGACTCGCGACTCCCGTGTCGTCGAGCGCAAGAAGGCTGGTCTGCACAAGGCACGTCGCGCTCCGCAGTTCTCCAAGCGTTAAGTTTGCTTGTGCGCGCTATTGCGCGTTGCAGATGCCGGTATCCCGAAAGGGTGCCGGCATCTGTCGTATCTGCGTTGTGTTGGCTTGAGGCGTCGCCGCAACATGAATTTGCTGCGCCGCCGCCACCTTCAGTCAGTTTGATGAGTCTGCCTGATTTTTCGGCTTGATCTGCTGCATGAGCGTGATGCTGTACTCTGGCACCATCCACGACTCCTGCTCTGGCTTAGCGTCGTCATGATTGTCATGATGCTGCGTCGCCGACTTGGCGGTATTGCGCAAGGCTGTGCCAGGTGACGCCACATTGCCGGTCGTATCGACATCAGCATCGGCGTCAGCATCACCCGCGACGCCTGACTGCGCGTTTGTGCCGGCAGGAACGCCTTGATGCGGGGCACGGAGCTGTTCGGTTGCCTCGGATTGCGCAATGACGCTAGGAACGGGTGGCGTCATCGCCGACGTCGAGTCATGCGGCGTGTTCTGTGCCTGTGCGATGACGTCGCTCAGGGGGTAGCGCGTCAGGTGCATCGCCATCCAATTCATGTCAGGCGAGTGCTGGGCCACACTGACTTTGGTGCCTGGGGCGGGCTCGATGCCTTCGGCTTGGGCCGAACTCCACACAGTCTGCCATGAGCTGTCAGCTGGCAGGCGGAAGCCACAATCGCCGGCATCACCGTTGATGATGATGAGCAAATCTGCAGAATTGTGGGCGATCAAACGCATGGTGAACCGGCGTGCCGTTGGGTTTGACCAGTCACTGTCCACGGGTGTGGTGCCGTCAGGTAGGAACCATTGCACGCGGCTGGACTGCTTGAACAGCCCGATTTGTGTAAGACGCGTGTAGAAATCTTCGGTATGGAACAGCGAGAGGGATTTGCGTGCGGAAATCAGCCGCGACACAGATTCGAAAATCCGCAGCTGACTGTTCTTGCCGGTCGAGTCCATCCAATCCCATTGCAGCCATGTGATGTCGTTGTCTTGGCAGTAGGCGTTGTTGTTGCCTTGCTGGCTGTTGCCGAACTCGTCACCGGCTTGGAGCATCGGCGTGCCCAGCGACAGCAGCAACGTGCCGAGAAGATTGAGCGTGGCCCGTTCGCGGTGCTGGTTGATGGCGGGGTCGTCGGACGGTCCTTCGTGCCCGAAGTTGACTGAATAGTTCACATTCGACCCGTCGTTGTTGTCTTCGCCGTTGTCCTCGTTGTGTTTGCGGGCGTAGGCGGTCAGGTCGGCGGTGGTGAAGCCGTCATGACAGGAAATGAAGTTGATCGACGACGGAGCGCCGCGTCCTGGCTCGGTGGCGAAGAGGTCTGCGGAACCGCACAACCGGGTGGCCATCTCCTGCATGCCGGTTTCCCCGTTGCCCGGCCGGTCGACCGGATCGGTCAACCAGAATTGCCTGACCGAGTTGCGGAAGGCATCGTTCCACTCGCCGAAGGGCATACCGAACTGGCCGGTGCGCCACCCTTGATAGCCGACATCCCAAGGCTCCATGATGAGTTTCAGGTTGCCCAGCAGCATGTCGCTGCGCAAGGCGTACAGGAAGGGGTGATGCTTGGTGAAGTTGCCGTCGAGACGCGCAAGCGAGGCGGCCAGGTCGAAGCGGAAGCCGTCGACGCCGATCCGTTTGGCCCAGTACCGCAGGCTGTCGATGGCGAAGGTCACGACATGCGTGTTGGAAAAGTCAAGCGTGTTGCCGCAGCCGGTGGTATCTTCCAACCGACTGGGATTGTTGCGCTGGTGCCGGTAGTAGGACAGCTCGTCCAGCCCCCGCCAGCATACGGTCGGCCCGTCGGTACCGCCTTCGCATGTGTGGTTGTAGACCACGTCCATGATGACTTCGAATCCGGCCTCGTGCAGGGCTCGGACCATGTCGATGACTTCCTGGCGAACCGCGCGCGGGCCTGAACGTTGTGCGGCCTGCGTGGCGTAGGACGGCTCCGGTGCGAAGTATCCGAGCGTCGAATACCCCCAATAGTTGTGCCGTCCGCGTTGCTGAAGAAACAGCTCATCCTGTTTGGCTTGGATTGGCAGCAGCTCAATCGAGGTGACGCCGAGCGTCTGCAAGTAGGACAGGGTAGCGGGGTGGGCGAGCCCTGCATATGTCCCGCGCAATTCCGGAGGCAGCCACGGCGCGTTCGCTGTGAAGCCTTTGACATGCAGCTCGTAGATGACGGTTTTGCTCCACGGCACGTGGGGGTGGGAGGGCTCGCCTTCGTGCTTGGTGGTGTCTCGGTCGTCGATGGCGACGGATACCGGCATGCTGCCGAGGGAGTCAAGTGTGCTCATGTTGCCGTCGGGGGATCCGTGGACGACCCCGTTGTCGATGGTGCACTCGTAGGAGAATGCGGAGGCATCGAGTTTCATGGTCCCGTCAATGCCTTTGCCATAAGGGTCAAGCAGGATTTTATGCGGGTTGAAGCGCACGTCGTGTGTTGGATTCCATTGCCCGTCCACGCGATAGGCGTAGCGCATGCCGTCCCAAGCCTTGGGCAGGTGGACATACCACAGGCCGTAGTTCGGACCGCTCATTGCGAACAGGGTTTCGCGCACGTACATGGATTCGATGATGCGCGAGCAGATGGGGAAGAGCCGCACTTCTTGCGTCCATGGGATGGGGGACCCCTTGAACAGGCGAACTGCTTCGTTGTAGAAGGCGGAAGGGCGGTCAAGCGGTTCGTAGACGCACAACCAGATACGGTCGGCTGTTTCTGATCTGACGACGGCATCCGCCCCGCCATCGTCGGTGAAGTAGAGACCTGGCCGTGTGGCGTAACGGTGCAATGGCGGATTTTTCATGGTGCCATTGTAAGGTCTGCGTAGCCTGTTTGCGCAAACATCGCACACGATATGGTCACATGTGGGGGTATTTGCCGCATTGTCGAGCGAAACTCACAGAATCGAACAAAAACCGTTCAGCTGATACCATGAGATGCTCGCCGATTCTCATGAAACGCTCAACACCACGCAAGCCGGAGAACGTACCGGTTATCCGCTACATTGTGATGAAGGTCACACATTCCGGTGACGAGCCGCCGACAGGCGGCGACCCCTTTTGCAGTACAGGCTCGAGGAGGACCAATTGGCAGAAGCAAAGAAAACAGAGGCTACCAAGCCAAGCCCCGAAGAGAAGCTGATCGCGGCTCAGGCCGAGGTCGACGAGCTGGTCAAGAAGGCCCAGGTTGCCCTGAAGGAGTTTGAGAAGCTTGATCAGAAGCAGGTCGATCACATCGTCGCGAAGGCTTCCGTCGCAGCGCTGAACAAGCATCTGCAGCTTGCGAAGATGGCCGTGGACGAGACCGGCCGTGGTCTTGTGGAGGACAAGGCGACCAAGAACATCTTCGCGTGCGAGCACGTTACCCACTATCTGGCGGGGCAGAAGACCGTCGGCATCATCCGTTCCGACGATGTCCTCGGTATTGATGAAATCGCCGAGCCGGTCGGTGTGGTCGCGGGTGTTACCCCGGTCACCAACCCGACTTCGACCGCGATCTTCAAGTCCTTGATTGCGCTCAAGACCCGGTGCCCGATTGTCTTTGGCTTCCATCCGTTCGCGCAGAAGTGCTCGGTGGCGGCAGCCAAGATCGTGCGCGACGCGGCCATCGCAGCAGGTGCCCCTGAGAACTGTATCCAGTGGATTGAGCATCCGTCCATCGAGGCGACTGGTGCCCTCATGCGCCACGACGGCGTCGCCACGATTCTCGCGACCGGCGGCCCGGGCATGGTCAAGGCCGCGTACACCTCCGGCAAGCCGGCACTCGGCGTCGGCCCGGGCAATGCTCCGGCGTACGTCGATGCCGATGTCGACATCGAGCGTGCAGCCAACGACCTCATCCTCTCCAAGCATTTCGATTACGGTATGATCTGCGCCACCGAGCAAGCGATCATTGCCCATAAGGACGTCTACGACCCGCTGGTCAAGGAACTCAAGCGTCGCAAGGCCTACTTCGTGAACCCCGACGAGAAGGCCAAGCTTGAGCAGTACATGTTCGGCTGCACCGCCTATTCCGGTGGTTCCCCGAAGCTCAACTCCGTCGTGCCGGGCAAGTCCCCGCAGTATATCGCCCATGAGGCTGGCTTCGAAGTGCCCGCCGACGTGACCATCCTTGCCGCCGAATGCAAGGAAGTCGGCGAGATGGAGCCGCTTACTCTCGAAAAGCTCTGCCCGGTGCAGGCCGTACTCAAGGCCGACAACAAGGAGCAGGCTTTCGAGATGTGCGAAGAGATGCTCAAGCATGGCGCCGGCCACACCGCCGCCATCCACACCAACAACCAGGATCTGGCCCGTGAATTCGGTCTGCGCATGCATGCTTGCCGTATCATCTGGAACTCCCCGAGCTCGCTCGGCGGCATCGGCGATATCTACAACTCCATCGCCCCGTCCCTGACTCTGGGCTGCGGCTCCTACGGCGGCAACTCGGTGTCCGGCAACGTCCAAGCCGTCAACCTCATCAACATCAAGCGCATCGCACGGAGGAACAACAACATGCAGTGGTTCAAGGTGCCGCCAAAGACCTATTTCGAGCCGAACGCGATCCGTTATCTGCGCGACATGTACAACCTCAACCGCGCGGTCATCGTGTGCGACAAGGTCATGGAGCAGCTCGGCGTGGTCGACAAGATCATCGACCAGCTGCGCGCCCGCCAGAACCGTGTCACCTTCCGCATCATCGACTACGTCGAGCCGGAACCGTCGGTTGAGACCGTCGAGCGCGGCGCCTCCATGATGCGTGACGAGTTCAAGCCCGACACCATTATCGCCGTTGGCGGTGGCTCCGCGATGGACGCCGCGAAGGTCATGTGGCTCATGTACGAGCACCCGGAGATCGCCTTCTCCGATGTTCGCGAGAAGTTCTTCGATATCCGTAAGCGCGCGTTCAAGATTCCGCCGCTCGGCGAGAAGGCAAAGCTCGTGTGCATCCCGACCTCTTCCGGCACCGGTTCGGAAGTCACTCCGTACGCCGTCATCACCGACCACAAGACCGGCTACAAGTACCCGATCACCGATTACGCGCTGACCCCGTCCGTGGCCATCGTCGACCCAGTGCTCGCGCGCACCCAGCCGCGTCGCCTGGCCTGCGATTCCGGCATGGACGCCCTGACCCACGCAATCGAGGCCTACGTGTCCGTGTACTCCAACGACTTCACCGACGCCATGGCGCTGCACGCCATCAAGATCATCTGGGACAACCTGTCCGAGTCCGTCAACGGTGAAGCCGGCCTTGAGAAGACCGCTGCGCAGGAGCATATGCACAACGCCGCCACCATGGCCGGCATGGCCTTCGGCTCCGGCTTCCTCGGCATGTGCCACAGCATGGCGCACACCATCGGTGCGCTGTGCCACGTGGTCCACGGCCACACGAACGCCATCCTGCTGCCGTATGTCATCCGCTACAACGGCCAGGTCCCGTCCGAACCGACCAGCTGGCCGAAGTACAACAAGTACGTGGCCCCGCAGCGCTACCAGGAAATCGCCCGTCTGATCGGCATCGATCCGGGCAAGACCCCTGAGGAAGGTGTGGAGAACCTCGCCCGTGCCATCGAGGACTACCGAGACAACAAGCTCGGTATGGACGCCAGCTTCAAGGCCTGCGGTGTTGACGAGGATACGTATTGGTCGCTTATCGACCGCATCGGCATGCGCGCCTATGAGGACCAGTGCACGCCGGCGAACCCGCGTATCCCGCTCATCGAGGATATGGAGGACATCGCCATCGCCGCATACTATGGCGTCTCGCAGGCTGAGGGCCACAAGATGCGCGTCGATCGTCTCGGTGTCGCAGCCACCGAGGAGGCTTCCGAGCGCGTGAAGTGATGCCCCGCGGGGCAGGTCCCCGCCCGGCATTGATCACCTGAATCCTAAGCATTGCGCCGTCGTACCCAGTCGGGTATGGCGGCGCAACTCATTTCGGGGGCATGACTGGCTGCGGCCGGCCGGCATCAGCATCTGCTGGCATCAGCTTCTGTCGGCATCTGTCGGAGATGATATGGGTGGCACGGCATCGCTTGTCGTGCCATCAGCCTTGCGTAATCGCGTGTTATCATACCTGCTTGTGACAGCCATTGAACAACAACCGACAGCTTCCCGTCGCCGTGCGAAACGCGGCAATTATGCCCCTAGCCGCGCCAGACGTGAACAGATAGCCTCATCCGTACTGCAGATTGTCGACCAATCCGGGTATGGCGACGTGACCGTCATCCGAATTTCCAAGGAAACCGGGATACCGCAGTCAAGCGTCCTCTACCATTTTCCTACCAAGGACCACCTGCTGGTCGGTGCGATGGAATACGCCGATTCGCTTGACGGCAAAGAGTACAACCTGGAAAGCGCATGGCCCGAGCTGAGCGAGGACATGCTCGACAAGCTCATCAGGATGCGGCTTTCGCGACGCAACCGGCTGTTGCTCATGACCTACCTTCGCGGGTTGGCCACGCAGCCGGACAATCCGGCGAGCAAGTACCTGGCGACCAAGGATATGCGCACCGTCGATCATTGGACGAAACTGTGCACGCAGTTGCAGCATCAAGGCGTGATGCACCAAGCCTTGGACGCCAAACGCACCGCGATGCAGGTTCTTGCGCTCTGGCAGGGTTTGGTGCAGGCGTATCTGCGTGACGATTCCCTTGATGCCGACACGATGCATGATCTGTTCATGGATGGCATGCGCCATCTGACGTGCAGGAACTGGCAGGAGTTCCTCACCTATCTTTCACGCCCGGACGTCGGTATCTAGGTTCGCTCCGGACGTTATGACAGCAGCCGGTACGAGAAATCGTGGATCTGGCGGAACACCGCCTCGCTTTCTTCGAGCCACGACATGCAGACGCTGTAGACATGGCCGAGCGGTTTGCCGGGCCGTGCTTTCACGTCGTGGAGTTCGAACTCCTGATGCGCGCGTGATAGCTCCGTCGCAAGGGCCAGGCTTTCATACTCGATGAAATCGTCGCTGCTGGTCGCCAGATACATGGGCGGTATCACGCTGTTGCGGACCAAGTTGGTGCTGAAGCGGTAGTCGGGGTCGACCTGCGACAGCCGCTTGAAGAAGTGGGGGCCGATAACCGACACGACGTCGTCGGGGCGTTCGTTGCGCGATTGTGCGTCCGTGGCTCCCGGTGTGAACGGCGAAAGATCGAAGACTCCCGAAACCGCAGCGACACCACGGATGTGCAGACCCGATGGGGTGACGCCGTATGCTGCGGCTGTTGCGGGGTCGCTTTGCAAGGCAGCCTGATAAAAGGCGAGTGCACCGCCGGCGGAATCGCCGGTGAGGAACACGTGATTAAGGTCGATTGGGTAGGCATCTCCATGTCCGGCAATCCAGGCGAGGCCTGCGGCGATATCGCGCAACTGTCCAAGGAAATCGGTCTGCGGCGCAGGGCGGTAGTTGAGCGAAAACACCGCGAAACCGTGTTGTGCGAGCGTTACGTTGAAATTGCGGTTGAGCTCCTTATACCCGTATACGAATCCGCCGCCGTGGATATCAACGTAGACAGGCAGCGTGCGGCCTTGGCGGATAACGGCGTCATGGGGTAGATACAAATCGAGCAGATGCCCGCGGATCGTGTCGTCGAGATAGGGGATGTCGGTAATCATATCGATGTCATCGGGCACTGACCAGTACCGTGAGCGTGGCAGATCGCTTCTCGCGAACGCGAGGCGGGTGTCGCGGATGGCCTGCACAGCGTGCTCGTCGTATCCGCAATCGGCGAGGTCGGCGTCGAATTCGGTCCAGCTCGCGGAACGCGGATTGCCGAAATCAAACTGTGGGGTGGCGCCGAGCGCCGACTCATATCTCAGATGTGCCATATCTGCCTCGATTCTCCAACGCCGTCGTCGTTGTGCGGTGGTGCGTAGCCGTATGGTCCAGTCTAGTCTTTCGTTGGACGGACAGGCGGATTGCGCGTTGCGCCACACCGTGGTGGCGGACGGCAGCTTGATGTCCTATACTCAGGTGGGCTCTTGTGATGGATGAGATGAGTGGTGTCAGCGCCCGGGGCGGAGTCCCGGAACTGCGACACGCCGCAGAAATCTTATACATGGCACGTGCTTTAATAATCAAGTTGCCTGTTTTAGGCTCGCATATTGGAATCAAAAAAGCGAGCGCGGCGTCGGCGGCTCCGAGTGGGTCGCTGTCTGGCTGCGCACTGATGTGGTTACGACCGGGGTGTTATGCCTTGGGTCAAGCTCGCCGGTGCCCTGCGACAGGTTGGTAAACAGTAAACGAATCGCTAGAAAGGGCGGACGGCAATGGCGGGACAGAAAATCCGCATCAGGCTTAAGTCCTATGACCATGAGGTCATCGACCAATCGGCGAAGAAAATCGTCGAGACGGTGACGAACGCGGGTGCCACTGTGGTGGGCCCGGTTCCTCTGCCGACCGAGAAGAACGTATTCTGTGTTATCCGTTCTCCTCACATGTACAAGGATTCTCGCGAGCATTTCGAGATGCGTACTCATAAGCGTCTCATCGACATCGTGGACCCGACCCCGAAGGCCGTGGACTCCCTGATGCACATTGATCTGCCTGCGGATGTCAACATCGAGATCAAGCTGTAAGGGAGGAGGGAACCGCTATGTCACAGAACAAGAATCGCACTGCACTGCTCGGCCGCAAGCTCGGCATGTCGCAGGTCTGGGATGAGAACGGCTTCTTCGTTCCCGTCACTCTGGTCGACGTGTCCACCAACGTGGTCACCGCAGTCAAGACCGAGGAAACCGACGGCTATAAGGCTGTCCAGCTCGGTTACGGCCAGATCGATCCGACGAAGGTGACCAAGCCGCTCGCTGGTCATTTCGCCAAGGCCGGTGTCACCCCGCGTCGTCACCTCGCAGAGGTGCGCACGGAGAACGCCGAGGAGTACAAGCCCGGTCAGGAACTGACCGCCGAGCTGTTCTCCGAAGGTACGCTGGTGGACGTCACCGGCACCACCAAGGGCAAGGGCTTCGCCGGTACCATCAAGCGCTGGGGCTTCAAGTCCTATCGTCGTACTCACGGCTCTCATAAGAACGAGCGTCGCCCCGGTTCAGTCGGTGCATGCGCTACTCCGAGCCGTATTCTCAAGGGCAAGCGCATGGCCGGCCGTATGGGTCATGAGACCAACACCGTGCTCAGCCTTACCATCGTCTCCTCCGATGTCGAGAACGGCATCCTCGCCATCAAGGGCGCCATCCCGGGGCCCAAGGGCGGCATCGTTCTCGTCCGTTCGGCAGTGAAGGGAGCCTGAAACCATGGCAAACGTTACTCTGAACGTCACTGACGTCAAGGGACAGGCCGCTGGCACCGTCGAGGCGCCGGCTGAGATCTTCGGCATTTCCGCTGAAGACGTCCACGCCCACATCCCGCTGATCCACCAGGTGGTCATCGCACAGCTCGCCGCTGCCCGTCAGGGCACCCATGCGGTGAAGAACCGTGCGAAGGTCTCCGGCGGCGGCAAGAAGCCGTGGAAGCAGAAGGGCACCGGCCGTGCACGCCAGGGCTCCATCCGTGCTCCGCAGTGGTACCACGGTGGCGTTGTCCACGGGCCGGTTCCGCGTGACTACAGCCAGCGCACCCCGAAGAAGATGAAGGCTGCAGCTCTGCGCTACATCCTCTCCGATCGCGCCAACGCCGGTCACATCGGTGTCATCGATTTCGGTGGCATTGAGACCCCGTCCACGAAGACCGCTGTTACCGCGCTGAACGCCGTGAGCTCCAACGAGTTCACCACCGTGGTGTTCTCCCGCGACAACATCAACGAGTGGCTGTCGGTGCGCAACATCCCGACCGTGCACCCGATCTTCGCGGATCAGCTCAACACGTACGACGTGGTCACCGCCAAGTATGTCGTCTTCTCGAAGGAAGGCTTCGACGCCTTCGTTGCAGCGAAGACGAAGTCGGCCACGAAGGAGGCCTGATCCACATGGTCGCTATTCACAAGCCAGCACACGACATCATCCTCAAGCCTGTTGTCTCTGAGAAGAGCTACGCCGAGTCCGATCGCGGCCGCTACACCTTCGTTGTGGCGCCGAACGCGAACAAGGTGCAGATCAAGCAGGCCATCGAAGAGATCTTCAATGTCAAGGTGACGAATGTCAACACCCTCAACCGCGCGGGCAAGCGCAAGCGCACCCGCACCGGTTTCGGTCAGCGTGTCAATCAGAAGCGCGCGATCGTGACCGTGGCCGAGGGCCAGACGATCGACATCTTCGGTAACTGAAGGCTAGCCGAGAAAGTCAAAGGAAGAACTACATTATGGCTATCCGCGTTTATAAGCCGACGACTGCAGGCCGTCGCAACGCGTCCGTGTCGGATTTCTCCGACGTCACGCGCTCCACGCCTGAGAAGTCGCTGGTTCGCAAGCTCACCAAGACCGGCGGTCGTAACTCTTATGGCCGTATGACCTCCCGCCATCGTGGCGGCGGCCACAAGCGCCAGTACCGTCTCATCGACTTCAAGCGTTGGGACAAGGACGGCGTGCCGGCGAAGGTCGCTCACATCGAGTACGACCCGAACCGTTCGGCCCGCATCGCACTGCTGCACTATGCAGATGGTGAGAAGCGCTACATCATCGCTCCGGAAGGCGTCAAGCAGGGCGACATCATTGAGACCGGCGAACAGGCCGATATCAAGCCCGGCAACAACCTGCCGCTGCGCAACATCCCGACCGGTACCATCGTGCACGCCATCGAGCTCCGCCCGCTGGGCGGCGCGAAGATTGCGCGTTCCGCTGGTGCTGCCGTTCAGCTCGTCGCTAAGGATGGCGCTTACGCCCAGCTGCGTATGCCGTCCGGCGAAATCCGCAACGTCGACGCTCGCTGCCGCGCGACCGTCGGTGAGGTCGGCAACGCCGATCACGCCAACGTCCAGCTCGGTAAGGCAGGTCGCGCCCGCTGGATGGGCAAGCGCCCGATCACTCGTGGTGAGTCCATGAACCCGGTCGACCACCCGCACGGCGGTCGTACTCGTGGTGGCAAGCCGCCAGTGTCTCCGTGGGGCAAGGGCGAAGTTCGTACTCGCCGTCCGAAGAAGGCTTCGAACAAGATGATTGTTCGTCGTCGTCCGAATGGTAAGAACCGCAAGTAAGGGAGTGTCGAGTAGATGACTCGTAGCATCAAGAAGGGCCCATTCGTCGACGCCCACTTGCAGAAGAAAGTCGACGAGCAGAACGAGAAGGGCACGCACAACGTCATCAAGACGTGGTCGCGCCGTTCGATGATCACCCCGGACTTCATCGGCCACACCTTCGCCGTCCATGACGGCCGGAAGCATGTGCCGGTGTTCGTTACCGAGGCAATGGTTGGCCACAAGCTCGGCGAGTTCGCCCCGACCAAGACCTTCAAAGGTCATGTGAAGGACGACAAGAAGGCACGCCGCTAAAGAGGAGACAAGACACATGGAAGCTAAAGCAATCGCTCGTCACGTCCGCGTGACGCCGCGCAAGGCTCGCCGCATGGTCGACCTCATCCGAGGCAAGCGTGCGACCGACGCCATTACCATTCTCAAGTTCGCTCCTCAGTCCGCCGCACTGCCTGTGCGTAAGACTCTGGAGAGCGCTATCGCCAACGCTCGCGTGAAGGCCGACAAGGCCGGCGAGCCGTTCCGCGAGAACGACCTGTTCATCAAGGAGACCTATGTGGACGAAGGCGTGACGCTCAAGCGTTTCCGCGCTCGTGCCCAGGGCCGTGCCGCTCGCATCAACAAGCGCACCAGCCACATCACGGTCGTTGTCGCTAGCAAGGAAGGAGCCCGCTAAAGATGGGTCAGAAGATCAATCCCTTTGGCTATCGCCTGGGTATCACTGAGAACCATCGTTCCAAGTGGTTCTCCGATTCCAACAAGGTTGGCGAGCGTTACCGTGACTTCGTGCTGGAGGATGACAAGATCCGCAAGGCGCTGAGCAAGGATCTCGAGCGTGCGGGCGTGTCCCGTATCGTCATCGAGCGTACCCGTGACCGTGTGCGTGTGGACATCCACACCGCCCGCCCGGGCATCGTGATTGGCCGCCGTGGTGCTGAGGCTGAGCGCGTTCGCGCCAAGCTCGAGAAGCTCACCGGCAAGCAGGTCCAGCTCAACATCTTCGAAGTGAAGAACGCAGCTCTTGACGCTCAGCTCGTTGCCCAGAGCATCGCTGAGCAGCTGACCAACCGAGTCACCTTCCGCCGTGCCATGCGCAAGGCGGAGCAGGACGCGATGCGTGCCGGCGCAAAGGGTATCCGTATCAAGCTCTCCGGCCGTCTCGGCGGTGCGGAAATGAGCCGTTCCGAGTTCTATCGCGAGGGTCGCGTTCCGCTGCAGACTCTCCGCGCCCTTATCGATTACGGCTTCTTTGAAGCCCGCACCACTTACGGCCGTATCGGCGTGAAGGTGTGGATCTACAAGGGCGATATGACTGAGACTCAGTTCGAAGAGCAGCAGGCTCAGCAGAACAACAGCCGTCCGGGTCGTCGTGGCGATCGTCGCCCGCGCCGTGGCGGTCAGCGTTCCGCTCAGACCAAGCCCGCGACCGAAGCCGCTCAGGCGGCCCCGGCTGCAGCCGAAGCTGAGGCTCCTGCCGCAACGGAAACGAAGGAGTGAGCTGGAATGCTTATCCCAAAGAGAGTTAAATACCGCAAGCAGCATCGCCCGGACCGTCATGGTATGTCCAAGGGCGGCAACGAGATCGCCTTCGGCGATTACGGCATCCAGGCGCTTGCCCCGGCTTATGTGACGAACCGTCAGATCGAAGCCGCACGTATCGCCATGACCCGCTACATCAAGCGTGGTGGCCGCGTGTGGATCACGATCTTCCCGGATCGCCCGCTGACGAAGCACCCGCTCGGCGCCCGAATGGGTTCCGGTAAGGGCGCGCCTGAGTTCTGGATCGCCGATATCCACCCCGGTCGAGTCATGTTCGAGATCGGTGGTGTCTCGGAGGATGTCGCTCACGAGGCTCTGCGCCGCGCTATCGACAAGCTCCCCATGAAGTGCCGTATTATCGCGCGTGAAGGCGGTGACATCTGATGCCAGTCGGAACTGCAGACTATTCCATCAAGAATCTCAACGAGAAGACCAATGCGGAAATCGAGGGCTTCCTCAAGAAGTCCAAGGAAGAGCTGTTCAACCTGCGCTTCCAGCACGCAACCGGCCAGCTCGAAAACACCGCCCGTCTCAAGGCCGTCAAGCGCGACATCGCCCGGATGTACACCGTCCTGCGCGAGCGCGAACTCGGTATCACCGAGGAGCCTGAGGCTGCGGATACGAAAGCTGAGGAGAAGTAAGCATGGCTGAAAAGCAAGAGCGTAACTTCCGCAAGGTTCGTCGCGGTTACGTCGTGTCCGAAGCTATGGACAAGACGATTACCGTCGAGCTCGAGCAGCGTTCGACCCACCCGCTGTACGGCAAGGTCGTCCGCTCCACCCGCAAGGTCAAGGCCCATGATGAACACAACGAAGCCCACGTTGGCGACCTCGTGAGTATTATGGAGACTCGGCCTCTGAGCAAGACCAAGCGTTGGCGTCTCGATAGCATTATCGAGCGCGCCAAGTAACAAGTTCGGCAAGGCTCCGCGATCACCCGCAGGGGTGCTCGGGGAGAACCAGCTCGGCTAAGGAGAATCAATGATTCAGCAGGAAACGCGGCTTCATGTCGCCGACAACACGGGTGCCAAGGAGATCTTGGCCATCCGAGTGCTCGGCGGATCGAAGCGACGCTATGCCGGCATCGGCGACGTGATCGTCGCCACCGTCAAGGACGCCATTCCTGGCGGGTCGGTCAAGAAGGGCGACGTGGTGAAGGCCGTTGTCGTCCGCACCGTCAAGGAACACCGCCGTGCGGATGGTTCCTACATCAAGTTCGACGAGAACGCCGCTGTGCTCCTCGGCTCTGGCCAGGAACCCAAGGGCACTCGTATCTTCGGACCGGTCGGTCGTGAGCTGCGCGATAAGCGCTTCATGAAGATCGTGTCCCTCGCTCCGGAGGTGATCTGAATGGTAGCCAAGATCAAGAGCGGCGACCAGGTCAAGGTCATCCGCGGCAAGGATCGCGGCAAGGAAGGCAAGGTCTTGCGTGTGCTGCCCAACGATCGACTGATCGTTGAGGGTGTGCAGATCGTCAAGAAGCATGTCCGTGCCACCCAGCAGGGCCAGCAGTCCGGCATCGTTCCGGTCGAGGCCCCGATCCATCGCTCCAACGTGATGCTGATCGACCCGGAGACCAAGCAGCCGACCCGCGTTGGCGTGGTCGTTAAGCAGGAGGCTCGTGACGGCAAGGTGAAGACCGTGCGCGTGCGTGTCGCCAAGAAGTCCGGAAAGGAGCTGGCATGACCGATACAACAGTCGAAGCGCCGGCAACTCCGCGCTTGAAGCAGAAGTACTTCGACCAGATCGTGCCTGAGCTCGAGAAGGAATTCAAGTATTCCAACCCGATGCAGGTTGCTCGTCTGCAGAAGGTCGTTGTCTCCATGGGTGTCGGTGCCGCTGCCCGCGACTCCAAGCTCATCGAAGGTGCTGTGAAGGACCTGACGGCCATCACTGGTCAGAAGCCGAAGATTACCCACGCGAAGAAGTCCGTCGCGCAGTTCCATCTGCGTGAGGGCCAGGCCATTGGCGCGTACGTCACGCTCCGCGGCGACCGCATGTGGGAGTTCCTCGATCGTCTTCTGACGCTGGCCCTGCCGCGTATCCGCGATTTCCGCGGCATCGACGGCAACCAGTTCGACGGCCAGGGCAACTACAACTTCGGTCTCACCGAGCAGTCCATGTTCCACGAGATCGATCCTGATTCCATTGACCACGTCCGTGGTATGGACATCACCGTGGTGACGAACACCAAGGACGACAAGGAAGCCCGCGTGCTGCTTAAGCACCTCGGTTTCCCCTTCAAGGAGAACTGAAATGGCAAAAACCGCTCTGAAGAACAAGGCGGCCGCCAAGCCGAAGTTCAAGGTGCGCGCCTACACGCGTTGCCAGGTTTGTGGTCGTCCCCACTCCGTGTACCGCAAGTTCGGCCTGTGCCGCATCTGCCTTCGCGAGAAGGCTCACCGTGGCGAGCTGCCCGGAGTTACGAAGTCCAGTTGGTAAACATCGACGCTGAAGGTCCGCGGCCCAATCGGGTGCATAGCACCCGTGAGGGCGGCGGAAACCACGGCGAGAAAGGGCGTTAGCCCACATGACAATGACAGATCCGATCGCAGACATGCTCACGCGTCTGCGTAATGCGAGCGCGGCAAAGCACCAGACCGTGGATATGCCGTACTCCAAGTTCAAGGCGAACATCGCCGAGATCCTCAAGCGTGAAGGCTACATCGCTGATTTCACGGCGAAGGAAGCCAAGGTCGGCCAGACCCTCGAAATCACGCTGAAGTATGGTCCTCACGGCGAGCGTTCCATCCAGGGCATCAAGCGTATTTCGAAGCCGGGCATGCGTCGCTATGCGAAGTCCGACTCCCTGCCGATGCCGCTCGGCGGCCTCGGTGTCGCCATCATCTCGACGAGCTCGGGATTGCTGACCCAGAAGGAATGCCTCGACCGGGGCATCGGCGGCGAAATCGTCGCTTACGTTTGGTGAGAAAGGAGAGCTGAAACATGGCATCGCATATTGGTAAGCTCCCCGTCACCATCCCGGCTGGCGTGGAAGTCAAGATTGAAGGTCAGACCTTCTCCACCAAGGGCCCGAAGGGATCTGATTCCTTCGTGATTCCGGAAGGCATCACCGGCAAGGTCGAAGGCAACGAAATCATCCTGACCCCGGCCGACGATCTGCGTCCGACCCGTGCCAAGCACGGTCTGGCCCGCTCGATCATCGCGTCCATGGTCAAGGGCGTGCACGAGGGCTACACCAAGACCCTCGACATCGTCGGCACTGGTTATCGCGCGCAGCTCAAGGGCAAGAGCATCGAGTTCTCCCTCGGCTACTCGCACACCATCACCGTCGATCCGCCTGAAGGCATCGAGTTCGAACTGCCGAACGCCAACCAGGTGATCGTCAAGGGCTCCGACAAGCAGGCCGTTGGCCAGGCTGCCGCGAACATCCGCAAGCTTCGTGCTCCGGAACCCTACAAGGGCAAGGGCATCAAGTACAGCGACGAGCACATCCTGCGCAAGGCTGGAAAGGCTGGTAAGTGATATGAGCGTCAAGATTTTCGGCAAGGGCAAGAAGTTCTCCCGTCTTCGTCGTCACGCCCGCCTGCGCAAGCGCATTTCCGGTACCCCGGAGCGTCCGCGCCTGGTGGTCACCCGTTCCAACCGTCACATGGTCGCCCAGATTGTGGACGATACCAAGGGCATCACCTTGGCAAGCGCTTCCACTATGTCCCACGATTTCGATGGGTTCGAAGGCAACAAGACCGAAGCGGCCAAGAAGGTCGGTGAACTTGTCGCTCAGCGCGCCAAGGACGCCGGTATCACCAAGGTCGTGTTCGACCGCGGTGGCTACAAGTACCATGGTCGCGTCGCAGCTGTTGCTGATGGCGCCCGCGAGGGAGGTCTGGCACTGTGAGCGATAACGAGAAGGAAACCCAAGTGGCTGAAGAAACTCAGAACACTCAGGCTGCTGCAGAGAACAACGACGAGCGCAAGTCCCGTCGTGGCCAGCGCGGTGAAGGCCGTCGCGGTGAGCGTCGCAACCGTCGTGAAGAGAATCACGGCGACGAGCTGCTCGATCGCGTGGTCACCATCAACCGCGTGTCCAAGACCCACAAGGGTGGTCGTACCTTCAGCTTCGCCGCCCTCGTGGTAGTCGGTGACGGCAAGGGCACTGTGGGTGTCGGCTATGGCAAGTCCCGTGAGGTCCCGGCGGCTATCGCCAAGGGCCAGCTGGACGCCAAGAAGCACATGTTCACCGTTCCGCGCGTCAAGGGCACCATCACCCACCCGGTGATTGGTCATGACGCCGCTGGCACCGTGATGCTTCGCCCGGCTGCCCCCGGTACCGGCGTTATCGCCGGCGGTGCTGTCCGCGCCGTCATGGAGTGCGCTGGCATCTCCGACATCCTCACCAAGTCCATGGGCTCCGCAACCGCGGTGAACGTGGTCCGTGCAACCGTGGCTGCTCTCAAGCAGCTCGAAGAGCCGGAAGAGATCGCGGCGCGCCGTGGCCTCTCGCTCGAAGAGGTTGCTCCGGATGCTCTGCTGCGCGCTCGCGCCGAGGGCATCGCTGAGGCCCGCAAGGCCCGTGAGGAAGCCCAGGCTAAGGCAGCCGCTGAAACGAAGGATGGTGAGTGATGGCTAATCTGAAGATCACCCTGATCCACGGTGTGGTGAACACCACCCCACGCCAGCGTGCTACGGTGCAGACTCTGGGTCTGCACAAGATCGGCCAGAGCGTCGTCCGTGAGGACACCGCCGCCAACCGTGGCCTGGTCAACGCTGTGCGCCACCTGGTCACCGTCGAGGAGGCTGACTGATTATGGCAAACGAAGAAGCAGACATCCTGCAAATGCATGATCTGCACCCGGCTCCGGGAGCCAAGAAGGATCGTATCCGCGTTGGTCGCGGTGAAGGTTCCAAGGGCAAGACCTCGGGCCGTGGCGCCAAGGGCACTAAGAAGCGCTATCAGGTTCGTCCTGGCTTCGAAGGCGGACAGCTGCCGCTGTACATGCGTCTTCCGAAGCTGCGTGGCTTCAAGAGCCCGTTCAAGCAGGTCTACCAGGTCGTCAACATCGCTACGCTGAACGAGCTGTTCCCTGAGGGCGGCGAAGTCACCGTGGCTGATCTGGTCAAGAAGCGCGCTGTGCGTGCTGGCAACCCGGTTAAGATTCTTGGCGATGGAGACACCAAGCTGGCGTTCACCATCAAGGGCGTGAAGGCTTCGGCCTCCGCCAAGGCCAAGATTGAGGCCGCAGGCGGCTCCATCTCCGAGAACTGAACTCGGTGATGCTTGCCTGCTAGACAAGCTGATGTGACCCTCTCCTGTACTAGGAGAGGGTCACATCGTATTCTGTACTGTACCCGCGGTTTCGACCACACTGTCGGCGTTGCCTCGCGTGCATCGACGCGCGTCAGGTAGACGGCATAGGGTAAACTGTGGAACTTAGAGTGTGACATTGCACGTTCGCGTGGTTTCCTCGCGCAAGACATAAGGGAAGGAACCCCAGGTGAGGACGTTAATCCAGGCCTTCAAGACCAAGGAATTGAGGAACAAGATCCTCTTTGTACTTGGCATGATCATCATTTACCGTATCGGCTCATTCATCCCGACACCGGGTGTCGACGTCAAAGTCGTCCAGCAGTGCGTCGGCAAGATGAGCACGGTATCCGAGAACTTCATCGGTCTGGTCAACCTCTTCTCCGGCGGCGCTATGCTCCAGCTGTCGATCTTCGCACTGGGCGTCATGCCGTACATCACGGCATCCATCGTCATCCAGCTGCTGCGTGTGGTCATTCCTCGTTTCGAAATGCTGCACAAGGAAGGCCAGTCCGGCGAAGCGAAGCTCACCCAGTACACCCGTTATCTGACCATCGGCTTGGCGGTGCTCCAATCCACCACCATCCTGGTCACTGCGCGTTCCGGTGCACTGTTCAACTACCAGTGCTCGCAGGTCATCCCGAACGATTCAGTATGGAATCTGGTCGTTATGGTCCTCATCATGACTGGCGGCACCGGCTTCATCATGTGGATGGCCGAGCTCATCACCGATAAGGGCATCGGCCAGGGCATGTCGATTCTTATCTTTATGTCAATCTGCTCCGGCTTCCTGCCGCAGCTGTGGGAAATCGGCTGGGGCACGAATGGCAAGGACGGCAACTGGACCAAGTTCGGCATCGTCGTCGGCGTTCTGCTCGTCATCATGATTTTCGTCGTGTATGTCGAACTTGCTCAGCGCCGGATTCCTGTGCAGTACACACGCCGCATGATCGGCCGTAAGATGTACGGCGGTTCGTCAACCTACCTGCCGCTCAAGATCAACATGAGCGGCGTTATTCCGCCGATTTTCGCGTCCTCGATCCTGTCCATCCCGACACTGATTGCGCAGTTTGGCAACAGCGACCAGAGCTGGGTCAAGTGGATTAACACCAACCTTGCCAGCACCACCACCGTGTGGTACATCGTGCTGTATGCCATCCAGATTGTGTTCTTCACCTTCTTCTACACGTCCATCACCTTCGATCCGGACGAAGTTGCCGACAACATGAAGGATTACGGCGGGTTCATCCCGGGTATCCGTGCCGGTAGCGCGACCAGCCGTTATCTTGGCTATGTGATGAACCGTCTTGATACGGTGGGCGCCATCTACCTGCTGTTTGTGGCACTCATCCCGACTGTTCTCATCATGTCTATGCAGCTGAATAACCGTCTGCCCTTCGGCGGCACGACGATCCTGATCATCGCAGGCGTCGGCCTTGACACTCTGCGTCAGGCGAAGGCTCAGACCGAGCAGTTCCAGTACACCGGATTCCTGTTCGAGAACACCGAGCACGTCGAAGGCAAGTAATCACAACCACAACCGGGTACGGTCCTTGGGGCCGTACCCGAACTGTTATCCGCAGCTGCACAAAGTGAGCACAGATAACAGTTTCGCTATCACCGTGTATGACATGTAAATTGTGCGTGGCCTCATCTGAGTCTTAGGCTCCGGACACGAGGTCGCGGATCATTGGCTTATCAAGCCAGCAACCACAGGAAAGGAACACCATGCGTCTGCTGATCATGGGACCGCAGGGCGTCGGCAAGGGAACCCAGGCCGCTCTGCTGAGTAAGCATTACAACATCCCGGCGATTTCCACCGGAGATATCTTCCGCTACAACCTGAAAAACCACACCGAGCTCGGTAAGCAGGCACAGGCATATATCGACAAGGGCGAACTCGTGCCGGACGAGCTGACGAACTCAATCGTCAAGGATCGTCTTGCCAAAGACGACACCCGTAACGGTTGGATTCTTGACGGGTATCCGCGCAATGCCGCCCAGGTCGCGGCGCTCGACAAGATGCTTGACGAACTGGGCACCCCTTTGGATTATGCTGTCGCCCTCGACGCGGCGCAGGATGTCCTGCTCGAACGCATGAAGAAGCGTGCAGCCGAGGAAGGTCGTTCCGACGACACCCCGGAAGCGATTGCGAAGCGTCTTGAGACCTATGCGAAGGAGACCGCACCGCTGCTTGACATCTACCGCAACCGTGGCAAGCTCGTCAGCGTCAATGGCGTCGGCGAAATCGAAGTCATCAACAAGGAGATCATCGCCAAGCTCGGCTGACAATCAAGACCGGTCCGTTACCCGACGAACCGCGTGATCATCGAAGCTGGTGGCGCAACACGCCGTATGTTGCACCACCAGCTTTTCGTGTATTATTGCAATTTGGTGTGTCTTCGGATACCCATAGTAATTCGTCTGAGGAACGGAACGAGGCTCATGGCAAAAGACGGTGTGATTGAAGTCGAAGGCAAGGTGGTGGAAGCACTGCCGAACGCGATGTTTCGCGTGGAACTTGAGAACAAGCACATCGTGCTGGCAACGATTTCCGGAAAGATGCGCAAGAACTACATCCGTATTCTTCCGCAGGACCGGGTTGTGCTGGAGATGAGCCCCTACGATCTGAACCGCGGGCGTATTACGTACCGTTACAAGTAAGGTACAAGCAAAGGAAAACCATGAAGGTCAGCCCTAGTGTGAAGAGGATCTGCGAAAACTGCCGCGTGATCCGTCGTCACGGCCGCGTCATGGTGATCTGCACGAACCCGCGCCACAAGCAGCGTCAGGGCTGAGCAGATTTCCAGCGGCATATGAACAGACACTGAATCACAGCGCAAGCTGAACCCCGGGTACGCAGGCCCGGGCCGGGAAACCGGGCGATTCGGTGTGAGACCTGCGCAAAACAAAAGGAATCGCAATGGCACGTCTTGCCGGAGTCGACATCCCAAATGAGAAGCGCATCGAGATTGCGCTGACCTACATCTTTGGTGTGGGCCGCACTCGTGCGAAGGAAACGCTTGCCGCGACCGGAATCAATCCGGATACCCGCGTCAAGGATCTTACGGATGAGCAGCTCATCACGCTGCGCGACTATCTTGAAGCCAACTACAAGATCGAAGGCGATTTGCGTCGTGAAATCGATGCGGACATCCGTCGTAAGATCCAGATCAACTGCTACCAAGGCCAGCGTCACCGTAGGGGACTTCCTGTGCGCGGTCAGCGCACCAAGACCAACGCCCGCACCCGCAAGGGTCCGAAGCGTACGGTCGCCGGAAAGAAGAAGGCCACCAAGTAAGGTGGCGTGCCCCGGGCCACGAGACGGACTAGCTCATCGCCCGGGCATTCAAGTTCGTTACTAGGAAACGAGGGTCAATGGCAGCCAACAAGCAAGCTGCGCGCAAGCCGCGTCGCCGGGACCGCAAGTCGGTGCCGGTCGGGCAGGCGCACATCAAGTCCACTTTCAATAACACCATCATCTCGATTACGGACCCGTCCGGAGCGGTTGTCTCCTGGGCGTCCGGTGGCGATGTCGGTTTCAAGGGCTCCCGCAAGTCCACGCCGTACGCCGCTGGCATGGCCGCCGAATCCGCTGCCCGCAAGGCGATGGAACACGGCGTCAAGAAGGTCGACGTATTCGTGAAGGGCCCGGGTTCCGGTCGTGAAACCGCCATCCGTTCCCTGCAGTCCGCCGGACTCGAGGTCGGTTCCATCACCGACGTCACCCCACAAGCGCATAACGGCGTTCGTCCTCCGAAGCGTCGTCGCGTCTGAGCACTTTTACAATCCACCCATCCAACCCGCTTATGGCCGGTGAGTGCACCACCGATCAGAAGCTGAAAGGATAACCACAGTGCTTATCGCACAGCGTCCGACACTTACCGAGGAATCTCTCAATCCACAGCGCTCACGTTTCGTGATCGAGCCGCTCGAGCCTGGCTTCGGCTATACGCTCGGCAACTCCCTGCGCCGCACGCTGCTCAGCTCCATCCCTGGAGCGGCAGTCACTTCGGTCCGCATCTCCGGCGCCCTGCATGAGTTCACTACTCTGCCTGGCGTGGTCGAGGATGTCACCGAGATCCTGCTCAACATCAAGGGCATCGTGCTGACCAGCGAATACGACGAGCCAGTGGTCATGTATCTGCGCAAAAGCGGTAAGGGCGAGGCTACGGCGGGAGATATCACGCCGCCTGCCGGCGTCACCATCGCTAATCCGGATCTGCACATCGCCACGCTCGAAGACGATGGCGAACTCGAGATCGAGTTCACCGTTGAACGCGGCCGCGGTTATGTGCCTGCTCAGATGAACAAGCAGGATAACGACGAAATCGGCCGCATCCCGGTCGATTCGATCTACTCCCCGGTTCTCAAGGTGAGCTACAAAGTCGAGGCCACTCGCGTGGAACAGCGCACCGACTTCGACAAGCTCATTCTGGACGTGGAGACCAAGCCCGCCATTTCGCCGCGTGATGCGGTGGCTTCGGCCGGCTCGACCCTGGTTGAGCTTTTCGGCTTGTGCCGTGAGCTCAATGCTCAGGCCGAGGGCGTCGAGGTTGGTCCGGCACCGGTTGCCGAAGAGACCAATCCTGAGATGTCCATCCCGATCGAGGATCTCAATCTCACGCAGCGCAGCTACAACTGCCTCAAGCGCGAGGGGATTCACACCATCGGCGAGCTGGTGTCCCACACCGAGCAGGATCTGCTCGATATCCGCAATTTCGGTATGAAGTCCATCGACGAAGTCAAGGAGAAGCTGCAAGGTTTCGGCCTGTCGCTCAAGCCTTCGCCACTCGGAGGATTTGATACCAACAACCTCGAAGGTGGCACGTTCTTCTCGCCGGAAGATGAGTGAACCGCACCTTTGACCAACCGTTCCTGATCGGATGTTCGGGCATCTGCCCACCTGAGCGGGAACAATAAGGAGTAAACATGCCAAAACCGAAGAAAGGCCCACGTCTGGCGTCGAGCCCGGCACATGAGCGCCTGATGCTCGCGAACATGGCGACCAGCCTGTTCCGTAACGGCAGCATCAAGACCACCCTGCCGAAGGCAAAGCGTCTGCGTCCGCTGGCCGAGCGCCTGATCACCTTCGCCAAGCGTGGTGATCTGCACTCCCGCCGTCGCGTGATGCGCGTCATTCGTGACAAGTCCATCGTCCACAAGCTCTTCACTGAGATCGCCGAGCAGATGGAACAGCGCGAGGGTGGCTACACCCGCATCGTCAAGATTGCTCCGCGTCGTGGTGATTCCGCTCCGCAGGCCATCATCGAGCTCGTCACCGAGCCGGTTGCCAAGAAGGCCGTCGTGAAGGAAGCTGAAGCCGCTGCCAAGACCGCCGCGAAGGAAGACAGCGAGGCTGTTGCTGCCGCCGCCGATGCCGCGATCGCTGATGGCGCTGCTGATGATGCCGTTGAGCAGGCTGTGGCCGCCAACGAGTCCGGCAACGATGTCGCCGCTGCTGACGCCGCCGCTGTTGACCTCGACAAGACCGCGGATGCTGCGGATGCCGAGGCTGCTGAGCAGGCTGAGGAAGCTGACGTGGCTGATGACGCCGAGAAGGCTGCCGACGAGAAGTGAGTGAACCGTCACCTTCCGTGACTGTTGCACAACACTAATGACGGGGGTCGGATCCATACGGGTCCGGCCCCCGTTGTCGTATATGATCGCATACCGGAGGCATTGTCAAGAGACGTATCCCGCACGTGTCTGATTACTGTCTCATGCCCCTTGATTAGCGCACACATTTATGCCAAGGTCGTATACTTGAGCCGATGAGATTGAGAATTGACCTTTCCTACGATGGCGGCGGATACCATGGCTGGGCGCGACAGCCAGAGCTACGCACAGTACAAGGCGAACTGGAACACGCGTTGGCGACCATCCTTCGACTTGCTGACGAGCGGGAGGTTCGTGTCACTGTCGCCGGCCGAACCGATACCGGCGTGCATGCGTTGGGGCAGGTGTGCCACGTCGATATATCGCCCGAGGTTCTTGACTCATGCATCGGCCATATGCAGGCGAATGGTGTCGAGGCGTTGGAGCGTCGCCTCAAGCATGTGCTGCCCGATGATATCGTTATCCGCTCCATCAGCCGCGCGCCTGACGGTTTTGACGCGCGATTCTCCGCGCTGGAGCGAACTTACGTCTATCGGATTTGTGATGAAGGTCGGCCGGTGGACCCTAGGATGCGTGGATTTGTGACGGCAATCCCGGATCGTCTTGATTTAGGCCTAATGAACGAGGCAGCCCGGATGACCATAGGCCTGCACGATTTCGGCTCGTTCGCGACACCCAATCCTGGGGGTACGACCATCAGGGAGGTCAAGCGCGCCCACTGGGACAGAATCCCGGATGCGCCGCTGGTGTCGGGGGATTCCGATCCGGCAGGGTATCGGGTGTCTGTTCTCGAGTCAGGGCTGGTCTGTTTCACGATCGTAGCCGATGCCTTCGCCCACAATATGGTGCGTTCGTTGGTTAATGCTTGCGTGCAAGTAGGCAGAGGTAGGAAAAGCTTGGACTGGTTCGCGCACAAAATGGCCGAGCCGGTTCGTGAGGGTTCAACCGGGCCTATCGATGCGCGCGGATTGACGTTGGAGCACGTGTCCTACCCTCCGGATGATGAACTGGCTGCGCGTGCCGAGGCAATCAGGGCGAAGCGCACCTTGGAATAGCTGTTCGGTTGCACGTTAGTCGCACATGCTTAAGTCGGCATGTGAGAACAGCTTGGCGGGGGTATATTCTCGCATCATCGCGACACGCGGGACGGATGTGCGTGAAATTGTCCTATAATAATCAGGTTGCATGTTTTCTGCGGTCATCGCAGTGACGAGCGACTTGGATGAGTGTCCGAGCGGTCGAAGGAGCACGCCTCGAAAGCGTGTGAGGGCGAAACCCTCCGCGAGTTCGAATCTCGCCTCATCCGCAGTACCCCGTGGGTTCCACCCGCGGGGTTTCTTGTTATTAAGCCGAAAACCGCATGGTTCCAACGGTTTCATGGCGTGTCTCGCCACCAGGCAGGGTTGCGTCGAGGAGCATACGGATACATGTTACGGCGCATATTGGGGGACGCATTAGGGGCATGGTGGGCGCGTGCCGCAACGCCGTTGAGGATGATAGGCAATAACTTTGATTCCTATATGCCGCAGCGAGATGTATGAGAGACTGGAACATTGTTAGGTCTGCGTGCGCATCCTGTATGCCGCGGCATGCGAAGCTGAACAATATCGTCGGAAAGCAGCAGCTCCGGGCTGTGCCCTGCGGTCTGCGCATTCCCGGACATACGCAACTCGCCATATTGCTCACGGATGGGGCATGGCGTCTCCCGTCTGCCATGCGGCGTATGCCGGGGCATACGTAAACCGACATTACGGCTCCTGGGCGGGCCTGAAAGCTTTTAGACCGACGTGGGCGCGCTTCTCCCGCACACGGGAGTCGGGGGCCACAGTCCAGTCTGAGCGATCTGCGGATGTGCGAATCTCAATATCTCGCGTTTTCGTGTGGAATTCGAGAGATATTGAGAAGAAAGTCTGAATATCTCTCGGCGGTGGCAGTTTTGGGGAGATATTGAGCATTCAGCACGATGCTGCCATGTCGGCAAGATTATCAGAAGCTTGAAATTTCAACGATTCTAACTTATCGTGCCTTCGTCGCGTCATCGGGCGGTCCTGAAAAAGTCGCGGATTTCGCATTTTCGGAGAGATATTCAGAGATTATTCGAAAAATCTCTCTCGCGCAGGATTTTCGGCGTGATTTTCGGACTTTCTGATACACAGGCATACAGAGAAGAGAAGACCGATGGGCCGGACCTATTTATCTGACCGCCCACAGTTCGTCGAGTCGTGGGTGTCACGGGATCGCGGACTATGCCAGGTGCGGCGTCATTGCTTGCTGCTGCTTGCGAAAACCGCAAAATCGGCGCTCGGGTAGCCTTGCTCGAACGCCTCGTAGCAATGCCCTGTAATCAGACGCACCAACACGAGCATCTGATTGGTGCGGGTGCTGGCTGCTGTAGCCCCGGTGTTCGAGACGGTGTTGTCGGGGGATGCGAGGGCGGCCAACTCCTCCAACGCGCAGTCGATTTCAATGATGGACACTGTGGACGCCTGCAATCCTGTTGATTGGTCGGTCGCAGTGCTCGGATTGGCGAGCAGATTGGATATCTCGTATTCTTTCTGCCGCAAATCGCCGGTATTGCCCGCGATAGACATCAACTGCGACCCGGCGGCATGATGGTTGTCGCTTGCGGTGAGGGTCGCGCCGGCCACCCCCTTGGCGGCGAGCACTTGCAATGCGGAGCCTGCACGGTCTTCGGCAAGCGCGAGTTTGCGAAGAATTGCTTTGCTTAACGGCAGTGCTGTCAGCCCATCGAGACGCTGTCTGCGCAGGGCGTTGCCGTCGTGGGCGCTCGCCGTGTAGGTCTGTGAGATGCTTTGCGCGAGATTGTTGGCCAGCCATTGGGCTTGCGCGCTGCGGATGACCCCTTCTGAAATGCGTTGCGGACATGCTGCCGCGACGGTCTGCCAGTCTTGCGCCGACTGCGATGACGCCAAGTATCTGACGATGATTGGCCCGTGCTGTGCGCGGGAGTCGTTGTCGGTGGCGGAGCGGTAGGAGCGCTCGCAGTCGGTTTCCTGATATTCCGATTCGGCTCGTCCTGCGATTCTGGGGGATGAGCATGCAGTCGTGGCAGTCATCACCGCGATTGTGGCAACGCATATGGCGGCGTATCTGAAGATAGTGCGCGCACGGCGAAGGAGGGGGCTGCGTGTCTGCATAATCATCTAAAGTAGTACGTAACTGTGACTAATTGGGCAAAGCGCTCGGTAATAACTTCACATAGGAGGTCTTGCAGGATGGAACTGGACCTGGCAGGTATTCACCAGCTGGCAGCTGGTCAGGGAATTGACGCCGAGACGCTGGATGATGCACTTTCTGAGGCATTGCGACTGGCTTATCTCAAAACACCGCACGCGGCGAAGCATGCCCGCGTCGAGCTTGACGAGCGTGCAGGCACGTTCACGATCTGGGCTCAGGACGAGATTCCGGTCGAGCCGACCGAGGATGACCCTCATCCGGCGCCGAAGTTGGGGGAGGAGTATGACGACACCCCGCATGATTTCGGTCGTCTCGCCGCCGCGACGGCGCGTCAGGTCATCAGCCAGCTGTTCCGCAAGGCTGAGGATGACCGTGTGCTTGGCGCCTTCGCAGGGCAGAAGGGCAAGCTGATCACCGGTATCGTCCAGCAGGATGCTAAGGATCCGAGCAATGTACATATCGCCGTTGGCGATGTCGAGGCGTTGCTTCCCCGTCGCGAGCAGGTGCCAGGCGAGCGGTACCGTCACGGCGAACGTCTGCGCGTGTACGTGGTCAATGTCTCCCGCGGCCTGCGCGGACCGGAGATTGTCGTGTCCCGTTCCCACCCTGAACTCGTCCGTCGTCTGTTTGAGCGTGAGGTGCCTGAGCTGGTTTCCGGTGCTGTGTCTATCATGGCGATTGCACGTGAAGCGGGCGCCCGCACCAAGATCGCGGTCAAGGCGAACACCGACGGCGTTAATCCGAAGGGCGCGCTGATCGGCCCTGCGGGTTCCAGAGTGCGTGCCGTCATGGAGAATCTCGGCCATGAGAAGATCGATATCGTCGATTGGTCTGCAGATCCGGCGAAGTTTGTGGCGTCGGCGCTGTCACCTGCGGTTGCGACGGATGTGCAGGTCATCAGTGAGAAGAACAAGACCGCCATCGCGTTCATCCATGACGACCAGCTGTCGCTCGCCATTGGCAAGGAAGGGCAGAACGCCCGTCTCGCCGCGAAGCTGACCGGTTGGAAGATTGGCATCGAGTCCGCCGAGCAGCATAAGGCGAAGCTCGCCGCCGAACGGGCAGCCGAGGACGGCACGTCGCAATCGGCTGAAAACAAGTAGACACGGCTCGCGCCGCAATCCACAGTCTCCGGTATGCTGGATTGCGGCAATCCGGGCCCGGCAGTCCATACTTCCGGGCCGTGACACGGAGACGAGGTAACAGATCATGGTCGCACGATGAGACAAGGTAAGCTCGCCATCATCGAAGTGTGACTGCGCATATGCGCGCAGTCACGGAATAGGAGAAAACTGAGTGGCAAAACAGCGCGTATATGAACTGGCCAAGGAGCTTGGCGTTGACAGCAAAACCGTCCTTGAGAAGCTCAAGGACATGGGGGAGTTCGTCAAGTCCGCGTCTTCTACCGTGGAGGCGCCGGTCGTTCGTCGTCTGAAGGCATCCTTCCCGAAGCAGGATGCATCCAATAAGCCAAACGATAAGAAGCAAGGTGCAAAGGCTGCACCGCGTCCGCAACACTCCGAGCATCATCAGGAGCAGCCGCAGGCTTCAAGTGAAAGCAATGCCGCGAAACCGGGGCCGGCGCATCTGCATGTGCCGAAGCCGGGTGCACCGCATCCGGGGCCGCATGCCGGCCAGCGTTCCCAGCAGGGTGGCCGTCCCGACCGTCCCCAGCGTCGTGACGACCGTCGCGACAACCGCGAGGGACGCAATTCCCGTAACGGTGAGCAAGGCCGTCCGGGTCACAATCCGCGTCGTAATGGTCCTCGCCCAGGGGCCAGCGGTCCACACGCGTCGCGCGGAGCCCAAGGCGCCGCGTCGCAACAGCGTTCCGGAGCCCCGCATACCGCGACTCCTGGTCCGCGTCCGGGCAACAATCCGTTCAGCCGCAAGCAGGGCATGCACGTGCCCACTCCGGGTGACATCCCGCGTCCGCACCCCATGGCGCGCCCGACCGTCGAAGGTGGTCGTGGCGGCCGTGGTCGTGGCGGCCGCAATGGTTTCAGCAACGGCCGCGGTGCTCGTCCGGGGCAGTGGGGCCAGCATCGTCCTGGCCAAGGTGCCGGCGCAAACCGCGGTGGAAGCGGCAATCATTTCGGCGGCGGCTTCCAGAACGGCGGCGGCAATGCTGGTCCATCCCGTGGCGGCGGCCGTGGTCGTGGCGGTGCCGCAGGTGCATTCGGTCGTCAGGGCGGCAAGTCCTCGAAGGCACGCAAGAACCGTCTCGCGAAGCGTCATGAATATCAGGAGATGAAGGCCCCGGTCATCGCCGGTGTGCGCATCCCCGCAGGCAACGGCCAGACTGTGCGTCTGCGTCAGGGCGCGTCCCTTGCGGATCTTGCTGAGAAAATCAATGTCAATCCGGCGGCGCTTGTCACCGTCCTGTTCCATCTCGGTGAGATGGCCACGGCGACCCAGTCCCTCGACGAGGCGACCTTCCAGATTCTTGGTGAGGAAATCGGCTGGAACATCAAGATTGTCTCCGCTGAAGAGGAAGACAAGGAGCTGCTGCAGCAGTTCGACATCGACCTTGATGAGGAAGAGCTGCAGGACGACGAGAACCTCAAGCCGCGTCCGCCTGTGGTCACGGTCATGGGCCATGTCGATCACGGTAAGACCCGCTTGCTGGATACCATCCGCAAGACCAACGTGGTCGCTCGTGAGGCTGGCGGCATCACCCAGCGCATCGGCGCATACCAGGTGACGGTCAAGCTTGACGGCGAATCGCGCAAGATTACCTTCCTCGATACCCCTGGCCACGAAGCCTTCACTGCTATGCGTGCCCGTGGCGCCGAACTCACCGATATCGCGATCCTCGTGGTCGCCGCGGATGATGGCGTCATGCCCCAGACCGTTGAGGCGATCAACCACGCGCAGGCTGCGAATGTTCCGATTGTGGTCGCGGTTAACAAGATTGATAAGCCGGGCGCCAACCCGGAGCGTGTGCGCGGACAGCTCACCGAATTCGGCCTTGTGCCGGAGGAGTACGGCGGCAACACCATGTTCGTCGACATCTCCGCCAAGCAGGGCACGAATGTCGACAAGCTGCTCGAAGCGGTGCTGCTCACCGCCGACGCGGAGCTTGATCTGCGGGCCAACCCCGATATGGACGCCCGAGGTGCCACCGTTGAAGCCCGACTCGACAAGGGTCGCGGCGCTGTGGCGACTGTGCTCGTGCAGTCCGGCACCCTCCATGTGGGTGACGCTATCGTGGCCGGTACCTCGTATGGCCGCGTGCGTGCCATGCTCGACGAGAACGGCAATCATATGAAGGCCGCCGGCCCGTCCACGCCTGTCCAGGTGCTTGGCCTGACTTCTGTGCCGACCGCAGGTGACCTGTTCCTGGTCGCCCCTGACGACCGTGCGGCACGCCAGATCGCTGAGAAGCGTCAGGCCACCGAACGCGCGGCCCAGCTGGCCAAGCGCCGCAAGGTGGTTTCGCTCGAAAGCCTCAAGGAGCAGTTCGCCAAGTCCGAAGTGGATATGCTCAATATCGTTATCAAGGGCGATTCCTCCGGCTCTGTCGAGGCCCTCGAGGATTCGCTCATGAAGATCGATGTGTCCGAGGAAGTCGGCATCCAGGTCATCCACCGCGGTGTCGGTGCCATCACGCAGAACGATGTCAACCTGGCGAGCGTCGACAAGGCCGTTATCATCGGCTTCAACGTGCGCCCGAACCGTCAGGTCGCCGATCTGGCGGAACGTGAAGGCGTGGAGATCAAGTACTACTCGATCATCTACAAGGCCATCGAGGATGTCGAAGCCTCCTTGAAGGGCATGCTCAAGCCCGAATACGAAGAGGTCGTCACCTCGCACTCCGAGATCCGCGAAATCTTCCGTTCCTCCAAGTTCGGCAACATCGCCGGCGTCATGGTTCAGGACGGCGAGGTCAAGCGTGGTACGAAGTGCCGCATCCTGCGCAACGGGGTCGCCACGGTCAACGACTTGGAGATTTCCTCGCTGCGTCGTTTCAAGGACGACGTCCAGTCGGTCAAGGAAGGCTACGAGGCCGGTATCAACCTCGGCACCTTCAACGACATCGAGATCGGCGACATCATCGAGACCTTCGAGATGCGCGAAATCGAACGCAAGTAGCCGCGACGGACGGCCCAGGCCGCCCACAACGGTTCGGAACACCAGGTAACAGGCCAGTGCACTCCATGGCGCACTGGCCTGTTGCACAATCGAAGACATGAAGGCCGCCCGCGGGCGGTTACGCCCTCAGCCTGAAACAGGCACACGTGACTGGGCTGTGGGAATATCAAACCAACGAACGTATCAGACCGGCCTCGAACAGACCGGCTCCTAGAACTCTTAGAAAGGAACACCATTGGCAGGAACGAATCCACGGGCGGCGCGCATCGCGGCGCTCATCCAGCGTGTGGTCGCATCCGCGTTGGAACGCCAGCTGCACGACGAACGGCTCCACAGCGTGACCATCACCGACGTGCGGGTCACCAACGATTTGCAGATCGCTACCATCTACTGGACCCAGCTCGGCCACGACGGCAAGGAGCAGGGTGAACGCAAGCGCGCCCAGCAAGCGCTCAATCAGGCGAAAGGCCGTCTGCGCACGCTGGTCGGTCGCAAGGCGGGGCTGCGACTTACCCCGGAACTCAAGTTCAAGTTCGACGAGGTGCCGGGAGAGGCGACCGAAATCGAAGATATTCTGGTCACCGCCCGTCGTCGTGACGAGGAACTCGCGAAAAGCCGCGAACACGCCCAGTACGCCGGCGGGGCCGATCCATACAAGCATCCTGAGGAGCGGGAGAACCGCTGGGCCGAAGATGACGAGTACGATGCTTATGACGACGACAACTACGGTGAGGAATCCGACGACGCCGTCGATACCGGCGACGAACATGACGATACCGACAGCGGGCTGACAGGCGGGCAGGATGCCTGACGGCCTCATCGTCATTGACAAGCCGCAAGGGGTCACGAGCCATGACGTCGTTGCCGCGGTACGGTCGGTGCTTCACGTGAAACGCGTCGGCCACGCCGGCACGCTCGACCCGATGGCCACCGGCGTGTTGGTCATCGGGTTCGGCTACGCCACCCGGCTGCTCAACTACATCGTCGACCATCACAAGACCTATGAAGCGACTATCCGGCTCGGGATGCGCACCACTACCGAGGATGCCGAAGGCGAAATCATCGAGTGGCCTGCTGAGGAACGCGAACACGTGCGCGCGCAAATCGCCGCGCTTTCCCGGGAAGTGATTGAACAGGCAATTAACACCCACCTGATGGGGGAGATCAGCCAGGTCCCGAGCTCCTACTCCGCGGTGAAAATCAACGGCAAACACGCCTACGATCTCGCCCGCGAAGGCAAGGAGGTGGCCCTCGAGCCTCGCCAAGTGACCATCGACAGCTTCGACGTGCTAGCCGTCCATGAACCGGATGCGGCGCAGGGCACGCGCGATATCGACGTGTGCGTCACCTGCTCTGTGGGCACGTATATTCGGGCGCTCGCCCGCGATCTGGGCCATATCCTCGGGGTCGGCGGATACCTCACCCGGTTGCGGCGTACCCATGTCGGCGCGTTCAGCCTCGAAGGACCGCATGTCTTGCCCGCCCGCAGCGAGGAACACAGCTTCACCACGCGCGACGGACGGCACGAAACCCGCATGAGGGCCCGGCTTGATACCACGAAGGAGCAACTCCTGGACGCCGCCTTGACCATGGGGCAGGCCGCACGCATGACCATGCCCGTCGTGGATGTCAGTGACAAGCAGGCGCAGGATCTGCGGTACGGGCGCAGCATTGGCGTCACCGTGGCGGGTGCCACAGCCGCCATCGCGCATCCGACAGATACCAGTGAAGACGTGGTCGCCATCATTGTCCCCGACAGCGGGACGCCGGCGCAATCGCGCCCGACGGTGGTCTTCCCCGGCGCTTGACCTTTTGCTAGAGTAGACGCGGCAATCCAAGAATCCAAAACATCGAAGACAACCAAGACATCACAACCAAGACATCCAAGAGTTTCGGGACAACGACAAGAGGAACAGCATGAACATCACCAATCTGGTTCCCGACGTCAACGGGCTGGTCAACTGGCCGACCTTGAGCGTCAACCGTAAATCCGTCGTCACGGTCGGATCCTTCGACGGCATGCATCAGGGGCACCGTGCGGTGATTGGAAGAACCGTTGAATTGGCCAAGCGCAACAACGCCTTCTCGGTGGTCATCCTGTTTGACCCGCGGCCGAGTGTCGTCCATCAGTACGCAAAAACCCATCAGGGGCAGCAGGCTCCGGCAGATATCGCCGATCCCGAGCGGCTCATGGGCGTCGACCAACGGCTGCGCGTCATGGACGAACTGGGTGTGGACCACGTGCTGCTCGTGCGGTATACGCTCGCGTTCGCTGCGAAATCCTTCCGTTTCTTCCTCGGCCAGCTGGTCGGCAAACTCGGCATGCGCACCCTCGTGCTGGGACAGGACGCGCATATGGGAGCGGGCCGCACCGGCGATGTGAAAGCCATCGAGAATCTTGCGCTCGCCACCGGTGTGTTCGAACTGGACATCGTTGACGACCGCGGGCCCGGATACACGCGTATCCCACAGAATATCGCATATGTTGCGCCTGAGGGACCGGGCGAGCCGAAAGACCCGACTGCCGGCATGACCAAGGCCCAGATGCGCGCGTGGAGTAAGAAGCATCAAGCCCAGCAGGCGAGAGTGTGGAGTTCCTCGAATGTGCGCTATCTGCTGTCCCAAGGGCGGATCAAGGATGCGAACACCATTCTGGGTGCGCCTCATGCCATCGAAGGCACGGTTGTTCACGGCGAGCAGCGCGGTCGCGGCATCGGCTTCCCGACGGCGAATCTGGACACGCAAATTGACGGATTCCTGCCTGTCGATGGCGTGTACGCGGGGTGGCTGGTTGACTTGGGTGAGCCTAAGAACGGCGATGATGCGCAGGATTCGACGACGTCAGCAGATGTGGCGGATCAGGCGTCACAAGACGCTGCTCGGCCCGATGTTGCGAATGCGGACGGCACCGCGCCAGCCGCAAGCATCCCGCGGCCCGTGGACCTTGCCTCCATTCGATCGCGGCTTGCTCCGCACTCGCCATACCGCTGGCCGGCGGCCATCTCCATCGGCACCAAACCCACATTCGAAGCCGAAGCCGGTGAGCTGGAACGTGTCGTCGAAGCCTATGCGGTGACCGATGACTGGCTTGACCTGTACGGGCATCGCGTTCGTATTGAATTCACCGGATTCCTGCGTCCGCAAATCAAGTTCGATTCCGTGGACGCGCTGAAAGCTGAGCTTGCGATCAACGCCAAGCAGGCTGCGGAAGCCGCCCGGCAGGCCTGAAAGGCTGTTGGCGCTGGCATATCGTCAGCCGTCTCTCACCGGCGCTTCGTGAGTCCCAGTGCATCCAACGCATCCCGCAACGACGTCACCTCGACCAATTCAATCCCCTTCGGCGTGGAACCTCCCCGCCGCTTGCTTGAACGGGTCGCCGGAACCACGGCACGTGTGAACCCGAGCCGTGCCGCCTCGTTCAACCGGTGGGTGAGCTGGGGGACGGGTCGCACCTGCCCGGTTAGCGATATCTCCCCGATTGCGCAGGTCGACCGTGCGATCGGGGTGCCGGTCGCTGCGCTCGCCAACGCCGCAACAATCGCCAAATCGCACGCTGGCTCTTTGGCCGATGCCCCCGCGATGGTCGAAACATAGACGTCGTTGGCAAGCAGATTCACCTTGCCATGACGGTACAGGACCGCGGTGAGCATCGCCAAGCGGTTCCCGTCCACACCGTTGACCGCACGACGCGGGGTGGGCAACACGGATTTCGTAACAAGCGCCTGCAACTCGATTGGCAGGCTGCGATGCCCGTCCAGGGTGAAGGTCACGCATGTGCCGTCTACCGTCTCCTGCGAAGCGGACAGGAACAGCCCGGAAGGGTCGGCCACCTCTTCTATGCCCTCGCCGCTCATATCGAAGCAGCCAACCTCGTCGGTGGGGCCGAACCGGTTTTTCACCGCATGCAGCATACGCAGCGCGGTTTGGGTATCGCCTTCGAACTGGCAGACCACATCGACCAGATGCTCCAGTGTGCGCGGTCCGGCGATTGAACCGTCTTTGGTGACGTGACCGACCAGGACAATAGGGATGTCAAGGGTTTTTGCGGTGTCGATAAGCGCACTCGCGACCTCACGCACCTGGGTGGAACCGCCCGAGATGCCATCGACATCTTGGGAGACGATAGTCTGCGCGGAATCCACGATGGCGAGCCGCGGATGTTCCTGAGCGATCAGCCCCAAAACGGTGGCCAGATCAGTGGTGGAGGCGAGCAGGAGATTGTCCTGTACCGCATCGATGCGTGAGGCGCGCATGCGCACCTGCGCCTGCGATTCCTCGCCCGACAGGTACAGTACGGTGCCATCCGGGTTCGTGCGCGCCACATTTCCTGCGGTTTCGAGCAATAGCGTTGATTTGCCGATACCCGGCTCGCCGGCGACCAGAACGACGGAACCAGGGACTATGCCGCCGCCCAGTACACGGTCGAATTCGCCGAATCCGGTGGGAATGCGGGCAACGCTTTCTGTGCCGACTTCGCTGATTGGCTTGACCGTACCCTCGCCCACCACGGTCTGCGCCTGCGTGCGCGAGGTGCGGCCGGGGGCGGCGGTGCGCGATTTTGCGGCGGGACGCGCCTCATGGAACTCCTCGACCGTGCCCCATTGGCCGCATTCAGGGCAGCGCCCGTACCATTTGGGGCCGTTCCAGCCGCATTCTGTGCACACGTACTGCGTCGTAGTCTTTGCCATAGTGCCGAAGCTAGCGAACTTTCGCGACATTGCGCGGCGGGCTCAACGTGCGTTCCCGATGATGCCGGGCACGCGTCATGCCGCTGTGCGAGAATAAACCGTATGGCGAACACTCAACAATCCTCATCCCATGGCAAGCTCACTGCGGTCATCGCAGTGGCGGCGGTGGTTATCGTGCTGGCACTGCTGTCGGCATTCATCTGGCCCGGCTGGGCGCTCAACAAGACGACGACACCGGCGAGTGCGCCGACCACCAGCTCGACGGCGAGCGGCAAGAAGTCAGCGAGCGCGAAAGTTCCATCGACTCCGACCATTTCGGCGAAAGCTTTGCCCACTGACGCGACCAGTCTGCTGAAAGCCATGCCGGACAGCGTGGTCAATTATGCGCGTACCGACGCCAACCCGAGCGCGAACTGGACATCCACGTCACCGCTGGAAGAGTACACGATGACGTATTCCACTGGGGATGACACAAAGAACATCTCACTGATTACCGCACAATGGTCCAGTGCAGATGATGCGAAAAAGCAGTATGAGACGTTGACCGCCTCGCTGACTGGCGACGAGATTGCATCCGGCAATGTCAAGGTCAGCGGCAAGACTACCGGCAGCTATGTGATTCGCAAGGACGCCTCCGACAGCAAGAAGGCGGTCGCTGTCTGGCTCAACGATACCGCGGTATTTCAGGCGAACGGTCCGAGTGACGCGGTGACGACTTTCTGCCAGAAATTCCCGCTGTGACGAAGGCACGACGCGCTTTCGCGTGTGCCGTCGGAATGTCGTTATCCAAAGTCGCCGAATGCGTGTAGTATTAGGCGAGTTGCAATCTTTCGGTAATAAGAATGGAGGCTTCAGATGGGTTCCGTCATCAAGAAGCGCCGCAAGCGGATGAGCAAGAAGAAGCACCGCAAACTGCTGCGTAAGACTCGTCACCAGCGCAAGTAGTTGCACCGGTGAAGCCTCGCGCAAGTACTGCGAGTAGCTCACAGCTCAGGCCCCTCTTCGGAGGGGCTTTTTCTTTGCCTTACCGGAGCGGCTGCCTTGAACTGGTGACATCCGGACGCGGCTTCGGCGTAACCGGTTGGCGAGAGAACGCATAGGCATGTTGTGTATGTTGGGGGATGCGCAACTTGACATGGCGATCGCACGCCGGGAAAGAAAACCGCGAACGGGCGGGATCACCATCCGTTCGCGGTTCGGCTATTCACGTTATTACTGCGCACAGGCCCGTGCGCATGGGCGATTAAAGCACGGCGTCCAAGGCATGCTTCAAGTCGGCGATGATATCGTCGGCATTTTCTAGGCCGCAGCTCAGACGCACGAGGTCGATGCCGACGCCTGCTTCCTTGAGCTGCTCTTCGGTGAGTTGGCGATGCGTGGTGCCCGCCGGGTAGAGGATGCACGAACGCGAGTCCGCCACGTGGGTGGCGATGGACACGAGATTCAAATGGTCGAGGAACGCGGAGACCTTGTCGCGGCCACCGGGCACTCCGAAGGCGATGACGCCGCACGTGCCGTTCGGCATGTACTTGCGCGCGAGCCCGTAGTATTTGTCGGTTTCGAGGCCGGGGTGGTTGACCCACGAGATGCGTGGATCCTCGTTGAGGAACTTCGCCACCTTGTAGCCGTTCTCGCAGTGCCGCTTCATGCGCAGACCCAGATCCTCAAGGTTCTGGCCGAGGATCCATGAGTTGAACGGCGAGGGGATCGAGCCGAAGTCGCGCATAAGCTGCGCCACGCATTTGGTGATGAACGCGCCGCCGTTGCCGAACTCCTTGGCGTAGGTCACGCCGTGGTAGGAATCGTCCGGGGTAGTCAGGCCCGGGAATTTGTCGGCGTGGGCCATCCAGTCGAACTTGCCGGAATCCACGATGACGCCGCCGACGCACGAGCCGTGGCCGTCCATGTACTTGGTGGTCGAATGCGTCACGATGTCGACGCCGTACTCGAACGGACGGCAGTTGACAGGCGTCGGGAAGGTGTTGTCGACGATTAGCGGCACGCCATGCTTGTGTGCGGCGGCGGCGAACTTGTCGAAGTCAAGCACCATGAGCGAGGGATTGGCGATGGATTCGCCGAACACGGCCTTCGTGTTGGTGCGGAACGCGGCGTCGAGCTCTTCGGGCGTGCAGTCCGGGTGCACGAAGGTGCAGTCGATGCCCATGCGGCGCATGGTCACGTTGATGAGGTTGTATGTGCCGCCGTAGATGGCGTTCGAGGCGACGATATGGTCGCCGGCGGAGCACAGGTTGAACAGCGCGAAGAAGTTCGCCGCCTGACCGGAGCTCGTGAGAATGGCCGCGGTGCCGCCCTCGAGTTCGCAGATCTTCTTGGCAACGACATCGTTCGTCGGGTTGGACAGGCGGGTATAGAAATACCCGGATTCGGACAGGTCGAACAGGCGGGACATCTGCTCGCTGCTCGTGTATTTGAATGTGGTGGACTGGACGATTGGGGGCGTGCGTGGCTCGCCGTTCTTCGGCTGCCAGCCGCCCTGGACACAGATGGTGTCGATGGAATGCGATTCGTCTGCCGTATTGGCCATGGGGTTTGCCTTTCTGCGATGGGCATGGTGTCATGTGCACGTCATCGCAAGCGGGGCAAGCCATTGTCTGCAAGGCGATGCGTTGGCACACCATACCTAGTGTATCCCCAGCCACTTCTCAATGGTCAGATGTGCGGCGGATTCGTGCTGCGGATGCGCACATAAGGTAAAAGAAACCCCCGTGGGTTGCCCCGCGGGGGTTTGAAAGGGAGGGTTTACACGCTCACTTGTTCGGGTTGGTGAGCACGCGCGGACCGGCTGGATCGCCGACGATGACCTGGTCCACCATGTTGAGGAACAGGCCGTGCTCCACCACGCCCACGGTGTGGATGAGATCCTCGGCCAGCTCCTGCGGGTGGTCGATGCGCCCGAGGTGCAGGTCCACCACGTAGTCGTTCTCGTCGGTGAGGACCGGCTTGCCCTCGGCGTCCAGACGCAGCGTCGGCTTGTAGCCCTTCGCTTCGAATTTGCGGATCACCTGGCCGTTGCCGAAGGGGATGACCTCGACCGGCAGCGGGAACTTGCCGATGGTGTCGACGACCTTGGACTGGTCGACGATCCACACGACCTTGTTGGAGTTGATCGCCACGATCTTCTCCCACAGGAGAGCAGCGCCGCCGCCCTTGATGCCGTTGAAGTTCTTGTCGACCTCGTCGGCGCCGTCGATGGTGATGTCGATGTGGTCCACATCGTCGATGTTCACAATCTTGATGCCGTAGCCCTCGGCCTGCTCCTGCGTGCGACGGGAGGTGGTGACGCCGGTGAACTTGAGGCCTTCCTCCTGCACGCGGCGGCCGAGCTCATCCACTAGGAAGCGCACGGTCGAACCGGTGCCGAGACCGGCGATCATGCCATCCTGGATGAGCTTCGCGGCTTCGATGCCGGCCGCCTTCTTCAATGCGTCTTGCTGTGCCTTGTCCATAATGCTCCTTTGAGCTCGCTGAATGACAGACACCGTGACTGCCTGCCGCAGGCCGATCCTGTGCTGGCGGTCACGATGTCGCTTCGCCTCGCATAATGCGCCGAAGCCTGCTTCTATAGTATCGATGCGGCGGTATTTCGCGGTGCGGCCTCAATTCTGGCTCGGCTTACAGCGTGACTATGATGTGATGACCTTTGATGCTTCGCAGCTCGGGCCCATGGTCCCATTGACTGCCGGCCGCCCGCCTACCCAAGCATGAATCGGGCGCCGTTGAGTTCGACGGAGCCGTCGCCTTGCACATATCCGTCGATTTCCACCAGCCCGTGAATATGGCGGGGCTCGCCGCTGTATGTCGGGCTGCTGGACGGCGGCGGGGAGAACCGCAGCGTGCCGGAGAGCGTCAAGCCGGGGACCACGCGCGAGCGATTGCCGCCGGATGATGCGGAAGCGGTCGAGGAGGCCGTCGGTACGGTCTGGTTATCGGGGGTTGAGGCGGCTGATTCGTCGTCGGTTGAACCGGCAGGTTCGGCGGTGCTGGTGTCATCATCCGCGTCCGTTGTCGCGGCTTCCGCGGTCCTGTGGTAATCCGGCAGATCATCCGGAACGCCTTCCGGTTCGGCCAGCTGCTCAGCCAGCGATTCGGCGCGCCCGCTGCCGGAGGAAGTTCGCGAAACCGGCCCTCCGCCTGCGCTCTGTCCTCTGTCTGCGCGTTGCCTGCCATCCGCACCAGGCACGCCGCCGGTGTCTTCGGCGCGTCCCAGATGGTATTCGGCCGCGGAAATCTTCCCTTCCATCAGCATGTGCGCGTCTTCGGGTACGACGGTGCCCTTCGCGTATTCCGAGGCGAGCAGCGACTGCCAGCCCTCAAGCGGCAGATACCCCGGTTTGACACCGCTGCGGCAATCGCCCGCATACCCATGGGCGAGGTGGTCGACTTTTTCGTTGCCGGGATTGTTGTTATGCCCCTTGACCCACACGAATTTCACCGGTCCGGACCGTTGCGAGATCTCACGGTCGATGGCGGCGATGAGCTCACGGTTCTTCACCGGCTTGCCCTGCGAGTTCTTCCAACCGTGTTTCTTCCAGCCGCGCACCCAGGTTGTGGAGCAGTTGATGGCGTACTGCGAGTCTGATTCGATCACGAGCGGCTCAGCGCCCGGGTGAGCGCGCAAGGCTTCAAGCACCGCGCACAGCTCACCGATCTGGTTGGTGCCGTTCGAGGCGCCGCCGGCGTCGCAATCGCCCTCGTGCTCGTGCCCGGGAGTCCCGCCTGCGTGCGGCGTATGGTCGGCCCATGCCCACCCCATCGGGCCGTTCGGATTGCCTAGTGCTGATCCATCCGTCGAAACCGTGATTGTCATGCCTCCACCTTACGGAGGGGGCGGGATACGGTCGCTTGATTATTCCGGCGTGTCGCCATTTGACTTCAAGTGAACTTGAACCTTTAGGGTTGAGGTATCACATCGCGGATATGAAAGCGTTCCGGGCAACCTGGAACGGGCGGAATCCCGGAAAACCGGCCGGGAAGAACCGGCCGGAAACCGGGACGATTCGGAATCCTAAACAAGCCGATCCGCAGGAAGGCAAGGTGACGGGCGTGGTAATCAAACAGACCGCGGGGCACGACAATCTTGGCGATCTCGCCCCGGTGTTCGCGCATCTCAACGACGACGTGCTGTTCGGCGAGGTGTGGAGCCGCGAGGATTCACTGTCGCTGCACAACCGCAGCATGGTCACATGCGCAGCGTTGATGGCGCAGGGGCTGTTCCCACAACTGGAATCCCATATCGCGCTGGCCAAGAAGAACGGCGTGACCCGCGACGAGATGGTGGAGATCGTCACCCAGCTCGCGTTTTATGCAGGCTGGCCGAAGGCGTGGATCGCGTTCGGTATCGTGCGCAAGGTCTACGGCGACGATGCCACCGAACCGGCGCCCGTGCATGGTCCCTTCGAGTTGGGTGAGCCGGCTGACGGGCCGAATTTCACCGGTCATGCCTGGCTGCAGATGCTCGGCGGTCTGCCGGCTGTGGGCGCGGGCAATGTGACCTTCGACCGCGGATGCTACAACCGCTGGCATACGCACCCCAAGGGGCAGATTCTGCTGGTCACCGCCGGTCACGGCTGGGAGCAGCAGGAGGGGCAGCCGCCCCACGAACTGCACGCCGGCGATGTAGTGGTCTGCCCGCCGAACGTGCGTCATTGGCATGGGGCTGCGGCGGATTCCACGCTTACTCATATCGCCATCACGCCGACCGGCGAAGACGGGTCGGTCGTCGATTGGCAGGAGTTTCTTGACCAGACCGAGTACGACAAGCTCAACGCGTGATGTATGCCGCGTGACGCGTGAGCCGTCCGCCGGTCTGCCGCTGGCCGGCACCGATACATCATCCAACCCAGTGCAATACCCCAATACAAAGGAGCAACCATGAAGTCAACCATCTATTACGGACCGCACGATGTGCGCGTCGAAGAACGCCCGATTCCTACTATCAAGAACCCGGGCGACCTGATTATCCGCGTCGTGCGCACCTGCGTGTGCGGATCCGATCTATGGCCATACCGCAGCCAGGATGCTAACTCCGCCGGAACGCCGATCGGTCATGAATCCATCGGCGTCGTGACCGAAATCGGCGCCGACGTGACCGCAGCCAAGCCCGGCGACTTCGTCATCGTGCCGTTCCCCATCAGCTGCGGCGAATGTGCGGCGTGCAAGGCCGGATTCGAGTCCAGCTGCCTGAACGGCGGCTACTTCGGCGCCGCCGAGGACGAGGGCTGCCAGAGCGAATACTTGCATGTTCCGCACGCCAACGGAACCATTGTCAACGTGTCCGAGGCGCTCGCGGCGGGCGGCATCCCCGGCGCGCCCGCCAGTCCGAAGGACTTCACCGACGAGATGCTCGCCGATTTGCTGACCCTCTCCGACGTGATGGGCACCGGCTACCATGCGGCTGTCAGCGCCGAAGTCAAGCCCGGATACACCGCCGTCGTGTTCGGTGACGGTGCGGTGGGTCTGTGCGGCGTGTTGTCTGCGAAATTGCTGGGCGCCACCCGCATCATTGCCATGAGCCGTCACGAGGATCGCGCCGCCATCGCCCGCGAATTCGGTGCCACCGACATCGTGCCTGAGCGTGATGACGCGGCCGTCGCGCGTGTCATGGAGCTTACGGGCTCCGGTGCTGATGCCGTGCTCGAATGCGTCGGTTCCGCCCAGTCGTTCAACACCGCGTTGCGCGTCGGCCGTCCGGGTGCCGTCATCGGCCGCGTGGGTCTGCCCCACGGCGTGCAGATCCCGGCGGATGCCACCTTCTACCGCAATATCGGGATCAAGGGCGGCCCGGCCCCTGTGCGCACCTACGCCCGTCAGCGTCTGCTGCGCGAAGTACTCGCCGGCAACGTTCATCCGGGACGCGTCTTCACCAAGACGTACACCCTGGACGAGGTGCCGCAGGCTTACGCCGACATGGATGCGCGCCGCGTGATCAAGGCGTTGGTGAAGGTGTCCGAAGTCGAAGGCTGACGCCGAACCGTGCCATTGCCGTTCTGCCGCTCCGGGGTTCCGTCCGGGGCGGCAGATGCGTGTACGTACTACTGGAAAGGAGTCGCTGATGGCGACATACACCATCGGCCAGATGGCGAAGAAACTCGGGGTATCCACCTCGACGCTGCGCTACTACGACAGCGAAGGGCTGCTGCCGTTCGTGGGGCGGACCAGCGGCGGGACGCGCGTGTTTCGCGATGAGGACATGCCGATGATCAACATCATCGGCTGCCTGAAAGCAGGTGGAATGTCGATCAAGGACATCAAACGCTATGTCGACCTGTGCGGCGAAGGCGATGCGACCATCGAACGCCGACTTGATATGATTCGCAACCAGCGCGAAGCCGTGATGGATAAAATGCGTGAGTTGCAAGACAACCTCGACGCGCTCGACTACAAGCTGTGGTATTACCAGACGGCCGACCGGCTGGGGTCGTGCGAGCAGGTCGACGCGCTGCCTGATGACGAGCTGAGCCCCAAGATGCGCGCGGTGCGGCATCGGCTGAGTCACTGAGATACTGTTGAAATCATTGGGTTTTGTGTTGTGTTGTGTTGTGTTGTGTTGTGTTGTGTTGTGCTGTGCCCGCTTGATGCGGATTCTGGCCTGTGCGCGGGTCGTAATGAATGTGGGAGTTTGCGTCGTAGAAGCATGTAACCGAATAATCTCCCGTTATCTCCCGCCCCTCGTGGGAGATTGGCCGCGAATCGGCGGTTCGGCAGAAAAGTCCCGGATTGCAGCGGGAGTTTATCGCTAATGCGCCAATCTGGCGCTGTTCTCCCCAAACCTGACTCGTGACCAATATTCAAGAATCACGAAATTCCAACGTTCACCTTGGGAGATTATCCGCATGAACGCGTGATTCCCGCAAACTCCCGCGCCGCGCGCGGGAGATCGGCGCCCGATAGACCGGTTCACGCTAAACTCCCGTCCGCCGGTGACAGTACTGCTGTGAGGAGCCCGCCAATATTGAAATGCCCTATACCGCGGTTCTTCCGTCGTGTTTCCCGACGAAGCCAGCTGATAGCTAAGTGAGTCCGGCATCCAGCGGGTCGCATCTCGACGGACACTCCGCGCAACGCGCCCATCGGTGTGGGTGTGGAATTGCCGAGTTCGCCGAATCAAGACCATCGCATGACAGATACATGCTATTGGGGAAATATCAATATGATGGTATAATAATGTCAAATCAACGTCGAAACGATGGCAAGCTGAGTGTGGGGGTGGTAGTGGAATTTGAATATGACCCAGCAAAAAGCGCGAAAAACCTTGCGAAACACGGTATCGACTTTGAACAAGCCCAGCCGATGCGGAGTGGCGGGAAAACGGTTTCGTTGGTATCGAAGCATGCCGGGAATGACGACGTCCGGTACCTCGTGCTGGGCATGATTGCCGGGAAGCATTGGGCGGCGATAACCACGAAGCGTGGGAACCGCATCCGGTTGATTTCGGTCAGACGGTCACGAAAAGACGAGGAGCGATATTATGACCAATGCGAATAACAGCCAGTCGCTTGATGCACAACAGCTGGAACAGCGATTCGATGACGGCGAGGAAGTGCTCGGGTGCTTTGATCTGGACCATCCTGTCGTCGAACACCATCCGGTCGTTCAGAAGCGTATTACCTTGACCATGCCTGACTGGATTGTCGAGGGACTGGACGAAGAGGCCGAAGAGTTGGCCATCAGCCGCAATGCAGTAGTGAATACTTGGCTCGCTGAGCGGATTCGCGCATCGCGTGCGCACAGCCAATCCGCGGTGCGGGCGTGACGGATTCCAGTGTGGGCTGGTTGTGTGAACGGATACAGACGTGGCACGGCGAACCAGATCGGATCAGCCGGCGGCGGACAACCGCACATATCCGGTTGCTTTGAGCGTGAATCGGATTCGCGATGCTGCGAAGAGATCAACCGCGTGTTCGACTATCCTGCCTTTGGTGTCGGATGCGTCGCGGCGGATGCGCACAACCGGCGAGCCTGTCGGAATATCCAGCAACGCCGCATGCTCGTCGGATGCTTCGAAGGTTTCCAGCGTTTCCTCGGCGTCGGATACATCTACGTCATACCACGTGCTCAACGTACCGTACAGGGATGTGCCGAAATCGGGATAGGACAAGAGGTCGGGGAATAATGCCGCTGGCAGCGTGCTTTGCTCCAAGGACAGCGGCGTGCCATCCAGTCGTCTCAACCGGCTCATGCGGTAAATCGGGTCTCCCATCTGCAAACCGAGATGACGCGCGTCGCTTGGGCCACAGATAGTAAGTGTCGCGCTCAGCACGGTCGTATCCAGCGTGAAGCCTTGTCTTCTTGCGATATCGGGCAATGATTCGATGGTATCGATATTCCGCACGATTTTGCCATCTGAAACGACGATGCCGCCGGCCCGGCCGATGAGACGGACGATTTCGTGATTGCGCTCCATGGTGTCGAGCGCCGCTCGCAGCGTCGATCTCGTGACGTTCAGTCGTTGCGCAAGTGCGCGTTCGGTGCCGATTCTTTCGCCGGCGGTCAGTTGATTGGTCCTGATGATCGTGCGTATCCGCCGGATGGTTTCCGCGTGTTCCTCTCGTGGTGCTTCCATATCGATCTTCCCGATGGTTGTGCTTGCGCAAACACTATCAGGCGATTATGTTGTGATGATTACGGTTGCATACAACAATGCCCGGCCCCGTGAGTGGTTGCGGGTCCGGGCATCGTCGATGGATTTCGCGAGACCGGACTGGCCGGTTCCCGCGTTCGGGCACGCGAGCTACCGTGCGTACCCGACGATTCTGTGCTGGCTACAGCTTGCTACGGCTGGCTACAGTTTGAGTGTCGCCAGCGTCTTGGTGAACGCGTCCATGAACCAGTCCACATCATCCTCGCTGAACACCAGCGGCGGGCGCAGTTTCAAGATGTTGCCGTACCGTCCGCACACCGAGGTGAGTACATGGTTGCCGCGCAGGGTTTCCAGGATATCCAGCGCTGCCTGCTGATCAGGGTCTTTCGTGCCGGGCTTGACGATTTCACAGCCGATGTACAGTCCTGCCCCTCGCACATCGCCGATGCACGGGTGTGCATCCTGAAGCGAGGCGACGGCCTTCTTGAAAATCGCGCCGACCCGCTTGGCGTTGCCCATCGTGTCCTCGTCACGCATCACGTCGAGTGTAGCCTGCGCCGCGGCCATGCATACCGGATTGCCGCCGAAGGTGTTGAAATACGGGATCGAGCCGGCGAACGGTTCAAGCACCTCGTGGCGTGCCGCCATGAGCGAGGTCGGCAGACCGTTGGCCATCGGCTTGCCGGAAGTCACCAGATCAGGCACGATGCCTTGACGTTCGAAGCCCCAGAAGGCATCACCGGTTCTGGTGAAACCAGGCTGGACCTCATCGGCGATCCACACGCCGCCAAGCTCATGTACCGTGTCGATGACCGGTTGGAGATAGCCGACCGGGTCCGGGTACACGCCGTCGGAGGAGAAGATCGAATCGGCGAGGAACGCAGCGAATTTCACGCCGTGACGTTCCATATCGGCCACCGCCTTGCGTACCTCGGCGGACATCCATGCGCCGAAGGCTTCAGCGCTGCATGATTCAGCCGGCTTGCCGTCGATTTCGAGACGATAGGTGTCCGGGGTGGGGACCATGCGCATCTTCAAACCGAGCGTCTGGGCGGTGCCGAGAGCGGGGGAGAGTTTCGACGTCAACGCCGAATTGCCGTGATACGCCTCGTGTGTGACAATAACCCCTTCTCCGCCGGTGTACGCCTGAGCGACACGCACCGCAAGATCGTTCGCCTCTGATCCGGTGCATTGGAACATGATTCGGTCGATTGGCCCGGGCATGGTGGACAGGATATCCTGCGCGTAATTGAGGATGTTCTCATGCAGATAGCGGGTGTGCGTGTTCAGTAGGGATGCCTGGCGCGTAATCGCTTCGACGACCCGCGGATGGCAGTGCCCCACAGAGGCGACGTTGTTGTAGACGTCTAGGTACTCCACGCCGTCGGCATCCCACAGGTGGGAGCCGCGACCCTTGACCAGATGCACCGGATTGCGGTAGAAGAGCCGGTACGCGGGGCCTAATACCTCACGTTCCTCGGTGAGCTTGCGCGTCTCGGGGTCCAGCGCGGCCGCCATTTCCGGGCGGAAACTATTGGTGTCCATGATCGTCGAACGGGTTGCCATGGTGTCCTTCTTCCTGTTGTTTGCGGAAGGTGTTGCTGACAACTGCAAATATAGAGAAACACGCAAATGGCTTGCCGCCCGCCGATTACCGCGATGTAACAAAACATGGGATCCAGGTAAATGGCTGTGGCTCGGGTACCTGGCTTTTCGCATACCGGTCCGAGAGTCCCGTGACTTTTGCGGACGCCATGAAATATGCCATTAACACAGCCACGGATTTTCTAACTGTTCCGTAACAGATTCTCGGGGTGCCGTCGTGCGCCCGAATCCAATAATGTCAGGTAAATCCTTGGTACGACAGGCACGCAGGCATGCTTGCCGCCAATCATGTGAAGGAGGATGTCATGTTCACCGTTGCCCAGTATCGTGCGGCATATCTCAATGGCAAGCTCAAGCCCAGCGATGTCATCTCCGGGCACCTGCGGTATGCGCATACGGTTGCGGACCGTGTGAATGCGATCAGCGCATACCGTGAGACCGCCGTGGAACAGGCGAAGGCGAGTGATTCCCGGTATGCATCCGGCAAACCCAAGGGGCCGCTTGACGGGGTGCCGGTCATCGTGAAGGACAGTTACCATGTGGCCGGGCTGCCCAGGTGGCATGGAAGTGCCATCCATGATGGCGATCCCGTCTCCTCGGCGTCTTCCGAACCGGTGATGCGGCTCGAGGAAGCCGGAGCAATCATCGTTGCGAAGGGCACGATGCCGGATATGGGCATGCTGGCCAGTGGCATCAGTTCGCAGTTCGGCATTGTGCGCGACCCGTGGAACACCGAGTTGAGTCCGGGAGGCTCGAGTTCCGGTGTCGGGGCCGCATTGGCGTGCGGCCTTGCCGCGTTCGGACTGGGAACCGACATCGCGGGTTCGGTCAGGTTGCCTGCCGCGCATTGCGGTCTTGCAGCCATCAAGCCCACGCAAGGGAGGATTGCGTATTCGCCTGCGAGCGTCATGCGGTCTTCCGGTGTGCTTGCCCGCACGGTTGCCGATGTCATCGAGGGCCTGTCCGTGGTCGGTCAGCAGGCGGACAGCGACCCGTGGTGCCTGCCCGGTGCCTTCGCTGCGGTTCCGGAGCAATCGGTGCTGGCGAAAACGCCTCGCGTCGGCGTGCTGCTGGACATGGGATATGGCCTGTCTCCTCAGCGCGCTGTGGCGGAAGCGGTAGAACGCGCGGCAAAGCGGCTCGAATGCTACGGATGCATTGTCAAGCCGTTGCGATTGCACTTGACCGACGCCGATTACGACAACGCCGATCGGGTGTTCAAAGCCCACGCCGCCGCGGAAATTCGTGCATCCCGCCACCCGCAGGCTGTTCTGGATTTGGTCGCCGATTGGGTCAAAGAAGCAGACACACTGTCCATGGCTGATTACGAGGACGCAATGAACGGCCTGCTCACCACTGTTGCAGCCATCGAACGCGAACTTCAAGGATTCGACTATCTGATTAGTCCTGTCATTCCGGTTACCGGGTTTCCCGCGGACAGTCCGGGGCCTGGAGACGAACGCGAACTGCTCCATCACACGCAGTTCACGGCCTGGTGGAACCAGACCACACGGCCGGCGGCGGTGTATTGCGAGGCGATGGATGATGCCACGCATCTGCCGGTTGATGTGCAGGTGATTGGCCGCAGGTTCGATGACGCCGGAGTGTTGGCGCTCGCCGGATTCTTGGAACGGACTCGCGGCTTCGATATGCAGTTCCCGTCTTTCGAGGGGGTGCCCGATGACCATGAATGAGCCAGCCGCAGTTACAGCGAAGACTGATGAATCCTCCTGGATCTGGGGTGATGTGAAGGAAACCGATATCACCCCGAGCTGGGTCGGCGGTGATGGCATCTTCACCGAAGGCGCGGATGCCCACGGCGATGCCGTACTACGTCGTGTGTTCACCAAGGAGAGCCGGCCCTACGCCTCACCGTTCGAGAGCATCGCGACAATGATGAAAATCGCGGGTGATGCAGGTATTTCCCCGCAAGTGCTGTCGGTGGGCGATGACCAGATCATCATGCGCAAACTGCCTGCCACCTGGAGAAACGCGAAGCTTGACGAATTGCGTGATCCGTACGTGCTTTGGGCGGTGCTTGAACAGCATCGCCGGGTCCATGAACTGCGCATCCCCGACGGACGGGAAGTCATGCACCGCGACTTGATTGAGGATGTGTTCGGCATGCGTGATCTGTATCGGCATACGGGCAAACGCATGCCAGGGGATGTCGATGGCCTGTTGCGTGACCTTGACGGCTTCATTCGACGCGTGGACGAATTCCATGAGCCCGCCGTCCCATGCCACGGGGATGGTGCGGCTTCGAACATCCTGCTCGACCCCAAGGTACGGCCCGGTGACGTGGCGATGCCGTTGCTGTCCGGCTGGACGGTCAGTGGCGTCATGGATCCGCTCGAGGAAGCGGGGTCGGTGCTTTCCGAGGTCGGGCCGTTCTGTGGTGTGCCGGCCATGCTGATTAACGGGCTGGGTCTGCCGTCCTCGGCACTGCCGGTCGCCCAGTGCTTCGGCATTCTCGGCGACTTGTACTGGGCGTTGATCGGGCTGTGGCGTAGCGCCACGACCGACACCCCGGAAATCGATTTCGCGAAGTACGGGTTATGGCGTCTCGTCAAGGCACGCAACCAGCTGCTGCTGCCGACAGGCCCGTCCGCTTGGCTGAAGGAGTTGTGAGATGAGCGATCAGCAAGAACAAGTTCCGATGGTTGTTGATGGCCGGGTGAAGCATTCCAAATACATCGAAGTGCCGGCTGAAGTTCGAGATGCGATTGAACAGGCGAAGATATGGCAAGGCCAGACCGTCTTCGCACAGCCGCTGAGCGGCGGGCTCACCAATGAGAACTGGAAAGTCACCGATGAATCATCAGTGCCGTACTTCCTTAAGGTTCCAGGCAAAGGCACCGGGTTCATCGACAGGTCCAATGTGGATGCCGGCACCATGCGCGCCTCCGACTTGGGCATTGGCGCGTCAGTCTATGAGTTCGATCCCGAAACCGGTATTGAGATCACCGAGTTTCTTGATGGCTGGGAAACCTGCACGACCACGTCTTTGCGTACGCAGGAGCAAGGTATTCAGGCCATGGATATCTACCGCAAACTGCACTCTGGTGAACTTTTCGCCAACACCAATACGTTGTTCGAGCAAATCGACCAGCATCTGGAACAGGTCGATAGCATGTCCATCGACCTTCCCGATTGGGTACACGGGCTGATTGGCGAATACCATGACGTGAAAGCACGATTCCTGGCTTCCGGGCTCGATATCGTCCCGTGCCACAACGATCCGATGCCAGGCAACTTCATGGTCAAGAACCATGAGATGCGCATCATCGACTTCGATTTCTGCGGTAACAACGAGGAAAGCTGCGAAGTCGCTTTGTTCCTCGCCGAGATGTTTTACGACGAGGAGGAGATGATGCCGTTGCTGGAGGAGTACTTCGGCAAGGTGGACGGGCACAAGCTCGCTAGGGTGCAGGCCGCGCGGGTCATCGGCGACGTGAAATGGGGATTGTGGGGAATCATCAACTCGGTTGTGCGCGATGTCACTTTCGACTACTGGAAATACGGCATCTGGAAGCTGATGCGCGCATACACCTACAAGAAGCAGCTGGACTGGCCAAAAGTCAAAGATTCCATCTGAATTCACCATCAACCATTCAAGAAAGGAGTAGCCATGAAGAAGTTTGTCCGCTCGTGGTCCGTGAAAAAGAAGATCACGGTATTCGCCGTACTGTACGGCATTGTGCTCGCCTTCGCCATCCTGCCGCCGCTCTATCTGTGGGGCAGCGGGAAGACCGCGCTGTTCCTTGGCGCACCGATGTCCATCTGGTATTGGCTGTTCAATTTCATCGCATTGCTCATCATCATGGGCTTGTTCTATTGGATCGAGGATGTGCGCGGCGAGGTGGATCCCGAGGAACCATCCGCCAGCGAAGCCTCACAGACTGCAATCGGAAACGCCGACGAATTCGCGGCGAACACATCTTCGGAAAGGAAGTGATGACCAATGGCTGTCATGTTCACCATGCTGGGACTGTTCTTCGCCGGCATCATTCTCATCCTGTATATCACACAGAAACGCTCCCACTCCTTTGACGACTACGCAGTGGCGGGAAGGTCGTTCGGCCCATGGTATGTGGCCATGTGCTACGTGAACTCCTGGTGGCCGGGCACCGTGTTCATCTCGTTCGCGGGGCTGAGCGTGGCCTCGGGCGTCTTCGGGTTCTACGGTCTGGCATATTCGACCCTCGGCCTGTCCTTCATGTATTTCGTGGCAACGAGGGCTTGGCGATGGGGCAAACAGTACAATCTGGTGACCCAGCCGGATCTGATGCGGCTGCGGTATTCGTCCAAAGCTGTCGGCGTGGTTACCTCGCTGATTGGCGCGATTGCGATTCTGCCGTGGACTATTCTCGGCATGCAGGCGCTCGCCACGGTCTTCCATATCGCATCGAACGGCAGCTGGGCATTGCCGGTGTGTCTCGGTGCCGGTCTCGCGGTGATTCTGATTCGTCAAATCTGGACCGTGCAGATGGGTATGCGCGGACTCGTGTATACCGATATGTACCAAGGAATCTTCGCCTATGTCATCGCCGCAATCGTGTGCGTGTTCCTCCTGGTCTCGCCGTCCTCGCCAGCGAATTGGGGCGACCTGTCCCACATTTCCGCCGACTTGCTGAAGGTTCCCGGCGACGGTGGACAATACGGGCCGTGGTATCTGTTCTGCCAGATCTTCACCGGCGTGGTCGGCGCGCTGTGCTGGCCGATGAGCTTCGTACGCATCTACACGGCGAACAACGTGCGATCCGTGAAACAGTCCACCAACCGGGCAATCATCATTTCCGGCGTATTCTACGCGCTGCTGACCTTGGTGATGCTCGCCGCCGCACATATCCCCGCGGTCGCCAAGGATCCGCAGGCCGGCTGGACCACGCTGCTCAACCAGTGGGGCGGGGTATGGCTTATGGGACTTGGTCTGGTGATGATCTTCGCCGGATCCATCGGCCACATCGATGGCAGCATCCAGGCGGCCGGCACGCAGATCGCGAATGACATCGTCGGCAACAGGGTGCATCTCGACGATGCTACGAAGACCAAGGTGTCGAAGATCTGCATGGTCATCTTCGTGCTTGTTTCCGCGGTGCTCGCATACTTCACCAACGGCATGTCGCGCTTGCAGCTGCTCGCCCAGCTGTCCTACCAGGGCATCGTGCAGATCGCGGTTCCGTTGTTCTTCGGCATCTTCTTCAAGTTCGGCAACAAGTACGGTGCCCTGTCGGGCATGATTTCAGGCTTCGTTGTCGCCGCCGTGCTGACCGTCATCTATCCGGACGACATTGCCGCACTGGGCAGCTTGACTTCGGGCGTGGTAGGCATGATGGTCAATCTGGTACTGTACGTGGTTGTCTCCCTAGCGACGCGCAATCGCATGAGCAAGCGGGAAATCGACCATGTCGATGAACTGTTCGAGGTTGCGTCCGCCAAGCGTTCCGCGTTGCCGGCCGCTGAAAGCCAGCAGGTGGAATCCGAGGTGACGGCTACTGAGGATGCTGTTGTGCAGTGACCTGTGTATCTCGGAAGCCACTGAAGGCTGGCCTCTATTGGAGCCTTGCTTTTCTCATCGCAGGAAGGCAAGGCTCGTTCCTTATGTATGGTCGTCGCGTCTTCGGCGACCGGCGGCATGGGGAGTCGGTGCGGATACAGGCATTGGAAGGGCGGTTATGTGAGCCGATCCTCACACGCAGGGGGTTGGACGACGCCGAATCGCCGATTTGCCGCCATCGACCGGTCATATTGTGAGCGAATCCTCACATGACGGCGGCTTGGATCGCTGCCATGGCTGATTCTGGCGGTTTGACTGCCCGTTGTGAGAGCGAATCCTCACACACTCACCCGATCGGGCACCCCGATGAGCCGATGACCGCCATTGATCCGCTCATCTTGTGACCCGTTCCTCGCACTCCGTCCCACAGCCGGCTGCCCACCCGCCGTCCGTCCCGCTCGCGCACGCCACCCTAAACCGCAGCCAACGCAAAGACCCCGCCGCGGAGACATTCCGCAACGGGGTCTTAGACTGCTCAAACTGTCGCGATTATCGCGGCATTGCCATCATGACAATCACTCAGCGAGTGCCTTGTCGACGACTTCGGTCGCTTCCTCGAGCACCTTGTCGAGGGTTTCGGGGGAGTCGAAGGATTCGGCGTACACCTTGTAGATGTTTTCGGTGCCGGACGGGCGGGCGGCGAACCAGTTGTTCTTGGTCGTCACCTTGAGACCGCCGATCGGCGCGTCGTTGCCCGGAGCCTTGGTGAGCTTCGCGGTGATCTCCTCGCCGCCCAGGGTGGTGGCGGTCACGTCGTCACCGGTGAGCTTGGCGAACTTCTGCTTCTGCTCGAGAGTGGTCGGCGTGTCGATGCGCTTGTACCAGCTCTCGCCGAAGCGTGCGACCTGGTCCTTGTGCAGTTCGGCCGGGTTCTTGCCCATCTTGCCGGTGATTTCCGCGGCGAGCAGGTCGGGAATCAGGCCGTCCTTATCGGTGGTCCACACGCGGCCGTCCTTGCGCAGGAAGCTCATGCCGGAGCTTTCCTCGCCGCCGAAGGCGACTTCGCCGGTGAACAGCGGATCGACGAACCACTTGAAGCCGACCGGGACCTCGACGAGCTTGGCGCCGATGGAGGCGGCCACGCGGTCGATCAGCGAGGAAGACACGAGGGTCTTGCCGATGCCGGTGCCTTCGGGCCAATCCGGACGGTTCGGGTTGCCATTCTTGTCTTTGCCGAACAGGTATTCGACAACGACGGCGATGTAATGGTTCGGGTTCATGACACCCCAGTCAGGGCACACGATGCCGTGACGGTCGGCGTCCGGGTCGGTGCCGCCGACGAGATCGTACTTGTCCCAAGCTCCGTTGTTGAGCGAGTCAACGAGACCCTTCATCGCGTACGGCGAGGACGGATCCATACGGATCTTGCCGTCGTGATCGATGGTCATGAAGCGCCAGGTCGGGTCGACCTGCGGGCGCACAACCTCGATGGAGGTGCCGTACACTTCGTTGACGAGCGGCCAGTAGTTGACCGAGGCGCCGCCCAGCGGATCGATACCGAGGCGCACGCCGGAGGACTTGATCACGTCGAAGTCGATGACGTTGCCCAGATCCTCGACGTAATGCTTGCGGAAGTCGAAACGTTCGACGAGGTCGGACTTGACGGCCTGCTCGAACGGGACGCGCTTGACGTTCTTGAAGTCGGGCAGCAGCTCATTGGCGCGCTTGGCGATCGCGTTCGTCGTCTCAGCCGGGGCCGGGCCGCCGGTCGGCGGATCGTACTTGAAGCCGCCGTCGGTGGGCGGGTTGTGCGACGGGGTGACGACGATGCCGTCGGCGAGGTCGTCGCCGGAGAAGCGCTGCGTGCCGTCAGCCGCACGGTTGTGCGTCAGAATAGCCTGGGAGACGACCGGCGTCGGGGTGAAGTCGTCGCGCGAATCGATGCGCACGCGCACACCGTTGGCGACCAGCACCTCGATGGCGGTCTTCCACGCCGGCAAAGACAGGGCGTGGGTGTCGCGGCCGATGTACAGCGGGCCGGTGATGCCGGCGGCCTTGCGGTGCTCGGCGATGGCCTGGGAGATGGCGACGATGTGGGCCTCGTTGAACGAGGTCTTCAGGGAGGAGCCGCGGTGGCCGGACGTGCCGAAGCTCACGCGCTGCTCGGGGACGTTGACGTCGGGGACGATGTCATAGTACTTGCCGATGACTTCGTCGACGTCGATCAGATCAGCTGGGGTGGCGGGAAGACCCGCGTTTTTTGCTACCATGTCTTCAATTGTGCCACGTCGTTTGGATGTTCGCCCGGAGACGTCCCGACATATGGCAACGATCGCTGATTTTCGCTTCTCGCGTCAGGAATGAAACGTTTGCATTGGCGGAATCATCGTATTCCTCTTGATTGCTATCGTTTGCATACGATTGGCGACATACGGGCGTCGGGGCCGATTCGGTGATTGCGGCACCCGGCATCGTCTCGCCGGTCCGCCCGCGCCCCGCGCACCCGCGACCTTGTACCAGCAGCCACGCGCCAACGCGGCATCTTCCTTGAAAATCCGCGGCTAGTGACGGTCCAATCTGAAGATGCCTGTGAAAATTCCCGCGAAGATGCTTGCAAGAAACGAAGTGCGGCGCTATAATGTAATCGATTCGTTTATTGCAGGGCTGCAAGTCAAGCAAGATGCAAGACCCGAGACACAGTGGCACTGTCATATCTGCCGCCGAGCCTCGGGTCTTTTTTGTTGACACCTTGTGAATACGAAGTGGAAAAACAGCCTAAGGAAGGAAAAACGATGGCTGAATCAACTGCCTCGCAGATCATCGACGCGGTCGGTGGTCCGGGCAACATCAAGAGCCTGACGCATTGCGCCACCCGTTTGCGGTTCGAGCTTGTCGACGCACGCAAGGTGGACCAGAACCGACTTGAGTATATGAAAGGCGTGCTTGGCGCTGTTCCGCAGAGCGGCAACCGGTATCAGGTCGTCATCGGCGGCGGCGTTGCCACAATGTACGACAAGATCATGCAGCTGCCCGAAATGGCCAATATCAGCGGCGGCGAAGTCAACAACGACGGCTCCAAGAGACTGTCCAACGCCGAAGTCAAGGCCCAGGAACGCTCCAAGGTCAAAGGCAAGCACGCGTGGGTGGACAACTTCTTTGAGTTCCTGTCCGACACGTTCCGCCCGATCATCAACGTGCTGCTCGGTGCGTCGCTGATCATCGCGATCCTCAACGTGCTCATCGCCTGCCATGTCATCTCCAATGACACGGAAAGCCCGACCCTGCTGCTGTGCAAGGCCGCGTACGAGGGCGTGTTCTACTTCCTGCCGATCATGATCGCCTACAACGGCGCGAAGAAGCTCAAGGTCGACGGCTGGGTCGGCGCCACCATCATGGCGGCCCTCATGACCCCGCAGTTCATGGCCCTGTCCGCGCCTGACAAGTGGGCGGGCATCTTCGGTGACAGGAGCGGTCTGGCCGCGGCCAAGGGCGCCCTCAACTGCGTGACCAACGCCACGCTGGGCACCCAGTCGTGCACCACCAAGGTGTTCGGCCTGCCGTTGCAGCTCAACGACTACTCCGGTTCCGTGTTCGTGCCGCTGTTCATGGTCGCCGTGCTCGCGCTCGTCTACAAGGGCCTCGAGCGGATCATCCCCGACAGTGTGCAGATGGTGTTCGTGCCGTTCCTGTCCATGATCATCATGATTCCGGTCACAGCCTTCCTGCTCGGCCCGCTGGGCGTGTGGGTCGGCAACGGCCTCGGCGTCGGCCTGGCATGGCTGAACAACAACGCGCCGTTCATCTTCGCGATCCTCATTCCTATGCTTTATCCGTTCCTCGTGCCGCTTGGTCTACACTGGCCGCTCAACGCCCTCATGCTGGTCAACATCAACACGCTGGGCTACGACTTCATCCAGGGCCCAATGGGCGTGTGGAACTTCGCCTGCTTCGGCGCGACCGCCGGCGTGCTGGTCATCGCGATGCGCGAGAAGAACGTCGACATGCGTCAGACCGCGTTCGGCGCGCTTATGGCCGGCCTGCTCGGCGGTGTGTCCGAGCCGAGCCTGTACGGCATCCACCTGCGCTACAAGCTGGTGTACAAGCGCATGCTGATCGGCTGCTTCGTCGGTGGCGTGGTCATCGCAATCCTCGGCTGGATCTTCCCGTCCACGCTCGCCAACGGCCAGGTCGTGCACGGCGTGACCACTACGGCCTTCGCCTTCACCTCGCTGCTGACCATCCCGGTGTTCAGCCAGATGTGGGTCTATGCGATCGCCATCGCCGTGGCATTCTTCCTGTCCATGTTCCTGATTATCACGCTCGACTACCGCACCCCGGAGCAGAAGGCCGCCGACCATGCGGTGGAAGCCCAGCAGGCGATGGACAAGGTCGAAGCTCCAGCAGCCCCGGCCGCCGTGAACGACAATACTGCCGCAACTGCAACTGCTACCGCTACCGCGACCAAGACCGCGACCAAGACCGCGACCAAGACCGCGACCAAGACCGCGACCGATACGGTTGCCGCCCCGGTTGCCGGCCACGTCATTTCCTTGGATGAAGCAGGCGACCCGGTGTTCGCCTCCCGCGCGCTCGGCGAGGGCGTCGGCATCCAGTCCACTGACTCCACCGTGTATGCCCCGGTGTCCGGCGTGCTGTCGACGGTGGCCGAAACCGGTCATGCCTTCGGCATCAAGACCGATGACGGGGTCGAAGTGCTCGTGCACGTCGGCATCGATACGGTCAAGATGAACGGCGAGGGCTTCACCCCGGCCGTCACCAAGGGTCAACGCGTCAACGCCGGCGACAAGCTGGTGACCGTGGACTTTGATAAAGTCAGGGCGGCAGGTTTTAAAACCGTCACTATGATGACGGTTCTGAACACCGCGGCGCTTGGTAGCGTGACCCCGAAGACGGGCATCGACGTCAAGCCGGGAGACGTCGTCCTGGAGATCTCTCGCTGAATCGCGGGCTGATCGGAAGGAACGTCGTGGACATTCTCTGCGTTCAACAACAATGTCGTGCTAGCGCGCGACGGCGACTAGGAGGTCATCCTCACCACCGGCTGGGGGCCTTGGTTTCAAAGCCAAGCCCGGCCCGAGGGTTGACGACTCCAAAGTCGTGCGGAAATTCGTTCCTTCCGACGGCCGCGATCCCGATTATGTAACCGAATTGCTCGCGGATATTCCTCCGGAGACGATTCGGCTGGTCACCGACGCCATGACGCGCGTGGGACTCGGCCAACAAAGCCGAACAGACGCCTACGCTCGTCATGGCGCTCGCCGATCACGCGGTCGGCGCGTTGCGTCGGGCCAAGCGCGGCACCTCCGTGGAATATCCGCTCGACGCGGAGGTCCGTTCCCTGTACGCCAAGGAGTACGTTCAAGGGGAAGCGCTGGTTTCAGCGCTCAACGACAGCCTGCCTGATGCCCTGCCCCGCAGCGAGGCGGTGGCGTTCGCGTTGCATCTGATTAATGCGGGCTTTTCCAACGGGGATTTGTCGTATACCTATACCATGACGGGCGTCATCCAGCAGATGCTTGTCATTATCGAGAAGACTTACAATATTTCGCTCGGCCAGCACAATGTCAGTGTCGGCCGGTTCACCACACGTCTGCGCTACCTGTTTGTGCGCATCTATCAAGGCCGCCAATTGGACAGCGAGCCCGAGCCGGTAATCGAGGCGATCAAGCAATCCTATCCCGATCAGGTGCGGTGCGCACGGAAAATCGCCGATGTCGTCGCAATCCGATTGGGCGCGGAGCTGACCCCGCGGAAATCGCTTATCTGGCGTTGCATGTCGCCCGCGTGGTATCCGACGTCGATGAACGCGAATAAGAACGACGTGTTGCCGGCGGATGCTCAGCGTGATTGATTCAAATTGCTGTTGCGGGTGCTGTCGCAGGTGCGGTTGCGGGGGTGGAGGCGCGTACTGATGGCGACTTGGGGGTGGAACCTGACTCAGACTGCGGTGCCGATGCAGGTACTGATGTTGGTGCTGATGCTGGCACGGTCACGGGCGCGGCCGTGGAGACGGAGGCCGTTCCTGACGCTGCTGCCGCTGCGGATGCCGGCGCCGCTGCGCTCGCCTTGGCCGGGTCGCTTTCCGGGGCGCGCACGGTCAGTGATTGCCGATCAACGGTGATGAGGATATGCCGTGTGCGGCCGAGCATGTCGCCGTCCACCTCCGCAAGTGCCGACTTTTCCAGCTTGATTTCAGCGCTGACGCCCTGCATCTGCTCGATGGTCGAATTCGTGGACAGCGGGCTTTGCTGCGGCTTCTTGGTAATGGTCTGATGGACCACGTCATTGAACAGGTTCGCCCAGCCGAGCAGGCCGCCGGTCGTGTCAATAATCTCGAAATCAAGTAGCCCGTCATCATAGGACGCGCTGGGCATCAGCGAAAAAACCGGTATTTCGCCGCAATTGCCGGCCATGAACGTGCGGAACACGAGTCCGTCAACCGTGTGCGTGTTGCCGTGTGCGTCGGTCACGGTCACATCCGCCTTGAATTTCGGCGTGAACAGGTTCTTCGCCCCGCTGACGAAGTAGGCCAGCCAGCTGATGTTCTTCTTGAGTTGCGGATCGGTCTCCTCGATCATCTGCGCGTCGAAGCCGACACCGCCGATAATCATGAACGCATGCGGGTGATCTTCGTTCGGGTCGTCCAGCAGGGATAGGCGTCCGACGTCGACCTGCCTTGAACCGTGCGATGTGGCGATGGTCAGGGCCGCCTCAAAGTCATCCACGGGAATGTTGAGATTGCGGGCGAACAGATTACCCGTGCCGATCGGCAGGATGCCCATTGCGTGTCCGCTGCCCGACATCGCGCTCGCCACCGTACGCACCGTGCCGTCGCCGCCTACCGCGACCACGACGTCAGCGCCATGTCCGAGTGCTTCGAGTGCGCATGCGCGGCCGTCCTTGTCAAGCTGCGTGTCGATGAACTCGATTTGTTTGATGCCTTTGCTTTCGCAGAACGACTTGATTTGGCGACGCCGTTCGTTGGCCTGCGGTTTGGATGGATTGATGATGAACGCGTAATGGACTTGGTCGTCTTCCCGCTGTTCAAGTACCTTGGCGACATGCTGGCGACGCAGATGGCGTACAAGGAAGAACACGGCGACACCAATCGTTACGACAGCGACGATGATTGCGATAACAACAACCGCTATGGGCATCTTGGACGACTGCATAGGTTCCATTCTTATCTGTTTCGCTGGGATGTCCATGGGCAAATCTCGAGAATTTGACGGTCCCTCCACGAATTGTTTCGCGTTGTCGGCGCCGGCACCTACTGCCAGCAGTCACGTGTCGGCTTGCCGCATTAGTCTTGAACTATGCTTGATATTCAATTCATCCGTGAACATCCGGACATTGTGAAGGAGTCCCAGCGCAAGCGCGGGGAATCCGTGGAACTTGTTGACGAGGTGCTCCGCTCCGACGAAACCCGTCGCGAGTCGCTCAAGGCGTTTGAAGCCGCACGCGCCGAACAGAAGGACATGGGCAAGAAGATCGCCACCGCCGCTCCTGAGGAGAAGGCGAAGATTATCGCCCAGACCAAGGAGCTGTCCAATAAGGTCTCCGAATACAAGGACACCGCAGACCAGGCCGCGGCCGAGTACACGACCGCGATGTGGAAGCTCAGCAACATTGTTGAGCCGGAAGCCCCAGAAGGCGGCGAGGACGACTACGTGGTCGTCAAGAAGGTCGGCACCATCCGCGATTTCGCTGCGGAAGGCTTCGAACCGAAGAACCACCTCGAGCTCGGTGAAGGCGTTGCCGGCATCGATATGAAGCGTGGCGTCAAGGTCTCCGGCTCCCGCTTCTACTTCCTGCGCGGTGCAGTCGCCCGACTGCAGATCGCCATGCTCACCATGGCCGTCGACCAAGCTGAGGAGCACGGCTTCACGCTCGCCATCACCCCGACGCTTGTGCGCCCCGAAGTCATGGCCGGCACCGGCTTCCTCAACTCGCACGCGGATGAGATCTACCGTCTGCGTGAGCCGGATGACCAGTATCTGGTCGGTACGTCTGAAGTCGCGCTCGCCGGCATGCACGAGAACGAGATTCTTGATCTTGACAACGGCCCGCTGCGCTACTGTGGCTGGTCCAGCTGCTATCGTCGCGAGGCGGGTGCCGCCGGCAAGGACACGATGGGCATCATCCGCGTCCACCAGTTCGACAAGGTTGAGATGTTCGTCTACTGCAAGCAGGAGAACTCCCGCGCCGAGCATCAGCACCTGCTGCAGATGGAGCAGGAGATGCTGGGCAAGGTCGAGGTGCCGTACCGCATCATCGACACCGCCGCCGGCGATCTGGGCGCTTCCGCTGCTCGCAAGTTCGACTGCGAGGCCTGGGTGCCGACGCAGAACCGCTACCGCGAGCTCACGTCCACTTCGAACTGCACCGAGTATCAGGCGCGTCGTTTGAACATCCGTGAGCGTACCGAGGACGGCTCCACCCGCGCGGTGTCTACGTTGAACGGCACGCTGGCCACCACCCGCTGGCTGGTCGCGATCCTCGAAAACCATCAGCAGGCTGACGGTTCCATCGAGATCCCGAAGGCCATGCGTCCGTACATGGGCGGCAAGGAAGTCATCGAACCGCGCAAGTGGGAGGCCTGAGCCTTTCTTTTGATTCGCGTTTGCACGCGTATCGTGCAGGTATGTTTTCGCTGGTCCACAGTCTGATGCAGACCTTGTGGTAACATAACCGTTTGTGCGTGCAAACGCATGGACAGGTGTCCGAGCGGTCTATGGAGACGGTCTTGAAAACCGTTGTGGTGCAAGCCACCGCGAGTTCGAATCTCGCCCTGTCCGCAATACCCCGTGGAGTCCACTCCACGGGGTTTCTTGTTATCAAGCCGAAAACCGCGCAATCGGGCTTCGGCCGACATGTCATGCAATTGGGGTCCGACGGACGCATCGTGAGATCGGGTTCCGGGCAACGTATCATGTGTTGTCCGACCTCGGGAACCCCGTGGCGTGTATCCCGTAACCCTCTACCGACGCTGAGGGGCGTCTCAGCGTCGGTAGAAGCGGAGAGGTGACTGCGCTTGCCGATGCTGACTTGATTGGCGTGAACAGTTTGAGCGGTCGGGTGTGTCCCGATGCCGGCGTGGACTGGTTCCGATGTCGTCGTGCGATTTCCAGTTTGGTCCGCGGGTTCGGATGGTTGCGTGGCCGGTGCGCCGGCGGCTAGTCTTCGTGGTGCTGGCAGATGGTTGATGTGCTGCGGATTCGCGGTGCGGCCATGGTTGCGGGGTGCCAGATGGCGTGCACCTTTGTGGACTGGATCGGTTTTCGGCTCGTATTCTCCGATTTAGTCCGCATTTCGGGCACCCGGGGGCGGTCCGGGCGGTGGTTGATTGTTCTGGTGCAAGCAAATCCTTGTGATTCCGCGGGTTCACGACCGCATCCCAGCTGGTGGCCGGGTGCGGCCCGGTACCGGCGTGAACTGATTCCTATTCCGCCCGGCGTGCTCCGATTCGGTGCAGGGATGTGATGATGTCCGATTGCCCGTCAAATCCCATCCTTCATCCATCAGCCACCATCCTCTAACGGCCCTGCCCCTCAAACCATACAGATTGAACGCCGAGACAGCCCGGAAACAGCGATGGCACCGCATAAGCCAGATTGGCATGATACAACGGCTGCCTCATAAAGCTCAGACACTCGGCCAAATCACTCGGCCATACTACCCGGGAGTGTCGTTCTGCAGTGTCACCCAGCAGCATCGCTCGATAGCGCCACTCGATGCCACCAGCCGACACATCAATAATCATTGACACCGCTGTGCGCGACAATAAGAGTCATGAGCGAGCGTAATCACGAGAACATTGGCAACATCAACAATCAAGAGTCGCCATTCCATGCAGGCGAGACCATCATCGCCCCGCACGGCGGCCCGATCACCGACGTCATCTTCGATTATTGCGATGTTCTGCTGGATTGGCGTCCGTGGCGCGCGCTTGAGGGCTTGTATCCCCAAGACGTGATCGACATGTTCTTCGATTCCGCGGACGAGTGGGGCTACGATTTCATCGACCGCCTGCTCGATTCCGGCGTCCCGACGCAGGATGTCCTTGCCGAATACTCACGCCACCACGGTCCGGCGGTCACATGGGTGCTGCGGATGTGGCTCGAGCATGAGGAGCGGGCGATTTTCGGCGTGCTTGACGGTATGGAGCAGCTGGTCGATGACTTGCAATCTGCCGGCGTCGGGGTGTGGGGCCTGACGAATTTCACCACAGAGGCGGTTGATATCGCGCATTCGCGATTCGATGTGTTCAAGCGGTTGCAAGACACGCTCGTTTCGTCGCAGGAGCATCTGCTCAAGCCTGACCCTGCGATTTATCTGCGCGCAATCAATCGCTTTGGTGTCGACCCGCAGTCCACCGTGTTTTTCGACGACAATCCCCGCAACGCGCGTGGGGCAAGAATCGCCGGTTTGCGCGGAGTGACGTTCACATCCGCCGACCAGGCGCGCGCAGTGCTTGGCTTATCCTGATCATCCCCGATGCGGTTCAATCAGCCGGTTCAATCAGCCGGTTCAATCAGCCGGTTCAAGCGGGCAGTTCAATCGGACAATCGGACCGCCATCGTCCGTCATTCACACGATGCGCCGGTCCGCCGCCCAACGCGTCAGCTCGGTCCTGTTGGACAACTGGAGTTTGCGCAGCACTGCGCTGACGTGGGTTTCCACAGTTTTCACCGAAATGAACAGCTCGGCTGCGACTTCCTTGTACGTGTATCCGCGGGCAATCAGCCGCATGACTTCCTGTTCGCGCGCCGACAGCCTGTCGAGCTCATCGTCGTGGATTTCGCCTTCGGGCGCGATGCCGCCGTTTTGGAAGGCGGATAGCACGAATCCGGCGAGTTTGGGGGAGAACACGGCGTATCCTTCGTGCACTTGTCTGATGGAGCTGGCCAAATCATCGCCGGTTATCGTCTTGGTCACATATCCGCGAGCTCCTGCCCGGATCACCGAGCCGACATCCTGAGGCGAATCCGAGACGCTCAACGCCAGGAACACGGAATCAGGGGAGAGCGGGTGCGAACGGGTGAGGATTTCCGTACCTCCACCACCTGCGCCGCCAGGCACATGCACGTCGAGGAGCACGACATCGGGCTTGATCTGCGCAATCATCTCGATGGCGCCCTCGACATCACCCGCCTGGCCGACGATATCGAAATCTGGTTGCAAGGTGGCGATAACGCCAGCCCTGAACATCTCGTGGTCGTCGACGACGGCGATGCGGATGTCGCTGCCGTCCGCGTTGCCGTCTTGTTCGCTATGACTCATTGCTCCTCGATTCCTGATGTCCTGTGCTGGTCGTTGCCTGCGCTGTCCATGATATGCGTGCGAGCGCCGGCAGGACTCGCCGTGCCGCCGATGGGCATGTGCATACGCACTTCGGTGCCCCAATGCGGCCGGGACACGATCTGCACTGTGCCTCCGCGGCGTTTGATGCGGCCGATGATGGATTCGCGGATGCCGAGGCGGCCTTCGGGTATGGCGTTCACATCGAAGCCTTCGCCGTGGTCGCGCACGTAGACGTCCACAGTGGTTGCTCCCGCCTCGCAATAGACGGAAATCGGCTCCCCGCCGTGCGTGACCGCGTTGACCAGCGCCTGCCGGGTGGCGTTCAGCAGCGCGTCGGTCTGGGTGCATGGCTGCGCGTCGCCGACCGTCACCACCTCAATCGCTTTGCCTGATTCGTCTTCGACTTCGGCGGCGATGTCCTTGATGCCTGCACTGACGGATTTATCGGGTGGAGTACGCTCCTGATACAGCCAGTTGCGCAGTTCGCGCTCCTGCTGGCGCGCCAGTGCGAGCACGGTCTGCGGCTCACTGCTGTGCAGCTGGATGAGTGCCAGCGTTTGCAATACCCCGTCGTGTAGGTGCGCGGTCATATCCGCGCGTTCTTCCTCGCGTTCTTTGAGTGCGCGCTCGGTGCTCAGGGAACGCGTCAATGACATGATCCACGGGATGACGGCGAGTGCGGTGGCAACCAGCAGGGCGACTGCGGCGAGGATGGTTTTGCCGTGCACCTGAGGTGTGCCGGGTTCCAAGAGTACGGTGATGCAGAACGCGCCGACGAGGAGCGCCAGCCCGAGTATCGCGGTGGGCCACTGACGTTGTCCATCGTTGAATCGCAGCCAAGCGATGAGCACACCGCTGACGGTCATAATTGCCGGGAGAATCATTGCGGTTTCCCCGGTATAGAGCATGACACCGCTGATAATCAGCATGATGACGCCTGACAAGGCGATGATTGCCGGTTTGGGGGCGCGGCGGATGGCATCCAGCAGACTTTCGCCGTTCTCCGTCGATTCGGCGGCAGGAATCGCGCGCTCATCGACCGATGCGTAGGATGTGCTCGGCGGTGCGGCGGCGGATGGCGTTGCCGCACCGGCCGCGGCTGCATCGGGTATGGCTGTGTCTGGCGTGGCAGTATTCAGTGTGGCAGTATTCTGTGCGGTCGGAAGACTCGTCGCCGGAACCGAAGCAGCAGGAGCGGGAGTCGGTGCAGGCGTTCGTGATGGACCGCCCGCTTGTCCCGGCACATACCCGGGAACAACCGTGACCGGCTGCGGTATAGCAGCGGCCGAGGCGCCGGGCATCGGGTAGGGGGCGTTGCCACGAGACAGCGGCGATTGGCTGACAGGGCTGATACGCTGCGCCTCACGCACCGGATCGCCGACCGGCACGGTCAGCCACAGGAAGATATAAGCGATGATGCCTGCGCCGAAGACAAACGAGGAGCAGATGAACGCGAGCCGGACCAGCCACACGGGGATGCCCAGATGCATGCTGATGCCCCGGCAGACACCGCAGAGCATCCTGCCGTATTTGGGCCTGAGCAGCGGCAGTTTCGCCGGCGCAAGCGGAGCCGGCGCCTGATATGGCCGCGCGTCGGCGGGCGGGGTGTTCGTCCGCTGAGGGGCGTTCGTGGTTTGCATCATGATTCCATTGTGCGCCCCTTGGGGCATATCATCGGGGTTCATACCCTGTTTTCAGGGATAAATCGGGTGTTTCCCCGATACTTTCTGCTGCGGGAGATTGCTGTAATGGAGGCATGAGCAATACACATGATCAATCGCAACAGCCGATGCCGCAGCGGCAGCCCGGCGGTGCGGCGGCACAGCCGCTGCAATCAACGCAGCCTGGGCAATCTGCGCAATCAACCCAATCAACTCAATCAACTCAATCCACGCGGCAAACGCAACCCAGTGAGGCGCACGGTCGCGGCGGCCAACAAGGCCGTGACAACAACGCCCAACGCCAATACGCCAATTCCACGGCGGCAGGCCAGTCCGGCTCCCGCAATGGCAATTGGTATCCTCCCAGCCAGCCCGAACCGCACGAAACAGCGAAACGCGACTGGCGCGACATGTTCTTCGGGTGGGTCAGGCAAAGCGGCCTGGTCCGCACCGAAGACCGGTATATCGGCGGTGTGTGCGCCGGTGTCGCCCACCGGTTGGGCTGGAGCCCCGCCTTGGTGCGTGCCATCGTCATCATCCTCGCCTTCTTCGGCGGTTTCGGCGTGTACGCCTACATTTTCGCGTGGCTGTTGATGCCGGATGTCACCAACGACGGCCATATCATCGCCGAGGATGTCCTGCACGGCGGTGACGGCTGGCAGTGGGTGTTCGCCCCAATCGCCATGTTTATCGTCGTCAGCACGGTCATGTCGTGGCTGATGAGTGACCGCTGGCGTTGGGATATCACCGGGTGGGTCTCGCTTGTTGCGCTCGCGCTGGTCTTGGTGATGTTCAACGCAACGACGTATCGTTCCGGTCGCGTAAGGCCGATTGCGCCTCCAACGCCGATGCCGGGGGCGCCCATGCCGGGCAATCCTGCGATGCCGATGCAAGGGCAGGGACCTGTCCCGCCGGTGCAGCCTCAGCCGTACCCGCGGTATGTGGCTCAACCTGCGCGTCCGGTCGAGGCCCCGCAACCTCGCACGGTACGCACTCGCCGCAAGCCCGCAGGACCGCTTGTGGTGCTCGCCTCGTTCGGCCTGGTGCTGTTGTCGGCGGCGCTGATGGTGTTCTGGGTCATGAGCCATAATCATGGCGAACCCCGAATGGTCAGTATGGTCGCATCGGCGACCGGTTGGATCGGATGCGTCTGCGTCGCACTCGGCGTTCTGCTGGTCGTGCTTGGTGCCAAAGGACGCCGTACCGGCGGCTTGCACCCGCTGGTGTGGATGTCGGTGTTCATCACGGTAGTCATGGTGTTCACCGCGGGCGCCACCGGGTATTGCCTGACTGACATCAACCGGCAGGCGGAAAGCTACGAACGGGTGGATGTCAACGGTTCGACGACCCTGACCGCGACCAAGACGACACTCAAACGCCTCAATGACGGCATCTATTTCGTTGGCGACAGCTATTCCGGCGACAAGGTGACCATCGACCTGAGCGATTACGGTGAGCGTTACGGCACCCACAAGATGACCGACGTGGAGCATGACTATGAGTCGTACTGCCCGACGGGTACGTACCGGATCGTCGCGAGCAACGTCAAGGTGGATGTGAAACTGCCCAAATACTGCACCTATCGGTTCAAACACGCCGGTTACATGGGCACCAACGGAGTGGGCGGCGAATATCTGCTGGTTGACTCCCGATTCGTCCAGGTGGGATTCGACGACGGCGTGTACATCGATATGTCGGCGTCGGATCAAGGTCATGTGGCCAATCCTGGGCCGTCCGCCTCTTCGGGGTCTGACAGCAAATCTTCTCATTCGTCGAAGTCTGATTCGGACAGCGACAGCGATGATGAGGACGACGACGATGATTATGACGATGATTTCGACTTCGTGTCCACGCCGGAATTGACCATCGACGCTTCGACGATTCAGGGATGGGTTGGCGTGAGCTACGGGGGCAACGGCAAGGGGTATGTCCGCATCTCATCTGACAACGCCAAGAAAGAAGGTACGAAATGAGTGAAGCCAAGGATCGGGATACGGTCGAAACCGTAACCATGCAGCACATCAACGCGGACGAACCGGTCGCGGAGACCAAGGTCATGCCGCAGGCGGAGTCGGACGATGCCGCGCGTACGGAAGTCATGCCGCAGACCTCCCGGATGATGGATGCCGCACAGACGCAGGTCATGTCGCAGTCGGTTTCACAGGAGGACGCCATCCGGCCGGTGGCCCGGCGGCCTGAACCGGTTGAACAGTCTGAACCTTCTGAGCCCTCTGACTCGCATGAACCGTCCGGGTCGTCCGTTCCGCGTGGCGGCATTCCGCTCGATGAGTTGGCGCGCCGCCGGCAGCAGGCGGCGGATGAGGCACATCGCCAGTCACATCCGCTCGGCGACAACACCGTGCCGATGTACACGGGCGCACCCTTCAGGTCTGCCGAAACGACTGCCCCCGTCGAGCCGGCGTCTGTCATTCATACCCCGGCCCCGACGGGCGTCAGCGCCGGAACCGTGGTGCTCGGTGTGTTACTGGTCTTGCTCGGCGCGGTGGCGATCGTCATGGCCGGCATGGTTCCCAATTGGCCGTTCGGTGCAGTGGATCCGTGGGTCGCCGCGGCGGTCAGCATCGGTGCGGTCGGGGTCACGCTTGTGGTTATCGCCATCATTTGGGCGGTGACCAACGCGGTGTCCAGCCGTCGGCGCGAACGCAAGTAGCGCACAACGCGGGAACACGAGGCGTGTCCACGTCCGCGATACAGCACCGCCGCCACAAAACCCGACACCCTGTCGGGCTCCCAGCTTCTGCTGACGCTGACGACTTGCTGAGCGTCGGCAGAAGCTGGAGGAGGGCTATCGCAGGCCCCAGAACATGAATACGATGATGGACAGGGCCAACGCGGCGAGCACGAGCGCGGCGACGATAACATGCCCGGTGCCGGTCGCGATAGACGGCTCGTCGGGGTGTCTGCGGACATTGCGCATCACCATGGTGAACACCAGGAACAGCAACAACAGGCAGACGGCAGCGCCGATTTGCAACACCGTCCAACCAGGCCGCAGTACGTCGGCACGATTCGTCAGCGACAACGCCGCTTTCCCGAGCGTGACCAGATACCAGCCGAGTGTGCCGGCGACCAATACGGGAACTACGACGCAAGCGGTGAGCAGGGGAGCTGTGCCGCGCCCGAAGTGCGGAGTACCCGGCGGCGTGCCTTCGGACTGATGACTATGTCCCATCAGCGTCTGCGTTCTCGATGCGCGCAGTCGTCCGCTAACCCACAGTGCAACCGCCCCGATGACAGCGGCAATCACGCATAGGATTTGCGCTACCATCAACGCGAGCGCCAGAGAAACCGACCCGATGATGCCATGCGGTGTTTTGGAAGGAGCCGCAAACCGTTGATGCGGCTGGCTTCCGGCGATCATCGGCGTGGCCCAGTCCGTAGCCGTGGCACCGGCGGCGATGGCGTTAGCCCAATCCTCGAGATTATGCGTGTAATGCCGTTCCAGTGGTAATCCAGGCAATGACAGCGATGAGCCGGTACGCATCTGATGATTCGTCGGGTAGTACCGTACCGTCACATTCGCATTGCCGTTACGTTTCGCTGCATCGATTAGCGTGCGCGCGCCCTGCTCGATGGGCATGGACGGGTCGATGGTCCCGTAATTGATGAGCAGCGGCATGGTGAGGGCAGAGTAATAATCCTGTGCCGGGAAATCCGCATACTCCAGCCCGACAAGCGAGAAATCAAGGCTGATCAGTGTCGGCAGCTCATCGACCACGCTTTGAGGCGCACCCGCGATGGTCGCATATGAGGTCGCCGCCATCGCCATCTGGTCACGCCCGGGCACCACCGGCGGGGATGTGAGGATCATGAACGCGATATCCGGCTGTCGTTTCGCCATGACGGTGGCGATCCACGTGCCTTCTGATTCCGCATACACGCCCACCTGCGAGGGGTTGACGTCGTTCAATCCGGCCAGCAGCTTCCATGAGGCAAGATAGTCGCGGGCCATGGCCTGATAGTCGCGGCTTGTCCATGAATAGTTGTCCAGCTGCTTGTCCGGCACCAACGTGACGATGCCCGCGGACGCCATCGCGGGGGCGATATCGCCGTACACTTCAGACGCCTTGCCGGTCCCGGCGCCATGCACGAACACGCACGCGGGGCGTTTGCCGGGGGCGCCAATCGGTTCGCGCAAGATCGCGTTCACGCTGACCGTGTCGGTGAGTTTGATGATGAGTTTCGTCGTTTTGACTTTGTAGGTGCCTTCTTGCGCGGTTGACAGGCCATTCGCCGCGATCGCGGTGCTGGACGAACCGACCGTGATATGGTCCGTATACGGTTCCACCCGCCAGTTTGCGCCGATTGCAGAACCGATGCCCGCGAGGATGATGAGAACCACGAGCGCCGCGCCTTCGACGATCATGAGCCGGTGACGTCCGCGCTCCTTCCGGGTTTCCGCGGCCGTTGCGGTTCCGGTGGTTGCGGTTCCGGCCGCTGTCTCGCGTTCTTCATGGTCTTCCGTTGTAGTGTCCAAATGCCGTTCCTGCCTTCGTGGTCTGGATTGTCCTGATTCTTGGATTGTCCTGATTTCCCGGTTTCCCGTCGCCTTTCATGCCTTCGCACCGGATGGAGAATCTTGCGGATTGTGCGGTTCTTGCCTGCCTTGCTGGTAGTTCGCGCCCTGTGCCGTTGCCTGTCGCGCCTGTGCTGCTTGCGCTTCGTCGAGCCCCGCATATCCCTCCAGCCGGACCGTGTTGCGTACGGTCTGCTCGGTCAGGTTGCCGCCTTGTTCGGTGATATGCGCCACCAGACGCTCGTATTCGTCGAAAGTGGTATCCGAATACGTGCCCAATTCGCCGCGCAGATAGGTCTCGAACGACGTCTGCTCAGGCGTATCCTCGGCGGTGGTCAGTACGCGCATCGCCTCCCCGAGCGCCGGCCAGCGGCCCGCGAATTCGCGCGCCCATGCGACTTGCCGGGCGATCACCTGCTCCTGGCGTGCCACCCGTTGTGCGGAAAGTCGGGGAATATACGGTTCGATGCGTTCGCGGTAGATGTCAGGCGCCGTGGAGGCCATCATCCGTGCGTATTTTTCGGTGACCAGATTGCGCCCGACGCGGTCCGCCTGCCGTAAATCGTTCTCGTAGCTTGCCAGCAGCGCCGGGGTCCAAGTGAGGAACTGGCTTAGTCTCATCTCGTGGAACATCAGCCAGTTGCCTTGGCATGCCGCCCGGCCGCCCTCATTGTCCGTGCGTTGGAACTGGTCCCATTCCAGCCGAATCACCGTTTCAACCATCGGATCGTCGGCATGGACCGTGGCCATCGGCGGCTGTTGGGACATGGCATCCTCTTTCTGTCGGATTCTATCTGATTGACAATGTGGACATCTGCCATGATATGCATGCCTGTTCCGCTGCACGTGGCTTGATTCGCCGCCGGCGCTATTGCGACGCACTGGGCGTGGCTGTGCGGACGGGGCTGTGCAGACGCAACTGTGCAGACGAAACCGCTGGAAAACAATTGCGCAGCCGCTGAACCGTCTACTGCCTAGATGCTGTGCAAACAGGCGGCATCGCTGACGATATGCGCTTCGACATGCGGTCGCTGCCATTCGAGGAAGTGTTCGTTGCTGTGCGTCAATCCTTCACGTTGGAGTTCGGCGACAATATCCGAGCACATCGAATCAATCAGCGTTTTGATTTCGTCGGCCGCATCGCGCGATTGTGCGCTTTCGCCATAGCAGGCGTCACCTGAGAGGCGAAGAACCCGTTCCAGCTGCTCGCATATGCCGGCGAGCCGCGTGCCCATACGGGCGCTGAGACGGCGCAGGGCGGCGAATCGCCACTTGCAATACGGCGCATATCCGGCGGATACCGGCGTATTGACCAGGAACACCAGCGAGGAGATGGCATCCGCGAATTCGCTGATGGACAGCCATGCCGCACTGCCGTCGCCGCGGCGCAGCATCCGGGGCAGATTGTACTGGCCGGCTTGGCTGATCATGCCCAATCGGCGCGAAATCAGCGACAGGCGCACATCGTCAGGCATGAGCTTGAAGCCTTGGCGTGTCTTGGAGAATGCGCCCAGCGGGTCGGCGAACACTTGGCCGTTGGTCGCTGTGGCGAGGGTCGCCTCGTCCAGCATCAGCCATTCGTGCGGATGGTTGGCGGCTGGGGCCTGACGGTATCCGGTCAGGGATTCGAAGAAGTCGCCGATACGGAACACGCCGACCCGCTTGCCTGCGCCTTGCGCGCGCGGCGTGGACTGGCGTGGACCGAACTCGAGGAATCGTTCAGGCAGCGCATCATAGTCCGCTTGCAGGCGCTCGCCGATCCGCTCGTAATCCTCGTCGGTCAGCCACAGGCAGAAGCCGGGGCCGAAATCATGGTCGCGGGAGAGCAAATCGTCAAAACCGTAGCATTCCGAGCCATGTCCAACCAATCCGGCGGCGATGCGACCTTGATACTCCGGGTAGCGTTCCGCGATTAGCGGCTTGCCGAATTCCGTCCACGTGCGCCGAGCCAGCTGCAGGCCGGTGATGTCCGGCTTGAGGTCCGCGCTGTCCGCCGGAATGTTCCGTTTGCCGTTGCGCCGACGATCGGTCTGGGCTTGACGATGCTTCGGTGCATTAGGTTCCACGACCTGCGTGACGGATGTCGATTGCCCGGCCAGCGCGTCTTGTGCGGCCTGGAGATTCTCGCTAGTGGTCCGGTAATACCCCGTGTCGGTGCCGTAGCATTCGGCGATGACGTCGAGCGCCTTGCCATACAAGGCAGCGGCATCTGCGAATGCGCCGTGCATGAAACGTACCTGTGCCGCAGCAGCCAGCGCGGAAGCATAATGCGCGCTGTGGGTCAGATCGCCTTCATCGTAGATTGTCAACGCATGCTGAGCGTCGTCGTCGGCTTGGTCAAGTAACACGGCAGGGGATTGCGCATTCGCTTCGCTCCTGCCCGCGGCCTCGTTCTTGCACGCCTCATGCCACAATTCCAGTTCGACTAGCGCAAGATTGACGTAGGTGGATGCGATGTCGGGGTCCGTGTGCCGGTCCGCGCCCGAATCCTCGAGGATGTCCATTGCCTGCACGAGCTGGTCGCGCGCCTCGCCCAGACGGTTCGTCTCGCTGTAGAGCATGGACAGGTTGTTATGCAGCGCGGCAAGCCGCCTGTCGCGGGGTCCGTAGGTTGTTTTCGCGTTGTCAAGCGCCTGGCAGTACAGGTCTTCCGCTTGGTCGTATTGCCGTGCGGCGCGCATGGCAGTGGCGGCGTTGACGAGCGTCGTCGTCCACGCCTCGCTGCCGGCGATTCCCATGCGGATGCCCAGTTCGAGCGCCCGTTGCACAATCCACTGGTTGTCCTCGTGCCGTCCCTGGGAACGGTAGAATCCCATCGTTTCGTTGAGGACGGTCAACAATCCGGCGTTGTCGCCGGCGTTTTCGGCATCGGTCATTGCCTGTTGCAAGTAGGCTTCGGCGTCTTGACCCGCGCGATGCTTGTCATAGATGGCGTCCAGACCGGCGAGGAACGTGTCTACGTCAAATCGTGGGTGATGGCCGTCTGAGGTGTGATTTCCGGCATCATTGGAATCTTGGGAATCGGCGGTTCCGGCATCCTCCAAGGCTTCGCAATCTTCGTCATCGGCTGCGTTGCACGGCCTTGCGCCGAACAACGCAGCAGGATTATTCGCCGCCTTGAGCGCCGCCATCAACGCGTCCGGCGCCGGCGTGGAATCCGCGCCATCGCCGGGCATACTGCCGCGCCCAGGGATGCCATCGCCGGACATATCGTCGTCATCATGGGTGTGCGCCAAATCATTAAGATTCGTCATGGTCCCGCTTCTCCAATTCCTCATTGAGCCAACGCACGTAAGCCCTTACCGACTTCTGCGCCATATTGTCATCGGGCCTGGGCTCTGTCGCTTCCGATACTAGAGCAGCATACGCTTCGCGATCGCTGTTGTACGCTGCCGCCTTGATACCGTGTTTTTCCGCGGTCTGCACAACCACGTTGTCTATCTTGTGGCTCAGCTCTTCCGTTGTGATGTTGATTGGGATTCCCAACCGTCGCAAGTTATCGAAGGGATCGGGTTCTTTGGAGCTGGCAGATGCGTGACGGCCCACGGGTTCGCTCTGTGCGGTGGAGCCGGAGAGCTTCCACACGACGCGATCGACCGACGCGAGCTCGCCTTTCGCCAGACCGAGCGCCACCGCGTACGCGAGATTCCAGCCGTAAAGTTGAGCATCCCTCGTGGTGCCGCGCTCGCTTAAGTCGCTGTAGTCCTTGAGATACTTGCCCAGTCCGAGCACATGATGGTACAGCCGCATCATCGGCAGGTTGATGCGATTGGTGGGGATGTTCGCGTCGATGAGCAGATACCAGGCCAGCACCATGCCGACCGCGCGGACGGGGGATAGCGGCAGGGTGATCAGGCAGTACACCACGAGGAAGATGCAAAGGATATCGATCTGGCGTTTGCCGTCGGAGGCGGTAGTTCTGATGCTTTGCAGCCTGCGTTGATTGATGATCAGCACCGCAGCGGCCGCGACCGCATAGACGACAGACAACAGGTTCGCAATGGGCGCCATGATACCAAGCCAGGTGAATCCCTCATATCGGATGAGGATCTGTGTCAGGCTCGCGCAGCCGCCAGCCTCGGTGAATATCGATGTCCCGGCGAACATGCTGAATACCCCGGAGACGAATGCGCACCCGAGCAGCATGAAAATGCGCGGTGTGCCCATGGAATACATGATGGTATTCGACACCTTGCTGGTCTCGGATTGGACGTCGGACAACGCTTTCAAACCGTTGGGGGAAAGATGGTCAGTCAGTTCGGCGACGCTCGGGTTGACCCGGGCGTCGGAACCGTCGGGAGCCCCGGCGAAATCAGGGTGTTCGCGATAGAAATCCCCGAAGGCGACGGCCAGGAAGCCCATAAGCTTGATTTCCGGCGGTGTCAACGGGCGCGACGGCGTGCCGCGCAGGTAGATGTGGCCTTGCGAGTCGACGCCGACAGCCCCCTTGTCGATGAGCGAGGCGATACCGGAGCCGAGGTAGGTCCGTTTGCCGAAGCCCCATGCCGCCACCATCGGTTCGATTTCCGGCCGGTCGCGCCAGTAGGTCACTTTCGACGGGTGGCGTCCGCGCATACCAACCGCTTGGCATATCGGTGCGGCGACCAGGATGTTGATGAGGCCGACGATGAAGAACAGGTAATCGAGGCCGTCTGTGGTGACTTCGGGCGTCTGCGAGGAGTAGATTTCCTGGATGCTGCGGCCGCGGAAAATCATCAGCATGCCGCAGTAGTATGCGAGATACAGGACATACATCACTGCTGTTATGACCACGGTGACCAGCAGGATGCGCCCGAAGCACGACCAGTCGAATATCTTGTGATAGTTGGGATTGGTGTAATTGTCATCCGGCGCTTTCTCCCAGTACCGTGCGGCCTTCCTGCCTTTGTACGGCGGGATCGGGGGTAGTGGTTGACGGGCTTGGCGGGCATGCCCAGCGTGCGGATTTGCAGGGGATTGCGGATTGGCGGGCGACATAGGCTGGGTACGCTGTTGTGCGCTCGCCGCGGAAGATTGAAGAGGCTGCTGGGATGCAGGGGCAAGCGGAGTTTGCTGCGCGACGGGCTGTGGTACGGCGGGTTGTTGCGCTGCGGATTGCGGGTATGGCGCGATAATCGGGATGATCGGCATCTGCGTCATCGGGGATTGCTGCGCGGAAACCGTCGGGGACGCCTGCGGTGTAAGGGGCTGCGACGGGGAAGTCTGCGGTGTCTGCGGTGTCTGCGGTGTGGGGGAGGGCAATACGGGTGGTTGTGGCGTGGGCGTCGGTGAAGCCGAGGCATCTCCTTGGTAGGTTCCTGCTGCGTCGAAGCTGATACCATCAAAGGAATTGTCTGCCGGGAATGCCGGAGTGAACGGTCGAGGACTGTTCTGGTCGTCGTGCTCCATGGCGTGTGTGCTCCTTTATCGCAGGCCGTCGGACCGGTGTTGCATAGGTTTACAGCATGGTCGGCTGAACTGTTGCTGCCTCGGTGCCGGCAGCGTTGGCAACGTTTGCATCCGTTGGTATCATCCTAACTCTCACACGGGGCCGATTGGGGGATATCGCCAATCCGTAGGCCGGTGCGGACGCCAATTTTTCATGCGCTTACCTGTGATTCATATTGCCGGATGCCGCGCGGCGGTGCGGGAGTATTCGCCGGATTTGGGAGAAAAGCGCCGGACATGGGTTTTCGTGATTATCTCCCACGAAACACGTAGTTCTCCTGCACGCCGGAATCTCATGTCTAAATCCCCCATCTCTCAATATCTCTCACTCGACCTTCGATTCGGAGAGATGTTGAGAGAAAAGTCTCAATATCTCTCCGGAAGCGGCATATTTCTCGAGTTTTTCACATTCCGCAGGTGGGGCGGCCAACTTGGCGTCACTCCGACAGAATACAGGTCTGCAACCAGACTCGCTGCGGCCAAACAGAACAGCCCGCAACCGGATGCAGCCCCGCGGTCAAGAGCAGGTGCCGTCGTGGATTTTTTGCGCGATGGCCATTTCCGCATCTCCTGCCGCGTATTCTTCGAGCCCGGACTGATGTTCTTCGTTTCGCTGGCGGTTGAGGCCCATGAACCGGTAAGCGTAGGCGTTGGTCACTGCTTCGAATCGCGAACCTGCAATCTTCGGGCGGACCGTACCGCATGCGATGGAGATCGAACGATGCGCCAGCTCATGCTTGGCCGCGTCGAGCATCCAAGGGTCGCCGCGAGCGCCCAGATCCCACAACACATACCCTGTGTTGAACATGATCTTGTTGCGATAATCCAACGTCCCGTCCTGACAGAAGAAGGCAACGGTGCTCGGATCGTTGCCTCTGCCGCCTCCGCCGCACACCGAAAGGGGCTCAAAACTGTATGTGACCCCCATCTCATTCGTAATGGTATCGATTGCAGCCCAGATTTCTTGCTCGCTGGCACGGTCGTCGGCTTGAATGCCCGCGATCTTGGCTTCACGGTTATGCAGGTCGGCGACCACGTCAGCGATTTTCGCCAGCACCGCGTCGGTCCCGGACTTCAGTTTCGCTGCTTGCTGCGCGGCATAAGTCGGATCATCTGACCATCCGGATGTGTCAAGCAGCGCCTCGAGCTTCTTGGGGTCGCCTGGCCATTTGCCGTCGATCCGATACGTGATGAACGCAGATCGATACCGGTAGAACTCGACCATGTCGTCATTCCATGCGAGCAGTGCGTCGATCGTGTGATTGCTGATTGCGTCGAGGTCGGCGGACGACAGGTGCGAAAGATCGCCGGCACAGGCGGATTGGTCGTTGTTCAGTGTCGTCAACTCGGCAGGTGCCGTCGTGCCGTCGCTGTCGGTCCAGCCTTCGAGACTGGCTATCGCCGAGGACAGATTGGCGCACGTCTGTTCGGCTGACAGGTTCCAGGAACTTGTACTCGCCGAGCGTGACTCGCTGGGGGAAGCGCTTTGCTGCAGTCCGGTGAATTGCGCGTGATAGTTCGCCATGCCCGTCTGCACGTTCTGGACCGCCATGCCGCTTGCGAGGACCAGGACCATGACGAGGATGATTGCGATGACCGCACCGGCATGCGATTGTTGGCGGGCAGCGGTGCGCGCGCTTGTGCCGGTAAATGGTGCATTGCTGACCTGCGACGAGTACGGGCCGAAAGTGTTGCCGGGGTATTGCCGAGTGAACGGACCCTGATGACGGGACGCTCCATCGCCATTGCTTCCTGGACTTCTTGACCACGGGGAGGTCTGCATGGGCGTTGCTGGCCTCTGCATGGCCGGCGGCGTGACTCGAGTCTTGGGAGGCGCGGATGGCACGGGGGCAATAGGTCGCGCAGGAGGTGTGGATGCCGCAGAAGCAGTAGGTTGCGTGGTGGTCATTGGGCGTGCGGGAGACACGGGACGCGGGGACTGCTGCATGGGCGCTTGCCGGGGCAATGCCGGCGATTGACGCGGTACAGCAGTGGATGCGGCCCGTGCGGGATTGGCGACAGTAGAAGGATACTGCCGGTATTCCATCGCCGCGGCGTTGCTGGATACCGGAGCGTTGGCAACACCCGGTTGCGCATGATGGAGCGGCTGCATTCTGCTGGGTTGGGTACCGTAGGACTGCGTACTATAGGGTTGTGCCCCCTGAGTCGGCGCGCCTTGTGGTTGAGCGCCACGCGGGCTTGAACCAGAAGGACGGATTCCATAGGGTTGCGAACCGGATGACTGGTACTGACGTCCGTCCATATAAAGTCCATTCTTTATTGCGCTACTGCTCAGTGTCATTATAGTGTGCACCCCAACCACATGCAGACACCTTGTTTCTGCCGATCACTCTACAAACTGGCTACGCTGGTGGCTCTCTCAGCGTAGATAGTTTGTAGAAAGCTGGGCTCACATGTTGGGCTATTTTTCGGAAAAAAGAAAGGCCAAATCACTGGAATTCCAATGATTTGGCCTTTGATGGTCGGGCTGGCGGGATTTGAACCCGCGGCCTCTTCGTCCCGAACGAAGCGCGCTACCAAGCTGCGCTACAGCCCGTTTTGGCAACGTCCGCTATCATACAGCAATTGCAGAACAATGCCAAATCGGTGTGTCGCGTTGTGTATTGGCACTTCGATACACTGGGGTGCATGACGAATCCTGAACAATCCGCGGAAGACACCGCGGAACAGCATACTGAAGACGCGCCGGTCATGACGACCGTCGAACATGCAGAACTTCTGCTGGAACAAGACAAGAAAATCCGTTCCAATATCGATGAAGGCAAGAGCCTTGACGAGGCGATCGATCCGAGCAACAAGGAATTCGGTCCGCTCGCACATCCCGAGCAGGTTCAGATGCGTGTCGCCAAGCGCGCGCTCATGCTCAAGGAAGGTGTGCAGCCGTACCCGGTCCATGTCGATGTGACCGCTACCATCGGCGAGGTACGTGCCAAGTACGACGGCAAGCTTAATGCCGGTGACGAGACGCAGGACGTCGTCGGCATCGCCGGTCGCGTGCTTTTCCTGCGCAACGGCGGCGGCCTGTGCTTCGTCAAGCTCGCCCAAGGCGACGGCACCGCCATCCAAGGTATGATCTCCAAGAAGGAGATCGGCGCGGATTCCTTGAAGCAGTTCAAGCAGATGGTCGATTTGGGTGACCACCTGTTCCTCAAGGGCCGTGTCATCGCTTCGAAGACCGGCGAACTGTCCGTCTTCGCCAGCGAATGGCGTATCGCGGCGAAGGCCCTGCAGCCGTTGCCCGCACTGCATAAGGAGCTGAGTGACGACACGCGCACCCGCAAGCCGTACATCGGCATGATTGCCGACGAACGCATTCGCGATATGGTGCGTAAGCGTTCCGCCGTGGTTTCCTCGCTGCGCCACACCTTCGAAGGCCATGACTTCCTCGAGGTAGAAACGCCAATGCTGCAGACCGTGCACGGCGGTGCCGCGGCACGCCCGTTCACGACGCATATGAACGCCTTCGATATCGACCTGTATCTGCGCATCGCCCCGGAACTGTTCCTCAAGCGCTGTCTCGTGGGCGGTATCGACCGTGTGTTCGAAATCAACCGTGACTTCCGCAACGAAGGCGTGGACGCCACGCATGCGCCGGAATTCACCATGCTCGAAGCCTACCAAGCGTACGGCAACTACGACACGATTGCCGCGCTGGTCAAGGAGCTCATCGTCAAGTCCGCGCTTGACGCCTTCGGCAGCACGAAGGTCACGCTGCTCAACGGCGAGGAATACGATTTCGGCGGCGAATGGAAGACCATCAGCATGTACGATTCGCTCTCCGAAGCGCTCGGTGAGGAAATCATCCCGAACGGCGGACCGGACAACCCGGGCACGTCGGTCGAACATCTTGGACAGATTGCCGACAAGCTGGGCGTGGAACGCGACGATGTGGAGAACCACGGCAAGCTGGTCGAACATCTCTGGGAGCACTTCTACGAGGACAAGCTCTACGAGCCGACCTTCGTGCGCGACTTCCCGGTGGAAACCAGCCCGCTGGTCAAATCCCACCGTTCAAAGCCCGGCGTGGTGGAAAAGTGGGATTTGTACGTGCGCGGCTTCGAGCTGGCGACCGGCTACTCCGAGCTCAACGACCCCGTGGTCCAGCGTGAACGCTTCGTCGCCCAAGCTAAGGACGCGCTCGCCGGCGATGTCGAAGCCATGGATATCGACGAAGACTTCCTTGAGGCGCTCGGCGTGGGTATGCCGCCGGCAGGCGGTACCGGTATGGGCATCGACCGTCTGCTCATCGCGCTGACCGGCGCGACCATCCGCGAAACGATCACCTTCCCGCTGACCAAACCGCTGAACCTTCAGTAAGTCATTTAAGTAAGTCATCCGGGTTCCCGAACCCCAGGTTTGGCGGGTTTCCGGGTTTCCACGCATCGGTGCCGGCTCAGGATTCTTGAGGATTCTTGAGGATTCTGAACCGGCACCAATGCTCAGTGGACGATGACGGTGCGCTTGTCATCTTTCGAGTATGTCGCGGGCGGACACAACGGTGAAGAGCCCGTTAGCTTTCATGTCTCGCGCCTGTTGCGCCAACTTGTCTGTTTTGACGAATAACGCGTAATAGTGGTGTTTGTACCCGGGAATGCAATCGGTTCGTAATTGCAGCGCCGCAACGGTCTGGGTGATGTCCAGACTGTTCTTCCATTTGCATTCCCCCAAGAGAATGCTGCTGTCGGCCGCATTCGCCGCCACGACATCGATATCGGTGGTTTTCCGTGTCGCTGGATTGCCGCCCCACCAACTGCCGACGGACAAGGCAAGGAATGGCATTTGTTCAGTTCCATTGACGTGCCAGACCCACTGCTGGCATATCGTTTCGAATTGTTGGCCGACATAGGTATCGAGCACCGGTCCAAGCAGTGCGGCCTTGGCGACGAGCCTGCCTGTCCCGTTTTCCACGCTGACGATATTGGGACTGACGAAACGATACCAGAAAGCGAAAAACGGGTCGGCGGGCTTCCATAACCCCTTGCGGGAGTGGGCGGGATTGTCGCCGAAGGGGACGATTCGATCGATAAGGCCCAAATCCTTGAGAACATTGAGGTATTTGCTCACGCTGGTAATTGGTTGGATGCCTGCTCGGTCCGCTATGGTGTTTTGTCTGGTGGCGCCCCCTCCTATCGCTTCCATGATGGAACTGTATGTCGTCGGGTCACGGAGTTCCTGCCGTAGCAGCATGAGTGGTTCCTCGTAGAGCAGGCCGCTGGAGTCGAACAGGAGGTCGGACACGTTTTCCTCGTATGTTTTTCCCGGGTCGATCTGTTTGAGATAATACGGTGTGCCGCCGAAGGTCGCATAATACTTGATGATGTCCTCGACTGAAGCGAAATCAAGCATGCGCGCTGTATCGAAGATATCAAAAGGTTTGATTCGCAGTTGTCCTGTGCGACGGCCGTACAACGGGCTTTTATACCCCAGCACTTCGCTCTCCATGAAACCTTCGTTGCTGCCACACAAGATGATCATCGTGTTGGTGTTCTGGAACTCATGGTCGATGGCAATCTGAAGAACGGAGGGGAGGGAAGCGTCAGCCATCGCGGCATATGGGAATTCATCGAAAATCAGCAGGAAACGTTCGGTGCGATTGCTGATGCATTGTGCGATGAAGGACAACGCGTTCTGCCATGATGCGAATGGCGGGGTGCTGTCGGGCAGATTGAAAAATGCGAATATCGCCGCGGAAAAATCGCGAAGATTGTTCGCTGTCGTCTGTTGGCGCGCGGTGAAGTACAGTGCATGCTTGTCGCGTGAGAATTCGTCGAGCAGTGCGGTTTTTCCGACCCTTCGTCGGCCGAGCATGACCATCATCTGGAAGCTGTCAGTGCTCCACATGCGGTTGAGGGCTTGCAGCTCTCGCGTTCTTCCAATAAACATGGCGGCGAGCTCCTTTGGTAATGACGATTTTGGCTACACTTTTAATACTCATAAGTATTATACTCGTGAGAATCTTATTCTTTCCAGGGAGCCTGGGCGACTGCTGATTTGCAATACAGGGTTTTCGACTGGTCGTCTGACGGCTGATTCCAAGGGTTCATGGTGTGAGCCAATCCTCACAAAACTCGGCATGCGGGTGCTAGTGACGCTTGGTTCGGCAAGGCAAGGTGCCGTTGTGTGAGCGGATCCTCACACGGCGGCGGGTGTTGGGGCTGGCGGCGTGTGATTTTCGCGTTCGAGCCCTCACTGTGTGAGTGAATCCTCGCATGGTGACGGTCTGTCGTGCTGATTGCCTCGGGCGCCGCTCATCGAGGTGCCGTTGTGTGAGCGAATCCTCACGCAACGCGTGCTGTTTTCGTGGCTTGCACCATTGCCTCGTCCGGCAGCAAAGGCTATAGTTGATGGCCTGTTGATTGGCGATTCCGTCAGAGCAGAGGAGTAGGGAGGAGGTATGAGAGAGATGAGATTCGCGGATTGGATTCGTGGAGCCCGGCCGAAAACGCTGCCATTAGCGGTGGCTCCGGTCATCACCGGCGCCGCTGTCGCCAGTGTGTCCGGCGCGCCGTATGATCCGCGGTTCCTTGCGGTGATGCTGTTGTGTATGGGTGTGGCGTTGTTCCTGCAGATTGCGGCGAATTTCGCAAATGATTACTCGGATGGCATCCGCGGTACCGATGAGCACCGGGATGCCGCAGGTGCGGCTGGACATGCGGACGATGAGCAAGCTGCGGTGCGTGCGCCAACCCGCTTGGTCGCTTCCGGCGTCGCTCCCAGACACGTGTTGTTTGCTGCAGGCATGAACGCGGCGCTCGCTTGTATCTGCGGCCTTTCGATATGCGCGCTGACCGGGTACTGGTGGTTCATCGCGGTCGGCGCGGCGTCACTGATTGCCGGCTGGTATTACGTGGGGGGAAGTCACCCGTACGGGTATCACTATCTGGGTGAGGTCTTCGTCTTTGTGTTCTTTGGGCTCGTGGCGGCATGCGGGACGATGTTTGCGCTGTCCGGCTGCGTCACGGCGGGCGCCTTGTGCGCGGGAACCGCGAACGGATTGGTCGCGGTCGCCGTATTGTGCGTGAATAATCTGCGCGATATCGAATCCGACCGCGCGCATGGCAAACATACATGGATGACCGCGCTTGGCCGCACGCGGGGTACGGTGTTCGCCGATGCGCTGTTGGTTGCGGCCTCGATTCTTGCGATTGCCCAAGTCGCCGGATGGTTCGTGTCGGTTCCTGTTATCACTGCGGTGTGCGTGTTCATGTGCATCGTCCAGATAGCCGCTTGCGATGCGATTAGCCGCGTCGACTACCGACGTGCCCTGCCCCTGTGCACGCTTGGTTCCCTGTCGGTCTCGCTGGTCTTTGCAGCGGCTGCGTTCGTGGTGTAACCCACGCGCCGGAGCATGGTCGCGCAGCGGATGAGGGTAGCCGTGTCCGCACTTCGCGCAAGAGGGCCGCATTTGGGAGGCCGGGGCGCTAGACTGGGACCATGACTTACAAACTAGTACTGCTCCGACATGGTCAGAGCGCATGGAACAAGACCAATCAGTTCACCGGCTGGGTGGACGTCCCGCTGACCGAGCAGGGCGTCGAGGAAGCCAAGCGTGGTGGCCAGCTGCTCAAGGAGAAGAACGTCCTGCCGGACATCGTGTTCACCTCCCTGCTGCGTCGCGCCATCAACACCGCGAATTACGCGCTTGACGAAGCCGATCGCCTGTGGATTCCTGTCCAGCGCAGCTGGCGCCTGAACGAGCGTCACTACGGTGCGCTGCAAGGCAAGAACAAGAAGGCTATCCGCGAGGAATACGGCGACGAGAAGTTCATGCTGTGGCGTCGCTCCTATGCCACCCCGCCGCCAGAGATCGATCCGAACGACGAGTACGCGCAGAACCATGATCCGCGCTACACCGGCGATCCGGTTCCGGAAGCCGAGTGCCTGGCCGATGTTGTCAAGCGCGTCGAGCCGTATTTCAAGTCCGCCATCGAGCCTGAGCTCAAGGCTGGCAAGACGGTTCTGATTGCCGCTCACGGCAACTCCCTGCGCGCCATCGTCAAGATGCTTGACGGCCTGTCGGAGGAAGAGATCGCCAAGGTCAACATCCCGACCGCCATCCCGCTGCTGTACGAGCTGGACGAGAACTTCAAGCCGATTAAGCCGCGTGGCGAGTACCTCGATCCTGAGGCTGCCGCTGCCGGTGCCGCCGCTGTCGCCAACCAGGGCAAGTAAGTCCGGTTTGCAGGCATAGGCCTGAATTCTTTCGCAAGTGCCCGCGTCGCCTATATCAGGCGGCGCGGGCTCTTGCATTCCGCGGGGGCGACAGCGGGAGACGGTAGCGGGAAAAGGTACCAACAAAGCTATACGTGCGTGGCTGTACGTACGCGCAGCCACACAAAATAACAGGCGGGCCCGCGCCCCCATATGAGACGCAGGCCCGCCTGTTTCAGAATCTGATTGACGGCACCCGCTGTTCAGCGGTTTTGGTCACAGGTCAACGACGGGCGTGTCTTCGTCGCGGCCGGGGTCCTTGCTCGGATCGAAGCCGGACACGATGTACACCACGCGCCGCGCAGCGGACACCGCATGATCGCCGAGCCGTTCGAGGAAGCGGCCGATTAGAATCACATCGATGAGCTGCTGCTTCGTGCCGTTCCACTGATCAGAGAGCACCAGTTCAAAGGTCTGATGGTGCAGTTGATCAAGCTTGTCGTCATCGAGGATGATGTTCTCCGCAATCTTCGTATCCCTGTCCGCGAGCATGTCCACAATTCGGTCAGCCGTGTTGCGCAGGAACGCAACCATCTGCGTGAAGATCTCACGGGACTCCTCAGGCAACACATTCTGCGGATAGGCGCGACGGGCAGCCTCCGCGATATGCCGGGCCAGATCACCCATGCGCTCGAAAGTCGAAGCCAGGCGCAAGGTGGAGACGACGACTCTCAAATCGGTCGCCACCGGGTTTTGCTTGGCCAGCAACCTCACGCACTGGTCAAGGATGCTGGACTCCAAAGCATCGATTTCGATATCGCCGTCAATAACCGCCTGAGCCTTGTCGATATCCGCGTTCATCAGCGCATCCCCAGCGCCGTTGATCGCCTTGCGGACGTCTTGCGCCATACGATCGAGATCGTCGGCGACAGCTTTCATCTCCTCATTGAAAATAACGCGCATTGCTCTGCCTTTCCGGGATTGTTCCATTCGCTGCGTGAGCGGTCGCGCATGCTTCCTTATTGCTCATCGGATGCTGTTGCCGCAGTCGCCACTCCTCCCAGTCTATTCGCAACACGCGCGGAATGCCACATCAGCTGGACGTAGTTGACGATGGTTCGTGCAGAATTCATGTAACCGTTCATCTGCGGTTCATCTTGGTGCCGTCTCGGTGTGGCATCACCACAGCAAGCTGTGCGACAATGGCCGTATGGGTTCATGTTGGACTGTATGGTATTGCGTGGTCGTGGTGACGATCGCCGCCTGTGTGGCTGCCGTTATCGCCGTGACGTTGAACGATATTCATCATGGGGTCAATCCGTTGCGGCGGCTTACCTCTCACCCACAAGGCGGTTTTCTGGGGCTGGGGCATCGCACGGACCAGCGGCAGGGGCGGCAAAACGTGGAAGACCTTGAGGATTCCACGCAAGCGCTTTTGGCAATGATTCCGGTTGCATCTGCCGTGGTGGATGACCACGATGACGTCATTAGGGCGAGCTCCGCCGCGTATACGCTCGGTGTGGTACGGGACGAGTCGTTGTGCAACGAAGATATCCTCGCGGCAGTCCATGAAGTGCGCAGCACCGGCGGGCGCAAACAGCTGGATATCACCACACAGACCGTCCCACAGCGTATCGTCGGGCCGAAAGGGGAGTCGGTACAGGATGCGGGATTGCAGCAGGTTCGGGTCATCAACGGCGTATCGCGTCCGAATTGGCTGAAAGTCACCGTCGGCAGAATCAACTCGCGTTTCGTCGTCGTGCTGCTGGATGACGTCAGCGAATCAATCCGGTTCAGCCAAGTCCGCGAATCCTTCATCCAGAACGTTTCTGAACAGCTGATCGAGCCTTCGCAAGCGTTGGAGCGTCTTGCGGATTCGCTGGAACATGATGATCTTGACCGTGAGTCGGTCAAGCGGCAGGCCGTCGAAGTCAGACGCGCGTGCAAACACATGGAGCATATGGTTTCCGATTTGCTGCTGCTCATCCGCTCGCAGGAACCCGTCACCCCTTCGAGTCATAACCGGATCAATGTCATGGACCAGCTGCGCGATGTCGTGCAATCCCATCTCGGGCGGGCGCAGCAAGCCGGAGTGCAACTCGAGCTGTCCGGAGACGACAGTCTTGATATCAACGGCGAATCTGATCAAATCAAGGCCGCGGTAGGCAAACTCATCGAAAACGCTATCGGGTATTCCCCTCAAGGCTCGACGGTCGCGGTCTCGGTCAAGCGCTCGCAGGAGGGCGGGCACGCGTCTGTCAGCGTCATCGACCGGGGGTGTGGTATACCGAAGGCCGAACAAGAGCGCGTGTTCGAGCGTTTCTATCGTGGCAGCGAGCAGAACGAGCGGACCGAGCATGGCATTGGTCTGGGGCTTGCGATTGTCAAACATGTGGCGCTGACCCATCACGGCAATGTGACGGTATGGAGCGTTCCCGGGCAGGGGAGCACGTTTACGATGTCGCTGCCGCTTGCGCAGGACATAGTGACAGCCTGAATTTGCGAACCTGATTCAAGCGGGCAGACCGGGCACCGTAATCTGTGGATGCTCAAGGCACCCGGGGCGCACGGGTACTAGTGATGTTCGTGATATGTGGGTTTTCTGCGCCGTTGGTTACCGATTCGAGTCAGCGCCGCTGCAACAGCGGGAAGGTGGCGCAGCAGCTATTTTCCGAGCCTGCGATAATCCCAACGGTCGAAATGCTCCCAGACAAGCAGGATGATTCCGACGAGCACGCCGGCGACGCATACGACAAGCTCCTTGAGTGCGGGCACATGCAAGGCGAGGAGCATAGCGCACACAATCAATGCCGCCATCCACACCGCCGTACCAATGAGGAACACTTTTCTCAGGTCGACACGCACGGGCTTTGGCGACGGCCTGCGGGCCGCAGGATCGAAAATCGGAGCCAACTTCATACCATTACCATAACGTGCGGGGTAACCTTATAAGATGTTGTTCGCCGGAAGAAAGGATTGCCACAGCCGTGTATGTGATACGTCCAGTCCCAAAGCGCTATGCGTGGGGATCCTACAGCCGTCTGCAAACCCTGTTCGCCGACGAGCTTCCTGCGCAGATGCTGGACGACGGCCAGCCTCTCGCCGAAATGTGGTTCAGCGGGCACCCGCAGTCGCCCTCGCGGCTTGAAGCCCCGGACGGTTCGTTCACCACGGTGCCGCAGGCGATTCGAGACCATCCTGAAGCAATGGTCGGGCGGCGCGTATCCGAGCAGTTCGGCCCGGAACTGCCCTTCCTGTTCAAAATCATCGCCGCGCGCATCCCCCTGTCGTTGCAGGTGCATCCCGTGGATTTTGAAGCGCGCGCAGGGTTCAACGCTCAAAACGCGCAGGGTATAGCGATGGACGCCCCGGAACGCTCGTTCCATGACGCCGAAGCGAAAAGCGAGATGGTCGTCGCCCTAGAGCCGTTCCACGCTTCCGTCGGCTTTGGCACCATCCGCTTCATGTTGCGTAATCTCAGCATGGTCGGCCATCCGCTCGCATCGCGCATGGTCGAAGCGTTGACCGAACGGACCATGCGTATCGGACAGACGCCGGAGGGATTCGAGCAGGCCGATGCGATGATGCCGGTGTCCTCGATGGTCTGGCCTGATTCACGTCGACGCATTTTCCGTGCCTTCTATACAGCGATTACCGCTCCGCCGACGGACGACCTGCAAGCGCAGTTGCGATATGCCTCGCTGCGTGTCAGCGATCCTACCTCCCGGCTCGCGTTCCGGCATGCGCTCGCCGCCGCCGAGGCGTTTCCCGCAGATCCCAGCGTACTCACATTGCTGATGCTCAATCCGGTCTCGCTTCAGGAGGGTGAATCCGTGTTCATCCCTGCTGGGACCCCGCACGCGTACATCCATGGCACGGCCGCTGAAATCATGAACAATTCAGACAATGTGCTCAGAGCGGGAATGACCGTGAAACATAAGGACATTCCACGGTTGCTGCATACGCTCAACTGTCAGCCCGGAGCCCCGGTGGATCCTGCCGATTCGCAGTTCGGGGACATGGCGACGCGTGATGGCAACCTCATTGTGTACCGGCCGCATATCGATCAGTTCATGCTGGCGTACGGCACCACCGGTCCGCACGCCCAGGCGTGGCCGGTGATGGACAGGGTTCATCGGCGCTATGGTGCGTTGTTGCGGCAGCTGACCTTGGGACGTGTGAACCAGGGGCGCAACAAACCGCGTATCGTGTTGTGTACCCATGGGATGGTGCGATGCTCCAGCGAACAGGAATCCCGCGTGCTTTCCGTCGGGCAGGCGGTGTTCGTGCCCGCCTGCGAAGGGTGGGTCACTGTGGAATCCGCCGGAGATGAAAGCGAAGGCGTGGCTGGTCGAGATGGCCAAGCCGGTCGGGATGGCCTGGTCGGCGGTTCCTTCCTCATGGCGACGACGCAGGTGTGACGCATCTTATGGTGCTGTCGTCGGTTGCCAGACAGAGAAAAGTCTCATAATCTCTGTTAACGCCGCGATATCGAGATTTTTTCAGATTTCGTATGTGCCGTTCCGTTGGGCAGCTACCGTAAAACGTTGAAATTCCAGGCCTTGAAAGCGCTGCGGCATGTGCGGGGCGCGTTGTGAAATCTCAATATCTCTCGATATTCGCGAAACCGCCGAGTTTTTCAGATGTTTTTCTCAATATCTCGCCGCATCGGCGCATTTTGCGAGATATTGAGATTCCGGTACGACGTTCCGGTTTCGTTTTCTGGTTTCGTGTTTCGGTTTCGCCTATATCCCGATCCCACGAGAAAAACAAAACTGCCTACGCCCGCACCACGGCAGACGTAGGCAGTTGAAATATTGGATGAATCGCCGATTACAGGTGCTCGACGATGTAGTCGACGCACTTGGTGAGCGCCACAATATCGGACGGTTCGACCGACGGGAAGACGCCGATGCGCAGCTGGTTGCGTCCGAGCTTTCGGTATCCGCCGGTATCGACGATTCCGTTGTCGCGAAGCGCTTGGATGACCTGCTTGGCGCTGATTGCGTCATCCAGATCGATGGTCACGGTCGCGGTGGACCGGGCGGATTCGTCCTTGACGAAGGGGCGTGCATATTCGCTGCGTTCCGCCCACTGGTACAGCAGCGACGCGGATTTCGCGCACCGGGCGTGGGCCCATGCCAGCCCGCCGTTGTCGTTGAGCCAACGAATCTGGTTTTCCAGCATGATCAGGTTGGCCACGGACGGCGTGTTGAGCGTCTGATCCTTGCGGGAGTTGTCGATTGCGGATTTCAGGGACAGGAAGGCGGGAACCCAGCGCCGCGCGCCCTCGAGCTTCGTGCTTTCCTCCAACGCATACGCGCGTTCGATGGCAGCGGGGGAGAGGATGGCGATCCACAGGCCGCCGTCGGAGCCGAACGCCTTCTGCGGGGAGAAGTAATAGGCATCGGTCTGGGAGATGTCGACCGGCAGGACGCCGGCACCGCTGGTTGCGTCCACCAAGGTGATGGCGCCCTGTTCAACGCTGCCGGGGATCCGCTTGACCGGTGTGGCCACGCCCGTTGAGGTTTCGTTATGAGCCCAGCAGTAGGTGTCCACGTACTCGGTGAGCTCGGGGAGTCGATAGGTTCCCGGTTCCGAGCGGAAAATCTCCGGCTTCTCAAGGAACGGGGTCTTGTCGGCCTCGATGGCGAACTTCTCGCTGAACGAGCCGTATACGCCGAAGGCCGCCTTGCGGGTGATGAGCGAAGCACACGCCATATCCCAGAATGCGGTCGCGCCGCCGTTGCCGAGAACGACTTCATACCCGTCGGGGACGGTGAAGAACTGAGCAAGACCCTCGCGAATGGACCCGACGAGCTGCTTGACCGGCGCCTGGCGGTGGGAGGTGCCGAGCAGCTTGGTGGCGCCGGCGTCGAGAGCCTGCACCTGCTCAGGGCGGATTTTGCTCGGACCGGAGCCGAACCGACCGTCCCGTGGAAGCATGGATTCGGGAATTGTTACTGTATTGCTCATGCTTGCTAGGGTAGCCAATCGGGTGGATTGCCGACATCCCCCGTACATATCGTGGTCATTGCCATGGATGCCCCCGATGGTTGCCGGCTACTGCTTGCCAGTCGGGGCGAGCAACGGGATTCGTGATTGTGGGACACGCCGATGCGGTCGTGCTTGCCGCCTGAAATCCGTTGAGCCTCGGTGGTTGTCGCGGTGTGGATGACTTGAGTGCAACGTTTGACGTGTTGCCATGTGGGCAGGAGGGGTTGTAAGGTGGGACGGTAATTGATCACACCAGTCGTCTCCCGCCGTATGTGCGGTGCAGGTAGCGGCGGGTTGGTTCCGGCCTGTGGCTCCCGCGGGCTTTCAGGATGACGACGCAAGGAGTACTCGAGTATGAAGCATGCGGCACGAAAGACGACGCGAACGAGTCGTCATTTCCGCGTAGCCGATGTACTTGCGCCATCCCCCCGTGGTTCCCATGCGGCGCATGCCGTGCGTGGTGCGCGTGCCATGCGCGCCGATGGTTCCGAACAAACGCTGGGTCTTGATCCGGCGCTCGCGGCGAAACTCGAGGAAGTGGCGCCGCTGACCAGACGTGCCATTCGTGAATCGGCCCGTGCGGCCCGCCGCAAGTCCCGGTTCATGGCTTCAGGCTCCATGGTCGCGTTGGCCGGTGCGGCTGCGGCGGCCTTGAGCTTGAGCAATATGAACGCCACGACGTCGCTGGCTTCATCCGAAACGGGTATCACCACTGTCCAGACCACCAAGTCGGCGACGGGCAGTTCGGTGTCCCGTTCGCAAGAGCGTACGTCTCTTGGTTCTTCGGCCTCAGACAGCACGACGAGTTCAGGCAACTGGTCCTTGGGCGCTTCGAACTCCGAGCTTGACGTCGCGCAGATGTCGCAGACGACTGTGTCGAATCCTGCGGTCGCGGTGCTGTATGAGGCCGATAAGAGCATTCTTCCCTCCGGTTTCGATCCCAATCACGATTCGGGTGATTCCGGTAACCAGTATTCGTTTAGCCAGTGCACATGGTGGGCGTATGTTCGCCGACACCAGCTTGGGCTGCCGGTCGGTTCCCATCTCGGCGATGGAGCCCAGTGGGCAGCATCCGCGAAGAAGCTGGGCTATTGGGTGGATTCCACTCCGCGCCATGTCGGCGATGTCATCGTGTTCCAGCGTGGGCAGTTCGGCTCGAGCGCGGTGTACGGCCATGTCGCCATCGTCGAGCAGATCAACGCCGACGGTTCGATTGTGACCTCGGAATGCGGCGCGTCGCTCAACGGCAAAACGGTTTCCCGTACTTTCAGCGCGGACCAGGCTTCGCAATTGCAGTTCATCCATTACTGATTTTCCCTTGTCGCTGATTGCAGCTGATTGCTGGCGGGGATGCCCGAGCGGATTTCAGTCGTGTCGTCGTGCCTGATGATTGCGTTATCAGCGTTGCGATTGACGGCTTTTTCGGCGTGTCCTGCGGTATTGCGCGGGTGCGGCGCATAGGTCTCAGATTTATGTAAGTTTGGCATGCTATTGTGCTGTATTGATGATGAAACTAGGTAGATCTCTTACAGCGATGGTCGCAGTTGCAGCCGCGTGTATATCGTTGGCGGCGATTGCCCCTTCAGCGTCCGCACAGTCCACGACGACCGACGAAGCGGTTACGTCGTCGCGTTCGTTCCCCAAGACCACAACCGTCAAGAAGAATCTGCTCGCCGAATCGACGTCGACCAGCGTGGATTCCTCCTCGAACTGGGGTGGCATTGAATCGTTGAATCCGCCGCAGACCAAGTCCACGGCAGAAAAGGAAGCTGAGGCCAAGGCCGCAGCGGAACAGGCTGCAGCACAGGCTGCGGCGCAGGCGGCCGCCCAGGCTGCGGCCCAGGCCCAGCAGCAGGCGGCGAGCCGTTCGCAAAGCCGCAGCAGCTTAAGTGCTTCTACATCAAGCCCGAGCAGCACTGCGACGGTCAACCCGCCTGACAGTGCATCGGCCAGCGCTCTGGTCGCCTACGCTGCGCAGTTTGTGGGTGTGGTTCCGTATGTCTCAGGCGGCAATACTCCTGCCGGCTGGGATTGCTCCGGCTTCGTGCAGTATGTGTTCGCGCAGATGGGCATCAGCCTGCCCCATTATTCCGGTGCTCAGGCCGCGCTCGGTACGGCGGTGCCTTCTTTGGCCGAGGCACAGCCCGGCGATATCATCGCCAATGGTGCGCATTCGGGCATCTACGTCGGCAACGGCATGGTGGTCAACGCATTGAACCCGAAGGCTGGAACCGTGTACACACCGGTCGCGTACGCGTACAGCGGGCCCTACTCCATCCGTCGGCTGCTCTAGCGGCGGTTCTGACTCGCTGCCAGTGGCAGTATTCGCTGGTAAGGCGCCCCAGTCGGGCGCCTTATCTGTTTTCCGGGGTCTCAATCGCAGCTGTACCAGATTTCCGGGATTTTTTCTTGCGACACTTTCCCGGAAGACCCACAATGATGGAGTAAGGTGAAAGTAGTGGTGGCGTACCGCTGCGCCGCCAATGAATGAAGGAGGTCGTCATGATTAACGACAAGGCAATCCTCGTTGGCGTGGATGGATCCCATGCAAGTTACAAGGCCACATGGTGGGCTGCGAACTATGCGAAGCATGCGGGACTGACCCTGCAGATCGTGTGCGCGTACTCGCTGCCGAGTTATGCCGCCGTATCATTCGATGCCACATACACCGCGATGGGCGACGACAACGCCGCGCACAATGATGCACAGGAAATCCTGTCCAAGGCGAAGGCCATCGCCGACGAGCAGGGTGTCAAAGCGGCGACACTGATTGTTACGGGCGATCCTGCATCGGTGTTCGTCGAGCTGTCGCGCAATTACAACCTCATCGTCATCGGAAACCGGGGCAAGGGCGGTCTTGCCGAGCGGCTGCTGGGCACCACGAGCTCCTCACTGCCCGCATACGCGTACTGCCCGATTGTTGTCGTGCCGTACACCGATGACGAAGGCAACCTCATGCACTTGAACAACAAGATCACGCGTGTCGCCGTCGGCTCCGACGAATCCAAGTGGGGCCTCAAGGCGCTTGAGATCGCTGCTGATTTCGCGTCAAGCTGGAAGGCTCAGCTCGATGTAATCTCCGCTGTACCAAATGTCAAGGGCGCCGCAGAAGACAAGGGTGTCATGGATTCGTACATGGATGACCTTGCCGTGCGCATCAAGCCGATTGAGCAGGCTCATCCCGACCTTGAAATCCACAAGGAGATTGTGCCAGGCAATGCGGTCGAAACGCTCACCAAGGCGAGTTATGACCATGACGTCGTGGTAGTCGGCTCGCGCGGTCGCGGTGGATTCACCGGGCTGCTGCTTGGTTCCACCAGCCAAGGTCTGCTCCAGCATGCGGTCAGCCCGGTGTATGTGGTGCCGCGCAAGTACGTGGAAGCGGCGGAATCCCAGCTCGACACCGTACCGAGCTCCCCGGCGGATGTCCCGACCAAGCCGATTGACGATATTTCCGGTGTCGAGGCCGTTCAGGTGCCCACCGCCGGCGCCGAGCAAGCCAGCGCCATCGAGTCGAAGATCGACCCGGAGCATAAGTAGGGATTTGGGTGTCCGGCAGCTTGCCTGACGCCCCTTCAATACGCTGATGCCGCCATCTGCAACACCTGCAGATGGCGGCATCAGCATATATAACCGGCGGATTACTTGCGCACCGTGACGTTCACGCGCACCGGCGTTTCCTGACGGTACGTATGGGCGACCGTGCAGCCCTTTTCGATGTGACGGGCGACACGCTCCTTGAGCTTGGCTGCATCTTCCTCGCTCAGATCGGCGGAAGTCGCATCCACGTTTACCTGCTCCTCGAAGGACAGGTAGGAATCGCTTTCCGGGTCATAGGCGCCGTCAACGACGATTTTTGCGCCCGAGCCCTCACCCAGCGTGTTCTCGACCGGGAACTGGCTGGACAGCGCCGCGCAGCCCGCTAGCGCGACCTTCATGAGGTCGCCGGGGGTGAACAGGCCTTTGCCGTGGCCGAACTTGAGGTGCGCGCCGTCCTCGCTGAACGCGTCCCATGAACCGTCCTTGTTGCGTTCTACCCAGAGTCTTTTGCCCATGTTGTGCCTCCTGGAGTTGCTGGCGCGCTTCTCGCGCCGATGCTTACAGATTAGCCCAAGCACCTGCCCGATATCCGCTCACAGCGGGATTCGTGGACTCGACCGCGTCTGCAGCGATGTCACACCCGGTATCACACGCCGGTGTTTGGGCTGATACAGAGTCGTTTGCAGGATGGCTACCGGCGTAAATCGGCGGGTCACTGCTACCATGGGGGCATGCCTTTGACCGCCGAACAGCTTGCTGATATTCGCACCCGTATTCCGGAACGCCCGCAGACGGACATTCCCATGCCCTACGAGGACTTGGTCCGCAAGATTCTCAAGGAGGGGACGCTGAAATCAGACCGCACTGGTACCGGTACGATTTCGCTGTTCGGTCAGCAGATGCGCTTCGATCTGAGCAAATATTTCCCGCTGCTCACCACCAAGACCGTGTTCTTCCGCGGCATCGCTTACGAGCTGCTGTGGTTCCTGAAGGGTTCCACCAACGTGCGTTGGCTTCAGGAGAACAACGTGCATATCTGGGATGAGTGGGCCGACGAGAACGGCGATTTGGGCCCTGTATACGGCGCACAATGGCGTAGCTGGCCGGCGCCGACGCCCGAGGACCCCAACCGCACCATCGACCAGATTTCCAATGTGCTTGATCTGATTCGCAACCATCCCGATTCCCGTCGTATGGTCGTCAGCGCTTGGAATCCCGCGGAAGTCGAGCATATGGCCCTGCCGCCATGCCATGCGCTGTTCCAGTTCTATGTGGCGGACGGCAAGCTGTCATGCCAGCTGTATCAGCGCAGCTGCGATATGTTCCTCGGCGTACCGTTCAATATCGCGTCCTATTCGCTGCTCACCATGATGATCGCGCAGCAGACCGATTTGGAACCCGGTGAGTTCGTGTGGACCGGCGGAGACTGCCATGTGTACGACAATCATATCGACCAGGTGCTCGAGCAGCTCTCCCGCACCCCGTACCCGTACCCGCAGATGGAAATCCGCAAGGCGGATTCGCTGTTCGATTACACGTATGACGACTTCAAAGTGGTCGGCTATCAGCATCATCCGACCATCAAGGCACCGGTTGCCGTCTGAAGCATCGTCTACACTAATCCCAGTCCATTGAGTTCAAGGAGTTTATGAAATGGGGTATGACAGTAGCCAAAGCGGCTATCACGAACGCAAGCCCGGTATGGCCGGGCTGGACGACACCGAGGATTGGGGTGATGATTATCCCAAGACCTTTACGGTAAATTTGATTTGGGCACAGGCGCGCGACAATGAGGGACGCGAAGGTGCCATCGGTTTCCAAGGCGGCATGCCGTGGCACTTGGCCGAAGATATGAAGCGGTTCAAGGAACTGACCGTCTCACATCCGGTCATCATGGGACGCAAGACCTGGGAATCGCTCGACCCGAAGTTCCGCCCGTTGCCGAACCGCGACAACATCGTCGTATCGCGCAACAGCGGCTATCAGGCGCCTGGGGCGACGGTGGTCGAGAACCTTGACGACGCCTTCGATTTAGCACGGCAGGAAGCGATTCCCGATGACGGGCTCGACCGCAGCGAAATCTGGGTGATCGGCGGTGCACAGATATTCCGTGAGGCCTTGCCGTTCGCCAAGCAAGTATTCGTCACGCGTATCCGTGCGACGGTGGACGCAGACACGTATGCGCCGGATATGGAGGAGCTCGCCTCCACCGGGTTGTGGAAACTTGTCGACGTGACGCCGTGGATGCTGCCGAAGCACCCGGAGAACGGCATCCGCGAGTACCGGTTCGAAACCTACCGCAAAACCGACGGCGAGACGGAGGACGACGAAGAAACTTTGTGATGCACGGCCGCGGACTGTTGTGTGCAGTCCGCGGCAATCCGTCTTGTCGATTCCGCATCCATAAATCGTGCATCCATCAATCGTGAAAGGGGCTGCTGCATGGCCGCTACTACGCAATCATCCCAGGACCCACGCTATACGGTGATGACCGTGTGCACCGGCAATATCTGCCGGTCGCCGATGGCGGAGATCATCCTGCGCGAACGATTCAACGAGCGCGGGCTCTCCGACCGGGTGCGGGTCATGTCCAGCGGTGTCAGCGACGAGGAATATGGGCATCCAATCGATCCCCGGGCGGTCGTGGTGCTGCGTGAGCGCGGCTATGAGATTCCGGCGCATCATTTTGCGCATCGCATCACGCGTCAGGAAATCAACGACAGCGACCTGTTCCTGCCGATGACCGCCTCGCATATGCGTGCGCTGGTCAGGCTGCTGCCACCCGCCAAGCGTGCTGAAGTGCATATGTATCGCAGTTTCGACCCGAATCTGCCGAAGCCGCCTGCCGGGCGTGAAGATCAGATTGACCTGGTCGACCCGTGGTATGGCGGTCCTGAGGATTTCAACATCGCCATCGATCAGATTGAACAGGTTGCCCCGTACATCGTCGACTGGGTGAGCGAGCAGATCGGTCAGTGAACCCCGTGAATGCGGCCTGCAAGCAACCAAGGTGCTGATGCGAACCCAAGATGGCGCCGAGCGACCAAACTGGCCATGTATTCCGGTCTTGCCGATGCCGCCAAAGCGGATGCTCTCTTTTCCAAACTGGTTACGCCGAACCTTCCCGGCGTAACCAGTTTGGGCTACCGCGGGGAAGCAGACGATGGCGGGATGCGGTATCTGTCCATGATTGGTGCGTCGCAGCAGCTGCATCATCGCAGAAAACAAAGAACCCGCCTTTTGTGGCGGGTTCAGTATCCGTACCCCCTGAGAGAGTCGAACTCTCGTTGTCAGATTGAAAGTCTGGTGTCCTAACCGTTAGACGAAGGGGGCGTCAAACAACTTAGCTATGTTAAACACAAAGCCGCCAGAATGCAAAATCCGTTGTTTCGGCGTGTCGTTTTTTGCGGCTTGCGGATGATGCATTGGCGGCATGGTTTCATATCGGCGGCCATCCGCGCGGTATCAGCGGCTGCGGTAAGTGAAATCGTGTATGACCCGTCCGGCCTCGAGCCCTTTCTTTTCGAAGTTCGTCAGTACGCGGCCCTCGAAACGGCTTGATTCCGCGAAATTGGCGTGCGGCATATCGAGCGCGAGATCGGCGTTGCCCTTGCCGACATGCCCGGTCGGCAGACTGACGGTGATTTCGCCTATGTTCTCGAAGTCGTCACGTCCGTCCATCACCTCATGCACGTGCAGCGCATAATCCTCGATGTCCGTGGCGATACGCCACAGGCCGCCGGCGATCAACGCCCGGTGAATGGCTTCGGCCAGAGCAGGCTGGACGATCCGGCGCTTGTGATGCTTCATCTTGGGCCATGGGTCAGGGAAGAAAGTCCACACTTCGTCTACGGTCGCCGCATCGGCTTTCGCGAACAGTTCCGGCGCGTTGATCTGGGCGATGCGCAGGTTATTCAGATGTTGTTTGCCGGCGCGTAGCATGGTGTGGGCAACGCCCGGATCATAGACTTCAAGCGCCAGATAATTGGTCTGCGGGTGCTGTGCGGCGGCCGCGACGATGTTCTCACCCTGCCCAGTGCCGATTTCGATGACCAGCGGGTGGGCGTTGCTCCAGGTGTCGTGGATCCACTCGCGTGTGAGCCTCCAGTCATCGCGGATGTCCAGCGACCCTTCCGCTGCATTCAACGGCAGCAGATACGTGTCGGCGTAAGTGTCCCATGCGCGTTGCAGGCGCGCGTCCAGTCGGCCTGAACGGCGGACGAAGGACAGGACCTTGTGCTCGTGCCGGATCGGCTGGGTTTCGTCCGCCGGTTGCGCGTGCTGTGCGTCCTGTGCGTGCTGTTGCGTGTGCTGTGCGTCCTGCGAGCCCGACTGCGCGTTCTGTGTGGGGTGTTCCTCGTGTTCTTGCATGGTTCCTTTATAGCGGCCGGTATCGGACACGCGCCGATGCTACCAGCGGGGTACCTCGAGGCCGCCCAGACGCCAGACGCCGTAGCCTGCGTCTGGAAGCGCGAATCTGGCACCATGGTCTGCGGCGGCAACGCTTCCTTCGCCGGCGACCAGCTGCGGATCGGCGTTGCCCAACAATTCACGCGTGACATGCACCTGCTGCCCGCCCTGCCGTGCGGCGACAACGAGCAGACGGTCCGTCACATCCTCGCGTAGATACGCGACCGCGTCCGCTTGCACGCTGACCCAGCGCAGGCCGCCGTGGGCGAGTGCGCTGGACGTTTTGCGCAGCTTCAGCAGTTCACGATAGCGAGCGATTGTCGCGCTATGGGCGCTCTCAGGCGCATCCCAGTCCATCGGGGTACGGCTTTCCTCTCCGGTGATACCGGTGGAGTCCCGTTCATCGCCGGCGAATACCATCGGCACGCCGGGATAGGTCATCATGATGCCGAGCGCCGCATGGGCCACTTGCGGGCTTTGCGTGAGGGTCAGGATGCGCGCGCTGTCATGGCTGTCGATGAGATTCCATTGGGATTCGGCGACTTTCCACGGGATTTGGGCGAGCAGTTCGCGCATGGTGTCTGCCATCGCTATGCCGCTGCGCCGCGGGAAGGTCTCATCGAAACCGAAGCGCTTGACATGGCTGTTCGGGTCGGCCACCCACATCCACAGCGGATGGGCGAACGCGGCGTAATTCATGACGCCTTGCCAGCCGTCGCCCGCAAGATCGCGTGTGGCGTCAGGCATGTATTCGGCGATCAAGGTGCCATTGCCGCCGGTCAACTCGTCAATCGTGGCCCGGATGGTCGTGGCGACGGCGTGGTTCTCGTCCATCGCCGCCCAACGGCCCGTCTGATTCGCCACGTCGATACGCCAGCCATCCAGCCCGTCTTCGCTGCCGAGCCACTGTCCGGCGCTGCTGGATGCCCCGCGGATCATGCGGTCAACCAGCTTGTGTGACGTCCAATTGAGTTTCGGCAGCGATTTGATGCCCATCCATGCCACGTAATCGTCCGGGTACCGGTTCCACAGGTAGTAGTCGCGTTCCTCACTGTCGGGGTCGTGTAGCGCCCGCTGGAACCATTCATGGCTGGAACCGGTGTGATTGAGCGTCAAATCGCCCATGATGCGCATACCGCGGGCGTGGCATGCGCGCGCGAGCGAACGAAGCGCCTCGTCGCCGCCGAGCAGGGGATCGATATGGTCGAAGGTCGAAGCGTCATAGCGGTGGACCGAACGCGCCGGGAAGCATGGCGTGAGATACACGGTGGTGAAGCCTAGATCCTGTATGTAATCGAGATGCTCCTCGATACCTTTCAAATCGCCGCCGTACCACTGGCGGCCGGTTTCAACACCGTAGGCGAGCGGTTTGGTCGACCATGCGGTCGGATGCGCCCAATCGGGTGCCTGCCGTGTAGCGGATTGCTCGGATCGGGCGAAGCGGTCGGGGAAGATTTGGTATGTGGCGCCTTCTCGGTTCCATGCAGGCGATGGGGAGAAGGTGGTGATGCGAAAATCGAAGACGTCGCTTACTTCGCGATTGAACACGCCGAGCGCGTTGAGCCAGTCGAATCCGCCGTCGCGCAATAGGGCGAAGCGGTAGCGGGTATCGGGATTGTGGATGGGCAACGGCGCCTCGTACCAGGTTTCGGTATCGGTGCTCAGAATCGGCCGGGCATTTTCTAGGTGCAGCTCGTCGTCGGCGAGTGAGTGCAGTACAACCGCGGTGTATGGTGCGGTTCGCGGAATGCGCACGCGGACGCGGATGGTGTCGCCCAGATTAGGGCAGGGGTTGGAAACATACAGCGTCGAGCCGTCATGATGGGGAAGCGGTGGCTGGGGGTCGTTGGCTTGTGTGCTCGTCGCTTGTGCTGGTCGAGGTGATGCTGTCGTCATGTCGGTCTCCGTTTCCTGCAAACGTTGTCTTTGCGTTGAGCGCGTGATGCGCTTCGTCGCGTCGCGTATTTCATGATGTGCCACGAAGGGAACTAGGGCCGATGATACAACGGTGATGATGACGTTTGCATGGTGTGGCGAATATGGGAAAGCGGCATTCCGTCGGTAGAATACAAGCATGGATGACAATCAGAATCAGGCGATGCCGCCATCGGCGGACTATCAGCAGAATTTCATTCCTCCATCAGACGATGACTTGCCCATCGAGGCGACGCAGGTGTTGCACGGGGTCCAGGAGACGCGGGAAATGCCCAAGTCCCAGACGTTCCTGTCCGGGCTTTCCGAAGAGCAGACGCCGTCTGAGTCTGCCGGCTTCGGGCGGCCGCAGGATGCGCCTACGGTTCCGCTCCCCGTGGCGGATGTCCAGCCGGCATGGGCGGGCGGGGCACCTGGCTATGGTGCCGAAGCGAATGCGCCAGCCGGGCTGTATGCTGCCGGCACGTACGGACGGCAACCTATGGGGGATGGTCAATCGGCGGCGCAGCAGGCGTCCTCGGGGCAGATTCCTCCGCAACAGCCGTATGCTCCCGGCGCATTTGCCCAATCGCCCTATGGCCAGCCACAACAGGGGCATCCCGGATTCGGTCAGGGGTATGCGGTGCCTGCACAGGATCCATATCGGTACGTGCAGCCGAATCAGCCGTGGAATGTGCTCACGATTATCGGCTTCGTCTTTGCGTTCATCAATCCGTTGGTTGGCTTGATTTTCTCGATTATCGCTTTGGTCATGGTGCGCAAGTCGGGCGAGAAGAGCCGGGGATTGGCGATTGCCGGTATCGTCATCGGCGCGATTAATCTCGTTGTGGTGATTATCGCCGTGTGTGTGTTTGCATCGGCGTTATCTCAGATTGCGTCCGACTATGGCTCGGGCGATGGGCAATCGGATGGATCTATGATGTGCATCGATGGCCAGTGCCAGTCCTTGCCGGGAATCGGGTCGAATGGCGGGGGTGCGAGTGGAAGTCTGCCAGGAGGTGATGCCGATGGTGCTGATGGGAATGGCTCCACCGACGATGGCGGGATTCTCGGTGATGGCGGCGAAGACTGGGATGATTACAGTGGTTTGCTCGGTGGCGATGCCGCCGTGGCCGACCCTGTGGCCGTTCATGTGTCGGGTCTTGGTGTCAGCGTCGTCACTGCCAGTGCGGCCGTCGCGACTGAAGATGCTTAAAACCGCTAAATCGCAAGGTTTTGCGATGCTGATTGACGGGAGTGAAAAAAGCGACACGCCGAAGACAGTGCTCGATTTGCGCTCATCGTCATTCTGAGTAATATAAACACTCGGCTGCTCCACGGAGCAAACGCCACGGCCTCGTAGCTCAGTTGGTTAGAGCGCCGCCCTGTCACGGCGGAGGTCACCGGTTCAAGTCCGGCCGAGGTCGCGAATGGTAAAAAACCCGGTTCATCCGGGTTTTTTTAACCGTCCATGGCTCTGTAGCTCAGTTGGTAGAGCGAGCGACTGAAAATCGCTAGGTCAGCGGATCGATCCCGCTCGGAGCCACAAGAACCCCGATTCCGTATGGAACCGGGGTTTTCTCATTTCTGAGGCCTTGGCAGTTGCTTGGTGTCTGGCCGTCTCTCGCGTCGAACCTGGGTGATGGACAACGTGTGTCCCGTGGTTTGGCAGTGCGAGTGTCGTCCGTTATCCTCTACAAACTGTTTACGCTGGGAGGACTGTTCGCGTCACCAGTTTGTGGAGTGTTTCGAGCGAATTTGTATCTGTTCGTTGCACAATCGTGCTGTTGCATGACGGGTAGATACCGTCGGGATTCTCGGTTGGATTGGTTATACCGGGTCGTTGTGTCATTGGGCGGTTGCATGGCGGCGGGATAGACGCCAGTATCTCGGACTCAGGCGATGTTTCTCTCCGCACTGCGATTGCGCGGTTGTACAGCAGGCAGATACCACCGCAATCCGTAACCCCCCGAGTGCAGAAGTCATAGGTGACCAGTTGGCGGTGCGGTCAGCATACCGTTCTGCAATCCCACCCGTACGGAAACCGGTGATATCTGCCTGTGGCTTGTGGCGCGCCATGGGCGTCGGATTCGCGGAATATCGCCATGTTCTAGATGTACGTCAGCGGGAATCCCAGCCGTCAATGAAGATTTTTCATCTTGTTCGCCTCGGCGTGTCGCGATGATGAAATGGATATCAGACGTGGCGACAAGGAACGGCCGTCTGTAAGAACCAAACGAGAAAGGCGCATGACATGAGAAACAACAACGGCAACATCAGTGACAACTTCATCAGCAATACCAGCGGCAATCTGGAACCGAAATGGGACGCCGAGGATTTCATCACTTTGCGCAAGGGCATGAGCATTGATGACATCCATGCGGCCATCGAGGCTGAGCTTGCCGGATTCGGTGATTTCCATCTGCCGGTACAAGTGTGTGATTTCCGTGCGTCCACACCAAAGAACGAACAGCAGATTGTGTTTTCGTTCAAGGGCGACCAGTGGAAGCCCATGGACGTGTGGTCTCCCGGGGACGCCCGCATCTTCGAGCAGTTTGCCGAAATCCGCCTTGTGGCAAGATTCCGGATTGATGATTCTACAGGTGAGCCCGGCATGGAGCTTGACAAACGTGAGAGTTTCGGCGACGGTGTGCTGTTTGGCGATGATGCTTCGACGCGAAGAATGCTGCGCACCGGCATTGACGATCCATTGAAAGGAGTATACGGTCTGGCGGTCACCCCGTTGAACGCCATTATTCCGATTACCGATGACGCCGTCATCAGATTCCGTTCGATTGCCAACGGTCGTTGGAACTGCATCGATATCTTTTCGGGGGTGCAATGGCGTCATCGGCATCGCAAGTACGCGATGTTCTATCGCGACGACAAGAAGGATGAACCGTTGATCCGGCGCGGCATCGAGCTCTATGAGCAGCAGCTGCATATGCTCATCGTCACCGGAGCGAACCCGAAAATCGCGCTCGCAGATTAGCAGTCGGCGCTGCTGCGGTGGCTTGTGACTGTCGTTGTGATGAACCAATCACATGCCTCGGAATACTGCAATATGCCATACACATCACACACTACGCAAGAACCATCAATCTGATTCGCCGTTTACTAGGTATCGGCGGCGTTCATGGAAAGGGAATACCATGACAATTCACAACATGCAGGGAATGCAGGAGCGGACACGCCTCGATGCACAGCAGGAAGCTCGCACCGAGCCGATTGTGCGGCCAGTCGAACCGGATTTCCCTGATTTCGGGGATAGCAGCGACCGACATGGATGCGACTGGGATGAGTCGATCTGCGATGAGACGGCCACACACTACACGCACTGCATATGCGGCGACCCGGATTGCGAGTCGGACCACATCCAGTATTACTGCGACCGTCATTACGCTTTGACGCTTGCGCTTAGGCTGGATCATTTGCGTGAATGCAAAGGATATGAACATGACGAGCCGTGCGAGGATAATCGCGTGGTCACGCTCATGCATATCTCCGATTTTGGTCCACTGGCGGCTTGAACAGGCGGAAGAGTCGCACACCTCGATGACATGCTGACACGAGGTAAAACAAACGATAAAGCCAGTTTCCGGTGCGTCCTGCTGATTGAAGAAGCACCGGAAACCGGCTGGAATGGAGAAAGAGAGAAAGATATTACTCGTCACCGTAACGCCGCGCCAACTGCAAACCGGCTCGTAGGAGTTCGTCACGCACCGATTGTGGGGATTCGACCCGTACATCGGCGAGTGCGTACTGCAACGCCCACCAGATAATGCCCAGCTTGGGACTGCGTACGCTGACCCGGTAGTGGAATGCCTGGACCCCTTCGTGGTCGTCATCAGGGTCAAAAGGCCCGTCGACACGTTCAACTTTGGGGTTGTCGAACCATTCATACACATTGGTGAGCACGCTCGGTCCGATGCTCATGACCACGTCGACCAGTGTGCCCATGGTCATGTGCGGGCGTTGTCTGGCGAATGCGACCGCGTCGAACCGGGGTGCGCCGGTCAGCTTCCGCGGCAACCCGTTCTCGTCCCAGGTATCGGCGGGTACGGCGATTCGCGTACTGGTGATCCGTAGATCGCGGATGCGATTGACGGCGAAACAGAATAGGTTGGTGTGATTCTCATTCTGGTCGGTGTTCTGGGGGACTGGGCAATTGTGGAAGTGCCCGAGCAGATAATACCCGCCCTTCTTGTACACCATGTTGTATGGATCGAACACATAGCGTCTCGGTTTGCCGGTCCGGCGGTCCAACCGCTTGACCAACCTGCCTTGCTCGTCATAGTCGCAGTAGGAGAAATCAACGGCCAGCTGGTTGTTCATGGCCTCGGTGATTTTCTCGATTGTGGCGAGGAACTCCCCGTTGATGTGCTCGTAGCCGTCGATGGAGATGTCCGGCAGGTTCTTGGAAGGGGCGCTGCCTCCGGCAAGCTGATACAGGCCAGAGATAACCCCTTGGAGTTCCTCCGGATCAATCCGGGAGAGCATCAGGCTGTCTTCGAGCAGACGCACTTCGGAAGGAGAGAGCACCGGTGCCATATACCAACGGCTGTCGTCGCTTTCTTCGTCAGCGGATGTCTCGCCGTCGTCCGCGCGGCGGACCTCGCGGCCGAGAATGCGCGTGTATTCAAGGTATTGCAGCTGGTTGACCACGGTTTCCTTGGACGGCGCCTTGTAGAAGGAGTTCTGTCGGTTATCGGCCTCGAGCAGATCGATGATATCGTCAGGTGTCAGTGGGTGGTCGTCGCTGCTGTGCCTCCACAGTGTCGCGAATACGTCCATTAAAGGGTTTGCGGCGCGGGTATCGCGGATTTCCAGCGCTGACCGCCAGTCGTCAGTGCTTCGGATAGTGTCATCAGGTGTCGTCATTGTTTGTCCCTTCTCATGATGGTGTTTCTCCTCGTTGATTCCCCTCCTCAGTATGTCATGACGCCGCTACGGCACCATGACACCCAGCATGAAGCTGGTCGGCATTCGAAGTCAGCAGTTGTATGTCGGCAGCCGTATGCCGGCGACCTGCAGCACAGCACGCTGAGCCGCTATTCGTGTGTCCACTTCTGGATTGAGTACAATGGGCCTCGTCAATGGCGATCCCGCACGACGGGAACTGTTCGAAGGAGAACACACATGGTATACAGAATGATCTTTAATCAGACCGCATATTTTGGCCGTGGCGCAATCCGTGAGATACCTGTAGCCGCCAAAGCGCGCGGGTTCAAGAAGGCATTCATCGTCACCGACCCGGTGCTACTGGAAACCGGCACTGTGGCGAAAGTAACCGCAGTACTAGACGAAGCCGGTCTGCCGTATGAGATCTTCGACAATGTCAAGCCGAATCCGCCGGTTGAATGCATCCAGGACGGAGTGAAGAAATTTGCTTCTGCTGGAGCCGACTTCCTCATTGGTCTCGGCGGTGGCTCGCCACAGGACACGTGCAAGGGCATCGGCATCGTCACCGCGAACCCACAGTTCGCCGACGTGCTGTCCTTGGAAGGCGTGGCGGACACCAAGAACCCGTCCGTCCCGATTTTCGGCGTGCCCACCACAGCAGGCACAGCATCGGAAACGACCATCAACTATGTAATCACGGATACCGCCAACAAGCGCAAGTTCGTGGCAGTCGACCCGCATGACATCCCGGTTGTCGCCTTCGTCGACCCTGATTTGACCGACTCCATGCCTCGTGGACTGAAAGTCGCCACCGGTCTGGACGCGTTGACCCACGCGATTGAAGGCTTCATCACACCAGGCGCGTGGTCGCTGTCCGATTGCCTGTCCATGCAGACCATCCGCATGGTCGCCCAGAACCTTGCCAAGAGCGCCGACGGTGACAAGGCAGCAGGTGAGCAGATGGCATACGCAAGTTACATCACCGGCATGGCGTACTCCAACGTCGGGCTCGGTCTGGTTCACGGCATGGCACATCCGCTCGGCGGGCGGCTCGGCGTTGCCCATGGCGTGGCCAACGGTATTCTTCTCGCCCCGGTTATGGAATACAACAAGGACTTCACCGGCGAAAAGTACCGTGATATCGCGCAAGCCTTCGGTGTCGCGGACGCGATGACCGGCGATCTGGAAACTGTGCGTGAGGAAGCGGTCCAGGCGGTGCACCAGCTGACCGTCGACCTTGGCAATCCGACCAAGATCTCGCAAGTCGGAGCCACCGAAGCCGACCTCAAGCCGCTCGCACATGACGCGTTCCACGACGTGTGCACACCGGGCAACCCGCGCAAGGCGACCGAGGAAGACATCCTCGCGATTTACACGTCGCTGATGTAACGGCCATCTGGCATGCCCGTCCATGGCAACAGCGGTCATCACGACAGCAGCCATGGTAGCGGCTGTGCCATGACGGGACGCGGCGTGCGGGGTAACAGTCTTCGCGGGATTTCTGGTTACAGAACCCGTCATGCGACCGGCACCGGCTCATAAATACACAAACTGGTTACGCTGAGACACCTTTCAGCGTAACCAGTTTGTGTAATGGGACGGACATGGATTCCGTTGCGTACCGCCTACTGTTGCGTTCCGGCGACCGCCGTCGTGCTGGACCGCCGTATGCAGCAGCCCGCCACCCGCCAGACCGCTATTGGTTCGAGCCTGCCAGCGTCAGTGTGCTGCCGTCGGATTCGGGCTGGCCCTCCGCATCCGTGTCGGCTTCGTCCTGCTCGTCGCGCTTGGCCACGTCGAACTGCTCTTTCAACCACAGCCGCTCCGCCGGGTTGATGTCCATACGATCGAGATACCGCTGATACATCGGGTACAGGGTGTGCATCCACGGGTACAGCGCGTACAGCGTATGCTCCGGCTTGCGTTTGCGCCAATGGTCCGGATGTGCGGCGAACGTGTTGCGGAAACGGTTCATGTAATTGCGGAACGACGTGAACGACGTGTCCATACGCCTCGCGGAAATGCCGCAAATCATGCGCTGGCAGTACACGGTTTTCATCGAGCGGCCAAGCAGATGCAGGGAAACGTCGATATCCTCATGCATCACGTCCTCACGGTCACGGCAGACTTCGTTCGCAATCTGGCGCCATGCGCTCGCGCGCAATGCCATATTCGACCCGAACAGCAGCACTTGGTCGCCATCTGCCCGGTACATGTGCCGGCGCACGCTGTCATCGCCGCGCAAACCGACGCGTTTGGCAGGCATATCGTAGTAGACGACCGGCCCGGTCGCGCCCATCGCTTCAGGATCCTCGGTGAAAATGCCCGAGACTACTTCGACCCAGTCGGGTTTGAGCATGCAGTCGGCGTCCACGCGGCCCAACACGTCGCCGGTGGCGTGGTTCAGTCCGTAATTGCGCGTCGGGATGAGCCCTTGCTCATCATCCTGATGCAGCAGACGGACCGGCGCGTCAGGATGTTCTTCCATGAACTGCTTGACAATGTCGACGGTCGCATCGGTGGACCGGTTATCCACCACAATCACTTCATGGGGCATCACGGTCTGCCGGGTCGCGTTCGTCAGACAGTCGGCGATGCGCTCCTCCTCGTTCCACGCGGGAATGACAATCGATACGGTTAGCATGCTTTCTAGGATAAGCAAGGACGTCTACAGTGCCGCGCCTGCGCCCGACGCTACGCTTGCCGACAACTGTCGACGCTTCGTGTCGCCTATGTAGAATGGGGAGCCATGAGCCAACAAGAGGAACCGCAAATCGATCTTGCCTCGGTCTTCCCGCAAAAGGGTGACCCCCGGCGCCCGCCAGAATGGTGGGGGCGCGGCCTCTTCTATGCTGTCATTGCTGTGTTCCTCGCCGTATTTGTGTGGAATTCGTGGGGAAAAATCGACACCATCGTCCTTGATGTTGTGGTGTCGGTGTTTATCGCGCTCGCCATCGAACCGTTGGTGATCAGGCTGATTCGCCACGGTTGGAAGCGCGGCGCGGCCTCCGCGGTCAGTCTGATCGGTGTCGGAGTCATCGTGGTCGCCTTGATGGTGCTGTTCGGCAACATGTTCGTCCAACAGGTCATCTCCATGGTGCAGAGCGTGCCCGCATATTATGACCAGATCACCGACTTCGTATCCAAGGAATTCGACTTCCAGCTGCCGCAAATGGAGAATCTCGGCAACGAAGTGATGAAGAACCTCAAGACATCATGGCTCACAGACGTCGCCGGCCAGGCCTACAACACCACGGTCGGGCTGTTCGGCTTCCTGTTCAACCTGCTTACGGTGCTCATGGTCACGTACTATGTCTCAGCCGCAGGCCCCCGCGTCCGCCGCAGCCTGTGCCAGTGGCTCGGCCCGTCCACCCAGCGTCGTTTCCTGTTCGCCTGGACCGTCGTGCAGGATCAGATTTCCGGCTTCCTGTTCTCCCGCACGATTCTCGCGGCCATCAACGCCACATGCACCGCGATTTTCCTTGATGTGATTCATGTGCCGTACTGGCTACCACTCGCGCTGTTCTGCGGTCTGACTTCGCAGTTCGTGCCCACGATCGGCACGTATCTGGGCGGCGCCCTGCCGGTGATTTTCGCGTGGGCGTCGCACGGGCCGACATACGCGGTGATTGTGGTGGTGTTCATCGTCGTGTACCAGCAGATCGAAAACCTGATTTTGTCTCCGAAGATCTCGCAGCGCACCATGGATTTGAACCCCGCAATCGCCTTCCTGTGCGTGCTGATTTTCGGCTCGCTGTTCGGTGCTCTTGGGGCTTTCCTCGCATTGCCGATCACCGCCAGCCTGCAAGCCATTTTCCGCGCGTGTACGAAACGCTATGACCTGATTGATTCCCCATTGATGAACGATCCGGAGCCGAAGAAGAAATCCAAGGTCGTCGAAGGTGCGGAGGCATTCAGCGAGCATGTCATCAAACCGATGAGCGAGCGAATGCCCCGCGTTGCGCAAAGCTCCGGCTCACATGTTCCGGTGGGCGAAGAACTGCGTGAATTGCAGGAGCAGATGTACCGGCATACTTTGGAAGCCACACCAGGTGACGATGTCCCGACCGTGGCGATTCCCAAAGGCGTGATCAGCCCCGAAGCCAAACCGCTTAAGGGCACTGACGAAACCGAAGACCATCAGCATGGAGTCCACGGTAAACCGAACCGCGATGTTGATGCGGCTCCAGAAGCTCACGCAGCACCCGAAGTTTCCCAGGCGTCCGAAACTCCCGAGATGCGTGAAGCCACCGGGGTTCCCAAGTCTGCCAAGACCCCTGACAATCCTGAGTCCCCGCACCGTGCGCAGGAACGCGCCCAAGCCGATGACAATCCCAGAAAGAAGTGGCACTGATGGTCCTGCTGTCCGTCCTTGATATTCTCCTGATGATCCTCGGCGGCGCCGGACTGGTGTACCAGGCGATTTGCGTGGTCGCCTCGCTGTTCGCCAAGCAGATCACCTTCCCCGACGCGCCCATGGACACGCGGTATGCGGTGCTGATTTCCGCCCGCAACGAGGAAGCCGTCATCGGCAATCTCATCAATTCAATCCGTTCGCAGACCTATCCGTCACAGCTGGTGGATATCTGGCTGGTGGCGGACAACTGCACCGACAACACCGCAGGGCTGGTGCGTGACATGGGATGCCATGTCATCGAACGCTTCAACAAGGAGCAGGTCGGCAAAGGCTACGCGTTGAGCTATCTGCTGGACCATATGATCAGCGAAGGCGTGACCGACCGCTATGACGCGTTCTTCGTATTTGACGCGGACAACCGTCTCGACAAGCATTACATCGAGGAAATGAACAAGGCGTTCCATGCCGGATTCAAAATCCTGACCAGCTACCGCAACTCCGTCAACCTTGCCGACAACTGGGTGTCTTCCGGTTCCGCGCTATGGTTCATCCGCGAATCGCGATTCCTCAACAACTCGCGTATGCTGTTCGGCTCGAGCTGTCATGTGGGCGGCACAGGGTTCATGTTCTCCCAGGAAATCATGCGTCGCAACCGTGGATGGAAGTTCCATCTGCTTACCGAAGACCTTGAATTCAGTATGGACTCTGTTCTTCACGGCGACCGGATCGGGTACTGCGGCACCGCAATCCTCTACGATGAGCAGCCGGTCACTTTCGGGCAGAGCTGGCGTCAGCGTCTGCGCTGGAGCAAGGGATTCCTACAAGTGTTCCGCTATTACGGTCCGGCGCTCATCAAGCGTGCGGTGCGTGAACGTGACTTCTCCTGTATCGATTTCACCCTGGTGCTCTGCCCGTTCATGGTGCTCGGCATCGCACGATTCCTGCTGGGGTGCCTGTTCGCGGCATGCGGGTTCGTCACATGGCAGAGCCAGCTGAACTCGATTGGCGGTTGGACCTACGGTATCGTGCTCGGTGTGCTGGCCATGATGGGACTCGCGGCATTGACCTGCGTCGCCGAACGTGGACAGATCGGTGCCACCAACAAGGAGCTGTTCGCCTACGTGCTCAGTTTCCCGATCTATATGCTCAGCTATGTGCCGATTTCCTTCCAAGCGGTGTTCTCGAAAGCCGAATGGAAACCAATCGAGCACCGAGGCAAATAACCGACAGGCGGCTTGGGCTGTCACCGTACCGCTGCCACGCAGGTCGCACGACGACATCCGAGAAGCCCACGCTGACACGTTCAGCGTGGGCGCTAAGCTGGGTCTGCACCGGCCCGCCTGCGAATCACGCGGGGTGACCAAGGCGAAATGACCGTCCGACGGAAGGAGTGCGTGGTGGGAGCACGGGTGGAGCTGCGCAGGCAACAGCGGACACAAACAAACCGGCTGTTGCGTATCGCCATATCATCCGCCGTGACCATGCTGCTGGTCATTGGCTATGCCATCGGTGATATGACTGACGTCCTGCCCGGAGTGCTCACCTTGTCCGACGTCGCCAATCCCTCCTATGCAAGCCCACAATCCGCACGCGCGGCATCGGTCCTCACCGGCAAAGCCGACAGAACACGCGCCATCGACGCCACCGCTGCACAACAGCTGATTGACGCATTCGCCGCGGATCCCAGCGTCGGAACCGATTTCTCCATCGTCATCGCGGATGCGAAAGGCACTGTCGTCGCAAGCCATGAGCCACAAACCCAGCGCGAACCCGCTTCGACGATGAAAACGCTGACGGCGCTCGCCGCCTCATCGGTTTTGGACATGGGCTCAACGCTGGAGACAGGAGCCTATCTCGAAGGCAGCGGGCAATCCGCCACTGTGTATCTCAAAGGCAGCGGGGACATGCTGCTGGGGTCGGGGCAGAGCGACCCCAATCATGTCAACGGTCGCGCAGGCCTGGGAACGCTTGCGAGTGACACCGCCGCTGCGCTCAACCAACGTGGAATCACATCGGTCACATTGAAATATGATGACACGGTGTTCGCCGATCCGAGGTATCCCGCGACTATTGCGAAGAACAACCCGGGCAACATGTATTACACGGCGGTGTCCTCGATGGCGGTTGACGGTGGGCGCCAATGGACTGCCGACGACAAGCACGACCCCGACCTGTTCACCAGTTATCCGTTGCTCTCTATGACTCCGGCGGTGGATGCGGCATCGACATTCGCGCAACGCCTTACGCAATACGGCATCACGGTGAACGGCAGCCCATCCGCGCAGCGTGTGCCCCAGGGGTTGTCTCCGATTGCGACCGTCCAGTCCGCGACGCTTGCCGAAATCATGGCGTTCACATTGCGACACTCCGACAACACGCTCGCCGAGGAATTCGGGCGTCTGCTCGCCAACGCGACCGGCAACGAGAACAGTCCCACCGGGGCGACTACGGCCGTCAAACAGGAACTCGACAAATTGGGCGTGTCCACCAACGGGCTCGTGATGGCCGACTGCTCCGGTCTGTCCGACGGTTCAAGGCTCACCGCCACCACGCTGGTGGAGGTCCAGGAACGCAATGTCAAGATCGGCGCCGCGGTGGCACAGGCGGAAGGTCTGTCCATCCCCGGGCTCGTCGGCACCGCGAAGAACCGTCTGACCGATCAATCGGTGGCAGGCCAGTTGCGCGTGAAAACCGGCAGCCTCGCGCAGGTCACCTCCATGGCGGGCAATGTGTCCCGAACCAAAGGCGGGTTGCTGTCCTTCGCCGTAATCGTCAACAATCCAACGAATCTGTATTCGGCGCGAATCGCCATCAACACGTTCATGAGCTCGTTGGCCGGGCTGTAAGGGCTGTAATGGGCTGTAAAGATCGCATTGGGCTGTAAGAATCAGAAGCTGTAAGGAGTCGGCATGGCATACACGGCAACCTTGAAATCCGCCATTGGCAAGCTGCGCGGATGCTTGGAACGGGCCGGCCTCGGACGGCAGGGCGAACAATTCGCGCAGCACGGCACGCACACTCCTGCGGGCGATGCGCCCCTCGTGTTGGTCGCATGCTCGGGCGGCCGTGATTCCTTGGCGCTCGCCGCGCTCGCCCACATCGTGTGCGGAACCTTGGGATTGCGCTGCGGAGCCATGATTATCGACCATCGCATGCAGGAAGGGTCCGCCGGTGTGGCTGCGCAAGCGGCGAGCACGTGTGTGGATTTGGGGCTTGACCCGGTGATCGTGCGCATTGTGCACGTCAATCAAGACGGCAACGGCCCGGAGGCGGCGGCTCGGGACGCCAGATACGAGGCGATGTTCGACGAGGCGCGCGCGTGTGGAGCGCAGGCCATTCTGCTCGCCCACACGAGGGACGACCAGGCGGAGACCATCATCATGGGGCTGATGCGTTCAGGCGGTATCGACGTGCTGGACGGCATGCGCGAATGTACCAACCGGTATGACGATGTGATGCTGTTGCGCCCGTTCCTCGGCATCACACGGAAGCAGACGACTGCGATATGCCGCGATTTGGGAATCAGCTGGTGGGATGACCCGACCAACGGCGACAACATCCCCCAAGGGGAGCGGTTGCCGCGTGACTACCCGCTGCGTTCCCGGATTCGGCACGACCTCATGCCGTTGCTTGACGACATCGCGGGCGGCGACATGGCCGGTCATCTCGCCCAATACACCGATATCGCCGCCAGAGACCGGGATTATCTCGAGTCCAAAGCACTGGTTGCCTACGATTCCGTCGTCACACCGGAGGAAACCGGGGGAAGCCTCGGGTGTTCGCTGGACGCGAAGGCGATGTTCTCCCTGCCTGCCGCGATCAGAATACGAGTTATTGCGATGGTGTGCGCGAATCTCGGCATTGCCGCGTCAATACAGCACATCGAATCGATTGAGCGTCTCATCATTGACTGGCATGGCCAAGGTGTGGTGTCGCTTCCCAGTGGTTACCAAGCTTTCCGCAAGAAACACGTCATTCGCGTGTGCCAAGATAGTGGGCATGAAAATCGCTGATGTTCAGGACCGGATCGACCACGAGTTGATCAGCAAGGCAGATATCCACAAGAAAATCAATGAGGTCGCCGCGCAGGCGAGTGAGGACTACCGCGGCAAGGACCCTCTGCTCGTCGCCGTGCTCAAGGGGGCGGTCAACACCATGGTCGCCTTCTCGCAGGCGATGAGCATCCCGGTGCAGATGGATTTCATGAGCCTGTCCAGCTACGGGTCGGGAACGTCAAGCAGCGGCACGATTACGGTTCGCCAGGATTTGTCGACGGATGTACGCGGCCGCAACGTGCTCATCGTTGAGGACATCGTGGATTCCGGGCGTACGCTCGCATGGTTGGTCGAGGAACTCAAGCGCCGAGGTGCACAATCCGTGGAGGTCTTCGCGCTGTTGGAGAAGCCGTCCCGTCGTGAAGTCGACGTGCAGGTAAAGTACAAGGGGTACGAGGTCCCTGACGAGTTCGTCGTCGGATTCGGCCTCGATTATGACGAACGCTTCCGCAATCTCGATTCGATCGCGGTGCTGAAGCCGGAAGTATACCAAGGAGAACAGGCATGAGCTATCCGCAAGGCCCGCAGCAGCGGCCGCCTATGGGCGGAAACAACGGCAATCCATTCCGCCGTGGCGATTCCGATAACTCGCCGAAGGGAGGCAACGGGGATCACCCGTGGTGGCAGTCCCCTTGGCTGTGGGTCGTGGTGCTGGTGCTGCTGACCATCGGCGCGTTCCAACTCTTCGCCTCCAGCGGTACACAGACCATCAACACGCAGGACGGTCTGAAACTGCTTGAGGACGGGCAGGCCACCTACGCCGAAGTGATTGACAACCGGCAGCTGGTCAAGCTTGAGCTCAAGAACGACTACACGAAGACCGACGCACAGGGCAAGACGCATAATTACGGCAAGAACGTCCAGTTCTACTACACCTTCGCCCAAGGCGCGGATATCATCAAGGCCGTGCAGAAGGACGACCCGAGTGACGGCTGGACATCCAACATGCAGCAGACGAGCGCGATGTCCTATCTCATCACGTCCATCCTGCCGTTGATTATTTTCCTGGGGCTCCTGTGGTTCATGATGAGCCGCATGAGCAACGGCATGCTCGGCATGGGCGGGCGCAAGAACAGCGGGAAGCTGCTTGAAGGTCAGACCCCGAGCACCCGGTTCGCCGACGTCAAGGGTGAGGACGCTGCACTGCAGGAGGTCGAGGAAATCAAGGACTTCCTCAAGGATCCTTCCAAGTACAAGGCCCTGGGTGCCCGCATTCCTCGCGGTGTGCTGCTCTACGGTCCTCCAGGAACCGGTAAGACGCTGCTCGCGCGCGCCATCGCAGGCGAGGCGGGCGTGCCGTTCTACGCGACTTCCGGCTCGGACTTCGTCGAGATGTTCGTCGGTCTTGGCGCCTCCCGTGTGCGCGAACTGTTCGACGAGGCGAAGAAGAACGCCCCGGCCATCATCTTTATCGACGAAATCGACGCTGTCGGCCGCAAGCGTGGCTCCGGCATGAGCGGCGGGCACGACGAACGCGAGCAGACCCTCAATCAGCTTCTCGTCGAGATGGACGGCTTTGACAACGATACGAACCTGATTATTATCGCCGCGACGAACCGCCCCGATGTGCTTGACCCGGCGTTGCTGCGTCCAGGGCGTTTTGACCGTCAGGTTGCCGTCGAAGCCCCGGATCTTGAAGGCCGCGAGGCGATTTTGAAGGTCCATGCCAAGGGCAAGCCGTTCGTGCCGGACGTCGACCTGCATATGGTCGCCGTGCGTACGCCTGGCTTCACGGGCGCCGATTTGGCGAACGTGCTCAACGAGGCCGCGCTGCTGTGCGCCCGTGCCGGTGCCCAGCTGATCGACAACCGTGCCATCGACGAGGCCATCGACCGTGTGCAGGCCGGCCCGAAGCGCCAGTCGAAGGGCATGGCGCTCAACGAGTTGCGCAACACCGCCTACCATGAGGGCGGCCACGCCTTGGTCGCCGCGTGCATGCACGACACGGACCCGGTCACCAAGGTGACGATTCTGCCGCGAGGCCGCGCCTTGGGTTACACGGCCGTCATGCCGACCTCGGACCGCTATTCCGAGTCGCGTAACCAGCTGCTCGACCAGATGGCGTACGCGATGGGCGGGCGCACCGCTGAGGAGATTGTGTTCCACGACCCGACCACAGGCGCGTCGAATGATATCGAGAAGGCGACGAAGATAGCCCGCAAGATGGTACTCGAATACGGCTTCTCTTCGAAGCTTGGCGCAATCAAGTGGGACAACGCGGACGCCCAGGACGATTACGACGGGTTGAAGCCCCGCCCGTACTCGGAGCGCACCGCGGAAATCATCGATGAGGAAGTTGACAAGCTAATCGAGAACGCGCATACCGAAGCGTGGAACGCGATTAACGACAACCGTGACATCCTCGACGAACTGGTCCGCCAGCTGCTGGTCAAGGAGACCCTCAATGAGAAGGAACTCGCCGAAATCTTCGCGAATGTGAAGAAGGCTCCGAAGCGCGAGGTATGGCTGTCCGACGAACGTAGGCCGGATTCCGACAAGCCTCCGGTCGAGATTCCGGACTCACTCAAACGCGGTGTTGGAATGAAGCCGGGCGAGTGACCATATGGATTCCATACGATTGACGGGGATTCGCACCGCCGCAGGGCAGGGCGGATCCCCGTCCGCTTGTTCTGGCCATGACGACGCGCCGCGGTGGCGTGATCTGCGTGCCGATGTCACGGTCACGCTTGATCTGCGGGAAGCCATTGCCGGCGATGACATCACACAAACCGTGGATTACGCCCAGCTGACCGATCGGGTGCGGCAGGTCATGGTGGCCGGCGCATACGAGTGTGCGCTGGTAGAAACGATTGCAGGACGCATCGCGCAGGCGGTGCTGCTGTCCCACAGGGTCCACTCGGTCGATGTCGTGCTTCATGCCGGGCACCCGCACGGGGCGGACATCGACGAAATCGTTGTGAACGTTCATCGTATGGCGGACGATGACAGCCGTGTCGGCGCTACGCCGGCGGCGCAGGCGAGCGGATTAGTGCCGAGGCAAGACAGCGGTGAGAGCGGCGGCGATGCGTACGCCGGCAACCCGTCAGATGGCGGACGACACAGCGCCAGCCAATCCGGCGTCGCAGAAAGGCATGCCAATCCCACGCGAGTGCCGGCGCAGCAACCTTCCCACGCCGTAATCGCCATGTGTGGTGGCAGCGGGGACGGGGAACACCTGATGCGCGCCGCGGTTGTCGCCTTGGACAGTGTGCCCGGCAACCAAGTGACCGGAATCTCGCCGCTGTACCACGTCAGCGCCATCGACGGCCCGGATTCAATGTCAGCGGTGGTGCTTGTCGATACACGGCTGGACCTTGCCGCACTCAGCCACCTGTTGGCTTCCATCAACGACAAGCATCGCGACACACTTGCATTGCATGCAGTGACCATGCGCTCTGATGCCGAGGACGGCCGGCATGAACAGGTCGGCTGGCAGGAAGCGAAAACCAAGGCGTCGGTCCTCGCTCCGTGGATGGATATTGAGCCGGATGCCAGCTTTGACGGCGACCCACTGTCCTACCTGTTGGCGCTCGCTCCGGATGCGACGCAAGTGGGGTTGTTGTCGGACAGCTGGATTCTAGGAGGAATGCAATGAACAGCACGGACGAAACGAACCGTCAAGCCGGTCAAGCCAGTCAGATTGCTACTGCCGCTACGACCGGCGCGGCCGGTGCTCCATGCGCGGCTCATCAGCAAGGCACACCCGATGATGGCATTGATGATGCGGCGATCCGCACCGCCGTGAGGATGTATCTCAAAGCAATCGGCGAAGACCCGGATCGCGATGGTCTGCTCGACACTCCCGATCGGATCGCCCGCGCTTCGCATGAGCTGTTCGCGGGTCTGCACAGCAATCCGCAGCAGGTCCTGGAGAAGCGATTCCCGGTGGACACCGATGAAATGGTTCTGGTACGCGATATCGAACTGTATTCGGTGTGCGAACATCATCTGCTCCCGTTCCACGGCGTCGCGCACGTCGGCTATATCCCCTCGCACGGGGCCGTTGTCGGACTGAGCAAACTCGCGCGGCTGGTGGACGTGTACGCGCGCCGCCCGCAAGTCCAGGAACGGCTCACCCAACAGATTGCGGACGCGCTCATGGAGTATGCGGATGCGCGCGGTGTCATCGTGGTCACGGAGTGCGAGCACTTGTGCATGTCCATGCGGGGCGTGAAAAAATCCCAAGCCCGCACCACGACATCGGCGGTTCGCGGAATCATGAAGGACCCGACGACCAGAGCCGAAGCGATGAGCCTGATCTTCTCGCAGCGGTGAACACGGAAAGAAGGCACACATGGACCAAGCATTGCAGGCGTTGCACGATGCCCCCAACACCATGGTGATGGGGGTGCTCAATATCACCGAAGATTCATTCTCGGACGGAGGCAAGTGGCTTGATCCCCAGGCCGCCGCCGAGCACGGCCATGCATTGGCTAAGGCGGGGGCGCAGATTATCGATATCGGCGCAGAATCCACCCGTCCCGGCGCCAAACGTGTCAGCGAGCAGGACGAGCTCAATCGCGTGCTCGGTGCGGTTCATGCGCTTGCAGACACCGGCGTGCCGCTGTCCATCGACACCACCCGCGCCAGTGTGGCAGAAGCGGCTTTGGAAGCGGGCGCGTCGATTATCAACGATGTGTCAGGCGGCCGTTTGGATCCACAGGTTCCGCATGTGGTCGCCGAACACGACTGTCTGTATATCGTCCAGCATTGGCGCGGCTGGCTTTCGGGCTCGCAGGGCGCGACCCCGGATGCCGATACCTCCGTGTACACGGGCGGTGTCATGCACGATGTCCGTGAGGAGCTGCTCAGACAGGTCGACGATGTGCTGGCCGCCGGAGTCAGGCCAGAACAGATCATCATCGATCCGGGGCTGGGGTTCTCCAAGCCGAGCGCGGCGCATAATTTCCCCCTGCTTGTCGGCTTGGATACCTTGCGCGCGAGCGGGTATCCGGTACTGATCGGCGCGTCTCGCAAGCGTTTCCTCGCTGATGCGGGGATTGACCCCGGCAATATGGCGGCGCGGGATGATGCGACCGCCGCATTGTCCGCCATGTGCGCCGAACATGGCGCGTGGGCTGTGCGTGTCCATGATGTCGCCAAATCGCTGGCCGCCGTCACGATGGGCACCATGTGGCGGACCTACGCCAACGCGTGATGCGGGCTGATTGCGTGCTGAACTTGGGCTGAATGCGGCATTCGTTATTTGGAAAGGAGCTGCGCACATGGACACCATCACGCTCACAGGAATCCGTGCGCAAGGTACGCATGGCGTGCTGGAGCATGAGCATACGCGGCCTCAGCCGTTCATCGTCGATGCGGCAATCGAGCTTGATTTGCGCGCTGCCGGCCGGTCTGACGCGCTCGATGACACGGTGGATTATGGCCGGGCGGCGAAGGCGATCGTCGGGATTATCGAAGGGGAGCATGTCGATCTGATCGAACGGCTCGCCCAGCTTGTCGCCGACGCGTTGCTCGCATTTGAGCGGGTTAGGCGGGTCACGGTCACCGTTCATAAGCCGCATGCGCCGATCACCGTGCCCTTCACTGATGTGAGCGTGACCATCACCAGGGATGCCGAGGATTGCCTGACTGCCCCAGCGGACGATGACGTTGCGGTCGGTGATTGTGGAGATTACAGCAATCACAAGGATTGCGGCGATCAGCATGGGGGCAGCGCTTGGAGCGTTCACCACGTCGTGTTGTCTCTCGGTGCGAACCAGGGCGGAAATACCGCTGCCATCACCGGGGTGTTGCGCGACGCCGTCCGGCAGCTTGATGCGATCGAGGACACGCAGATCACTGGCGTGTCGTCGCTGTATCGCACCAAGGCGTGGGGAATGCCGCAGAATACGCCGGATTTCCTCAACGCCATCGTGCTGGCATCCACCACGCGCAGACCGCGGGAGCTGCTGCAGACGATCCACGATATTGAGCAAAGCGCCGGCCGCGATCACGGCCAGCATTGGGCATCACGGCCGCTTGACATTGATATCATCGATGTCGACGGCATGGTGTGCGACGACCCGACGTTGACGTTGCCGCATCCACGGGCGTGGCAGCGTGCTTTTGTGCTTGTGCCGTGGGCTCAGGTCGATTGCGACGCGCGGCTCGCCGGCCCGCATGGCGGCAAGGTCACCGAACTTGCACGCAATACCCCGGACGCGCACAGTGTGGAGGTCGTCTGTGACGATTGGATGGTTGCACAAGCGGACAACCTAGGGAATCCCGATACGCAAGGAGATTGATGATCATGCGAAGAACCCCGTGGTGGCAGTACGCGATTGCGGTGCTGGCAGGCTGTCTGCTCAGTGTGGGTGTGACGAAAGTCGCGGAAAACATCCAGTTTGACATGCTTGGTGCGCCGATTGTGGTGTCGGTGGTCATGCTGGTCATGGGACTGGTGGTGCTGGGGTTGGCGATCCAGGTGCGTATTTACGCGCGGACTGATCCGAAGAAACGTACGCGCAGGCTTGATCCCGAGCGTGCGGTCAATACGCTGATCCTGTCGAAGGCGCTGGGGCTTGCTGCGGCGTTTTTGCTTGGCTGGTACGGGGTGCAGTTGATCATCGCGTTGCCACACAGCGATGCGCCGTATTATGCGGGGGCGATTCGCGAATGCGCTATCGCGGCGGCGGTCAGCTTGATTGACATGATCATCGGCATCATCAGCGAGTGGTTCTGTCAGTTGCCGCCCGATGAGGGGCCGGAGAACCCGAAGATCAAGGAGCGCCAGCGTCAACAGCGTCAGCTCGCCCGTGGCGGCGTCGCCAAACGCAGCTAGTGTGCGTGCCGTTTCTGCCGACAGTGAGTGCGTCGTCAGCGTCGGCAGAAGGTTGGTGGTTCTCACCAAACTAGGTGTTTCCCAAACTGGTTACGCTTGCGCCCGGTTTTCTGTCACCAGTTTGTGAATATCCCCGAACTGGTGACGCTGAGAGTGAGTTTGCATAGCTAGTTTGGGAAAACGAACCGGTTACGCCGCGGTGTTGCTGGTTTCGCTGCCGGATTGCAAGGTTTCGAGGGTCTTGTCTGGGACGCGGATCATGGCTTCCTGTGCCATCACCGCGACCAGTTCGCCGTCGCGCGAATACACCTTCGCGAGCGCCAGCCCACGTCCATGAGCGGCGGTCGGCGTATCCTGCACATACAGATGCCACTGGTTGATGTCGATATCCCGATACCACCACATCGAATGGTCGATGGACGCATAGGAAATCCCAGGTGTCGAAATGCTCAGCCCCGCGCGCCGCAGCACCGGCTCCATCATGATCTGGTCGCAGCCGAGCGCCAGCATCGCCCGATGCATCACCTGCGGCACGTCTGCGGTCCCATCCGCCTTCATCCACACCATCTGACGCCCACTGTCCCGGTCCGCGGACTTGTGGTCGGCGCCCAACATGATGGTCGGCGTCACATGACGGATGTCGAATGGGGATTTGCTGGCGTAGAAATCAGCGAACGGAGACTTTTCCGCATACGGTTCCATCAGTTGTTTGGCGCTGGTCAGTCCTTCTGGACCCGGCACATCGGCCGGCATCGGATCGGCGAATTCGACACCCCGTTGGCCGGTTTCCTGGAAGCTCGCGATGGCGGTGAGAATCGGCCCCTGCGCCTGCGTGACATTGACGCGCCTAGATGAGAAGGAATGCCCGTCACGCAAGGTTTCCACATCGAAGAGCACATCCTGATGAATATCGCCGGCGGCGATGAAATACCCGTGGATGGAATGGGGCAGACGTCCGCCGGGCACGGTTTTCGCCGCGGCAATGACGGACTGGGCGATCACCTGGCCGCCATAGACGCGCCCCGTGGGGAAATACAGGCTTTCCCCATTGATGTAGGTATGGTCCCGATGCGGGGAAGGGGTGCCAAGCTGCAGCACCTTCACCAGATGCTTCAGCGGTGTCATCGATTCACTGTGCGTCATAGTCGCTCTTTTCTGCATGCCCGCCGGCCAGTGCGGTGAGCGCGTATTCGGTCGGCGTCATGCGCCGCATGGTGTAGTCTAATCCGTTTGACGGAATATCTTCGGATTTCGCGGTGAAATCCGTTTTCGTCAACGAAATCCGCATCCTGCGCATGTGCCGAGTGTTATGACACAGTACAGCAGGTGTGTATTTCCGTTGCGATTCGACTTGTCCTCACGCGTGTAAACGCACGGTGGCGTCGGGTGAACATCCGGTGGCTGCAAGGTGAACCGGGCGCCGCCCCGTGCTTGATTCCGGTCGGATTCGACGAAAGAGCATACCAAGAAATCCAAGAACCAAACCCAAGACCAGAACCCAAGGCCCAAGCCCAAAACTCAAGAACCTCCCGGTCGGTTGCCCGACTGGGAGGTTCCATGATTGATCGCCGTTCGCCTATCGCACGATGTAGAGCACCGGCGAACGCATCCGCATGCTACTAACGCGTCAGCTTGCGATGCAGACGATGAGGCCGTGCCGCGTCCTCGCCGAGGCGCGCGACCTTGTTTTCCTCATACGCTTGGAAGTTGCCTTCGAACCAGTACCAGTGCGCCGGATTCTCGTCCGTGCCCTCCCACGCGAGGATATGCGTGGCGATGCGGTCGAGGAACCAGCGGTCGTGGGAGATGACCACAGCGCAGCCGGGGAATTCGAGCAACGCATTTTCCAGGCTTTCCAGCGTTTCGACATCAAGGTCGTTGGTCGGCTCGTCGAGCAGCAGCAGATTGCCGCCCTGCTTGAGCGTCAGCGCCAGATTCAGGCGGTTGCGCTCGCCGCCCGAGAGCATGCTCACGAGCTTCTGCTGGTCGGAGCCTTTGAAACCGAAACTTGCCACATAGGCGCGGGTGGGCACTTCCACGCCGCCGACCTCGATGAAGTCAAGCCCGCCGGAGACGGCCTCCCACAGGTTCTTGTTCGGGTCGAGGCTCGCACGGTTCTGGTCGACGTAGGAAATCTTGACGGTGTCGCCGATGGTGAGCTTGCCTGAAGTGAGCGGCTCCAGACCGACGATTGTCTTGAACAGGGTGGACTTGCCCACGCCGTTCGGACCGATCACGCCGACGATGCCGTTACGCGGCAGCGTGAAGCTCAGATCGTCGATGAGCACGCGGTCGCCGAACGCCTTGTGAATATGTTCGGCTTCCAGCACCTGCGAGCCCAGACGCGGCCCCGGCGGGATCTGGATTTCGGAGAAGTCAAGCTTCTTGGAGTTGCGTGCCTCCTCTTCCATCTGGTCGTAGCGCTCGAGACGCGCCTTGTTCTTGGCCTGACGGGCCTTCGGCGAGGAACGCACCCAGTCGAGCTCGTTCTTTAGGCGCTTGGCGAGCTTGGCGTCCTTGGCGCCCTGGATTTCCATACGCTTGGCTTTCGTCTCCAGATACGTGGAGTAGTTGCCCTTGTACGGGTACAGGTGGCCGCGGTCGACTTCGCAAATCCATTCGGCCACGTTGTCCATGAAGTAGCGGTCGTGGGTGACAGCGATGACGGCGCCCTTGTACTGGTGCAGGAACTGTTCGAGCCACAGGATCGATTCGGCGTCCAGATGGTTGGTGGGCTCGTCGAGCAGCAGCAGGTCGGGGGCTTCAAGCAGCAGACGGCACAGGGCAACACGACGGCGCTCGCCACCGGAGCACACGCTGACCGGGGTGTCGGGGTCGGGGCACTGCAGCGCGTCCATCGCCTGCTCGAGTTGGGAGTCGAGATCCCAGCCGTTGGCGGCGTCGATTTCGGTCTGCAGCTTGCCCATTTCCTCCATGAGGGCGTCGTAATCGGCGTCGGGATTCGCCATTTCCTCGCCGATTTGGTTGAAGCGCTCAACCTTCTCGGCAATCGGACCGAACGCCATCTTGATGTTCTCACCGACGGTCTTGTCTTCGTCGAGCGGCGGATCCTGCTGGAGGATGCCGACCGTGTAGCCCGGGGTGAGGGTCGCTTCGCCGTTCGAGACGGTGTCGAGACCGGCCATGATGCGCAGCAGCGTGGACTTGCCCATGCCGTTGGGGCCCACCACGCCGATCTTCGCGCCTGGCAGGAAGCTCAAGGTCACGTCGTCGAGGATGACCCGGTCGCCGTAAGCCTTGCGCGCCTTGATCATTTGATAAATAAACTCAGCCAAAGTTGTTCCGTTCTCCTGATGTGCACCACGCGGATGCATATGGAATGTAATCGGTCACAATAACCCTTCCATTATGGCGTATACGGTCTACAGCGGGCGGGTCGCTGACGGGGCGCGCGGGTGGGGCATCGGGTTTCGGCGAGTTGTGCGATTGGTGGGTTGCATGGCGGGCAGATTTAGGTGGTTCGGAGAGTCTGATGGGTCGGTATCTTCCCGCGGTGCGACGGTGTGGTCGCATGACGGGCTGATTGGGTTGGTGTGGCGCGGGATTGGGCCGGTATCTGCCCGATGTGCGACATCGCGGTCGCCCCCGGCCCGTCGTTGCTGTTCGTATCTTGGACGGGAAAGTGGACGCCTCCTCGCCTTCCTCGTACTATCAATCGGCGGGACATGCGATTGACGGGATTATCCTTCGTCTGGACTTGCGATAGACAAGACTATCGATTGACAGGACTTGGATTAACAGGACTTGCGATTGGCGGGACGATCAATCGACTGGGCTCGACGATTCCGGATTCGCGTCTGTCAGTTGCAAACACTCGGAAATACTGCAACACCGGCAATCACATTGCCGTTGCGCCCGCGGAAGTGAGATACATCATGATTGCTGGATACTCGGTACTCACCCTGCTGTTGGTGGCGCTCGCCGGCGTCGGAGCCGGCTTCGTGGGGTACGCTGTGGGCGCATCATCGCTGATTTCCTACCCTGCGCTGTTGGCGCTGGGAGTGCCGCCCGTCCTCGCCAACGCCTCGAACACGGTTGGCGTGCTGGGCACGGGATTCGGCGGTGCGCTCGGTGCGCGCAAGGAGTTGCATGGATTGCACCTCAGGGCCGCGATTTACGTGTCGATTGGCGTGGTCGGCGGCATCCTGGGGGCGTTGCTGCTGCTTGAACTCGACCCGAAGGTCTTCGAATTCGTTGTCCCGCCGCTGATTGCCCTGAGCAGTGCCGCAATCGCCCTCAATCCGCGCGGGCGCGCCGAAGCCAGGCAGGCCGCCGCGGCAGCACAGGCGCAAGCGGTCCAGCTGGGACTGAATGAGGCATCGCCGGACGGCAATACAGGGAAGCGGCGTTCCCGCCCGCTCGTCCGCACACAAACCGAGCCGCTCTCCGAAGACCCGTGGTGGGTCTGGCTTGGCGTGTCATGCTGCGCAATCTACAGCGGCTATTTCGGAGCCGGCGCGGGCACGTTGGTCCTTGCGGTGCTTGACGCAGCCGGCATCGGACCGTTCCATCAGGTCAACGCGCTGAAAACCCTGATCGGGTGGGGCGCGAATATGAGCGCATCCGTGGTGTTTATCGCGCGTGGCGTCGTCGATTGGCCGTTGGCCATCGTGATGTGCCTCGGCTGCTTCGCCGGCAGCTACATCGCCCCGCCGATCACCCGGAAAATCCCTGCTCGTATCATGCGCATCGCCGCGGTGATCGCCGGCATTGCCCTGACCATCGACCTGGCCATCAAGACTTACTGATTGTGGACTGCGCTCCAGATTTCCCGCCAACGTCCATCGCCCGTGTTCGCAGACCCGCGTTCACCGACCTGCGTTCGCCACTCCGCTTTCACACCGTCTTGCGTTCAACCCCGCCTTCACCCCGTCGCCACCGCTGTCATCGATGTAACCCACTGCTGCCTCGCCGCTTGAACCATCGTGCCAGCCGCGCGTCGAATTCGACACCTCGCGATAGACTGAATTGTCTGAATAACGCCGCGAGAGTGCGGCTGGGTCGCGTGAGCGACCGACTTACGATCGAAAGAACATAGTGACTGATTCCAAATCCTCTCAGCATGCCCATAAGCACGACAACAAGCGGCATAGCGATTCCTTCAAACATCACGGCAAGGGCGGGCGCAAGGGCGGTAAGCGCTTCGACCGCCGTGACGGCAAGAACTCCTCCTTCAAGAACCAGAACATCGAAGAAGAACTTCACGAGAGCAAATACGTCGCGGCTGCAGAGGCCGCCGCGGCCGATTCCGCCGCACACCGCGACGAGCCGCCTCGCACCTTCGCCGAACTGGGGGTTCCGCACGAACTGGTCGATGCGCTTGAACGTGACGGCAAAACCACGGCGTTCCCCATCCAGGCGGACACCCTGCCGGATTCCCTTGCCGGACGCGATATTCTCGGTCGAGGCCAGACCGGTTCCGGCAAGACCCTCGCGTTCTCCATCCCGCTGATCGCCCGTCTCGCGCAGTCCAGCGACGCTGATGACGCTATTCGCGATTTCAACGCCATAAAGAACAGCGGCGACAAGGACGCGCGCAAGAAAGCCATGCTGCCCCACCCGCGCGCACTCGTTCTTGCACCGACCAGAGAGCTGGTCAACCAGATTGACGAAGTCATCAGGCCTCTCGCCGAGGTGTACGGCATGCGTACCGTCACCATCTACGGCGGTGTACGCCAAGGCCGTCAGGTTGACGGTCTGCGTCGTGGTGCCCAGATTGTGGTTGCCTGCCCTGGGCGTCTCGAGGATCTGCTCAACCAGAAGCTGCTCAGCCTTGAATCCGTGCGCGTCGCGGTGCTTGACGAAGCCGATGAAATGGCCGATATGGGCTTCCTTCCTTCGGTTGAGAAACTGCTCGCTCAGGTCGCCCCTGACGGCCAGCGCATGCTGTTCTCCGCGACCCTCGACCACGGTGTCGACAAGCTCGTCGACGAATTCCTGCATGAGCCGAAGGTCCACGCGGTCGATGCCGCCGACGCCCAGGTCGACACGCTCACCCAGCATGTGTTCAAGGTCACCAAGGACGACAAGCCTGAGGTGATTCGTGCGCTCGCCAGCGGCAAGGATAAGCGCATCATCTTCACCCGTACCAAGTACCAGGCCAAGGAACTCGCCGAGAAGCTCGTCAAGCACGGCATTCCTGCGGTCGATCTGCAGGGCAATCTGTCGCAAAAGCAGCGCGACCATCATCTCGCTGCGTTCGAGCGTGGATTCGTGCGTGTCCTGGTCGCCACGGATGTTGCCGCGCGAGGCATCGACGTCAGCGATGTCGCGCTGGTGATCCAGACCGAACCGCCGGCCGACCCGAAGTCCTTCCTCCATCGTTCCGGCCGTACTGCGCGCGCTGGCGAACATGGTGACGTGGTCACACTCGTGCTGCCGAACCAGCGCCGGTCCTCGCATCGTCTGTTCCACAACGCGGGTATTGACGCGAAGCCGGTCGCGGTCACCCCTGAGTCTCCTGAACTGCTAGAGCTGGTAGGCGAGGTTGCGCCTGTTGTCGAGGGCTGGAGCTTGGGCCAAGTCGATTTCGGCGACAAGCACGGCAAGAAGAAGGACGGCGGCCGCAAGCGCAAGGACAATAAGGGTCGCAAGGCCCGTCATGACCACGCCGACCGCCGTGACCGCAAGGGCAGGAGTGGCAAGGCCGACGCTTCCGGCGAAGCGTTTGAGCGTTTCGACCAGCCACAATCCGTGGATTTCGTCGCATCCAGCGATACCAAGGAATCCAAGGACGCCAAGCATTACGGCCATAAGGATGCCAAAGGTTACAAACATGGCAAGAAGCGTTTCGACCGTGCTGACCGTTTCGACCGGGCAGACCGCCAGCCGCGATTCGATCGCGAAGACTACGGGGACGACATGCCGCAACGCCATACCGGGCACCGCATCTCCTCGTATGACGAAGGCCCGCATAACCGCAGGCAGCGTCGTGAGCGTGAGTTCGGCCACCGTGCGAACGGGTTCAGGAAAGGCGGGCATCACCATCACGACGAGGTCCGGTTCGTCACGGCCTCCGGCAGGAAGTCCAAGGCCGGCAAGAAGGCGAAATCAGGCCACAAGCATGCCGGCGGCAAGAAGCGCCACTGAGTTGTAGGACGGGCGGGAACGCGCAATCGTGTTCCCGCCCGCCTTGCGTTACGATGGAATGAGCGCTTGACGAAGGATGGTGGTTATGGACTGGCATGCGTCGGTATATGGGGGGCGAGGCAATGGCGGGTACCACGGCTACCGGGACTATGAGGAGGATTCCGGGGCGTCGTACGGTGCGCGCAACGAGGTCGTGCCTGAAAGCAGGTTGAAGCGTCGGGGCGGCGCCGCGTATTTCCGTGCGTTCGACGTGCTGTCCAGCAACCGGATGCGCGATTTCACCTGCGCGTACACGGATGACGGCGAAACGCTCCACGCCACCGTCCACAGCACGGAGAACTTCCTGAGCGATTATGACGTGAGTACGCATATCAACGAGAATCGTTCGGATTTCACCGATTCCTCCTGCACCTGCCCGGCGTTCAGCCGATTCGGCGGCATGTGTAAGCATGTGCTCGCGCTCATCATCGCCTACAACGAAGACCCGTCGTCTTTCGCCGTGAACGGCGAAGAGGAGTCACATGGTGCACGCCGCCGGCGCAGCACGTCGCCGATGCTGGAACGGTTCATGTCCGACGAGGAGCAGCGTCGGGCCGACCAGGCGAGAAGCAGGCAGCTCGACCTGCTCAAACAGGTCAGCGCGGCGGAAAAGAACGGCGGGGTGCCGACCGCGGTCCAAGGCAGCCGTCATCTGCCGATCGGCAGTGTGCATCTGGAACTCGCCTTCGCGAAAAGCCTGTCCTCCGGGTGCGCGATCCGCATGAAAATCGCGGTTCCGTCGCTCAAACTCGGTTATGTGGTCAAGAGCATACCCGGCCTGCTCCGCGCCGTGCGTGACCAGGAATACTTCCAATACGGGCAGAAGCTCGCGTTCGTCCACACCCGCGACACGTTCGATGAGCAATCGTGCAAGATGCTTGACATCCTCGACCGTGCTGAGCAGGTCAGGCAAAGCCTGGGCGACGCCATATACAATTCGTCCATCCGCCAGACGCCAGGGGACGGGTATCTTCTCGCTGACGACGAGATGGCCGAGCTTCTTGACCTGTTCGTCGGCGGCAATGAGACCGTGGGATTTGCAGGGTACAGCCAGCCGTTCGTCAACGCGCGCGACATGCGCGTGGCGGACGGGGACCCAGACTTCGGGTTGCGCATCAGCCCCGAACCGGATGGCGGGTACACTATTACCCACACTGCCCGCGTCTTGGCCATCATCGACGGGCATCCCCGCCCATACGCGGTTGTCGGGTCAGCCATGGCGCCAAACAGCGACTGGATGCCCGCGGGCGCCGTCGGCCTGCCCATGATCTTCCGCTGCTCGCGCGAACTGGCCAAACGCAAGCAGCTTGCCCTCGCCTTGTGCGGGGAGGATCGTGAAGCCGAACAGTATGTGAGCCCGCGCGACCTGAGTATGTTCAGTCGCACGGTGCTGCCACAGCTGACGGTCGGCGCGGTCGACGGGGTGCCGTCCCACGAATCGGGCGATGCTGCCGACGGCGCCGCCGGCGAGGCGCCAGGCAGGTCCGTCCAACCGGCGGAACAGGATGGGCGAGAACCGCTGCACGGGCTGATTGCCGATATTCCCGCGAAGCTGCTGGCAACAGTCCAGCAGCCGTGCAGGATTGAACTGTATTTCGATCGCGACCGCGACGGCATCACCTGCGATGCGCAAGCACGATACGGCGACAAGCGCTTCCACATCTTCAACGGTAACGGCCTGCATGACGGCGTGGCGCGGGACACGGCGGCCGAACGGCTCGTCGTCGAGGCGCTCCTGCATTACTTCCCGCGGCCCGACGGTCCGATCGCCAGACTTCCCGAAGATGATGACAAAGCGATCTACCGTCTGCTGACCGAAGGATTGCCGGTGTTACGCGGCCTGGGCACCGTGTTCTCCACCCCGGCGTTCGATGGGCTGACCTCCATGCCGTCGCCGACCATCAAGATCGGGCTGTCCATGAGATCGGACCTGGTGGAAATCTCGCCGATCGCCGACGAAGTCGACCCGAGCGAAGTGCCGCTGCTGCTGCAAAGCTACCACCAGCGCAAACGGTTCCATCGTCTGCGTGACGGACGGTTCGTCGACCTCGCTGCCATGGACGCCAGTGAGATCGACACCGTTGCCGGCGACCTGGGCATCGACAAGGACGCGTTCGACGACGGCGCCGTCGACGTGCCGGCATTCCAGGCGTTCTACCTTGACGGACAGGCCGATGACGAGGACAAGGACGACGGGTTCCATCAGTACGTTGAGCACCTCACGGTCATCGACCCGGGCCGCTATAAAGTGCCCGACAGCCTCAAATCTGTGCTCCGCCCGTATCAGGCGGAAGGATTCCGCTGGCTGAACGCGGTGTGTGACAAGGGGTTCGGCGGGATTCTCGCCGACGAGATGGGTTTGGGTAAGACCGTGCAGATGCTCGCCATGCTGCTCGGCCGGCTTGACGAATCGCGAAAGACCGGCCCCAACCTGATTGTCTGCCCGGCATCGCTGGTCTATAACTGGGCTTCGGAAGCGAAGAAATTCACGCCCGTGCTGCACGTCGCCACTCTTGCAGGTGGCAAGGACGAGCGTCAAGCGATTCTGTCGAGCGCCCGCGACTACGATCTGCTCATCACCTCATACGACCTGCTGCGTCGTGACCTCGACGACTACAAGGGCATCCGGTTCGACTGCATGGTGCTCGACGAAGCGCAATACGTGAAGAACCACGCAACCAAATCCTCGCAGGCCGTGCGCGCGCTCACATCAAAGCATCGCTTCGCGCTCACCGGCACCCCGATCGAGAACCGGCTGTCCGAACTGTGGAGCATTTTCGACTTCCTCATGCCGGGCATGCTCGGCAGCTACCGGCATTTCCGGCAGCGTTTCGAAATGCCGATTCTCAGCGGCGACGATATCGTGCAACGACGGTTGCAGACCTTTGTCGGCCCGTTTATCCTGCGGCGCCTGAAGAAAGACGTATTGAACGACCTGCCCGACAAGATCGAGAACGTCATCACCGTCCAGCTGGAAGGCGAGCAGCGCAAACTGTACGCCGCGCTGGAACAGCAGTTGCGTGCCTCCATCAATAGGGACAAGGACTTCGATTCCGGGCAACGCAAGATCGAGGTGCTCGCCCAGCTGACCCGTCTGCGGCAGATCTGCTGCGATCCGCGGCTCGTATACGAGAACGCCGGGAAGAAATCCGCCAAGCTTGACGCCATCGAGGAGCTGGTGGAATCCTGCCGTGATGCGGGTCGGAAGATGCTGATTTTCTCGCAGTTCACCAGTTATCTGCACTTGATCGGCAAGCGGCTGCACAAGGATGATATCGATTACGATGTGATTACCGGTTCGACCCCCAAGAAGAAGCGGCTTGAGCTGGTCAACCAGTTCAACAAGGACGACACCCCGGTGTTCCTCATTTCGCTCAAGGCCGGCAATACGGGTCTCAACCTGACCGGTGCATGCGTGGTGGTGCACGCCGACCCGTGGTGGAATGCCGCAGCGCAGAACCAGGCGACCGACCGTGCGCATCGCATCGGGCAGACGCAGGATGTGAATGTGTATCAGATTGTGGCGAAGGACACGATTGAGGAGCGCATCCTCAACTTGCAGCACACGAAGTCTGATCTTGCGGCGAAGTTCGTGGATAATGCCTCAACGACCGGTGGCAGCGCCATCAGCCGGCTCACCAAGGACGATTTGCTCGCGCTGCTCGGGTGAGTTGCCGGGCGGGCGGTCGGGGCCGGTCGGGCGAGAACGCCGTTGTGGACGGCGACCGTATTGCGCCGCGAATCGCGCAAGTATCACGCGGCGCCCGAGCTGACGATATGCCAAGTTGCGAATCGGGCAGGGGCGCAAGGACAGTCACTTGCCGCCGTGCGGTCGCGGAACGGTGTGGATTTTTCCGGTGAAGTTGGTCGAAGTGATTTGCCAGACGGTGACGCTTGCCATCTGCTGGGCGGTGAACGGCACGTGATCCATGCCCGCTTGCTTGCTCATCAGGGCTTGCATGGCTGTGATTTTCTCATCCAGATTCGTTATCACCGATGCCATACCCGTACCGACAATCGAGCGGAAGGACGCTGACCAGTTGCAAGGTGTGCGGCCTTCATGCACCTGATGGTCGCAGTCAAGCTCAAAGGCGACCGGAAGCGCGTTGCCGGCTGCACTGATGGCGTCGATTTTTCGTCCCTCGTGCGCTGAATGCAGGAAGATGCGCAACTCACCGAAATCCGGTGGCAACGGTGTGCCGTCCGCTGACACGTTGACCGGAAGATCGTCTTCGGGGTGTGCAAACCGTGCGAGGCTGAAATCATAGCCGAAATTCATCGGCACGATGGTCAAGCCTTCGGCATCCTGGTAGGCGATACGCACGACTTCGCACGCGTCGAGAATATCCTTGATTTGCTGCGGGGAGCGTACTTCGCGATCGGCTCGTCGCATTGGACGATGCACTCCGGGGGCCGTCGAGGCATGTACATGCGGCGCGCGACGTAAAGAGCCGGATGGCGGTAGCGAAACCTTTGCGACTACGGCTGTTGCGGGTGTCGGCAGCGAGACTGGTGTGTGCTGCGGAAGTTCAGAAGCGGTATCGGTCATGGTGTCCTCGGTGGTGTGGCGGGTAATGTGGCGTGATGGCACGTCGGAGAAACAACTTTCTATATCATACTATAGAAAGTTGCGGATTTTTACGACTTTCTATAGTATACTATAGAAAGTTGCAGTCGCGGATGTGCTCACTGCCAAAGCCCTGCCAATGGACGGTATCAAGCGTCTCTGTCGCGGCCTGAAAGGATGGTGAAATCGTTGATGTCCCAATCGTCATTGAAGCCTCGTCCGAGATACCAGCGGATGCTGGCCGAGGCGCGCGACAACGGTTTAATCAAAGTCGTGACGGGCATGCGCCGCAGCGGCAAGTCATCGCTTATGGCGCTCGGTCGCGACGATTTGCTCGCCCAGGGTGTTCCTGCAGATCGCATCGTATTCTTGAATCTTGAATCATTCGAATTTGTCGACTACGATTTCCGCCAGTTGTATCACGAGGTTGAGCGTGCTGTCCGCGGTAAAGGGCACTGCTATGTATTTCTTGATGAGGTGCAGCTGATTGGGCAATGGCAAAAAGCGGTGAACGCCATGAGGGTCGATTTGGACATCGATCTTGTCATCACGGGGTCAAATGCGCATATGCTGTCCAGCGAACTGTCGACGTTATTGTCAGGCAGATTCATGGAGATCAGGGTATTCCCCCTGTCATACCGTGAATTCCTCGAATATGCGGAACTTGAATCTTCTGACGCCAGCTTTGAACGATTCTGCAGATTCGGCGCGTTGCCGCCGGTGGTTGACCAAGGCGATAATCCCGCGCTGGCCCGCACGGTGCTTGCCGGTATCTACAACACGGTTGTCGTGCGCGATGTGGCGTCTCATATGGAAATCCGCAATTCCGCGGTGTTTGATGATGTGGCACGGTATGTTTTCGACACCGCTGGGTCGCCGGTGTCGGTTGCGAAGATTGAGAAGCGTCTTGCCTCGGCACACAGGAAAACGACGGCGGTCACCATTGAACGGTATATAAAGGGAATGGAGGAAGCTTATCTGTTGAACAGGATTCCTCGTGTTGACGCGCATGGGGGAAGGATTTTGCAAGGCTTGTCGAAATGCTACCCGTCTGATACGGGTATCGGTGGTGTGCTGCTCGGGGGCAAGCCATACGATTTTGGCTTTGTGCTTGAGAACGTGGTGTGCAATGAGCTGCTCGCTGCCGGGTATCATGTGCGTGTCGGACGGACCGACCGATTGGAAATCGACTTTGTCGCATGGCGTGATGATGTGTCTGGGGAATCTGATGTGGCAGGTGACGGGTTGTCGTCGGCACAGGCTGATTCGCGCTCTGGTTCCGGATACGGTGTGCTTGGGGCGCGTCCGATCATGATTCAGGTGACGGCCAGCATACTTGATGCTTCGACGCGGAAACGGGAGCTTGAACCTCTGCGTGCCGTGCGGGACGTGTCTGCGCGGCGGATGGTGATTACCTTGAATCATATGGGGCTGGAAACGGTTGACGGGATTGAGATAGTGAATGCGCTGGATTGGCTCAACTCGTTGCCATCCGGAAGGTGATGCGCTATACGCGCGATGATGCTGTGTGCGACGGCGGTGAGGGCTGCTTCGCGCGTATGTCCCGGTGTCTGAGGTAGGGTGGCTGGGCAACCTAGGGGAGCTGCGGCGGGGCCGTGGCTGAGAGTGCGCAAGGCGCAGACCCTGTGAACCTGTCCGGGCAATACCGGCGAAGGAAAGGAACAGCCATGACGGCATTATCGTCTGCTCATTCGAATCATGGTTCTGAAGCGGCAATCGCATCACACGTCGCCCAAACCGGTGCATCCGGTGCATCCGGTGTGCTCGGCGAAACATCTGAATCTGCGGCAAAGCATGTCCCGCTTGCGCCGGCGAGTACGAGCGGTGATTACGCGTTTCTCGGTGCGACGCCCGGCAGCGTGGCTGACGCGTTCTACATGTCAGCGGCCGAGGATTGGCGGGCGGCGATCAATTCGCGGTTTGTCAACGAACTGTTGGATGACACGTTGCCGGACAATGTGCTCATTAGCTATCTGATTCAGGATTTCACGTTCTTCACGCAGCCGACATTGGAACGTTTGACCGCGCAGGCGCCGACGCAGGAGATTCGTGACATGCTCAACCGGCAGGCCGAATTCTTCGCTGACCAGGAGAAACCGTATTTTCTGCGGTTCCTCGAGGAATATGGGGTTGATGAGCAGCAGCAGGCGAGCGTGCCACAGACCCCGGCGAACCGCGAGTATTGCGCGTATCTCGACCGGATTGCCGCGACCGGCAGTTTCGCCCAGCTCTTGTGCCTGATGTGTGCGATGGAATGGCTGTACTTGGCGTGGGCCAAGCGCACGGTGGATGCGGGTGTCGTTCAGCAGGTGCCGGCGCATCGCGGTTGGGTGGAGCTGCACGAGGGTGATTTGTTCCGCCGCTGGGTGGGCAATCTCATAGCGCTTGTCAACCAGTATGCGAGCCCCGACGGCCCGGAAGCCGACGTGTTCCCCGAAGTCGCGCGGCTTGAGCGCGCGTTCTTCGAGGATTCGTATGCGTATGGGGTGGGTGAGTCGGAAGAAGAACGGGAAAGCAGACGCCACGAACGCGTACTGGCTGCCCTTGACGCGTTGGCGGCGGATGAAGATCCGCTGGCGAATGTTGATAATCCCCTGATCAAGAGATAACCCGAGCAGTTTAATCACGCAGGTGGCCGCTCGACTTATCTGAAAGCATATGGGAGGGCGGCTCCCGCGATGATTGGAATCCCGCTGCCGCGGTAATTCCAATCACCACAGGAGCCGTTGCCACAACTCAATTCAGGCTGTACAGCTGGGCGATTTGATCGGCGAACCAAGCACTCCGACGCTTGATGTCATCAGCGGTCCATGTCGTTTTCGACTCGAGTGTCTCGCCGTTCTCGACATCCGGTATGGACACGTTGATTTTCAGCGGCATCGCCAGACCTGTGATGTCGCTGCTGGTCGGATCCTTGTACCGCTTCTTCTCGTCGAAGGTTCGTTGCCCCAGTTCGCTGTTGTATGGGGTAAGCGTGAGATTACCGATCAGGTGGACGCATTCAGCTTGAATTTCTTTGGCTTGGTCTGGATTGTCCGGGCTGATTGCGTTGTTCCACGTATCAGGTAGGTTGCCTTCCGGCAGGATGTGTTCGATGGACCAGCGACGCTGTTTGGTGTTGTCCTTGACGAAATCGTCGAAGGTGTCCGGGCGCGCTTTGCTGACGATACCTTCGCCCGGCAGGCGTCGTTCGAGGTCAATCAGAACAAAGCGCGTTGTTGCCTTGTTCTTGTCGTAGATGCCTTGCGTGCACAGGGTTGTACGGAGCACATTGTCGTCGACGCTAATGGCGTTCAATCCTTGGATATCGCCTTCACCGTTACGAATGAGATTCAGTACCGCGATTCCGGTGTATTTGTGTTGCTTGAGTTCACGTGTCAGACGGATGATGCGTGCTCTGATATTGGAGGATTTCGGCACCAGTGTGATGTTTCGCCGCACGTAGAAGGCGATGAGATAGTCGAGAATCTGTGGGAGTGCATCTCCGAGCTCGAGGCCGGGATCTCCAAGCAGCTCCATCAACAGCGGGTACGACTGGGTCGATTCGAGTTGAACCAGCGCCTTCAGCCGCTTGGCGATGGTCTGGTCGTGATGCTCATGCTCGGGCAGACACAGAATCTGGGCATAGATGCCTGCACGTTCTTGGAGAACTGACAGATAGTCGGAGCGTTTTTCACTGTAGTACTGGCGGATTCGGCTGCGGTAGAGTTTGAGCGCGCTGCTCTTGGTGATGGATCTGTTGTCTTCGCTTTCGAACGCGTCCCAATTGTTCAGGAGGAACTGGGTGGTGATGGTGGTATCCGGCTCGCCGTCGCGGCTGAGGGTTTCGGACAATGCTATCCACTGGTTGGTGGTTTCTTCTGCCTTGCGGTCGAGGTATTCGCCTGCGTCCGAAATGAATTCCGCCTTCAGCAGGTCGACTAGTGTCAGCGGCAGGCCTTTCGAGTTCATCGAGGAGAACACGTTGAACGCGTCGGTGACATCTGGCACATGGATGCGCAGAATGGTGACCTTGAGCAGCTTCTCATAGAATTTGTCCAGCTCGCCGATGGTCGGGAATGCGTCGGCTCCGAACAGTTTGCGAATGTACCCATACCGTTTTGCGAACGCCGTGCGTCCGGTGCGTCCGGGTTCTTTTCTGTTGAGAACACGCAGGAGGCTGCGGTAGACGGTGTCATCCTCCTCGAGCAGGTGGAGTCGAGGTTCTAGGGCATCGTCTGAATTGTTGAAAATCAGACGGCGCTTGATATCTGACTGGATGGTTCCGGTCTTCATGATGTCGTCTCTTGACGTATTCTCGTCATTGGAAATCTCTTGAGCCCGCTGCCAGATGGCCAGCAAGAACAACGAGACTGTGGTCAGGCGCTGCTGACCGTCAATCACGTCATACGCATCCGGGATGTTCTTTCCCTGCTGCTCATGCGGGACCACCAGCAGATTGCCGACGTAGTAGTTCTCGTCCTCGTAGCGGATATCGGCGAACAGCTGGTCGATCTGGTCGGTTTTCCAGCAATATCGATGCTTGAATGGAGGAATATACAGCTGTACTGTTCCTGCAATCGGGAGTGTTTCGTTGATCGGTTCTTGGTGTGCTTGAATGTCCATGGTCGTCCCCTGTATCCAAAGCCGTGGGCTTGTCCGGTTGCTGTCATTAGGTCATCTAATTGATGACCTAATGATCAATGATCCAGAAGATCTGGACAGAAACAGACAATCTGATTGATTTCTTTGAGCTGATCGGCGTGTTGGGGAATTGCCTGAACAACTGCTTGATGATGGAGCCTGTTTGGCGAGTGTTGGCTAACGGCAACCCGCCGACATGGTGAAAGCAACCAGAATGACAGCGTGCTGCCGTGCCATCGACGATGTTGCTGATTTGGCCCGTCGGGCGTGTTCGCCGGTTACACTGTAAACAATCGTCTCGTTATCAGGGGGGTATACAGTGTCGTCGATGTTTGATGTATTGAGTCAACACACGCCGCAGAAGCATTATCCGAATCGGCGCGTCTTCTCGTCCATTGACGAGTTGCGAGAGAGACTGCGTGCGGCCGAGGGAAAGCCGATAAGGGAAATTGACGGCACCGGTCGTACGGTCAAGAAGAAGAACAAGGGAGGCCAAGGGGAGGCTCTTGAGGAATCCGTTGCCCAATATCGAATAAACTCAGATCCGAATCCGGATTTACTGGTCGGGGGAATCCCATATGAGTTGAAGATGACTCCACTGCGCCATTATTCAAAGAAGAGTAAGAAGCCAAGGGATTTCGACCTGTACGCGAAAGAGCGGCTGGTCATCGATATCATCAATTACCTGAAACTTCCGGATGAACATTTCGATACGTCCACGTTTTGGCGAAAAGCCAAGAATATGGTGATTATCTATTACATCGATGACCGCAAAGACCTGCAGCTTGAACCGCGTAACCAATGCAAGATATACAAATCGGTCATACTGGATTATCGCGACCAAGAGCTGGCGACTATCCGTGAGGACTGGCAGTTCATCCATGACAAGGTAGCTGCAGGTTACGCCGATTTGCTCAGCGAGTCAGACACGAATTATCTGGCTGCATCCACGAAAGGCAGCACCGCCGCGACTTCCATACGACGGGCGCCGGCTCCGGAGGGGTCTGCCGAACGGTACATCAAAGCGAAACAGCGTGCCTTCTCGTATAAGGCATCGTATATGTCGATGGTCGCGAAACGGCTGCTGGGCACGAGTGACGGTGAACGTCTCCAGCTGTCTGCTGACGAATCGTTGAGCCAATTTGTCAGATCCCATGCGAACCAGTATGTGGGCCATACCTGTCGGGAAATCGTGAGCAATCTGGCCGAGTATCATCTGCCAAGCGTGAAGGCCAATCAGTACAAGCAGCGCATGGTATTGGCGATGCTCGGTGTCAAGAGCAAGAACGTCGATGCCGTGGAGCAGTTCAAAGCTGCTGGAGTTACCCAAGTCAAGGTGGTTGAACGGTTTAATGATGAGTTGCCGAAAGAGAGCATGTCCTTCCCGTATATCACCGAAGACCAGTGGAATGAGCTCGGCGACCCGACGGCTACATGGCACGACTCGTTCATGTACCGGTTCTTTGAAGACAATCGAATGTTGATATGCTCGCTTCGTAACCGGGGGACTCGGACTCACAAGCGCGATTTCATGGATGATACTTTCGAAGGCGCATTCCTGTGGAATATGCCCGAAGAGGACATTGAACGGTATATCCGGCCGGTTTGGGAGCGCGTGCATCAGTTGATGGTCGATAAGGTGCCGTTGCATTACGGGGAGCGGAGAGGTTCGAACCTACTGCCTGACTCGTCGTTCAATGGCGTATGCCACATTCGCCCGCATGGCGGTGACGGTGCCGACCGCATATTGCTGCCTAATGGGGAGAGCATAACCAAGCAGGCATTCTGGCTTGACAGGCGGTACGTGGCGAAGATTATTCACGAGCATCTCGGATAGTGCCCTCGGCGGTATCTCCTGGCATTGCGACCCCAGGAGATACCGTGAGTATCACAGGAACGGCAGCATGTTGAGTTGCTCAGCGAGATATGTTCCCTTGATCCAGATATCTTGGCGATACATATGAAGCCCATTGACGACGACTGTCTTGAACTGTGGGCGCGAATCGTTGCCGGACCCGCGGACGAACACCGTATGTTCGGCGGATTTCGGCCAGTTGGGCGCTTCGCTTGGCACGCCTGTCTTGTTAATGATGGGCGTGCCATCCTTGTGCCGCTTCGGGACAATACGCAATTCATGGTTGAAAACGAGTTCTCTCATGCGCTCCCAGACCGCCCTTACTTCGGTGTTGATGAAGTCATCGGAGAAGGTGAAACGCTTGAATCCAAGGAAGACATTCTCGGCGAATGGTGCTTCAAAACTTGGTTCCTCGAAGACGCTGCATAGGAGTTGGGCCTCGGAGAAATACGTGTAGAACGACGATTCCTCAAACCCGACTGACGGGTCTTGCAACTCGTCGAAGTCCACGGGGAACAGTTTCATATCCTCTGTCCTGCCGCCCTTTTTGGTGAGTACGAGTGATTTCCCGTGTACGCCGAATTTGGCGAAGATTTCCACCTTGCCCATCTTCTTGGCTGTGCCGCCGAACATATGAACGGTCACGGCTTCGCCGTCGCTTTTTGCGGGCCTGTTGTCGATTCCGAATATCCGGAAAAGCTCCTCAACGGTTTTCCCGCCATATAGGTCGGTGATTCGATGGCATTCGTGATCTAGCTCGCCAAGGCTGCGAATATCATCGGGAAGGTCATCGAACGTGATTCCGGCGTATTTGTTGTAGATTGCCGTCACAAACGCCGCTTTCAGGCGGAATCGCGGCTTGTTCGGCCACTTGGGTGAGGTGTCGATGACTGAGAGTCTCTGCCTATTCAGTTCGCTGCTGATACGCGGGTACTGGGTCTCTGGGTCTTCAGGATGTTCTGCGTTGATTTGTATGATGAAATCTCGCACGATTTCCCAGTCGTGTTTCAGCAGTTCCTTGTCTTCCCCGATAAAATCGACGAACTGGTACCCCAAGAGGGGGAAATCGCCGTAGTCGGCAGGAGAATTGGTTTTGTGAGCGTAAAGGTAGTACACGAAGAGGAGATGCCGGGCCTTCTCCCAGAATCCGGAATGCTCGAAATCCTCGTCGCATATGTTGTCGAGTTGTACTGCAGTGACTGATACTGGCTCCTTCGCCTTGTATCCACTGTCGCCGTTTGCCTTGCTCTTTTTGGACGTGACCAATCCGGTCGTCTTCAATTCGACGGGCGTCCCATCCACAAGCAAATCGGGTCTGCGGTCGCTGTCGGCGGGATACCCGAGAACGGATTGTTCAATGATGGCGCCGGCGTATCCCTTGTTGCGTTTGCCGTTAAGGACATGCTGTGTATCTACTTCCTGCAAAGTCTTGCCGATGCATTTCGAAAGTATCTGCTCCAACTGGGATCGTGTGAAAACGTGCCGCTCATCAAAGGCCATACAGGTATTGTATGCCGGCCATGCCATCTCAGCGGTTACTGATCATTGCGTCTCGGGTATATCCTGGGCTTGTGAGTGAGCGTAGCGCAGTATCGACGAGGCGGAACTGGTCGCTGGACGAGACCATGATGGCCTTCGCGCTGTACTACGTTCTGCCGGCTCGCGAATGCGATGATAAAGGTGCTGACGTGCGCAAGCTCGCCAATCGTCTCCATCGCACACCATCGTCTGTGGCGCTGAAGATATGGAACATCGCAGCGCATGACCCAAACCGCGTGGGTTTGGGCAAAGTCGGTATGCGTCATGGCAGCAAGCTTGACGAGCAGGTGTGGGAAATGTATGCCGAATCGCGGGATACGTTTTTGGAACAATGTTTGCAGTTGCTGTTCCATACGTATGGATCAGCTGGTCTTGAGAACGACGATATTGTCGGCACACCTTCCGTGCTGGAAACGACGCATATGCTCATGACGGGCGGCGAGCGTGAGGCTACTGTTATGCAGCGGATTCACCAACAGTATTTCAGGAACCTGTTGGTTAAGAATTATCATGGCCGGTGCTGTATGACGGGCATTGGGATTGACCAGTTGCTGGTGGCGAGCCATATCAAACCGTGGAATGTGTCGGATGCGGTCGAAAAAACCGCTGCGGGCAACGGGCTGTTGCTGAATGCGTTCCATGACAAGGCGTTCGACCGCGGGTTCATCACGATTGACGATGACTATCGTGTCCATGTTGCGCATTCCGCGGTGCCTCATGACGAGGCAAATGACCGATGGCTGTATCGCTTCGAGGGAATGCGAATCGAGTTGCCCGAGACGGGCAGACCATCCCATCGGTTCATCGAATATCACAACAAGGAGATATTCCTCGACGCTGCATAACGGCACCGGTCTGCGAACGCGTTGGCGGAACCGCGCCTACTCCCTCTTGTTGTTCCGTTCCGCTTCGTCCTGCGCGATGACTTTGCCGATTCGGTGGGGGATTTCGGTAACGAGGGCGTTGCCCATGCAAAACGCACGATGTCCGTCGGTCATACCGTCCGCGGTCCATCCCTTCGGGAAGCACTGGAGTTGGTCAAGCTCGTCGGGTACGAGACGGCGAAGCCTGCCATCCTGCAGCACGACATGCTTTGTTCGGCTCGCCCCGGCACCGCCTTCCCCGGTAAGGATGGTCCTGCTCGGTCGATCGAGGGGATCGGGGAACGCGACCGGTCCTTCGGAGTACGTGTATTGGTAGCCGGTCTTCGTAGTTCGCTGCTCGCGTTTACCGCCCTTGAGATACTGCCATGTCGGCAGGTGTGCCTCGTCAATCCAGTATTCTGCAGGCACTTGGTCGGCGGGCACAAGGTACTCGCCGAGTGTGTGGAACGGTCCGTCGTACACGGCGTCGGTCTTGACGGTGAGCACATGCCCATTGACCATGACACCTGCATTCTGGAACGGGCTGGTCTTCTCGCCCTTGCCGAAGGTTTGGGTCGCCTTGTACGGGTCAATGCCGATTGTAAATGTCCGAGATACGGCGTTCTTCTCCGCCGGCGTGACAGGGAACGAGCGCGCGAGCACGCCCGACTCGAACAGCCGGGTATGCAGCGCTTCCGCAGTCGTTTCCCGTTCAGCCCCATCCGCGTATTCGGCGTAGATATACACGCGGCGGCGGCGCTGGGGCATGCCGTATTCGGCGGCGTTAATCACATGCCATTCGACGTCGTAACCGAGACGGTTCAGGCAGGTCAGGATGATGGCGAAGTCACGGCCGCGCTGGCTGGCGGGAGATTTCAGCAGCCGGTCGACGTTTTCGAGCAGCACGAGACGAGGATGACGCATCTCCAGCAGCCGGTTGATACTCCACCACAGGACGCCCTTCTTCCCGTCGATGCCTGCGGCCATGGAAAGCGGCTTGGCGACGGAATAGTCCTGGCAGGGGAACCCGCCCACGAGCATGTCGAACTCGGGAATCTGCCGTGTCCCAGCCTCAACCTCGTCGAGGGTCTTGGCAATATCCTCGTTAACGATTGAGTCCTCGCCGAACCGGTGCGCGTAGCACCGCGCGGCGAACTGCTTGCTCTCCTGCCCGTTGGGCTCCCAGTTGTTCGCCCACACCGTCTGGAACGGGCCGGCGGAATCCTTGTGGAACTCGGGATGCTCCGGGTTGTCGTATCCGTCCAGGCCGAGGCGGAAGCCGCCCACGCCCGCGAACAGCTCGGCAATACGAATAGTCTTGTCCATCAGTTCCACGCTCCTGTTCCAGTCAGAGCAGCAATATTATGCTAATCCCCAGATTCGATCAACCTGGGAAAGTAAAGGGCGTGTTCTTATATAAGAGATTTCTCGGCGCTTCACCCCACCTCACTCACACGGGTACCGCAGCCCCCAGCGCTCGCGGATCTGATCGAGCAGCCGCATCATCCGCAGGGTGTCGGCGTGCGGCATGTCCGGGCATTCGGTCGATCCGGCGGCGATGGCACTGGCGCAGGCGGCGACCTCGTACTCGTAGCCGGTCAGCTGCGCGGGTACGGGGATGCTGCGAATCAGCGCGTGATCCTTGTCATACACGTCGATGCACTCCACATTGTTCACGTTGCGGCACATGAGGTACCCGTTCGTGCCCCAAATCGCCCCATCGCGGTCGGATACGGCAAGCAGCGAGCAGGTGCTCACCGCCATCACGCCGTCATCGTAGAACAGTGTCGTCGTGCTTTGCGCGTCCACGCCGGTTTTGTACGGGATCATCGCGGTCTCCATGCGGGCGATGCTGCGTCCGCCGCCGTCACCGCCGATCGCCATATCGATGAAATTCAGCGGATACACGCCGACATCAAGCAACGCGCCGCCTGCAAGCTTCGGGTCGACGATTCGCTGCTTGTGCGTGGTCGGATAGCTCAGATTCGCGCTAATCGCGCACACATCGCCGATGGTGCCGTCCTCGACCAGCCGGCGAATCATTGCGCGCGACGGCATGTACCGCGTCCAAATCGCTTCGGCGCACAGCCGTCCGGTCTGCCGGGACATGTCAATCACATGTTGCGCCTGCTCGGCGTTGACCGTGAATGCTTTCTCCACCAGCACATGCTTGCCGGCTTCCATACACGCGATCGCCTGCTCGGCGTGCAGCGAATGCGGGGTCGCGATGTACACGAGGTCGACTTCCGGGTCATCCAGCATCTGCGCGTATGACCCGTACGCCACCGGAATGCCGTACTGCGCCGCGAATTCGTCTGCACGCGCCTGGTTGCGGGAAGCGACGGCGTATGGTTTGGCATACGCGCGGTACGTCGGGTCTTGCGCCATCAGGGTGAGGGTGGTCGCCATCTTCTGGGCGATACGTCCTGCGCCAAGAATCGCCACATTAATCGGGCGTTCAGGTGCCGTGTACGGTGCCGGTGCCGGTACGGTTGCCGCCGTCGCTGCCGTTGCGATGCCGGACGTGCTTGATGCGATATCTGTGTGTGCGGTGGTGTGCTCTGCCATCGATGCTCCTTTGGTCCAGTCGTTGAATCACACCTTACGAGTACCGCCTGAACGAACGATGATGCCTCCCGACTGGAGGGGCTGCCCGTGGCGGTGCGGATGATTGACGGAGTACGTACGCCGGGGCATGCGCAGGCTGGTTGTCGCTGTCGGGAATCAGCGGCGGAGAGAGAGGTTCGGCATGTTCCGCATGTCCTGACATACTTGCGCGGACAAATGACGGGGCATGCCGGCCGAGAGATGGGGCTGGCGTAGCTTGATTTGTCATGTCGCGTATGCGGCGGCATACAGGACTTGTCGTTGCGACGGAAGTTTGCGCGGTGAAGCGGACAAGCGTCAAGTTGTGTGTCCCAAGACAAGCGTGGCGTGCTGTTTCTTGCGGAGATTTGGGACAGGGGATTGGGGCGTGCCGGTTTGCGTATGTCTGGTCATGCGCGCGTGGCTGGGTGCCGGTTCGGAAGGCGGCGTCTTGTTTGGTCGCGCCGACCTGCGTATGTGGCCGCATACGTTGGAGGCGGCCAATTGGTCCGTTGCTCAGAACAATGCCGCAAGACACCGCCGTTTCGTAACACTGCCGCCCAGAACAAAGTCGCAGGACAATATCACAGGTGTCATCGCGCAACACTGCCGCTCGCAACGCCGCTGCCAACAACACCGTCGCCCAGAACAACGTCGTACAACACGGCGTTTGATAGTGCGGCATAGATAACGGCAATAGCCGACAAGGCGTTTCCGCCGCGCAATCGTGATTGCATACCATACAGGGCAAGACGGCACATGGCAGGAATCGGGTTTCCCGCCCGGTGACGTCCGTGTGAGCGGAACTCGCGAGAGGAGTGGGCGCAATGACACAGGCAACAACAACAGCGACGGCAACAGTTGCAACAACGGCACAGGACATCACCGCGAACATCGCCGATCGGGTGCGTGGCATCCCGGCGAATCCGTTTGCCGCGGCCAACGCGCGGGTCGCCAAATATCGGGCCGCCGGCCATGACATCATCGACCTGAGCCAAGGTAATCCGGACGGTCAGCCGCCGCAGTTCATGATTGATGCGGTCGCTCAGGCCGCCCGGGATCCCGCCGATTTCAAATACCCGTCATTCAACGGCAAACCGGCCTTCCTCAAGGCGGCGGCCGGCTGGTACCAGCGTGAATTCGGCGTGACTCTCGACCCGGCCACTCAGCTGCTGGCGACTGCGGGCGCGTCCGTCGGCATCAGCGCCGTCATCCAAACCCTCGTCAACGCCAGCGATCTGGTTGTGCTGGTCGGCCCGTATTACCCGCAATACGAGGGGTCAACCGCAGTGGCACAAGGGCGGGTGTACACGATTGCAACCAGCCCGGAGCGTGGATTCCTACCGGATCTCGACGCCGTGCCGGACGAGATCTGGGACGAGGCGAAACTACTGATCCTCAACTATCCGAACAATCCGACCGGTGCCGTGGCGACCCGGGAACTGTTCGAAACGGCGGTGCGCATAGGCAAGGAGCATCATGTCGTTATCGTCAACGATTTCGCCTACGCCGGCATCGGTTATGACGAGCAGCCGCCGATCAGCCTGTTGAGCACTCCGGGAGCTCTTGACGTGTCGCTGGAATTGTGCTCGCTGTCAAAGATGTACATGATTGCCGGCTGGCGTGGCGGTTTCGTGGCCGGCAACGCTCAGCTCATGGCCGCGGTGAAATCCGTGCACGCACAGACCAGTCTGCTGGTGTCCTCGATTGTGCAGGACGCGGGTGCGGCGGGGCTGAACAGCGACCAGTCGACGGTCCGTTTGCTCGCCGACCGCTACCACCGCCGGTATCTCGCCCTGCGTGACGGGCTTGCCGAAGCGGGACTGCATCTGACCGACTCGCATGGCGGCCTGTTCGCTTGGATGCCGGTTCCCGACGGTGATGATCAGGCTTTCGCCCAGTGGCTTATCGATCAGGCCGGCGTGGCGGTGATTGCCGGTTCCGATTTCGGCCCGACCGGCGCCGGATACGTGCGGTTCAGCCTGCTTATGCCGCAGGAGACGTTGACCCTGGCGGCACACCGTATCCGTGACACGCGCGGCGACGCTTGGTGACGTGCTTGATGACTTTGGCCGTCACGGTCCGCCGCCCGCATCCGCGCATTCGGCTCGAACCCCTGTAATCATCCGACAAATCAATCAATACAACCGACAACCCAGAGAGGAAACCAATGAAATACGCAATCATCGGCGCCGGCGGCATGGGCACGCAGTATGGCGTTCTGCTCCAGGAATTCGCCGGCAAAGACGTCGACTTCATCGATACGTGGCGTCCGAATGTCGAGAAAATCCGTGAACAAGGCGGCGTCTACTGTTCGCAGGACGAGAAGGACCGTCACCTCGTGCCGATCAGCGTCTACTACCCGGAGGAGTATCACGGCGACCCGGACGTGTGGATTGTGTTCGTCAAGCAGATGCAGCTCGACGGCGTACTCAAGCGTTGCGCCCACCTGTTCAATGACCGGCAGTATGTGTTCTCTGCAATGAACGGGTACGGGCATTTCGAAAAACTCGCCGAATATTTCCCCAAGGACCATATCATCGGCGGAACCGCGTTGATCGGAGCGGTCGTCTACGGTCCGGGCGATGTGAACTTCACGGGCGGCGCCCACGCGAAAGCGATGAACATGTGCTGCTACGACGAAAACCAGACGACCGTCAGTCCTGAGGAACAGCAGATATTCGACGATTTCAAGGCCGCGACCCTCAACCCGATGATTGTGGACAACTTCCTGGGCATGTGCATGGCGAAAATCGTGTTCAACTCGGTGCTCAACACCCTGTGCACCATGTTCCTCATCCGTTTCGGCGAATTCGAAGGTTCGGACGTGGCCAAACGCATGACCGAAGAGCTCGTGGACGAGGCTTACAGTGCGGCCGAACACGCGGGCATTACACTGCTGGGGACCCGTGAATCGGAAGTCAAGACGATTCTGCACACCGCCGGCGTGGCCCATCCGCTGCACTTCCCGTCCATGTACCAGGACCTGACCAAGGGCAGGCCGACCGAGGTCGACTACATCAACGGCTACATCGCGCGTATCGGACGCGAGCATGGGTATGTGTGCAAGCTGCACGAGTTTGTCACCGACGAGCTGCATCTGGCGGAACGCGCGTTCGCCATCCACCATCCCGATGTCATCGCCGCCGAGGAGGCGAGCCTCAAGTAACAGGCGTCGCGTCCCGCTATCGCCGCGCGTCCCGGTATCGCCGGCAGGTTCGTCACAACACAATCCGACGAACCTGGCGAACCCGACGAACCCGACGAACCCGACGAACCCGACGAACCCGACGAACCCGACGAAACCGACAGAAAACCGACAAACCCAACCAACCACGGTGCGACCGGACAACCCGGCCGCACCGTGATATTTCCGGCCGATTTTCGCGCAATATCAGTGCAAGGCACCATGGTGATCGCCGATGTCGATAACGACGTCAAAAGAGAATCAATATCCGGCAGGCAATCTTGGAAAACCGCGAAATATCAAGGATTTCGACCTTTCGAACGCGCTTGGGGCGTGCGCCATAATCACAGCTGATAGCCACGCCGGCACATCCCGCCCAATGCGGTCGTACATTACAACCAACGCCGCTCAACCAGCCGGAACACCGCTGGCAGGGGAGCGCGGCGAAACCGACAGCAAACCGTCCGGGCGCAGCTCGGGTGATTCAAGGAGAGAGCAATGTCAGTACGCACCGTGTGGAACACCAGTAGGAAACTCATCGCAGCAACGGCCGCCGGCATCATGCTGGCCGCCGGTCTCGGTGCATGCGGCTCGAGCAACGCCTCGACCGCCAGCCTCGACTCCGCCAAGGGCAAGACCACGAAGATCGTTGTCGGCGTCTGCCCCGGTCCATACGGTGACATGGTCAAGAACGTGTTCGCGCCGCTGCTCAAGGACGACGGGTATGAGCTGACCACCAAGGAATTCACCGACTACGTGCAGCCTAACAAGGCGCTCGCCTCCGGCAGTATCCAAGCCAACCTGTTCCAGCACGGCAACTATTTGAAGAAGTTCACCGCCGATAACCACCTCGACCTCACTTCGCTCGGTCAGACCCCGACCCTCGGCCTGGGCATCTACTCGAACAAGTACAAGAAGCTCAGTGAAATCCCGGATGGCGCCACGGTTGCCATCGCGAACGACGCCAGCAATCTCGCGCGTTCCCTCGGTGTGCTCGAGCAGAACAAGCTCGTCACGCTGGACGGTGAAGTCGACGCGACCAAGGCGACTATCGACGACGTGAAGAGCAACCCGAAGAACTTGAAGTTCAAGACCCTCGACGCCGCCCAGCTTGTGCGCTCCCTCGACAACGTCGATTTCGCGCTCGTTCCCGGCAACTACTCGTGGGCTGCAAATCTCAAGCCGTCCAGCGCACTCGCCCTTGAGAAGCAGACCAGCGGCGTGATGGAGGTCTTCGTCGTGCGCACCAAGGATAAGAACAGCGACTTCGCCAAGAAAGTCAAGGCGCTGCTCACCAGCCAGGAGTACAAGGACGCCATCGCCAAGAGCGAGTTCAAGGACTTCGGCAAGCCGGCAAGCTGGAAGGCGTGAGGCCCCGTGAGCATCATCGAACTGCAGGACGTCCACGTCACCTTCCATGAGCGGCACAATACCGTAGAAGCGGTGCGCGGAGTCAGTCTCAACATCGAACAAGGCGAGATCTTCGGCATCGTAGGATTCTCGGGAGCAGGCAAAAGCACCCTCGTGCGCACCATCAACCTGCTTGAACGCCCCACGCAGGGCCGCGTGCTCATCGACGGCTCGGACATCACCGGCGCAACCGGCGAAGAGCTCCGAAAATTGCGGAGGAATATCGGTTTTGTCTTCCAAAGCTTCAACCTGATTGACAACATCACCGTGGGAGCGAATATCGTGTTCGCACTCAAAGCCGGGGGTGTTGACAAAGCCGCATGGCACGACCGGACCGTCGAACTGCTCAAACTCGTCGGCCTTGACAGCAAAATCGACAGTTACCCGTCAAGCCTGTCCGGCGGGCAGAAGCAGCGTGTCGCCATCGCGCGGGCGCTTGCCAACAACCCGGAAATCCTGCTGTGCGATGAGGCGACCAGCGCACTCGACCTCGAAACCACCGAGGAGATCCTCGCGCTGCTCAAACGCATCAACGTTGAGCTCGGCATCACCATCGTGTTCATCACCCACCAGCTTGATGTCGCCAAGCAGATTTTCGACCATGTGGCCGTTATGGAAAACGGCGTGATTGTCGAGCAAGGTGAGACCTTCGACGTGTTCAGCGCACCGAAGCATCCGACCACCAAATCCCTGGTCGACCGCTATCTCGGCATTGCGATTCCGCCGCAGCTGGTGCCTTCGCTGCCGGCGGGCACGATTGTGGAACTGCGCTACCGGGGTGATGGTGCGTTGGAACCGCTGATTTCGGACGTCACTCGAAAGTATGGGGTCAGTATCAACGTGCTGCATGGGGATGTCGAATACTTCGGCCCCAAGCCGATCGGTACGCTTATCGTGCTGGTCGACGGGCCGGCCGAAGCGCTCGCCGCCGCGTTGGATACCTTGAAAGCGCACGTGTACAGCTATCGCGAACTCAATCGTGAACGGCTCGCCCGACCGGCGTACGGCGATGGCCAGCAAGGGGAGGAGTGAGTATGGATTCCACATGGCAGATTCTGCAGGAGCACCTGCCACAGGCGCTGATTGACACTGCGTACATGGTGGTGATCTCCGGTGTGGTCGGCGTGGTGCTCGGCTCGTTGGTTGGCTTGCTGCTGTACCTGACGGAAAACCGGCTGTTCCACCCCAATCACGTGCTTAACAGCGTGGTCGGTTTCATTGTGAACGCGATTCGCTCCCTGCCGTTCCTGATTCTGCTGGTCGTGCTGATTCCGGTGGTTCAGGCCCTGATCGGCGACCCATACACGCCGACCGGCGGCGCAATCGCGCTGTCTGTGTCTGCGGTCCCGTATTTCGCGCGAATAAGCGAAAGCGCGTTCTCGGAGGTCGATGACGGAATCATCGAGGCGTGCCTGTCCACCGGAGCTACCACAAGGCAAGTGCTTACGGGCGCGGTGCTGCCGCAGGCGCGTCCGAGTTTCGTGCGCGGCGTGGTGCTCATGATTATCTCGCTGATTGGCGCTTCTGCGATGGTCGGCACCATAGGAGCGGGCGGTATCGGCGACATGGCCATCCAATACGGATACAACCGCTATGAAACCGGTGTGTTGCTGGTCATTGTGGTCATTCTGATTGTGTTGGTCCAGATTATCCAGTGGATCGGTGACCGGCGTGCCCGCCATCTGACGCACTGAATGCGCGGTCGCGATTGCGCGTCACTCGCCAATGCCCATCGTGTGAGCAATGCTTGCATGGTGGGCATTGTGCTCTGCCGCCGAGTGTTTTTCGATTCGATTGATGCCGATTGGCTCTGTGGACGCCGTGGGTGCCGTGACGCGGATGTTCCCATGGCACCTGCGGATGGGTCCACGATCGTTGCGCAATAGCCCGTGTCTTCTCCGGGCGAAGAAACGGTGCTGCGTTTTTTCGCGCGTTGTCGTTACAATAACATCCGGCTCGTTGTTGCGTATACGGGATTGAGAGAGCCCTGGCACGAGCGCACGCGCGAATGATTATGGAGAGACTGTGGATCTTGGTTTGCAATTCTCAGGCATGAATCCTGCCGGCATGAATTCCGCCGGCACCAACCCCGCCGGTATGGATACCGCCGGCATGAACGCGCCGATTGCTGGTATGCCGGTGGCCGGTCGTGTGACGGCTGCCGTACCCGGCACCCCTGCAAGCGACAATGTGATGTTGCGCCCGTTGGCCGACCGTATGCGCCCCAAGCGGCTTGACGATGTCATCGGCCAGGACCAGGTACTCGCTCCGGGCGCACCGTTGCGTCTGATGGCTTCCCCGACGACCTCGCAATCCGTGGTCGTCCCCGGCGCCGCCCTGCTGTACGGTCCTCCGGGAACGGGCAAGACCACGATTGCGCATCTGATCGCAGAGGAGTCGCATCGGCGTTTCATTGAGCTGTCCGCCGTCAATGCGCGTGTCGAAGAGCTGCGAAGCTCGTTGTCCGCTGCCGAACGGTTGAAGCGCCGCGGTGAGGAAACCGTGCTGTTCATCGACGAAATCCACCGGTATTCGCGCGAAGAACAGGACATTCTGCTGCCTGCGGTGGAAAAGCGTCTCGTCACCTTCGTCGCCGCCACCACGGAAGCGCCGTCCAGCACGCTTGCTCCGGCGTTGCTCAGCCGTTGCATCATCGTGCATTTGCATCAACTCGGTGTTGACGGCCTCAACAGGATCGTGGACAGGGCGGTCGCCTCGCCGGACGGTCTCGGCGGCACGGTCACCTTGGATCCGGAAGCGCGCAAGCTGATTGTTCTCAGCAGCGGCGGCGACGCGCGTCATGCGCTCACCACGCTTGAGGCGGCTGCTTCCCGTGCCGCAAGTCAGGCGACGCCCGGTCAGGTCGCGATCGTCACGTCTGACGATGTGCGAAGCGTCATCGACAACATTCCTTCCTACAGCGTCGATGACCATTACGATATGGCCAGCGCGCTCGTCAAATCAATGCGCGGTTCGAATCCGGATGCCGCCGTGTATTGGGCGACACGCATGCTCGACGCGGGTGAGGATCCGATGTTCATCGCTCGGCGTGTCGTGGTTTCCGCCGCGCAAGATGTCGGACTTGCCCAGCCGCAGGTGTTACAGACTGCGGTCGCTGCGGCCCAAGCGGTCGAGATGGTCGGCATGCCGGACGCGCGCGTGCCCCTGATGGAAGCGATCATCCAAATCGCCGTGTCCCCGAAGTCAGATGCTGTTTTGAACGCTGCGAACGCCGCTCAGAAGGACATCAAGGACGGCAAGCTTGGCATCGTGCCGCTGCACCTGCGCAACCCCACGGATGCCGACCATCGTGCCGCGGGCAATGGCATGGGCTATATCAACCCATTGGAACACGGTGGGTTCGTAGCTCAGCAATACATGCCGATGGGCATCGAGGACACTGAATACTATCGGCCGAGAAATTCCGGTGTGGAAGCGAAAATCGGCCCATGGCTCGCGCAATATCGCGCCGCAATGCGCAACGCGAGCGGTCCCGCCGACGAAGGGGAGACCGGCACATCAGAGGCGGATGCGGTCAACTGATTCGCCGCGGTTGCCGCCGCGGTTGCGAAACCTGCGGGTGGTACCAGAGACAAGAGGCGCTGGTACCACCCGCAACTGCATGGTCTGCAACCGTTTGCATCGGCGGGAGTAACCGCCGCCGGTCGTGTGCCAGCGAATGTAGCTACGTGCGGGAAGGTAGCCACTTACGGACGAACTGCCTGCAACCGTTGTCACATCGCGTGCAGAGCGGTCATGGATGCGCGCAGCGCTTGCGCGATGCGACGGATATCCGTGTGGTGCAGCGGCTCCCGGAATGAGAATCGCAACGCGGATTTCGCTTCCGTTTCGCTCAACCCCATGGCCAGCAGCGTGCCGGGGGCTTCGTGACGTCCAATGGCGCATGCCGAACCCGAAGACACTTCAATGCCACGCGCGTCCAAATCGACGAGCAGCGCCTCGCCATTAACATTCGGGAAGATGAATGACGCATGGCCGGGCAGACGATTGACCGGGTCGCCGGTGAGTGTGGCTCCCGGAACCGCGTCTCGGATAGCCTCAACCAGTGCATCGCGCGATGCGACCAGACGGGTGTTGTGCTCCTCCATGCCCGTGTGGGCCTCATGGAGCGCGACAGCCAGTGCGATTGCTCCCGCGACATTCGGCGTGCCGGAGCGCAGACCACGTTCCTGCCCGCCGCCGCTGACAATCGGCTCGATGGCCACACGACTACGGGTGAGCAGTGCGCCCAAGCCTTTCGGCGCGCCGAATTTGTGTCCGGACACCGCGAGCGTGTCGGCGTCAAGGCCGCGGAAATCGACGGGAATCGTGCCGGCCGCCTGCACGGCGTCCACATGGACGGGCACTGCGGCATCATGGCAGATGCGTACCGCGCGGCTCACCGGCTCAATCGTGCCCACCTCATTGTTCGCCATCATGATGCATGCCAGGGTCGCACCCCGCCGGGCCTCGCGAGAGAGCGCATCAAGGTCGATATGGGCCTGAGCGTCGACCGGAATGCGCACCACCTCGAAATCGAAGAAATCATGCAGCCATTGCGCTGATTGCGCGACGGCCGGGTGCTCCACCGCCGAGATGAGGATGCGGTGGGCGGGGGAGTGCGGGGATGCGGATGCGGGTGTGGACGCCCGTGCCGGCGTTGATGCCGATGCCGCTGCTGCGCTCGCCTCCCGTTCGCGCCTGATCTGGGCGAGCGCGATACCCTTGACGGCGAGATTATCCGCCTCGGTACCGCCCGAAGTGAAAATCACGTCGCCGGCGTGCGCGCCCAGATCGGTGGCGAAGGACGCGCGTGCCGCATCAAGTGCGCGCGCCGCCGTTTTGCCGCTCGCATGGACGCTAGACGGATTGCCGTATCCTTCGGTCAGGAAGGGGGTCATCGCCTCAATCACGCTGGCGGGCACGGCGTCGGATGCGGCGGCGTCAAGGTATAGTTCGCGTTCCGGTCTGTCCGACTGAACGGCTTGCGACTCCTGGGTTTGCGTGTCTTGGCTGGTTGCGTTCTGCCCGGTCATGCCCAATCCAATCCAAGGTCGATCGCGCGCACGGAATGGGTGAGCGCACCGACGGAAATCACATCCACGCCGGTCGAAGCAACTTGCGGGACGCGCTCCAAAGTCATGGTGCCGGAGGCCTCAACAATCGCCCGGCCCGCGATCATGGCGACGCCTTTGCGCGTGTCCTCGAGTGAGAAATTGTCCAGCATGATGGTGTCCGCACCGCCTTCGAGCACTGCCGGAATCTGGTCAAGCTGGTCGACTTCCACCTCAATATGCGTGGTGTGGCCGACTTGGTCACGAATATGCTTGATGCCGGCCGTGAGGTCGAGTCCTGCGGCCTGCATAGCGGCGATGTGATTATCCTTGACCATCACTGCGTCAGACAGGCCATAGCGGTGGTTGCGCCCGCCGCCGCAGACAACCGCGTACTTGTCGAAGGGCCTCAGCCCTGGCACGGTTTTGCGTGTGTCCGCGATACGAGCGTGGGAGCTGGGTGCCGCATCCACGGCGTCAACGAACGCTCGGGTCATCGTGGCGATGCCGCTCATGCGCTGGGTGAAGTTCAGAGCGACGCGTTCGGCGGTCAGCATGCCGCGTGCGTTGCCGTGGATGGTGGCGAGCGTGTCGCCGGCGGTGAAGCGTTCGCCGTCCTTGATACGCATGGTGACTTGGATGCCGGGGTCTACCTCGTGGAAAGCGTCGGTGAATACCTCCGCACCGCTGAATACGCCGTTTTCACGGGCGCTCAGCATGGCGGTCGCCGTTTCATCGGCGGGGATGGTCGTCGCGGCGGTGATGTCCCCGGTCGGCGCGTCCTCCATCAGCGCGCGGCGGACCGCGTCTTCAATGACCAGACGGGTGAGCATAGCTGGTTCTCCAATCTTGCATGCGAGTGCAACTGTGTGGCGAGGGTGGTTGCCTGTCGGGACACCATGAGTGAAAGCGGTTGCAGTGTGGCAATCACTTTCACTCATGGGTTCCGAGCGCGGCGGTGCCGGTATTAGGGTTGTGCCGGATATCAGCCGCGGATGAACGGCCGCGAGCAGGCCTGGACGCTGTCGGTGTCCGGGAAATCGGTGCGGGCGTGGGCGCCGCGCGATTCACTCCGGGCCAGAGCTGCGGTGGCGGCAATCAGGCCGATAGCGGCGAGATTGCGGTTTTCCAATGCGGTCACGGTGTCCGCAATATCACCGGGTGCGGGCGCCGATGCGGTTGCGGGCGTGGTCGTGGCTGCGGTGGTGTCGTCGGTTGCGGTAGCGGTCGCATCGGTCTTCGGCTTCTTGGCTGTCTTGGCCACCTTGGACAGCGCAGCTTGCGCCTGTGCCCGCGTCTGCTCGACAAGGCCGGTCAGACGGCTTTGGGCGTGGCTCAGGCCGTCGGCATCGCGAAGTACGCCGACGCCGTGCCACATGGTCTGCTCGATGGTGTCGCGTACGTCGGCGGGTTTGGCGCTGGGTTCGGCTTGGGTGTCGGGGCTTGGCATGGCAAGCGTCTGCGGTTCGGTGATTTCGCGGGTTTGTGCGTTCGCCGCGCTGCCCAGCAGCGGCTGGGGGTTCCAGACGGTGTCCTCGCTGTCGCGTAACGCGGCTAGACCTGCGCGGCGGCCGTACGCCAACCCTTCGAGCAGCGAGTTCGAGGCTAGGCGGTTCGCGCCTTGCACACCCGTTCTCGCGCATTCGCCGGCCGCATACAGGCCGCGGATGCTGGTGCGCGCCCACAAATCGGTGCGGATGCCGCCCATCCAGTAGTGTGCCGCCGGGGTGACGGGAATCGGTTCGCGGCTCCAATCAAAGCCCATCGAACGGGTGTAGGCGTCGATGGTGGGGAAGCGGTGGGCGAGAAATGCGGCGAGTCCGGGCTGGTCCAAGCCCATCTTGCGCCCGATGGCCGTCGCATCCAGCAGTACCGGACGCCCGCCTTGGGTCATCATCTGGCGGAAGTTCTCGCGGGCGACCACGTCACGCGGGGCGAGTTCTGCACGCGGGTCGATTGCGGTCATATACCGTTCGCCGCGTTCGTTGAGTAGGATCGCGCCCTCGCCGCGTACCGCTTCGGAAATCAGGAAGTGCTCGCCCACGCCGAGTGCGGTGGGGTGGAATTGGTAGAACTCGAGGTCGGCGACTTGGGCCCCAGCGCGCCAGGCAGCGGCCAGACCGTCGCCGGTGGCGACCTGTGGATTCGTGGTGTACGGGTAGAGCCGGCCGGCCCCGCCGGTTGCGAGAATCACGCGGTCTGCCATCAGGGTGCGTAGTTCTCCGGTGGTGGTATCGAACAGGCAGATACCGCGAATCACGCGGGTAACGCCTGCGGCCTGCGCCTCAGACGCAGCCAGGGAGTGCGCATCAACCGGTTCAGTGACCAAATCCACGACGAAGGCATGCTCAATGATGTGGATATGCGGCGTGTTGCGTGCGATGGCACTGACATCAAGCTCGACGATCTTGCCGGTCGCATCCCCGCCCGCGTGTACGACGCGGCTGCGGCTGTGCGCGGCCTCCAATCCGCGCAGCAACGTGCCGTTCGGATGCTTGTCGAAGCGCACGCCGGCGGCGATGAGCCGGCGCACCTGTTCGGCGCCTTCACGGGTGAGAATATCCACGGCTTTCGGTTCGCATAGGCCTGCGCCCGCGGCGAGCGTGTCCTGCGCGTGCAGTTTCGGGTCGTCGTCAGGGAAGATGGCTGCGGCGATGCCGCCCTGCGCATGGTATGTGTTCGATTCAACCAAATCGGTTTTCGTGATGAGTGTCACGTCCTGACCTGGCAGACCGGAATCCGGGTCGCCGTTCGCGACGGCGAGCGCGGCACTCAGCCCGGCGATACCCGCGCCGATGACGGCGATGGTCGGGGTGCCCGGTGTGCTGGATGTGTTGGGCGTGTCTGGCGTCTCCCCGAAAGGCGTGGTTTTGGTGTTGTCTTGGGTCAATGAGGTCATGATTGCCTACGATTCGTGTATTCCCGTTGAATTTCGGGCGTCATCGGCCCAGCTGGCAGGGTATATGGGGCCGCATACGTGCAATACGTGCGATTCCGCCGCCTGTTGGCCGAGCCGGAAAATGAAATCAGCTGTGCCGCCGCAGGATCATGGGTGGACGCGTAGCATGCGGTCGAGTGCGATTTTCGCTTCGCTCGCGGTCTGCGGGTCCACGACGATCTTGTTGACGACCTTGCCGTCCACCAGGTTTTCCAGCGCCCACGCGAGGTACGCGGGGTGGATGCGGTACATCGTGGAGCACGGGCAGACGACCGGATCCAAGCAGAACACGGTTTTATCCGGGTGCTGGGCGGCGAGCCGGTTGACGAGGTTGATTTCGGTGCCCACGGCGATGGCGCTACCGGCTGGCGCGTTCTCGATCTCCTTGACGATGTAGGCGGTCGAACCGGTGCCGTCGGCGGCGTTGACCACGTCCATCGAGCATTCGGGGTGCACAATGACCTTGACACCGGGGTAGGCCTTGCGGGCGCGTTCGATCTGCTCGACGGTGAAGCGCTGATGCACGGAGCAGAAGCCCTTCCACAGGATCATCTTCGCGTTCGCGTACTGTTCGGGCGTGGCCCCGCCGTTCGCCTTGAACGGGTCCCACAGGGGCATCTGGTCGAGGCTCATGCCCATGGCGAGCGCGGTGTTGCGGCCCAGGTGCTGGTCGGGGAAGAACAGCACGCGCTTGCCGCGTTCGAACGCCCATTCAAGCACGGCGCGCGCGTTGGAGCTCGTGCACACGATGCCGCCGTTGCGTCCGCAGAAGGCCTTGAGCGCGGCCGAGGAGTTCATATAGGTGACCGGGATGATCTGCTGCTTGCCATCAGCGTCCGGAGTGCTTCCGCAGATATCGGTCAGCTGCTCCCAGCAGTCGGTCACCTGGTCGATATTGGCCATGTCGGCCATTGAGCAGCCTGCGGACATATTCGGCAGGATCACGTTCTGGCGTGGGGTTGAGAGGATATCTGCGGTCTCGGCCATGAAATGCACGCCGCAGAAGACGATGTTGTCGGCTTCCGGGCGGGTGGCGGCATTCTTGGACAGCTGGAACGAGTCACCCACATAATCGGCGTGCACGATGATTTCGTCACGTTGGTAGAAGTGGCCGAGGATCAGCAGTTTGCTACCCAGCTTGTGTTTTGCGTCGATGATGCGCTCCTGGAGTTCCTCGTCGCTTGCCTCCGTGTACTCCTTGCCGAGCGGCTGCTGGCGCGGGGCGTTGCGCGGGATCATGTCGAGCGCGCTGGCACCCGGGCCGTACGACGGTTTGGTTGTGTCGAAGGCCCACGGGTCTTTGGTCAGGCCGGCGTCACAGGTGCGGGTCGCGCCGAGCCGTTCGATAATTGCGTCTACGGATGTCATGATGTTCCTTTCGATGGTGCCGCGGGCAGTGGTTGTTCTGCCATTCGCGGCGAAACAGGTTGGTTGTAGTGCTGTGAAGTCTGGCGTGGTGGGCAGGTTACCGTGGGGTCACTGTTGTGCCGTGCGCTGTGTCGGTATCGTCGGTATGTCCCGGCTGCCCGGTTTCGCAGGTTTTGTGGATTTTGCGGATTTCCCGGTTCCCGTGTGGGCGACGTACCGGTACAGGCAGGCCGGTCGGTGCGCGCCGCGCGCGAGTTTTTCACCGGTCGGCTCGACCATGCCGGTCGAGAGCATCCGCCGGCGGAAATTCGGTGCGTCAAGCTTCCTGCCGTAAATTGCCTCATACACGTTGCGCAGCTGGCTGAGCGTGAATTCGCTGCCGACTAGGCGAGTCGCGATATCCGAATATTCGATTTTGTTGCGCACGCGGGTCAGCGCGTATTCGATGATGTCCTTGTGATCGAAGGCCAATGGCGGCAACTGGTTCACGGGGAACCAGCGCACGTTCTGGGCTTCGCGGAAATCCTTCGCCTCGGTTTCGCCAATCAGCGCCCAATACACGATGGATACCATCGGCAGTCCGCCGTGCGAGCGGCTTGGATCGCCGAAAGTGTACAACTGCTCGAGATACTGCGGGTGCAGGCTGGTGGTGGATCGCAAGGCTTTTTCGGCTGCGTATTCAAGGGATCGCCCGCCTTGCAGGTCGCCGCCGGGCAGCGCCCAATCGCCGAGGAAAGGCTGGCGGATGCGGCGGACCAATGGGATGCGCAGCGTCGGAACGACATCGCCGTTGGACGTCCGGCTTGCGGTGTGGTCGATGCCGTTGCTGGCTTCGGCTGTGTTTGCGGTGTCGGAGCGTGAGGCGGTGGCGTGGATGTCAGGGGCGGTGCCGGATACGGTATCGGTTGTCTGCAGGTTGTCGGCGCGGTCATCCAGATCGGAGGGGCCGAGCGCGAGAATGACGACGGATACGCCGATATTCGGCGGTTCCTTGGCGCGCTCGCTGACATTCGCTGAGATGCGCATCGCTTCTCCTTTTCCCTGATTTCTTGCCGTTTCCCTTGGTTGCCATCACCATACGACTTATGGTCAACATGACTATAAGGGGGTGTGGCGTTTGCATGGTGCCGCCGTTCCTGGGTATGTGTGATGACAATAAGTCATCATGACCATAAGTCGTTGTCGGTTGTTTCTGGCCGATCGAACATGGGCCAGGGCATAATGGGCGATGCAACGCGAATCATGCAGACTGGCAGGCGGGTGAGGATATGCGGGAATCAACAGACAAGGCTGGTCGCCATCAGTGTGCCGACGCGGTGGCTGTGCGGGCGGTGCCGGTGACGCAACCTACGAGTGCTGTGTCTGTGGCGTCCGAAAACGCCGCAGCATCAGCGAAATCGCCGAAGTCAGCGCAATCGTCGGTATCCGCAGTGCGCTCGGCGTCGACGACGCGAGGCAAACGCAACCCCAGCCGCCGGGCGAGCCGCCGACGTCGATCTACGTCAAAAGGCCAATCCCGCCCAGAACGTTACGAACGCGGCACCAGAAGCTACACGATGTCACACATTCGCGGCAAGGACACAAGCATCGAAGTGCTCGTCCGCAGCTATCTGTTCAGGCACGGGCTGCGCTTCCGCAAGAACGACCGGCGCTATCCGGGACACCCGGATGTGGTGCTACCCAAGTGGCGCACGATTGTGTTCGTCAACGGTTGCTTCTGGCATGCTCACGCCAATTGCAAAGCCTTCTCCCGTCCCAAATCCAATGTCGAATTCTGGTCAGTGAAACTCATGCGCAACGGTGAACGCGACCGACTGCAACATGCCCAGCTCGTCGCCGACGGGTGGCGTGTGATCGTGGTATGGGAATGCGAGCTGGCGAAACCGGTGCGAGAGGCGCGTCTCGCTAGGTTGTACGACCAGATCACCGCGATGCCGGACGGACAACCCGGCATCATCGACGACACGATTCCCGCCGGCGGCAAGGGTGAGCCTGGTGCCATCGTGTGAGGATTCGCTCACACACTGACGGTCGGGATGCTTCTGGGCCGTCCGTGTGATTGAGTCTGGTGTCGTTATGTGAGGATTCGCTCACACGATGATGCTTCGGCCCGGGGCCGTGTCGCTCCATCGTCACTAGGTCGTCGCTATGCCGCCGCCGCACCGCCGCGCAATTATTGCCAATAACCCCCGGCGTACCCTGCATTTGTCGTATCGCGCCGATAGAACCGAATCATGCAGGAAAACTCAGCACAGCCCACCGCCGCAACCCATCCGGCGCCCGCCCTACCGTCCTTGTCTAAGCGTGCCCTGGAATCCAACCCGTTCAGGGCTATGGCTATCGGCGAGGAAGCCGACCGGATGATCGCCCAAGGTGTCGATGTCGTCAAGCTCAGCCTCGGCGAACCGGATTTCGGCGCCCCGCAAGCCGTCCGCGATGCCATGCGCGAGCAGTGCGACGGCCGCCCGCTGCCGTACACCGCCGCGCTCGGCATCCCCGAACTGCGCGAGGCAATTGCACGATTTTATGAGCAACGCCATCACGTCAAACTCGACCCCAAGCGCGTGGTCATCACCGAAGGCGGTTCCGCGGCCCTCCTGCTCGCTCTGGCCCTGACCGTCAATGAAGGCGACGACGTGATTTGCGCCGACCCGTCCTACCCATGCAACCGCGAACTGGTGCGCACATTCGGCGGCAATATCATCGACGTGCCGACCAGCGCCGCCACCCGATTCCACCTCAACGCCGACCTGCTCAACGCGTATTGGACGCCACGCACCCGCGCGGTCATGGTCACCTCGCCGTCGAACCCGGCCGGCACGAGTATCGCCTTCGATGCGCTCAAAGGAGTATGCGACACCGCCCGCGCACACAACGCCTGGCGAATCGTAGACGAAACCTACCTTGACCTGGCCGATGCGGAACCCGACGGCAGCGACGTGCGCAGCGTCCTGTCCGCCGACCCGGACGCCATCGTGGTCAGCAGTTTCTCGAAATACTGGGGCATGACCGGCTGGCGTCTCGGCTGGGCCGTGTTGCCGGAAGCGATTCTGCACGAGGCAGACAATCTCGCCACGAATTATTTCTTGTGCGCGCACACCCCGACCCAGCATGCAGCGCTCGCCTGTTTCACGTCGCAGACGCTTGAGGAATGCGAACGCCGCCGCCAGGAATTGCTGGTGCGCCGAGGTTTGGCGCTTGATGGGCTTGCCAGCATCGGTCTGCCTGTCGAGGTTGAGCCGAATGGTGCGTTCTACGCGTATTTCAACGTGTCGTCCACAGGTTTGGATGCGTGGACCTTCTGCGAGCGCGCGTTGCGTGAGGCGCATGTCGCGTTGACTCCGGGCGCTGATTTTGGTCCGGCGACGGCGCACACCCATGTGCGCTTGTCGTATGCTGCCTCGCGCGAGGCGATCGGCGAAGGCATCGCACGCGTCGGCCAGTTCCTCAAGACGCTGTGAGGTGTAAGTATGACAGGGGCCGCCAATCGGATCGACTGACGCCCCTGCCATGCTCTTCTTCACGTGGTACCGATTCGCGGATCATCGGCGATGCGGCGACATTGTAGGTAATCGAACCATGGCTTACTTGGCCGGCTCGTTGATGACCTGCGCGTAGCGTCGTGCGGTGGCGGCAAGCGTGTCGTCGTCGATGCCCGCGCCGACTCCGTACACCACGAACGGCGGCAGATAGCGCGCACCCACGTAGTCAGCCATGGTTGCGAACGGTTTGAGCAGCTCCTCCATGGTCGCGTGGTGCGAGCCGTCATGCTGATAGTCCGCTTCGCCACTGCCGGCGGAGACGGCGAGCATGATTTCCTTGCCTTCGAACGCATGCCCGGTCGAGCCGTACGCCCAGCCGTATTCGAGCACCTTGTCCTCCCACAGCTTGAGCAGCGAGGGGGAGCTGTACCAGTAGAAGGGGAACTGCAGGACGATTCGGTCCGAGTCCTCGACGAGACGCTGTTCGGTGGCGACGTCGATGCGACCGTCGGGGTACGCGGCGTACTCGTCGCGGACGGTCACGTCATGATTGGGGTCGTTGAGCACGGCTTGCGCGAGTTCCTTGTTGACGCGCGAAGTCTCAAGATTCGGGTGGAACAGAAAGATGGTGGTTTTCATATGATTCCTTCATCATGTCGGATTGCGGATGCTGTGATTGGGGATTGTACGCCGGGTGACGCGACTTTTCGCCGATTGATGACATATCGCTGCCAAGCCCGTTGCCTGCCGGGGCTCAATCGGTACTGCCGCCTGATGTGCTCTGATGTGACCAATCGACAACCGCCTCAATATTGTTGCCGTCCGGGTCGAGCACAAACGCTGCGTAATACCCCGGATGGTACGCGCGCGGTCCCGGGGCTCCGTTGTCGCTTCCACCGGCTGCCAGCGCCGCATCATAAAACGCCTTGACGGTCTGCTCGCTATCCGCGCGGAACGCGATATGGGTCGGTGCTGGAGTCGTCCCGGGCTGCGCGGGGGAGACGTAGAAATCGCTGCGCGGCGTGCCATCATCCACCCCGAAACCGATGGTCGGCTCGTGATGGGCTTTGGGAAGGTACCCGAGTGGTGCCAGCGCTTTCGTGTAAAACTCAATGGAACGGTTGGCATCGCTGACATGCAAGGTCATATGGTCGATCATGACTCCCACTATAGGAGGGATCCGGCGTGCTCTGCGCAGACGATTTCTGTAAGCGTTCGCAGGTGCATCGATCCGGGTCTCGCAAACACGGTGACAACGAGTGCGCACAGCTGGTGGGCGGTTGTGTGTACAATATCATCTGTTGCCCGGGTAGCTCAGTGGATAGAGCACCGCTCTCCTAAAGCGGGTGTCGCGCGTTCGAATCGCGTTCCGGGCACGATTTTCCCCGCATGGTCCGGTGCACGTGATGCCTGGCTCTGCCCGGTCCGTCGTGTGTGCCAGAAGAAATTCCACATCCTGACCATCGTTGTCCGGATATCCTCATTCCGCCTAATATGCCCAGTACGCCTGCAGTTGAGGCGAAAAGAGGGTTATCCATTATGGAGAAAGTAAAACAAGCCGCGTCATGGCTTACGAAATGGTTCACGCTGATTGTCATCGTGTGGGCCGCAATCAACTATTTTGTGCCCGCGATCAGCGTGTGGGCGAAGGGATATACCGGTTATCTGCTGGGTATCGTCCTGTTCGGTATGGGCCTGACGCTGTCGGTCGATGATTTTGCGCGGATTGTCAAGCAACCGCTGATGGTTATTGTCGGCACGGTTGCTCATTACGTGATCATGCCGTTGATCGCCGTGTTGCTGTGCTGGATTTTCCATCTTGATGGTGCAATCGCCGTTGGTGTGATTTTGGTTGGATGCTGCCCGTCCGGCACGTCGTCGAATGTGATGAGCTTCCTGTCGCGCGGCGATGTTGCGCTCGATGTGTCGATTGGTCTGTTGTCCACGTTGCTCGCCCCGTTCATGATTCCGCTGCTCATGCAGGTGCTCGCCTCCCGTTATGTGGCGATTCCGTGGCAGTCGTTGTTCCTCAGCGCGTTGACTATCGTGCTAGTGCCAGTTGCACTTGGCGTTGCCTGCCACATGATTTTCAAGGAGAAGATCGAGAAGGTCACGCCTGTGCTGCCGATTGTCTCGCAGGTTGCGATTCTGCTGATTATTGGCGTTGTCGTGTCGGCGAACGCTTCCAAGCTGTTCAGTTCCGAGACGCTGCTGGCGATTCCAGTGGTGATTCTGCATAACCTGTGTGGCTATGCGCTTGGTTTTGGTTTCTCGAAACTCATGTACAAGGTGTATCCGAAAGGCTTCCGCTACGCGCAGCAGAAGGCCATCACCTTCGAGGTCGGCATGCAGGATTCCGGACTTGGCGCCACTCTTGCGTTGACTTCGTTCGCTGCAACGCCGGTCACCGCAATCCCGTCCACGTTCTTCAGCGTGTGGCACAACATCTCCGGTTCGGTGCTGTCTGCCTGGTGGCGTCGTCACGATGACAAGTACGGTATTCCGCGCGATTCCATCGACGGCAAGCCGACCAAGCAGCCGGTCGCAACGGCCGCTGCCTCTGTCGCTGCCGCGACTGACTGATTGCTCTGATTGATGCCGTCGCATTGAAGCCCCGCTCGCGCCCAGTGCGGATGGGGCTTCAACGTATGGGCTGCGGTGCCTGTGCACGCGCAATTGCTGTTTCGTGGCCGATGGAGGACCGGCAATGTCGTCGGCCCGCAAGCGGCCGTCTCGGTGCGCGCTACCGCATGGTGACCGTGAACGCGATACGCCCTTGCTGCCATGATGCGCTGATGTCGCCGTGCATACGCCGGGTCAGTTCGCGCGCCATCGCCAAGCCGATGCCGAAGCCTTCCTTGCTGGAATTATGCGATTCGTCAGCCCGGTAGAAGCGTTCGAAGAACCTCGTGTAATCGACATGCTCGCCTCGCTTTTGATGCGATGGCTGAAGTGTTCGTAGGCGCCTTCGCCGGTGGTGCTACGCTGCTCTGCGTCGAATGTTTCGATCTGTTCGACGATACAATCCATGACTTGCGACAGTTGCTGCGCGAACGGTCCGTAAATGCTGGTGCCGTGGGCTTGTGGTGCTGCGGCAGGGGTTGCGTCACTGGCCATTTCCGCCTCCTTGGCGCACGGGGTTTGTCGTTTTGCTCGTGCGGCTTCTGACGCTAAACAAGGATGCTGAGGATTTTCTCGAGATGTGCTGATGGGTTCGGCATAGCGCGGGCGTTGGTCTGCTCGGCGGTGATCATGCGTTATCAATCCAATCTATAGCCGATGAGTGGAAACGTCGGTTTCGCGAGCGCGACATGCGCCCGTCCACTGGTACGATGTCATGTGGCGTTCCCGCCCGAGTCGCACAGGTCAAGGAACGCCCGAGTTCCGAGACAATACTGTGTGCGACCATGAGGGACAGGAGAATCCCATGGGCAACTCTGCTCGCAATCAGGTCGATTCGACCATATCAACATATCCATCTTCCCAAGGCAACGGCACCGTGCTTTCCGTACGCCCGGTCACGTTGCGCTGGACCACTGCCGATATTGCTGTCGGTGCCGCACTCGGCGTCGCATGCGGGCTGGTGTTCTGGGGATTCAATTTCGCGTACCAGGCGATTTCGCCGGTGCTGGGCGCGCTGCTGCCGGGCATCGCGAGCGTGCTGCATGCATTCTGGTATTTTTCCGGCCCTCTTGCATTGCTGATTATCCGCAAACCTGGCGCCGCCGTCTATGTGAATCTGGTGGGTGCGGTCGCCGAGATGGTGTTCGGCAATAATTTCGCGTTTACCTTTGTGTTCATTTCCGCTGCGCTGCAAGGCGTGTTCGCGGAGATTCCGTTCGCGTTGGCGCGGTATCGCAAGTACAATCTGCCGTTGAGCATCGCTTCTGGATTGTGTGTGGCGCTTGAATACGGCTTCTATCTGCTGTTCTTCAGGTATCAGGGCGTTGCGTTGCTGAGCCCGCGTGGCATCACGCATCTGATCAGCGAGGTCGTGGGCGGCGTGGTCTTCGCCGGCATCATGAGCTGGTTCCTGTATCTTGCCATCGCCCGTACGGGTGCGCTGGACCGTTTCGCTTCCGGTCGCGCGGTTCGCGGTCTTGCAGACTGATGTATCCGCTGTTGGGGCGACCGGCTGATTCAGCGATCGGCGGATCTTTCTGAATCTTTGCTGTTCCTGCGTTGTCAGGAGTTGGCAATCCTGTAAGGCGTCCGGATCTGTTTCTCGGAACTCCGGATACGGGCGCGTGCGGTCAGGGGATTTGCTATATTGGAAAAGTTGGTTTGCTCCAACGTGGGGCCTTAGCTCAGTCGGTTAGAGCATCGGACTCATAATCCGCCGGTCCACGGTTCAAGCCCGTGAGGCCCCACTACTGTTCTCTTGTATCAATCTGCCGGTTCGCGGCGTCGCATACGCTGTGGGCTCACCAGCGTGTCGTCCGCGACCGCGCGTACAATACTGACGGTTCCGGTTCACGCCCGCCATAGGGGTTGGCGACCCGGGTCCCCCGAATTCCATAGGAGACACACCATGAAGCAGGGTATTCATCCCGATTATCACGCCGTGCAGGTCACCTGCTCGTGCGGCAACACGTTTGTCACCCGTTCCACCGCCGCTGGCGATCACATGACGGTTGACGTGTGCTCGAACTGCCACCCGTTCTACACCGGCAAGCAGAAGATTCTGGATACCGGCGGCCGTGTGGCTCGCTTCGAGAAGCGTTACGGCAAGCGCAGCAAGTAAGGCTTCTATCAACGCCAGTCTTCGGACTGGCGTTGTTGTTTTTCTGGCGTGTTCATGGCGATGATGCTTTGCCCGGCATCCGCATGCCTCCAGGTATCTCGCCGCAGTGTGACGGTTGGGTTGCACTGCTCTGAGACATTGGCGGCTCTAGGCCGGTCCTAGGGCGGTATCGCCGTGTGATGCGATGGTTGGGCCGCATGCCGCCCCATTTGACGTCCTCCGCTCGTCTTGTCCCCGAGCCGCGCGCGAATACGGACCTTGGCTAAGCGTGCCTATATGATGGTGAAGTTGAGCAAGATGAAGCGCAATCGCTGACATACGCCTGGTCGTCGCCGCGGCGCCTATGGCACAGAGCCGGGCCGGGGACTGCCGGGAATGCAGCACATCGGGTATACAAACGCGCGAACACGTGCAATGGTAACGAGGAATGGTATATGGCACAGGATCCACAGGATCAGTTCCCTGCGGCGCAGACCGCAGTGGAGGAGTATCACGATATCGAACGGCAGATGGCACAGCCCGAAGTCGCGTCCGACCCCGACAAAATCCGCAAGCTGGGCCGCCGTCATGCTGAACTCGGCACCATCGTCACCGCGTACAACACATACCGTCAGATGTTCGACGATCTTGAGGCGGCCAAGGAAATGGCATCCGAGGACGAGGATTTCGCCGCTGAAGCCAAGCGTCTGGAATCAGAACTGCCGAAGGCCGAGGAAGCGTTACGCACTGCGCTGATTCCCCGTGACCCGGATGACGCCCGCGATGTGATCATGGAGATCAAAGCCGGCACTGGTGGCGAGGAGGCGGCGCTGTTCGCCGGCGATTTGCTGCGCATGTACCTCAGGTATGCCGAGAAACGCGGCTGGACCACCGCCATTCAAAGCGAAAACACTACGGAACTCGGCGGTGTCAAAGACGTCCAGCTCGCCATCCGCGCGAAAGGCACACCAGCCCCTGAAGACGGCGTGTGGGCGAGCCTGAAATACGAGGGTGGCGTGCATCGCGTGCAGCGCATCCCCGTCACCGAATCCCAGGGGCGCATCCAGACATCCGCTGCCGGTGTCATCGTGTTCCCTGAAGCCGACGACGATGACGACGAGATCGAAATCGACCCGAAAGACTTGAAGATCGATATCTTCATGAGCTCCGGCCCCGGCGGCCAATCGGTGAACACCACGTATTCCGCGGTGCGCATGACCCATATCCCCACCGGTATCGTCGTGAGCATGCAGGACGAGAAATCGCAGATCCAGAACCGCCAGGCGGCGCTGCGTGTCCTGAAATCCCGCCTGTTGGCCATGAAGCACGAGCAGGAAGCCGCCGAAGCGGCGGATATGCGCCATTCACAGGTCCGCTCGCTGGACCGTTCCGAGCGCATTCGCACCTACAACTTCCCGGAAAACCGCATCGTCGATCATCGCACGAATTACAAGGCGTACAACCTCGACCAGGTGCTGGACGGCGATCTGCAAGCGGTAATCGACAGCGACATTCAGGCCGACGAGGCCGCGCGTCTCGAACAGCAGAAGCATCAAGGCGCGAACGCGGCCTGACCTGTACACTCGTATGGCGGTATGACGACATGACGGTTTGGCGACATGACGACCAGACGGCCATGCGGCATGACCTGCATGACCAGCATCGCCGTCATGACCGCCAATCGCCGGGTATGGTCCAATCGAAGGGAGTTCTATCGCGCATGGGCATCGAAACACTCAGGCAAATGCTGGCTGAAGCGACCGACAGGCTCGAGGATGCGGGCATCGAAACCGCCCGATACGACGCCCGATTGTTATTCGCCGAAGCTTGCGACACCAGCCCGCGCGACATTGACAAAGCCCTGCTCATGGGCGACGGATTCGAAGCCAGCGACCGTCAGCTCGCCGACTTCCACTCGATGATGGACCGTCGCGCTTCGCGTGAACCGTTGCAATATATTGTCGGTCATGTCCCGTTCCGCTACCTCGATTTGCAGGTCGGACCGGGCGTGTTCATTCCCCGTCAGGAAACCGAAGTCGTAGTGCAGGCAGGCATCGATTGGCTGACCCGTGAAGGCCTGTACGCCCCGAAAGTTGTGGATTTGTGTGCGGGCAGCGGTGCGATCGGCCTGTCCATCGTCACCGAAGTGCGCGGTGCCGAAGTGTGGGCTGTGGAGAAGTACCCGGAGACGCTCGCGTGGACGAAGCGCAACGCGAAACTGGTCGCAGGCAACGATCCCGCGGCCGGCTACAACTATCACCTCCAGGCCGGGGACGCCACGGATACGACCACACTGGCCGCGCTGGACGATTCGGTCGATCTTGTGGTCACCAATCCGCCATACGTGCCGATGTCCCAGCCGCCGCAACAACCCGAGGTACGTGATTACGATCCACAGGCGGCGTTGTACGGCGGTTCGGCTGACGGCACGCTGATTCCGGAGCAGATTGTCCGCCGGTCCGCGGCCCTGTTACGCAAAGGCGGCGCGCTGGTGCTTGAGCATGACATTACCCAGGCTGACCGGATGCTCACCTATGCGCTGTCGAACGGCTTTTCGCAGGCGCGCACCGGCTTGGATTACACGTCACGGCCGCGGTATCTGTTCGCAATCAAGTGATGCCGCCCGACACTTCGCGTCCTGCGGCCCGAGCGCACGCCGGCTGGCCGGCACGTCGGGACGCGATGGTGCAATAGTGGTGAAACAATCGGAGGTTTTATGGGCGAGGTATGCACAGTCGATGACGGGTCCATTGCGCGGGCGGCGCAGATTATCAAGGATGGCGGGGTTATCGTCATTCCCACGGACACCGTGTACGGTATCGCCTGCGATCCTTTCAACAGCAAGGCCATCGACCGGATTTACGAACTCAAGCGGCGTCCGAGGTACAAGGCGTTGCAGGTGATCATGGCCGATGCGGACGATGTGGAGGATTTGGGCCTGTACCTTCCGGCCCCCTTGAACCGTCTCGCCGCGGCCTTCCTTCCGGGGGCGTTTTCGCCGATTGCCGTTGCCGAACAGGATTGCCGGTTGAAGACGATTCGCCATGAATCCGATGGGTATGCGACGCAGGCGATCCGCGTGCCGAATTCCGCGTTGTCCTTGCGTATCCTGCGTGCGACCGGCCCGGTGGCGGCCTCCAGCGCGAACCGGTCCGGCGATGAAAGCGCCCAGACCGTTGACGAGGCCGTTGCGGCGTTTGACGACCAGGTCGATCTGTATCTTGACGGCGGCCCGACCCAAGGCCATATTGCCAGTACGGTGGTCGCGGCCGACCCGACGGAACGTGACGGCATCAACGTCTTGCGCGAAGGCGTCATCCATCAGGCGGCGCTTCGCGAAGCCCTGCACATCAACGGCGGGGGATTGGGCGCATGAGGGTCTACCTGTTCATCGCGGCGATCGCCGGGGGAGCCACGTGGCTGATCACCCCGCTGATTCGCCATATCGCCATTCATATCGGCGCGGTCGGCAGGGTTCGCGCACGCGACGTGCACACCATCCCGACCCCGCGCATGGGCGGCTTGGGCATGCTGATCGGATTCGTGGTCGCCATGCTGTTCGCCAGCCGCATCCCGTTCATTTCCGGCTTGTTCACGGCGAATCATCAGGCTTGGGTGGTTATGGCGGGCGCGATCATGATCTGCCTGCTCGGCATGGCCGATGACTTGTGGGATTTGGACTGGATGCTCAAACTCGCCGGTCAGCTGCTCATCTCGGTGTTCGTGGCGTGGGGTGGCCTGCAGATTATCTCGCTGCCACTCGGGTCCTTGGTTACCGCGTCCCCAACGCTGTCGATGGCCATCACCGCATTCCTGATTGTCGCGTCCATCAACGCGGTGAATTTCGTGGACGGCCTGGACGGGCTAGCCGCCGGCATTGTCGCCATCGGCGGTATCGCGTTCGGCTTGTATTCGTATATTCTCGCGCGCTCGTCACCCAGTTACGCATCGATGGCTACGCTCATCGATGTCGCGTTGGTCGGGGTCTGTGTCGGCTTCCTGCTGCACAACTGGCATCCTGCGAAACTGTTCATGGGCGATTCCGGCTCGATGCTGCTCGGCTATCTGATCACCTGCGCGTCGATTGTGATGACCGGGCATTTGGATCCGGCTTCGTTGCACACGAGCGTGTATGTCCCGGTATTCATGCCGATTTTGCTGCCGATTCTCGTGCTGTTCCTGCCGGTGCTGGACATGTGTCTGGCCATTGTGCGGCGTTTGAGCAAAGGCCAGTCGCCGATGCACCCCGACCGCATGCATTTGCATCACCGGATGCTCAAAATCGGCCATTCCGTCCAAGGGGCGGTGCTGATTCTGTGGGGTTGGGCCGCGCTGATTTCCTTCGGGTCGGTCACCATCCTGTTCTTCCCGGTCAGATATGTGGTGATTGGCTTCCTTGTCGCCGCGGCGGTGCTGACCGTGCTCACCATGTTGCCGTATCTGCGCAGGAGGATTCCGGAGATTATGGAGGAGGACGCCGCGTATTCGAAGCACCATGCCGCCCAGCATGTGTGTCCGCAGTCGGGACGGGGCGCCGACCGGCAGGCTTCCACGGCTGGGGATGAACCGCGGGATGCGGAAAAGGACACGGATCGTCCCTCGCAAGCGTGATCGGGCCTGTCTACCAGCAGGCGGATGCGGGATTGCGGCGCGAGCCCACGGTCCATGTCTTGCAACGCTGCGCTCGAAAAGCTCGTAATGACGCCCATTTCGGTCGTTCGCGTGTCGCAAGTCAGGTCACGACCTTATAGTGTGGTTATGGCTTCAAATTTTGATACGCAAGCGCAAGCATATGCTCCCGTCCCTCCGATTTTCGCCAAGCTCGGCCTCGCGTATGACGATGTGCTGCTGCTCCCGAACGAGACGGATGTGATTCCGTCTGAAGTTGACACCACCACCCACCTCACCCGCGAAATCACCATGAAGACCCCGGCGATTTCCGCGGCTATGGATACCGTCACCGAATCCGACATGGCTATCGCCATGGCCCGCAACGGCGGCATCGGCGTGCTCCACCGCAACCTGTCCATCGACGATCAGGCCGCTCAGGTTGATATCGTCAAGCGCAGCGAATCCGGCATGATCACCGACCCGCTGACCGTGAACCCGGAAGTCTCGCTCGCCGACCTTGACAAGCTGTGCGGCAAGTTCCACATCTCCGGCCTGCCGGTCGTGGACAAGGACAACAAGCTCGTCGGCATCATCACCAACCGCGATATGCGGTTCATTCCCTCCGAGGATTACGATCGTCTCGAGGTCAAGGACGTCATGACCAAGGACCACCTGATCACCGGTCCGTCCAACATCTCCAAGGAAGACGCGCATCGTCTGCTCGCCAAGTACAAGGTCGAGAAGCTGCCGCTCGTGGACAACGAGGGCCATCTGACCGGTCTGATTACCGTTAAGGACTTCGTGAAGACCGAGCAGTACCCGGACGCCACCAAGGACGACCAGGGCCGTCTGCGCGTGGCCGCAGGCATCGGTTTCTTCGGTGACGCCTGGCAGCGTGCCTCCGCCCTTATGGAGGCCGGTGTTGATGCGCTCGTCGTGGACACCGCCAACGGCGAAGCCCGTCTGGCACTCGACATGATTCGTCGTCTCAAGGCCGACAAGGCGTTCAACGGCGTGCAGATCATCGGTGGCAATATCGCCACCCGCGAAGGCGCACAGGCCATGATTGACGCCGGCGCGGACGCGGTCAAGGTCGGTGTCGGCCCGGGCTCCATCTGCACCACCCGCGTGGTCGCCGGTGTCGGCGTCCCGCAGCTGACGGCTGTCTATGAGGCCGCCCAGGCGTGCAAGGCCGCAGGCGTCCCGTGCATCGCCGACGGTGGCATCCACTATTCCGGCGATATCGCCAAGGCGCTGGTGGCTGGCGCGAGCACCGTCATGCTTGGCGGCGTGCTCGCAGGCTGCGAGGAAGCCCCGGGCGAGAAGGTCCTGCTGCATGGCAAGCAGTACAAGCTGTATCGCGGCATGGGCTCGCTGGGCGCAATGGCTCCGCGCGGCAAGAAGTCCTACTCCAAGGACCGTTACTTCCAGGCCGATGTCACCAGCAACGACAAGGTCGTGCCGGAAGGCGTCGAAGGCGAAGTCCCGTACCGCGGACCGCTCAACGCCGTGCTCTACCAGCTGATCGGCGGCCTGCACCAGTCGATGTTCTACGTCGGCGCGCACAACATCAAGGAACTGCAGGAGCGTGGCCGCTTCATCCGCATCACCGACGCTGGCTTGCGTGAATCCCATCCGCACGACATCGTTATGACCGCGGAAGCGCCGAACTACTCCGGCTTCCACAACAACTGATGTCCTGACAGCCCCGCGGGCGTGATTCCGCGGATTGCTGCCGGATTGCAAGGCGGCCGCCCTGTTGCCAGTGCATCAGAGCGGCCGCCTTCTTGGTACTACCGACGAAAGAGACGAACGAAAGAGACCTGCGAAAGACGTCCGCCCGCCCCACGGATAGGCTGCACACGTCGTCGTCATGATTGAGAGAAGAAGGGTATGGTCACCAAAGACTTCTGGGTATTGCTCGCCATGGTGTTGTATTTCATCGCCATGCTGTCCATCGGATTCGCCTATTCGAAACGTTCGAACTCCTCGGCGAAACAGTATTTCGCCGGCGGTCGCGGTGTCGGCCCGTGGTTGACGGCCCTGAGCGCCGAAGCCTCCGACATGAGCGGCTGGCTGCTCATGGGTCTGCCCGGTCTGGCCTACTTCACCGGCGCCGCCGACGCCATGTGGACGGCGATCGGCTTGGCAATCGGCACATATCTCAACTGGCGGCTGGTGGCCCGGCGTCTGCGGCGATATTCGGTAGTTGCGGGCGACGCCATCACCGTGCCGGATTTCTTCTCCAAGCGCTTCCATGACAAGAAGAACGTCATCTCCACCATCGCAGCGCTGATTATCCTTATCTTCTTCTGCGTGTACGTGGGCAGCTGCTTCGTGACGGTCGGAAAGCTGTTCTCCACCCTGTTCGGCTGGGATTACCATCTGACGATGGTCGTCGGCGCGGCCGTCGTGTTCGCCTACACGCTGATCGGCGGTTACCTGTCCGTGGTCGTCACCGACTTCATCCAGGGCATGCTCATGTTCTTCGCGCTCGCCGTCGTGTTCATCGGCTCGATCGTCTCGGTCGGTGGCGTGGATAACACCGTGACCTTCCTGCGCGGCATCCCGGGCTTCCTCGACGGCACGCATCTGGCCACCCCGGTGCTCAACTCCATGGGCGAACAAATCGTGCGCGACGGCAAGGCGGTCTTCGGCGCGCCCACCGATTACGGCATCATCACTATCATCTCCATGCTCGCTTGGGGGCTGGGCTACTTCGGCATGCCGCAGGTGCTGGTGCGCTTCCTGTCGATCCGTAGCTCCGAGGAGATCCGCAAATCTAGGATCATCGCCACCACCTGGTGCGTGATTTCACTGGCATGCGGCGTGTGCATCGGTCTCGCGGGACGCGCGATGATGCCCACCCAGTTCGGCACGCAGGCCGCCGCCGAGAACATCTTCATCGTCATCGCACAGGCGCTGCTGCCGAGCTTTATCTGCGGCATCGTCGTCTCCGGCATCTTCGCCGCATCCATGAGCTCCTCCTCGTCATACCTGATTATCGGTGCGAGTGCGGTGGGGGAGAACATCTACCGCGGTGTCATCAACCGCAAGGCCACCGACAAGCAGGTGATGATGGTGGCGCGCACCACGCTGCTGGTCATGTTCCTGTTTGGCATTTTCGTGGCCTTCGACCAAAATTCCTCGATTTTCCAGGTCGTTTCCTACGCGTGGGCGGGGCTTGGCGCGTCCTTCGGCCCGCTGATGCTCCTGTCCCTGTACTGGCGTCGCACGAACAAGTACGGTGCCATCGCCGGCATGCTCGGCGGCACGGCCACGGTGCTCATCTGGCATAATCTCATCAAACCGCTCGGCGGTGTCTTCGCCATCTACGAGCTGCTGCCCGCGTTCATCATCTCGCTGCTGCTCATCGTCGTCGTCTCGCTGCTCACACCGGCGCCCGAAGATTCGGTGCTGTACGAATTCGACCACTATCTCGACGATCCCGCCGACCGCAAGGTCGATGACGATCTGGTCGCAGCCGAAATCCAAGCCGCCGAGGAACGTTCGCAAATCTGAGACGCGATGCTTCTCCCACCCCCGCGGTAACCTGAGAGGTCCGGTCCGCGGGGGTTCGCATGCCGCCGAAGTCGGACATGACCGTTGATACATGAGGAAAGAGGCACCATGGTAGACGCACATGACGCAGAGACCTATACCGCGCAAGATTCGCGCATGATCTGGATTGATTGCGAGATGACCGGACTGGATATCTTCCACGACGAGCTGTGCGAAGTGTCCGTCGTCCCCACCGATTTCGACCTCAACGTGCTCGACGAGGGCGTGGATTATGTCGTCAAGCCGTCCGACGCGGCTGTCGCCCATATGAATGATTTCGTGCGCGCCATGCACACCCGTTCAGGCCTGATCAACGAATGGGAGCACGGGCTGAGCCTTGAGGAAGCCGAACGCAAGGTGACCGAGTATGTCGCGCGGTTCACCCCAGACGGGGTCAAGCCGTTGCTTGCCGGCAATTCCGTTGGCTCCGACAAGAAATTCCTCGACCGCTACATGCCCGGCCTCATGGAGCACCTGCACTACCGGGTCATCGACGTGAGCACCATCAAGGAGCTCGCCCGCCGCTGGTATCCGGACGTCTACCGCAACCGTCCGGCGAAGAACGGCGGCCACCGTGCGCTCGCCGATATCATCGAATCCATTGACGAGCTGCGCTACTACCGCGATCTGCTCTTCGTCCCGGCCCCCGGCCCGGATGCCGAGGCGGCTAAGGCTGGCGCTCGCCACATCGAGGCGACCAGTCTGCTGCGTACCTACGAGAAGAACGGCAACGCCCTCGAGTAACGAGCTGTAACATGCCGTACCATGCCGGCGAGGGCTCTGGAAAAATCAGGCACGCTGCCGACATTCATCGGCGATACCTCAATCGGCGATACCATCATGGGAAAGGACCAAGCATGAGCGCAACGCGATGGACCGCATCCACGCCGCTTGACGGCGATATCTCGATGGTGGTCGCTGATATGGACGGCACGCTGCTTGACGGCGACAGCAGCATTCCCGAGGGGTTCTGGCCGCTGCTGGAGCGGATGCAACAGGCAGGCATCGAGTTCGTGCCAGCGAGCGGACGGCAGATTTTCACATTGCGCGACATGTTCGGCGAGGCCATGCCATCAGGCTCATTCATCGCCGAAAACGGCAATCTTGTCGTCGCCCAAGGGCATACAGTCAGCGTGACCGCGCTGCCCGCGGACGCGGTGATGCGGATGATCGATATCCTTGCGCTCGCCGACTTGCCTCAAGGCCATGATGTCGGCATGGTGGTGTGCGGGGAACATAGCGCGTATATCAACCGCCGGGATACACCGTTTGTTGACGAGTGCCGGAAGTATTACCACCGTCTTGAGTTTCTCGACGATCTGCATGAGGCGGTGACCGGTGAGCGCGCTGACCGTGTTCTGAAAGTGGCGGTATTCGATTTCGGTGATGTCCGGGTGCCCGCGGACGAGCTGTTCGCACCATTGCGCGGACAGTATCAGGTGGTGGTGTCCGGCGCACATTGGGTGGACATCATGGACGTGAACACCGACAAACGTCGAGGGGTGCTCGCCTTGCAACAGCAGCTGGGCATTACGCCCGCGCAGACCATGGTGTTCGGCGACTATCTCAACGACCTGCAGATGCTCAGCGCAGGGCAATGGTCGTTCGCCATGGCCAACGCGTACCCGGATGTGGTGGACCAAGCGCGTTTCATCGCCCCCGCGAACACGGACCAAGGTGTGCTGCGCGTCATCGAGGCCATGCTCGATGCTCGAGAGAACCCGGAAGCATCAGGGGTATCCCATGTTGCAGACTGACGCGCTGAGGATCCTTGATACGGGCACAAGCGTATTCCTTACCGGTGCTCCGGGTGCGGGTAAGACGTATGTGCTCAATGCCTTCGTTAAGCAGGCACGAGCACGTGGAGCGTCCGTTGCCGTCACCGCATCCACGGGAATCGCTGCGACGCATCTTGACGGGCAGACCATCCATTCGTGGAGTGGCGTCGGCGTCGCCGAAGCGATGACCGACAGCCTGCTGAAACAGATCAAGACACGGCGTGGAAAACGGATTCGTGCCACTGACATCCTTGTCATTGACGAGATCTCCATGATGCACGCTTGGCTGTTTGACATGGTCGATCAGGCGTGTCGTGCGGTCCGGCGCAATCCGGAGCCGTTCGGCGGGCTTCAGGTGGTCATGTCCGGCGATCTGTTCCAGCTGCCTCCGGTTTCCCATGCCCGACGCGACCGCGAACTTATCGTTCCGCCGCCCCAGATGGTCGCCATGCGTGAACGATACGAGCGCGCGGGGCGCAATCCTGAAGGATTCGTCACCGAATCGCTGGTGTGGCCCGAGCTCAATCCTGTCGTATGCTATCTGACCGAACAACACCGTCAGAATACCGGCCAGTTGCTCGATGTCCTGACCGACATCCGGCATGGCGCCGTCACCGATGCCGACCGTTCGGCACTGGGCACCCGCATCGGCGTCGAACCGTCTGACGATGACGTCGCCGTCTACCTGTTCCCCAACAACCGGCAGACCGACGAGCTGAACAATCGTCGTCTCGCGCAGATCGACAGCCGTGAGCACGTCTTTGAAGCCGAGGCGTCCGGCCCCGTACAGTTGGTGAAACGGCTCAAAAGCACGATGCTTGCCCCTGAACTGCTGACGCTGAAGGTCGGGGCGGCTGTGATGGCGTTGCGCAACGACACCAATCAGCAATATGTCAACGGATCGCTTGGCACAGTGGTGGATTTCGTGACGAATCGTGACGGGAACACATACCCGATGGTTCATTTTGACAACGGGCATATCGTGATCATGCAGCCTGCAGCCTGGGAAATGATGGATGGTGAGACGGTACTCGCTTCGGTCAAGCAGATTCCATTGCGTTGTGCGTGGGCGATTACGATTCATAAGTCTCAGGGCATGACCCTCGATCGGGCCCGCATGGATTTGCGTCGGACGTTCGCGCCCGGTATGGGGTATGTGGCGTTGTCCCGTGTCGAATCGATGGAAGGGCTGTATCTTGACGGCATCAATGACCGGGCGTTTCTGGTATCGCCGCAAGCGGTCAGCCTCGATGGCATTCTGCGGGACCGTTCGCAGATGGCGGAGCATGAGCTTGCCGAGCACGGCGAAGAATCGTTCAAGCATCGGGAACAGCAAGCTGATGAGGATGAATTCATGCAAGGCGGGTTGTTCTAAGCCGATATCCGCATGGCGATACCCGCGTGACTGCGATTGTCGGGCTACACTGGTGGTATCAGATGCGTCCGGCTCATAGGAGAGCAGGACGCCATCGCAAGGAGGTTCGCCATGAAGAAATCGACTGTGGTATCCGTCATCGGCTTGTTGGTCATGTTCGTCGCGTTCGTGCTGTTCCAGACGTGGCCGCTTGTGCTGTTCGGCACTGTGAAACTCACGGATGTGCTCACCTTGGTCGGCGGTCTCATGTTCATTATCCCGGTATATCTTGATTCCGTGAAACGCAAGAGCGCCGACAACGCCCCGAACCCGACGGTGTGGTCGACCTTGCCGCCGATCGGCATGGCCGTGGTTTGCGTCGGCATCCTGCTGCCGAACAGTTTGACGTTCTTCCATCTGTTCTCGCTGCCTGACGTGTTCTATCTGGTCGGCTGCCTGATGATGCTGCCGATTTTCCTGTACCCGATGTCCGGGCTGGAGCGTGCGGAACTCGAAGAGACCGTCGAGGAAGAGGTCGACGAAACAACAAGCACCCCTGCAGGCGGCAAGAAGCATCAATAACACATGACCCTCTTGCGAAACTGGGCATAGTGCTCAGTTTCGCAAGAGGGCCTGTTTAGTGCGTGGGGGAGGGGTCACCAGATGGTGTTGAGCGTGTTCACCTTGCACGCGGTGACGCTGCCTTGGGCGTCGAGCTCCATCCGCACCTGGGGCTCGCCGGCCTGGAACAGCATGGTTCCCGCAGCTTCGCCGTCATTGAGGAACACTTCGGCGACTTGGTGGTCGAAGAACACCTCGATATGGCGGACATCGCGAATGCCGCTGTCATAGGTGTTCTTGTCGAAATCACCCTGCCCGCTTGTCGCCAGGCGGGTCACTCCGTCCCGACGCACCAGGCGCAGGCTTTCCGGCGTGCCGCCGTTGGTGTTGCGGTTCTCGGCAATCGTCAGCGTGAAGTCGGCGTCGTCGTCCAGCGTGATATCCGCGTAATACGAGTCGTTCGGGCATGTCGCAGACCACTGCTTGACGCTCGATGTAGTGCTGTTGACGGTGTCGATCTGGATCGGGGCGCCGACCAGCTGATCGTACACTTCCTTGATCGGCTTGCCGATCAGACGGTCGTTGACGACGTGGAGTTCGCGCGGCAGCGACATGATGCCATTTGCACGGCACGGGCCTTCTCGACGCACGCCGGCATGGTCGACGATCCACGCGATGACGATACGGCGGTCGTGGTCATCGCGGAAGCTCTGCGTCGCATAGTATCCGAGGCCGAAGTCGATCCAATCGCTGGAGGTCACGGTCAGGCGCGGTGCTGTCCCATCATCGTTGAGATCACCCACATACCAACGAACCGGCTGGAAACCGCCTTCTGCAGTGCGGTAGTGCATCAGCGCCCCGCAGGCGACTGTGCGGTTGTCCAGCGCGAACAGGTCCGGGCACTCGTAGGTACGGGAGACCTGATGTCCGAAATCAGCGAGGACCGGTCCCTCATACTGCCATACAGAGTTGCGGTGCAGCGGCAGGGCGGTGGAGAACAGGGTCATGACGGGCACGGTCGCCTTGTTCTCCTGCGCTTCGGCCGGCTTGCCCATCGGATAGGTGGCGAACCAGCCGGCGGTCGATGCGCGGCTGATGCCAGCGTCGGCATTCTGATCGAATTCGTCGACCGGCTGGTTGGTGGCGGTCACAATCCACGCGCGTCCGTTATGCGTTTTGTTCAGCGGCAGGTTAGTTTCGATTTTCGGATCGCGGAAGTCCAAGCCGGTCGTCGGCGTCGGCCGGGTGATCCATGGCGTTTCCACCTCGAAGTGAATGCCGTCATGGCTCAGGCAGGTCGTCTGGTGTTCTTCGACGGAATGTTCATCGCCGCGGGTTTCAGTGTGGCGGGTGAGTACGAAGCGGATGGCGTCGGCGTCTTCGCCCTTGCACGGGTAGCCGTCGTTGTTCACGGTGATGGCTGAGCCGGAGAACGCGCCTCCGGTGAGTGTATGGTCGGCGGCGAACTCAGGCTGCGGTTCCAGTACGATCGGCAGATGCGTCCAATGCACCAGGTCCCGGCTCACCGCGTGTCCCCAGTGCATGCAGTCCCAACCCCATCCGTAGGGGTTGAACTGGAAGAACAGGTGGTAGCGTCCCCTGAATTCGCACAGACCGTTCGGGTCGTTCATCCAGTGCGCAATCGGTTCGAAGTGCGATCCAGTGCGCTCCGGCTGACGGTAGATGGCCTCCGTGGTGGGCAGCGTATCCCATTGTGCGAAATCCGGATCGAGATTGACGTACTGAATGCCCTTGTCGAGATCATCGTCGCTTTCGCTCAGATAGCCGAAACGGCAGACCGCTTGATTGATGCTGATGTCGAGGTCAGTGCCGGCGGGCACGTCGAACCGGAAGTGGTGACGGTTTTCGTTCTTCGGCATGACCGCGTATGCAATGGTGGCTCCATCGCTGGGGCGGGACAAGCTGATTGATGCCAGCTTGTCCGTGCGTTCGACGAACAAGTCGAGATGGGTGTAGTCGCCGGTGGCGATACGCGCGCTGGTGGTGTTGGTAGTGGGAAGCATGGTGCTCCTTTGCAATGGTGGTTGTTGGTTGAAAATTGGTGGGTTGCCGCGGGCATGGCCGGTTATGGGCGGATGCCACGACGTGCGGCGGTGGCCGCGACGATGGGCTTATACAGTTCGTCCGGTTTGCCTGGGCTGGTGCCGGTCAGCGTTTTGGTCTGCCGTCACTCGTTCCCGTGAGGTGCGTGTTGGATGGAGTCTCGCTCGATAATCGAACCATGCACTGTCGTGAATGTATCTTTGATGTCGAAGGATGAACGAAACATCTGGTCGGGCTTGATGTTCGGCTTGTCTCGCTGTTCGATCATCGCCACGAGCTGGCAGACCGCTTCGAAGCCCATCTCATAATGTGGCAATTCGATGGTGGTCAGTCCTGGGCGTAACGCGTCGGTGATATTCGGCAGATTGTCGACGCTGACGATGGAGATGTCTTTGCCGATGCGCATGCCCAATTCATTCGCCGCGGCATAGATGGACGAAGCTCGGACGTCATTGAAGCAGAACACACCGTCAGGCGCGGCGACTTTCAACAGTTCGACGGCCCGTTCATCGGCGTTCTGGTGTTCCGTCGCTCCCACAATCAGCTGCGGATCATCATTCATACCGGCATCGTGCAGCGCCTTGCGATACCCTGCCAGGCGCTGCAGTTGAGCGATGATTCCTGATTCTGAGCCGAAGAATGCGATTCGTCGGCAACCCGCCTTGATGAGCCGGTTGGTCGCGTCATAGCCGATGCCGAATTCATCAGGGAAAATCGACGGCAGATCATGGTTCACGTCCTCAGCGTCGACCACAACCGTCGGCATGGAACGCAGGGCCGAAGGAACGTCCACGACGCGATGGTACATGAACGCGTATAGGAAGCCATCGGCGTGGTATCGCTTGAGTGTCGCGATTTCCTGCCGTTCCAGCGACTTGTCGTTGTTGGTGTTCATGGAGATGAGGATGTAGCCCAGTTTGCGGGCGGCTTCCTGTGCTCCAAGCATGATGCGCACTGCGGAAGGCGTGGTGATGATCTCGTCGGTAACGAAGCCCAAGGTGTGCGACTTGTTGGTTTTCAGCGTCCGCGCGAGCATATTCGGCTCATAGTGGAGCGATGCCGCGGTTTCACGGATGTGCTCAGCGGTGGCGTCGCTTACGCGATTCTTGTACTTGCCATTAAGGACGAGGGATACGGCGCAGACGGAGACACCTGCCTGTTTGGCGATATCTTTGAGAGATACCATACGTGCTCCTTACTTGTTTGCCGTTCCGGTCGCCTGCATGAGCAGACGGGAACCATCGTTGGTGCTTTCGCCTTCATCTTCCGGCCGGGTCATGCCCGGGACTTTGCCGAGCTTGCCGACGACTATCATGACGAAGAACACGGGCAATGCTACCCCGAACGCCGGGATAAGGCCTGGCCATGTCATCCACGAGCATACCGTGAGGATGAACAGGATGGTCAGGCACAGGCTGCACAGCGGACGTGCGATGACCATCTGCAAGGTCATGCGCGTGATCCACCATCCGGATTCGTCGAAATTGGCTTTCAGCGCCCAAGACAGGCTCGAAAACAGACCGTAGAACACGATGCCGATGAGCAGGACACCGGCACTGGCGTATCCGAGCTTGCCGGCGTCATGGAAGTTCACCACCCAGTAGTCGAAGATCAGTAGAGCCCACAGCAGCGCTTGCGGCCAGCCGAAGCGGTTCGCCCCGGCCAGGTCGTCCTTCCATGCGCGGTGGAAAACGGTCCAGGTTTCGTGGATGCTCCAGCTGTGGTCCTCGCTGAGCAGCCAGGTGTGATACGTCGTGTAAGTGGCGGAAATCGAGGGGAACAGGCCGATGATGACGACACCCATCAAGGTGTGGACGAGGAACGCCACATGGGTGACCGCAATCATGAGCACGACGCGGCAGAAGCGTTCGTATCCGAGGGCGAATGAGCGTAACATGACTCTCCTTCAAGTCAAGCCGGGTGCGGGTTTTCGGCATTGGCAGCAGTGTGTCTGCCGGACCCGCGGTGTGAGAGAATCGCCGGGATGCCGCAAAGGGGATAACGGCACCCCGGCAAGTGTGCGGGCCTCAGCCCTTGACCGCTCCGAGCATCACGCCCTTGTTGAAGTACTTCTGCAAGAACGGATAGATGATCATGAGTGGCAGGGTCGAGACGATGATGATGCCGAACTTGATTTGGTCGGCGGCCTGCTGCTGGGCGGCGGCATCCACGTTGGTTGCGGTGCCTTGCGCGACGAGCAGGAGCTGCTGGAGCACGACCTGCAACGGCTGCTTGTCGTCATCGGTGATGAAGATCAAGCCTGTCATAAAGTCGTTCCAGTGGCCCACGAAGTAGTACAGGCCGATGACAGCGAGAATCGCGGAGCTCAGCGGGATGACGATCTTGAAGAAGTAGCCGAGGTAGCTTTCGCCGTCAAGCTGGGCTGCTTCGAACAGTTCTTCAGGAATCGAAGTCTCGAAGAAGGAGCGGGCCACGATCACGTTGTACACGCTGACGGCGCCCGGGAGAATGAACACCCACATCGAGTTGAGCAGGCCGAGCTGCTTGTACAGCAAGTAGTTAGGGATCAGGCCGCCGCTGATGAACATCGTGACAGTGAACAGGAAGAGGATCACGCGTCGGGGCTTGAATTCCTTACGGGAGAGTGCGAACGCGCAAGGAATGGTCACGGCGAGGTTGACGGCCGTGCCGAGCACCGAGTAGATGATGGTGTTCATATAGCCGTGCCAGATGCGGGCGTTGGCAAAGACCTTGGCGTACCCTGCGAAGGTGATACCTTTCGGGAGAAGGAATGCTTCGCCTGCGGCGACCTTGTTCGGGTCGGAGAAGGATGCGATGACCACGAACCACAGCGGGTAGAGCACCGCAATTACCGCCAGGGCGATGAGCCCGTAGATGATGATGCTGGCCACCCAGTCGCCGGGAGTCAGGTGCTGACGCTGATGCTTGTTCCAGGGGATTTGGTCGCCCGAAGTCTTTGGTGCGGGCACTGCTGTTGTTGCTGACATGGTTGGCTCCTAGAAAATGCTGGTTTCGGAGATTCTCTTGGAGATCGCGTTCGCCGTGATCAGGAAGATGAAGTTGATGACCGTGTTGAACAGGCCGATGGCCGTGGAATACGAGAACTGGCTGTTGAGAATACCGATCTTGTAGGTGTAGGTCGAGATGACCTCGGTGGCCGGCAGGTTCAGCGAGTTCTGCATCAGGAAGATCTTGTCGAAGCCGACGTTCAGTACACTGCCCATGCTCAGGATCAGCAGGATCGAAGCGGTCGGCATGATTGCGGGGATATCCACGTTGCGGATGAGCTGCCAGCGGCCGGCGCCGTCGATCTTCGCGGCTTCGTACAGGGAGGTGTCCACGCCGGCGAGGGCGGCCAGATAGATGATGGAGTTCCATCCACAGTGCTGCCAGACTTCGGAGATCCAGTAGACCGAGGTAATCGCCTTCGGATTGCCCATCACGCTCTCCGGGCCGAGGAACCGACCGATGATGCCCGTTCCCGGGGTCAGGAAGATGTTGAGCATCGAGACGATGACCACGATGGAGATGAAGTGCGGCATGTAGGTGACGGTCTGGACGAAGCCCTTGACCTTGCTGGAATGGATTTGGTTGATCAGCAGGGCGAGAATGATCGGGAAGATGAAGCCCATCACCAGGGTCCACAGGCTGATGCGGATCGTGTTGCCCATGATCTCGCCGAACAGCGGGGAGTGGAAGAACTGATTGAAGTAGTAGAAGCCCACCCAGTCGCCGCCGGTCAGGCCCTTGTCCGGGTCGAACTTGCGGAAGGCGAGCTGGATTCCCCACATCGGCACGTAGGCGAAGACCGCCACGAAGATGAGGGCCGGCGCGCTGAGCACCCACAGCTCCCAGTAGCGGCTGAAGTGGCGCGCGAGCTTGTCGATGATGTTGGGTTTCTTCTGTGTATTCGCTTCAGCGGCGTATGGCTGTCGGGTGGCTGGTGCCGACGGAGCCGCCGCTGCGGTGATTGATGGCGTGGTCATGCTAGCTCCAAATGTTGTTGGTGTATCGGCCGGGTGACGTGTGACGGCTGTGAACCTGCTTGTTCTGTGGTCGCGAGGCGTCTACAAGAGGAGGTGGTGGAGGAGCTCAGCTCCTCCACCGTTCAAGGAATCAGGGGTAAGTCTTGTTGTTGTGCGGTGTGTCCGCGGGGCGCATGGGGCGCGATGCCTACGTCGCTTACGTCATGCGCCCCGCGGAATCCGCCTGATTGGCAGTCTACGAGAGGCTCAGGCCTGCTTGTCGTAGTACTTCTGCCAGATCTTGATGTTGGTCTCGAGGCCGAGCGTCGGCTCCTTGACCTTCTTCAGGTAGTCGCTCCACTCGCTGTCGATGCCGCCCTTCTGCACCCACTTGGCCAGCTGGTTGTCGGTGTAGTTGAAGATCGCGGTGTTGTTGTTCGACAGGGTGTCCATGTCTTCGCTGCTCGGGTGCACCCAGATCGGGATGACGTCCTTGACCGGGTCGACGTTCTTCTTGATGGTTTCGCGCACGGCCTGGTCGCTGGCGGTGACCTGCTCGGCGTTGGTGTCGTTGACGATCGTCACGTCATCGGGGATCCAGCCGGCGAAGCGATCCTGGAGTGCGACGGCACGGGTGTCCGGATACTCGGCGTAGGCCTTGGCCTTGTCGATGGTGTACTTGTGGTTGCCGTTGTCGGTCACGATATCCGGGATGGAGCCGTAGAAGCCGGAGACGGAGAGCTTTTCGCTGTACATCGCGTTGATGAGCTTGAGCGCTGCATCCTTGTTCGCGGTCTTCGGGTTGAGGCTGAGCACGTAGGCGTATTCAGCTGCCGGCTGCGAGTAATCCCACTTGACCTTGGAATCGGGGTCGGAGGCCTTCTGCTTGAGCGGAGGGAGGGTGATGTACTGATCGGCGAGCTTGTCACCGAACTCCGAGTAGTTGGACCAGCCGAAGGTGACACCGCTGATGGCGGTCTTGCCGTCGCTGATGGTTTGCGAGTTGTACTTGGATGCGTCGCGGGTCAGTGCGTCCTTCGGAATCAGGCCGTCGGCCATGAGCGAATGCAGGTAGTTGATGGTGTCCTTGAGTTCGGGAGAGGTCAGGTAGCTTGCCACTTTACCATTCTTGACGTAGTAGCCTTGGCTGGATGCGGAGGCGCCCATGAAGCTGGTCGTTAAGCCGGTGGAGTTCATCAGCGTCAACGGGCTCCACAGGCCGAAGCCCAAGCCGCGGATGTTCATCGGGACCTCATCGGTCTTGCCGTTACCGTTCGGATCCTTGGTCTTGAAGGCCTCAAGCGTGGTCTTTAGCTCGCCCCAAGTGGTCGGGACCGGCAGGCCGAGCTTGTCGAGCCAGGTCTTGTTGATGAACATATGCGTGGCGGAGACACGGTAGCCCTTGCCGCGATCGGAGGGGAGCAGGTACAGGTGGCCGTTGTCTTCTGCGAACTTCTTGGCATCGGGCTGCGCCTTGAAGAACTTCTGGACGTTCGGCAGCTTGGACAGGTCCTTGGACATGTCTTCGAACTGCGAGGAATACTTAGTGACGTCGGTGGAGTCGTACAACGCCAGGCCGATGTCGGGGAAGTCGCCGGCCGCCATCTTGGCTGCCTTCTGCTGGCCCCAAGCGTTATCGCTGATCTCCTGCCAGTTGATCGTGCAGTCGCAGGCGGCTTCGAGATCCTTGGAGAATTGGGTCTTCTTCATCGGGTTGTCGGTGACGTTGCGCCTGACTTGGATGGTGACGATCGGTTTGCCGTTGGCGTCTGTTGTGGCCTTGCCGCTGCCACCGCAGGCGGCGAGGGGGATGAGCATGGATGCCGCGGCGATGGTCGCGATGGCCATCCGTACACTTCTTTGTGCCATTTCTCTGTCCTTCAACTTAATGATTTGTTTGTGGTGCTGCGGAACTTATTAGGATTCAACTGACAGGCTGTTGTGGATTGGATCCGTATTGCTTGCTTGCTGACTCCTGTGTCGGTTTCCGTTCGCACGCTCGATTGTAAAACATTAAACGTTTAACGGCAAACGTTAAACGTTTCACGCGTGTCGTTTTTACATGGGAACGTAACCATCCTTGATATCACAGCTAATTGCTGATCTTTGTCGGTGTTTGGTGATGCTTGGTGATGCTCAGTCTTGGTGGGGTGGCGGTGAGATTTGGTTGCGGGTTGTATGCGGTTGTGATAGCGGGTGGCATCCGGTGGATGGCGACGGGTGGCGGTGAATGTGTTGTGCCGGTGAATGGCGTCGACGAATGACGGTGATTTGGCAGTGGTGAGCGGGTAGCGGATGGTTAGTGCTTAGGACATGGCGGCTCTTGATATTCCTTGCTGCTTCATCAATGCTGCGTTCCACTTAGCCTGTCGCGCACTGAACCCGCCAGGTCGCTGATTTCCCCGAACTTACCAAGCCGCTGTGTCCGTGGAATCTGCCGAACCCGTCGTGCCGCCGATCCTGCTCAGCCCGTCGCGTCCACTGAACCAGCCGTGCCCACTGAACCGGCCATGCTCACCGAACCCGCCAATCCCACCAGCCCCACCGAACCCCAAACCCACCGCGCTCATCGTACTCGCGATCCCATCAATCGCACCAGCCCCACCGAACCCACCAAGCTTGCCGCGCTCACCGGCCCCACCGACGCCACCGCGCCCACCGACGCCACCGCGCCCACCGACGCCACCGCGCCCACCGACGCCACCGCGCCCGCGATGCCAGCAGACGCTCGTCCCCCAATGTCCCATAACGCGAATACCTTGGGATTCATGAGTTCCAAAGCACTTCGTATGTCTACGCTGTTCCTGCGCACGCTGCGCGAGGATCCTGCCGATGCGGATGTCGATTCCGCGAAACTGCTGCAACGCGCCGGGTACATCCGCAAAGCCGCTCCAGGCATCTGGACGTGGCTGCCGCTCGGCCTGCGCGTTCTCGATAAGATCGAGGGCATCATTCGTGAGGAAATCAACGGTATCGGCGCCCAGGAAGTGCATTTCCCGGCCCTGCTGCCCCGCGAACCGTACGAGGCGACCCACCGCTGGGAAGAGTACGGCGAAAACATCTTCCGTCTCAAGGACCGCCATGGTGCGGATTATTTGCTGGCCCCCACGCATGAGGAGATGTTCACCCTGCTGGTCAAGGACATGTACTCCTCGTACAAGGACCTGCCGGTGACGCTTTACCAGATTCAGACCAAGTACCGCGACGAGTTCCGCCCGCGCGCCGGTCTGATTCGCGGCCGCGAGTTCATCATGAAGGACGCTTACTCCTTCACCGTTGACGAGGAGGGCATGCGCAAGGCCTACATGGACGAGCGCGGCGCCTACGAGCGCATTTTCACCCGCCTTGATTTGAAGTATGTCCCGGTGTTCGCCATGTCGGGCCCGATGGGCGGATCTGCATCCGAGGAGTTCCTTGCCCCGATGCCGATTGGCGAGGATACCTTCGCGCTTGCCCCGTCCGGCAAGGCTTGGAACGTAGAGGCGCTGACCACGCCGGAACCGCCGGTCGAGGATTATTCCGACACTCCTGCCGCCGAAAAGGTCCCGACCCCTGACGCGATGAGCATTGACAACATGGTCGCGCGCGCCAATGCGGATCATCCGCGCAGCGACGGCCGTCAGTGGCAGGCGAGTGACATCCTGAAGAATGTGGTCATCGCCGTCAAACACCCTGAGGATGCCGACCATGATAAGCCGTGGCGCGAACTCGTGGTTGTCGGTGTGCCCGGCGATCGCGTTGTCGATATGAAACGTCTGGAAGCCCAGTTCACCCCCGCCGAGATTGAGGAAGCGACCGAGGATGACTTGAAGGCGCATCCGGAGCTGGTCCGCGGCTATATTGGCCCGATGGCCCTTGGCCCGCAGGCTGCGGCGCGCGGTGTCGAGCACCCGATTCGCTATTTCGTTGACGCGCATATCGCCCACGGTTCCGCGTGGTTCACCGGTGCCGATGAGCATGAAGTCGACTACTACAACCTCGTGTATGGCCGTGATTTCACCGCCGACGGCACTGTCGAGGCCGTCGAGGTTCGCCATGGCGATATGAGCCCGGATGGTTCCGGCCCGCTGAGCTTCGAACGCGGCGTGGAAATCGGTCAGGTCTTCCAGCTTGGTCTCAAGTATTCCAACGCGCTTGGCCTGAAGGTCCTCGATCAGAACGGCAAAGCCGTCCCGGTGTGGATGGGCTGCTACGGTATCGGCGTCAGCCGTGTGCTCGCGTGCGTCGCCGAAACCCATCATGACGACAAGGGTCTGGCCTGGCCTGCAGTCATCGCCCCGGCCCAGGTGCATGTCCTCGCCACCGGTAAGAACGCCGAGGCCTTCGACGCCGCCGAAAAGCTGGTCGCCGAACTTGAAGATCGTGGCATCGAAGTGCTGTATGACGACCGCAAGAAGGTCTCCCCGGGTGTCAAGTTCAAGGATGCCGAGCTGATTGGCGTGCCGCTGGTCGCTGTCGTCGGCCGTGACACGGTCAACAACGGCACGATTGAGGTGCGTGACCGTGACGGTTCGAACTCCGAGGCCGTCGCCGCCGATACGGCTGCGCAGACCATCGCCGACCGTCTGGCCGCATTGCTTGACAAGTAGAGGCCGGGTATCGCACAGACAACGTACGGCATGATGCGATTCGTGTTCCGTGCGTGTGCGCGCAGATATAATCCAACCTGTGGCGGGCGTCATCTGAGTAAGGTGACGCCCGCCACTGCGTGTGGATGCCGCGGGATTTACGGGATTCGCAGGATTCATGCGATTTGCGGGCGCTGCGGGATTCGTACGGGATTTGTGGAATTCATTGGATTCGCTGGGTTTGTCGAATCGGCGTCCTCGCCTGAACGACTGTTCTCGGCGGCTTCCAGCCGAGCGACTTTCCTGAAAACCTCATTACGCCGACGACATGTGCGCGTTAGGCTGCTGGCGCCACTACCCAAACCGGTTACGGTGGAACGGTGGAACCCTGCCAATGTTGCTGGGATGTGGTATCTCGACCTGATTGTAAGCGGAAACGTCGAAGGCATTCCCAGCCGACGTTCTCGTTCAAACCGGCTGTCCTTGTGGCTCGTACCACATCGACAGACGCGAAGCAACACCGGTATCATGAGTTATCCACATTCCGCCGTTTCTCACTTTTCCTTGATTTCTTGCGGATTGCGATAGCTGAATGCATCTTTTGACCACATTTTCCGATTGGCTGGCGCAGTACCCATGCCATCCGGAAGAATGAATAGTACCGCAGACGCGACGGTGACATCCTGCAATACGACAGGCTTCTCTCCTCGCTCCAATCTCCAGTTGTGTGGTAGGACGTGTTCCCGTCGCGGCTGCAGTCCACATATCGCAGTCATGGATTCGCAATCATGAGGGGGAAAGCAATGGTGCAGCAAGGTCTGATAACCATCAATGGATACGCCGGTTCCGACCCGGTCAATTTCGGCAAGGATGTGCCCGCCTGTTCGTTCAGGATCGGGTGTACTCGCCGCTATTTCGACAACTCCGCAAAGGAATGGAGGGACCGCCCGACCATATGGATTACGGTCAAGGCGTTCCGTTCGCTGGCGCGCAATGTACTGGCTAGCGTGCATAAAGGCGATCCGATCATCGTGTCGGGCACGTTGGCGAACGAGCAGTGGGAACGCGATGGCGAAACCCATTCCAGAACGGTCATCGAAGCGGCTTCCATCGGCCATGATCTTGGACTTGGGGTATCGCAGTTCACTAGGCAGAAATCAGGATTTGCGTCCGGGGTACCGGCGCCTCGGACGTCGACGCAACCGCAGGAACAGCAGCAGCCGCAGGGGCAACCGCAAATGCAGCAGGTTTCCATGTCAGGTGCGCCTAATCAGGGAGCCGTGCCTCCGGAAGCCTCCGCCGGGCAAAACCAAGGGGGTCTTCCGTGCGACCCATTCGCTGAGACGCAACAGCCCCAAGCGGCTGAGGGCGAAGCATATCCCATGCCCGAAGATGATGAGAACCCTCCTGAGGAGGTATTTTGACCAGGGGCGGCTTGAAATCGGGCAAACAAAAATGGCCACGAAGACATGTAGGAGTCTTCGTGGCCACGTGGTGGGGAGGAATACTGCCGGCCGGTCATATCCGCGACACGACGGAATATGGCGGCGGTGCATGGTCCGGCGGCTGCAATCGTGCGCCCTATCGGCACACAGGTGGCATCACCAGATGCGTACCCGCTTGTCGGGGTCGAGCCACATCGCGTCCTCGGGCTGCACGTTGAACGCCGTGTAGAACAAATCGACATTGCGCACGATGCCGTTGGTACGGAATTCTGCGGGGGAGTGGGGGTCGATCTGCAGGTACTGCTCAGCGAGTTCGTCGCGCTGCTTGGTCCGCCAAATCGAGGCGTAGCTCAGGAAGAAACGCTGAAGCCCTGTGAAACCGTCGATGACGGGCGCGGTGTCGAGTGCTGCCTTGATGGCGTCGGTCGAGCCGTCCTCCGGTTTGCCGGCAGCGGCGTCGAGGGCGAAGGCGTATGCCTTGAGCGCGATATTCACGCCGCCCAGGTCGCCGATGTTCTCACCAATGGTTAGCGCGCCGTTGACGTGTGGGGCTTTGTCCGGCTCGTCGGCGTACTTCTCGACGAGCTGGCTCGGCACGAAACCGTTGTACTGCTCGATGAGCGCCTTGGTCCGCTGCTCGAAGTGCTCACGGTCCTCGTCGGTCCACCAGTTGTTGAGTTTGCCGTCGCCGTCGTACTGGCTGCCCTGGTCATCGAAGCCATGGCCGATTTCATGGCCGATGACAGCGCCGATGCCACCGTAGTTCGCTGCGTCATCGGCTTCGGGATTGAAGAAAGGAGGCTGCAGAATTGCTGCCGGGAACACGATGACATTCAGTGACGGCTCATAATAGGCGTTGACTGTCTGCGGGTTCATCAGCCACTCATCACGGTCCACAGGCTTGCCGGCCTTGGACAGTTGGTACCCGTTCTCGTACAGGGACGCGGCACGCATATTGTCCACAAGTCCGGCGTCATCGCGTACGTCAAGGGCGGCGTAGTCACGCCAATGACTGGTGTACCCGATTTTCGCGGTGAACTTTGAGAGCTTTTCCAGCGCCTTACCCTTGGTCGCTTCGCTCAACCAGTCGCTGGTGCTGATGGACACGCGGTAGGCGTCAATCAGATTCCCGACGAGCTGTTCCATGCGCTGCTTGGAGCTTTCAGGGAAGTGACGTTTGACGTATTCGCGCCCGACGTCCTCACCGCACACGCCGTTGACCAGCGAAACGCCGCGCTTCCACCGGTCACGCTGCTGTTTGGCTCCGGAGAGCACCTTGCCATAGAACGCGAAATTCGTCTCGTCGAACTCATGGCTGAGCATACCCGCCCATCCGATGATGGTGTGGACGCGTGCCCACAGCTTGAGGTCATCCAAGTCGCTTGCCGCCCAGAATGCGTCAAGCCCGGACAGGAAGCTCGGTTCATGCACGATCGTATGTTGCACAATCGCCCTGAAATCAAGCGGTTGCGCCTTGCCTGCCGTCGTTGCGTCGTATGCCGTCTGCCATGCGTCCACCCAATCGGATAGGCCGAAATGCTCCAGCGACTCGCTCAATGCCGCGTAGTCAGTGGGATTGTAGGTTTTCTGCGAATCCCTTGTGGCCACGTTGTCCCAATGGTGCGAAGCGATGGAGGTATCAACCTCAAGGAAGCGCTTCGCCTGTTCTTCTGATTCCAGCTCGTCGCCGTACCCGGCCTGGCGCAGTTGCTTGGCGACCATCGCCACATACTGTTCGCGGACCTGGGCGTAATGATCCTCGCGGTAGTATGCCTCATCCGGCAAGCCGATGCCCGCCTGTTCGATGTGTACGATGTTATGCTCGGGGTCTCCCGGGTCTCCATATATCGCCATCGCGAACAGGTCCGGTCCCCCGGTCGGGTTCAACGAGCCGAGCACGCGGGTGAGCGCGGTCTTATCCGCGGCATGGTCGATGGCATCAAGATCGGGGCGAATCGGCTCAATGCCAGCGGCGTCCACGGCATCGGTGTCGCAGAACGCGCGGTAGAGGGCACGGGACTTCGTCGCGGGGCAATCGTCATCCTCAAGGATGTCGCGAATCTGGCTTTCGGCGTTCTCTGCGAGCTTGTCGAAGGAGCCATAGCGGGAACGGTCATCCGGAAGACGATAGGTGTCGATCCAAGGCCCGTTCACGTAACGGAACAGGTCGTCGGCGGGCTTGATAACGGAGGAGAAAGAGGCCGGGTCAAGGCCGGAAACCAAAGCGTTGCTCATAGCTTCACCCTAGCCAGATTCGGTGACAATCCGGCATTGTTCCGTCGGGGGTACCTGGCGGGTGGAGCAGCCGACCCGCAGAGTGCGGGCACGGGCGCAAGAAACCGGACAATATTTCGCATGTCGTTGCCCCACAAGACCATCGTGCGCGAATACAATACGAAATGTAGGCAAAATCCGGTGCCTGTAAGGAAAGGAGTAGTCATGACTGATCAGAATATGAATCAGAATCCTTATGGACCGTATGCCAACAACCCCAACCCGAACGCGGGACAGAATCCCGAATCCGACGACAGGAACCAGTATTCGTTCAACCCGTTCCGCCTGGTCGAGGAGATGCTGCCGCAGCGTGCGAAGAACACCATCCGCGGAGCCTATGGGCTGATTGGCATCGTCGCCGTCATCCTCGGTGTCGCGTTGCTGGTATGGCCGGGCAAGACCCTGGTCGTCGCGGCCATCGCGCTGGGCGTATTCTTCGTTGTCGCCGGCGTGGTGCGTATCGTCAGCGCCATTGTCGAACTCGGTCTGCCCGCCGGATGGCGTGTGCTTGATATCATCGTCGGCCTGCTGCTGACCATTGGCGGCGTCATCATGTTCAAGTACACGGCGTTGTCCGCGCAGACCCTGCTCATCGTCATCACCTTGACCGTCGGCATCTGCTGGATTGTTGAAGGCATTATGGCGCTGACCGAATCCTGGATGCTACCGAAGCAGGGGTGGGCGATTTTCTACGCGATCATCTCGATTATCGCGGGCATCGCGATCCTGTTCTGGCCGGGGCCGTCGGCGTTGACGCTGATGATTTTCGGCGGCATCACGCTCATCGTGCTCGGTGTCAGCGCAATCGTGCGTGCGTTCACCTTCGGCAAACCCAGCAAGCGCTGAACGTAGCTGAAGAACAGTCATCGGAATGAGCGGGCCGCCTGCCGCAACTGGCAGGCGGCCCGTTGCATTCCAGCCAACGGTTCGCCGTCTGGCTTCAAGGCAACGGCTTGCTTTGTAAGCCGCACGAAGTAGGGTTGCAATTATGATCGAACTGAAAACACCTCAGGAAATCGAAGCAATGAAGCCTGCCGGCCATTTTGTCGGTAGCATTCTCAAGGAACTGCGCGCCCAGACCGGCGTGGGAACCAATCTGCTTGACATCGACGATTACGTCCGCCGCCGCATCGAAAGCCGTAAGGGTGCAGAATCCTGCTACGTGGATTACGCCCCGGACTTCGGCACTGGCCCGTTCAAGCATTACATCTGCATTTCCGTCAACGATGCCGTGCTGCACGGCGTCCCCTATGATTATGACCTGAAAGACGGCGATCTGGTCAGCCTCGACCTGGCGATCAGCGTCGACGGGTGGGTCGGCGACTCCGCCATCAGCTTTGTGGTCGGCAAGAACAAGGATCCCGAGGACTTGCGCCTGATCAAATGCACTGAGGATGCGCTCGCCGCCGGCATCGCGCAAGCTCAGCCGGGCAACCGTCTCGGTGATATCTCCGCAGCCATCGGCGATGTTGCGCACGAGCAGGGCTACACCGTGAACCTCGAGTTCGGCGGCCACGGCGTGGGTCATATCATGCACGGCGATCCGCACGTCGCCAACGATGGCAAAGCGCATCACGGCTACAAGCTGCGCCCGGGGTTGGTCATCGCGATCGAACCGTGGTTCATGAAGACCACCGACGAGATCTACCAGGATCCGAAGGACGGCTGGACGCTGCGTTCCGCCGATGGTTCGCGCGGTGCGCACACCGAGCACACCATCGCCATCACCGAGAACGGCCCGGTGATTCTCACCGCTCGCGACGAATAAACCGCCCCGAATTACCTTGGGTATCCCCGGCGGGGGCGGAACGGGTATACGTTTCGCCCCCGCCGATTTTTCGTGTCGCCGCCAGAGCGTGGATATCGGACCATCGGCGTTCCGATCCCCGCGAAAAGCGTCATGATGACCATTGTGCAAGACGGCCGGGTCATCACCAAGACACGGTCTGGTATCATGAACACACTCCAGAACATGCATGAACATTGTCGTATTATCGCCGTGAACAGCGTGTGGCAGATGCGAAGGCATTCTACAGAAAGGGGAGCTGATGGCGACAGCCGAGTTGAAGATCGATTCCGAACAGTACGATCTGCCGCTGGTCAAAGCGACCTCGGGTCCGGACGGCATCGTTGTGTCCAGTTTGCGCAACGACGGGTGGGTCACGCTTGACCCCGGTTTCCTGACGACCGCGCAATGTGAATCAAAAATCACGTTCATCGACGGCAACAACTCGATTCTGCGCTACCGAGGCTACCCGATTGAGCAGTTGTGCGAAAAGTCCGATTTCCTTGAAGTCGCCTGGCTGCTGCGTCACGGTGAACTGCCCACCCGCCAGCAGTACGAAAAGTTCTGCTCCGACATCAACCATCGCACCATGGTCGGCGAGGATTTCCGCACCTTCATGGGGTCGTTCCCGCGCACTTCGCACCCGATGAGCGTGCTCGCCTCCGCCATCAACGCGCTCGCCGCATTCTACCCTGACACCACGGATGTCAACGATTCCGATCAGCTTGACGAAGCGGCCGAAATCATCATGGCGAAGGCGCGGACCATCGTCAGCTACATCTTCCGTCGCCGTCGCGATGAGCCCATGCTCTATCCGGACGTCTCTCGCGGCTATGTAGACGATTTCCTGCGCATGTGCTTTGCCGTGCCATACGAGCCGTTCGAATCCGACCAGCTGTATGTGCACGCGCTCGGCCGTCTGCTCATTATCCATGCCGACCATGAACAGAATTGCTCGACCTCCGTGGTACGCATCGCGGGCAGCGCGCACGCGAACCTGTATTCCGCGGTCGCCGCGGGTGTCAATGCGCTGTCCGGTCCGTTGCATGGCGGTGCCAACGAGGCGGTGCTGCGTCAGCTCAAAGCCATCCGTGATTCAGGCAAGACCGTCAAGGAATTCGTCGAATGGTCCAAGGACAATGGCAAGCGCATCGCCGGGCTCGGCCATCGCGTGTACAAGTCGTACGACCCGCGCGCGGCCATCGCAAAGTCGTATCTGACGAAAATCGTGGAGCATGAAGCGACGTTGAAGCTTCCGAAGGATGAGCGCGCGCTGTTCGACGTGGCTACGGAACTTGAGCAGATCGCGTTGAACGACGAGTATTTCGTCTCTCGCCATCTGTACCCGAACGTCGACTTCTACACCGGGTTAATTTACCGCGCGATTGGTTTCGACCCGGCCATGTTCACGACGCTGTTCGCGCTCGGCCGCATCCCCGGCTGGATTGCGCAGTACCGCGAAATGCTGGACGACCCGATGACCAAGATTGGCCGGCCGCGCCAGGTGTATACGGGTGAGGCGAAGCGCGATTATGTTCCGATGGATCAGCGCTGATTTGTGCTGATGGCGTTGACTTGGTTGGCTCCGTTGGCGGCGTTTCGAGTCGGATAGTGCCGAAGGCTTGAGTGTACCGGTGGCATTGATGGTCTTTGACGCTGATGGCGCTGATGATGTGATGACTGACGGCGTTGCTGGTGCCGGTGCGTTGGCCGACGACCTTGGCTGACGGCGCGTTGATGGTGCCGGTTCGTTGGCTGACGACGTTGACCGATCACGTTGGTCGATGACGTTGCTGGTGCCGGTGGTTGGCCGATGGCGAGTCCGATGACGGTGTTGCTGGTGCCGAGGGTACCGATGGTCTCACAGATGGTGTCGAAGGGCTGAGAATACCGATGGTCCGGGGAAGTGGGATTGCTTGTCTCTGGTATCTCTCTGGTATCTTCGTCCTGGCGCAATCGTGTCAGCAACATAGAAACACTGACGAGCGCAGTCTTCCCGTGGCGGGGTAGATTCCCGTTGACCGTGCCGATGACGGGCGCCGCACAACCTGTATCGCGGCGCCCGTTAGTGTTTGACTGGGTTGGATTACGCTTCGCCCAGCCCTCGTACGTCGTGATTGCCCTGTCGTGATTGCCCTGTCGTGATCACCCATGTCGTGTGATCGCCCGCATCTGTGCAAGCCGCCCTATGCGCTCATCCTCACGTTGGTTGTGAGTCGTGGCTCACAATCGGTTGTGTTCTGTCGTGTCGGTGCGTGGATGAGCGTCGTCAGCGTGTTTGGTTGTGAGTGGCGGCTCACAACCAGTGGGTTGAACAGCGCCTTTCAGTAGTCGCTTCTCCATTCATGTTGTCGATTGTGAGTGACAGCTCACAACCAGTCGTAATCTGTCGTGTCAGTGCGTGGATGAGCGTCGTCAACGTGTTTGGTTGTGAGTGGTGGCTCACAACGTGGGCGCAGTGGGTCCCAACCTATGGCTGTTCTGTTCGTTCGCGCTGCAGATTGTGAGTGGCGGCTCACAATCAGCGGTGTGGAATATAGTCCGGCGGCCGATAGCCGTCGCTCTGATCGTTGGTTGTGAGTGGTGGCTCACAACCAACAACAAAGAGAAGCTGTTCGCGGTCGTCATTGATTGCGTCGTGTTGTCGATTGTGAGTGACGACTCACAACCAGAACAGAGGTGCGGTCAGTGCCTCTCAAATGCGTGGCGTTTGCCAGCGTGTTGTGAGCGACGACTCACAACCAACATGGGAGAAGGACAAATGACCTTGATGGGTTTGAATTCGCCAAGCTTGCGGTTGATTAATCCCCGGTCGGTGAATGTTCCGATTCATCAAGATCTCGATTATCCGAGACCTAGCCGTGCGAGTCTAACCCTGCCTTGGGCTCTGTCGGTTCGGACTCCAGCCGACTAGAACCCAAGACGCGCAGTTTCGCCCAATCTGAGTCCCAACCTGCCCGAGCCCGTTGGAATCAATAGCGCATCATCAGAGACAATACGCGGAATCCGCCGCTCATACTCCAAAAACGAGCGTGAATACCAAAGCGACGATCGCGATTCCGCCCTGCTTCAGAATAATCCACGGACTGCTGGTATAACTGCCATATGCGGCGACTGCGATGATGTATCCCAAGAGCCATGCGACCGCTGCCTGCGAGTGGTATGCGAACAGCGCGATCAGCAACAGGACACCGATCAGCAGGTTATACACCCCTTGGTTGCGGAACAGCGTTGTCACAGAATCGCGCGACAGTTCCTCGTGCGTCATGCCGAACACGCGCCCCGTCGAGGATGATGTAGTCGCGATGGTCTCCAAATAGAAGATGTACATGAATTCAAGAGATACCAAGGTCACAAGGACCATGCTGACAATGTGCATGATAGTACTTCTTTCTTCTGTTTCTCACGATTGCGTGTGGAACGGACCGTAGATAACGCTCGACATCCGCATCACTGCAGATGGCTTGACGTTCGCCGTCGGTTGCATCAGAAAACGGGGCAAACGAAAAGTAATACAGGTTGTATGATTCATCTGCCCCGCATTTTTCGAGATATTCGTCAGTTCTTGTGCAGCTTCTCGTTGAGCGCGATGCCGACCTTGCGGTAGCGTGCCTCGATGCGGCCGCTGACCGAATTGCGGATGAACAGGATGTTGTTCTTGCCGCTCAAGTCCGAACCCTTGACAACGTCGAGCGGTTCGCCGGCCGCGACTTTCGCCTTGTCATAGACGGTCACCTTGGTGCCGGCGGTTACGTATAGGCCCGCTTCGACCACGCAGTTATCGCCCAGGGAGATGCCGATGCCGGCGTTGGCTCCGAGCAGCGAATGCTCGCCGATGGAATTGCGCAACTTGCCGCCGCCTGACAGCGTTCCCATAATCGATGCGCCGCCGCCGATATCCGAGCCGTTGCCCACGACTACGCCCTGTGAAATGCGGCCTTCAACCATGGAAACGCCGAGCGTGCCAGCGTTGAAGTTTACGAAGCCCTCATGCATGACTGTCGTGCCCTCCGACAGGTAGGCGCCGAGCCGCACACGGTCGGCGTTGCCGATGCGCACGCCGGTCGGGACCACATAGTCGACCATACGTGGCATCTTGTCGACGAGCATGACTTCGACGTTGGCACTGGGGGCGCCGTTGACGGCGTTCGCTGCGGCCGCCTGTACATCCATCTTGCGCAGGGCGAAATCTTCGATTGCGAACGGGCCGTAGTTCGTCCAGACGACGTTCGTGAGCACGCCGAAGATGCCGTCAAGATTGATGGTGTTCGGCTTTGCCAGGCGCAAGCTCAACAGGTGCAGACGCAGGTAGGCATCGGCTGCATCCGTGGGGGCTGCGTCCAAATTGCTGACCGTGAAAATCGGGATGCGTCGTACCCCGCGTGCGTCGGCTTGTTCGCGGACGAGAGCGTCGAACCCGGGTGCCGGGCGGTCGGCTGGCGATGGAGCGGTGCCGAGGGTAAGTTTCGGATACCACACGTCGAGCGTGGTGCCGGCGGCGTCGATGCTTGCCAGTCCCCATCCCCATGCGGTGCGTTGGTCTGCCATGATATTCTCCTGCTTTCTGGTGCCTTGAGGTGCCAATGTCCTAGAGGTTTGCGATGTCCTGAAGGTGCGCTTTATGCATGGTGCGCTTACTGGCGAGTATATTACGGTTCGCCGGTTATCGACAGGCGGATTCCGGTGCGCGAGTTGCGTTGCGGTGATGGGGTGGGCTGGGTGGCATCTGGCCGGGTGGTGTTTGTCGTGGTGGTGTTTGGCGGTTGATGGTGCCGTCCTGATTGTTGGTTGTGAGTGGTGGCTCACAATCGGTAAGTGGAGTGGTTGCATCTGTAGTTGTTTGGGGCGCCCTGTTGTTGGTTGTGAGTGGCCGCTCACAATGTGGGTGTGTTGGGTCCCGTTCTGCTGCGGTTCTGCTCGTTCATGCTGTTGGTTGTGAGTGGCGGCACACAATCGGTTGCGTTCTTGTACGTCGAGTACACGGAGAGCAGTCATCAAGGTGTTTCGTTGTGAGTGGTGGTTCGCAATCGATGGTGTGGAATGCTGTCCGTTGGTTGGTTGTTGGTGTCCTTATCGTTGGTTGTGAGTGGGGACTCACAATATGGACGCAGCAGACCCGTTCTGCGGCTGTTCTGTGTGTCAATATCGTTGGTTGTGAGTGGGGACTCACAACCAACGATACTGGCCTGTCGGTCGGTGGTTGGTTATTGCCGCTCTTGTCGTTGGTTGTGAGTGGGCGCTCACAACCAGTTGTGTTCTTATGCGTCGGTGCAGGGACAGCCATCGTCAACCTGTTTTGTTGTGAGTCCCGGCTCACAACGGACGCATGCCGGAGACCGTCGGATCCCTGGCAGGTCACAAGCGAAAACTCGACGGATGCTGGGCACATACCTGAGACAGATATCAGACTCTTGCGAGGCGGATATCGGGAATAGATACCGATAGATGCCACACTGCCCGCTGCCGCCGACCGCCGCCCGCCTGCGACAATCAGGGAACGACCTTACTGTGGATAACTTCATCTTCTGACCACATTGTCCGTTCCAGCTTCCGACGGAAAGCGCGACAAGCTAGCGTCGACCGCATGAACATGAACACCGTTGAACATCGAAGATCGGGGCTGATGACGCAGGCAAATGGCCGTCGCACCGAAACGACTCAGGTCCGTCTGTTACGTATCCAAGCTGAGACGCTGATCCGTTGTCGTGAACTTCAGGCGCGCGCCGCTTCCCCGCTGATTTTTGCGCTGAGCACCGCATTGAAATTGCTGTGCATCGATGTGCCGAATGAATTGAATCATGACGAGTTGGTCGTGGTCGCGGATTCGCAGAAAACTCGCAGACGGATCGCGGGCGTCCGCTGCGTGTATTGGAGCTATCCCACGCGGCTGGTGCATCTTGAGGGTATTACGTGCGTCGCGCCGGATACGACGTGGCTGATGTACGCACGTCGTTCGAGGCTGGAATCGTTGGTGTTGCTGGGCGATGCGTTCATGCGCAGGGATAGCGATCAACGGTGGATGACGTTGCGTGATTTTCGCGATTCGTGCCATGCGACGCATGAGCAGATTCGAAAAGCCAAGCGAAGAATGCCGGCGGGCACTGTGAATTCTCGCAGAGCCATGGTGCTGATGAGGGAGAACACTGATTCTGTCCGAGAAAGTGAATTGCGGTTGATGCTGCTGTCCTATGGCTTGCCGATGCCGCAAGTCAATCCGCACGTCGATATCAGGAATGACACCGGGCAGGCGAACGTGGGCGGACGTCGGCGATTCTTCCTCGACCTTGCATATTCTGAGTGCAAAGTCGCTGTGGAATACGACGGTAAACAGCATGCGAGCAATTGGGAGGAGGATGTTCGCCGTCGTACGTTGCTCGAGGATGCTGGCTGGATGTGCGTGAATGTCACCTGGAATGATATGCGCAGTGATGTTGAACGACGCGCGCTCGCTGTAAGTGTGGCCTCGCGCCTGGAACGCCGGTCGGGGAGGAAACATGCCGTGACAGGGCCGATTCCATTGCGACGATTGGCTTCTCGCTTGCTGCGGATAGATAAAGAGGCTGATGATTCTATGACCGAGAAGGCTGATGCGCACGGTTGATGGGTTGATGGTGTGTTAATTGCGTAGTGCGGACAATTCGGTTGTTGTTAGACGATGGCAGTGCCGATGCCCGATCGCTGGGAGAAAACTGACGGTTTACTGACGGTTGCAGGCGGTTGCCGGCGACATTGACTTCGATTCCGCACCCGGTGTCGCACGCAAGACGCGCGTTGGATTCATGGGCCGGTGACGGGAAGATCACTGATGTCATGGCGATATTTGACACGCATGATGATTGCGCAATGTGTGCCAAATTTGTGGCTGGATTGACGTCGGTCCGGTAGGAAGTCGTGCAATAGGGCGCGGCTTCGCAATAATCACGTGGACGTTCTTGCTGCGTTGCGGTCGAAAAGTCAATGATATCCCTTTGCTTCTCGGTTGCACCGTAGGTGTCGTCGTTGCGTGTAACGTTTTGGAATCCGATTGTGCCCGGACGGAATCATGTCCTCCGGGGCGGTGTGTAGTTACCGAGGTTGTCGCGATTTTCCCGGCGTGGCTACGAGTGTGACACAAACCGTGACTGTGTCAGAGATCCGTTCCTGGGACTCTTGCGATTCGACGTCGCTGTAGTTTCGTAGGCATCCGTGTTGCGCCGGTTTCCGCCGACCTCGCCGCGCGTCATGTACGCTGCACCGCTCGCCTCGTCGGCCTCCGCGCCCATCAACGCGTCCGGCATCAGCTCCAGCATCCGTGAGGGCCGGTAACGCATCTCCTCCTGCCCGCGCGCGACCTGCAACAGCAAGTCCCGCGCCTGTTCATCGTCCAATGATGCTACCGTATGCCTTACGGTCATCATCTGGTCCTTCCCGCCATCAATTTCACTTATCCATCAATGGCGATACTAGGCGGTGATCCTTTTCAAAGCCCGCAAGAAACAGGGCTTCATACACCAATTTCTGGGACATAACTGACCGGTGGTTTGGCATGACCAGCGGTTTCGTTCGACTGACTATGTGGCTTGACTGGTTGTGTGGCTTGACTGGTTTGACCGGCTTCTTGACTCTGCTCCCTTGATTGTGAGTGGTGGCTCTCAATCATGCGGCAACAAGTCCGAATACGTCGTCACCCGTCCGTGCATCCCACTTGATTGTGAACGTCCACTCACAATCACCCACAATGATCTTGGGTGATGAAGGCATCGCTGTTTGCTCTGACGATGATTGTGAGCACTGACTCACCTTGCGCACACGAATGAGCAATTGCCGGCGACTGATATGGTCTCTCCCCGTCTGATTGTGAGTTGTCACTCACAACTGTTCGTTTGTATGTCCCAACTGGTAGCTGAAGCCGACCGATGACTGGTAACTGGTGATTGGCGATAGGTGGCTAGTCGCTGCTAACTGCTGGCTGCTGACGACTGACGGTGACTGGTGAGAGCTGGCATCGTTGACATAGCTTGGCGGGTTGCGAGCGCTGGCTCACAATTAGGCGCAGGGGCCGTGGTGATTGGCGACCGTAGGGGGCCTGGAGCTTCGGTTGTGTTTGTCGACTCACAATCAGATAGGGGAAGATCGCGCTCGCCGCATGATAGCGGGGGAGGTTGCGCTTGACGCCCAGATATTGGTGAGTGCTGACTCACAATCAGATCGGAGAAAGGCCAGCTCGTGGCCCAATGGGAGCGGGATCACAGAAAAATGTGAGTACTGACTCACAATCAGGGCAGGGGAGACGCGTGTGTCGCGCGTGGTACGTGATTTCGGAGTTGGGCTGTGAGTGCCGGCTCACAATCAGCGAAGGGTGTGAACGTTCGGACGGGTCGGCGGACGATTTCCGCCTGTGCCTGTAAGGTGGATAAACGTGGCAGACTATGACTTTACGCAAGATTTGAACGAGACCAAGGCGAAATTTGACATGATCGCCAAGGCCATCGATATGGACGCCCTTGCCTCGTCAATCAAGGATCTCGAGGTAGAGGCGAGCGCGCCCGGCCTGTGGGACGACCAAGAACACGCTCAGCAAGTTACCAGCAAGCTCTCGGCAGCGCAATCCCAACTGAAGCGTCTCAAGGACGCCCAACGGCGCATTGACGACGTCGAGACCCTGTACGAGCTCGGTTCGGAGGAAGACGACAAGGATTCCATGGACGAGGCCGTCAACAATCTCAAACAGCTCGATCAGGACCTCGTCGACATGGAGGTCCAGACCCTCATGGACGGCGAGTACGACGCACGTTCCGCCGTGGTCACCATTCGTTCCGGCGCCGGCGGCGTCGATGCCGCCGATTTCGCCCAGATGCTGCTGCGTATGTACCTGCGCTGGGCGGAACGGCATAATTTCAAGACGAAGATGATGGACACGTCCTACGCCGAGGAAGCCGGCATCAAATCCGCCACATTCCAAGTCGATGCACCGTACGCGTACGGCCGGCTATCGGTCGAGGGCGGCACACATCGTCTGGTGCGCATTTCGCCGTTCGATAACCAGGGCCGTCGTCAGACATCCTTCGCCGCGGTCGAGGTGATTCCGCTCGTGGAATCCACCGATCACATCGATATTCCGGACTCCGATATCCGTGTCGACACCTTCCAAGCGTCGGGTCCTGGCGGTCAGGGCGTGAACACCACGTATTCCGCGGTGCGCATCACCCACTTGCCCACGGGCCTCGTGGTTTCCATGCAGGATGAACGCAGCCAGATTCAGAATCGTGCGGCCGCCATGGCGGTGCTCCAGTCCCGCCTGCTGGTGCTGCGTCACGAAGAGGAAGCCAAGAAGAAGAAAGAACTCGCCGGCGATATCAAGGCCAGCTGGGGAGATCAGATGCGTTCCTACGTGCTGCATCCGTACCAGATGGTCAAGGATTTGCGTACCGGTTATGAGACTTCGCAGACTCAGGCTGTGTTCGATGGCGATATCGATGGTTTCATCGAGGCTGGCATCCGTTGGCGTCACGACCAGCGCAAGCAGGCCGCCGAGGAAGCTGCCCAAGCCTAAGGCGACGCAGGCCTTGGAACATCGAAAGCCTTGAAACAACAACTGAACCACATCTGACAACACTTGACAACGTGCTGCCTCGTATCCGCCTTGGGGCAAGGATTCGGGGCACACGTCCGGTAATCGACACGGAAGACGGGAATCATGTCGCTGATAACGCTTGATGATGTTACAAAGATTTATCCGAAAGGCACACGGCCGGCACTGGATGACATCACGCTGCATATCGACCGTGGCGATTTCGTGTTTCTTGTGGGCGCGTCAGGTTCCGGCAAAACGACGTTGCTGAGCCTGCTGTTGCGTGAGGAGGAGGCGACCGACGGGGAGATTCGCGTCGCGGGCAATGACCTGCGTCGTTTGACGAATCGGCAGGTCCCGCAGTACCGCCGTTCCATCGGCTTTGTGTTCCAGGATTACAAGCTGTTGAACAACAAGACGGTCTGGCAGAATGTCGCGTTCGCGCTTGAGGTGATTGGCACGAGCCGCTCAACCATCAGGACGTTGGTGCCCAAGGTGCTTCAGACGGTCGGGCTTTCCGGCAAGGAGAAGAACTATCCGCATGAGCTGTCCGGCGGCGAGCAGCAGCGCGTGGCTATCGCGCGTGCGTATGTGAACCATCCGCAGATCCTGCTTGCCGACGAGCCTACTGGCAACTTGGATCCGACGACATCGCTCGGCATCATGGAAGTCCTTGATGCAATCAACCGCACCGGCACGACCATCGTGATGGCCACGCATAACGAGGAAATCGTCAACTCGATGCGCAAACGCGTCGTCGAGTTGCATAACGGCAAGATTGTGCGCGACGAGCAGCATGGTTCATATGATTCAGCCTTGTATTTCCCTGATCGTGATGTCGAATCGAAAGCTTCAAACGCGAACGCGGTGCGGACGTCTGAGGGCCAGGACGAAGTGTCCGGGCGGCAGGCCGGAACTTCCGATGCTATGGCGGTCGAAGCTAGTGCTGACGATCCTGATGCGAAGTTCCGTCCTCAGCGTTCCGCGTCACCGCAGGCTTCGGCGACGCTTGGTGTCGCCCAATCACTGATGGCTTCGGAGAACGGCGATGAGGGTATCGCCCGACTCGCCCATTCGGTTCATTCCGGGCGCACAGGCCGATATGGCGAGGTCTTCCAGTCCGTGGAAACCACGATGACCTGGGGCAAGGGTCTGAGTGCAGAGGATATCGCCGCGAAGCGCGAGCATGAGGAAGCGTATGCCAAGCGGCACGGCACCAATGTTGAGACACCCGGGCCACACAGTCACGAAGACCAGCCCTCGGATGAGCAGGCTGTACAACCGCAACAGGGGGGTGCAGACAACAGCCGGGTGGCGCCTCCCGCCCCGCCATCGCCTCCTGCCCCGCCGATGCCGCCCGCCGTTGATGGCGAAGCAGCTACACAACGGGTAGATGGGACGCAAGCCACGAGCGAAACGCAAGACACCAGCGACGCACAAAACACGAATGATGCGGATGGGAAGGAAAGTCAGCAGTCATGAGATTACGATTCATTCTTTCCGAGACATGGACGAGTCTGCGTCGCAACGTACCGATGATCCTGTCGGTCATGCTGGTCACGTTCATCTCCTTCCTGTTCATCGGCGCCTCTGTGCTGATGCAGGCGCAGATTACCAAGGCGAAAGGCGACTGGTACGACAAAGTCGAGGTCGTGGTCTGGCTGTGTCCTGACGGCACGAGCCAATCAGCGAACTGCTCGTCCGGCAAGGCTCCTACGGACAGCGAGATCGTGGATATCGAGGAGAAGATTCAGGATGAGCTTGGATCCGTGGTTTCCAAAGTCACGTATGTCAGCCGTGAAGAGTTCTATAAGAACACCTTCCTCAAGCAGTATCCGAACGGCGTATATCAGGGCAGGACGCTGACTGCGGCGGATATGCAGGCATCGTTGAGGCTCAAGCTTACCGATCCGACCAAATACCAGCAGGTTTCAGAAGTGCTGTCGGGCGTGAGTGGGGTTGAGGAAGTCCAGGATCAGCGGCAGATCTTCGATCCGGTGTTCAATGTGCTGAACAAGGCGACGGTGGTGACGGTGGTCCTCGCAGGTGTCATGATTGTGGTCGCCGTGCTGCTCACTGGCACGACCATACGTATGAGCGCCGCATCGAGGAAGAACGAGACCGAGATTATGCGGCTGGTCGGTGCGTCGAACTGGACGATTCGTCTGCCGTTCATCCTTGAAGGCATGACAGCATCCATGATCGGCTCACTGCTGGCGGTCGGCGCATTGAGCGGAATTGTACAGATTTTCATCACCGATGGAATCGCGCAAACGGTTCAGTGGATGCCGTTCATCACGCAGAAAACCGTATGGCTTGCGGCGCCGGCGCTCGTCATCGGCGCGATGGTGTTGTCCGCGCTTTCGTCCGCTGTGTCGTTGCGACGCTACCTCAAAGTGTAAGGAAAGTGCACGGTGCCTATGGGATGTGCAGGCATGTCCGGATGCCGAGAGAACTCGTCTCGGTCGGCGGTCAGCGCCATTCTTGCCGCCGCAGCGTCGTTCAAGCTCGTCTTGAATTTTGGTATTGAGATGCTCCAGGTATACACGTCGATGGCAGATACGCGACGGGGGTATTCCCATTGACCATTGAGCATCGTTATGTACAATGTGCGATACACCACAAGAAAGGCTGTGATATGAAGCGCACGAAAAAGATCGACGCCATTGTGGGCGCACTGATCGCATCGCTCACTTTTATCGCTGCAGGCACTGCAAGCATGATCGCGCCGCCGCAGCCGGCGCAGGCGGTTACGATGCAGCAGTACAAGGCAAAGCTCCAAAGCCAGAGTGATCTCAAAGCCAAACTGGCGGGTGTCAGCGCGCAGTTGGCGAATCAGATCCTCCAACTCAACGATTTGAACCAGAACCAGATCCCCGCCGCGCAGCAGGCGTTGGAAGACGCGCAGAACAGTGCGGAACAGGCGCAATCCCAAGCGCAGGCTGCGCAGGAGAGGCTTGAGGCCGCTCAGCAGGACAAGGCAAACTTGCAGGAGCAAATCAAGCAGACCGGCGCGAACTATGACGATGCGAAGGAAGCAGTCGCCCAGATGGCGCGTGAAAGCTTCCACGGCACCACTGCCTCGGAAGTGATGAATGTGGTGACCAATTCCACCACGACCGAGGATTTCGTCAACAAGATGCAGGCCGATGCCGCAGTCACGCGAACCGAAAGCAATGCTGCAAGCGACGCCGCGACGCAGCTGAGCACTGCGAAGAACCGCGAGCAGCGGCTTGCGGCAATCGAGGATGAAATCACCACGTTCAAGCAGAAGTCCGACACGCAGGCGGCCGCGGCCCAGAAGGCCGTGGAAACTGCCCAAGCCAAGCAGTCCGAGCTGAATGATCTGTTGGCTCAGGGCAATGCCGAGCGTGCCTCGTTGGAAAGCCAGAAAAGCCAGCTGACTTCGCAGTCGGCGAAGGAGGCCGCCGAGATCGTCGCGATGGAGTCGGAAATCACTTCGTGGTCGAGCAACTACTCGAATCAGCAGGCAACACCTTCCAACGGCGGTGCGCAGTATACCGGCAAGAAGCCTTCGTCGGGTTCCAGTTCCAAGGGACCAAGCGGCTCGACTGCGTCAAGACCGAGTGCTCCAAGCAATTCGAATTCGTCGAATACTTCGCATAATTCAAATAATTCAGGTAGTTCGGGCGGTTCCGGCGCCTCCGGTATGAATTATGGCGTGCCGGGAAGTTGCCCTGCCGGCTCTTCATTCTGCTACGGGCATCGCACAGGCAACATCGGCAACGGCAACACTTATCCGGCGCGGAACTGCACCCTGTGGGCGTATATTCGCCGTTCGCAGTTGAGCCTGCCGGTGGGTTCGTATATGGGCAACGGTGCCGACTGGGCGGGTACCGCGCGTTCGCTGGGATATTTGGTGAACAACACGCCACATGTCGGAGCGGTGATGGTATTCGCTCGCGGGCAGCGTGTGACACGTTGGTATGCGAATGCGGCGTACGGTCATGTCGCCGTAGTCGAGCGCGTGAACTCTGATGGTTCGGTGCTGGTTTCCGAAGGCGGCACCGGGTTCGCGACATTCCCCGCGTATGAGACGATTTCGAACGCCGGGAGCTATCAGTACATTCATTACTGATCCGAACCGCTGGGCTGAACCACTGGACTGCTGAGCCGTCCTTTGGCTGACGGGCTGGGTCTTTCGCCCTCTAAAAATGGCGGGAGCGTGTTGCTTGATGCGACGCACTCCCGCCATTCCTATACGCGGAGTCGATGGCGCGGCTGTGTGCGGTTTCCGGCGAGGTAGGAGGGAAGAACGGAAGAGAAGAGAAGAAGAGAAATCGTTCGCGTTGATTGTGAGTGGCGACTCGCAATCAAACTGTGAAATCGTGAAACGTCCCACGATTGTTGTCCTCTTCGCGTTGATTGTGAGTGACTGTTCACAACCTGAGCAGACCTGGGCGGTTGTTCTTGACAAAATCATCTCCGGTTACTGATGTTTGTGAGTGACTGCTCACAAACAAGGCGAATGAAACTGTCCCGGAGAAGATTTCCTGCCATTGTTCGGCTGATTGTGAGTCGCCGTTCACAACCTTGGACGATTGCGCGTTGTATCTACTGTCATCCGCACTCGTTGCATCATTGTTTGTGAGTGGCGACTCACAAACAAAATAGTGGAGTGCGTGAATAGGGACGCTGACGAGGTCACGGCCGTTTGATTGTGAGTGATGACTCACAATCTTGTTGTTGAATCGATTGATGATGGTAATCGTGGTGGGAGTTGACGGAGCCACGGCTCACGATTGTGAGTGGTGACTCCGAGCTTGATTCGTGAAATCGGGAGATAGACATGTGATTGACACAGAAAATCACCCGTTGTGAGTGGCGACTCGCAATCGACGTTTTTTCTGCGGTGGCATAAGAGACTGATGCGATGCTGGCGGCTGGTTGTGACTGGCGGCTCACAACGATTGTTGATCAGATGTCGGGTGGTGGATGTCGGCGGTTGTTTTGCCATTGATTGTGAGCGGCGGCTCACAATCTGTGATGTAGTGCGGCAATTACGAAGAGATGCGTGTATCCCGCCATTGCTGGTTGTGAGTGGGACACACAGTCAATGCCGGAACTGTCTTGTGAGAGAGATCTGCAGTCCTATTGTCGTTGATTGTGAGTGGGGACTCACTAGGTCTCAGCAGGAAATTGTCGGTAACGAATATGTGGCATGGAACCGCTGCTGGTTGTGGGTGGGGACTCACAATCGGTTGGATGATGGGCGCAAAGGGTATGCGCCGATAAGGGGTCGCCGCCGGTGGGTAGTGGTGACTCACAATCAATCGACTGTTTCGGTTGGAGAAGAGGATCGGAAGACGGTGCAGGGGAAGATGGTGCAGTGGAGAAGCAGCAGAGAAAGATGGTGCATGGAAAGAGGTGCGCTGAGCGGCGGGACGGACACAGATGCCGGACTCTATACGGGCGTGTGCGACTTCGTGTACAATGGTTGGTTCGACAGGCAGCGTGGCGGGCACCGCATACGTTCTCGCTCATCGTAGGGTGATGGATGACGCGACGATCCCGCACATCATCGGGGCATCCAAGACGAGAGCGTGCCCCAGGGACATGAGGAACGAGGACGGAATGGCGAAAGAACAGGGGACTGTGATGATCGCGCAGAACCGCAAGGCGCGGCACGACTATAGCATCGAGGACACGTACGAGGCTGGACTGGTGCTCACGGGAACCGAGGTCAAGTCGCTGCGCGAGGGACGCGCGTCGCTCGCTGAAGCATTCGTCAGTATTGATAGGCGTGGCGAGATGTGGCTTGAGGCTGCAAATATCCCGGAATATCTCAACGGCACGTGGAACAATCACGCCCCGAAGCGCAAGCGTAAATTGCTGCTGCATGCTGCGCAGATTGAGAAGCTGCAGCGTCAGACCCAGGCGAAAGGCTATACGATCATTCCGCTGAGCCTGTATTTCAAGGACGGCAGGGTCAAAGCAGAAATCGCGCTCGCACGAGGCAAGAAGGAGTACGACAAGCGTCAGGCTTTGCGTGAGGAGCAGGACAAGCGCGAGGCGTTGCGCATCATGCGCTATAAGAACAAGCAGGTGATCTGAGCGTTATCGTTTCGCTGGTCTGCGAAGATGGTTGATGGCGCGGGCATTCAATGTTGGCCGTCTTGCTGCGGAATCGTGACACCGTCGTCCACAATCGTGCCCGCATATCGAGACTCCCCGTTGCAAGCCTACACTGCACGGTTACGGTGAAGTGTAACGTCGCCGTAGCATGGCGGGCTTATTCTGCGGCTATCGGCGAGGACGGGGCATCCGCCCGGGTGCCCATGCCGATGGCGCGGCCGCTAGGCTCTTGCGTCCGGAACAGAGAGAGGGTTCAGCCATGTCAGTCATGTCTTATTTTCGCCGCGCTGGAAGCCAAACCGCAAGCATGCTGAAACGTTTCGGTGCCGCCGCCTGCTGTGTTGCCATGCTCGCCGGCGCCGCTGCATGCGGTACGAGCGATGCATCGGATACGAAGTCCGGCTCCGGTTCGTCGTCAAGCTCGTCCACGGCCGGTTACGATGTCTCCGGTGTGAAGAAGGACGCCTCGATTGCGGCGTTGCTGCCTGATTCGGTGACCAAGGACGGCAAGCTCACCGTCGGCATGGATACGTCGTACGCGCCGGCCGAGTTCCTCGCGGAGGATGGCAAGACTCCGGTCGGATATGACGTTGACATCGTCAAAGCGATGGCGAATATCTTCGGTTTGAAGGCGGACCCGGTGACCGCGAATTTCGATTCGATCATTCCGTCGGTCGGCAGCAAGTACGATATCGGCGTGTCGTCGTTCACGGTGACGAATGAGCGTCTTGATTCCGTTGATTTCGTAACGTTCTACAAGGCGGGTTCCACGTGGGTGACCAAGAAGGGTAACCCTGAGAAGGTGGATACTTCGGACCTGTGCGGCAAGAAGATTGCCGTGCAGACCGGTACCACGCAGGAGGAGTCGGTCGCCGAGATTTCCAAGCAGTGCAAGGCGAATGGCAAGCAGCCGGTGGACGTGCTTTCGAGCAAGTTGCAGACCGATGTGACGACGAATGTGGTGACTGGCAAGGCGGTCGCGTTCTATGCGGATACCCCAGTGGCCGGCTATGCGATCTCGCAGACCGGCGACCAGCTTGCCACGCTCGGTGAAGATGAGGGTGTCGCCCCGGAGGGCGCAGCCATCAAGAAGGGTGATTCCGCCACCGACGAGGCGGTGCAGAAGGCCCTGCAGAAGCTCATGGATGACGGCACGTACGGGAAGATCCTCAAGCATTGGGGTGCCGAGGGCGGTGCCGTGACCAAGGCGGAAATCAACCCCAAGGTCGAGGACTGAGCTGCGCGTCTCGTCCGGGCGTGTTGCCTACGCGCCCGCAGGGTATCCATGGTATGCCGGTCGTGTCGCGGATGACGCCTGTTGCGTCCCGGCACGACCGGCGTGTCTTTTTCGTGCCGCAGTCTGCGGCATAGTATATTATGCGAAGCAATGCATAGATATGCATGTTGGAATGGCAGACAGTCTGACCACATGCATGAAGAGAGGAACATATGTCATTCAAGGCTTTCAAGACCGCGCTCGCCTGCACGCTGAGCGCCGCCATGTTGCTCGGTGCCGCCGCATGCGGTACCACCGATGAAGCGACGTCCGGCTCCGGTTCTTCGTCGAGTTCGTCCACGACCGGTTACGATGTCTCCGGCATCAAGAAGGACGCGTCCATCGCTGCCATGCTGCCTGATTCGGTGACCAAGGACGGCAAGCTCACCGTTGGCATGGAGCTCACGTATGCTCCGGCTGAATTCCTTAAGGAAGACGGCAAGACTCCGGTCGGCTACGACGTCGACCTGTCCAACGCGCTGGGCAAGGTGTTCGGCCTGGACACTCAGATCATCTCCGCTTCCTTCGACTCAATCGTCCCGTCGGTCGGTAGCAAGTACGATCTTGGCATCACCTCGCTGACCATCACCAAGGAGCGTATGGACGCGGTCAACTTCGTCAGCTACTACAAGGCTGGCGCCACATGGGTGGTCAAGAAGGGCAACCCGCAGAAGGTCGATACCTCTGACCTGTGCGGCAAGAAGATCGCAGTGCAGACCGGTACGGTCGAGGAGGAGGACGCCAACAAGGCGGCCAAGCAGTGCAAGACCGACGGCAAGAAGACCATCGAGGTGCTCTCCAGCAAGCTGCAGACCGATGCGGCAACCAATGTGGTGACCGGCAAGGCCGATGTCTTCTATGCGGATTCCCCGGTCGCGGGTTATGCGATTTCCCAGACCGACGGCCAGCTTCAGGCGCTCGGCAAGGACGAGGGCTCGGTCAAGCAGGGCATCGCCATCGCGAAGAACGACGACCAGACCACCAAGGCCGTGCAGAAGGCCGTGCAGAAGCTTATGGACGACGGCACATACATGAAGATCTTGAAGCACTGGGGCGTGCAGTCCGGCGCTTTGGACAAGGCGGAGATCAACCCGACCGATCTGAGCTGACCAGCTGGCCAGCTGGTATCAGTTGGTATCAGTGGGTGTCAGTTGACATCAGCGGAAGAGACATGCTGATACGCCCGTCGGTCATGCGACGTAAGCCGCATAGCCGGCGGGCACACTCATTGGGGAATCATCGTTGGGGAATCAATCGTGACTGATACAACAGTCTGACCATGTGGTGCGCGGCACTGATTTGTGATATTGGGATACGGACATTATCTTGACTGTGTCGCAGGGCGTGGCGACAATAAAGTTCACAAGGTGTTCACGCTGATGGTGTGAACTGGGCAACGAACTGACAACAGGAGATGGCGCAAACCATGGCGAAGAAACAAGTCGACGGCGAAGGTCTGGACATACCCGACCGCATCCACGCGTTGCCCGTGAAGCGTACCGGCCCAGTGGTCGCCGCTGTGATTGTGGCGTTGCTTGCGGCGATGCTCGTGCAGGGGCTGGTCACCAACCCGCGGTTCGAGTGGAACATCGTATGGAAATACCTGTTCAACGAGAACGTGCTCGAAGGCATCGGTTATACCCTGCTGCTTACGGTGATTTCCATGGTCGTCGCGATTATCCTGTCGGTGATTCTGGCGATTATGCGCAAGTCCATCAACCCGGTGCTGCGCGGGGTCAGCTGGTTCTTCATCTGGTTCTTCCGCGGCACCCCTGTGTACACGCAGCTCGTGTTCTGGGGCCTGTTCTCCGTGCTGGTGCCCAAGTTGTCGCTCGGTATCCCGTTCACGTCGGTGACCTTCTGGAGCATCGATTCGTCCACGATCATCACCGCGTTCAACGCGGCATGGATCGGGCTCGCGCTCAACGAGGCGGCCTACCTGTCCGAAATCGTACGTGCCGGTCTTGAAGCCGTGGACCCGGGGCAAACCGAAGCGGCGAAGGCGCTCGGCATGAAACGCTCGTTGATTATGCGGCGCATCATCCTGCCGCAGGCCATGCGCATCATCATCCCGCCGACCGGCAATGAGACCATCGGCATGCTCAAGACCACGTCGTTGGTACTCGCCGTGCCGTTCACGCTGGAACTCCAGTTCGCCACCAACGCCATTGCGAACCGCATCTACAAGCCGATTCCGTTGCTTCTGGTCGCCTGCATCTGGTACCTGCTGATTACTTCCATCCTCATGGTCATCCAGTCCCGTCTCGAAAAGCATTTCGGCAAGGGCTTCGAAGCCCGATCCATCGTGGCCGAAGATAATGGCGATCAGCAGCTGGACGGCCCGGTCGCCGTCAGTGAGACGAAGAAAGACCGCATCGCCCGCGGCAACAACGTGAAGATGATCGGGCTCAACGCGTGAGCGTGAGGGAGGAAACAGACATGAGCGACCAGACAGCAACCGATACCGCGTTCCCGCAGCAGACCTCTTCGCAGCAACACGACGAGTTGACGACGCAACACACCACGCCGGCGGTCGAGGCGATCGGTGTGCACAAGGCTTTTGGGCACCTCCATGTGCTCAAAGGCATCGACATGACCGTCATGCCGGGCACTGTGACGGTGATTCTCGGTCCGTCCGGCTCGGGCAAGTCGACCTTCCTGCGGCTGATCAACCAGCTGGAGACCCTGACCGGCGGCGAAATCCGCGTGGACGGCGAGATGATTGGCTTCAAGAAAGTTGAGCATAAGGGCCAGGAAGTGCTCCAGACCATGAACGACAAGGAGATCGCGGCACAGCGATCCAAACTCGGCATGGTTTTCCAGCGGTTCAATCTCTTCCCGCATATGACGGCGTTGGAGAACGTTATGGAAGCGCCGGTCCATGTGAAGCATATGGGCAAGAGTGAGGCGCGTGAACTGGCGGTCGCCGAGTTGCAGCGCGTCGGACTCGGCCAGCGGCTTGACTATTACCCGTCCCAGTTGTCCGGCGGCCAGCAGCAGCGCGTGGCCATCGCCCGTGCTCTCGCGATGAAGCCTGAAATCATGCTCTTCGACGAGCCGACATCCGCGCTCGACCCCGAATTGGTGGGCGAGGTGCTGAGCGTCATGCGTCAGCTCGCCGACGAAGGCATGACCATGATTGTGGTCACCCATGAGATCGGGTTCGCCCGTGAGGTCGCCGACCAGGTGGTGTTCATGGACGGCGGCGTGGTGGTTGAGCATGGCGGTCCTGAGATTATCGACCATCCAAGTGAGCCACGCTTCAAGGACTTCCTGCAGCACGTGCTGTGAGTGTCGGCAGGAGTTCACAGGTGCGCTGTATCGGGGAACCGTGAACCGATACAGCCCCTTGGAAAAGGGGAATCTATGACTAGTGCGGTGCTATCGCGAAGCGGTACGGTTCGACGCCATGGTAGGTATGATGCTGTCGCGGCGCTGCGTGCGGGATTTGCGAGATTCTTGGTTCTTCTCGCGATTATGGGCGTCATTACTACGGGAATGAGGGGAACACAGTCCGATCGCATGGTCGTGACGTCGGTTTCCATGAGCGTAGAGGCATTGCTCGGCGACTGCCCCAAGTGGCTTCCCTGGTGCGTTGTCTGACACGGCATGATAAGACCGTCTCATTGGGGGTGAGCGGTCTCGTATGAGTCACGGGCTACGCCATGGCAGCGGCCGTGCAAGAGAAATCTATGTGAGAGAAATCCTTGTGCGGGCAAGCCGTGCAAGAAGAACAGAAACACTTACGAATGCTCTTATCGAGCGGCAACATTGTGGTTCTCGTCGGCGGCGTGGCTCTGCGGGTGCAGGGGGATACGCGCGTAGAGCGTCCACGTCTCGTCCTCGCTGTTGAAGCGCAGCTCGCCGCCGAGCGATTCGATGATGCCGCGGTGGAGCAGCAGTCCGCTCTGCGATCGCGGCAGAGCGCCGTCATGGCTGGCTGAGGCCTGAGCAACCTTCGGCGACTGCTGGTCTGTGCCTCGCCCACGTGTGCCCTTGTGTGCCAGTGCGTTCGTCTGCATGAGTGACATATTGTCGTCATCGTAGGTGATGGTGAGCATCGGCGCGCTGTCCGGGGATGCGTGCCGCAGCAGATTCGTGAAGATCTCTCCGATGAGCGTCACTGCTTCGTCGCCGGACTGTACGCAGACGGGCGACGATATTTGCCCTGAAATGTGTACATCGACATGCATACGGTGCGGAGTCAACAGATGCTGTCCTTGTTCGATGGCGATGCCGATGCGCGACGGCAGTGGAAGGTCATGCGAATCGTCAGTTTGGTCGTTGCGAGGCTGTTCATCCGCGGAGTTCATGGTTCTGATTACCGAGCGGATACTCGCCAGAGCGCTTTCGCTGAGTTGCCTGACCGTTCGCCAGTCCTCTTCAGACGCGGAGGCGGCATTACTGGCAATCTTGGCAGCGGCATCATCGGTAGCGCCGTAGGTAGCGCCAGCGGCAGAGCTAATCGCGCCGGTTGCGCCTACCGCATCGATAGCATCAATATGCTGCTGCGCGAGCAAGAAGATACTCGACAGATTCGCGGTGACCGCATCATGCGTCATCTGCGCGAACTTGGTGACTTCATGCTGATGCGCCTGTTGCGTTCGCAGGAGTTCCAGCTCGGCATCGCGGTGCCGTTGCCGATCGTCGATGGCGATGGTGCGGATGGATGCGCAACTTGCGTATGTGACGATATACAGCACGAGAAATACGAATAAGGAAAGTGCTTCTCCTTGTGACAGCGCGTGGCGGAAGTCGAAGGCCAACAGCAGGGTGATGATTGAAGCGACAAGACTCCAGATTGACCATCGGGTGGGTGTCGAATACGCGAGCGTACCTATGGCCAGCGGCGTAAGCATATGAATGATCGAACCGGCATCCGAGAGTGATATTCCGGGAGTGAACATCAGCAGTAGTACCACGGCGAATGAGACGATGGACATCGGTACCGGTGCGAAGGCGATGCCCAGCGGGCAGCAGCAGGCGATGATACAAGCCACCCATTGCACCGGGGTCTTCGCAGGGAAGAACGCCAGCACTGCAATCATGAGTATCGTGGTCACCAAGCAAAGGGCGACGTGCAGTTTATGGTGGCGCAATCGTTGCGGAATGACGGTTGTGATGGTGTTGCTGATTACAGTCCGATGGTTTTCGTCCATAACGCCACCGCCTCCCGTTTGTTGGTCACGCCCATCTTGCGCGACGCGCGTGTGATGTAGGTGTTGATGGTCGACGGGCTAACGTCGAGCACCTGCGCGATATCGGCGTTGCTATATCCGTGCGAACACATGGTGAGCACCTGCTTTTCCTGCTGGCTCAGCGAGAGGATGTACGGCAGGCCTTCCTGCCGGATGCGCAGATGCGCCCGCCCCGGTGCCTCGAAGGGCGGTCGGACGGCGAGAGCGCCGGTGTCCGCGACCTCCATGATGATGCTTTTGAGGGCCGACAGCTCGTTCTTGCCGATAACCGCCTGCATGCCGGCGTCGGCGGCATCATGGTAGAACTGGGTCGGCTCGTATGAAGTGATGCCGAGTATCGGCATCGTGCCGTTGGTGTAGCGGATGGCTCGGCTCATATCGACGCCCGACAGGCCGCGCATCGAGATGTCGGTGATGAACAGGTCCGGCAGATCGCGGATGCCGGATTCGCATTGTCGGTAGTGGTCGAAGGCGTCCGAGCCGTTATATTCGGTCCAGGTGATGGCGACGCGCGGCCACGCGGACATGATCTCGCGCAGCATCTTCAGCGCCAGGATGTCGTTGTCGACGAGCACGACCTGCACGGTGCCCGTCGTCTGGTCGCTGCCGGTCGCGGATGGTGTCTGCTGTTGGCTCATGGTGGTGCCTGGCTCCGTGCTTGTTCGAATACGGTATTCATACACCAGCATAGCTCTGTGTCGGTGCCGCCGGATTGGCGTCAACAATGGGTTTCACGGAAACCGTTCCGCAGGATATTCCAAAAACAGCGCCAATATGTGAGACGCGCAATCATGATTTGCTTGGGAGATGAGGCGCTGTATCGGCGGAAAGTCAACGAAAAACGGGTAATCGTGCCGCAAAGCCATGTTTGGCGCGAGTGCCAGTATCGCAATCGTGTAGGTATTTGCACGACAAGGATTTGCCTGCGGATTCCTCCGCGCCGATAATGACAACGTTTCGATTCTGCACGAAGGAGCACAGAATGCGGCTGCATCACCAGAAAACCGGTGGAAGCCAGAACGCTGGCCGCAACACTGTGTCCGTCTCCGTGACTGTCCTGCTCGCGCTCGTCATGCTGGCGGCCGGCGTGTGCGGCGGGTTCCTGCTCACCCGTGAGCCCGAACCCGCCGCGTTCGAGTCGGCTACGCGCGCGGGCACACTCGCCGTGCGATCGGAACCATATGATGACGAGCGTTCCGTCACCGTCACGGTGGAACGCAGTGAATCCGGTTCCGTAGCCGCTCCGGTTGGGGGAGTGGTTACGGAGTTGAGACAGTGCGCGGCCGGAAGCAACATCGAATCAGGCTCCGCGTTCATTGCCATTGACGGACAACCCCAACTCGCCCTGTATCTCAGGACTCCACCGTATCGGACGATGACCAGCGGCATGAAGGGCGGTGATATCGCGGCGCTCAATGCGGAACTCAGACGGCTCGGATATGCGGCCCCGGATTCAGACATCATGACGTGGGATACAGTGAAAGCTTTCAATGCGCTTGCCACAACCGCCGGGACGCAGGGAACCACGCAAGAGCGCCAGTGGAGCATCGATACGTCGTTGTTCGCATGGTTGCCCCAACAGCAGGTGACTGTCAAGGAGTGCCAAGCCCGATATGGCGGGCAGGTCGAGCAGGGAGCCGATGTGCTGACGACTACCAGCCAACCGGTCCGTGCGACGTTCCGACGCAATGATTCCTCGATGGTGCAAGGTGATCGGGTCATGGAAGTCAACGGTGCGACGTTCACCATCACCGATCAGACAGCAGACAGCACTGACGCCTCCCTGCTCTCACCCATCGGTGCGAGCAACGAATACCGTGCCGCCCAACAGCCGACAGCCTCCGGGCAGGCTTCCGATACCGGAGGGGCCCAAAGCGACACGGGACAAGACACCGCTCCGAACACCATCAACGTTACATATCGCTGGAAGCTCGCCAAAGCGCTGAACGTGGTCACGGTGCCGCCGGCGGCGATGTACGATGTCTCCGCGGATTCGGCATGCGTGGTTTCGCGCGGCAAGCCGGTCGCCGTCCATGTGGTCGCCTCCCAGCTTGGCAAATCGATGGTCAGCGTGCAATCCGGCGCATCCCTGACTTCCGTCGATGTTCCCGCCAGCACAGGCAAGGCGTGCCGATGAGCGGGCAAGACCGGCTCGAGTCCATACGACCCGCGGTTGCAGGATTGGCGGGAACCAGTACAGTTCAGGACAATTCCGGTGATGAGCAGTCTGCCCATGTCAAGCTCGACGATGTCGGGCACAGCTTCGACGGGGACGACTGGCTGTTCAGGCATATCACCATGACGCTGTATCCCCGGCGCGTTTATGCGCTGGTCGGTCCTTCCGGCTCGGGCAAATCCACGCTATTGTCCATTGTCGCAGGCTGGCAGCAGCCAGCGCAGGGCAAGGTCATACGCGTCTCATGCGGTCGGGTGTGCTGGGTATTGCAGAATCCTCATGGAGTAGCGCGTAGGAAGGTCATCGACCATGTGGCACTGCCCTATATTTCTCGCGGGGAACGCAGGAACGAAGCCGAAGAGCACGCTTTGTCACTGTTACGCGTGTTCGGGCTTGACCATCTTGCCGCCAAACAGTTCCGTGACCTGTCCGGTGGCGAGGCTCAGCGGCTGATGCTTGCGCGCGCGGTCGCCTCCCACGCGGGACTGCTTCTTGTGGATGAGCCGACAGCACAACTTGATTTGGCGACTGCGGCGAGCGTGAACCGAACCTTGCACGGGTTGTCGATATCAGGGGCGATTGTCGTGGTCGCCACACATGATCCGCGCACCCGCGACGCGTGCACGGACATCATCGATTTGAGGGACTACCAGTGAGCCGGGAACAAGATACCGTTGCGCCTGCCATTGACCGGGATACGGCTGCGACAGGGCGTATGCGTCTGCGTGGTGTCGTGGACGAAGCATGGCGGGATATCGTGTCCGGAACCTCGCATGCGTTCATGCTTATGTTGATTCTCGCCGCGTTGGTCGGCGGGTTGTCTGCTGCCGACCTGTTCAGCATTCGGTCAATAGCGCAGCAGGTTGACCGGTATATCGCATCGGGCGCGTCGACGTACGTCATCGAGTTCAAAGGCAGGATTAGCGGTGAAGCATGCGAACGGTTGTCCAGTGTGGACGGGGTGCTCGCATCCGGCGCGTTACGGTCGAAGAACGACAAGGTCACATCCGCCGTCCTGCCATCTGCGAGTATTCCTTCGCTTGATGCCACGACCGGGGCGCTTGGTGTCTTTGCTTCTTCGACCCGTTCCGGCACTGTTACGTTGTCTACCAGGGATTACGATGGCATCTGGCTCTCCTCCCAGGCAGCGCAGTCTGTGAACGCTTCCGCCGGAAGCAAACTCGCATTGCATGCCGGTGGCAGTGTACGGATCGCCGGCGTATTCCAGTATCCGGACGACGGTAGGTCATCCAATTACCAATATGTGGCGCTCAGCCAGGTTCCGGTTGATGCAAACGATTTCGACCAGTGCGTGGTGAAGACCTGGCCGGTTCCGGATGCCCTGCAGGCATTGTTGCAATCCACGGTATCCTCATGGCCTTCGGATGCTTCGCAGCAACCAACGATCAGCCAATTGAATGCGACGCAAGGCTCGAAGTTGGATGCCGTCAAGGCGTTCCGGGAGAGACAGAGTGCACTGGCTCCACTCGTGATGCTGGTCATTGCGTTCTTCATCGGATTCGCCGTTGTCCGTGTCAGGCGGCTCGAACTTGCATCCGCCATGCATTGCGGCGAACCCAAGACCGCGCTCTGGCTGCAGATGCTGCTCGAGGCGTTGGTCTGGTGCTGTTCGGCGATACTGGTGACGCTGCCATTGACGATCTGGGCGATTACCCATATGGATACGGGGATCATCATTGCCTCACCGACGCTTGTTGGTATTCTTTCCAGAGTTCCAGCGGCGGCCCTTGCGGGTGTGTTGGCCGGTGTCACGCTTGCGATGCTGGTCACTCGCGAACGTGACCTGTTCAGATATTTTAAGAATCGATGACCGGAAGCTGGGATTTGTAGTGTTGTTAACGACAAGGATTTGCATCGTGCGATGAAGTGCGAAACAATGCAATTGTGACGTCAACGAGGCGTCGCCTACGAGGCACAAGATAGAGTCGCCTACGAGGCACAAGATAGAAAAGGGTTTTCAACGATGAGAATGATGACAATGATGCAAGGGCATTGGTATGCGTATGAGTGATTGGTCCGGGATGTTGACTCATACCGTTGCTCGTATTCGAAATGTGTTTTTGATTTTCGGCGTCATCGTGGCATGCCTCTTGTGCGTCGCCTGCGGCTCGGGACATCAGAACGCGACCCCAGCCCCATCGCAAAGCACTGCGAAGGCCGAGAATGGACATGTGTTCAAAGGTCCATACGCTCGAAAATTCGCAGACACGTACAACAGCCTTCAGACCGGTTTTGCCCGGGGACTCATAGAGGATGGCAAGATCAGCGAGAAGGACATCAATGCTTTGGAATTCAAAGTCGAGGGTTGCGTAGATGCCCAAGCTCAAAGCGAAGATGATTTCATCACCTTCATTTGGGAGGAAGGCACGACGACACCGACTCCATACCATGGTGCGAATGCGAAGAGGATGAACAAGATTGCGAAGCAATGCATGGAACGTTACGACGGGTATAAGATCAACGATCTGTCCCACTACGTATACGTCCATGAACATCCCGATGATAACGATCAATCCAAATGATAAATAACCGCGAAGGCGGGCTTGCGCTACGGGACTCGCGGCACAAGCCCACCTTCCGACTCTGCGAAACGAAAGAATCACCACTCCGAGAAGTGAAATCATGAAAAAGACCAACAATAGGGGGAACCGTCACACCGCTGTGACAGTCATGGTATGCGCCATGGCGTGCTGTGCAACATTGCTTTCGGGCTGTGCGGGCGGAGGACATACCGCTCCGTCCACTGGCACCGCGACAAGTGCATCGAGTAGCGCCACTGCGAAGGACGGCACCGTCTTCACCGGATACTACGCGCAACAAATCAAACGCACCTACGATGATGCACACCAGTCCCTGACCAAGAAGATACTGAAGGACAGCAAAATCACCGACGAAGAGTTCAACGAACTCAGCGAGCATTTCAGCGATTGCGCGAAACAGCAAGGCGTCGATGTCACTTTTGACTCGCAAGGCGGCATGCAAACCACGTATCCCGCCGGAATGAGCCAAAGCGATGGCGATTCCGCTGTCGCCCAATGCGACGAGGACAATGATTTCACCAGCATGAGCATTCTGCACGACAGCATGAAAAGCAATCCCAAGAACGAGGATCCAGCGGTACCGTTGCTCCAATGCCTGAAGAAAAACGGGCTCGCCGAACAATCCATGACGGTGGATGATTACAAGGCGATCGTCAGCGACGAGAACAAGGACAAGGACGTATTCGGCAAGTATTTCGACGAATCCGCCCCAGGGTATGATGCCGCGAAGGCGAAACTGTACGAAGCGTGCCAAACGAATTCGTGATGTGCATTCCAAGCGCCGATTGGCCGGTTATGTGAAAGTGACTTTCGCCATCGGCGCTTGACATAATCGTCCGATACACTGGTGTGCTATGTGCGGAATCGTAGGATATGCAGGCGGCATGACCGCATGCGGCAAACCATTGGAAGTATGCATGCAAGGCCTGGGCAGGCTGGAATACCGTGGATATGATTCCGCCGGCGTCGCCCTCGCCGCGCCGGGCATGGATCTGGTGGCGGTGCGCAAGAAGGCCGGGCGCCTGGACAATCTCAAGGCTGATCTCGCCCGCTCGCCGCTGCCGGACGCGACCGTCGGCATCGGCCACACCCGGTGGGCGACCAACGGCGAGCCGAGCGACACGAACGCCCACCCGCATGTCAGTGCGGATGGCAAGATTGCCATCATCCACAACGGCATCATCGAGAACGCGTCACAGCTGAAAATGGATTTGCAATCCGAAGGCTACGTGTTCTCCTCCGGCACTGATACCGAAGTCGCGGCGAAACTGCTCGGCAAGGTTGCCAACACCATCATCGAGGAAACCGGCAAACCCGACCTGTTTGAAGCGTTGCGGCGCGTGGCCCGCATGCTGACCGGCGCGTTCACCATCCTCGCCGTGGACTGCCGCCAGCCTGATATCGTCGTCGGCACACGGCATGATTCCCCGCTCGTGGTGGGTCTGGGCGAGGGGGAGAACTTCCTCGGTTCGGATGTCGCCGCGTTCGTCGCCTACACCAAGCAGGCCATGGAAATTGGGCAGGACCAGGCCGTGTGCATCAGCGGTGACCATGTAATCGTCACCGATTTCAACGGCAACCCGGTGAAGGATTCCAAGCGTTTCACCGTCGATTGGGACGCTTCCGCGGCGGAAAAGGGTGGCTGGCCCTCGTTCATGGACAAGGAGATTCACGAGGACCCGGAGGCCGTGGCCAATACGCTGCTCGGCCGCTTTGACGACCAGGGCGATATCGTGCTCGACGAAGTGCATATCGGGCTGGACGTGTTCCGCCAGGTCGACAAGATCATCGTCGTGGCGTGCGGCACGGCAAGCTATGCGGGCATGGTCGCCAAATACGCGATCGAGCATTGGGTGCGCATCCCGGTCGAGGTGGAGCTTGCGCACGAATTCCGCTACCGCGACCCGATTCTGACCCCGCGTACGCTGGTCGTCGCGATTTCGCAGTCCGGCGAGACAATGGACACGCTGATGGCCTTGCGCCACGCCCGCGAACAGGGGTCGCGCGTACTGGCGATCTGCAACACGCAGGGTGCCAGCATCCCGCGCGAATCCGACGCTGTGCTGTACACGCACGCGGGCCCGGAAATCGCGGTCGCCTCCACCAAGGCCTTCGTCGCGCAGATTGTCGCCGCCTACCTGCTTGGCCTGTATCTGGCGCAAGTGAAGGGCACGATGTACCGCGACGAGATCAGGCACATCCTCGAGCAACTCAAGGATATGCCGCAGAAGATCCAGTGGGTGCTGGACAATCAGGCGGGCAACGTCGAGCAGGCCGCCAAGCGGATGGTCAACGCGCATTCCTTCCTGTTCCTTGGCCGTCATGTGGGCTACCCGGTTGCGCTGGAAGGCGCGCTGAAACTCAAGGAAATCGCCTACACCTTCACCGAGGGCTTCGCCGCGGGCGAGCTCAAGCATGGGCCGATCGCGCTGGTGGACGCGGGCGAACCGGTGGTCGTGATTGTGCCGTCGGCACGCGGGCGCAACATTCTGCACAACAAGGTGATTTCCGGCATCGAGGAAGTCAAGGCGCGTGGCGCGTTCACCATCGCGGTCGCCGAATTGGGTGACCCGGATGTCGAACAGTATGCGGATGTTGTCTTCTGGCGACCGGTCTGCCCCACGCTGCTCAGCCCGCTGGTGGACGTGGTGCCGTTGCAGTTGTTCGCCATGGATATGGCCATGCTCAAGGGGTATGACGTGGATAAGCCGCGCAATCTCGCGAAATCCGTGACTGTCGAGTGATGCCTCGCATGTCCGCGGCCACTTGCAGCGTCGGGGCGCCCGGTATGGCTTCGTTGCCTCATGAGCGCCCCGACGCGCAATCCGGCTCCGATGATGCCGGGACGCGCGTGCCGCAAGCCAGGCGGCACCGCTGGGTGACCAACGAGCCTGAAATCCCGTTCCGTTGCATCGTGCTGTATGAGGATGAGCGGATCATTGTCATCGACAAGCCGCATTTCGTGCCGACCACGCCGCGCGGCATGTGGTACCGGCAGTCCGCGCTTATCAGGCTGCGTGAGCACTACGCGGAGCCGCAGATCACGCCGGCGCACCGGCTGGACCGGCTGACTGCCGGAATCGTGGTCTTTGTACGCGACCCGGCCTGCCGTGGCGCCTACCAGATGCTGTTTCAGAACCATTTGGCGCATAAGACTTACGAATGCCTGGCCCCGGCGGCGCCGATCACACGCCCGCATACCGGCACGCTCACACGCCTCAACGCCCCGGCGGTGTTCCCGCTCCTGCGCTGCTCGCATATCGTCAAGGACCGCGGCCGTCTGCAAGCCTACGAGGTACCGGGGGAGCCGAACGCGCGGACGATCATAGACCTGCCCGACGCATGCGGCATGACCGCCGACACTCCAGACGCCACGGCGCTGCCCGCCGGCACCCGCCGGTACGTTTTACACCCCGTGACCGGCAAAACCCACCAGCTGCGCGTCCACATGAGCTCAATCGGCCTGCCGATCATGGGCGACCCGTTCTACCCGACGCTCAAGCCTTATGGGCCGGATGATTTCAGCACGGCGTTGCAATTGGTCGCGCGCCGGCTCGAGTTCACCGATCCGGTCAGCGGACGGGATATGGCGTTCGTGTCGTCGGTTCCGTTGCGATGGTGATGAATACGGCCGAATGGTCTTGGAATGTTGTAGCAATCACACCGGTGGATGGTGCACGGCCGCGAATCGGCTAATCGCAACTGAAACAGTTAAGTTCAATCACCACAAGGAAAGCCGGTTTTTCGGGCGTTTGACCGCCTCGGCATAGGTGAGACGCAGTGGGTATCCGACGTACGGATATCGCCTATACTTGGCACCATATCAACAGCTATCAAGGGGCGAACAATGAACCGGAACCTGACTGTCTCCATGCAGGATGTTGCAAGGGAAGCCGGCGTTTCGCCCCAAACGGTCTCCCGCGTCACCAACGGGAGCAAAAGTGTGCGCGACGAAACCCGAGTGCGCGTCGAGGAAGCGATGGACAAGCTCGGCTATCGCCCTAACTATGCCGCACGCGCGCTCAAATACGGCCGGTTCAACGATATCGGCGTCGTGGTGTTCAGCCTGTATGATTACGGCGATTCCCGCATTCTTGACGGCATCGTCGCGGCTGCGGTGGATGAGGGGTACGCGGTCACCGTACGCACGATGGGCGTCGGCAAGGAACGTTCACTGCAGGCTGCGGTCGAGCGCATGGCACAGCTGCCGGTTGACGGCATCATCGTCGTGCTGCAGCAAGATGTCCCTGATTTTGATACCTTCGTTCCGCCGAAAGAGATGCCGGTCGTGCTCGTGTGCGAGGGGGCATCTACGAACTGCCCCACTGTGGACGCCGACCAGTACGGGTGCTCCACGAGCATTGTCGATTATCTGTTGGAACAAGGGCACAGCACCGTGCATCATATCGCCGGGCCGATGCAGTCGCGTGCGGCGCGCAGCAGACTGCAAGGGTGGAGCGACCAACTTGATCGCCATGGCATCGCCGCACCGCAAGCCCTGATTGGCGACTGGGGGGCGGACAGTGGGTATCGTGCCGGATTCGAGCTGGCCCACGACCCCGAATGTACCGCCGTGTATGCGGCGAACGACCAGATGGCGTATGGTGCGATCCTGGGTTTGAAGGATGGCGGCCGTCGCGTGCCCGAGGATGTCAGCATCGTCGGTGTGGATGATTCGCTCAGGGGCATTGTGCCCAAACTCGATCTGACGACCATGCGCATGCGCTTCGACATCATCGGGCATGAGGCGTTCACCATGATCCGCAAGCAGTGCGAAGGTGAGAACGTGCCAGTGAACGTGAAAACCGTGATTCCCGGCGAGCTGATTGAACGCGGGTCGGTGGCCCGGTACCCGCGTTGAGCCTCGCCGGTGGGCCCGACATGCGACGACTGCGGTGACACCTCGGCGAACGGTGCGGCGGGGCGCATGCGGAAAACACGCGTGCGGCGAGGTATGAAGCGCCGTCAAGGAAAAACACGGCAGTCAATGGTATGGTAAACATCGGTAATCGAACGCATACAGTTGGAGCGCCATGACAGCACGCAGAACACATCGCTGGCCGAGACCGCTGGACAATGCAGCCCGGCGTATCTGGTACGGCGGTGACTACAATCCCGAACAATGGCCGGAATCCGTCTGGGATGAAGATATCGAGCTCATGAACCAGGCCGGGGTCAATATCGTGTCCCTTGGTATTTTCGCGTGGAGTGCGATAGAACCCGAGGAAGACGTCTACGATTTCGGGTGGCTCGACCGGATCATCGACAAGCTCTACCATGCCGGCATCGCCGTCGACCTCGCATCCGCGACCGCCAGCCCGCCGCTATGGCTTACGCAGAAGCATCCGGAAGTCTTGTGGAAGGACGAGCGCGGCGACGCCTGCTGGCCGGGGGCGCGACAGCATTGGCGTCCCACCAGCCCGATTTTCCGCGAGTACGCCTTGCGGCTGTGCCGTGCCATGGCGCAACATTACCGGGACAACCCGGCCGTCGTGGCCTGGCATGTGAGCAACGAGTACGGCTGCCACAACCGGTTCGACTATTCCGATGACGCCATGCGCGCCTTCCAGCGCTGGTGCAAGGAACGCTACGGGGACATCGAGGCGGTCAACGACGCGTGGGGAACCTACTTCTGGTCTCAGCGCATGACCGACTTCTCCCAGATCATCCCGCCGCGGTACATCGGGGAAGGCAATTTCATGAACCCGGGCAAACTGCTTGATTTCAAGCGGTTTTGCTCCGACGCGCTCAAGGAGTTCTTCAAGGCGGAGCGTGACGCGCTCGCAGAAATCACCCCGAATATCCCCTTGACCACAAACTTCATGGTCAGCGCGCCCGGCAACGCACTCGATTATGACGATTGGGGCAACGAAGTCGATTTTGTGTCGAACGATCACTACTTCACGGCGGGACGCAGACACCTCGACGAACTTGCCTACTCGTCCTCGCTGGTCGACGGAATCAGCCGCAAACAGCCGTGGTTCCTCATGGAACATTCGACCAGCGCCGTCAACTGGCGTGGTATCAACTACCGCAAGGAACCAGGACAGCTGGAACGCGACGCGATGGCGCATCTGGCCATGGGCGCGGACGCGATCTGCTTCTTCCAGTGGCGCCAATCCCAAGCGGGTGCCGAGAAATTCCACAGCGGCATGGTGCCTCACGCGGGACGGAACAGCCAGGTCTACCGTGACGTCTGCGCGCTCGGCAATGACCTGGACACGCTCTCGCAGGCGGGATTGCCCGGCACTACACTGAGCCAGGCACGGATTGCCGTCGTCTACGATTACGCGAGCGAATGGGCCACCGAGCATACGGCGACACCCACCCAGCAGGTGCGGCATTGGACGGAACCGCTCGACTGGTTCACCGCGTTGGCCGATCGCGGGCTGACCGCCGATGTGGTGCCGCTGGCGGGCGATTGGGATCGCTACGAGATGGTCGTTCTGCCGAGCGTGTACCTGCTGGGCGAAAACGATGCGCGGCGCGTGCGTGATTATGTCGCGGCAGGCGGCAAGCTGTTCGCCACCTACTACACTGGTATCAGCGACGAACGCGACCACGTGTGGCTCGGCGGCTATCCGGGGGCCATCCGCGATGTTGTCGGCGTGCGTTCCGAGGAATTCGCCCCGATGGGTGACGACGACGGCGTGCTTGATCACCTCGACCTGAGCAACGGCACCGTGGCACACGACATCGCGGACGTCATCACCTCGACCGCGGATTCCGCACGTATACTTGCCACCTACCAAGCCGATTCGTGGACCGGTATGAACGGCGTCCCCGCCATCACGGTCAACACATATGGCGAGGGGCGTGCCGCCTACGTCGGTTGCCGATTGGGCGCTGACGGGCTTGCCGCAAGCCTGCCGGCCATGTTCGAGGCCATGGACGTGAGCGTACCGGCATGGCAAGGTTCCGGCGACATTCTGCGCGTGGTGCGTGAGGGGCGCGGCGACGGCGAACATGAGGCGCCGCGGTTCACATTCCAGTTCAACCGTACGCACCATCCGGTCGCAGCGGATATCGAAGGGCGTACCATCGTCGCATCTCTCGCCGAAGACCATGGCGACGGAACGGCGACCATCGCCCCGAACGGCGTCATCGTCAGCATGGGTTGACGGCGGGCGCCAGCGAACACATACGGAAATCAAGGAGCAGCATGACACGACCATCCCGCGGACGGCACCTCATCGCGAAGGCGTTGTCCGCCGTCATGTCCGTATGCATGCTGCTCACGGTCGCCGCATGCGCGGTGCAGGACACGCGCACCGTCATCACCGTATGGTCATGGGAGCCGAGCATGGGCAAGCTCGCCCAGTCCTTCGAGGCCGCGAACCCTGACGTCCATGTCATCGTGAAGAACACGAGCGGCTACGAGAACCTCAATACGGCGATTCAGGACGGGTATGGGCTGCCGGATGTCGCGCAGATTGAATATTTTGCGCTGCCACAGTATGCGGTCAGTGGCCAATTGCGTGATTTGACCGACCGCGCGCAAGGCTACGCGAACTTCTACACGACCGGCACATGGTCCTCGGTGCAGCTTGGCCGCCGTATCTATGGCCTGCCCATGGATTCGGGCCCGATGGCGTTCTTCTACAACGATAGTGTGTTCAGGCAGGCCGGGGTTGACCCGACAACCATCCACACGTGGAAGGATTATTACCGGGCGGCCAAGAAACTCAAGAAAATCGGGGTGTATATCGCCGCGGACGCCGGGGATGCAAGCTTCTTCAACGCGATGATCTGGCTCGCCGGCGGCAGACCGTACCGGACCTCCTCCGACGGCAAAACCGTCACGGTGAACCTCAAAGGTGACACGGGCACGAAAACCTTCCTCGAATACTGGCAGAAAATGATGGATGAAGGGCTGATCAACACCCGGCTGACCACATGGTCGACAGGGTGGAAGAACGCACTGGGCAGCGGGACCGTCGCCTCGGTACTGTCGGGTGCGTGGATGCCCTCCATGCTGTTGTCCGATGTGCCCGGAGCTGCAGGACAATGGCGGGTCGGCACTATCCCGACCGTTCACGGTAGCACAGCCAACGCTGAAATCGGCGGGTCCGCGTTGACGATGCTCAACACGACGCGCAAACCCGAAGCCGCATACCGCTTCATCGAATATGTGTGCCATGATGCCGAAGGTATTGCCACGCGCGTTGACGGAGGGGCTTTCCCCGCAGATACTTCCACATTGGAATCCAAGACTTTCCTTGAAAAGACGACCATCCGCGACTCGCGCGGCATCCAGATCCCGTATTTCGGCGGCCAACAGTTCAATAAGGTGCTCGCGCAGGCGGCGCAGAACGTGTCCTCCGGATACCAGTATCTGCCGTTCGAAGTGTATGCGCGCAGCGATTTCCGCGCGACCATGGGCAAGGCCTACAAGTGGGAGTCCGCCAACCAGCGGCGGATCGTTGCCAAAAAGCGTTTCGAGGCGGGCATGACCGACGACGACGGCAATCCCGTGACTGTGCCGAATGATCCGGGGCCGAAGGTTTCGCTCGCAGGAGCGCTCGCCAGTTGGCAGAACGACATTCAGGAGTACGGGGTCAATCAGGGCTTCACCATCCAGTGATGCAGGTGATGTAGAAACCTGTATTCGCTGCGGCACGTCGGTTGCGCAGCCTATACTGGCGGCAGCGCTGACGGCGACCGCCGCAGCGACAGTACAGACCGCCGCAACAGCGCGGCGTTTGGGAGGTCGTATGGCTTCAACCCATATCATGCTCGGTGTCACCGGCAGCATCGCGGCGTTCAAAGCATGCCAACTGGTCAGTGATTGGGGCAAACGCGGGTATGAGACGCGGGTCGCCATGACCGCGGCCGCGCAACGGTTCGTCACCCCGCTTTCGTTCGCGTCCCTCGCTCACACGCCGGTACGCACGGCAATGTTCCCCGATACCGCGGATTCCCAGGATGCATTGGATGCGCAGCGGCTTGGCATCAGCCATATCGATGACGCGAAATGGGCGGACGTGCTGGTGATCGCGCCCGCGACCGCCGATATCATCGCCAAAATCGCACACGGCATCGCCGACGATTATCTCACTTCGATGGTGTTGGCATATGAGGGTCCCAAAATCCTGTGCCCGGCGATGAACACGCGCATGTACAACAATCCCGTCACCCAGCGCAATATCGCCGCATGCCGCGAATTCGGGTGGACGATCGTCGAACCGGCAACCGGGCGGCTCGCCTGCCAGGACACCGGCAAAGGCAAGCTTGCCGATTTGGAGGACATCGAGGATGCCGTTGAACAGGCCGCCGAGAGTGCGGCCGCCAGCAGATGCGGCACGAAGACGGAGACCGACCAGCCTGCGAACGACGAATTGGCCGGATTACACGTGCTGGTCACTGCCGGCCCCACCCAGGAGCCGCTCGACCCGGTACGGTACCTGACCAACCATTCGACTGGGAAAATGGGGTATGCACTCGCCCAGGAGGCGCAGGCCATGGGAGCTGAGGTCACGCTCGTATCCGGGCCGGTCGCGCTTGACGAGCCGGACGGCGTGCACACTGTCCATGTACAGACCGCGCAGGAGATGTTTGACGCGGTACATGGCCACTTCGCGCAGGCGGATATCGCAATCATGGCCGCCGCGGTCGGCGATTTCCGCCCGGAGCATCGCAGCGAGCAGAAAATCAAGAAAGCCGGGGGAGTTATGCCGCCGATCACGCTGGTACAGAACCCGGACATCCTCGCTTGGGCGGGCGAGCACAAACGCCTGGACGGCTCGCAGCTCGTCTGCGGGTTCGCGATGGAGACGCAGGACCTGCTCGCCAACGCGCAATCCAAGCTGGAACGCAAGCATTGCGACATGCTCGTCGCCAACGACCTCAACGAACCGGGGGCCGGTTTCGCGCACGATACGAACCGGGTGGTGATCCTCACACCGGATACTGACAAGAATGCCACCGCGGGCGAGGACGGGTCGACAATCCACGCAGAACCGCAGCCACTGATGGATAAGCGCGACCTTGCGGCTGTCATTCTTGGCAGGCTTGCCCGGATGCGGCAGGAACGTCTGGCGGATTAGAGCGAATCGGCACCCGGAGGTTTGTAAAGAATCCGGATCATGAGGGCAATTACGAAAACGCGGATGAAAGGACGCCCATGCTGCTGGCAGTAGACATCGGCAATACGAATATCGTGCTCGGCTTCCTCGATGGGGACCACAAGGAGCAGATGAGGGGCACCTACCGGATCACCACGAAAGCCAACCACACGTCGGACGAATACGGGCTCATGATCACCGAATTCCTCGCGATGAGTGGGTATAGCCCGAGCGATGTGCAGGACGTGATTATCGTGTCTGTCGTGCCGAAAGTCATGCATTCCTTCCGTGCGAGCATCGTGAAATTCCTCGGCATCGACCCGATGATTGTCGGTCCGGGTATCAAAACGGGCATCAACGTGGTCATGGACAATCCCAAAACCATGGGCGCCGATTGCCTCGCCGACTGCGTGGGCGCGTATTTCACCTACGGCGGGCCGGCGCTTGTCGCGGATTTCGGGACGGCCACGACCTTCAACTACGTGGATAGTAAGGGCAGCATCCGCAGCGGGCTGATCACCACCGGCATCCGCACCGCGGCGGCGGCCCTGTGGAACGAAACCGCCCAGTTGCCGGAAGTTGAGATTACACGGCCCAAGTCGATTCTCGCGAAGAACACGAAGGACGCGATGCAGGCGGGGCTCTACTACAACTTCCTCGGTGGCATCGAACGCACCATCCGACAGTTCCAGCAGGAGATCGACGGGGAATTCCGCGTCATCGCCACCGGCGGGCTTGGACGCATGTTCAAGGACGATACCGACCTGATCGACGTATATGACCCCGATTTGATTTTCAAAGGATTGGCATCGATTTACGCGCGCAACACCCGCTGAATTCGCCGGTTTGGCTTTGATGCGCACACGGGCAGAGGGCCGGAGCGCAATCGGGGCCGGACGGGCGGCACCAGACAATCCGCCTGCACGCGTATCATGATGTGAGGTGGTCGACCCGCATGGGCGGCCAACCGACTCAACATAAGCAGGCTCAACGGCCGAACAGAGGAGCAACCATGGCCAAGTCCAATGGTGCGTACGGTACATCCGACGCAACCGAACCAGACACCACAACCCAGCCGCCGCATGCGACGGAAGACACCCGCGCCAATACTGGCGCGAACGCTGATACCAACGCGAGCACCGACGCCAGTCTGAATGCGCACGCGAAGCAACGCAAGAAGAGGCATGACGGGCATCGCCCAATCATCTGGGTGGTTGCCGCCTTGGTGATTGTCGCGCTCGTCGCATGCATCGCCATCGTGAACTCACACTCGCGCAAGACGGCCACCCCAACCCAATCAGACAGCATCGCCATCGGCATCAAACTCGCGCCCGTGAGCCTCGACATCCGCAACCAGTCCGGTTCCGCGCTCGAACAGCTGCTCATCGGCAACGTGTACGAGGCGCTCGTCTCACGCAACTCCAACAACGAGGTCGAACCCGGTCTCGCGAAAAGCTGGACCATCAGCAACGACGGGCTGACCTACACCTTCAAGCTCAACGAGCATATGAACTTCTCCAACGGCGACACGCTTGACGCCACCGATGTCGCATGGTCCATCAACCAGCTCAAATCCAAGCACTACTACAACAGCGACCAGGTCGAGAACCTCAAGCAAGCCAACGCCCCGGACGCGACCACCGTGAAACTCACGCTAAGCCAACCCGATGCGAATATGCTGTGGTACCTTTCCGGCCGGCCCGGCTTGGTCTTCGACAAGGACGCGCACTACGACGCGAAAACCACGGCGGTCGGTTCCGGGCCGTATCTGGTTAAGTCTTTCGATTCCAGCAGCAAGCTCGTTCTGCAGGCGAACCCGAAATATTGGGGCAGCGCGCACAAGGCCCGCACGAACACAGTCACCGTGCGCTTCCTGCCGGACGACAACGCGGCGCTCAACGCGCTGACCAGCGGGGACGTGCAGGTGCTGTCCCCGGTCAACGCGAATATGACCGGCAAGCTCAAAAGCAGTGGGAAATACACCGTCAAGGCGAACGACGGCAGCGACAAATTCGTGCTCGCGTTCAACTGCACGGGTGCGAAAACCTCCGACAAACGCATACGGCAGGCGATCCGCTATGCGATTAACCACAAGGAGATCATCGCCTCGCGCGGGGGAGTGGATGCGGCGCTCGGTGGGCCAATCCCGTCCGTTGACCCCGGCTACGAGGACTTGACCGGCCTGTATCCGTACGATCCCGCCAAAGCCAAGAGCCTCATGCAACAGGCGGGGTATTCCACCAGTCACCCGCTCAAGCTGACGCTCACCTACGCGACAAGTATCTACGGTTCCGAGCTTGGTGAGCAGCTGCGCAGCCAATTGAGCCGCATCGGCATCGATTTGAGCATCAACAGCGTGGAATTCTCCACATGGCTTCAGGACGTGCACACCAACGGCGATTACGACCTCTCGCTCGTCGACCATGCGGAAAGCCACGACTTCTACAAGTGGACGCAGCCCGACTACTACTACCATTACGACAATCCGCAGGTGCAGGCGCTGTACGCCAAGGCGCTCGCTGCAACGGACGACGAGGACAGCGCAAGCTATCTCAAGCAGGCGGCGAGGATTGTCAGCGAGGATGCACCCGCCGACTGGCTGTTCGCCTACCGGGTGAGCGTCGCACAGGCCAAAGGGGTCACTGGGTTCCCTTCCCGGCTGACCCAGAGTGTGCTGCCGTTGTGGAAGGTCACGTATACGCCGGCACAGGCGTAGAGCGTAGCGGCGCAACGGCTGCGATACGGTTTGGCAGCAGACTGCTGACTGGCGGCACGCGGCGATACGCGGCACGATATACGGCAAGACAACGCGGCAACATCTGGCAGGACGCGGTGATACGCGGCAAGAGTTATAGGCAAGGAGCATCAAGGCAATGAGATATCTGATTCGTCGGCTGGTGCTGTTCGTAGCCGCCCTGCTCGGCCTGTCGTTGCTGGTGTTTGTCACGTTGCGGATTTTGCCGGGTGACGTGGCGTCCGTCATGGCGGGCACGAACGCCACGCCTGCGCGCGTGGCCGCGTTGCGCTCGCAGATGGGGCTGGACCGTTCGTACCCGCAGCAATATGCGGATTGGCTGTCGGGCCTGATGCACGGGAATATGGGGGTGTCTGCGATCAGCGGACGCTCGGTCTCCTCACAGGTCGGGTCACATGCGGCCATCACCATGCCACTGATTGTATTGAGCCTGATCGTCGCCCTTGGCGTGGGCGTTCCACTTGGCTGCCAGGCGGTGCTTGCCGCGAATTCGCGGGTGCGTGGCGTGTTGCATATCCTCGCCATCGTCGGTGGTGCGGTGCCGGCGTTGTGGGGCGGGCTGCTGCTCATCATGCTGTTCGGCCGCGGGGTCGGACTTGTCGGCATCCTGCCGTCGCAGGGATTCCCCGATGCCGGCTGGCGCAACCCGGTAGCGGCTCTCGCATCGTTGATTCTGCCCGCCATTGCGACCGGATTGGTGGCGGGGGGCGCAATCATGCGTTATACCCGCGCCTGTCTGATCTCGATGGAGGACAGCGACGCCGTGGCGATGGCCATGGCGTGTGGGATGTCGCGTCGACAGGCGATGCTCGGCGTGGGATTGCGGTTGTCTGCCGCGCAGCTGGTGTCGGTGGCGGGGTTGACTTTCGCACAGATGGTCACCGGCGTCATGGTTGTTGAAAGTCTGTTCAATCTTCCCGGATTGGGCGCCATGCTGATCGGCGATGTCGGCAATCGTGATCTGGTCGCCGTGCAAAGCGAACTGTTCCTGCTCGCCGCATTCTTCCTGCTGCTCGGCGTGCTGGTCGATATGCTTCATCATGCGCTTGACCCGCGGTTGGGCGAGCAATCCGAGGAACGGGGGTGAGGGAAGATATGGCTTCATCGCGTAATCGTCGTGGGCGCTCGCAGGAAACCGGGCGTCCGACATCGTCGGGGCAATCCGAGGCAATCGTTCCCTCGGCTGATACAAGGCTTTCTGAGCTTTCGGGCGATGCAGAGCATCCGGGTGCAACTAGGCTTCCCGCCGATGTCGGGCATCCTGCCAATACCGCGGGTTCGCGGCATGTCGGGCCTGTGAGACACCTGTCCCGCGGCGGCTTCTACGGCAGATTGCCGTTGCATGTCAGACAAGGGATTATCCTGCGCGGCATGTGGGGCCGGCCGGCCGGGCGGTTTGCGCTGATTGTCATGGCGTTGTGGCTGGTCGTGTCCGCGGTGTCGCTTGTGTGGACGCCCTACCCGCTGCTGCATACCGATGGCGACGATGCGTGGGCGTCGCCGTCCGCTGCCCACCCGCTCGGTACGGATGGCGTGGGCGCGGATGTGCTCAGCTGGCTGATGGCCGGCTCACGCACGGATTTGGCGGTTGCCGTGCTGACTGTACTGGTGTCCGCGGCGATTGGACTCGCGCTCACCGCCGCGATGGTATCGACCCGCCGGATGCTCGCCTCGGCAAGCGTAGTGGTCGTGGACGCGCTGATTGCGATTCCGACGGTGCTGCTCGCCCTGCTGTTTGCCGTTCCCTTCGGCACGTCAATTGCGGTGGTCGTCGCGGCATGCGGTATCACGTACGGGCTGAATATGGCGCGAATACTAAGGCCGACGGCGGCTTTGGCAGCCCGGAGTGCATATGTGGAGGCGGCCAGAGCGAGCGGTGTCGGCCCGTGGCGTGTGTTCGTGCGGCATATCGTGCCCTCGACCTTCCCGGTGCTTGCCGTGCAGCTGTCGATGAGTGCGGGGACTTCGATTCTGGCCGAGGCGGGGTTGACCTATCTGGGTGTCGGTGTGCCGTCGGGCGTGCCGAGTTGGGGGCATTCGCTGACCACGTCGGTGCGGCTGATCAGCGTGTATCCGCTGACGGTGCTGTGGCCGGGCTTGGTAGTCACACTCGTGGTGACCGCGCTGTATCTGCTGGGTGATGCGATTCGCGATTGTGCGGACCCGTTGGCCAATCCTGAGCTGCGTCGGGTGGAGGTCGGACGTTCAGGGCCGGCAGATCGAGGCGAGGAGGCGGAATCGTGAACAATCTGGATGCGAGTGAGCCGAATATGGGCGGCATGACTGCGAATGCTGCCGGGGTCGATGGCACCGGTGCGGGCGGTGCTGCCGATGCGGGTCATGCCGGTGCAGACAATGCCGGTGTTGGTCATGCCGACGTGAGCCGTGCGACGAACGCCGCCGGTAGTGCGCGCCCCACAATCCTTGATGTCCGCGATCTGAATGTGACCATCGGCGGGCATGCTGTATTGAAGCGGGTGTCTCTGCATGTCGACGCTGGTGAACGCGTTGGGCTGATTGGGGCATCCGGGTCAGGTAAATCCATGCTGGTCAAAGCGGTGACCGGCTTGTTGCCTCGAACCGCGCGCGTGGACGGCAGTTTGAACATTGGCGGCAAGCGGGTCGACACCATGGATGATGCGGAACTTGCCGATTTGCGCGGTCGATACGTTGGGCTTGTGTTCCAGAACCCCGGAGCGGCGCTCAATCCGGTGCTGACCGTTGAGCAACAGGTCTGTCTGCCGCTGCGCCTGCATTATGATTTGGACGCAGATGAGCGGCACGACCGAGCGATGACCATGCTGGAACGGGTCGGCCTGCCGCCAAGACTCGCGGGCGCCTACCCGCATGAGCTCTCCGGCGGCCAACAGCAGCGTGTCGGCATCGCCACGGCGTTGATTACCTCGCCGCGGCTGATTATCGCTGATGAGCCGACCACTGCGCTTGACGCGATTGTGCAGCGTTCCATCATCGATCTGCTCGTTTCGTTGGTCGAATCGGCCGGTGCATCGATGCTGTTCATCACCCATGATTTCGCGGTGCTTTCACGGGCGACTACGCGATGCGTCGTCATCGACGGCGGGCGTGTGGTCGAGACGGGTGGAACTGAAGATCTGCTGCGTAATCCTGGGGAACCGGCGACACGCGCGTTGGTGCGTGCCGCGAAGCTGCTGACACTGGGCACGGGTGTGGGTGCAGGTGTGGATATGGACGGCACTGCGCGTATGGGTGCGAATCGGGAGCGTCACCATGGGTGAGAAAAGCAGGAACACCGTATCGGCAGAAGTCATCGTTACCGACGGGCGCGATGTCGCGTCAGACAAGAAGGAACCGCTGCTGTCCGTGCGGGGGGTCGACAAGTCCTTCGGCTCCCATTCTGGGCGGACCCAGGTGCTGTTCAACGTGGATATGGATGTCGCCGAAGGGGAGTGTCTGGCGGTGATCGGCGGGTCGGGGTCCGGAAAAACCACGCTGACCCGCATTGCATTCGGCTTGGAGCAGGCCGATTCGGGCACGGTTACGTATCGAGGCGTTGCCTTGAGCGGAGTGCGTTCGCTGGGCATGCTACGGCTGAGAAACGAATCGGGGCTGGTGTTCCAGAATCCGTTCACGTCACTCGACCCGCGCTGGACGGCCGGGGAATCGATTGCGGAAGGACTGATTGCAAGACAAGCCGGGCATAGAGCGGGCGACGCTGGGAGGCGAGCGGCATCGGACGATATCGCCGGTGCGGTCCGCCGGGCGTTGGGGATGGTCGGGCTTGATCCAGATGAGTTCATCGGACGGTATCCGGTCGATATGTCAGGCGGGCAGGCGCAGCGGGTCGCCATCGCGCGGGCGATAGTCGCCGAACCGCGCATCGTGCTTGCTGACGAGCCGATGAGCGCGGTCGACGTCTCAGGGCGTGTCCAGATTCTGGACGCATTGGCGGAAATCCGGAGGAAACGGCCTCGGACTGCGATGGTCATCGTGTCCCACGACCTGGGAGTTGTGCAGCATATTGCCGACCGGATTGTCGTGCTGCATGACGGGCGAATCGAGGAGACCGCCGCCACCAGCGACCTGCTTACGCATCCGCGATCCGCCTATACCAAACAACTCATCGACGCCGCCGCATGGTGATCGGCGGATAGCCGCTATTTGACGACTGCGTTGAACTCGTCGCCGGTCGCGAACGAGGCGACCGATTGGAAGACCTGACGAGTCAAGTTGCGATACGCTTCCTCGTTGCGCCACGCGACATGCGGGGTCAGAATGATGCCCGGAATCCGGCGCAGCGGGTCGTCTTGGGGAAGCGGCTCATGCTCGAACACATCCAACGCGGCCTTCACATCCCCGCGGGCGAGACGCTTGGCAAGCGCACCCTGTTCGATTACTTCGGCGCGCGCGGTGTTGATGAACAGTGTGCCCGGCTTGATATGTTCCAGCGATTGCGCGGTGACGATGCCCTTCGTTGCGGCGAGCAGCGGCATATGCAGCGAGATGATGTCGGAGCGCTCGAACATCTCGCCCATATCGTCGACCGGCGTGGCCCCGAGCCGCGTGACCGCGTCCTGGTCAAGATGCGAGTTCCATACGAGCACCTTCATGCCGAAACCTTGCAGCATACGTGCGAACACCTGGCCGATGCCGCCGAATCCCACCAATCCGACCGTCTTGCCATGCAAAGCGTAACCGTCGGCGCCTTCCCAGCTGCCGGCATGCACTTGGCGGTTGAGATCGCCGACGTGCCGGGCGAGTTCCATCAGCAGTGCGAACGCGTGCTCGGCTACCGCATGATCGCCGTAGCGCACGACGTTGCACACACGCACGCCGCGCTCTCGGGCAGCCTGCAGGTTGATGTAGCTCGCGACACCTGTGCCGCCGAATGCGAAGCAACGCACATGGATGCTTTCAGTCAGCCGGTTGAAGATCGAATCGGTGACATGGAATCCGATGACCATCACGGCGTCGGCGTCTTGGCAACGGCTGACGATGGTGTTTTCGTCGAGTGTGAAATCGCCGTACATGCGCAGACGGATCACGTCGTGCAACAGGCTGATGTTCTCCTTGAAATACGGAATCATGGAGGCAACGACCACCGGCATGACCGCGAGCGGCAGATCGGTGCGTTCGGGCTGTGTTTCGATGATTGGCTGGATGTCGGCTGCAGCTGATGTTGATGTTTCGCTCATGCTTCCACCTTAGACGCACGCGTGCCGGCAGTGTTGCGAGAGCATTTCGATGCGTTAGTTCTGGTTCTGGTGTTGGTGTTGGGGCGTAGCGATATCCCCCGCCCCTTACCTGATTGTGAGTGGTCGCTCACAACCAATGAGTCGTTCATACGATAGTGTGCGGCGGCCGCCCCGCACTGTACTTTGTTGTGAGTGGCGACTCACAATCAAGTACGGCGATCGGTCGGAGCAGATACGTCTGGTGGGTAAATGCCACTTCGTTGTGAGTGATGACTCACAATCAATGAGTCGTTCGTGCGGCAATGTGTGTCGACTGCCCTACGCTGTTGTTGGTTGTGAGTGGCGACTCACAATCAACGTGAGGGTAGGTCATTGTGGATGCGACTGGTGAGCCGATGCCACTTCGTTGTGAGTGGTCGCTCACAGTAACGTGACAATCCCTCCGTTGCACCTATTGTCCGTGCGATATTACCTATTGGTTGTGAGTCGGTGCTCACAATCGGCAGACAACTCGTGTGGCGGCGTTCGGGGTTTCCGCCGTTCAACCACTGGTTGTGAGTAGCAACTCACAACCAACGCGCTGTTCGTGTGGAAGCATGCGTCGGTCGCTCTGCGCTCGAGCTAGTTGTGAGTGGTCGCTCACAACTAACGGGGCAGTGAGCCGTCGTGGGGTGGTTCGTGAGCTGATGTCTCTTCGTTGTGAGTGGCGACTCACAGCCAACGAGAGAGAGTGCGGTGTTCCGATGCGAATCCGCAGACGTTGATGCGTCGTTGTGAGTGGCCGCTCACAATCAGCATGAGCGATTGTCCATCGTGGGCGCGGTGGTGTGTGAAAGTTCTTTGGTTGTGAGTGGCGACTCACAATTGGAAGATGGGTCGGGGTATGCGCGGTCTGGATGGTCTGACCGAGTTGTTCGTTGTGAGTGGTCGCTCACAATCAGCGTGAGGGTTGGCCATTGCAGGTGCGGCTGTTGAGTGGAAGCTCTTTGGTTGTGAGTGGCGACTCACAACCAAAGAGATGAGACAGAGGATGCGGGCTGATGATGCTGTCTATTATTGGTTGACTGTGCTTAACGCCTGTTGCCTATCGTCTAACGAATATCGCCTGATGGATGAGGAAATAGGCGCCGAATCTCGTTCGCAGCCATTCCAATGGAGACTGGCCGCGAACAGATCGCAGTAAGCGACTGCGGAGTGCTACCAGCTTGTCGGATTCCTATGGGCCGGTTCGCGCGCAAGTCGGAGTAACACCTGCGGCGGCAGACGCGCTCAGCGCGTGAACACTCCCTGCAGCCACGTGTATAGCGCCGGATTCGAGACATTCCAAGCTTCGAGCCGCCCGGTTGTCATCAGCCAAAGCGCTTGCAGCGCGAGCCCAAGCACGAGGAAGACCACAATCGTAACGGTCAGCCAGCGGCGTCCCTTCATTCGACTTGCCGCTTCCACTGGCATCAGCAAACACATGGTGCCAATGACCGCCAGCCATGCCATATCGCACATATACCGCGCGTTGACGCCGAACGGTCCGTCAATACACGCTATGACACCGACAAGCAGCAGACACGTGATGCCAATTGCACATGACCTTGACATTCCTCGCGTCATTTCGTGCGACTTTTCCAGCGATACTGCCGACGACATCCCTGATTGTGTTCCAGACGACACCCCCGTCGTCTCGACTTCTTCCGTCCGCTTGTGCAAGCCGCCCGTGTCGCTCGAGGCATGCGAGCCGCGTGAAAAGCGTGAGACAATGAACCATATGACCGCTGGCAGCGCGAGCAGGCAGATCGGCGACAACGCGACGATACCTCCCACCGTCGGCTCCGCGATGACATCTCTGTTATGGATCAGAAACGCCCAGGGATTCCCGGCACCCGTGGCGAAGACATCCGCGGTAAACGGGAACTCACGGGTGAATCTGATCGGGGCGAACAGCAGCAGAGCGGCACTGAACAGCCGGGCTTGCGGGCTAACGTGGCGTTGCGTCATATCGAAGCCGGTCAGATTATAGGCAGCACCGAAATCGAGCGGATTGCCAAATCGGGCGGCGTTGTACCACATCATGACGCCACCGACGAGAAGGAACGGCACGATTGCCGCAAGACTGGCTTGAATCGCGTGTCGTGACCGAACGGCAAGCATTTCGCGCGACCTGATTTGCGGCCATAGCAAGATAAAACCGAAGACCGCTGTCAGAATAAATGTCGGTCTGCACATCATGGTGAGTGCGACGAGTAGCGATCCCGCAGCGACCATCCCGGTTCGGGGAACCGAGCCGATATCGTCAGCGGACCGTGCCCACAGCGCGATTCCCGCGGGTGCGAGAGCCAGCGAGGCGAGGATTGGAATCGAGTAGAACCACGGGACGAGGACGAGATAGGACAGCCCCGATGTCGCAATGACTGCGGTGCACGTCAGCACGACGAACCAGCGTGGCGTCCCCTTCCAGAACCGTTTCCACAGGGTCTGCACCAGGAAAATCAGTGATGCGCAAGCGGCGATTGCCAGAATTGCGCACGCGGCGGCGGTCGACAGATCCATTCCGGTCAGTGCTTTGTATGGGGCGAACAGCACGATTGCCGGGAGTGGTCCGAAATAGCAGTAATAGCGGCCGTGATAGAACGCCCAATCCCATAGCGATGGGTCGCCGCTCGCCGTGCCCTGCGCCCCTCTGGCCTGTACGTCGTACGGATTGTCCATGGCCGCGAGCCAGTCGGGCACATGGACATCAAGCCATGTTCTGCCGTGGAGGAACGCGTCAGCGAGCCGCTGATACTGCGCCCGGTTCACAAGGAAGGTTCCGTCGGCGTAGTGCAACTGGTATGTGGCGTCAACAGGGTGAGTCGATATGGTGAGCAGCACGATGATGACCGAGGCGAGGACCCACACAATCGCGAATGGCAGCCAATCCGGGCGAAGAATGCGGAGAATGCGGTGCCGGGTGTGCGACTTGGCGCGCTTGATGGTTGTTGTTGCGGCGGTGTCGCTTGCGAACGTCGGGGCGCCCGTGCGATCGGTGGCGGTGCTGTGCATGACTCCACTGTATCTCAGGGACACGCGGGATTGACGAAAGTCGCGGCGGTAAAGCGGTTGCCGAAGCGGGTCGGGGCCCACGCCGGCAGAGGGTGGATGAACCTCGAGACAAGGCAAAAGCGTCTCGTTGCAAGTTCCGGGCAATCGAAAAGCCGTCTCACGATATGAGATGCTGTGATACGCCGTTGTCAGGGGGCGTGCTACGGTAAGAGCCATGACGTATTTCTCATGTTGTTGTTGTCGCTAACCGACGCCCCTTGGCGAGCGGTTGACAACGCACAACTTGAGATAGGATTCCGGCAGACCACATGGAAGGGCATGCGGATCTGCACACGATTACAGCAAGATGAATAACCATCATGAACATCGTCTACGCTGGATTGTGACGCAATCACGATGAACCGGCGATTTGCCGGGCAGTTACCCGAATCGATGTGGTCGGAACAACCGATATCACGTCTTGCCGGAATCGTTTCTTGTGCACTCAACCGATGGCCAGGCACCACACCGCCGACCCATCCATCGGTCAGCCCATCACAAAGCAAGACACAAAGCCCAAGCACAGAAACGAGACATCATGACCATCCACGATTCACTCACCGACCTCATCGGCAACACCCCTCTTGTCCGTCTGCACCACGTCACCGATGGCGTGAAAGCGGACATCGTCGTCAAAGTCGAGTATTTCAACCCGGGCGGCTCATCCAAGGACCGCATTGCCGAGCGCATCATCACCGCTGCGGAGGAATCCGGCCAACTCAAGCCGGGTGGTGTGATCGTGGAACCGACCAGCGGCAACACGGGTGTCGGCCTCGCCCTGGTCGCCCAGCAGCGCGGCTATCGCACGATTTTCGTCGTGCCGGACAAAGTGTCCGAGTCCAAGCGTGCAGTGTTGCGGGCGTATGGCGCCGAAGTCGTCGTCACCCCGACCAACGTCGAGCCGGACGACCCGCGTTCCTACTACAACGTGTCCGACCGACTCGCCGCCACCATCCCCGGCGCGTTCAAGCCGAATCAGTACAGCAACCCGAATGGTCCGCGCAGTCACTATGAGACCACCGGCCCGGAAATCTGGGAAGCGACTGACCACAAGGTCACGCATTTTGTCGCCGGCATCGGCACGGGAGGTACGATTTCCGGCACCGGCCGCTACCTCAAGGAAGTCTCCAACGGGGCCGTCAAGGTCATTGGTACCGATCCGGAAGGCTCCATCTACTCCAACCCGAATGACGTCCACCAGTACAATATCGAGGGTGTTGGCGAGGACTTCTACCCAGAGGCCTTCGATCGCAACATCACCGACGACATCAAGCAGGTCACCGACGTCGAGGCCTTCGAGATGACCCGCCGCCTGGCCAAGGAGGAAGGCCTGCTGGTCGGCGGTTCCTCCGGCATGGCGGTCGCCGGAGCACTCAAATACGCGCGTGAGAACAATCTGGACGAACATCAGCTGGTCGTCGTGCTGCTGCCGGACTCCGGACGCAGCTATTTGGAGAAGATTTTCAACGACGACTGGATGCGAGCCAACGGCTACGGCGACGTTGTCGACCGTACCAGCAGCCCGTCCATCGCCGAGCAATACCTGTGATTCCGCTCGCGTGATTCCACACGATTGATTCAGCCTGATTTCGCCCGCACATCAGCGGTCCGACAATCAACCCTACATCCGATACCAACCCGTCATCACCAAAACCGATACCGACACGCGGGACAAACCCCGCACAACCAGATACGCTCGAAATCAGCGTATGAAAGGAACAACAATCATGTCCGTCGCATCATTCGACCAGTCCGCCAAGGATTTCGCCGCAACCAAGCTCGCCACGCGCGCCATCCACGCCGGCCAGGAGCCTGACCCGATCACCGGCGCCGTCGTCACGCCGATTTACATGACCTCGACCTTCAAGCAGGACGGTGTCGGCGGTCTGCGCAACGGCTACGATTACAGCCGTTCCATCAACCCGACGCGTGATTCCTTCGACGCCCAGCTGGCCGCCATCGAAGGCGCCAAGTATGCGCTCGCCTTCTCATCCGGCCTCGCCGCGATTGACGTGCTGCTGCGCTCCACCTTGAAGCCCGGCGACAGCGTCCTGCTCGGCAACGACGTGTACGGCGGCACTTACCGCCTGCTGTCCAAGGTGTTCGTGCCGTGGGGCGTGAACCTTGACGTGGTCGACATCACCGACACCGCGGCGGTGAGCGCGGCACTCGAATCCAAGCATTACGAGTGGATCTGGGTGGAGACGCCGAGCAACCCGCTGCTCAACATCACCGATATTGCGGCGACAGCCGCGGTCGCGCATGCGCACGGCACGAAGGTCGCGGTGGACAACACCTTCGCATCCCCGGTGCTGCAGCATCCGCTCGATGATGGTGCCGACGTGGTGGTCTACTCGACGACCAAGTACATCGGCGGCCATTCCGACGTGGTCGGCGGCGCGGTCGTGCTCAACGACGAGGAGCTTCGCGACAAGGTCGCATTCCTGCAGAATTCCGCGGGCGCTGTGCCTTCCCCGTTTGATTCCTGGCTTGACATCCGCGGCCTGAAGACGCTGGATTTGCGCGTCAAGCAGCATAGCCGCAACGCGCTCAAGGTGGCCGAGTGGTTCGAAGGCAAGCCGCAGATCGAACGCGTGTGGTACCCGGGTCTCGAATCGCATCCGGGTCATGAAATCGCCGCACGCCAGATGCACGGCGGCTTCGGCGGCATGGTTTCCGTCCAGTTCAAGGGCGGGCTTGAGGCGGCCAAGCGGTTCGCCGCAGCAACGAAGATCTTCACGCTCGCCGAATCACTTGGCGGCGTGGAATCCCTGATTGAGCTGCCGGCGGCCATGACCCACGCCTCGGTGTCTGGGACGACGCTTGAGGTTCCAGCGAACTTGGTGCGTCTGTCCGTGGGCATTGAGGATGCGGATGATTTGATTGCCGACCTCGATCAGGCGCTTGAGCAGGCCTGACCGGAAGAGAAGATAAGAAGAAGCTGGATGGATGCCGGATACTTGGGCGCCGGCATCCGTCAGGGGACGTGATGATGGGCGTCCGGAGCGATGATGGCGCTCCGGACGCCCATTGTCGTTGTTGCTTGCTGGTCGTTTTTGTTGCCGTCGTGGAGGGGTTGCGGGTGGACGCCGGTGGTTGTCGGTCGGTGGCTTGAAGCCGGCTATCTGCCTGCGGTGCGGCTGCGTGGGCGCATGACGGGCAGATACCGCCGGCTTGGTGCTGGATTCGTGAGGTATCTGTCTGCTGTGCGACTTTGCGGTCGCATGGTGTGCCGATATCGTAAGCTGACCGCTGAGATTCGGCGGTAACTGTCCGGTGTGTGCTTTCCCAGCCACATGGTGTGCCGATATTGCCGTGTTGCTGTTGGCATTCTAGTATATCTGCCCGTCGTGCGAGCCGTCGGTCGCACGACGGGCAGAAAAGTCGCCAGTTCCGCCGCGCAGGATAGACTCGAGGGATATGACGGCAGGGAATTCGGCGATAGGCATCACGCGCGCGACGGGTATGGCAGATTCGACGGGTATGGCGGATTCGACAGGTGTGTCAAGAATGATGGGCAACTCTCGCGGGAACACGGGAGGCGAAACGCCAGTACCGGCGCCGGCGCTCGCCGCGCTGAAACAGTATTTCGGCTACGATTCGTTCCGCCCCGGCCAATCCGGACTCGTCACCGCAATCCTTCAACGCCGTGACGTACTCGGAGTCATGCCCACCGGCGCGGGAAAATCCATCTGCTACCAGATCCCCGCCACCCTGCTGCCGGGCCTGACCATCGTCATCTCCCCATTGATTTCCCTGATGCGCGACCAAGTGGATGCGCTCCAAGACGCGGGCATTCCCGCGGCGTACGTGAACACCACGCAAAGCCCTGACGAGCAGGACGCCGTGCTTACCCAAGCTGCCCAAGGCAAGATTCGCATGCTGTATGTTGCCCCGGAACGTTTGGAAACCGGGCGATTCCGCGATTTTGCCGTACACGCGCGCATCTCGCTGGTCACGGTGGACGAGGCGCATTGCGTTTCGCAGTGGGGGCAGGATTTCCGGTCCTCGTATTTGGGTATCGGCGAGTTCATTGACGCGCTTCCGGTTAGGCCGATTGTCGCCGCGTTCACCGCGACCGCAACAGGCAAAGTGCGTCGCGACATCGTTTCGCTGATTCACCTGCGCAACCCGCTGGTCACCGTCACTGGATTCGACCGTCCAAACCTCTATTTCGACGTCATCCGGATGGAAACCAAACGCAAAACCGCATGGATTGCGCAATACGTGGCGACGCACCCCGGAGAATCCGGCATCGTGTACTGTGCCACTCGCAAGGAGACCGAAGCGGTGGCAGCCGCGCTCAACCATGCGGTTCCAAGCCTCATGGCGGCATCCGGAACACATGGCGACGCGGAGGCCCCAGCAGGCTTGTCGGATGGCCCGATTGCCGCTGCCTACCATGGTGGCATGGCGCCGGAAGACCGTTCGCGCACTCAGCGGGATTTCGTCACTGATCGGGTGCCGGTCGTCGTGGCCACGAACGCGTTCGGTATGGGCATCGACAAATCCGACGTGCGTTATGTGATTCACCACAATATGCCCGAAAGCATCGAAGCATACTATCAGGAGGCCGGTCGCGCCGGGCGTGACGGCGAACCCAGCCGGTGCACGCTCCTGTGGAATGACAGCGATATCGTCACCCGCCGGCGTCTGCTTGACTTGAACGGTGACAACGAGCGCCTCGACCCTGAGGAGCAGCAGATCGTCCGCGCCTCGAAACGTCGCCTGTTGGATGGGATGATTGGCTACTGCCGCACCACGCACTGCCTGCATGATTATATGGTTAGGTATTTCGCCGACCCCGAAACTGAGCAGGGGCCGGCAAACTTGATTGCGTCCAACGGTCCGGCTCAGCCGGAGGGCCCGACCGCAAAATGCGGGAACTGCTCGAACTGCGAAGGCGATTTCGAGACACTCGACGTTACGGACACCGCGCGGGCGATCAGCCGGTGCGTCCACGATTTGGGGCAGAGCTACGGCATGGGCAAGATTGTGGCGGTCCTGCGCGGTTCCAAAGCCCAGGATTTGCTCGATCGCGGCCTCGATAAGGTGCCTAGCTACGGCGTGCTGAGCAGTGTCCCCGAAGCGCGGATCCGCGATGTGCTCAACCAGATGAGCGTTGACGGTTTCCTCGCGGTCACCGAAGGCCGGCTGCCCATCGTCCAATTCGGGCCGCTCGCAGCGCAGACGGTCGTCCCTGATTTTCATTACGAAATCAAGCGTATCCAACGGCAAAAGAGTGGGCGTTCGCGTGCCGCGGGCGCGACTGGCGGCGCGCTCGGCCAGGGCACTACGGCCATGCAAGCGCAGGATGCCGCGGAATTCACCGAGGCGGACGAACAGCTGTTCCAACGGTTGCGCGCCTTGCGCCGCAGCATCGCGCAGGAAATCGGCAAGCCACCGTATATCGTGTTCTCCGACCGTTCGTTGCGTGACATGGTCCGGCTCAAACCTTCCAATGATCAGGAATTCCTTGAAGTCAGCGGGGTGGGGGAGAACAAGTTGCGCCAGTATGGTGCGAAGTTCATGGAAGCCATCACGCAAGATCGGTCGTGACACGCCGGCGAGCCTCTCACACCCTGCGGCTCGGCGGGGATAGTATGGACCGTGTCGTCATCGAAGACGATAACGACGGCGAAGACGACACCGGTACCGGCGGGTGCCGCGGAATATGGCCATTGCGCCATTCCGCCTGCACGTATGCACGACCGGGGCCCAACACACGCCCGAAAAGCAAGGAGGCTGACATGATGGACCGTCATCTCAGGGAACTGCTCAACGACCAGTTCAACAAGGAGCTCTATTCCGCCTATCTGTATATGGATTTCGCGGATTATTATCACAATCGTGGCCTGCACGGCTTCGGCAACTGGTACGACGTACAAGTGCAGGAGGAACGCGACCATGCGATGCTTATGCGCGCATGGATGCTCAAGCGTGGCGAAACCATTGAGCTGCTGCCGATTGCAAAACCCGACAAAACCATTACAGACGATGCCGATCCGCTGCATTTCGCGCTCGCTCATGAACAGTATGTCACCGGGCTGATCCATACGCTGCACGATGCCACAGAGGTGGCCGGGGACACAGACAGCGCGAAGTTCCTCGATTGGTTCGTCAAAGAGCAGGTCGAGGAAGAGGAGAACGCGACCTCGATGATCGAGCGGTACGACAAGGCTGTCGCCGACGGGACGCTCGAAGCGCTGGACACCGAGCTGAAAGGCCGTCGTTGGAAGGCCCCGTCGCTGCACGTGGACATCTTTTGACCGGTTTGAGCAGCGCAGCGCCTCTCGTCGAGCCGGCTGCTGCCAGCAAAATCCGCCGCCGAAGCGCATGCCGTCCGCGCCGCGCTAGCCGGGCATAGCTTTTTTCTATGTCCTATACGCTCTCGCCCGCGGCGGCATACATCCGGGCGGGCTAGACTAGGCATCGAAAGCGGGTGGTCCGCCGTGTGCAACGCAGGCCACCCCGGCATCGAGGAGGTACTATGAGCGATGAATCCAAGCCCACGCAGGACGGCAAGCCGGTTGTCGAAAGCTTCCAGCTTGATCACACGAAGGTGAAGGCGCCGTACGTGCGCTACATCGACACCGAAACCGGACCGAACGGCGATGTGATCTCGAATTACGACCTGCGGCTGGTCCAGCCCAATGAGAACGCCATTCCGACCGCCGGTCTGCACACCATCGAGCACACCATCGCGGTGCTGCTGCGCGAACGCATCCCGGGGTATATCGACTGCTCGCCGTTCGGCTGCCGTACCGGATTCCATCTGCTGACCTGGGGCACGCACAGCACGGAGGATGTTGCGCGTGCGCTCAAGGAATCCTTGGAATTCATCGCCTACAAGGCAACTTGGGACGATGTGCCGGCGACCACGATCGAAAGCTGCGGCAACTACCGTGACCACAGCCTGTTCACCGCGAAGGAATGGTGCAAGGACATCTTGGCGAAGGGCATCAGCTCCGATCCGTTCGAACGCAAGGTGGTCTGAGCGCGGCGATTCGCGTCGCAATACGTGTACGGTAACGGCGGGGTGCTTCACGGACGGTGACGCACACCGCCGTCGTGCTATCAGCCGGGGTGCTGGATTCGTTTGCCTTGCGATGTGCGCGCCGTGCCACAGATGCTGTGGTACTTGCCGTGGTAGGGTGGAGCAGGTTATCTACGGCAGGAGACAGACAATATGGTTGCACGGCGATTTAGGCACGCCACCATGCGCGATTTTCCGGTGATGGAGCAGAACTACGAGCGCGCCCGTGAGCTGATGGCCCGCAATGGGAACCCCACCCAATGGGGGCATACCTTCCCGAAGCCGGAAGTCGTGCAGGATGATATCATGCGTCATCGCAGCATCCTGCTGGTTGACGGCAGCGGCGCCAATGAGCGGATTCTCGCGCAATTTGCGGCTTGTACGGGCGAAGACCCGACCTATCAGACCATCGATGGGCAGTGGCTTGACGATGATGCCTACGTGACCATCCACCGCATCGCTTCGTCCGGTCTGATCCGCCATGCGGCGCGGGAATGCCTGGAATGGGCGCTCAAACAGTACGGCAACGTTCGTGCGGACACTCATCCGAACAACAAAGCCATGCAGCACGTTCTTGAAACCTGTGGGTTCACGCGGTGTGGGCTGATCCAGCTCATCGACCGGCCGACCGACACCACGCGGATTGCCTACCAGCGCCACGAATGGTGAACGGCTGAATGCTGGCCGGTAGGCGATAATACGATGCCGCCGATTGCGGAGAAGCAACCGGCGGCATAACGGTATCTGGTGTGGCGCTGAATTCAACGCAATTTGCAATACCGGCAGGGTCTTAGGATTCGAAGGACACCAAGCTGTCGGGGGCATCGGCGTTGTCACTGGCCTGATCGCCGCCGGCAATACCGGACTGCGCCGCCGAAGCGCTGCCTTCCGCCGCACCGAGCTTCGAATGCTTGCGACCGTACGCGAAATACACGATCAAACCGAGTGCGAACCAGACCACGAACCGCACCCAAGTCTCCCAATTGAGGCCGGCGATCAGGACGCAGCAGAACACAATCGCCAGAATCGGCGTGACCGGAACACCAGGGGCGCGGAAGCCGCGATGGGCGTCCGGCTGGGTCTTGCGCATCCACAGCACGCCCGCCGACACGATGATGAACGCGGACAGCGTGCCGATATTCACCAGTTCGAACAGGATGTTGATGTTGATGAACCCGCCGGCGATCGCCGTGAGAATGCCGAAGAACCACGTGCCCTTGAACGGCGTGTGATACTTCTTGTTGACCTCGCCGAAGAACTTCGGGAACAGACCGTCGCGGCTCATCGCGTAGCAGATGCGCGACTGGCCGTACAGCTGGACGAGCATCACCGTCGTCATGCCGATCAGCGCGCCCAGATTGACGACGAACGCCAACCAGTTGAGCCCGGTGGCCAAAATCACGCCGGCGACCGGTGCGTCCACGAATTTCGCGAATTCAGGGTACTTGACGATACCGGTCATGATGAGCGTCATGATGACGTACAGCACGGTCGAGATGATCAGCGAATACAGGATGCCACGCGGCAGAGTCTTATTCGGCTCAACCGTTTCCTCAGCGGAGGAAGAGACCGCGTCAAAGCCGATGAAACTGAAGAACACAATCGAAGCCGCCGGTATGATGCCCATCGGCTTGGTCGAACCCGGCTGGAAGGTATACCAGCCATACGGGGAGAACGGTTTCCAGTTCGCCGGGTTGACATACCACACCGTGCATACGATAAACAGCACGATGATTGCGAGTTTGATCATCACCATGATGTCGTTCGTTCGCTTCGTCTGGTTGATGCCGATGGACAGTACCCAGGTGATCAGCAGCACGACGACGAATCCGGGGAGGTTGAAATACGTCGTGACGCCCGGCGTGGTGCCGTATGCCGCGGTCAGTTCGACCGGCAGGTGGATGCCGAAGCCTTCCAAGAGCTTGTTGAAATACCCGCTCCATCCGGCGGAGACGGTCGCCGCCTGGAGTGCGTATTCAAGAATCAGATCCCAACCAATCATGAAGGCGATGATTTCGCCGAACGCCACATACGCGTACGAGTAGGCGGAACCGCTGACTGGCACCATCGATGCGAATTCTGCATAGCACAGGCCGGCGAACCCGCAGCATACCGCGGCCAGCAGGAAGGACACACACAATGCCGGGCCGGCGGTCAGCGCTCCCTTGCCGGTGAGCACGAAGATGCCGGTGCCGATAATCGCGCCGATGCCGAGCATCGTCAAATCGAAGGTTTTCAGCGTCCGTTTGAGCGGCGTGGCCTGCGCGACCATGCTTTCGACGGATTTCTTACGTAGCAGGTTCATGAATTCTCTTCCGATAACGCGACGGGACAGGCGCCGCGACGAATGATCCGGAATCGGGGCGGGGAAACAGAATTCCCCATGATTCGCATTGCCTTCTCTTTTATAACCGTCGCGCCCGACGCGCCGGGGCGATGACGCGAAGGGTTCCACGATGTGGACAGGGAACCGCCGGGGAGGAAACGCGTGCGACGAATGTTACCTCCCTGCGCAACAATGGGAGCATGACTTTGAGTGCAGTTCCAGCATGGCAGTTTTCCTCAGCGCAGGGCGAGGCGAATTATCAGGCCGCGTTGCGTCAATATCCGGCGCAGGCGATCGTCGACCTCGCGGCGATGCGCGAGAATATGAGGCATTTGGTGTCCGTGGTCGGTGGCCCCCAGTCCGGCACCGCGGTGATGGGCGTCGTCAAGGCGGATGCGTACGGGCATGGGTTGATTCCGTCCGCCCTCGCCGCGCTCGCGGGAGGCGCCACATGGCTCGGCACCGCGCAATCGCATGAGGCGCTGCTGCTGCGCAAGGCCGGAATCGGCCCGGACCGTTGCCACATTCTTACATGGGTGTACAACGGCACGCAAGTCCCGTTCGATGAGCTGATCGCCAACGATATCGACGTTTCTGTCGGCTCTCTCGCTGGCATCGACGCGCTCGCCGCGGCCGCACGTAAGGTGGGGCGTCCGGCGCGCGTCCATGTGAAAGTCGATTCCGGGTTTGGCCGCAATGGCTTCACTCCGCAGGGCTTCGGCGCGGCGCTCGATAAGCTGGTGCCGCTTGCCAAGGAAGGTGTGCTCGATATCATCGGCCAGTGGAGCCACCTGGCGGTCGCCGATTCGCCGGATGTTCCGGAATTCGTCGACGCGACCGACCAGCAGGTCGCCACCTTCAACGAGTTCACTCAGCGGATGTGCGCAGCTGGAATCGCGCCGAAAATCAGACATCTGGCCAATACCGCGGCCACGCTCGACCGCCCGCAGATCCATTTCGAACTCACCCGGCCGGGCGTCGGCCTGTACGGCTATGAGCCCGATCCGGCGATGGGCACGCCGCAGACCTACCGTTTGAAGCCGGCCATGACTTTGCAGGCGCAGCTTGGCACGGTCAAGGACGTGGAATCCGGTCACGGCATCTCCTACGGCCGCACCTATCTGACGCCGCAGGCCACGAGCACCGCGATCGTGCCGGTCGGATACGCTGACGGCATTCACCGTTCCGCATCCGGATTCGATATGCAAGGCGCCAAACACATCACCAAGCTTGGCGGCCCGGTGCGTGTCATGACCGAACAAGGGCCGAAGCTGTTGCGCGTCTCCGGGCGTGTGTGCATGGACCAGTTCATCCTCGACCTGCACGGCAGCGCGGCGGAAATGGGCGTCCATGAGGGCGACACCGTTGAACTATTCGGTCCGGGCAGGGGAGAGGACTACGCTGAACCGACCGCGGACGACTGGGCACGCGCGGCGGACACCATCAGCTACGAGATTTTCACTTGCCTGCGCAACCGCATCCCGCGCCTGTATCTGCACGCGCCCGAGGTGCTGCCCCCTGAGGATTTGGCGAAACTCGATCCGGCGAGCATCCTGTAATCAGGGCCGAAGCGGGAAGCGAGGCGGTTTCAGGTGGCATGGCGTGCGACGCCTGTCAGGCCGCCCCGCTTGACCGCTTGAGTACTTGATTGCTTGACTGTTTGGGTGCTTCGGCGGCGGGGTGTCGTCGGTTGTGTCGGCTGCTGCTGCGGCTATTGACTGCTGGTCGGCGCTGTCTGCGGCGGGTTGTCGAACCGTAATCGGCGATATGCGTCTGGAATGTCAGCGCTGGAATGCGCGACGGGGAGACGGGAAAGGGCGGATATGACGACTACAGCCGACGGCGAACGTGTGCTCACCACTGAAGGGTATTGCGCGGCGGACGAAGAGCGCTGGGCGCCTGAACCGCCGAAATCCCCGTCGCGCACGGCGTTCCAGCGCGACCGGGCGAGACTGATTCATTCGTCCGCGCTGCGCAGGCTGGGCGGTAAAAGCCAGATTCTGGTCGCAGGAACCGACGATTTCGCTCGCACGCGATTGACGCATACGCTCGAAGTCGCGCAAATCGGCCGGCAAATCGGCGCTCTGCTCGGCTGCGATCCCGACGTTGTCGATTGCGCGTGCCTCGCACACGACCTAGGGCATCCACCATTCGGACACAACGGTGAACGCGCGTTGGCGGCAATCGCCAAAGACATCGGTGGATTCGAAGGTAACGCGCAGACCTTGCGATTGCTGACGCGACTGGAGCCGAAAATATTCCTTCCCGACGGGCGGTCCGCCGGAGTCAATCTGACGCGCGCTGCATTGGACGCCGCGGTGAAATACCCGTGGACGCTTCGCGAGGCGGCCGCTCACCCTAAAGGGGAGCGTAGCGTGAAATTCGGCGTCTACCCAGACGATGAGCCGGTGTTCCATTGGCTCAAGCAGGGGGCGCCCGAGGCCAGTACGCCGATGGAATGCCAAGTGATGGACCTATCTGACGACATCGCCTATAGCGTGCATGATATTGAGGATGCGATTGCGACCGGCACACTGAATCCGGTGGCGCTCGCGGATAATCGCACGGTGGACCGGGTGGTCGAATCGGCGCGCGCATGGTATGGGCGGCAGTGGGACCCGGACCTTCTGCTGGCGGCGGTGCTCCGGCTGCGTGACGGACAACTTCTGCCGAGTCGTTTCGATGGTTCCCGGCAGGCGTTGGCGCAGTTGAAGAACATGACCAGCGCGTTGATCGGCCGTTTCGCCGGATCGGTGGAATCGGCCACACGGCAACGGTATGGTACCGGGCCGTTGACCCGGTACGCGGCGCATGTGGTGGTGCCTGACCGGACACGCTATGAGATTCTGGCGCTTAAGGGGATGTCCGTGTATTTCGTCATGGCTCCCCGCGAACGTGAGCCGTTCCATGAGCAAGAGCAGCGAATTGTCACCGATTTGGTGGATGTGCTTATGGCTGACTCGCCGAGGCCGAGCGACGCTCTGGAGACGGTGTTCCTCGATGACTGGCGGCAGGCGTCGAATGATGACGAACGGCTGCGCGTGGCTATCGACCAGGTGGCGAGCCTGACGGACGGGTCGGCGGCGACCTTGCATTCGATTCTGTGCTGAGCGCCGACTCGGACACGCGGTGTCGCGGCGGTCTGCCGGCGCCGGCGGTATCTGCCTGTAGTGCGACATCGCGGTCGCACGGCACGCTGTTCTCTGGCGGCGCACGCCGCTGAACAGCCCTCAGGCTAGCATGGAACCTATGCCCGGGATGATCAAGAAAGAAGACGTTGAGAAGGTGCGCGCCGCCGCGGACTTGTACGATATCGTATCCGCGTCTGTCACGCTCAAGCCTTCGGGCACCGGCACCTATGTCGGCCTGTGCCCCTTCCATGACGAAAAAACCCCGAGTTTCAATGTCCGCCCGTCCCTAGGCGTCTGGCACTGCTTTGGTTGCGGTCTGGGCGGCGACGTTTTCGGCTTCGTGGAGCACCAGGAGAACATCGACTTCCGCGAGGCGGTCGAATTGCTCGCCGACAAATACCACATCGAACTGCATTACGACCAAGGCTCACGCCAAGGCGAACACACTGGGTCGAAACGCGCGCGTCTGCTTGAAGCGAACGAGGAAGCCCAACGCTTCTTCACCTCGCAGATCATGAGCAAGGAGGCACTCGCCGCACGCAAACTGCTCGGCGGACGCAATTTCAGTCAGGCCGATTGTGAGCGCTTCGGCTGCGGCTACGCCCCGCAAGGCTGGGACAATCTCGTGCGGCATTTGGCAGACAAAGGCTTCACCCAGCAGGAGATGCTGGATGCCGGACTCGCCCGTCGCGGCCAGCATGGCGTTTACGACTATTTTCGAGGCCGGGCCACATGGCCAATCCGCGATTCGACCGGTCGCACGCTCGGCTTCGGCGCGCGCAAACTGTATGATGACGACACCATCGCGGCGAAGTACATCAATACGCCGGATACGCAGCTGTACCGCAAAACGCAGGTGCTTTACGGCATTGACCTGGCGAAATCATCGATTGTGAAGCACCGCCAGGCGGTGATTGTCGAGGGGTATACGGATGTCATGGCCTGTCATCTGGCGGGTATCGACACGGCGGTCGCCACATGCGGCACCGCGTTCGGCGCGGAACACGCGAAAATCATCCGCCGCTTGATTGCGGACGATTCGCTGGGCGCCGTCCAGCTGGTCGGGCCGCTTAAGGTCGAAGGGCAGTCGCTCAGTTCGCGTGTCGTCTTCACGTTCGACGGCGACGCGGCAGGACAGAAGGCCGCGTTGCACGCGTTCGGGTTGGATTCTTCATTCCTGTCGCAGACTTTCGTCGCCGTGGCTGACGACAATCTCGATCCGTGTGATCTGCGAATCCAGCGCGGCAACGAGGCGGTGCGCGCACTGATTGACAGCGCCCGTCCGCTCTACGATTTCGTTATCGACACGGCGATCGACCGCTTCGACACCCAGTACACCACCGGGCAGATGGGGGCGGTCAAGGCCGCCGCACCGCTGATTGCGCAGATCCGCGACCGCTCGCTGCTTGACTTGTACACGCGCAAGGCGACCCGGCGCATCGGCATCGACCTTGATATCATGCAGCGCGAGGTCAGGCAGGCCAGACGGCAGTACAACGTGCGCGACGAAGACGCCTACGCGCCCCGCCGACGCCAGCAGGTGCGTATCGAGGAGCGTGCTGACCGCGATGACCCGTACGCGAATCCGGCTCGCAGGCGGGAGCTTGAGCATCACGATGCCGCCAACCAGACGTATTTCCACATCGACGACGCGGTGTTCATCTGTGAACAGCAGTTCATGGCGACGCTCATCCAGATTCCGCGTGCGATCGACCGCGAATGGTTTGCCCAGTTGACTCTGGCAAATTTCATGACCCCGGTGTTCCGCACGCTGTTCCAGGCGATTGCGGCTGCCGGCGGATTGCCGACGGATGACACCCCGCAAGGCTTGTGGATGCACAATCTAACCAAGGCGGGCGGCCCGATGCTCCAATCGGTGATTGACGAGCTTGCCGTGATGCCGTTGCCGTTGCCGACCCCGCCGAACCAACAGTCGGCGCCTGGTGCAGGTGAGGGACAAGGCGCCGGTGTCGCCGGAGCGCCCGGCGTCGCCGACGTCCAGCTGCGGGAGCCGACCCAGGGGGAGCGCCAGTATGCGTCCGAACTGTTGGCCCGTCTGCTTGATATCGGTTACATGCGCAGAATCGGCGCGGCCAGACGCCGTATGGCCCAGCTGCCGGACGGCGAGGAGAAAATCGCGCTGCTCGGCAGCATCACCACGCTTGAAACCGCGCGCAAGGACCTTCAGGCGCAGGTGTACAACAACACGGTCGGGTAGCCTGGGGCAGAACGACGCTCCTTACGCGTCGTATTCCCCGCTCGGCCCGATTGTCAGCGCGTCATCATGCGTGCGCCCGCTGTGGATGGCCTCGTTCATCGCACGGATTTCGTCCATATCCACCGCATATGCCTTGCCGTCCAGCTCCTTGACCGGAACCACCCAGCCGCCGTGCGTCATATACAACGCGTCCGCATCCCGCAGCTCGTCAACCGGCAGCTTGCGGTACGCGGTCCGCTTGCCTTCCTCAAGTGCCCACGCGAACAGTTCGCGTTGCGATGTACCGTTTAGGATACCGATGCGCGGGTCGGGCGTGACGTACGTATCCCCGTATCGTGCGACGATGCTGCTGTTGGGGCATTCCAACGTATACCCGTCGGTTGTGGTGGTGACCGCGTCGCCGACCCCGCGGCGGTCGCATTCCCGGTGCATCGCCTGATTAACCGCATAACTCAGGGTTTTCGCGCCGTTGAGCAGCCACGGCGCTTTCGACGTGATATCCGACGGATATCCGCGGGTGAGCGTCGCCATGGTAATCGGCTCGATGCTGTGCCCGGCGCCCACGCCGTCAAGGAATATCCACACGCTCGGCAGCAATGGGCCGTTGCCTGAACGTTCCGCTTCAACCCCGATGCCCGTGGTCGGGTCTAGCCCGCGCGAGACGAGAATGCGGAGCATCGGCGCTTCTTCGGCCCCGTCGTAGGTGTCGATCACCCCTTGACAGGCGTCGGTGAACGCGTCGACATCAGGTTCTGGCATATCCACCAGTGCGGCGGAATGGGCGAGCCGTTTGAGATGGTTTTCCAAGGATACGGGGAATCCGTCGTAGACCGTGGTCGCCTCGAAGATCCCGTCGCCGCGCAATACGCTCAAGTCAAAGGCTGAAGCGCAATCATCATGCGCGTCAATGATGGTGACCGCGTCCCCGCCGCCGATATCCAACCCCTTGAACAATACCGATGCGTTTCCTACCCCGAGTACGACTGCGCTCATGGAATGACTCCTCTCGTGTTTGCTTGCCGTGATGGCCTTGGCGGTCTCGCGGCCCTGCCGCCGGTGTGCCCCGCGGCCGACGCGTCGTGGCTGAGCCACCGAGTCGTTGAACGAGCCTCACGTTATTCCGCGCGTATTTCACGGATCGCACGGGCGGGGCATGCCCGTAATCCGCTGGTCACAGGTTGGTGATCTTCCTCGTTGTTGCGTGAAATCAGGGTTTAACGCGCCGAACTTAGCGTGTGGACGAAAGGGAGGTTCCTATGGGTTCGTTGATGTCCGGGGTTGCGCCGGTTGAACACAATACGCAAGGTATTGCGCCCGTACTGGACGCGAATACGGCGCCACAAGAGGCGCGTGAGGCGTTCCGCCACGGCGTGGTGCGCCCGACCTGCGGCATCGCCCGCGGTTTCGCCCAGGCGAATATGATCGCGTTGCCGCGTGAATACGCGTTTGATTTCCTGCTGTTCACCCAACGCAACCCCAAGCCCTGCCCAATCCTTGAAGTCCTCGATCCCGGCAATCCCAAGCCCTCCATCGCCGCCGGCAGTGACATCCGCACGGATATTCCGCTGTACCGCGTGTGGGAACACGGCAAGCTGGTGGACACGTGCAGCGACATCACCGATATCTGGGCACAGCATGACAATCTGGTCACCTTCCTGATTGGATGCAGTTTCACCTTCGAATTCCCGTTGATGGAGGCCGGTATTCCGGTGCATCATATCGAGGCGGGACGTAACGTGCCGATGTATGACACGTCAATCGCCTGCAAACCTGCGGGACGGTTCAGTTCGACGATGGTGGTGTCGATGCGCGGCATCCAACCGGACCGGATTGCGGACGCCGTGCGGATCTCTGGCTACTATCCGAGCGTTCACGGGGCGCCCGTATGGGTGGGCGAGCCCGAAGGCATCGGGATTCCGGATTTGCAGCACCCCGATTATGGGGACCCGCCGATTATGAAGGACGGTGACATCCCCGTGTTCTGGGCGTGCGGGGTGACCCCGCAGGCGGCGGTGATGGCGTCGCAACCGTCGTTCGCAATCACGCACGCGCCCGGGCACATGTTCCTCACGGATATTCCCGACCGCAGTTTCATGGTGTGACTCGCGTCGGTGCAAATACATCAATACCGATGGCGTGCGATGCGGAAGATATGAGATATCGAAAAGCAGAAAACAGCGGGAGCGGGGAACAACAATGACGGGAATAGACCTCAACAGCGATATGGGCGAAAGCTTCGGCCGGTGGACGCTCGGCGACGACACGGCGCTGCTCGGCGTGGTATCGAGCGCGAATGTGGCGTGCGGCTTCCATGCGGGCGACCCGGCTGGAATGCTGCGCACGGTCGGCTACGCGGCGGCGCACGGCGTAACGGTCGGTGCGCATGTGGCGTACCGCGATCTTGCCGGGTTCGGCCGGCGGTATGTCGATGAGACGCCTGAAGATCTCGCCGCCGACGTCATCTACCAGATTGGCGCGTTGGAAGGGATCGCGGCGGCAGCTGGAACACAAGTGAAGTATGTCAAACCGCATGGGGCGCTGTACAACCGGATTGCGATTGACGAACGGCATGCCGCAGCCGTGGTCGAGGCAATCAAGGCCGTTGATCCGTCGCTCGCCTTGCTCACCCTGCCCGGTTCGGTGGTCGGCCGGCTTGCCGAGGATGCGGGACTTCGCGTATTCCGTGAGGCGTTTGCCGACCGCGCCTACACGCCGGACGGTCATCTGGTCTCGCGGCGCGAGCCGGGCGCGGTCATCACCGACCCGGAACAGGTGACCGCACGGGTGCTGCGCATGGTTGAGGACGGTACGGTGACGGCGATTGACGGCAACATTGTCCGACTGCATGCGGATTCGGTGTGCGTACACGGCGATTCGCCGGGGGCGGTTGCCATGGCGACAGTGGTGCGCAAAGCGTTGGAACATGCCGGGATTGCAGTACGGTCGTTTTCGGCAGGTGATGGCTCGTCGTCATCAGTGTCCACGAAAGTCGCGAAATCATGAGACGGATATTGCCGGCAGGGCAGGACGCGCTGCTCGTGGAAACCGGGGATTTGCGCCATGCGCTCGGCCTGTATCATGCGCTGAACGCGGCGATGGAGGATGCCGTTTCGGCAAACGTGTCGGCAGGGGAATCCGTCGCTTCGCTGGCGCCGGCACGACAGTTCGCTGCGATCACCGAGCTTGTTCCAGCCGCGCAGACCGTGCTCGTGCGATTCGATCCGCGCAAGACTCGTCCAGCTTCGCTCGCCGAAGCGATTATGACGCTGCCCGATACGCCCGATGAGGCTCAAGAGCATCGGACGGTGACCGTGCCCGTCATCTACGATGGCGAGGATCTTGAGGCCGTGGCACAGCTGCTTGGTATCAGCGCCGACGAGGTGGTCGCCCGGCATACCGGCACCCCGTGGACGGCCGCATTCGGCGGATTCGCCCCAGGATTCACATATTTGCTGGACGGGGACCCGATTTTCGACGTACCGCGCCGCACGACACCACGGTTGGTCGTGCCCTCGGGCGCGGTCGGACTCGCCGGGCGGTTCAGCGGTGTCTACCCGCGCGAAAGCTCGGGCGGATGGCAGCTGATTGGGCACACGGCGATGCCGATGTGGGATGTGCACGCCGACCCGCCTGCCGCCATCATGCCCGGCGACCGTGTGACGTTCCACGCCGAGCGCAATCAGGCAATCATGACTGATATTGCGTGCCAACGCCGGACGTCGCCGGACCGCGATATCCGGGCGAATGCCGGGAACTCCGGTAGCGGTTCAGATTCAACGACACACGTCCACGGCTTACGTGTGGACCGCCCCGGCCTGCTTGCCCTGTTCGAAGACGAGGGCCGGCACGCCTCGGCCATGGGCGTCGCCGGATCGGGGGCATGCGATATGCCCGCCTACCGCCTGGCCAACATGCTTGTCGGCAATCCGCCCGGTGCGCCCGCCATCGAACTGACCGCCGGCGATGCCGCGTTCACCGCGATCGGAAGCGTGGTGGTCGCCGTTGCGGGAGCCCCGGTCGATTTGTGTATCACCGGGAACGCCACGTCAGGTGCCGATCCGGGCCACACGACCATCCGGCAAAGCCTGCACCGGCAGGAAGCCATCATCCTCCACGACGGCGAAACCCTGACCATAGGCGTGCCGCGCGCGGGATTACGTGATTATCTCGCCATTCGAGGAGGATTCATAGCCCCGATGACGCTCGGCAGCGCTTCGCTGGACACCATGTCCGGCATCGGACCGGCTCCTTTGGCCGCAGGCGACACGATTGCCGCCGGAACTCCCGATCCGTCACGAAGCGTTGGGCGGCCGTGCGAATGGAACGAGCACCTGCCAACCGGCACCATGCACCATGCTGGTCCGGAGGCAATCGGCGGCGCTGATTGTCCAGTCTGGCTCGATGTCATGCTCGGCCCGCATGACGACTGGTTCACGCCGGCCGCCATCGGCACGCTTTTCGACACCGCATGGCAGATCACCGCACAATCCAACCGTACCGGGTTGAGGCTCAACGGCCCGCAGCCCCTGGAACGCGAAAATACGCGGGAACTGCCCAGTGAAGGCATGGTCCCCGGTTCGCTTGAAGTGCCCGGAAGCGGGCAGCCCGTGCTGTTCCTGCGCGACCAGCCGGTCACCGGCGGTTACCCGGTGATCGCCGTACTGACACTTGATGCGCTCGCGTTGGCGGCGCAACTGCCGCCGGGCGCGTCCGTCCGGTTCCGCAAAGCCGGGGAAGGTGCGATGGCGGCATCGGGAGGTCAAGACGTATCCCATCCCGATGAACACGATGGAAAGGAGTCCCGATGAAGCGCATTCTGGTCGCCAATCGCGGGGAAATCGCCGTACGAATCATCCACGCCTGCCATGATCTGGGATTGGAAGCGGTCGCCGTCTACGCGGACGATGACGCCGACGCGCTGTTCGTCCAGCTCGCCGATGAGGCCATCGCCCTGCACGGGGCGACACCGGCGGAAACCTACCTGAACATCCCGGCACTGCTCAAGGCAGCGGCAAGCGGACACGCGGACGCCGTTCATGCGGGGTACGGATTCCTATCAGAGAACGCAGATTTCGCGCAGGCGGTCCAGGATGCCGGGTTGACATGGATCGGCCCATCACCGCAGACCATCCGCAGGCTCGGAGACAAAGTCCAGGCGCGTGCCGTCGCCGCGAAAGTCGGCGCACCCATGGCCCCCGGCACCACGCAACCGGTCAAGGACGCGCAGGAAGCCGCCGCATTCGCGCGTCAACACGGTCTGCCGATTGTCATCAAAGCGGTGCACGGCGGGGGAGGCCGCGGCATGAAAGTCGTGCGCGACCTCGATAGCGTCGAACCTGCCTTCGATTCCGCCGTCCACGAGGCCGAAGTCGCGTTCGGCAACGGGGAGTGCTTCATCGAAAGGTTCCTCGACCATCCGCGTCACGTCGAAGTTCAGGTACTCGGCGACACGTATGGCGGGGTCATCGCCGTCGGTACCAGGGACTGCTCGCTCCAGCGGCGCAACCAGAAGCTTATCGAGGAGGCTCCGGCGCCCTTCCTGACCGGCAGCATCACGCAACGGCTTGAGGATGCGGCCGTGGCGATCTGCTCCGAAGTCGGGTATGTGGGTGCCGGAACCGTGGAATTCCTCGTTGCTCCGGACGGCACGTTCTCGTTCATGGAAGTCAACACGCGCATCCAGGTCGAGCACCCGGTCACCGAAATGACCAGCGGCATCGACCTCGTGGCATGGCAACTGCGTATCGCCGCGGGCGCGTCAATCGCTGCGCTCAAACCGGCGCACGACGGGCACGCGATGGAATTCCGCCTCAACGCGGAAGACCCGTCGCTCGGATTCGCGCCATTCCCCGGGCGTATCACTGCGCTGAGGGCGCCCAGCGGGCCGGGCATACGCTTCGACACCGGCGTGCAAACCGGTTCGATTGTCTCCGATCATTTCGATTCCATGCTCGCCAAACTCATCGTGCACGCCACCACGCGCGAGGAATGTCTGCAACGGGCGCGGCGGGCGCTCGCCGAACTGCGCATCGACGGCGTACCCACGGTCGTGCCCTTCGACCGGGCCGTGCTCGCGGACCCTGATTTCACAGCGGAACATGGGTTCCACATCTACACGCGGTGGATCGAGGAGGTGCTGCTCAAGCGGCTTGACCCCGAACAGCTCAAGCCCGATGGTGCATCGGTACGTTTCGACGACGCCGATACCGGATTGCATCGTACGTGGATCGAATGGGATGGCCGCCGTGTGGAGGTCGGATTGCCGGCCGGTCTGGTCTCCTCGCTTGGGGCGGCGGGGGCGGCCGGCGATGAAACATCGCACGATGGCGGCGTGGGGGAGACAGCCGCGCATGATGCCGGGGATATCCTCGCCTCGATTACCGGCACGGTGGCGCGTTGGCTGGTCGATGACGGCGCTGAAGTCGGCGCGGGCACGCCGGTTGTCGTGCTGGAAGCCATGAAGATGGAAATCCAGGTTACGGCCCCGATTGGCGGTGTGGTCCATATTGCCGCGCAGCCGGGCGACAGCGCGAGATCCGGAAGCGTGCTGGGGCATATCGAATCGTGAGACAAGACATGAGACAAATACGTGAAACAGTCGTGATACGCGGCATCCGGCCGATTTAACCGGCCGTGCGCTGGTAGGAGAGGAGTGGATATGACGGAAACGATGCAATACAACCAAGCAGGACATGCCAATCGGCAATCGGATACGTTCCATACCGGCCGTGGTAGTGCGGCGCACCATGGCGGTATCGGCCCTGCCGCCCGCATCGCAAGCTGGCGGTGGAAACCTCGCGTCGCGCACATCCAGAATGCCGCTGCGGCGGATGTAGGCCGGGGCAGCGAAACCATGATGACCTTCGCGCGCGGCGACCTGTTCCATGCCGCTCGGTGGCTTAAATCCGGCGGCCACAAGGCCATGGTCGTCACCGGGTTCTACATTCCACAGGCCGAGCAGCCCGCCGCCGAATCGGATGGTCCCGCCGGGGCGGTCGAGCTGTGTGAGGCTCTGCGGGCCATCGGTTCGGATGCCTGGCTGGTCAGCGATGAGCCGTGCGAGCCGGTCATCCGCGCAGGGGCCTCGTCGCGGCTGCCCGAAGACCACGTGGCCATCGCGCCTGCGGATGCGCAACACTTCGACCAGTGGATTGACGCGATGCGCGGGCTTGTCGATCATCATGGCATCGACACCGTCATCTACATCGAGCGCGTCGGGCCTGCGCGCGACGGGAACCCGCGCAATATGCGGGGGTTTGACATCGACCGGTGGACCGCCCCGCTCAGCCGGCTCACCGGGCTGGGTTTGCATGTGATCGGCATCGGCGACGGCGGCAACGAGATCGGCATGGGCAGGCTGGATTCCATCGTCATCGAGGATGTCGTCGAGCATGGCGAGCGTATCGCCTGCACGGTTCCCGCGGACGAGCTGATCGTCTCCGGCACGTCGAACTGGGGCGGCCACGCGCTGGTGTGTGCGATGTACGCGATGGGCTGCCGGCGGGCGGCGCCGCTGCTTGACATCGCATGGCATCGGGCTGTGCTCGCGGATGTCGCGCGCGCCGGCGGGCTTGACGGGGTCACGATGCGCAACACCCCGACGGTCGACGGCTTGAGCGAGGAACGCTACTACCGCCAGATCCGTATGATGTCCGACATCGCCCGAGGTCGGCGTTAGAGGCGCTTGTTGCAGCAGATGCGGGGTTTCGGCTGCAAACGGTTGCACAATCCACGATGATGATCTGCTGCTGAATGCTGCGGCATTCCGGTATGGCGGGCGCGACACCTTGTGCAGAAACCATCGGCGGCGGTTGTTGTGCGGGTATGCTGGTGTGAACAGGCGGGCGGGCCCGCTGCCCATCAAGGTCGAGTTCGTGATAGGGGGCAAGTGATGTTCGAGCCGGATTATGAGTGGCTGGATGATACGCCTGTGTTGGCTGAGACGATTGCCGGTTTGTTGTGCATCGAGTTCTTCCGTTCCATCGACGGGGGGTTCTTGGTGGGCAACTATGTGAAGGTGGTCGGCGGGTCGGGGCCGGTGCTTGTCCAGATTCCGATGCGTTCGTTCGGTATCCCCGCCGACGAGGTGTCCGCGCGTACGTTGGGCATGGCGATGGAGAGCATCCTGGAATTCGACCGGTCCCATGTCGGGGTCACTGTCAGCCGGGTTTCCAAGAGGGCGTGGAAACAGGTGTCCATGCGCGTGACCGGGAAGCCCGAGTCGCAATGGAAGAGATGTTGTGTGACGTTCAATCCCCATAGCGGGTGGACGGCGAGATCCGACGTGGTTTCTCTTCGTTGGAGTGGTGATGTGGATTCGAGGTTGAATGATGTGGGGACGGTGGTGTGTCCGTGTGGTGCTGGTGTGGAGGGGCTTGGGGGGATGGTGTTGGAGTCGTACGCGCGGGTTGATGCGTGGTGCGCGCGTAACGGGCGGAACCCGTATACGGGGATGCCGTGCCCGTTGCGCGAGGACCTGGGCGGCGACGGGGTGTTGGTGCTGACGCCGCCGGCGTATTTCCAGGAGGATTACGCGCCGGGTCCGGGGGTGGTGCGCGGGTACTACCATCACGTGGATGCGATGGAGTTGCCGCAGGAGCCCGGCTCCCGGTGGTACGGGGATTGGGTGCGTGGCTTGGACGCGTGGCTGTGCTGGCGCGTGGTGCCGGCCGGCGGTGTGGATGGCCTGCTGGGGGCGTGGCAGGCCGCGCATGGCCGTGTGGTGGAGGTGTCCTCGGTGGGATGCGAGGGGGAGCCGGGCGCGGGGTGCTTCTCGTCGCGCGGCGTGGTGTCGAACCGGTCGTGGGCGTCGTATTGGTTTCGTCGGGAGCTGGCGTCCGGCAGCGTGCTGGAGTTGGTGTTGGATGTCAAGCAGCCCGGCCGTCGCAAGCGCCTGGCCGGTAAGGCGGTCAGGATGTGGGAGCGTTGCGCCCGCCACACCCAACTCCTCCCACCGGACAGCACCGCGAGAACACAGGTATGATGCCAGCGGGTGCGGGCCGTACGGTGGCTGCCGTGTTCCCGCCGCGCTGCCGAAATGCATGTTCGTCGCCAGTTCGCCGCGCGGGTACACGAGCGGAACCGGACGGATGCGACACGCGCTCGCCGATTCGCCCTGCGCTACCGGGAAAATCGTCTCATTTCGCCTACGATAGGAATCATGGTCACGGTAATGGTGGGTTCAGCGTCGCATCCGGTCAGCGACCGGCTGTATGGCGCGTTTCTTGAGGACATCAACATGTCGGTCGATGGCGGCCTGAATGCGAACGTGGTCAATAATTACAGCTTCGATGGCGTCTATCTCAAGCACCACAGCATACGCGCCCGCGGAACGGACCGTTGGCGTACTCAGGCCGATCCGTTGCGTTTCTGGCAGTTCCATGGGGTTTCGGCGACGAGTTACGGCACCCAGACGCGCGGCGAGCACGGGCAGCGTATTGAAACATCCTGCCCGGCGCCGCCGCTGCACCACAACAGCAGATACGTGCGCCTGACCCTGCCTGCAGGGCGGCATGGTGCGGATATCGAGAACCTCGGGTACAACGGCGGCGGCAAGCATGCCGGGGAGTGTGCAATCGCCATCGATCAGGGGCATCGCTACGATTTTGGCGTGTACGCGCGTCCGGTCGCCGGGGTTATGGCGCTTGCGGTGAGTGTGGTCAACGCTTCCGGGGTGGCACTGACCAATTGCGTGACATTGTCGTGCAGCGCCCCAAGCAATGACTTGCCCAGCACTGCGGCGGGGTCATGCGACCCGGATGACACCGATTGCATCAACGGGTGGGTTCATCTGACCTGCACGCTGTCGGGCATGGCTTCGGGCTTGGGCAAGCTGCATATCGGCTTGATTGCGGGGGAAGATCGCGCGGGGGACTGCACGTCCGCCGGCGAAGCTCACGGAAATCGCATACACAGCTACCAGACAGGACTCTCCGGCACGGTCCCGGATATTGCGGATGCCCGATCGGGGGTTGCGCCGGGCTCGGCTCAGGCGGTTGGATCCAGCGCCGCACAGACCGATACGCAAGCCGTCTCGTCAACCGCTGGATCAGGCAACGTTGCAATCCCCGTGTCAGACACCGTCATCGATCTCGACTGTGTCGTCCTGATGGATGCGGACACGTGGGGCGCGGGCGACCCCAAATGGCGGTACGGCAGATTCCGCCGCGACCTGGTTGAAGCCATCGCGGCGCTCAAACCGGCGTTCCTGCGGTTCCCCGGCGGCTGCATCACCGAAGGTGTCACGCCGGGCAACGAGTACCGTTGGAAGGACACGGTCGGCGCTTTGTACGCGCGTCGTCAGCAATACAATATGTGGGCCTTCCGCATGCCGGACGGCTCAAGCTATTCGCAAAGCTACCAGATCGGCTTCTACGAGTATTTCTGCCTGTGCGAGGATCTGGGCGCCAAGCCGTTGCCGACCTTGTTCGCGGGCATGACCTGCCAATCGCCGTACCGCGACCCGCAGTCCATTCCTATGAACAGCGAGTATTTCCGTGACGTGGTCGTTCAGGATTATCTCGATCTCATCGAATTCGCCAACGGTGATCCAGATACCAGCCAGTGGGCGCGGGTTCGTCGCGATATGGGCCATCCGGCGCCATTCGGCCTCGATATGATCGGCATCGGCAATGAGAATTACGGCCAAGGGTATATGGAACGCTTCGATGCCATCGCCAAGGCGATTCACGAACGCTACCCGTCGATATTGTGCGTGATGAGCGCCGGGCTCTTCCCGTACCGTCTGTCCATGCGCCGGGCGTGGAATCATGCGCGTGATATCGCGGCAGGGCGGGGCGAGATGCTGTTGGCGTGCGATCCGCCGCTTGCCGGCAGCAGAATCATCGTGGACGAGCATTCGTACCACACGCCTGAATGGTTCGCCTCGCAGGCCCGCCGCTATGACGGCTATCCGCGTGATTCCGCCGGCGTCATGGTCGGTGAGTATTCGGCGAACGGGTATCTGGCCGGGCACAAACAGGACAACGCGCATGCCAACACATGGGCTTCCGCGCTCGGCGAGGCGGCGTTCCTCACGGGGTGCGAGCGCAACAGCGACGTGGTGCGCATGACATCGTATGCACCGCTTCTCGCGCGCGTGCCGGGCAAGGGGTGGATGCAGAACCTCATCGAATTCGACGCGCGCACGGTCATGCCGACGCTCAACGCCGAGGTCGAGCGGCTGTTCGCCACGCATATCGGTCCGATGGCCTACGAGTGCGAATTGGGCGATGCCGGGCATACCCGTGCCGGCAAGGCGGCTGCGGGTCGGCTGTTCGCAAGCGCCACCGGCGATGAGTCGACCAGATTCATCAAGCTGGTCAATACCGGCGGCGACCGTATCGATGTCACGCTTGATATCTCCTTTGGCTTGCGGTCACTGGGCGCGCGGTCCCGCCGCGATTCGTGCCGATTGCGCGTGGTGCGTCTGTGTGCCGCGCCCGAGGCACGCAATGTGCTCGGGGCCGAGGGCGTGTCGCATCGGGCGGTGGAACGTCGTGAGGACACATTCGCGATGGCCGGGCCGCCGGTGAGGTTCGCGTTGGGGCTGCCAGCGTATTCGGTCACGATGGTGACGGTGACGTTGTGACACGCGCGTGACGCGTGATGTTCCGGTCCGGCGGTGGCTGTCCGGCGGGCGCTGTCCGGTGTCTGTGAGAATCGTTGTGACACGCGCGTGACGCGTGCCGTCCTCCGCGTCGTTCTCTACCGACCGGTCGGCTTCGTTCGGGCGCGCGATTGGCGGCATTTCGGCAATACTGGCGTATTTGCCGCCGACATTTTCGACGATGGTCGGAGCAATCCGCGCGAACACGCCGTCTTTGGCTTCAGCCTGCCGTATTTCCCCGCTAAGATTGGGCATGTCGCGGGTGCGGCATGTTGAATTCACCTAGGGTTCAACTCAAATTCACGGAGGACTGGATGCGACGTTGGTTGCTTGAAGTAGTCAAGAGTGAGACGATTCTCATCGTCGCTATGGTCCTTGCAATCATATCCTGTTTCGTGGTGCCTCCGGATGGCGAGTATCGCAGCTATGTGCATACCAAGACGATCGCCCAGCTGGTGTGTCTGATGCTGGTGGTGTGCGGATTCCAGCGCATCGGCGTGTTCCGCATGGTCGGCTCGCGTCTGCTGCGCATGGTGCGCACCCAGCGCGGTGTGGTGCTGGTACTGGTGTCGCTCACGTATTTTTCCTCGATGCTGATCACCAATGATGTCGCACTGGTCACCTTCATCCCGTTCGCGATTTCTGTGCTCACGATGGCGGGTATGGAGGTGTCGGCCGTGCTGGTGGCGACACTGATGACCGTGGGGGCGAATGTCGGCAGCATGCTCACCCCGGTGGGCAATGCGCATAATCTGTATCTCAAAGCGTTGTCCGGCATACCGACCGGAAAGTTCCTCGGCATCATGGCCCCGTATTCGTTTGTCGCTGCGGTATTGCTGATTGTGGTGATTTCGGTGGCCTTCGGCGGCAAGAAAGTAAGCCAGTTCGCCGATCTTGACGGGGAAGATATCGAACGCGGGGTGCTTGCTCCGCAGCCCGACCAGCCGCAGCCTGACGAAATCCGCTTGACCGGCTATGGTGCCGGCCATGGCGGCTGGCGCGTGTGGGTGTATGCGGTGTTGTTCCTGCTGTGCCTGCTGGTGGTCAGCGACCTGGTGTCGATCTGGGTGATGTGCGTCGTGGTCTTCGGCGTGTTCCTGTTCGCCGATCGCAAGGCGTTCCGGAAGGTCGATTGGGGGTTGCCGCTGACCTTCATCATGTTCTTCATTTTCATCGGCAATATGAAGCGCGTGCCAGCGTTCTACTCGCTGGCGGCGTCCTTGGTGGGCGGCCATCCGCTTGAAGTGGCGGTCGTTTCCAGCCAGATCATGAGCAATGTGCCGACGACGATTCTGCTGTCGGGCTTCTGCGATGATTGGACGCATCTGATTATCGGCACGAATCTGGGCGGCATGGGCACGCTGATCGCCTCGATGGCGTCCTTGGTCTCGTACAAGAACGTGACCCGGCGCTACCCGGACAGAAAAGGCCGCTACCTTGCCGTATACAGCGCGGTCAACGTGCTGTTTCTCGTGGTGCTGGTCGGCCTGTCGTGGATTATCGACTGATTCGCTGATCCGTGCGGCTTGGCATGGGAGCGGGTGAATCTCGCGTCGGCTGGTTTGGGGTTGTTGCGGGTGTGCGAGTTGGCCGGCCATCTTGTGGTTCCCGGATGATGCCGTCCGCGGGCTCGCAGATTTGTGCGCGTATTTCGTGCGGCTTGGCGAAGATGCGGGCGCATCTAGTGCTTTCCGGTATGTCGTCTCTGCGGGGTGTGCGAGTTACCGCGCTATCTCGGGGTTCCTGTATTTCGCCGGCTGCAGGGCAATGGGACTGCGGGCGTATCTCATCCAACATGACGCGGATAGACTGCTATAACGCTCTTCCTGGTCTGCTTCGGTTACAGGAACCCGGAATCGCCGGGCTATTTTGGACTTTCAGTCGGCTCACAAGAAAAGTGACCCCGGTCGGATTCGAACCGACGACCTTGAAATTAGAAGTTTCCTGCTCTATCCAACTGAGCTACGGGGCCGTAAGACAACGTGTGCCATTATAGCAGCCATAGGGACGTGCGCCTGCCGACCACTGTGCGACTGCAACAACCCTCCTCGCCTGACGAATAATATAGGGGGTGCGTGTTCACTGACATCGTGCGGCGTATCACCGGCATGTCAAAGGTGGCGTATGGCGATTTTTCGGCATATACTCTGATGAATACTCGAATTCATGAATGCGGTACCGCTGTGTTGAGGTGCCGAGAGATGAGAAGGGACGCCTATGGCTTGGCTAGCGTCGCCACCTACGGCCAAAACGGATGCTTCGGATGCGCCGACTGCATCGGCTGCACCGGCAGTGCCGGATACATCAGTCGCGCTAGCGCCCCCGGCTCTTCAGCCCAAGCGGCACAACGGCACGCATCCCGCCTCAGAACGCCCGATGATCGAAGTACGCAACCTGCGCAAGGAATACGTCATGGGCACCGAGCGCGTCATCGCCCTCGACCGGATCAACCTCGATATCGCGCGCGGCCAGATCTGCTGCATCTACGGTGAATCCGGTTCAGGCAAATCCACGCTGCTCAACCAGCTTGCCGGTATGGAACGCCCGACGCGCGGAGGCGTGCGGATCGGCGGCATCGTCGTCTCGCGGCTCGACGAGCGCGAACTCGCCGAATTCAGGCAGAAGCACATCGGTTTCGTTTTCCAGTCCTACAATCTGCTCCCCGGGCTCAACGCCGTCGAAAACGTCGCGATGCCGCTCATGTTCCGCGGGGTGCCACGCGAGGAGCGCGAAGCCCGGGCGCGGGCGATGCTCAGACGCGTCGGGCTCGGCAAACGTCTGAACCATTACCCCTCGCAGATGTCCGGCGGCCAGCAGCAGCGTGTTGGTATCGCCCGCGCGTTCGTCACCCGCCCGCAAGTCGTGTTTGCCGACGAGCCGACTGGCAATCTTGATTCGAAGACGAAAGTCGACATCATGGATATGATTCGCGATTTCGCCCGCGAGAACGGCCAGACCATCGTGCTGGTCACGCATGACGACCATATGGCCGCCTATGCGGATCGCATCGTCACCTTGTTGGACGGGCGTATCGTCCATGACACCGAGCAGGACAGATAGCCTGATAACTTGCGCAACCGGGCGTTCCCACGTCAATTGCACCGCAACAAACCCCAACAGCAAGCTTTTCGAAAACCAGAGAGAAAGATCGCCATGAACCGTCCCCGAACTATCGCCGTCAAGCCGATTATCATGCTCATCGCGCTCGCCGCCCTGATTGTGGTCTGCGTGTCTGCACCCGTCTGCGCGATGGCGTCCGGCCAACCCGCCGCGGCGGCAACCGATACCATCGTCGCCGGGGACGCCGGCACCCGGCGCGCCACACCCGTTGACGACACCGACCAGTCCGCCGGTGATTCCGGGCAGAGCGCAGCCCCCATCGCCGGCCCGGTGCCGAATGTCATCATCACGAATTTCACCTACGGCGACGGTTCTGTTCCGGCTGGCGGCAAGTTCGACCTCGGATTCTCCTTCCAGAACAAGGGGTCGGTGGCTGTCCAGAATATGGTCATCGGCGTGGACGGCGGTGACGGGCTGACCATCGCCGGCGGCACGAACACCTTCTACGTGCCCCAGCTGGCCGCGGGCGCCACGCAAAGCCAGACCGTGCCGATGCAGGCCCTGATTGACGCGAAAAGCGGTGCACAGGCAGTGGTCGTCAGTTTCCGTTACGAATACGTGGATGCCGGCCAGCGCAGCTCCAACAGCGTGGACGAGAAGATTTCCGTGCCGGTCAGCCAGCCCGACCGCTTCCAAATCAACGACCCCGTCATTCCCGATGACGCACAGAACGGCCAGGAAAGCACCATCACCCTCGCCTACGTGAACAAAGGCAAAGGCGATATCTCGAACGTCGAAGCCACCATGGACGGCAAGGGCTTCGATACCGTGTCAAAGACACAGTATCTTGGCAACGTCGCCTCCGGCGGCAGTGGAACCATCGCCTACGCGTTCACGCCCACGGACAGCGGGGATTTGGACGTGAAAATCACTGTTACGTATGAGGATTCCGACGGTCAGCAGAAAACCAAGGAATTCCCGGTCAAACTCACGGTCGCCGAACCCGCTCCCGCCATGGACGACACTGCGGCGGACATGCAGGACGAACAGCCGGGCACGCCTGTCTGGCTGCTGCCCACGGTCGCTGCCGTTGCGATTGTGGTGATTGTCGTGATTGTGGTGCTGGTGAAGCGTCACCGCAAGAAGAAGCGTTCGGCGATGGACGAGCAGTGGGACGCCTGGCAGGATGACCAGGACGGCAGCGACAAGCCGGAAGCGCAGGGGCACACCGCCGAACAGCCCGCCGCGGATGATGCCGACCGACAGGCTCCCACCGAGGTGATCGCCCCGCAGCCGGGGGAACGCTCATGAGATTCTCCGACCTCGTGCACCTGTGCCGGCAGAACCTGTTCCGCCGCAAATCACGCACCATACTTACCGTGCTCGGCGTGGTGGTGGGCTGCTGCTCCATCGTCACCATGGTTTCGCTCGGCAGCGGCATTGACGAGCAGAACAAGCAGATGCTCGCCTCGATGGGCGATCTGACCATCATCACCGTCACCGGCGCGAACAATACTGGCGGCATGGGTATGGCTGACGGTTCGGGCACGGCGACCGCGCGCATCGACGACAAGGCGGTCAAGGATTTCCGCTCGCTGCAGTACGTCGCCGGGGCGACCGGACACGTCACCTACTTAGATGCGATTCTTACCGCCGGTCCCGCGAATCGGTATATCGATCAGAACGGTGTAATCGAGGCCATTGATATGACCCAGTTCGACGCCATGGATTACCAGTTGGATTCCGGGCGTAAACCGAATCGTCAGGGCGATGTACTCGCCGGGCAGTACACGGCATACGATTTCATCGACAGTCTGCGCCCGGAAAGCGACAATTTCCGCATGCGCCCGTCCTATCTTGCGGATTCTTGCACCCCCGAGCAGCGTGCCGAAGGCTGCGAAGACAAGTCGGACGCACAGGACCCGTTCTTCAACATCCTGACGACCAAGATCACTGTCGGCGCCGCGCAGACCGATGATTCCGGGAATGTGGCATCATCGTCTACCCCTACCGCCTCGAACGGACAGACGGCGGAGGGCTCAGGTTCCGGAACACAAATCCAGGTTTCCGGACTGCTCAAGGAAGACAACGGCAAGGGACAAGCCACATCGTCCGGTCTGCTTATGGACATAGCCACGTTGAAGGACCTTGTCGCGAAAATCCATCCGGATGCGGCGGCGGGCACGCTGGCCTATGATTCGGCGCTCGTGCGCGTGCAGGACATCGACCATGTCGCCGATGTCGAATCCCAAATCAGGACGATGGGATTCACGACCTCCTCGAGCCGGGACATGCTGGACTCACTTAAAGAGCAAACCCGCTCGATTCAGCTGATTCTCGGCGGTATCGGTGCGGTCGCGCTGCTGGTCGCCGCCATCGGCATCGCCAACACCATGGTCATGTCAGTCACCGAACGGGTGCGGGAAATCGGTATTATGAAAGCGCTCGGCTGCACGGTCCATGACATCCGCGCGATATTCCTCGTGGAAGCCGGCGCAATCGGCGTCATCGGCGGCGTTATCGGCTGCTTGGTGAGTGCGTTGATTTCGCTGGCGATCAATCTCATCCGTTATGGGGGCGTTAGCGCGGAACACCTGCAATGGGCGATCCTGGGCAACGGGACCGGCGATGAGGCGGCGCGGATCTCGGTGATCCCATGGTGGCTGTACGTGTTTGCCATCGCCTTCGCCACGCTGATTAGCCTGATTTCCGGGTTCGGACCGGCGAACAAGGCGGTGCGCGTGCCCGCTCTCGACGCCATCAAATCGAATCAGTAGACCGGCACGATCTGGGTTGTCATGGCAATCCGAAAGACGCTACTTGCAAAGATGCTACCGCAACGCGGAGCGGATGGCTTGCTCGACCTGCGGTGCGGTCAGGCCGTACCGCTTGTACAGGTCCTGCGCGGGCACGCGGTCGGTGAATTCCTTAGCGGCCCCGAAGTTCAGCACCCGCATGTGCTTGTCGCCGTCCGCCGGCTGCAGGCCATCCTGATTCGCGTAATACGCGGTCACCTGCTCGCCCCAGCCGCCGGACAGCTGTGCATCCTCAAGTGTGACGACCAGAGAATGACGCTTGCGCAACGCCTCAAGGCACGCGGTGTCAAGGCTGGTGCACTGCTGCGGGTCGATGACGGTCGCGTCGATTGCCGCCACCCCGCCATCGCGAGATTCTGCCAAATCCGCTGCGATACGTTCGGCGAGCGGATACATGTTGCCCAAACCGAGAATCGCGACATCCGCGCCCTGCCGGGTCACCCGATACCGGGCGAACGGCGTGTCGGCGTTCCCGGCATCGCCCTTCGCGTGCGTTTCGGCCGCATCGCCGCAATACCGCGGATACGCACCGTCATTAGCCGCCGCGCGTTCAGCCGCAAGAATCGGCTCGCCCGGCACGCGGATTGCGACCGCGCCATGGTCGCGCGATGTCGTCGACCAGTCGAGCATAGCAAGGAACGCGTCCCCGCTCGTCGGCGTCAGATATGTCAGATTGGGGATATTCGCGAACATTGGGATATCGAAGGCTCCGGAATGCGTGTTATCGGCGCCGGAAATGCCCGCCCCGAACACGAGGAGCGTCACCGGCGTCCCGTTGAGCGACAGTTCCTGCTGCAACTGGTCGAAGGTACGCTGGAAGAAGGTCGCGCTGGTTGCGAGCACCGGTGTGCCGCCGGCTTTCGCGATACCCGAGGCGAACGCGACCGCATGCTCCTCGGTGATGCCGGTATCCACGTAATGGACGCCCGCCCGCTCACGGAACTCACGCGTGATGCCGTTCGACCCCGGGGTGGCGGGGGAGATGACCACAAGTCCCGGCTCGTTGGCGAACCGCGGTTCCAGCCGTGCCATCGCCAACTGCCCGTAGTGCTTGCGCGCGCCAAGAGGATTGCCTTGGGCTGCGAGCGGGTCCTGCCAGTGGTTGGCCTCACAGCGGCCTTCCTTGACGCCGGCGGCAGCGTCCTCGGCGTCAAGCCCCAGCCCTTTGGCGGTATGGATGTGGATGACGATCGGGTGGTCGATATCCTTGACCTGGCTGAACGCCTCTACGAGCGCGGCCACATCGTTGCCGTCCTCGACATACCGGTAATCAAGGCCGAACGCGTTGAAAATATTGGGCTGCGAGGTGCCGCCAGATGCGCGCAGCCGGGCGAGCTGCCCGTACATGCCGCCGAAATCCTCGGCAATGGACATCTCGTTGTCGTTGACGACGATGATCATATTCGTGCCCTGCTCGGCCGCGTTGTTGAGCCCCTCGAACGCGATGGCGCTGCTCAGCGACCCGTCTCCGATGACGGCGATCACATTGCGCGTGCCGCTTGTGCCGTCAAGCCCGCCCATGAGGTCGCGGGTTTTCGCGAGCCCGCACGCCAGCGAAATCGAAGTTCCGGTGTGACCGAGCACGAACATGTCATGCTCGCTTTCCTCGGGGTTCGTGAACCCGGTCACCGTGCCGAACAGCCGTTCGTCCATATAGGCCGGCGCACGCCCGGTGAGCATCTTGTGCACGTAGCTTTGGTGGGAGACGTCGAAGACGATTTTGTCAAGCGGCGAATCGAACACGCGGTGCAAAGCCACGGTCGCCTCGACCATGCCGAGGTTCGAACCGATATGCCCGCCGTGCAGTTTGCCGTACCGCACCAGCGTCGTGCGGATTTCCTGGCACAGGGCCGGCAGATTCTTGGAATCAAGCGCTTTCACGTCGGCGGGGCTCGAAATATGCTCCAGAAAACCGCCAACCATACGCTTGCTCCTTCCGTTTGTCCCAAATTTGAAATTGTAGACTACGCGCGGCGTGATGATTGAGTGCGGGGAAAATACCCCCAGTTTCTTCGTAAATCGCGTGCGCGATGATTTCGCGGCATATCCGTACTGCGCATCCGTTCCGCATATCTCTGCCATATATTCATGTTGTGCACAGCTGTTTTTCGAAGCCGTTGCGTAGAGTGGTTCCATGCGTCCACTCTGTCCGATCTGGAGGTAGGAATGGCTGAAGAAACGCCGCAAGTTGCTGTGATTATGGGTTCGGCGAGCGATTGGGAGACCATGAAGCACGCCTGTGAAATGCTTGACCAGTTCAAGGTGCCGTACATGAAGCAGGTGATTTCCGCCCACCGTACGCCTGAACTCATGGCTGATTTCGCGCATTCCGCGCGTGACAAGGGTATCAAGGTTATCATCGCCGGCGCCGGCGGGGCAGCCCATCTGCCTGGTATGGTCGCCGCGCAGACCACGTTGCCGGTCATCGGTGTGCCGGTGCGTTCGCATGCGCTGTCCGGGTGGGATTCCCTGCTGTCCATCGTGCAGATGCCCGGCGGCATTCCGGTCGCGACGACGGCGGTCGGCAATTCCGGCGCCACGAACGCCGGTCTGCTTGCGGTGAGCATCCTGAGCATCACCGACGGGCGGCTTGCCGACGAACTCAAGGCGTATCGCGAAAGCCTCAAGGAGAAGGTGGCACAGTCCAATGCCGAGCTTGTCTGAGGAAACCAACGGGCGTATCGCTTATCTCGAGCCGGGTTCGACGATCGGCATCGTCGGTGGTGGTCAGCTTGGCCGCATGATGGCCTTGTCCGCGCGCCAGATGGGTTTCCGCATCGGCGTGCTTGACCCGACCCCTGACTGCCCCACAGCCCAGGTGGCGGACTTCCAGGTGACTGCCGAGTATGACGATGTCGCGGCGATTCGCGAGCTCGCAGAACGCAGTGACGTGCTCACCTATGAGTTTGAGAACGTTGATGCGGATGCGCTGGATGATGTGCGTCACCTAGTCGCCATCCCGCAGGGTACGGATCTGCTTCGCGTGACGCAGGACCGTGTCCATGAGAAGACCTTCATCAACGAGCATGGTACGGAGACGGCCCCGTGGCGTCAGGTCGACGGCATCGACCAGCTTGAAGCCGCGATCGGAGAAATCGGCTACCCGTCGGTGCTCAAAACCCGTACCGGCGGCTATGACGGCCACGGGCAGACCGTACTGCACGGTCCGGATGATTTCGCCGCAGTCCGTGAGCGGGCGCGGCGCGAAGGCATGTTCCCGCCATCCATTTTGGAAGGCTTCGTCGATTTCGCGTTCGAGGCTTCGATTCTTGTCGCCGGCAATGGGCGTGATTTCGTGACGTTCCCGATGGTGCGCAATGAACATCGCAATAACATCCTGCATATGACGATCGCCCCCGCCGCTGTGTCGCCGCAGGTCGAGCGTCAGGCGCATGAGCTTGCCATCAGGCTGGCGAAGGGCTTTGAGCTCTCCGGCATCCTGGCGATTGAGTTGTTCGTAACGAAAGACGATCGTGTGATCGTCAACGAGCTGGCACCGCGTCCGCATAATTCCGGGCATTACACCATCGAGGCGTGCTCGGAGAGCCAATTCAACGAGCATATTCGCGGGATCGCGGGCTGGCCGTTGCCTCAGCCGAAGCTGCTCAGCCCGGCTGTCATGGTCAACGTGCTCGGCCAGCATGTGGCGCCGACGCGCGCGCTTATCCCGGAGCATCCCGAATGGCATCTGCATGATTATGGGAAGGCCGAAGTGAGGCATGACCGCAAGATGGGGCATATCACCGTGCTGTGCGATGATACCCAGGCTGCGGTTGCGGCGCTTGAAGCGACGGGCTGCTGGGACGATTTGCGCTGATTGCGCTGTGATTGTTGCGGTTTGTGCTGCTTCGGGCGGTCTTGTTTGACGGCCGGCATACTGGAGACGGTATGCCGGCCGTCGGTGTACCGGGCTTGCCGCGGGTGCGAGTTGGTTGTACTATCGCGGTGCAGTCCGTTCGTGATGGTTGTGATGTCCGGTTATGAGAGGGCGTGGATATGAGTGAGCATGGTGTTGCGCGGCATACGCGGCAGAAGGATGCGCTGTTGCAACAGTTGCGAGGGTGCGAGGGCTTCGTTTCGGCGCAGGAACTGCATCGCAGGCTCACTGATTCCGGGGCGTCCGTCGGGCTTGCCACGGTGTATCGGCAGCTCAATTCGCTTGCCGAATCCGGGGTGGTGGACACCGTGCGACTGGATGGGCAGCAGATGTTCCGTATCTGCGACGACGATTCGCATCATCATCATTTGATTTGCAGCGGCTGCGGGAAAACCATCGAAATCGAGCCGCCGGATATGGAGTGGATGCGCCAGATCGCCCGTTCCCACGGTTTCAAAATCAATTCGCATACCTTGGAGATTTTCGGTCTGTGCTCTGACTGCCAGCATAAGCGTGCCACGCAGTCGGTCAGCGACTCCGCCGCCGAACGCCGGTAGGCCCCGTCCTCCATTTTCCGCCGACGCTGAGCATGTTGTCAGTGTCGGCGGTCTGTTTCTGCCGACGTTGAGGTGCCTGTCAGTGTCGGTAGAGGGTCGCGATTCTGTTTCTGCCGACGCTGAGCGCCGAGTGAGTGTCGGTAGAGGGTTGTGGTTCTGTTTCTGCCGACGCTCACCGCCGTGTCAGTGTCGGTGGAAGGTTGTGCCTACGCTGCGGGGGTTGTCAGCGTAGGCAGACAGGGTTTCGACACGCTGTAATTGATAATAATTATCATTAACGATAATCTGGTGTCGTCAGATGATGCGGCAATCCGTCGCATCGCATCACCAAGAGAGCATCAGGAGCAGATATGACGGGAATCAGGAAGTATCGACGTATTGCACGGGCGACGGTATGTATCGCAGCGGCGGGATTGATTGCCGCGATGGGGGCGTGTGGGTCAGCGAACACGACCGCGTCCAATACGTCAGGTTCGCTTCACGTGGTCGCCAGCATCAACCAGTGGGGTTCAGTCGCCAGTCAGATCGGCGGTTCGCGCGTCAACGTCACCAATATCATCAACAGCACCGCGGTCGAAGCGCACGATTACGAGCCGACCAGCGCCGACATCGCCGCTTTCTCCAAGGCAGACGTCATCATCGTCAACGGCGCCGGATACGACAGCTGGGCAACCAAAGCCGCAGCATCCACGAAAGCGCAGGTCGTGAACGCGGCCGAAAGCGGCGGCAAACACGACGGCGACAATCCACACGTATGGTTCTCCGCGGCGGTACGTACCGCGACGGCCAAAGCAATCGCCGAGGCATACGAGCAGCGTGACGCCGCCCACGCCAAGGAGTACGGCAAGCGGCTTGACGCGTGGCAAAACAAGGAGAAGACCTTGGAATCGGCCATCGCCGAGGCGAAGCGGCGGCTCGACGGCAAGAAGTATGCAGTCACCGAGTCCGTGGCCGCCTATCTGGCGGACGACCTGGGATTGACAGATGCCACGCCGGCCGGATACGCGCAGGCGGTCGCCAATGAAAGCGAACCCGCCTCCGGCGATGTCGCCACATTCAGCAAGCAGCTCCAGGCAGGTTCGGTGGCGTTGCTGGTGGTCAACACGCAGGAATCCAACGCCACCACCAAGCAACTGATCGCATCTGCACAGCACGGCGGAGTGCACCAGGTCAAGCTCACCGAGCAGATGCCCAAGCAATACAGCACGCTGACCGATTGGATGACCGCGCTGGTCGCATCGTTCGCAACAGCCGGGAAGGCCTGAGCCGGCATCAGACACCCAAAACAGGCGATTTCCCGGCTTCGTTCACGAGGCCACGCCCTTCGCACCCGTTCACGACGACCGCAGCAGCATCGCCGGGTCGATTCTCGCTGCCCTCCACGCGGGAATGATCCCGGCGATCGCCCCGGTCACTATGCCGAGCGGGGCGACAAGCAGAACGGTTGAAGGCAGCAGAAACACCCACGACCGCGCGGCGGCTGTCACTGCTGCAATCACCGCTCCGATCAGCATGCCGCCGGACGCGCCGATTCCGCCAAGGATGATTGCCTCACACAGGAACTGCATCGATTCTTTCCACGCCGGCATACCGAGCGCCAGATTGATGCCGATTTCCCGTCGTCTTTCGGTGACTGCCATTTGCATGGTGTTGACGATGCCGAACGCGGTAACCACCGCCAGTACCGCGGCGATGATGGTGCTGGTGTTGTGCGCGTCGGCTAGTAAGCTAGCCCGCAAAGTGGCAGGGTTGCCGGGGGCTTTGACCGTTACGCTTTGCGGATTGGACGGGTTGAGCATCCGGGGGAGCACTGCAGCGACCGCGGTGATATCCGCGGAAGCGGCGTTGCAGATGATGGTCCGGTTCTGTGGGCGTAGTCCCAGCTGTTTTGCCGTGCGTGGCGACAGGAATATGGATGCGGACAGGCTCGCCCCGTTCGACTTGTCGGCGACGATGCCAGTCACGCCTACGGATACGCCGTTGATGGTGATGGTCGGTGTGCGTTGTTCCATGCTGATACCCAGCTCTTTGGCGACCCTTTTGCCGAGCGCGGCGGTGAAGACATCGGCGTCGATATCCGTAGGCAAACGTCCGGCGATACTTTTCCCGCCGATTGCTTCCACACCTTGCGGCGTGCCTATCACGGCCGAAGTGGTGACGGTGGTATGCCATTGCGGTGATTTTACGGTCAGCTGGCTTGCGGCATCGTTGATGAGTGTGCCCGCGCTGGTGATCGCCGTTGCTGGCTTGAGCCGGTGGAGCATGTCCTGTTCGCTGTATTCCCAAGCATTGGCGCTGTTGATGGTTGCGGTGATGCTGGATCCTTGGAGCTTTTCGAAGCGTCGCGCGGTTTGCGCTGCGGAGCTTTCCGAAATGCCGAGCAATGCGACGAGGGTGGCGGAACAGACGACAATCGCCAGAATGGTGGCAATGGAGCGTTCGCGACGCCTGCCCAGGGCGAGGAGCGCACGGGTGATGACGTTTGTCGGTGTCATGGCTTCTCCTTGTCTCGGGCGTGGAAGTCGGAATCGAAGCTGGCAATGTCATCGGTATCGGGGTTGATATCGGCGTCGGCGACAACGTTGTCGTTCCTGCCGTCATTGTCGTAATATCCGCCTTCCTTGGCATGTCCGTCGATGATGGTGATCTGCCGGTGGCATTGTTGCGCGATATGCGGATCATGGGTGACGATGACAAGCGCTGATTGCGGTGTCAGCAGTTGTGTCAGCAGTGTGACGATCCCCGCTGAGTTCTTCGAATCAAGATTGCCGGTCGGCTCGTCGCACAGCAACAGCTTGGGATGCACAGCGATTGCCCTGGCGATGGCGGCGCGCTGACATTCGCCGCCCGACAGCGTGGTGGGGTAATCGTCGATCCTATGGCCGAGCCCGACCTGGTCAAGCAATTCCCGTGCCCGGCTTGCGGCCTGTCTGCCGCGAACCGACTTGATTGCCAACGCATTGAGGATATTCTCCCGAACCGTCAGGTATTCGATCAGGTGGAAGGACTGGAAGACGTAGCCGATGCTGTTTCGCCGCAATGCGGCCAGCTGCCGCTTGCTTGCCGTGGTCGTTTCAACGCCGTCGAAAAGGTAGGATCCCGATTCCGGGGTCGCGAGAAGTCCCATGATGGCGAGCAATGTCGACTTTCCCGAGCCTGACGGCCCGGTGATCGCCACGGATTGGCCTGCGCTGATGCTCAACGTGACATTGTCCAACGCCTGGGTGTTGGGTGGGAACCATTGGTTGATGCCGGTCATGGCGATGAGTGGTGCGGCTTGCCGGGGCGTGCTCGTGTCGCTGCCAATATTGTCTCCTGCACCGGTGTCTGCGCCGATATTCATGATGCCGTTGTCTGCGTTCATGCTGCGCCATCCTGCTTCGGCAGCGTTACGACCGTCCCGGCTTTGGCTTTCGACGCGTTCGATGTGAACGAGCATCTGCCCGCGTAGCAGTAATCTGTGGTGATGGAGATGTGTGTGCCGTTTTTCGCTTCCAACCACAGCTTCTTGCCGCTTCCCCGGATGGCGACGGCATCGACGCTGAGCGTATCCTTGGCGCTGGTGGCGATGGTGACCGTTATATCGGCGCTGGTCGCTGTTACGGGAATGCTCTTGCCGTCATCGAGGGTGAAGCCGTACGTCAGCGTCTGCGATGCCTGGTCGCCTGCATCGTCTTGCGTGGGGCTTTGTTGACTGGTGTCGCCGCTTTGATTCGCGTCATCGCTTGCGGTTCCGTCACCGGTGGTCGAAGTGGCATTCATGTTGGCGGTATCGCCAATCTGCTCGCCGACGGTTCCCGTAATCGAGGAATCCTGATTGAAGGCATGCTTGCCGATCGGGTCTTTTGGTGATTCCAGTATGCCTGCGGCGATGGAAAGCTGCCACGTTCGTTCGCTTGAAGTGATTGTGCAGATGGTGCCGGTGGCGGTTTGCCCGGCGCTCCCGCATTGGTTCGCCGCGCGAAGCGGAAACAGCGGTGCAAAGACCACGGTGTTCTTCGGTACACCGGTATTGGCGATGGCGTCGCCCGCTACGGTGTTGCCTTCGGCGTCCGTCGGCTGGTACCCATGGGCGGAAAGAAAATGATACCAAGCGGCTGCGGTGCTTTGCCCGTATGTTCCCGCCGTATCCCAGATGGAGTATCCCAGCCTGCGCAGCGCATCCTGCAATTGCGAGACATCGGCGCCGGAAGAACCTGGGGCGATGCTCCGCCATGCCGGGACATTGCCTTGCAGTGCGACGATTGGGTGCTCGTCGATTACGGCGAGCACGGTGCCTTCTGGCAGGTCCTGTCCATCGGCTTTGACTCCGTCGCGAGTGACGGTTCCTTGCGCCGTCACCGTCTGCGTGTGAGATGCGACCGCGGTGAGTGTAGCGGATACCGTATTGGTTACGGGCGCGCCGGAAATCGTTGTCGTTGCGACGATTTCCGGCGATGTCTGCTGCTGTTGACGCATGGTGTACACGCCGAGCGTGAGTACTGACGTTCCGGCAATCAGCGCCGCGACGAGCAGCACCGCCAGGAGTATCGTGGCAAATCCCGGTAGTGCTTTGTTCTTGCGCTTGTGAGTGGTGGTTGCGATCTGGTCTTGTGGTATGTCACTCGATGTGGTCATGATGGTCGCGCTCGCGTGGTCTGGGCTGTGGTGCCGTTCGGATTGTCTGATTGCTTGTGGTGTTTCCGGTATTGTTGGTCGGCTATTTGCCGGTCACGCGGAATGTGCCATTGGTTTCCGCTTTCACGGTCGCATAGTCTTTGTCGCCGTTGATGACGCTGTTGGCGCGTTCCATCGTTTCCTGCAGGACATCGTTGAGCTCAAGGATGCGCGCTTCGTTTTCCACCATCCAGCGGCCGGAGACATGATTCATGGCCTTGCGTACTGCAGGGATGATTCCGGCTTCATCCTGGCATCGGAAGTCCTGTGTCGCAAGCGCTTGTTCCTTCGCATTGGGTTTGCTGCCAATAGACCGGTATCTTCCGAATTCTTTTCCAGCGATTTTATAGGCGCGTAGCCCGTCGACCTTGTATCCCGCTTTGGCCATGCACTGGGTGTATGTGTCGATAGCGTCTTGGACTTCCTTCTGTTGCAGTGTTGACTCGCTGCGTTTGGAACTCCACTCATTGCCGATATCGGCGAGGTTTGCGTAGTTTTTCCACGATCCGTAGACCCACCGCAAAGCCTGGACGGAGCATGCGGTGCTGATTTCCTTCTGGGCATCGGTGTCGTCTATTGAACCGTTGTATTCCTGTTCGAATCGCTCCTGCTCTGATTTCGAGAGCGAGGCCTGGTATCCGTTGATAGTGTTCGTACTGTTGGTTTTGACTGTTACCTGCGGGTACCCGGTCGCTGTCGCCTGGTCGAGTGAGGTGAACACTCCGCCGACGTCGGCATAGGATGTCGTTGCTGCACTGCTGGTATACGACAGATTTGTGGGCATGTTGAACCCCCGTTCGCGCATGCATTGCACGGAAAGAATGTCTGATGCGGTGTAGGGCTCGGGGTGGGGGATCACGACACTCACTGTCGCTTCGGAGACATTCTCAGGGACATCGGCGTCCTGGGATTCTTTCTTCGATCCGCACCCGGCGCAGCTCATCATTGCCAATACTGCGGCTACTGCCACAACGCTACGTACAACCCTTCTCATCATGTCTCCTTGTATCATACGTTGAAGTGCAGCGCTCGAGCAGCTTGAGCGCTGCACTTCATGATGCGTAATTGTCGGAATCCGTATCAGCCAAAGCAAGTTGCGTGGTCTGCGGCATCGGTCTTGTCGAAGATAGGAACTGGCCTGCCCTTGTACAGGGTTGCGATTCGTTCGTCGCCGCGGAATACGGTGTTGTTCCAGATTGTCACCCAGGATTCGATGTTTTGTGTTCCGGAATCATAGATGTTGTCTGAAAAATCAACGTTGCAATGATTGAAGGTAACCGAACTGCCGGTGTAATGGTCATTCGCCCAGAGCTTCAACGTTCCTGCTTGCGCCGTTGCCGGCATGGCAACAAGTGCTGCCGAAGCAATAGCAAGAGTGGCTGATGTTGAGATTGTCTTGATAATTGTTGCTTTCATGATGAATACCTCCGAAGTTGTTCGAGGGGATGATGCCGCGGAAGTGGGAATCACCATGACAGTCACTGAACCCCTGTGACTGTATGTGCATCGGTGTAGCTACATTCACAGGATAACACGCTGAGGGAAACCTGAGAAATCGGTATGTGAGTGTCATGTGAACACAAAGTAAATGCAAATGTACTTGTAGAGGAATTTCATGGAACGGCGTGTCTCTGGAGAGTCGATGTCAACTTCCGGCATGTCAAGGAATCCGGAATCTGAACCGATTCAAATCGGTAATGCTTTCGACAGATGTCGTACTTGCACGTTGCAAATCGGATGCATCAACACTCGTATCATGTGATGCCAAATCAATGTTGTCCATCTTGCTGTGGGTGCGATTGGGCTGTCGCATGCCGACGGGATAGCCGTGCCGATTGCGGGGGAGTCGGCGGTATCTCGCCGTGGTGTGATTGGTGAGTCGCACGGCGGCGGGATGGCGGTGACTGGGACTATCCAATCCCCTCGTATCTGTGCGGCATGCGATTGGGCAGTCGCACATCATGCAGATAGCGTCGTGCGGGGACAGCCAAACCTCGCGAATCTCCATTGAGTGTGATTAATCAATCGCACGACAGCCAGATACCGCCGGCGTTAGTCCGTCGACCGCTCTTCCGGCTTCGGTGGAAGCAGATCTCAAACCTTCTACCGACGCTGACAAGCCACTGAGTGTCGGCAGAAGGTTGTGACGACACTCACAAGCGCCCCAACATCGGCAGAAGATTCTACCGATGCTGACAAGCCATTCAGTGTCGGCAGAAACAGAACGATATCTTCTGCCGACGCTGACGGGGACCTCAGCGTCGGCAGAAGCGGAAATTCCAAATCTCACTGGTGCTCCTGCTCCTTGGCTTGCGGTGCGGGCCGCAGCGACTTGAGCATGTCCGGAATCTGCGAAGCCTTGAGTCCCGGCAGATACGCGGACAGCACGGCGAGTCCGATGCGCGGCAGCGCGGCCGCATCCGGATAGCAGATATAGATCGGCGAAGGCGTCGGCTGGAACTTGCGCTTGAAGAAGTACAACGACTTGAATCCGTACGCGGGCTCGAGCGTATCGGCCACGATCTGCAGCGCGTGCTCGATGACCGCGACATCCTCCGGGTCGGCGGTATTGTCGCCGATACCAGCGAGCGGTGCAGCGGACAGGCTCATAAACTGCGGGGCGTTGTCAGGTTCCTCGGCGCACTGCTCATGCAGGCGTTCGGCCATACGCGCAATGAGGAACTCCATGATCCCGTTCGGGCTGTCCGTGCGATGCCGCATGAAATCAAGCGTCCAACCGATCACTTTGCTGTCGCGGTAGGTCGGCAGCCAGCTGGTCGCGCCCTGCACCACGCCGTCGGCGTCGATCGCATACAGCAGCATGACACGGGGGTCGCGCAGCTCCTCGATGCCGCCGAGTGTGAACTTCATCTCAGGCAACGACTTGAGTTCCGCCCACTGCTCGGAAATTTCGATGATCTGCTCGCGCACCTCCCACGGTGCTTCGTTGAACGTGGTGAGTACGTCAGTCAAGCCACTGCGACGCGCCTTGTTGATGGCCGTGCGGATATCCTGCCACTTCTTGCCGCGAGTCTGCCAGGTGCTGGGGATGACCAGCATCTCCGTACCCACTTGGATGGATGAGCAACCCAATGATTCCAAGGTCTCACGGGAGTTGTCGTGCACCGCGTAGAAGGCCGGCGACCACGAGTTGCGCTCGCAGAAGCGCATGAACTCGCGCAGCGATGTGTCGAATTCACCAGGGTCGCCGAACGGACCGGTCACAGTCAGGGCCACGCCATGGCTCACCCGGTAGGCGATTGCCGACCGGCCGCTGGGGGAGAACCAGTAGTGGTTGTCCTCCCACGTGGTCATGAAGCTCATCGATTCACCGCCGCGTTCCACCAGCTTGCTGGCGCGCGCGCGGTCCGCGGCGTTCAGCGACACGGCGTCACGGAACCACAGCAGGAACACCACGAGTACCACAATCCAGAACACCAGTCCGGGCAGCTGATTGATAACCATCGATGCCACTGTGGTCGAATGCATGTGCAGCCGGCTTGACCCAATCAGTCCCATCGGCAGGTAGCGATGCGGCAAATCACGCAGCAGCATGCCGAAGGTGGCGCGCGGGGTGTACGCGTCGCGGTTGAGCATGCCGAAGGTGAGGAACCCGCCGGCGGTGGCCAGCAGCGTCACTGCGATGGCCCCGACGCCCCTGCGGATACGCGAACGCGCGGTCAGTACCGAAAAATGGTCCATATTCACGGCGATGGCCACGACCAGCACCACAGACGGCAGCGCGGTGGCGACCAACAGCTGCAGCAAGGCGATCCACAGTTCGGCGTCGATCGGCATGATGGCGCTGTCCAGCAGTGGGAACACTACGCAATAGATAAGCGAGAGGGCTACGGTCAGGCCGTTGAGCACGATGCTCACGCGCGCGGCCAGCTTGCGTCCACGATACAGGCCCCACGCGAGGATGGACAAGGCGACCACCAGCAGGATGGTCCGGGTCCACACGCCGGTCATCGCGAAATGATAATGCTTTGCCATCGCCACGCAGCTATTCGCGCGCATGTTGTCGGCGCATACGTCGGCCAGTTCCTCGTCGCCGACAAGTCCAGACAGGAAGAAACCGAAGGTGGACAGCGGGCCGTCATGCGAACTGGACACGAGCGCGAGGATCGGTCCGAATGCGAAGATCAGCTGGATGGCGGCGATCAGGCGACGCGCCTCGTAATCCGTGCCGTGCCACCACTGCTCGTGTTCCAGAGGCTGTTCGGTCTGACCGCGACGGCGGGCCATCAGTGTTCCCACGGCCTGCCCGACCAGTGCGGCGGCGAGCGTGCAGTAATCGCCCGGATTGCCACTGAACAGCAGTCCTGCGAGCACGAAGGCGTAGCCAATCAGGCGGATGCGCCGCTTCCACAGCAGTGATTCGAACGCACTGGCCGCCATCAGCGCACCGATGAACAGGGTGAGCGGGGACAGCGAGAACGGCAGGCGTTGCACGGCGTGCCATGATTCGGCGTCTAACAGATTCGTGATGATGGCGCATAATCCGAGTCCCAGCGTCGATCCGGCGACCGCGCCCAGCAGCGAAGTGGCCAGCGTGCGGGCGACGCCGAGCACTGCTTGCGCCGTCGAAACGATCACGAGAACCGCAATCGCGTACAGCACCAGGGCGAACGGCCCCCGTACGAGCACCAGAGACCACAGCAGCTTGAGGAAGTGGGCGAACGTGCCGCTCTGCCCTGGCTCAGCCGTGTGGTGGAACATGCGCAGCATGGTCATGTCTTGGGGGCGCCGGATGACGTGGTGGGTCAACTGCCAGATCCACACCGAGATATTGAGTACGACGAGCACGATGGCCGCCACCGGGCCCGTCCAGTGTTTCGTCCACCAGCCGCGCATGTCGATGTTGAGGGCGCTCCAGCCGGTTTGATGCGGTGCCGGCTTGGATGCCTGCCGCGGTGTCTTCTGTGGTGGTTGCTGTGTCTGAGTCATAGTCGTCGCTCGTTTTGGGTTGTGTGTGATGTGTTGGTTGTGTTTGGTTGGTTTGTGTTCGTCTGCATTCATCGCCGCGCTCAGCCGTCCACCGTGAGCATCTCAAGATTCGGATACGAGCTCAGCTCGCGCCGATCCGTCCCGATGCCGCTCTGCGCGCAGAACCGGTCGATGACCGCGGCAAGCCCGGTGTTCACCGTATGCCAGTCGTGTCCGGATCCTTTCGCGGTCGCCAGATGGACGGTCATGCCAGCCTGTTTGGCGGCTTTGGCGATAATCGCTGCATTACGCTGCGATTTCGTGTCCCATTCGCCGGCGATGCTGAACAGGGTTTGTGTCGACGGGGCATTGCGTTTGATGATTTCGGTCGGCACATGCCGCTGGTACAGCTTCGCGTCACCGTTGAAATACCGCGTGATGGTGGCCTCGCGGTCGTGGTAGGTCGGGGCGAGCTCGCCGTCCGCCGCGTAGATATGCCCGTAGAGTTCCGGATGCGCCGGCCCGAGCTGGGTGCTGCACGTTCCGCCCTGCGAGAACCCACCGATCAGCCAGTCGTTCGGGGATGTCGAAACCGGCAAGGTCCTGCGGATCCACTTGGTCACATCCACGGTCAGGTAGGTTTCGGCCTTGCCGTACACCGGGGTGTCCGCGCACAGGGAGTTCTGTGTTGCGGCGCCGTTCTGATCGGGGGAAACGACAATCGGCGCCAGTCCATGATGCTTCGCCGCGTAGTCGTTGAGCGTCGTCGCGATGCCGCTTGCATTGAAGAAGCGGTCGGGGCTTCCCGGCTGGCCAGCGAGCATCACCATCACAGGCAGTGCCGGCGGTTTGCGGCTCAGCGCGGCGGGCGGCAGATATACGTCGGCGTTGCGAGCCTTGAAATGCGAGGCGGTTGCTGGAATATCGACGGTCCTGATCTCGCCCGCCTCAGGCATCGACGGCAACGTGCCGTGCTTGGCGAGCCGCTGCCATTCCTTCACGCTCATCGACGCTTTGCCACTGATATGGGAGGACGACACCTCCTTGAACGCGGCCAAGCCGAATAGCGAACCGAGCGTGGTGTACTCGCCGTATACCATGTCTACGCGCACAGCGCAACTGATGAGGGACAGCACCGCCATCGCGCAGGCGATTGCACGCCGCAATCCGCGAGAATCCACAGCCGCGCACACGGCGAACGCCGCCAATCCGATGCCGACGGCGATGGTCAGTATCACCATCCATCCCAAGCTCACGCCGAAGACGAGAAAAACGTCAGACAATAGCCACACGACTAGTCCGCCCACGCCGAATCCCGCCAGGCCGACGAGCAGTTCGCGCAACAGCACAGGGATTGTCCATCGCGGTTCCCTGCGCCGCGTGAAGGGCAGAATGACGGCCAGCAATGCGCTCAACGCCGTCAGTGCGAATAGGGTAGGGGGAAACCAGCCGTTGAGCAGATGAATATTGGTGAGGAATTTCATCGCAACCGCTTCCTTTCCGGGTTTGGTTTGGCTGGAACACCGCCACGATAATAACGCACGACACAAAGTTCAATCATTCGTGAGGATGACCCGACCCCGACCCCTTGGACTGCTCATGGAAACCTGCATGAATGCTGGTAGAGCGCGCGTTTTGTCGCTTATGACGTGGACAATGTCCTAGGTTGGTCCAACGGGACCGTCGTTTGCATACGGACGGCACCCCGATGCGCACGGCGTATTCGGGGCGGGATAAGGAAAGGCCACATGACTCGTACCAGCGATGACCATGATTTCGCCACAAGCACAACACAACACGGCACGACCGGCATGACGGGCAGTGACGCGGACACCACCGCCGCGACGTCGAACGCTTCGCCAATCGAAGAACTCAAAATCGCGACCACCAGCCATGACGACCTGCTTAATGGCGGCCCGCGGGATAAGAACGGCAAGCCGCGCAAGCCCTTCGCCAACTGGCTGTACGCCGTAGTGTTCATCGTGGTCGATATGGCCGCGGTGCTCATTATGCAGACGGGCGTTACGGAAAGTAGCACGCGCGTGCAATTGTCGAGCCCGTTGCTGGGCGCATGGAGCATTATCGGCAAGATGTTCACCCAGCTGAATTTCGTGTTCGTGCTCAATCTCATATTGGTCGGCCTGTTCTATCTGGTGTTGCTCATGCTCACCAACCGGCTGTGGGTGGCGTCACCGATTGTGCTCGCACTCGCCTCGGTGATCGCCGTGGCAGACCATTTCAAGGTCGAATCACGCTATGAGGCGATTCTGCCGTCCGATCTGAACTTCCTGCAATCCAACACCGGCGATATTGTCAGCTTCATTCCAACCGGATCGACCGGCCTGATTGTCGGTGTCATCATCGGCATCGTCGCGTTCATCGCGCTGTTCGTGTTCCTGAATCATATTGACGGGCGTCACGGCAGCATGATTCGGTCCGGCGACTCGGCGCGAAAAGCCTCTCTCGGGGCGGTCACGCGCATCCTGCTGATTGTGCTTCCGGTGATGTTCCTGGGGATGTATACCGCTCAGGCCGGTACCGTGGGCTCGTGGGCGCGGAACTTCTCCTCGTGGCTCGGTGACATCCCCTCAATGTGGGATTCGGTCTATGATGCTCAGCGCAACGGCGTCGTGACCTCCTTCCTGCGGCAAATGAACCCCGATGTCATGGAGGAGCCGAAGAACTACAGCGAAGCGACCATGAAGAAGGTCGCGGCACGGTACGCGGCGGAGGCGAAGACCATCAACGCGAGCCGTTCCAACAATCTCACCGACAGCACCGTCGTGTACATCCTGTCGGAATCCTTCTCCGACCCCTCACGCGTCCCCGGCATCAAACTCAACGAGGACACCATGCCGAACATCCGCTCGATCAAGAAAGACACGACCAGCGGCCTCATGCTGTCCAGCGGCTATGGCGGCGGCACGGCGAATCTGGAATACATGGGACTCACCGGCTTGAGCATGGCGAACTTCAGTTCCTCGCTGACCAGCCCCTACCAGCAGCTCGTGCCGAGTGAAACGTGGATGCCAACCATCAACCAGCTGTGGGGGTCGGCAGCGAATTCCATCGCCTTCCATCCGTACGAGCCGTCCATGTATTCGCGCGCAACGAACTACAAAAAGTTCGGATTCTCGCATTTCTACGCGCTCCAAGGCTCCGACATCATCAAATACAAGAGCAAGCTCGGCAAGTCGCCGTATGTGAGCGACGAATCGACCTACAAGAGCGCGCTCGAGGAGATTTCCGGCACCGATGACAACCAGTTCGTGCAGATCATCACCATGCAGAACCATATGCCGTATAAAAACTGGTATGCCAACAACCAGTACAAGGTGACTTCCACGGATTCCGATACCGAACTCGGCAAGACGGAAACCGAATCCATCGAAACCTACGCCAAGGGCGTGAGCCTGACTGACAAGGCGACCAAGGAGTTCTTGGACAAGCTGAACAAGCTGGACAAGCCGGTCACCGTGGTCTTCTACGGCGATCACCTGCCCGGTATCTACAAGACCGCCAGCAAGGATACCGACAATTCGGTCGTCCTGCACGAGACCGACTATTTTATCTGGTCGAACAAGGCCTCGGGCACGCAAGGAACCAAGGTGAGCAACAGCGAGTATTCCTCGCCGAACTTCTTCGTCGCGCAGACCGCGGAACACATGGATGCGAAGGTGTCGCCGTATATCGCGTTCCTGACGCTCTTGCATGAGAAGATCGCGGCCATGGAACCGCCGGTGGCCAACAAGATCCAAGGCTGGGACCGCATCCCCGAAGGCCAGGATATCTACTTGGATTCGAAGGGTAACCCGATGGCCGAATCCGATTTCGACAGCGAGACCAAGCAGCTGTTGGAGGACTACAAGCTGATCCAGTACGATATCACCGCCGGCAAGGGATATCTCAAGTCTCTCGGTTTCATGACCCTCGGATGATCAGCAGGTAATCCGTAGACTACGATGAAGGCCCTCGCACCGGAACATTCCGGTGCGAGGGCCTTCGCCATGGTCCGCTTGACAGATTGCGCGTTCAGCTGTTCACGCGTTCAGGGCCTTGGCGCCGATATCGTGGCGGTAGAACATGCCGGTCGTGTCGAGCTTGTCGAGCACGCTGTAGATCTTGTCCTGCGCGGAGCGGATATCGTCTGCGGTGGTCTCCAGCAGCAGCACGCGCCCGGAATTGGCGACTAGCTTGCCGTCGGCGTCCGTGGTGACGCCCGCGTAATACACGTGGCTGGATTCGTCGACCGGAATCTCCGGAATTGCGGCGCCCTTGACCACGTTGGTCGGGTAGCCGTTCGAGGCGAGCACCACGCCGAGCGTCGTCTTGTTATCATCCTCCCACGTGAAGGTCGGGGTCTCGTTGTTGAGGATCGCATTGATGCCTTCGCCGAAGTCGGAGGTCAGGCGGGGAAGCACGACTTCCGTCTCCGGGTCGCCGAAGCGGGCGTTGAACTCGATGACTTTCGGGCCATCCGCGGTGGCGATCAGGCCGGCGTACAGAATACCGGTGAACGGTGTACCCTCATCGGCCATCGCCTGCACGGTCGGACGCACAATCGTCTCGATCGCCGTGTCGACCACGTCCTGGCTGATTTGCGGCACCGGGCTGTACGCGCCCATGCCGCCCGTGTTCGGCCCTTTGTCGCCGTCGAAGGCGCGCTTGTGGTCCTGCGAAATCGGCATCGGCCAGAACTCGGTTCCGTTCACGAAGCTCATCAGCGAGAACTCCTGGCCTTCGAGGTAATCCTCGATAACGACCTTCGCGCCGGCGGCACCGAAGCGGTGGTCCACGAAAATATCCTCGAGCGCCTTGAGAGCGGTGTCCAGATCCATAGCGACCGTCACGCCCTTGCCTGCGGCGAGCCCGTCGGCCTTGACCACGATCGGGGCGCCGTGGTCGCGCACATATGCCTCGGCTGTGGCGAGCTCGTCAAAGGTGCGGTATTTCGCGGTCGGGATGCCGTGACGCTCCATGAGCTGCTTGGCGAAATCCTTGGATCCTTCGATTTGGGCGGCCGCCTTGTTTGGACCGAACGCCTTGATACCGTTCGCTTCGAAATCGTCGACAATGCCTTGGATCAGCGGCACTTCAGGGCCGACGAACACCCAATCGACCTGATTGTCCTTGACGAAGTCGATGAGGGCGGCGTGATTGGACGGGTCAAGCTGCGTGGTGTTGATGCCGTCGAGCCGCATGCCCGGATTTCCCGGGGCGACGGTCACTTCGCTCACGCTGTTCCCGCTCAGCAGCGCGTGCGCGATTGCATGTTCGCGTGCGCCTGAACCGATGACCAGAACCTTCATTCCCATCTTGCGCGTTCCTTTCGTTCTGACGCTGGTTTTCAGTGAAGTTCGACGTCGTTGCCGGTCTTGGCGACGATGGAGCCGATCTCATACGCCGTCTCGCCGTTGGCCTTGAGCAGGTCGAGCGTGGCCTGCGCCTTGGAGGAGTCCACGGCGAGCACCATGCCGATGCCCATGTTGAAGATGTTGAACATCTCCATATGATCCACGTCGCCCGCACGTTCGATGACGCCGAAGATCGGCGGGACCGGGAAGGAATCCAGATTGATGCTCGCCGCGAGGCCGTCGGGGATCATGCGCGGGATGTTCTCGATGAACCCGCCGCCGGTGATGTGGGCAACGCCCTTGATGAGATGCTCGGCGAACAGCGGCTTGAGCGCCTTGACGTAGATCTTGGTCGGGGTGAGCAGCACTTCGCCCACGGTCTTGCCGCCCAGCTCGTCAAGCTTGGTGTCCACCGTGTAGCCGGCCTGCTCGAACAGTGCCTTGCGCACGAGCGAGAACCCGTTCGAGTGCACGCCGGTGGACGGCAAACCAATCAGCGTGTCGCCTTCGGTGATGGTCGATCCGTCGACGATATCGGACTTTTCTGCGACACCGACGGCGAAACCGGCAAGATCATACTCGTCCGGGTCATACATGCCGGGCATTTCGGCGGTTTCGCCGCCGATGAGGGCGCATTCGGACTGCACGCAGCCGTCGGCCACGCCGGAGACGACCTGTTCGAGCAGCGCCGGATTGTTCTTGCCACACGCGATGTAGTCGAGGAAGAACAGCGGTTCGGCGCCTTGGGCTGCAATGTCGTTGACACACATGGCCACGCAGTCGATGCCGATCTTATCGTGTTTGTTCGCCATCTTGGCGACCATGAGCTTGGTGCCCACGCCGTCGGTGCCGGAAATCAGCACCGGTTCGCGGTAGCCGAGGGAGGCGAGATCAAACAGGCCGCCGAAGCCGCCGATGCCGCCGACCACGCCGGGACGGTTCGTGCGGGCCACGTGCGATTTGATGCGCTTGACTACCTCGTAGCCGGCTTCGACACTGACTCCTGCCTTCTCATACGCTTCTGGCATGACTTACCTTTCTTAGATTTGCTTGTATTCGTATCGATTGTTTTGTGAGGTATTGGCTTTATTGACTTTATAGGTTTTATAAGCTTTGTTGGGTTGGGACTGCACGCCGCGTGTGGGCGGGTGGTGCATTCGGCGCGGGCATGAGTATGCCGCTGCATCTGCGAAAGATTGCAGCGGCATCATGTCAGGCTTTCGCTACTTGCGCTTGGAGCGTGTCGATATCCGCGCTGAACTCGTTGCCCTGATAGTGGCTCTTGTCGTGCGCGAACTTGGCGATTCTCACACGGTCCTCTGGAGTCAGCGACTTGAGGAACGACTCCTCGTAATCGTCGAGTGCGGTCGGATAGTCGCCGTTGAAGTAGGCGACACACAACCCGCCATACGGGGCGTCCGCATGCAGGCCGATGGCCTCAACCAGACCATCCAACGACAGGAATGCCAACGAATCGGCGCCGATATACTCTCGGATTTCCTCGACGGATTTCTTCGCGGCAATCAGCTCCTTGGTCGTCTGGATGTCGATGCCGTAGAAGCACGGGTATTTCAGCGGTGGTGAGGAGATGCGCATATGCACTTCGCGGGCGCCGGCTTCGCGCAGCAGCTGCACGATGCGACGTGACGTGGTGCCACGGACGATGGAATCGTCGATTACTGCGACGCTCTTGCCCTTGACGACGCCGCGTACAGCGGACAGCTTCATGCGAACGCCTTGTTCGCGCAGTTCCTGCGTAGGCTGGATGAAGGTTCGCGCTACGTACTGGTTCTTGATCAGGCCCATCTCGTTGGGCAGGCCGCTGGTCTCGGAGAAGCCAGATGCCGCGGACAGCGAGGAGTTCGGCACGGCGATGACCATGTCGGCGGGGGCGGGGGATTCCTTGGCGAGGATCGCGCCCATACGCTTGCGGGCAGAATGTACATTGACTCCGTAAATGTTGGAATCCGGGCGCGCGAAGTAGATGTACTCCATGGAGCAGATGGCCAGCTGCGTGTTGGTCGTGTAGCGGTCCATGTGATAGCCATCATCGTCCACAACGATGATTTCACCCGGACCGATGTCGCGCACGAACTCCGCACCGACAATATCCAGCGCGCAGGTTTCGGACGCCAACACATACGCGCCGTTCTTCATGCGTCCCAGTGACAGCGGACGGAAGCCGTTCGGGTCGAGCGCGCCGATCATCGCGTGCTCGGTCATGAGCAGGTAGGCGAAACCACCGTGCACCTTGTTGAGCGCTTCCTTGAGCTTGTCCATGAACGTGGGGGCGTTCGAACGGCGGATGAGGTGCATCAGCACCTCAGTGTCGGAATTGGAGTGGAAGATTGCGCCTTCGTCCTCCAGTTTGCGGCGCAGGCTCACGCAATTGGTGAGGTTGCCGTTGTGGCCGAGTGCGACGTCGCCATCATGGAAGCGGAACAGGAACGGCTGGATGTTGTCCACCGATCCGGAGCCGGATGTCGCGTAACGCACGTGGCCGATGGCCTTGTCTCCTTTGAGCCGTTCGATTTCGTGCTCGTCGGAGAACACCTGGGTGAGCAGGCCGAGTCCGCGATGCCCGATGAGATGGCCGTTATCGTTCGAGACGATGCCGGCGCCTTCCTGGCCGCGGTGCTGCAACGCGTGCAGACCAAAATAGGTGAGACGGGCGGCATCCGGGTGGCCCCAGACACCGAAAATACCGCACTCTTCGTGGATGTCTTCGAGTTCAGCTGACAAGCCAAAGCTCCTTCCAAAACCGTGGAAACGGGGGATTCGCTAGTAACCAACATATCAACCGCCGGCTACATCGCGGCGTCAGGGTCGTCGCGTATCCGGTGGCGGGGTTGAGGCGGCTCGCTGCGGGAGATGGCTGGTATCTGCCTGCCATGAGACGGAATAGTCGCACGGTGGCGGGGCTGTGCCCATGACACCGCGTCGCCGCTACCTATCAGCCTGCTGTGCGACTCGCGTGTCGCACAGCGCCGGGATGTTGACATCGCCCGTGTGCGATACCGCCCGGATTGCAACATCGTCCGTGTGCGCCGCCCCGGAGTAGGGCTTACGGCGTACACTGGTGTGTGGTTGCCCGCATACGCGGGTTGCGAAAATGATGTACAAGGAGCAACTATGGCAGTATTGGTCCTCGGCGGAGCCGGTTATATCGGCTCTCATATGGTCGACCGTCTGGTCAACACCACGGATGAGAAGGTCGTGGTCGTTGACAGCCTGGTCACTGGCCATCGTGCAGCCGTCAATCCGGCGGCGAAGTTCTATCAGGGCGACATCGCCGATCAGGATTTCATGCGTACCGTGTTCAAGGAAAATCCGGATGTCGACGCGGTCATCCATTTTGCCGCGTACTCTCTGGTGGCGGAGTCGATGAAGAAGCCACTCAAGTATTTCGACAACAACACCGCGGGCATGGTCAAGCTGCTTGAGGTGATGAACGAAGTGGGTGTGAAGAACATCGTCTTCTCCTCGACCGCAGCCACCTATGGCATTCCTGAGAAGATGCCGATCCTCGAGACCGACCCGCAGAAGCCGATCAACCCGTATGGCGAGAGCAAGCTCATGATGGAGAAGATCATGCACTGGTCCGACCTCGCATACGGTATCAAGTTCGTCGCGCTGCGTTACTTCAACGTCGCCGGCGCCAAGCCGGACGGCTCGATTGGCGAGGACCACAACCCGGAGACGCATCTGCTGCCAATCGTGCTGCAGGTGGCTCAGGGCAAGCGTGACGTGCTCAAGATCTTCGGCAATGATTACAACACGCCTGACGGTACCAACGTGCGTGATTACGTGCATCCGTACGATCTTGCGGACGCGCACATCCTCGCGGTCAAGTACCTGCGGGAAGGCAACGAATCCACGGCGTTCAACCTCGGTTCGTCCACCGGCTTCTCGAACCTGCAGATTCTTGAGGCCGCCCGCCGGGTGACCGGCAAGGAGATCCCCGCTGAGATGGCCCCGCGTCGCCCCGGCGACCCGGATACGCTGATCGCTGCCTCCGACAAGGCCCGCAACGTGCTCGGCTGGAAGCCGCAGTTCGATAACATCGACAAGATCATCGCCTCCGCATGGGCTTGGCATTCGAGCCATCCGGAAGGCTATGGCGACCGTAAGTAATGCGGAGGCCGGCATGCAACCGGCAAACGCTTAGGCCGGTCTTGACATGCCGCGCGTCTTAAACGCAAGCCGCCCGGCCATCTGATTGATACGCATGAGGGGCGCCACACGATTCAGTGTGGCGCCCCTCATGCGTTGGTGTCCGTGATTCGCGAGCTTCCTCAATCAGGTTGACTTGGCCGGATCAGTATTGAGACTGATCAAACATTTCCATCAACGAGAAGCCCGACGCCGCGGAGATGATGATGACGAGGACAATCGCCACGACCTGGACGATGATTTGTGCGAGCGCCCAGTTGCGACGGTCCTGATGCTCTGCGCCGCCCATGCCGGCCGCCCAGCAAATCAGCAGAATGAAACCGACCAAGGGGATCGCGGACAGGATAACCGTGCCGATCCATCCGCCGAGGCTGGTCACGCCGTACGGCTGGCCGGCGGCGGGCATCGGAGCCTGGGCTTGCGTGGGGTATTGCGGTGCCGGCGGGTACGGCGTGCCGTTGGGGTACTGTGGCGCGTTGTACTGTGGGGCGTCAGCCTGCGCAGTGTACTGCGGTGCATACTGCTGGGTGTACTGCAGGGCGTCCGACTGCTGCTGGGCATTGGGGTATTGCGGTGCTTGAGGTTGCGCCGGTTGCGCCGGCTGTACCGGTTGCGTCGGCTGTGGCTGGTAATCGGTCATGAGTGCTCCTTGACTTGTCTGTTGTGGCCGCGGTCGGGGCACGAATGTGATCCGCACCCTTGCACCTCGTCCTTGCGCTGAGCCACGACCCATTCGGTGGATTCGATTTCCACGAATGTCGTTTCCATACTATTGCGAGGTGCCGTCGAGCGGATGTGCGTATTGAAGATTGCTCAGTCGGAATCCAAGGACATCGCGGAAAGCCGCAGATGAGTCATCTCCTTGTGGCAGCCTCGCCGATGGATGCACCGTATTCCCGTACCCGTCCCAGCACCGTTGCAGTGCAGCGGCCCGATGGCCGTCACTGCACGCTGAGATGCTGCGGTTGCGAGGCTTGCCCGGTGCTGGAGGCGTTGAACCCGATTTCCGCACTGGCACCCGCTTCGATCGCCGTATTCCAATCCATGGGCGCGACCACATAGTGTGCGCCTTCATGACTGACGATGGTGCCGCCCCAGATGTCGGCGATTTCGGCGTCGAGGTCGAAGGTGACTTGCCAAGCGCTCTCATGCTTGCTGTCGGACGCATTACTCACGGTGATGGCGTACGTCGCCCCGGAATTCCATTGGTTGCGTATCGCAGCTGTGGCTTTGAGACCCACCGACGCCACGGACGGGGATGATGAAGCGGAAGCGGATGACTTCTTCCCGTTGCCAGCTCCGGCACCCGAAGAGGCTTTCGACGAGCCGGAGGATGTTCCCGATGCCGCATGGTCGGCAAAATCGGTGAGTTTGCGGCTGGTGTTGACCAGCCAGATTGCGCTCGGCGTCAGGTCGTCACCTGTCCACCCGGAAGTCGCGGTGACGGACGGCTTGAAGAATGCGGCGGTCTCCGCCTTGTTTGACAGCGCCCATGCCGCATAGCTGATGTTGTTGTGGGCGAGCAGGGTCATCCATGCGTTGGCGCTGTCCTGGTCGATTCCGCCGTTGCCTGACGCGTCGCACAGTCCGAATTCGCTGACGAAGACCGGCGTACCCGCATTGAGCGCGATCTGAAGCTTCGCCCGCAGATCGTCTTTGTGCGTGGCGGCATAGAAATGCAGCACATACATGATGTTGTCGAACCCGTCCGCGGAGAGCGGCTTGCCTGCGACTGCGTCGATATCCTGCGACCACGTATTGGTCCCGCACAGGATGATCGCATCGCTGCCGGCGTCCCGGATGGCTTTGGCCATGCGCGTGCAGTAGCTGTAGATGTCATTGCCTGAGCCGTCGTACCACGGCGTGCCGGTGGGCTCGTTGCATACTTCGAAGATTACGTTGCCGTAAGACTTGTATTTCGCCGCGTAGCTCTTGAAGAACGATTCGGCTTGGGCCACGTCGTCGTTGGGGTTGTAGTTCAGTACATGCCAGTCGATGATAACGTACATGCCCAGATCGGTCGCTGCCTGGACGCCCTGCTCGATTGTCTTGTCCATCTGGGCCTGCGAGCCTTGCAGATACCCGCCTTCCCGCGGATACACGGCCAGACGGACCATATTCAGACCCCATTCGTCGCGCAACGACTGGAACGCTGCTCTGTTCACGTACTGTCCAAACCATTGCAGGCCGTGGGTGCTTGCGCCCCGCAGTTGGAAGGGCATACCGTGCTCATCGAGGATTGTGGGCGCGCTCAACCCGTCTGTTGTGCCTACCGATAGCTTGCCATGTTTGCCATATGGGGTGTCGCTTGCTGCCAGATTGGTGGTTTTCCCGGTGACTTGATAGGCAAGTTTGTCCGCGCCGGCATCTGCTGTGAAGGATTGCATCGCCTTGATATAGTCTGCTGCGCTTGCCGTTCTGGAGGATTTCGCCGGTGCCCCCGCGGTTGTGCCGTTCGAGGCGTGGGCTGTTTGCCGAGCGGTATTTTGCCGTTGCCGGTAGGTGGTGATGGCGATTGCCGTTCCCGCTCCGGCGAGGAAGATGACGATGGCTGCCACGACTGCAATCAGTCGTCGTGCGAGCTTGCTGTTGCTGGGCTTGCCAGGCGTCCCGCGGTGTTTGGAACCGCGTGCCCTATGCGACGTGTCCTGCGCGGTTGTGTCGTCTGTCGTGGCTGTGTCTGCCGTGCGTTCCGGACGCCCGACATCTTGGCTTGCCGCCGATGGGTCACGGGCCGCGTCGGAACGATCAAGCTGGTTGCCGGTTGACGTGCTGCTGCCTAGCGAAATGCTATCTGACTGTTCACTGACCGATTGCCCGCCGACCTGCGCCACAGACCCGTCGGCTGGCGGAAGTTGCCGCGTCTGGCTCACCGTGAAGTCGACGGTCGGCGCATCATCGTGGATGTCAGCGGTCCGCGGGGCGGGCGCGATGTCGCAGGCGTCACTTGCCGAATCCCCAGAAGCACCCTGATGCGTTGTCTGTTGTTCGGTATCGTCTGCGTCCATGGTGGCTCCTTCGTCGGTGAGGGGATGCTCGCTGCTGCTGCTCCGTCGGCGGTGGTGGGATGCGTGACGATAACAGCCGCCGGGCAGCCAGGCAGTCAAGTAGTCAAGTAGGCAAGTAGGCAAGCGGCCAAGTGACTAGCCGTTCAGGCGCCCAATCGGCTGGGCAGCCAGACCGATTGGGCGCAATGTTGGCCAAACGGCCAGGCAACCTGCCGATCAGGAGGTGGCGTTGTAGACACGCTCGCCGTAAGGTGTTGGAGGCTGCTCGCCGCGTTTGTACATGTTGTTCACCCAGCGTTCGGAGGCGTCGATGATGCCTTGCAGGGCTTGCAGAGGAGTTGAAGCGACCCAGCTTAGCCCCGGCAATTCCAGCACGGTGCCCACGTAGGTGTGGTGTTCCGAAGACCATTGGATGCTGTAGATGTACCTGTCCACAATGCCGTGGCTGACCGGCTCGGCATCGAGTTCAGCCTTGGGGAAGGACCCGGTGAGCTGCCCCGGAGCGTCCATGGGTGTTGTCACCGGTGCGCTATGGGCAACAGGGGTAGAGGTGCCGCTGTGCGCGACGCGTGGGGATGATGCAGGCGTGGATGAGGTTGCTCGGTGCCGTGCCCGGCTTGGTTGCAGTGATGTCATTTCTGGTGTGCTCTCATGTGTGGTGGGGAATGTCGGGGATGGGGATTGCGTGTGTTCGGGCGCGTGATCCATGGCGGGAGCGTCTTGCGTGGCTGACGGTTGTTGCGAATCGGACGGTTGTGCGTGCGCAGGCACGTCTTTCAATGTATTCACCGACGCATCCGCCGAGGCCTGCGGCGCCTCGTCCTCATCATCGTCATGGATGACCGGGTGGGCGTATTGCCGCAAAATGCCTACGAATTCATCGTCCTTCATCTCTCCAAAGCTGCGATAATGCCTGTCGAGTGCAAGGTTGACCATTGCCCGCGAGGCGCTGTTGATATTGCTTTGCAGCGACTCTTCGTCATCCCCGTTGAACTGCCAGTCATTGGCTGCGATGTAGTCTCTGATGCAATTGCGGGCGGCCATGCCGTTGATCTGGGCTATGTCGAAGTCGATGACGATATCGTCGGCCATGCCGCGTCCTTCCTCGTACGTTCCCGTTTCCATGCCTTGGGCGGCATGAAAGCTTCTCTGTGCCTCTTTCCCGTATCATACCGCACCGGGAAGTCCGACAGGTACGGCGATGATATCGTTAACAACCGCGCGTGTCGTACGTTGCGAATCGTTGACGGCGACGCGCTAGCATGGTGATGAGAAACGACTTGCGTGCCGGCGCGTGCCGGCTGGACGTATGCGGTCAGGACGACGGGGCAGTCGTCGTGATTTGATGGTCCGCGCGATTCGTGCGCAAAGCGAGACGATCCGGATGGAGGCGGCAGATGAGCCAGTGGAGACAAGGGGCATCCCCGTATCCAAGCGATAATGGTCATGCGTTGCAGACGCCGCGAACGTTGACGGCGGTCCAGGCATCTCCCGGAGGTCCGAATCCGCCGGGCGGCACCGTGGTGGCCGCCGGGGCGCCCGACGACCCCGATCACAATCCCGGTCTTCGCAGGAAACTGCGCAAGGATCGTCGCGCAATCAACCACATGAAAATCCAGCGCGCCTGTCTGGCCATCCTGTATTCGATCGACATCCTGATGGTGGTTATATACACCGTCGGGTACATCAAAGGCATGTGTACACAGGAAGAATTGCTGAAAGCCATCTGGGGTGCTATCGGTTTCGCCATTTTTGTGGATTGGGCGTCGCTGCGTGACGAGAAGCGCGCCCAGCGCGGGCGTAACGCGATCCGGTATGCGATCGCGAGCCCGCGCGAGCATTATGTGACCGGTGCTGTGCAATGGCGGTGTCCGTTATGCCAGACCGTCAATGAGGTTCCACCTTTGGCTCGGGATGCGCACTGGCCGTTGATGCAGCAGTGTGTCGCATGCCACGAGATGATTGTCGTTCCGGATGTGCGACAGCCCGTTTAGCATTGCATGGGGCCTTCAGTGTGCTGCGTCACTTATGCCGCCGGCGTCCGCCGCGGGAGGCGTGGGACGTGGACGTCACAGTGTCACTTCTGCAGATTGCAACTGGTCTCGCCGGTTTGCGACGAGTAGATGCATGAACCGCGGAAATGGACGCTTTCGCCGATGACGACATAGTTGTTCGTGGCATGCCCGTCGCTGGTGAAATGCCGGATGGTAATAGAATCTCCGGCGTGCAGCGGGATTTTCTGTCCGAAGTCGAGCGGATCGGTGGTCACGATGCCGGCGTCCGCGTTCAGGAAGCAGGCTCGGGTATCGGTGCAGGAGATATCGCTGTCCTTGAAGCCGATATTGCCGTGGTTCTGCAAGTCAAGCGTGTCGATTGCCGCGACGGTGGATGCCATGTCGGTGGTGATATTCGCTTTCCACCGGCGGCGTTGCATGAACCCGTCGATGCCGGTGGCGGCAAAGCAGCCTACGGCGATGACCGTGATGGCAGCGAGGGTGCTCAAGGCGATGCGGCGAGCGGTTTGCACAGCTGTCGGACGTGTCTTTTCCGAGTCGGATGGATTGCTTCCGTGGTCGACGATGGTGTACCCGATGGACGGGATTTCGAAAGTGACCGGTTGATGCATGATGTTCTCTCCTGTGTTGTGATGTTCTCGTGATTGCGGTTCGCGGCTTTCGTTTTCGCACGAACCGATATCTGGGAATGATGATGAAATGAATCCAACCGCGCCGTTCCTGGTTCCCGACCAGGCCCGGTGCCGGAGCGGCCTACCCTCTTCAACCAGGCAGGCCGCCCATAACCTTCTGCAATTTCTAAGGTAGATGGTATGGGCAACGAGGAGTGGGACGCCGGGGAACAAAGAGTCAAACGTTTGACGTTGCACGGCGTGTCGGGCGTGTCGAACCGGTTCGATTGGAGCGGTCGGATTCACGAACGGGCATTCCTCGTCCCGCCGGATTATCGCGCTCGTGTCTTGATGGTCTTCGCCTGTTCGCGCCGCAGAATATTTGAGACGTCGAGCGCTGCGCGCTTGCGCGGTAGCGTCGTCACTCATCACTGATATGGTGATTTCTGCGCAACCGATGTCGGTTGTACAGAAGAGAGAAGCAGCTGCCACGTGCAAGAGCATGCATGTGGGTGGGAGGGTCAGCAATGCAAGAGGAAACGTCGGAATACTTGATGTCTCATGGTCGCGGCGATAGTCGGGGAAGTGCTGCTCCCGTGAATGGGGTGGAAGATACTGGGGTTTTGTTCGATGCCGCGCAGCAAACGGCGGTGCCGGGGACGGTATTCTCGCCGCAACCGGTATCTCAGCCGGTTCGCCCCGTACAGCCCGCTGCGTTGGAGTCGCAGTTCGACCAGCGGTTCATGAAATCACCGGCGCCGGGGGTTACAGTCCCGCATCAGACAGCATCGCCGGCGCAGTTGTCGGCGACGATTCCTGAAACGAATACCGCTTACACCGCGCTGGATTCGGTGACGGGCGACAATCTTGATTCCTCTCCTGTCGGCTCTCTGCGGCAAACCAAGCCGCAGACGGGTCCCGATTCCCGGCTGATGCTGAATTCCCTTGGCGGAGTCGATGAACATGGAGATATATCGGTGTTCGCCCTCGGCGCTCCGGTGATGACGCCTGACGGGCCTGCGTTTACCATGGGCGTAGGGCCGGGCCGATCCGATGCCATGCAGGAGGATTGGGGTCAATATACCACGGTGAAAGCAAAACTTCGTCGCTTGAGTATGCGATTGAGAAGATATCGTTGGTTTGCGGTGCTGACCTGCATCTGGGTTGCCTTAGGGCTGTTTGCTCTTATCGCGCCGCTGTTTGACAAGATGCTGGTGCATTATTATGCGCAATGTGCGCTGTGCTTGTTCGTATCCCTCGCATTGATAGTATGCATCGTTGATTGTGTGTTCGATAGGCTTCATGGAATTTGCGGTTTGTGGCAGGAACTCTTGGGAATAATGTCAGTCACACTGATGATGTTCTGTATATGTGTGGCGCAGGACCTCATCAACGATATTCCGCAATTGTCAAATCCCACGACGGTAACCATCGTCCCTTCCGAGTCTGTCACGTATTCCCACCCCCTTCCATATCCTGACCACAGACTCATAGGAACGAATACCGCGACCGGCAAGACGGTCGTGTTGAAGGTGACGGGCAAACAGCTGCAGGAATGCGATACCCTCTTGTCTGCTGCTCATCGTGGTGACGGGAATCGACACGCTACGGCGCATTACCTGCCGTCTACCGGATACGCATTCGATGTGGCATGCACCGTGGACGCGAAATCCTCGCAACAGGACTCTTCGGCGAGCGGGACGAATGCCGCTGGGGCTTGGAATGACGCGATTGCCGTGGGGCAAAGCGAGAAATAAGGTAATCAGACAACGCCCATCGCCATGTCTGTCTGCCAGACCCGGCTGGGTTCCTTCGGCTCACCGCCAGTCGCACACCATCTCGCCCGATGAGGAGTAGTAGATGCACGAGCCGGGCAGATGGACGTTTTCGCCAATCACGATGTATTCATATGCCGGCGCGCCGTCGCGGCTGTTGTGCCTGATGGTGATGGAATCGCCGGCATGCATAGGGATGCGCGTCCCCGCATTGAGCGCGTCTTTGGTGATGACACCGCTATCGGCAGTCAGAAAACAGGTATTCGGATCGGGGCAGGAGACGTCTCCGTTGATGAAACCGGTGTTGCCGTGGTTCTGCAGCAGCATGTCGTCAACAATTTCCATGGTGGATACGACATCATCGGCTACGGCGTTCTGCCAACGGTTGCGTTGCACTGCGCGGTATATGGGGATGCCAATGGCTATGGATAGGATGATTGTCATCAGCGCGGCAAGAGTGCGGATACTCACGCGGTATCGCGCCTGCGTGTGTTCGTCTGGCTCCTGCTCGATGCGTTCGACGACACGGGTGCCCACCGGACCTATCGGACGCAGCGGGGTGGTCTGTTCCATCGGATCATATGTCGAAATCATGGAGACGTAGTCAATGGTGGAGCCGTCGATGTCGGTGGAACCGCCAGATAAGTCGTCTGTGCCGTTCATCTCCGCTCCTTTCACAGGGCTCGCTTCTTCGCGTTGTCCCAGCGTTCTCGCCGATAGTGTGATGCGCCATATGCGTCGGTGGGGAATGCTCTGTCTGCTTGCATCGATGCGCTTCCCTGACGTCATCGGAGGGGTGCGGCCGTCGTCCGACGAACCGCCGTTGGTTCGAACGGTTACCATTATAGTCGCCCCGTTGCGTTGCGGCCGTCCCACGCCACAGATGTTTCTACCGCCGCTGAGTGGTCTGTCAGCGTCGGTGGAGGGTTGTCGTTCTGTTTCTGCGCCGCTGGGGAGGGTGTGAGTGTCGGTAGAGGGTGTGCCGACGGTGGGTGGTCTGTGTGTTTGGCAGAAGGCGTTACCGACGGTGAGAGTCCTCTGAGCGTTGGTAAGATTGCGTGTAGTTTCTTGCCGGATGGCGTATGAGGCGCGGCAACTAGGGCGGGCGGTGAGTATCTATCGCACACCGGAAACCATAAGGCCGGTCGCCTCCCGCAATGGGGAAACGACCGGCCTTTCTGATGATTCATTCGCTGCGGGGGATCGCCTGACGGGTCGCCCGGGGCAAATCCGCCCAAGGCAATCCGTCGTAGCGAGTCCGGATTACCGGACCACTCAGGCGGTGAAATACTTCACACCGCTGGTGAACAGCGGTTGGAGCTTGTCGCCGGGCACATTGACGAAGGTGCCGTCCGTGTACCGTTCGGAATGACCCATCTTGCCGAACACGCGGCCGTCCGGGCTGGTGATGCCTTCGATGGCGAGCATCGAGCCGTTCGGGTTGACGTCCAGATCCATGCCGGGCACGCCGTCGGCGTCCACATACTGCGTGGCGATTTGGCCGTTGGCCTTGAGCTTGGCGAGCACGTCGTCGGAAGCCACGAACCGGCCCTCGCCGTGCGAAATCGCGATGGTGTGCACGTCGCCGACCGCGCTTTCCGCCAGCCACGGGGACAGGTCGGAAGCCACACGCGTACGCACCAGACGGCTCTGATGGCGGCCGATTGTGTTGAAGGTCAGCGTCGGGCAGGCGTCGGTCATCGGCACGATGTCGCCGTACGGCACGAGGCCCAGCTTGATGAGCGCTTGGAATCCATTGCAGATGCCAAGCATCAAACCGTCGCGGTTCTTGAGCAGGTCGCGCACGGCGTCAGTGACGGCTGGGGCGCGGAAGAACGCGGTGATGAACTTCGCCGACCCGTCAGGCTCGTCGCCGCCAGAGAAACCGCCAGGGATCATGACGATCTGGCTACGGCGGATCTCGTCGACCAGCGCCTGCGTGGATTCGGCGACGGCCTGCGGAGTGAGGTTGTTCACGATGAGCGTGCTCACATCGGCGCCTGCGCGCTCGAATGCCGCCGCGGAATCGTACTCGCAGTTGTTGCCCGGGAACACCGGAATCACCACATGCGGCTTGGCGACGGGAGAGCCCGTGTATACGGTCTTCTTCGGGGCGTGGAATTCCTCGGCTTCGGTGACGCTGCCGCGTTCCTCGCCTTTGGAGCGGTACGGGAAGACGCTTTCCATTGCGGATTCCCAGTCTTCCTGCACCTGGTCGAGATTGAGGCACTCGCCGCCGGCGACGAATTCGTACGCGTCGGTCGTCTCGCCGATTACGCCGATTTCGACGCGGTTGGACACCGCTGGCAGCTTCGCATTGTCATCAAGCTCAACGAGGAACGAGCCATAGGCCGGGGTGAACAGGTCGTCCACGGCGATGGTGTCGGCGAGCTTGACGCCGATGCGATTGCCGAGCGTCATCTTGAATAGCGCTTCGGCGCTGGCGCCATAGCCCGGGGTGGACACGGCGAGCGCATCATGGAATTCGGTGAGCGATTCGACCACGTCCATCGCCTCGAGCAGGCCATCCTTATCAGGGGTGAGCCCATCGGCCGCATACCGCGGGGCGATACGCGCAATCCGATGGCCGGCCTTCTTAAACTCGGGGGAGGTCGCGCGATGCATGTTGCCGACGGCCACAGCGAAGGAGATAAGCGTCGGTGGCACGTCGAGATCCTCGAAGCTGCCGCTCATCGAATCCTTGCCGCCGATAGCGCCGACACCGAGGTCGACCTGCGCCATCAGGGCGCCCAGCACCGCCGCGGCGGGCTTGCCCCAGCGTTCCGGCACGTCACGCAGCTTGCCGAAATACTCTTGGAAGCTCAAGTAGGCGTCTTCGCGGCGGAAGCCGGCGGACACGAGCTTGGCGAGGGATTCGACCACCGACAGGTAAGCTCCGGTGAACTGGTTCTTCTCCATGATGTACGGGTTGAAGCCCCATGCCATCGCGGAGGCGGTGGTGGTTTCGCCGAACACGGGCAGCTTGGCGACCATGGCCATGCTTGGGGTCAGCTGGCGCTTGCCGCCGAACGGCATGAGTACGGTGGCGGCACCGATCGTGGAGTCGAAGCGTTCGGACAGGCCTTTGTTGGAGGCCACGTTGATATCGGTGACCAGCGCGTGCATCCGGTCCTTGAACGAGCCTTCGCGCCACGGGGTGGTGTAGGAACCGCCCTGCTCGACGTGCACGGTCTGATGCTTCGGTGCGCCGTTGGAGGCGAGGAAGGCGCGGCTCAGATTCACGATGGTGTCACCCTGCCAGGTCATGCGCATGACCTTCTCTTCGGTGACAGTGGCGATAACGGTGGCTTCGAGGTTTTCCTCGCGCGCATAGCCGAGGAACTCGTCCACGTCATCGGCGGCCACGTCAACAGCCATGCGTTCCTGAGATTCGGAAATCGCCAGTTCGGTGCCGTCCAGGCCTTCGTACTTCTTGGGCACCAGATCAAGGTTGATGGTCAGGCCGTCGGCGATCTCGCCGGTTGCCACGGACACGCCGCCCGCGCCGAAATCGTTGCAGCGCTTGATCAGACGGCAGGCGTCCTTGCGGCGGAACAGACGCTGGAGCTTGCGTTCGACGGGGGCGTTGCCCTTCTGCACTTCTGCGCCGTCTTTTTCAAGGCTTTCCTCATCGTGCGCCTTCGAGGCGCCGGTTGCGCCGCCGATGCCGTCACGGCCGGTACGCCCGCCCAGCAGGATGATCTTGTCGCCGGGGGTCGGGGTTTCACGGCGGACATGGTCGGCCGGGGTTGCACCCACGACGGCGCCGACTTCCATGCGCTTGGCCACATAGCCCGGATGGTAGATCTCGTCGACCTGACCGGTCGCCAGACCGATCTGATTGCCGTACGAGGAGTATCCGGCGGCCGCGGTGGTGACAATCTTGCGCTGGGGGAGCTTGCCCTTGAGCGTTTCGGAAACCGGGACACGCGGGTCGCCGGCGCCGGTCACGCGCATCGCCTGATACACGTAGGAACGGCCCGACAGCGGGTCGCGGATGCACCCGCCGATGCAGGTGGCCGCGCCGCCGAACGGTTCGATTTCGGTCGGGTGGTTGTGGGTTTCGTTCTTGAACAGGAACAGCCAATCCTGGTCCTCGCCGTTCACATCGACCTTCACCTTGACGGTGCAGGCGTTGATTTCCTCAGATTCGTCGAGGTCCTTGAGGATGCCGTTCTTCTTGAGCCACTTGGCGCCGATCGTGCCCATATCCATGAGGCACACCGGTTTGCCGTCGCGCCCGAGCTCATGGCGCATGGCCATGTACTTGTCGAATGCTGCCTTGACCACATTGTCGTCGATATCCACCTCGTCAAGCTGCGTGCCGAAGGTGGTGTGGCGGCAGTGGTCGGACCAGTAGGTGTCGATTACCTTGATCTCGGTGATGGTCGGTTCGCGGTGTTCGCCGTGGAAATACTCCTGGCACACCTTCGCATCCGCCAGATCCATCGCGAGACCGCGCTCGTCGATGAACCGCTGGAGGCCTTCGTCATCCAGCTCGTCGAATCCGGCGACCACCTCGACCTTCGCCGGCTTGGCGACCTGCACCTTGAGGGTGCTCTTCGGCTCGAGGGAGGCTTCGCGAGCTTCGACCGGGTTGATTACGTACTGTTTGATCTGCTCGACGGCCTGCTCGTCCAGACTGCCCTCCAACGCGTAGACCTTGGCGCTGCGCACGGTCGGGCGCTCGCCTTGGCTGATCAGCTGGATGCATTCGCTGGCCGAATCGGCACGCTGATCGAACTGCCCGGGCAGGAACTCGACGGCGAACACCGCGCTGTCGCCGAAATCGGGCATCTCCTCGCTGGCGTTATCCACCTGCGGTTCGCTGAACACGGTTGTGGTGGCCTGATCGAACAGCTCACGGCTGATGCCTTCGACGTCGTACCGGTTGACGATACGCAGACCGGTAAGCCCCTTAATCCCGAGAATCGTCTTCAGCTCGTTCTCCAGTTGCCTGGCCTCGACGTCAAAGCCCGGCTTCTTCTCGACATAAACGCGAAAAACCACGGTATTCCTTCTGTTGTTGGTATGGCGGTTGTCTGGGTGATGCAGGTGGTCGCGTGGGTGTGTTCGCCTTGCGCGGCGCATCCGAAAAATGTGGCCCGCATCGGAAAACCGGTGCGGGCCCGGGGTCACTCGGCGTCCTTGACGCCCTCGGAATCGGCGAGCTGCTTGAGACGGCTGTAGATCTCCTCGTATGCGGGGATGATGTTGCCCAGATCGCGGCGGAACAGATCCTTGTCAAGATGCTCGATCTTGCCGCTATGATCCTTGAGGTCCCACAGACGGCAGGTGTCGGGCGTGATCTCGTCGGCGAGCAGAATCGTGCCGTCGGAGGTCTTGCCTTCCTCGATCTTGAAATCGACAAGCTGTACGTCAATCTTGGAGAAGATATCCTTGAGTGCTTCGTTGACCGCGCGCGCCTGACGGGAGATCTCCGCGAGCTCGTCCTCAGAAGCCAGACCAAGGGCGATGATGCCGTCATCGTTGATGAACGGATCGCCCAGATCGTCGGACTTCAAGCAGAATTCGAGGATCGGCTTCTTCAGCGGCGTGCCTTCCTTGACGCCATACCGCTTGGCGAACGAACCGGCGGCGGTGTTGCGCATGATGATTTCCAACGGGTACATGGTCATCTTGCGCACCAGCTGCTCGGTGTCGGACAGGCGCTTGATGAAGTGGCTGTCAATGCCGCGAGCCTTGAGCAGTTCGAAAATCACGGAGGTGATGTGGTTGTTCAGGTTGCCCTTACCGGCGATCTGCGCCTTCTTCGCGCCGTTGCCGGCCGTCGCCTGGTTCATGTATTCGACCCACAGAACGTCGGGATCGTCGGTCGCATACATTTTTTTGGCCTTGCCCTCATAGAGCTTTTCCAGTTTCTGCATGACTCGCCTTCCTCGTAAGCACGAGATGGATTGGGGGTATATACGGTGGACAGGATACCAAGCGCCGGCTACATCGGGCGGCACGGCGTGGGGGCGGTATCGCCCGAGAATCACCCGACTGCCTATCCGGTATCGGCGCGGCGGCAAACGGGTTCGATTCGGGGCCGGGCAACACCGTCGGCAACGGTTCTGACAACCCCCGATGGCAAGATGACGGGTATGAGTGATTACGCCGAAGCCACAGTCAACGCAAGCCAGTCCAGTGCATCACAATCAGCCTCCGTCGCGACACCAGCCGATCCGCGGCTTGGTACCCCGCTCGACCGATCCGACGATGCCGCGCGCACCAAGGTTCTGCTGCTCGGCTCCGGTGAGCTTGGCCGCGAAATCGCCATCGAACTCATGCGCTTGGGCGCGTGGGTGTGCGCCGCCGACAGTTACGAAGGCGCCCCGGCACAGCAGGTCGCTCACGAATACCGTGTCCTCGATATGGCCAATCCTGAGCAGCTGGACGCCCTGTTCGCCGAAATCAAGCCGGATATCGTCATCCCTGAAGTCGAGGCGATCGCCACGTCCGAACTGGATGCCGTAGCCGCGAAAGGCGTGCAAGTCGTGCCGAGCGCCGGCATCGCCGCCATCTGCATGGACCGCGAGCGCCTTCGCGTGCTCGCCCACGAGAAACTTGGGCTGCCGACCACACCCTACCGTTTCGCCGGGTCGCTCGAGGAGCTGCGTGCCGGCGCGCAAACCGTAGGCTACCCGTGCGTCGTCAAACCGATTATGAGCTCTTCCGGTCACGGCCAGTCTGTTGTACGCACCCCGGATGCCATCGACGCCGCCTGGCATGAGGCGCAGGTCGGTCGTCGTGCGGCTGGTGAAGGCGGTATTTCTCGCGTTATCGTCGAAGCGCTCGCACCGCTTGATTATGAGCTGACCGTGCTGACCGTCAGCTCGTCCTCGGGTGTCGTCACCTGCACTCCGATCGGGCAGCGTCAGGAAAGCGGCGATTACCGCGAATCCTGGCAGCCGGCGGCTGTCAACCCGGACACCTTGAGAATCGCGAAAGACCTGGCACGCCGTTGTGTCGAAGGGCTGGTCGCCGACGCGCACGAGCACGGCGAGCGCGGCTGGGGCGTGTTCGGTGTCGAACTGTTCGTCCTCACCGACGGTTCGGTGCTGTTCAATGAGGTCTCCCCGCGTCCGCACGACACCGGTATGGTGACCATGATTTCCCAACGGCTGAGCGAATTCGCGCTCCACGCGCGGGCGGTTCTCGGTATCCCGGTCAGCCAGGAGCATGTCGATTTGGCGCTCGGCGACGGGCAGGTTGGCGCGAGCCATGCCATCGTCGTCGAAGGCGACGGCCGAGCGATTTTCTCGAATGTGCCGCAGGCGCTCGCCGAGCCGGACACCAACCTGCGTATCTTCAACAAGCCGGAAGTCCACGGGCATCGTCGCATGGCCGTGGCACTCGCCATCGGGGACAGTGCCGATGACGCCCGCGCCAAGGCCGGACGCGTCGCCGATGCGCTGACTGTCACGGTACGGTAATCGGCGTGGCATTCCGGCTTCGTGGGGCTTGAGGCTTACGATACCGGTATGAGTATGAAGAATCAGGAGTTTTCTGTGGCGGCTGGCAGCACCGAGGATGCCGGTCGCCCGCTGGTCATCGCGCTGGTCGTCGACACCGCGGGCAACGAGGGCAACGGCACGTCGAATTCGGCGTTGCAGTATGCCAAGGAGCTGCGCCGGCAAGGTCATACGGTCCGTCTGGTCGGTATCGGTTCGCCCGAGTATCCGATTCGCGTGCATCATGTCCCGCTGGTCTCTTGGATCGCGGCGAAACAGCAGATGCAATTCGCGCAGCCTGACCGGGCGATGTTCCGCAAGGCGTTTGAGGGCGCGGATGTGGTCCACGTGTACCTGCCGTTCAAATACGGCCGCATGGCGGTGCGGACCGCACATGAGATGGGCATCCCCGCAACTGCCGGATTCCACTTGCAGCCGGAGAACGTCCTGTATTCGGCGGGGCCGCTGCGGTATATCCCCGGCGCTTCGGCGTTCATCTACTGGCTGTTCGACCGCATGCTGTACCGGCATATCCGGCATATCCACACGCCCTCGCATATGATCGCCGCGCAGTTGCGGGCGCATGGCTACCGGCAGCGACTGCATGTGATCTCCAACGGCTATTCGCCCAGATTCACCGCCAAACAGCAGCGTGAACCCGGTTCGCCGTCGCCAAGACCGTTCAGAATCGTCGCTTCGGGGCGTCTAGCCAGCGAGAAGGACCATGTGACGCTGATTCGGGCGGTCGCGTTGAGCCGGCATGCCGAGGATATCGAATTGTCGATTTGCGGCACCGGGCCGTTGCAACATGAACTGCGGCGAATGGCGGCGCAATTGCTGCCCGGACGTTGGTCGATCGGTTTCCATGACAATGCGCAGATGCCCGCATTCCTGCGTTCGTGCGATCTGCTGGTGCACCCTTCGATTGTTGATATCGAATCGTTGAGCGTTCTGGAGGGCATGGCCTCCGGACTTGTGCCCGTCATCGCCAGGTCCACGCAGAGCGCCGCCGGGCAGTTCGCATTGAACGACCATTCGCTGTTCGAAGCCCAAGACCCGGCCATGCTCGCCCAACGCATCGATTGGTGGATTGACCATCCTGACGAGTTGAGCCGTTGGGGTGCCGTCTATGCCGAGCACACGCGTGAGGAGTATTCGATTGCATCGTGCGTGCGTAAGTTCGTCGCGATGGAACGCGAAGCGATCGCCGACTTCGATGGCAGGTTGTGAACGATGAATCCGCCGTAATTGGCGCATTGCCGGTTCGGGCGATTTCATACGGTCGGGGCGTGGGAGCGTTGCGCCCGCCACCCCATGACCGCTTCTGCCAGACGCGCTTCGGGAGCGCGGGTATGACATCATGCTCGGAATCGTGTCATGCAGTCCGCTGATTGCATTTCGCAATGTTGCGGTAACGCCGATGATACGAAAATCGCATACCATGCCGCCAAACGCGAAGAAAAAACGCATTCCAAAGGCGCTCGCGCAACGAAAAACGCACGGGATTGCCTTTCGGGGTGCGTATGGCGTGAAGTATGACAACGAAAGGCGACACGATGAGCAGATATGCAGTGACCAATCCGGCGACCGGACAGGTCGAGGAAAGCTTTGAAACCTTCACCGACGAGCAGGTCGCCGCGGCGGTGGATGCCGCCGACGAAGCATACCGCACGTGGGGGAGGACCACGACCATCGAGCAGCGTGCCGCGTTGATGCGCAAGGCGGTGGCGGCGTATCGCGACCAGCAGCAGGAGCTCGCCACCATCATCAACCACGAGATGGGCAAATTGATGGACGAGGCGCTGGTCGAGGTCGAATTCTCGGCGGAGATCCTCGAATACTATGCCGATCATGCCGCCGAGTTCCTTGCCGACGAGCCGATTGACCGTGCTGCGGCGGGCACGGCGTTCATCCGGCACCTGCCGATTGGCCCGCTGGTCGGCGTCATGCCGTGGAATTACCCGTATTATCAGGTCGCCCGGTTCGCCGGCCCGAATCTGATGCTTGGCAACACCATCATGCTCAAGCACGCGTCCCTGTGCCCCAAGTCGTCGGCGGCGATGGAGCGGATCTTCCTGGAGGCGGGCTTCCCGAAGGGCGCGTTCGTCAACATGTACGCCACCAACGAGCAGATCGCCAAGGTCATCGCCGATCCGCGCGTCCGCGGTGTGTCCCTGACCGGTTCCGAACGTGCCGGCAAGGCGATCGCCCAGGAGGCCGGCGCCGCCCTGAAGAAGGTCGTGTGCGAACTGGGAGGCAATGACGCGTTCATCGTCATGAGCGCCGACGATCTGGATGCCGCAGTCGAGGCCGGCGCGAACGCTCGGTACGAGAACAGCGGCCAGATCTGCAACGGCGCCAAGCGGTTCATCATCATCGATTCGCTGTACGACGAGTTCTTGAAGCGGTTCATCGCGGTGTCCAAGGAACGCAAGCTTGCGCCCTTGTGCTCCGCGTCCGCCGCCGACGGCCTGGCAGCCCAGGTGCAAGCCGCGATTGATGACGGGGCGAAGGTGGTGTTGGGCGGCACCGAACATGACGGGGCCTTCTACCCGGCGACCATCCTGACTGACATTCCCGAAGGCTCGGCCGCGCGTCATACGGAATTCTTTGGCCCGGTCGCCCAGTTCTACCGGGTGTCCAGCGAGGATGAGGCCATTGCGGTCGCCAACGACTCGCCGTATGGTCTCGGCTCCTACGTGTTTACCACCGATCATGAGCAGGGGCTGCGCTTCGCGGACCGTCTGGAATCCGGCATGACGTATATCAACGAGTCTGGTGCCGATTCCGCGGAGTTGCCGTTCGGAGGTGTGAAGAATTCCGGGTTCGGCCGTGAGATGGGCCCGCTTGGTATCCGCGAGTTCGCGAACTACAAGCTCGTCACCGAAGCCGCGCACTGAGCTGTATGCACTTGAACAGTATCGGCATGATGGCCGGTCGCCGTACCACTGGCGGCCGGCCGCTTGCGTGTCGGGTGGTCTATTCACCGTCATGCCTACCTATCGGCGTCGGCAAACGTCATTGTTCCCACGGTTCCGGGGTATGCCGGCCATCGGTTTCCGACCGCTTCGTCGCACCGGAATCAGCCGGCAATATCCGGCAATATTCCACGATATGATTACGTGTCTCACATGTTAGACATTGAGGCGTGTGGTCGTTCTCGGCGTCTGCCGGATGCATGGATAACTCTGAGTCCCCGGGGCCAAGGCTGCGCATGAATCGGCGGAGATGCGGGCAGCGTCGTCAAGTTGTGCCGATTGGGGCGCTTTCGGGCATGTTCTGCGCGGGTATGGATACACGAACCCCGAGAAAGGTCGATATCGTGCGGTTCCTGCACTTTGCGCCCGGGGCGCGTCGGCGCGTGTCGCCGGTTCGACCCCCAGCAGTCGTTCCTGCCCTGTGCCCAGGGACTCGTCCCGCGTCCTGCGCGCTGGCGTGAGTGCCCAGGTGATCGCGCCCACATGCGTTCGTGTGTCCCGCTTCCCGCTCGTCGCACGCAATCGCCGTATCGGCGCGTAATAATCACCGCACGCCGTAATCATACCGTTGCTCGATAAGCCGCAGATACGTGAATACTTCCGTGTGGTCGACGCCTGGGATCCTGCGGATGCGCATCACCAGGTCAAGCAGATCGTCATCGTCGGCGGTGAAAACCTCCAGCAGCATGTCGAAACGCCCCGCCGCGGCGACAATGTAGTCAATGCCGTCGGTTGCGCGCAATTGGTCGGCGAGCGCGTCCAAATCCCCGCTCGTGTTCACTCCGATCATGGCCTGCCTGCGGTAGCCGAGCTGGACCGGGTCCGTGACGGCGACGATCTGGATGATTCCTGTCTCGACCAAGCGCTGCACTCGGCCGCGCACGGCGGCTTCGGACAGGCCGACGACTTTGCCGATCGCCCCGTAAGGTTTGCGGCCGTTTTTCTGCAATTCGCGGATAATGGCCTTGTTGGTCTCGTCAAGCAGCGACGGCGATCGGCGCTGCTCGGGGCTGGTCTCATTGTCCGGTGTCTCGTGTGTCTCTGCGGCGAACGGCTCGCGCATGTCATGTTGAACTCTCATGCGACCATCACAGCAGGCCATTGTTCACGATGCGAGACCGTGGGGAAAATTTCGCGTTACGCCGCTTTTTTAGTCGCAATATTGCGTTTACGCAACGGAAATCATCGCAACCTTTGATGAATCACAACGAAAACAGCAGAGACCAAGCCTCGCACGCTATCGAACTCGAAGTTCTCGCAAGCCACGCACGAACGTGACGCGTCCCGCGGACAGGCGCCGCAGGATGACCGGACGAATTACCAAGGAGGAGCGATGACCACGACACAATCACCTGTCCAGGATGCGGTCCCGTCATCATCTGCGGCGGAATCGCATCAGCCGGATGATACCGGCGTCCGTATCGGCCGTGACAAGGACGTGGAACTGAGAGAAAGCGGCCTGACAATCAACCGCGCCCGCAAGACCTTCCGGTCGGCGGAAGGCAAATTGGTCCACGCCATCGACGACGTGAGCCTGAACATTGAAGCCGGCGAATTCTTCGTGCTGCTCGGCCCCTCCGGTTGCGGCAAGACGACACTGCTGCGGTCCATCGGCGGTCTGGAAACCCTGGATGCCGGCGAAATCTACTTGGGCAACCAGCGCATCGACGAGATGCCGCCATACGAGCGTCCGGTCAACACCGTATTCCAAAGTTACGCATTGTTCCCCAATATGACGGTGGAACAGAACATCGCTTTCGGCTTGGAAATGGAAAAGAAGCCGAAGGACTACATCAAGCGCAAGACGCGGGAAATGCTCGATCTGGTGCATCTGAGCGAAATCGGCAAGCGTCTGCCCAGCCAGCTGTCCGGCGGCCAGCAGCAGCGTGTTGCGCTCGCCCGGTCGCTCGCGAAAAGCCCGAAGGTGCTGTTGCTTGATGAATCCCTGTCCGCGCTTGATTTCAAGTTGCGACGCCAGATGCAAGTCGAATTGAAGCGTCTGCAGCGAGAGACCGGCATCATCTTCATTTTCGTCACACACGACCAGGAGGAAGCCCTGTCAATGGCCGACCATATCGCCGTGTTCTCCAAGGGCAAGCCCGAACAGGTCGGCACCCCGGAGGAAATCTACGACAAGCCGGCCAATCGGTTTGTCGCCGACTTCATCGGTGATATCAACTTCCTCGACGCCACCGTGCATGATGCCGGCTCGGTTGAGGTCGAAGGCAAGATCTTCCCCGTGACACAAGACCTGAGCGAGTATGGCAGGGGAGCGGCTGTGAGCGCTGCCGTCCGTCCCGAGCGTATTACGCTTGGTGCGGCGAAGGACGGCGGTCTGCAGGCGAGCGTGGAAACCGTGACCTATATGGGCTCCGACATCCGCTGCCATGTCCGTCTCGCCGACGGCACACCCGTGCAGATCCGCGTCAATCCGCCATTTGACTCCGAACTGCTCACAGTCGGTGCAAAGGTCGGTGTGACGGTCAGCCCCGACCATATGAGGGTGGTGGAACGATGAGCGAAACCTCTTCCGCTTTGGACGGCAGCAAGCCGCCGATTTCTGCGCCTTCGCAAGACGGTGGGGCGACGACTTCCCGTCGCCGCCGCACCCTGTTCGCCGCCTCGGGCAGCATCAAGTCCGGCATGCTCTCGCACTGGTATTCGATTCCCGCAGTTGTCGTCGGACTGCTGTTCACACTCGGCCCGATATGCGTCATCGTCGCGTTCTCCTTCATGAGCCAGCCGGATGTCGGTGGCGGCGTGGTCTACAAGTTCTCCACGAACGCTTACAAGAAGCTGCTGTTCACCACCGACTTCCTGGGCCGCACCTCCTTCGACCCGCGGTATCTCAAGGTGTTCGGCACCTCGTTGTGGCAGGCGCTTATCACCACGTTCATATGCATCGTGCTGTCCTTCTTCATCGCCCTGTGGATGTCGTTACGCAAGCCGTCAACCCAGCGCCTGCTGGTGTTGCTGATCAACATCCCGTTCTGGACGAACCTCATCGTCCGTACCTACGCGTGGATGCTCATCCTCAACGAAAACGGCCCGATCAATGGCTTCTTGAAGTTCATCGGTGTAGGTAGCAAACAGCTGCTGTACACGTCGGGTGCCTCGCTGATCGGCTTGATATTCACCTTCCTGCCGTTCGCAATCATGCCGATGTATTCGGCGCTGTCCGGGTTCGACTTCCGTCTGGTCGAAGCCGCATACGACCTGGGCGCTCGTAAACTCACCGTCATGCGGCGGATTATCCTGCGCGCCGCGAAACCAGGCGTCACCTCAGCCATTGCGTTGTGCTTCATCCCGGCTTTCGGATCCTATGTGCAGCCCGTGCTACTTGGCGGCGGGCGTGTCCTCATGGTCGGCAACCTGATCGCATCCCAGTTCTCTGAAGCGCGCAACTGGCCGTTCGGCGCGGCATTGTCCACGGTGATCCTGCTGATCACGTTGCTGTGCGGTGTCGCGGCAAGCATCGGCGGCGGCAAAGCGGCGCGTGACGCCGGCATGGCGGTATGAACAGAACGAGGTGAGTGCAATGACTAGCAGCAACAAGGAAATCAAGCATACCAGGGAAGCAGCGGATATCCGCACAGCCGCCGGGACACACGACAGCGAAACCGCTCCGGTCGTCCACATGGATTACGGCACCGCGGCGGAATTCGGCGCCATCGTCGAACGGACCATCGACGAACGTGGCGAACACGCGTCCGCCCAGATGCCGCAATGGCTCGAAGACAAGCAGCCCGACCGGGCGCTAAGCACCCGGCGTTCCGGGCGAAACCGGCTAAAAACCTTCCCCGGCGTCGCGTTCATCAGTGTGCTTGTCATCCTGTTCCTGTATCTGCCGATGCTCATGGTTGTGATGTTCTCTTTCAACGGCGGCCGTCAAGCGTTGCTGTGGAAAGGGTTCTCCTTCTCCTGGTATGGCACGGTGTTCCATGATCCGGCGATCATCTCGGCAACCCTGACCTCGCTCCAAGTCGCCGTCATCGCGATGGTCCTGTCCACGGTCATCGGTGTGCTGTTCATCCTTGCCGCGGACCAGATGTCACGGGCGGGTTCGGCGCTCGCCGGCTGGCTGATCAACGCGTCGCTGATTATCCCAGAGGTCGTGCTCGGCGTCGCAACCATGGGCTTCATCCGTATGATCGGCCTGAAGCCGGGATTGCTGCCACTGATTCTCGCGCACACCACCTTCTGCATCCCGTTCGTGGTGATGCCGCTGCGCGCAAGGTTGCAGACCATCGACACCTCGTGCTTCGAAGCCGCAGTGGATCTCGGTGCGTCGCCAATCATCACGGTCCGCCGCGTCACACTGCCGCTGCTGGCTCCGGCCATCGTCTCCGGCGCGCTTATGGCATTCGTGATTTCGATGGATGACTTCATGATTTCGAACTTCCTGACATCCGCGGGCACGACGACACTGCCGATCTATATCTTCTCGCTTATCCGCAAGGGCGTGAACCCGAGCATCAACGTCGTCGCCACGCTTCTGCTCCTGCTCGCTGTCATCGTGACCGTCATTTCCTCGGTCCTGACCAACCGCAAGGACGACTGAACGACGGCGTGCGCCAGAACGCAGCCGTCATATCGAAGAAAGGAGCCGTTATGCGCACCTCATCAGCTGTTATCCCTTCCAATCATTCACATTTCGACTACCGTGAGAGCGGGCGCGGCTGTGGCAGCAGGCACGGTCGTGGCCACGTGGGCAGGACGTTCCGTCGCATGGCGTGCATGGCGCTCGCTGTCGCAGGCCTGCTGTCGTCTGCCGCATGCTCAGGCGGTATTTCGGATTCCGCGCGCACAACTGATGTCGTCGCCAACGGGGCATACCACGAGGCGCACGGCGGCGAGTTGCATATCTACACGTGGGCCGGGTACATGCCGGATGATGTCATCAAGAAATTCGAAAAGGAAACCGGCATCAAGCTCACCGTGGACACTTTCGAAAGTAACGAGGCGCTGGAAGCCAAGTTGCAGTCCACGGGCGGATCCGGCTATGACATCGTGATGCCAAGTGACTACATGGTCTACCAGCTCATCCAGGAGCATATGCTCGTGAAATTCGATGTGTCCAAGCTGCCCAACGGCAAGAATATCTCCAAGGAGTTCTCCTCGCCGTACTACGATCCCAAGCTCGAATATTCGGCACCGTATGTGGTGGGTTACACCGGATTCATGGTCAACGCCAAGAACATCCCCAAGTCCGCGGCGCCGACCAGTTGGAAGGAGTTCTTCGCGCTGTCATCGAAGTATGGAAAGTCGCAGCTGCTCAACGATTCCATCGAGGTGACCAACGCGGCATTGCGCGCTGTCGGTTCCGAGCAGTGCACCACCGATGCGCGCGCCTATCAAAACGCGAACGATCTGCTGCAGTCCTACCGGTCAAAGGTTGGTGTCGTCAGCTCGGAAGGTGTGGCGGATCGCCTGGCTTCCGGTGAACAGGTCATCGGCATGATATGGAGTTATGACGCCTACCAGGCGCAGCAGTCGAACAAGGATCTCGAATTCGTCTACCCGTCCGACGGCACCACCCAGTTCGTGGACAATATGGCAATCGCCGCGGGGGCGCAGAACATCGACCAAGCGAAGACCTTCATCAACTACATGCTGGATCCGAAGAACAAGGAAGCAATTGACGAGTCCGCGGGCGCCGGGTCTGTGCTCAAGGGCGGCGACGCGTTGCTGCCGAGCGAGATGCGGTCGTCCAACACGATTGTGCCGAGCGCGGATGAGCTCAAGCATGCGGTGACTGAGAAGGCATGCTCGAACGCCATCAACGACAACTACACGCAGCTGTTCGAGAACTTCAAGCAGTGATGCGTGTGCGGCTGCGCAAGGAGTGCGGCGGGTGCGGCTGTGCGTCTTGCGTGGTTGCGGGGGCAATCGGGTCATCCGGAGGGAAACCTCCGTATGACCCATTGTTGTGTTTGGGGGAGTACTGGACTGATCGTGCTTGACTGGACTTTGGGCTCATTCGTGATGCGGAGTGCGTCAATCGCGCAATGGCGTGTTGGTGCGTGATGACAGTGGTGCCGCCTTCCGCGTCACCCGGCGTCGTGCCCGTCATCGTGTGAGGATTCGCTCGCATGGTGACCGGTTGGTTGGGTCGGATGTTGTGGATGGGGTGGTTTGAGGGTGGTTGTGTGAGGTTTGGCTCACACGGTGACCGGTTTGGTGCACGGGATCGTTGATTCGGTGGTGCGAGTCTGCCATCGTGTGAGGATTGACTCACAAGATGGCGGTTGATATGACCGGGATACGGCCTGAAGACTGCGTATCCGTCGTTGTGCGGGGATTCGCTCACATGGCGGACATGTTCCCGCCTTCCATCGCCTGGCTGACAGTCCGTCCACCGGTCCGTGCGAGGTTATACTCACATGCCGGGCCCCATCGTCGCCTGAGGCGTTGGCGCTCATGAATCCTTGGTATTCCTGGCCAATCCCCAAATCTCCCATCGGCCGCAATCTGGACGAGCCCGACACGATGCTCACCGCGGCTGCGAATCGCCTCTCGAAAGCGAACATCCATGTTGACGAATTGTTACGAGTGGAAAAACAGTTCCGGAATCAGAAATCCCAACGAAATAATGCGGGTTTTACCTATGAATGTACGAAATTCGTAGTCAAGTCGATAGAACGCAACGAAAATCGCATCGCAAGACTACCGAAGGAAAGGATTCGACATGACGGCAAGCATCAGTGAAGCCAGGATCAAGGAACTCACCGCCAAGGAAGGTGAGAAACTCAACGCCAAACTCGGCAAGTCCCGCGAGATGTACAACGAAGCCCGCAAGCACCTGTGCAACGGCGTCGCATCCTCCTATCAGCTGCGCGATCCGTGGCCGATCTACGTCGATCACGGCAGCGGTTCCAAGCTGTGGGATGTGGACGGCAACGAATACTACGATTTCCACAACGGCTACGGTGCCATGGTGCAGGGCCACGGCAACCCGGAGATCGGCAAAGCCATCGCTGAGCGTTTCCCGAAAGGTACGCATTTCGCGCTTCCTGATGAAGATGATTTCGTTGTCGCTGACGAACTGACCCAGCGGTTCGGCCTGCCGAAGTGGCGTTTCACCAACTCCGGTTCCGAGGCCACGATGGACGCAATCCGCATCGCTCGCGCCTACACGCACCGCGACCATATCATGAAGATCTTCGGTTCCTACCACGGTCACCATGATGCGGTGATGATTTCCATCGTCGGCGATTACGAGAACATCGGCGATAAGAACCACTTGAAGAAGATTCCGTACGGCGCCGGCATCCCGAAGTCCCTGATCCCGCTGACCGTGCCGGTGCCGTTCAACGACGCCGACGCGCTCGAGGCCCGCATCCGGGAGATGGAAACCGATGACGAGGCTCCTGCCTGCCTGATCATGGAAGCCTGCCTGATGAACATGTCCATCGTGCCTCCGGAGCCCGGCTACCTCGAGAAGGTGCGCGAAATCACCAAGCGTCACGGCATCGTGCTGATTTTCGATGAGGTCAAGACCGGCCTGACCATTGGACCTGGCGGTGCCACCAAGCTGTTCGGTGTGACTCCGGACATGGTCACCATGGCCAAGGCGATTTCCGGTGGCCTGCCGATGGGCGCCATCGGCGGCACTGATGAGGTGATGAGCGTCGTCGAATCCGGCGAAGTCTACCAGGTCGGCACCTACTCCGGCAACCCGCTGTGCGTGGCGGCCGCCCGTGCCAATCTCGAGAAGGTGCTCACTCCGGAAGCCTACGAGCTGTTCGATCATCTGAACAACCGCCTGATGGAAGGCTGCACCGAAGTCATCAAGAAGTATGACTTCCCGGGATACTCCATCGGTTTCGGTGCCAAGGGCTGCGTCACCTTCTCCCCGCACAAGATCGTCGACTATGTGACCTTCAAGCAGGGCCAGCGCACCGACTTGAACCAGCTTTGCTGGCTGTATGCGGCCAACCGCGGCGTGTTCATGACTCCGGGACGTGAGGAAGAATGGACGCTGTCGGTGGCCCACGATGACGCCGCGTGCGACGCCTACATCAACGCCTTCGCCGAGATGGCGCATGATGTGACCGCCGAGTAACCCCAATCAAGCCTGCTCTAAGCCGGGTCCAATACATTGCACTCCTCTTGCCCGGCTTGGGGTGTCATCCGCGACCGTGGTCGAGTGGCATCGCGTATGCGGTGCTGTTTGGCCACGGTCGTTCCACTTCTGCGGGGTGGTTCATGGTGGTGCGGGGTGGTGTTGGCGCGTCGTTCTGCTGGTCGTGTCATCGATGGCGGTGGAAAGAGGTGCGGCGCGTTAGGACTCGAGACGGCAGGGCGGTGTGGTGCGTTGCAGTGTCGTTTGGACGGGTGTTTTCGTCGAAGGTGTTGTGAATGGGCATCGCACGCCAGGACTTTGCAGCGCGGAGTGCCCAGGCGGCTGCGACACGCCGGAAGTTCCCAGGGTCTGTGTCGTGTATTTCTGTGATTGCAGGAAAAACGACGCGCCGGGAAGCGTACGTCCTGAACATCGTGTATAGTCTTTGACTGTTGTGCGAAACGAGGTTCACCTCGGTTCGACACCACATGGTGGATATAGCTCAGCCGGTAGAGCATCTGATTGTGGTTCAGAAGGTCGCGCGTTCGAGCCGCGTTATCCACCCCATCAACCCCGGGTTCGCCCGGGGTTTCGTTTTTCTTCCCGGCTCGTGCCCGCGAGGAGACAGTGTGCATCAGGTCCTTGGCACTCTCGCAATCGTCGCTCTCACAACCGGGTTATTGGGGTTATATACCGGAATGTGTGTCCGGTGGTGGTGTGTATGGGAGCCTGGATCATCGTTCCGGCCTGCGTGCGCATCCTGTATGCCGTGGCATGCGAAGCCGGACAGATGTCGATGGAAAGCGGCGGCATGCCTCCGTGTCCCGCGGCTTGCGCATGCCCGAACATACGTAAGCCGGCATGTCACCCCTGGGATGGGACGTGATGTCCCGCGTCTGCCGTGCGGCGTATGCCGGGGCATACGCAAACCGGCATTACCGTACCCAGGCCGGCAGGGAGACCTTCCAGCAGGCGGGTCCTGTATGCTGTGGCATGCGCGGCGCGGCGCATTAGAACCGCCCGCACGCCTTGCGCCGCAACAGGTCCGTGCCGATTCCGGGCACGTATTCCGGTCCGGCTCGAAAGTGGCGGCGTGGGGATCCGGAGCCGCGACACGCCCGGCAGGACACCCCCCCCACACCCGATTCCGGACACACATTTTCGCCAATAACCCGCGGAAGCGCTGTCACGAAGCTTTATCCAGCGGCCTGCCCGTCGTGTTCCGCCGTCACGAATCCGGCGTTTCTTTTTCTGCCGGTCTGCGCAAATCCGGTATAATTACAAGTGAAGGCCGGAGTTGGATTCAGCCGAGCAAGTCGGCGGGATCCAATGGAGCGCAAGCCCGTAAGGGCAGGTGCAACGCCTTCGAGATAATTCAATATCGAAAACTGAATATTGGTGATGATTATGTGCGGCACGGGCAGTACGGCAAGGTAGGCCGGGCCGCTGAAGCCAGCTGGCGTAACAAGCGCATGAGGCGCTAGGTATGTTGTGTTGGTGAATGGCATAAGGTTTAGGTTGCCGCGCGAGGTGGCGCGGCGTTGGACATGATGATCACCTCCTTCCAGGTGGCCCCCGCAGATGCAGTTAGGCATCGCGGGGGCCACCTCATTTTTCCTGGGATTATCCGGTTGCGGGATTCCAAAGGGTTAGGCCCATGGGTCTTCCCGGTGCTGGAACCCATACCGAGTAGCCTCAATAACCGTCTGCGGACTCTGACTGAGCCTTTAGGGTCGGCGGAGGCGGAACGACATCTTCTGTCGACGTCAGGGGCGGCTGAGTGTCGGTAGAAGTGAAGTGGCGACCGTCTGCCGGCGATCGGATAGGGTTGACATCGGAGGAGGGGCGAAGTCAGGACTCTTTGGTGGGTGCGTTGGCGTGTCGCACCCAGTCCGATGATATAGTAGGAATTCGTGTGTGCCAGCGGCATGCCTTATGTAACAGGCGTGGGCGCTGGGATATCCCGGAATCCGCTAGATTGCGCGCGGTAACGTGGCGGCAGGAGGAAGACGGGCCATCGGGCCGGTGGACTGTGGCTGTTTCTTGTCTCCGATCAACGGATGCATGGGGCTGCAGCGCGGCGGCTTCACCTGAACAACAGTATCAATGAATCGGAGAACTGAAGTTGCCTACGATTGAACAACTTGTCCGCAAGGGACGTAAGGCCAAGCCGAAGAAGTCCAAGACTTTGGCCCTGAAGGGAAGCCCGCTGCGCCGTGGCGTGTGCACCCGTGTGTATACCACCACCCCGAAGAAGCCGAATTCGGCTCTGCGTAAGGTCGCTCGTGTGCGTCTGAGCTCGGGCATCGAAGTCACCGCTTACATCCCCGGCGAAGGCCACAACCTGCAGGAGCACTCCATCGTGCTCGTGCGCGGCGGCCGTGTGAAGGATCTGCCGGGCGTGCGTTACCACATCGTGCGTGGCGCGCTTGATACCCAGGGCGTCAAGGACCGCAAGCAGGGTCGTTCCCTGTACGGAGCAAAGAAGGCGAAGTAAGAGATATGTCACGTAAAGGACCCGCTAAGAAGCATCAGGTGCTGCCCGATCCGATCTACGGTTCGACCGTTGTGGCGCAGCTCATCAACAAGATCCTGCTCGACGGCAAGAAGTCGATCGCTGAGGACATCGTGTATTCAGCTCTTGATATGGTCAAGGAGAAGACCGATCAGGAGCCGGTGGCTGTGCTCAAGCGCGCACTCGACAACATCCGCCCGAGCCTCGAGGTCCGTTCCCGCCGCGTCGGCGGTGCGACCTACCAGGTCCCGGTCGAGGTGAAGCCTGCTCGCGCGAATACGCTGTCGCTGCGCTGGCTGACCGACTTCTCCCGCGCTCGTCGCGAGAAGACCATGGCCGAGCGCCTCGCCAACGAGATTCTCGACGCGTCCAACGGTCTCGGTGCTTCAGTGAAGCGTCGCGAGGACACCCACAAGATGGCGGAGGCCAACAAGGCGTTCGCTCATTACCGCTGGTAATTGACCGAAGAGAACAAGAGCTAAGGAACACTTATGGCACTGGACGTGCTTTCCGACCTGCATAAGGTCCGCAACATCGGCATTATGGCTCACATCGATGCCGGTAAGACAACCACCACCGAACGCATCCTGTACTACACCGGCAAGAACTACAAGATCGGTGAGACGCACGATGGCGCTTCGACGATGGACTTCATGGCTCAGGAGCAGGAGCGCGGCATCACCATTCAGTCCGCTGCAACCACCTGCTTCTGGCATCGTCAGACCCACGACGTGGACGATGAGTTCCAGATCAACATCATCGACACCCCTGGCCACGTGGACTTCACCGCTGAGGTGGAGCGCTCCCTGCGCGTGCTCGATGGCGCCATCGCCGTCTTCGACGGCAAGGAAGGCGTGGAACCGCAGTCCGAAACCGTGTGGCGTCAGGCTGACAAGTATTCGGTTCCGCGTATCTGCTTCATCAACAAGATGGATAAGCTCGGCGCCGACTTCTACTACTCCGTGCAGACCATCAAGGACAAGCTGGGCGTCAAGCCGCTCGTCATTCAGCTGCCGATCGGCGCTGAGAACGACTTCGCCGGCGTCGTCGACCTGGTCCGTATGAAGGCTTACGTCTGGAACGACGTCAAGGACGATCTCGGTGCGCACTACGACACCGTCGACATTCCGGATGATCTCAAGGACAAGGCCGAACAGTATCGCGCCGAACTGCTCGACGCGTGCGCTGAGACCGATGAGGATCTGCTCGAGAAGTACCTCGAATCCGGCGAAATGTCCGAGGATGAGATCCGTACCGCGATTCGCAAGCTCACCATCGCCCGCGAGGCCTTCCCGGTGACCTGCGGTTCCGCGTTCAAGGACAAGGGCGTGCAGCCGATGCTCGATGCAGTCGTCGACTACCTGCCGAGCCCTGAGGACATCCCGGCCATCAAGGGCTTCAAGCCTGGCGACGAATCCGTCGAAATCGACCGCAAGCCGACTATGGACGATCCGTTCTCCGCGCTGGTCTTCAAGATTTCGACCCACCCGTTCTACGGCAAGCTCGTGTTCGTGCGTGTCTACTCCGGCTCCGTCAAGCCCGGCGACACCGTCCTCGACTCCACCAAGGACAAGAAGGAACGCGTCGGCAAGATCTTCCAGATGCACGCCGACAAGGAGAACCCGGTCGACGCCGCAGAAGCTGGCAACATCTACACATTCGTCGGTCTGAAGAATGTGACGACCGGCGATACGCTGTGCGATGAGAAGAACCCGATCTCCCTGACCTCCATGACCTTCCCCGACCCGGTGATCGAGGTCGCCGTGGAGCCGAAGACCAAGGCCGATCAGGAGAAGATGAGCATCGCTCTGGCGAAGCTGTCCGACGAGGATCCGACCTTCCGCGTCAAGACCGACGAAGAGTCCGGCCAGACGCTGATTTCCGGCATGGGCGAGCTTCAGCTCGACATCATCGTCGACCGTATGCGTCGCGAGTTCAAGGTTGAGGCGAATGTCGGCAAGCCGCAGGTCGCGTACCGCGAGACCATCCGCAAGGCCGTCATGAACCAGGAGTACACCCACAAGAAGCAGACTGGTGGTTCCGGCCAGTTCGCTAAGGTGCTCATGAACTTCGAGCCGATCGATCCGGCTTCCGGCAAGACCTACGAGTTCGTCAACGAGGTCACCGGCGGCCACATCACCAAGGAGTTCATCCCGGCAATCGACGCTGGCGTCCAGGAAGCCATGCAGTCCGGCGTGCTCGCCGGATTCCCGGTGGTCGGCGTCAAGGCGACCGTCACCGATGGCCAGACCCACGATGTCGATTCCTCGGAAATGGCGTTCAAGATCGCCGGCTCCATGTGCTTCAAGGAAGCCGCTCCGAAGGCCAAGCCGGTCATCCTCGAGCCGATTATGGCCGTCGAAGTCCGTACGCCGGAAGAGTACATGGGCGACGTCATGGGCGACCTGAACTCCCGTCGTGGCTCCATCCAGTCCATGACCGACGCCACCGGCGTGAAGGTCATCGACGCGAAGGTTCCGCTCTCCGAGATGTTCGGTTACATCGGCGATCTGCGTTCCAAGACGCAGGGTCGCGCAATGTTCACCATGCAGATGGATTCGTACGCAGAGGTCCCGAAGGCCGTCTCGGACGAGATCATCAAGGCCCAGCGCGGCGAGTGACACACTGAGCCACATCGGACTTGCCCTGTCCCCAGTCAGCGCTAGAATAGACAAGCGTTGACTGGGTTCGGGCTCTGATGTGGCACACAACCCAGAAACCCAGTAATATGTAGCGAGTGCCTTGTGCGAAGATCGCACAGGCAAACTACGAGACGTCCAGGAGGACACACATGGCAAAGGAAAAGTACGAGCGTACTAAGCCGCACGTTAACATCGGCACCATCGGCCACGTCGATCACGGCAAGACGACCCTGACCGCCGCCATCTCCAAGGTGCTGCACGAGGAGTATCCGGATCTCAACCCGGAGTATGACTTCGACCAGATCGACGCCGCTCCTGAAGAGAAGCAGCGTGGTATCACCATCAACATCGCCCACATCGAGTACCAGACCGCGAAGCGTCACTACGCTCACGTGGACTGCCCTGGCCACGCCGACTTCGTGAAGAACATGATCACCGGCGCTGCTCAGATGGATGGCGCCATCCTCGTTGTGGCCGCCACCGACGGCCCGATGGCTCAGACTCGCGAGCACGTGCTGCTCGCTCGCCAGGTCGGCGTGCCGCGCATCCTGGTCGCTCTGAACAAGTGCGATATGGTTGACGACGAAGAGCTGATCGACCTCGTCGAAGAAGAGGTCCGCGACCTCCTCGACGAGAACGGCTTCGATCGTGACTGCCCGGTCATCCGTACCTCCGCGTACGGCGCTCTGCACGACGATGCTCCGGATCACGAGAAGTGGGTCCAGACCGTCAAGGATCTTATGGATGCCGTCGACGACTACATCCCGACTCCGGTCCACGATCTCGACAAGCCGTTCCTGATGCCGATCGAAGATGTCTTCACCATCTCCGGCCGTGGCACCGTGGTGACCGGCCGTGTTGAGCGTGGTAAGCTCCCGGTGAACTCCAACGTGGAGATCGTCGGTCTGCGCGACACCCAGACGACCACCGTCACCTCCATCGAGACCTTCCACAAGCAGATGGACGAGGCCGAGGCTGGCGACAACACCGGTCTGCTGCTCCGTGGCATCAACCGTGACCAGGTCGAGCGTGGCCAGGTCGTGGCTGCTCCGGGTTCCGTGACCCCGCACCACAAGTTCGAGGGCGAAGTCTACGTCCTGACCAAGGACGAGGGCGGCCGTCACTCGCCGTTCTTCTCGAACTACCGTCCGCAGTTCTACTTCCGCACCACCGACGTTACCGGCGTTATCACCCTGCCGGAAGGCGTCGAGATGGTCCAGCCTGGCGATCACGCGACCTTCACGGTCGAGCTGATCCAGCCGGTCGCCATGGAAGAGGGCCTCACCTTCGCTGTGCGTGAAGGTGGCCATACCGTCGGCTCCGGTCGTGTGACCAAGATCATCGAGTAGTCTGCATATCGCAGGTACTCCCTGATACGCTGAAGTAGCGTTAACGCCCCCTGAGGTTATCCTCGGGGGGCGTTTTATTTCCCCGGTCATTCCGGCCAATCTTGGTCATTCCCTGCAATTTCTGGTCATTCCCGGTACATCCCCCGGTGATTCCTGGTAAATCAATGTCATTCATCATGCATGTACCCGGCATACCTACCCAGCGATTGTGGCCTTGGCAATTATGGGACCGAATACCAGCTATCGAAAGAAGCGATACCCTGACCGGGCCGCATCGCGGAACGTCATACGGATTCCTTACCCCCGCACTTCTAATGTTCTCTACATCACAGATGGCAGTCGGCGTGTCACGATACCGCAGGATAGCCGGCACAGCAGATGAGAGGACGTGAGAATATGGATTGGACCGCGATACACGCACAGGCGACGGCAAACATGACCGAAGCAGGATTGCAGTATGAGGACGGCAATGCAGATATCGACGGCGGACAGCGTGACATCGACACCTTGGCGTGGCGGCGTCTCGGTATCCTGCCGCGGGCGTTCCACAATGTAGGGGACATCGATACGGCTGTCACCATCGGTGGGCGTACCATCTCCACGCCGATTTTCGGAGCGCCTACCGCATACCACCGGCTGGCTAGCAAGAATGGGGAGATTACCTCACAAAACGGCATGGACCGTGCCGGCACGTTCATCGTCTACCCGACGAATGCATCCGAGCCCGTAGAACATTTCGCCGCTGAGGCACAAGGCGATTGGTGGCAGCAGGTCTACCTGTTCGATAACCGTAAGGTTTCCGAGGCTTTCATCGAACGTTCCGTGGCGTCCGGTGCCAAGGCACTCATGTTGACTTTGGACTGCCCGGGTTATCGCCGCGACTTCGGATTCCGCAACGGCATCGACGGCACATGGGAAGGGGCAAGCGGCAATTTCCCGAACATGCATATGACCGATTGGACACTCAACCTCGCGACATCCATTACCCCGAAGGACATCCAATGGCTCAAGGAAATATCGGGGCTGCCGGTGTACGTCAAGGGGGTGATGCGTCCCGAGGACGCCGTCACCGCGATGAATGCAGGAGCGGCCGGTGTCATGGTATCCAATCATGGACGACGCCAAGTTGACGGTGTCGTTCCTGTGGCGTATGCGCTGCCCAGAATACGCCGCGCGCTCGGGCGCGATGCCGAAATTTTCGCTGATACCGGTATCCGCACCGGCGGTGACGTCTTCCGCGCACTTGCGCTTGGGGCGAACGCGGTAGGTCTGGGGCGTCCCATTCAGTGGGCCGCAGCTGCCGGGGGAGAGAACGGCATCACGAAGATGATTGAGCGCATCACCGATGAGCTGGCTCACACCATGAACTCCGCAGGAGTGTCTCGCATCGCGGATATCGACGAATCCTTCCTGGTGGAAGGGCAGGGGCCGTCAGCCTTCCTATCAGGGGTTCCCGGCATCGTCGCATGAGGGTGTCGTTGATGTGCCGTAGCCGGAATGAATCGCGCCTGTTTTGCGGTCAACTCGTTGTGGCATAATGGGCAAGGCATTTTTTGTTTTGCCTCAAGTAACTGAAGAATAGGTGAATACACGTGGCACAAACTACCAATGACATCAAGAACGGCTCTGTTCTGAATCTCGACGGCCAGCTGTGGCAGGTCATTAAGTTCCAGCACGTCAAGCCGGGCAAGGGGCCCGCTTTCGTGCGTACCACCATCAAGAACGTGCTGTCGGGCAAGATCGTCGACAAGACCTTCAACGCCGGCATGAAGATGGAATTCGAGACCGTCGACAACCGCACCCTCCAGTACTCCTACGAGGACGGTGACAACTACGTGTTCATGGATATGACCACGTATGACCAGATCATGATTCCGAAGGAGCTCATCGGCGAGCAGAGCAAGTATCTGCTCGAAGGCACCGATTGCATCGTCAGCTTCCATGACGGCACTCCGCTGAGCGTCGAGCTGCCGGCTTCTGTCATCCTGACCATCACGCACACCGAGCCGGGCCTGCAGGGCAACCGCTCCAACGCGGGTACCAAGCCTGCGACCGTCGAGACCGGCGCTGAGATCCAGGTTCCGCTGTTCATCAACGAAGGCGAGAAGGTCAAGGTCGACACGCGTGACGGCTCCTACCTCGGTCGTGAGAACTGAGAGCGAGGATTTGAGGCTTCATGGCACGTTCCACCGCCCGTAAGAGGGCTCTGAACACGTTGTACGAAGCGGATGAGAAGGGACAGGATATCCTGTCCCTTCTTGCTGAGCGCATCGCCAACCCTGGTACGCAATCACCGCTTCCCGACTATGCGATTGAAATTGTCCGCGGCGTCGCTGAGCACCGTGGAGAGATAGACCATCTGCTCGACGAACATTCCACCGGCTGGAAAGTCAAGCGTATGGCCGTTGTCGATCGCAACGTCCTGCGCATCGCCACTTGGGAGATCCTGTACAACGACGAAGTGCCGGACAAAGTCGCCATCGACGAGGCGATCAGTCTCGCCAAGACGTTGAGCGACGAAGGTTCGACATCGTTCATCCACGGATTGCTCAGCGCCATTTGCGGTGTAAAAGAAGAGCACCTCGCCCATCAGGCCGAGTTGGAACGGCAGCGCGAGCAATCGGAGTCTCAGCCCGAAGGCGACGTGCCTGAGGCATCGGGCGTCGATGATGCCGAGGACTCGGAGCCGCCCACACAACAGACGACATCCGATGGCGAATCGACGGATACGGTTCCCAACGATCCGGGAACGGCATCCGGATCGGATGATTCGCATGAGGACTCGCCGCAAGACCAGCACACGACCAACTGACACCGGGCATCGGCCGGCGTGAGAGTCCCAGCCGGCCGGTATCCTTGGTACGAATACCCAAAGAATAAGGGGGTTTTGGTGAACCAGAACGATTCCGAAGCCGTGGATTTCTCACTTGACGATGCAGTACTTGTCCTCGAAGACGGGCAAGTGTATGTCGGCGAGCCGTACGGCGCAATCGGTACGACCCACGGGGAGATCGTCTTCACGACCGGCATGACCGGATACCAGGAGACGCTGACCGACCCGAGCTACGATCGCCAGATTGTGGTGCAGACATTCCCGCACATCGGGAACACCGGAATCAACAAGGAGGATCCAGAATCCTCCCGAATCTGGGTCGCCGGTTACGTGGTGCGCGACCCAAGCCCAAATGTGAGCAACTGGCGCGCCACGGGAAGTCTTGACGATGATCTGACCGACAACGGTATCGTCGGCATCAGCAACATCGACACCCGAAAACTGGTGCGCCACCTGCGTTCCGCAGGCGTCATGCGTGCAGGAATCTTCTCGGGCGACGCTCTGATTGACAGCGGAACCGGCAAACCGCGCACTGTCGCGTCCATGATCGACGAAGTGCGTGGCATTCCGCAGATGAAAGGCATGAGCCTGTATGACGAGGTCAGCACCGAGCAGATGTACACCATCGAGCCGTGCGGCCAATTCGAAGGCAAAGAGCCGCTGTTCACCGTCGCCGCGGTGGATCTGGGCATCAAGGGTATGACCCCGCACCGCATGGCCGAACGAGGGTGCCGCGTGCATGTCGTTCCTTCCACCATCACCTTCAAAGAACTCGAAGACCTCCACCCCGACGGTGTGTTCTTCTCCAATGGTCCGGGCGACCCTGAACAGGCCGATCCGGAAGTCAATCTGCTGCGTCAGGTATTGGACGCAGGACACCCGTTCTTCGGCATCTGCTTCGGCAACCAGCTGCTGGGCAGGGCGCTTGGCTTCGGCACATACAAACTCAAATTCGGCCATCGCGGCGTCAACCAGCCGGTCAAGGACCTGACCACGGGCAAGGTTGAGATTACCGCGCACAACCACGGCTTCGCGGTCGACGCCCCGGTCGGCCAGCCGGTGGATGCGCCCTACGGGGACGGCAAGTACGGCAAGGTGTTCGTCTCGCATATCGATCTCAATGACAATGTCGTAGAAGGCCTGCAATGCGAAGATATCCCGGCCTTCTCCGTGCAGTACCACCCCGAGGCCGCTGCCGGCCCGCACGACGCCTCCTACCTCTTCGACCGTTTTGTTGAGCTCATGCGTTCCGCCAAGGAGGAAAACGCCAATGCCTAAGCGCACCGATATCAAATCCGTCATGGTCATCGGCTCCGGCCCGATTGTCATCGGGCAGGCCGCAGAATTCGACTATTCCGGCACCCAGGCGTGCCGCGTGCTGCGCGAAGAAGGCATCCGGGTCATCCTCGTCAACTCCAACCCGGCGACCATTATGACCGATCCGGAGATGGCCGATGCCACCTACATCGAGCCGATCGCCACCCCGATCCTTGAGAAGATCATCGCCAAGGAACGCCCCGACGCCCTGCTGCCGACACTGGGCGGCCAGACCGCGTTGAACGCCGCGGTCGCGCTCGGCGAGGCTGGAGTCCTCAAGAAATACAATGTCGAACTCATCGGCGCCTCGCTCGAGGCCATTGACCGTGGTGAGGATCGCGAACTGTTCAAGAAGGTTGTCGACAGCTGCGGCGCAGAATCCGCGCGTTCCGCCATCGCCCATTCCATGAAGGAAGTCGACGACATCGTCGCCGAACTGGGCTACCCGATTGTCGTGCGCCCGAGCTTCACCATGGGCGGCCTTGGTTCGGGCATCGCCCATAACGAGGAGGAGCTCCACCGGATCGCAGGTGCCGGCCTGCACTATTCACCGACCGACGAAGTCTTGCTTGAGGAAGGTATCGAAGGCTGGAAGGAATTCGAGCTCGAGCTCATGCGCGACCGCAAGGACAACGTCGTGGTCGTCTGCCCGATTGAGAACGTCGACCCGGTCGGTGTGCACACCGGCGATTCCATCACCGTGGCGCCGTCATTCACCCTGACGGACCGTGAATACCAGCGCATGCGCGACATCGGCATCGCAATCATCCGTGGCGTGGGCGTGGACACCGGCGGCTGCAACATCCAGTTCGCCATCCATCCCAAGACCGGCCGCATCATCGTCATCGAGATGAACCCGCGCGTCTCGCGTTCTTCCGCCCTCGCATCGAAGGCGACCGGCTTCCCGATCGCGAAAATCGCGACCAAGCTGGCGCTGGGCTACACGCTTGACGAAATCCAGAACGACATCACCAAGTCCACGCCGGCGTCGTTCGAGCCGACCATCGACTACGTGGTGACCAAGGTCCCGCGTTTCGCCTTCGAAAAGTTCCCGGGAGCCGATCCCACGCTGACCACGTCGATGAAGTCCGTCGGCGAGGCCATGGCGCTCGGCGGCAACTTCCAGGAATCGCTCGGCAAGGCGATGCGCTCCATCGACAAGCGCCACATGGGCTTCAACTGGGACGGCGACAAGCCTGATCAGCAGGAAGTCGAGCAGCTGCTCTCTGAAGCGAAGATCCCCACCGAACAGCGCTACTTGCAGATTATGCGCGCACTGTGGGGCGGTGCAACCGTCGAACAGCTCTATGACGCCACAAAGATCGATCCGTGGTTCTTGGAGCAGTTCGCCCTGATCAACCGCACCGCCATGGAAATCAGGGGAGCGGAGACGCTTTCACCCCGTCTGTTGCGCAAAGCCAAGCAGTCCGGTTTCTCCGATGTGCAGATCGCACACCTGCGCTCTCTCGGCGACGAAGGGGAGAACACCATCCGCGAGCTGCGCTGGAGCTACGGCATCCGACCCGTGTACAAGACGGTTGACACCTGCGCTGCTGAATTCGACGCGGCGACGCCGTACTACTACTCCTGCTATGCGGACGAAACCGAGCTGCGCAAGCGCGACCGCGAAGCCGTGATCATCCTTGGTTCTGGGCCCAACCGCATCGGACAGGGCATCGAGTTCGACTACACCTGCGTGCACGCGGTGCAGGAGCTCGGCAAGGACTATGACACGATCATGGTCAACTGCAACCCGGAGACCGTGTCTACCGATTACGACATGTCCGACCGGCTGTATTTCGAACCGCTGACCTTCGAAGACGTGATCGAAATCTACGAAGCCGAGAAGAAGATGGGGCCGATCAAGGGTGTCATCGTCCAGCTTGGTGGGCAGACCCCGCTGTCCCTTGCCGCGCGTCTCAAGGCCGCCGGCGTCCCGATTCTGGGCACTTCGCCCGAATCGATTGATTTGGCCGAGAACCGTGAGCTGTTCGGCGAGGTGCTGCGCAAGGAGCATATGAACGCGCCTCGTTACGGTACGGCACTAAGCCTCGACGAAGCCCGTGAAGCGGCGCATAACATCGGGTATCCAGTGCTGGTCCGCCCGAGCTATGTGCTCGGTGGCCGCGGCATGGAAATCGTGTACGACGATGATCAGCTCGAAAAGTACGTCAGCCGCGCGCTCAACGAGGCGAAGGCCGATATGGTCGTCTCCGGGCGTCTGCCCTCCCCGCTGCTTATCGACAAGTTCCTGCAGGACGCCATCGAAATCGATGTCGATGCGCTGTTCGACGGGGAGGAACTCTACATCGGCGGCATCATGGAGCATATCGAGGAAGCGGGTGTGCATTCCGGCGACGCCGCATGCACCCTGCCTCCGAGCACGCTCAGCGACGATCAGATCCGCCGCCTGCGTGAAGGCACCTACGCCATCGCGAAGGGCTGCGGTGTACGTGGCCTCATCAACGTGCAGTACGCCTTCATGGCCAACACTCTGTACGTCATCGAAGCCAACCCGCGAGCCTCGCGTACCGTCCCGTTCGCTTCGAAGGCAACGGGCGTGTCCCTGGCCAAGGCGGCGGCCCGCATCATGGTCGGTGAAACCATCGCCCAGCAGCGAGCCAACGGTCTGTTGCTGCCGAAGGGTGACGGCGGTGACATCCACCCCGGCCAGCAGGTGGCCGTAAAGGAGTCCGTGCTGCCGTTCAAGCGGTTCCGTACGCCGGTTGGCCGTACCGTGGACATCCTGCTTGGGCCGGAAATGCGTTCGACAGGTGAGGTCATGGGCTTCGACCGCGACTTCCCGCACGCCTTCGCCAAGAGCCAGCTCGCTGCGTACGATGGCGGCCTGCCCACTGGCGGCAATGTGTTCATTTCGGTCAACGATATGGACAAGCGTCAGCTGCCACTGTTCGCCAGCCGTCTGGTCGAGCTCGGCTTCAAGATTTGGGCGACCGAAGGCACTGCATCGGTCCTTCGCCGCTACGGCATTGAATCGAAGATCGTCGACAAGCTTTCCACCCGGCTCGACGGTGACGGCAACGCCCAGACCCACGTCGTCCACGCCCCGGGCAGCGTCGGCAAGAATGTCGTGGAGCTTATCGAGGACGGCACCATCGATATGGTGCTCAACACGCCAAACTCTCGTGGATCGCGCGCCGACGGCTACTCGATCCGCGCTGCGGCAATCGCGGCTGACCTGCCTCAATTCACCACAATGACTGAATTCTCCGCGGTGCTTATGGCAATTGAAGCGGTCAAGAAGAACGATTATCAGGTGATGAGCATTCAGGAGCATGCCCGTCAGCTCTTCGCGATTGAGAAACGTGACAACCAATGAGCAGCAGCCCCACTGACAGCGAACGCAAAGCGATGAGATCGGAGTTCGGTGTGCGCCTGCGCACGTCCATGGACCATTACGGCCCATTGTGCGTGGGTATCGACCCGCATCGCAAGCTACTGACTGACTGGGGCTACAATGTCGACGCCAGCGGCGCGGAAATGTTCTCCATGCGCATGCTTCAGGCTGCGAATGGCCGTGCCGCTGCCGTCAAATTCCAGGAATCGATGTTCGAACGGTACGGTTCTAAGGGCATCGCGGCACTGGAACGGGTGTTGTTCGCCGCGCGGCAGATGGGCATCATCACTATCGTCGATTGCCTACACGGCGGTCTTCCGACTACGATTTCTGCCCTTGCGGACGCGTATTTCAAGTCGGGTGCGCCGTTGCTCGCTGATGCGATCACCTTGCTGCCATATTACGGTGCACGCTCATTGAGCGGTCTGATTGACGAAGCGCTTGACAATGGGCGGGGAGTGTTCGTTGCATCGCTCACATCGAATCCCGAAGGTGCGAGCCTGCAAACGGCGATCCGCCAAAAAGGCGAGTACAGAGGCAAAACCGTCGCCTACGGTATTGCCAGTACCGCGCAGAAATTCAACGACACCATGCCCGGCATGGGTTCAGTCGGCCTGATTATCGGGGCGACCATCGGCCAATGGATTGACGAAAGCGGCATCGACCCGTCCCAGTTCACCGGACCGATTCTCTCACCCGGATACGGGTGGCAAGGAGCGGAAGCCGACGATCTGCGCACCGTATTCAAGGGCACCAAAGGCAATGTGCTGGTCACGGTGTCGCGTTTCATCGCCAAGAACGGGCCGGATATCTCCAACCTCTCCGCGGCGACGGAAGCCATCGCGCTTGACATCAGACAGGCGTTGATGGACGCGACCCTCGAAGCGGATGACAGCGCCGACCAAGCCTGAAGAAGTGATTTTTCACGCAATTGGTTGCTGCACGGACAGCATTCGGTCAATTACACTCGGTTCCAGACAAGACATGCATTTGACGATGAAAGGCGGTATGGGATGACAATCGCGGGTCACAGCGATTCGGCACACAGCACAGGTGGACGGCTTATCGTACTGACCGGCCCGACTGCGGTGGGTAAAGGAACGGTGGAAGCCGCCCTACTGGCCAAGCACCCAGAGGTGTGGGTGTCCGTGTCAGCGACGACCCGTGAGCCTCGCCCCGGCGAAGTCAATGGCGTGAACTACTGGTTCATGAGCGAAGCTGAATTCGTGCGCAAGGAGCAGGAGGGAAAGTTCCTGGAAACGGCGGTCGTCCACGGCATGGCCCATTACGGGACACCACTGCAACCGGTACTTGATCATTTGGCGGCCAACACGCCCACCATCCTCGAAATTGATTTGCAGGGTGCCCGCCGTGTCAAGCAGAAAGCCTCACAGATGGGGCTTGATGTCGTCTACGTGTTCATCGCGCCGCCCAGTTACGAGGAACTGGTACGGCGGCTGATCGGTCGTGGTACAGAGAACGAGGAGCAGCGTGCGAAGCGGCTGGAAACAGCGAAGGTCGAACTCGCCGCAGAACCCGAATTCGACGTGGTCATCGTCAACAACACGGTCGATCAGGCGGCGGACGATCTGTGGAAGGTCATCGCCGAAGAATACGGCATCAGCGGGGACTGAGACGACACAACCAGTCCGCGAGCAACTTGCGAAACTGCTCGATTGCGACGATACAACCGCGATAAATGATTGGGCCCTGCAACTTCACGCTGCAGGGCCCAATCACGTTTCAACGTAAGTTCAGCAAGTCAACTGAATCACTTCAGACCGCTGAGCTTATTGATGAGATCAGGATCGCGGGTTGCGCCCTTGTCTGCGGAGCGGGCGAAGGCGGCGTACGCCTTGAGCGCCTGGCTGACATGACGGTCGCGGTGGGCGACATAGCCGTCGCCGGCCTCGAGTTCGGCACGACGCTGCGCGAGCTGCTCGTCGGTCAGCTCCACGTTGATCGAACGATTCGGAATATCGATGTCAATCATGTCGCCGTTCTTGATGAGCGCGATCGGACCCTTGTTCGCGGCCTCGGGCGCCACATGGCCGATGGCCAGGCCTGAGGAGCCGCCGGAGTAGCGGCCGTCGGTGATCAGCGCGACGTCCTTGCCGATGCCCTTGCCCTTGACGAAGGAGGTCGGGTACAGCATTTCCTGCATGCCCGGGCCGCCCTTCGGGCCCTCGTAACGGATGACGAGCGCCTGACCGGGCTTGAGCGTGTCGTTGAGAATGACCTTGATGGCCTCTTCTTGGGATTCCACGACCAGTGCCGGACCATGGAACTTCCAGATGCTTTCGGGCACGCCGGCGGTCTTTACAACGCAACCGTCAGGGGCGAGATTGCCGCGCAGCACCGCGAGACCGCCCTCGGCGATCTCCGGGTGGTTGATGTCGTGGATGGCGCCGTGCACGCGATCGGTGTCGAGCGTGTCGAACAGCGTCTCATGCGTCCATGGTTCGGGAGAGACGATATGGCCGGGGGCTGCGTGGAACAGCTGTTTCGCTTCAGGCTTGCAGGTGTCGCGCATGATGTCCCAGTCGTTGAGCTTGGACTCGAGATCCGGATAATCCACGGAATGCGTGTCGCGATGCAGCTTGCCTGCGCGATCGAGCTCGCCGAGGATGCCGCAGATGCCGCCGGCGCGGTGAACGTCGGAAATCTCCCATTCGCCGGAAGGCGCGGCCTTGCAGATGCAGGGCACGGTGTGGGAGATGCGCTCGATGTCGTCAAGCGTGAAATCGACGTCGGCGCTTTGCGCTGCGGCGAGGATGTGCAGCACGGTGTTCGTGGAGCCGCCCATGGCCACATCCATGGTCATGGCGTTTTCGAAGGCGTGCTTGGTGGCGATGGAACGCGGCAGCACGGAGTCGTCGTCCTCGTCGTAATAGCGGTGGGCGAGCTTGACAATCATCTCGCCGGCGCGCTCGAAGAGCTTCTTGCGGTAGACGTGGGAGGCGAGCGTGGTGCCGTTGCCGGGCAGTGCCAGGCCGATGGCCTCGGTCAGGCAGTTCATAGAGTTGGCGGTGAACATGCCGGCGCAGGAGCCGCAGGTCGGGCACACGGTCTTTTCGTAGGCGAGCAGGTCTTCGTCGGAGCAGTTGTCGTCGGCGGTCGCGTACATGACATCGATGAGGTCGGTGTGCTCCTTGACGGTGCCGTCGGACAGAACGGTGGTGCCGGCTTCCATCGGGCCGCCGGAGACGAAGATCGTCGGGATGTTCAGGCGCAGCGCTGCCATGAGCATGCCCGGAGTGATCTTGTCGCAGTTGGAAATGCAGATGAGGGCGTCGGCGCAATGCGCGTTGACGGAATACTCGACGGCGTCGGCGATGATGTCGCGGCTCGGCAGCGAGTAGAGCATGCCGGTATGGCCCATGGCAATGCCGTCGTCAACGGCGATGGTGTTGAACTCGCGGGGGATACCGCCGGCCTTCTTCACGGCTTCGGACACCAGGCGACCGACCTTGTTCAGGTGGACATGGCCGGGGACGAATTCATCGAAGGAGTTGGCGATGGCCACAATCGGCTTGCCGAAGTCCTTGCCGTCAACGCCAGCGGCGCGGTACAGAGCGCGAGCGCCCGCAAACACTCGCCCGTTCATCAATTTTGCGGATCTCATTTCTGCCATGGTTCCATTCAAGTGCCTTGCGGGGACAGGTGGCAGTCTTGGGCCGAATAGTGAAATTACGCTAGGAGAGTAGGGTTTTGTCGGGATTTCTGCTGATTGGGGACGCGAAAGTATGGCCATACCCATGCCCTAAGATGCGCGGGTCGCGATATCGGGGGCTTGCAGTATAATGAATTATTTGAAATACCACGCCCGCATTGGACGTGGCCATGCGCATGATGGGAGATTGACACCTATGGCACTTGGCACTGAGCCGCATCCGCAGGGACTTGCGGATCCGCCTATCGACGACCTGATGCAGCACGCTGATTCCAAGTACGCGCTGGCGATTTTCGCCGCGAAGCGCGCCCGTCAGATTAATTCGTATTTCACGCAGCTCAATGAGGGTCTCCTGCAGAATGTCGGCCCGCTGGTTGAATACGAGAATCAGGAGAAGCCGCTGTCTATCGCTTTCCGCGAAATCAACAGCGGTTTGCTTGAAGAGACGCTGGGCGAGGACGATCTGAGCGAAGGCAACTGATCGCAGACCTCATCGAGGTGTGCCCCCGGTGCTGGATTTTTCCGCCGTTTAGGTATGGCGAAATTCAGCCGGGGGCATTATTCTTACTAACCAGTTGCATATTGTGTGATTCCTGCTTCGGCTTTCCGTCGCCGTCGTGGGCGGACATTTGACGGAAAGACAGCGAGGGGAATATGGAGCGTCGCCTGATTTCGGCGGAATCCGTCACTGAAGGGCATCCTGACAAGATCTGCGACCAGATTTCGGACGCGATTCTGGACGATATGCTGCGGCAAGACCCGCATTCGCATGTCGCCGTGGAGACGTCGGCCACCAAGGGCCAGTTCTTCGTCTTCGGCGAGGTGACCAGCGAAGGATACAGCGATATCCAGCGCATCGTGCGTGACGTGGTACGCAATATCGGCTATACGAGCTCCGAGATCGGCTTGGATGCTGATTCCTGCGGCGTGGTGGTGTCGCTGAGCGAACAGAGCAAAGAAATCAACCAGGGTGTGGCGCGTCTGAATCCCGAGCAGGAGTCCGCTGCCTCGCGCGAGGAGCGCTACGAGGCCCAGGGCGCCGGCGATCAGGGCGTGATGTTCGGGTATGCAACCGACGAGACCGAAGCGTTGATGCCGCTGCCGATATATCTGGCGCATCGGCTGGCCTTCCGCCTGGCCCAGGTGCGCAAGGACGGTATCGTCCCGCATCTGCGTCCGGATGGCAAGACCCAGGTGACCATCGAATACGACCAGGAGGACCGGCCGGTCCGTCTGGACACGGTTCTGGTGTCTACCCAGCATGATCCCGAAGTCGACCATGACTGGCTGCTCGCCCAGCTGCGCGAGCACGTGATCGAACCGGTGCTTGCCGAAGTGCTTGGCGCCAAGATCCGCCATGACGACTACCGCATCCTCGTCAATCCGACCGGCTCCTTCGTGCTTGGCGGCCCGGCGGCTGACGCCGGCTTGACCGGGCGCAAGATTATCGTCGACACTTATGGCGGCGCGGCTCACCATGGCGGCGGCGCGTTCTCCGGCAAGGACCCGAGCAAGGTCGACCGTTCCGCTGCCTATGCTGCGCGTTGGGTGGCGAAGAACATCGTCGCCGCCGGTCTTGCACACAAAGTCGAAGTACAGGTCGCGTATGCGATTGGCGTCGCCGATCCGGTCAGCGTCAATGTGGAGACCTTCGGCACTGAAATCGGCGGGGTCACCCGCGACCAAATCCAGGCAGCCGTCCGCAAGGTCTTCGATCTGCGTCCCGCGGCCATCATCGACGAACTCGACCTGCTGCGTCCGATTTACTCCAAGACCGCCGCCTACGGCCATTTCGGACGCAACGATCCGGACTTCACATGGGAGCAGACCGACAAGGTCGACGAACTCAAGGCTGCCGTCAAGTGAGTGACGGCACCATGATGACACCGCTGCGCCGGCCACAGGGCCGATGTCGACTGTCATGACCGGAATGTGCCTGGCGCACCGTGCGCCCGGCACATTCCACAGGCTTACCGGGGCGAGGGGCTCCGGCGATTGAATGGGAAAGTTTGAAATCGTAATCCTCACAAGGAGAAGCACATGGCAGGTATGACAGTTGCACAGATGATAGAACTGTTCGTCGAACCGAACGCGCCGCTGCGCATCGAGGCGTTCGACGGGTCGGTATTCGGACCGGCAGACGCGCCCGTATGCATCAAGGTCAACAATTCACGAGCGGTGTATTACATGGTCGACCATCCCAATGAGCTGGGGCTGGCACGCGCATATCTGCAGGGCGATATCTCCTCGCCGCAGATGATTCCGGGCGACCCGTACGAGGTTTTCAAGGACCTCGTCAATGTCAAGCCATACTTCCATAAGCCCGATCCGGTCGGGGTCGCCAAGGCGCTTGCCTCGGTTGCCTCGCATGGCATCCGGCATCCGAAGGCGCCGAGTATCGAAGGGCCGAGCCGTCTACGCCGCGCAGCCGAAGGCCTGCTGCCGCACAGCAAGGCCGGCGATGCGGCGACCGTTAGTTACCATTACGACCAGTCGAATGACTTCTACCGGCTCATTCTCGGGCCGACCATGACGTACACGTGCGCCCTGTTCAACAAGCCGACCGACACCTTGGAGGCCGCGCAGGAAGCCAAGCTCAACCTGGTGCTCGACAAGCTCGGTCTCAAGGCCGGAGACCGGCTGCTGGACATCGGCTGCGGCTGGGGGTCCATGGAGGTCGTCGCCGCACGGCGCGGCATCCACGTGATCGGCGTGACCCTCGCGGACGAGCAGGTTGCGTGGGGCAAGGAATGGATCAAACGCGAAGGCCTTGAGGGCCTCGCCGAAATCCGTCTCATGGATTATCGCGATGTGCCGGAAGCCGGATTCGACGGCATCTGCTCGCTGGGCATGATGGAGCACGTCGGCGTCAAGAACTACCCGTCCTACTTCCGCGAGATTTTCGACAAACTCAAGCCCAACGGCATGCTGCTCAACCATCAGATCACCCGCATCAACTCTCATGCCGGGCACGCGGCGGGCGAGTTCATCGACCGCTACATATTCCCCGACGGCCAGCTCGCGTCCCCCGGCGAAATCGAGATGAACATCCAGGACACCGGTTTCGAAGTGATCCACGAGGAGAACCTGCGGCAGCATTACGCGTTGACCCTGCATCATTGGAACCGCAATCTCGTGGACAACTGGAATGCGGCGGTCAAGTTGGTCGGCGAGCCGAAGGCACGCCTGTGGGGCCTGTACATGGCCGGCTGCGCGTACAACTTCGAGATGAATAACATCCAGATTCACCAGTACCTGTGCGTCAAGCCGAACGAGGAGGGGACAGCCACCTATCCGCTTCGGCCGTGGTGGGTTCATCAGGCCTGACCTGACACCGACATGCGCTGACCGGTCGATGCACGGCCGGGCACATTCCAGGGGTGTGGGGCACGGCGTTTTAGCTGTGCCCCACACCCCTTCCATATGTGGGCTGTCACGTGCCGCCGCTCACATACGTGGTGCGGGCGGAAACATGTTTTGTACGGCGACACGCCGAGTCTTGCAGGTGATATGGTGAACACCATGACTATCCCAGACGCCGAACAACCTGCCTTTGAGGGGCTTGAGCCGCGGCGCAGACGCAAGCGCACGACGGTGAAGCGGCAGCGTGCCGAGCACCAGCCAATTGCGCGCGTCGTACTGGACGTGCAGGCCGCGCATCTGGGACAGACCTTCGATTACCTCGTACAGGATAAGCAGAATACACAAGCGGTACCCGGCACCTTGGTGCGCGTGCGATTCGGGGGCAGACGCGTCAACGGCATCATCTGGGAGCGCGCCGAACGCAGCGAGACCCCAGACTCCTCGCTGCGGTACCTCGAACAGATGCTGGGCGGGGAAATCCTGGTTCCCGCTAGGCTTAGGGACGATATTACGCTGATCGCACAGGCGTACGGCGGCACCCGCGCCAATATCGTCAGACTCGCTGTGCCCCCGCGTGTCGCGCGCGTCGAACACGAGCAGCGGCTTGCCGCATCGTTCAGTGGGGATGCTGGTGCGCGCCAAACGATGTGTGCGCAGCGGGCCGATGACCTGGGCGAGCGGCTTATACCTGATTACGAGAACCTGCGGATGCTTGGCGAGACCTTGTCCACAGGGGGCAAAGGCGCTTTCGTGGTCGACGCCATGCCAGGGGCTGGGCATTGGGCGCTGCTGTTCGCCTGGATGGTGTTGCGTGCGCTCGCCGCCGGTCGCGGGGTTGTTGCGGTGATGCCGTCGATGCGTGCCGTGGACGATGCCGTGCGGCAATTGGGGTCGTTGGGACTGCGCCTCTTCGGTCCGCGTGCCTCGCAACAGGGCGGGTACATGGGAGATATTGCCGTGCTCGGCGCTTCGATGTCTCCGGCGGAGCGATACCGGTCCTATCTTGCCGTCGCATGCGGGCAGGTGCGCTGCGTCATCGGCACACGTGCCGCCATGTATGCGCCGATCGATGGCAACGCGATGTTCGTCATCGTCGACGATACCGCCTACCAACAGGCGGATGGCATGGCGCCGTACGCGAATGCACGCGGCGTGCTGCGGCTGAGGGCCAAGGCGCATGACGGTGTGTTCGTCGCGCTCGGCAATGCGAGGAGCCCGTTGAGCCAGTGGGAGACTGACGGCGGTCATGTCGCCGAGTCGCCGGTGAGCGGGTACAGCACTTCAATCCAACCCTTGCCGGCAGCCCTCAAGGAGCGTTCGCCTTGGATCAGGTGGCTCAACCGTGAGGAGCTTACGCGGCTTGCCGATCCCACCATCGGTTCGCGGGTGCCGCATACCGCGGTCGCCGTGCTGTCGCGGGCGCTGAAAACCGGCCCCGTGCTGCTGTCCATTCCCCAGGACGGCATTGCGCAAACACTCAGTTGTGCGGCGTGTCACCGGCAGGCGAGGTGCGGCAAGTGTACCGGGCCTTTGGAAATGGTGCCCGGCGTTTCGCAGCCACGATGCCGTTGGTGTGCCGCGGCGGCGGTGAATTGGACATGTCCGCACTGCCATGGCGACCGTATGCGTGTCGTGCGGGTGGGGGCTGCAGGAACCGTGCAGGAGCTGCGCGGCCTGTTCAGGAACATCCCCATGGTGGTGTCTTCGCCTCACCAGCCTCAGGGGGTGATTGCCGATGTCGCCGATGCGCCGATGCTGGTAGTGGCCACCCCCGGAGCGGAACCCCGGGTGCGTGCCGATGACGGCGGCGTGGGAGCGTACCGCGCGGTGGCGATTCTCGACGCGTGGACCAGCCTGTATTCCCCAGGCATTGATGCCAGGATTGATGCGCTTGATTCGTGGATGCGAGCCATTCAATGGTGCGCGCCGCGCTCCACAGGCGGTCAGGCGATGCTCATCGGGGAGGCTGACCCATTAGTCGCCCAATCCCTGATGACTTGGAATGCGCGCCTGCTTGCTTCCAAAGAGCTTGAAGAACGTGCCCAGACCGGATTACCACCGGTATTCGCTTCGGCATGCGTATGGGGGTCGCGCCCCGCGGTCCGGACGATGCTGCAAGGCGCCGGATTGCTTGCCGGAGGCGATTGGGCGCTGCTGGATACCCAGTTCGGTCCGATGCCGGCCGTGCTTGGCCCGGTACCGATTCCGCCGCCGCGAACGGTTGACGCGCGTGAGCTGGAAACCATGGCGGACCGGGTCAAAGTCGTCGTGCGTGTCCCGCAATCCAAGCGCGCTGAACTCGCCGAGCGTCTGCACCGGGAAAGCGCCCGGCATGTTGCCTCGCGCGAACCGGGGGAATTGCGCTTCCAGCTCGATCCGAAAGACCTGATCTGAGCCGCCTCACCGAATTCTCGCACGCTCAGCACTGTACTCGGCGGGAAGACGGTTCAGGCCAGCACAGCGGCGGCTTCGGCGCCTGTCATGCCGTCTTTGACGCCGGCGGCACGGGCCGCTTCGGTCATGCCCTTGATCGGGTTGGCGAGCACGGCCGCGAAATCCGCGCCTCCCACGAGCACGGCGGCATCGCCGAACTTCTCGGCGGCGGCGAGATTGAGATACCCGCACATGAGATAGCCTTTGCGCCCCTGCACCAGAATCATGTTCGGGTGGCCTTCACCGCCCGGGGCAACGACCATCGTGCCCTGCACCGTGGCTCCGTTCGCATCAAGTTGTTCGATGTTCAGCATGGTTCCTCCATACGTTGTGGCGTCTCAGCCGATGAGACGCGAATTGATCATCACAACAGTCTTATCACGAGCATGTCACGCGCCGGCGGCTGTGTCTTGCGGCCGCTGTCCCGGCTATGCTGGAAGCGGATAGGAACCCAATGCGATGGGCGTGCACAGAACCCGAGTGAGGTGGATATGAAAGGCTGGCCGGGAGAACCGCAGATGGCGTATGACGAGCTGATGGCGCGGGATGCCGCCGCAGCCGCAGAAGGGGCGCCAATCACCCAGGTGATTTTCGATTTCGGCAACGTGCTGCTGTATTGGGATCCCGAAGCGGTGATGATTCCACGCTACAGCCAGCGACTTGTGGACGGGTTCCTTGACAACGACATCTCCTCCTTCTACGACGCGAACGATCTGATGGACGCCGGCGCCTCGCTCGAGGAGGGCGTCGCGTATGTCCGCGAGCACAAAGGCGAGCCGTGGGCGTCGATGACGCGCTATTACGTGGATAATTTCCGCGATTCGCTGACCGGCGTGGTCACGGGTGCGCGTGTTCTGATCGACGACCTCCATGCTGCGGGTATCGGGGTGTGGGGGCTGTCGAACTGGCAGCAGGATTTGTATCACATCGCCGACCGTGATTGTGATCTGCTTGGCATGCTCGACGGCAAGGTCGTCTCGGGCCAGGTGCGGATGCGCAAGCCGAACCGCGATATCTACGAGTACGCGTTGCACAGTTTCGGCATTCGCGCACGGGACAGCGTGTTTATTGACGACAAGGCGATGAACATCGTCGGGGCAAATCAGGCGGGGATTCGCGGCATCCGGTTCCGTGATCCGAGGAAGCTTCGCGCCTGCCTGATTGCGGCGGGCGTACCAATCCCGCCGGTCCGGGACTGATTGGCCGAATCCGGCGAACCGTGACGATGCCGGCACTCTGGTAAGGTGCTGTTGCAGTCGTTTGTTGCCGTCCGGAGCGCCGGTCACTGATGCGCGAGTGGAATACGGCATCGATGTACAGAATCGAGGATTATGCTCAAGGTCTTGTTCGCAGGCACGCCTGATGTGGCGGTGCCATCGCTGAAACTGCTGGCTGCTGATACGGAGCATTTCGAAGTGGTGGCGGTGCTCACCCGTCCCGACGCACCGCAGGGCAGGGGACGCAAATTGACACCGAGCCCGGTCAAGCAGGCCGCATTGGAATTGGGTTTGCCGGTAATCGAATCCGATCCCTCGGAGGAATGCTTCGTCGCCGAACTCGCCGCCACCGGTGCTGAGGTCGCAGCGGTCGTCGCCTACGGCAAAATCCTCAAACAGCGGGTGCTGGACGCGCTGCCGCTTGGCTGGTACAACCTTCATTTTTCGCTGCTGCCGCAATGGCGTGGTGCCGCTCCAGTGCAACGCGCGATTTGGGCGGGGGATACAATCACCGGGGCCACGGTGTTCCGCATCACCCGCGGTATGGATGAGGGGCCGGTCCTGGCTCAGTCCACGGTTGAGATTGGCGCGCATGAGACCGCAGGGGAGCTGCTCGGGCGTCTGGCCGAAGACGGCTCGCATCTGCTTGCCGCCTCACTTGAGGCGATGGCTGAAGGCCGTATCAGTCCGGTTGACCAACCGCAGGGGGCCTATGAGGTCGCCGACAAAATCCGCACCGAGGACGCACATATCCGGTTCGATGTGCCGGTGTTCGCCGCTGACCGGCAGATTCGCGCATGCACCCCGCATCCCGGCGCATGGTGTACGCTCCATGCCGAAGGCGCAGACGGCGAATCCCAGACTCTGCATGTGCTTGAAGCGGCGCCCGCCGATATGGCCGACCCGAACCTGCCGGGGGCGCTTGAGGCCGGAAAACTCGCGCTGAGTAAGAAACACGTGTGGATTGGAACGAAAAGCCAGCCTCTGGAGTTGATTCGGGTCAAGGCGCAAGGCAAAAAAGCGATGCGCGCGGCGGATTGGGCACGAGGTGCCCGGCTCACCGGAGAGGCCTACTGCGATTAACTGAACAGGTACGGCGCCTCGCCATGGCTGGTTGTGCCGACGCTGATAGCGTATTCAGCGTCCGCACAACCAGGCCGGGTCAGTCACGCGACAGTAGTCCAAGCACCTGGCGCAGGTCGCGTTCGTTGATTGCGACATCGGCAGCGAGCTGTACTTTCGGCTTGGCGCAGAACGCCACGCCGAGGCCGGCCGCCTTGATCATCGGTATGTCGTTGGCGCCGTCGCCGACCGCGACCGTCTGGTCAACGGCAATGCCATCGAGTCGAGCCCACGCCTGCAAAGCATGCAGTTTCGTGGTTTTGCATACGATTTCACCGAGAACTCTGCCGGTCAGCCGGCCGTCAACGACCTCCAGTCGGTTCGCCAGCGCATGGTCGATATGCGCATCTTGCACCAGACGGTCCACCACCTCGTGAAACCCGCCGCTGACCACGCCGACCGTCCAGCCATGCTGGTGCAGGGCGTCAATCAAATCAAGCGCGCCATTGGTGAACGTGATCCGGTGATACACCTCGTCGAACACGCTCACCGGCAGTCCGGCAAGCAGCTTGACCCGTTCGCGCAACGCCTCGCAGAACTCCAGTTCACCGGCCATCGCGCGGGCGGTCACGGCGGCAATCTGCCCGCCGACCCCCGCGGCGACACCCAGCTCGTCGATCACTTCCTGGTCGATGAGCGTGGAATCCACGTCCATCACCAAGATGCCCGGGCGGGCGAGGGTAGGGGTGGATTCGTTGGAAGCTTGCAAAGGTTCATCGGTCATGCCTTCGATTGTCTGAAAATACTGGGACAATGCCGACATGCGTGTTATTGCTCTTGCGACCACTGCCCCCATGTGTGACACATCCGACGGCGGCCTCATCGGCACCATTACCACATGGCTGGTGGAACTTATGGAATCCATCGGCGGCATCGGCGTGATGCTTGCCATCGCACTCGAATCAATATTCCCTCCCATTCCTAGTGAAATCATTCTTCCATTGGCGGGATTCACCGCTTCACGAGGCACCATGTCCCTGCCTGCGGCCATCGTGTGGGCCACCGTCGGCTCGCTTGTCGGCGCGCTGACCTTATACGGCGTGTCGCGTCTTGTCGGGCTGCACCGTATCCACCGTGCCGCCGACCTCATTCCGGGTGTGAGTCGCGATGACGTCAATCGTGCCAGCGATTGGTTCAGCCGCTACGGCACATGGTCCGTGCTGATTGGCCGGGTCATTCCGGTGGTGCGTTCGCTGATTTCCATCCCCGCCGGTTTCAACCGAATGAATCTGGTACAGTTCAGCGGCTGGACCCTGCTCGGTTCAGCTGTCTGGAACACGGTGCTCGTCACTGCCGGCTACTTGCTGGGAGACAACTGGTGCTCGATTCTGGGCGTGCTCAACGTATTCGAGGACGTCGTCATCGCCGCGGTTATCGTGGTCGTGCTCGTGTTCATCGTGCTGCGGACGCGTAAGCTGATTGAGGGCAGGCGTACGCGCGCGGAGGAGACCGACGAGCCTAATCGCGCAACGAGGAACGACCTGCAGGAGCGGTGACGGCCACCGCAGGAAGCGAGACGACCATGAGCGATGACGAGACGAAAACGGCACAGGGGCCCGGTCAGGCGGACTGCCAAACCGATGCGCTTCAAGCGCGGGATCGTGCCCTTGATGAGCTCGCGCAAGCCAATGATCAGCTGATGGCGAAGAACCATGCGCTGGCGGCCGCGCTCACCCGCGCGAGTCAGGAGCTGACAAAAGCAAAATCCCAACTCGGCCAGTTCGCTCAGCCGCCGCTGAATTTCGCGACGATGGTCGCGGTTGAATCCTGCGCCACCGATGATCTAGGCGTTCAGCACGCGAGCGCGGAGATCCTTTCCGGTTCCCGCCGCATGATTGTCCCCGTCTCGACGACCTTGCAGGCATCGCGCCTGAAGCCGGGGGATACGGTACTGCTTAACGAGAATATGGTGATCGTTGGCCGCAGGGACGCAGACCGTCTCGGTGCCGTGCTGCACGTCAAGCAGGTGTTCGCGGACGGCCGCGTACTGGCCGCCGATGCCGGCGGAGCCTTGCAGGTCGTCCGTCCGACGGCGGTGTCGCTCGAATCGACGCTGGAACCCGGCGACCGTGTGCTGACTGATGCCGCCCGCCGTTTCGTGCTCGACGTGCTGCCTGCGCAAGAGGATGCCGATTTGGTGTTGGAAGAGACCCCGGATGTCGCTTTCGACGACATCGGCGGGCTCGACGAGCAGATCGGGCGTATTCGGGACGCTGTACAGCTGCCGTTCCAGCATCGGGAGCTGTACCGCAGGTATCATCTCAACGCGCCGAAGGGCATTCTCCTATATGGCCCTCCGGGCAACGGCAAGACGATGATTGCCAAGGCCGTCGCCCATGCGCTCGCCCAAGGGGCGGATGCTGGTTCCGGGGTGTTCCTGTCAGTCAAGGGTCCGGAACTGCTCAACAAATACGTGGGGGAGTCGGAACGCTTGATTCGCCTGATTTTCCGCCGCGCCAGGGAGCGTGCGGCTGACGGGCGTCCGGTCATCGTATTCATCGACGAGATGGATTCACTGCTTCGCACGCGCGGTTCCGGCGTGTCCAGTGACGTGGAAACGACGATTGTCCCGCAGTTCCTGGCCGAGCTGGACGGTGTGGAGCGGCTGGACAATGTGATGGTCATCGGCGCCTCGAACCGTGTGGACATGATTGATCCGGCGGTGTTGAGGCCAGGGCGGCTCGATGTGAAAATCCGCATCGACCGTCCGCGCGAGTCGCAGGCTTGCCAGATTGTGCGGCATTATCTGACCGATGATCTGCCGTTGGAACCTGGAGTCGATGTCGATGCGCTGGTCGGGGTGCTGGTGCATGACCTGTTCGCGCATGGCGAACACCGGCATGTGGCGGATGTGCTTGACGATTCCGGCGTGTGGTCCCCGCTGTATCTGGGCGATGTCGTCTCGGGCGCGATGCTCAAGAACATCGTCGACCGTGCCAAAACCCGGGCTGTCAAGGCGTCGATTGAGACCGGCTCGGACGTCGCGTTGAGTGTCGCGATGCTCGCCGGAGCCGTGGACGGCGAATTCCAAGAGACCCGTGATGCCGTGCTCGACGCCGATCCGGTGCAATGGTCCCGCATCAACGGCATCGCCGGCGGCCGTGTCGTGCGTATCCGGCCGGCGGCAGGGTACCGGGCGGGGTATGCGACCGGTTATGATGCCGGTACTGATGAGGTCCGCACAAGCGGCGAGTGATGCGTTGTACGTGCCGGAATGCGGCGGATAAGGAGGCCGAATGAGCGTTCGCAGAGTGATGGGGACGGAAACCGAATATGCGGTCAGCCGGCCGGGCGATGCGCGCGCGAATCCGGTGCGGCTGAGTTTCGATGTGGTCGCCGCCGCCGACGACGGCACCCGTGGTGGTATCCGCTGGGATTACCGGCAGGAGGACCCGGTCAATGACGCACGCGGACATCGGTTGGAGCGTGCAGCCGCCCGTCCCGACATGCTCACGGACGCGCCCCAGCTGCATATCACCAATATCATCGCTCCCAACGGTGGTAGGGTGTACGTCGACCACGCGCATCCCGAATATTCCGCGCCGGAGACGACCGACCCGTTCGAAGCGATCCGCTACGACCATGCCGGCGACTTGATTATGCATCGTGCGGCGCAGGAGGCGTCGCGGCGCACCGGCAACCCGGTGGCCTTGTACCGCAATAATGTTGATGGCAAAGGTGCCAGCTGGGGCACGCATGAGAACTACATGATGCTACGTTCCGTGCCCTTCGACCAGGTTGCGGCGCTCATGACTGCGCATCTGGTCACACGCCAGCTGTATACGGGGTCAGGGCGTGTGGGGCTGGGGGAGCGGTGCGAGCATGCGGGCTTCCAGCTCAGCCAGCGCGCCGACTACATCCATACGCGCGTCGGATTGCAAACCACCTTCGATCGCCCGATCGTCAACACGCGCGACGAATCGCATAGCACGGGAGAGTACCGGCGTCTGCATGTGATTGTCGGGGACGCCAATCGCATGGATGTGCCGCAGGCATTGAAACTCGGCACAACAAGCCTGCTGTTGTGGCTGCTGGAGGCGGCACCGGAGGTTTCCTACGATGTGGACACGTTGCTCTCGCAAGTGACGTTGGACGATCCGGTCGCAGCGATGCACGAGGTTTCGCATGACTTGACGCTGGGCATACCGTTGCAGCTGGCCGATGGCGGGACGATGACCGCATGGCAGATTCAGACGCGGCTGCTCACCGCCGTGTTCGAGATTGCGGCGATGCGCTACGGCACCGACAGCCAAGGCACCCCGATATGGCCGGATGTACAGACACGCAGGATGATCGGATTGTGGCGTCAGGCGCTCGCCGATGTCGCCGCCGTCAGACATGCGAATGACGACACGCGGTTGACGATGGTTGACGAGGGGTCGCGCCTGGAATGGCTGCTCAAATGGCAGCTACTGGAGCGTATGCGCCGCCGGTTGGGCGCCCGACCGGGGCACGAGGCGTCCTGGTCGGACCCAAACATCGCCGCGCTTGACCTGCGTTGGGCGGCCTTGGACCCGAAGATTTCGCTGTTCGAGGCGGTGAAGGCGCGCACTGAGCGTCTTGATGATCCTGACGCCGATGCGTTAGTCGCTGAGGCCGCCGTGCAGGCGCCGGAGACGACCCGCGCATGGTTGCGGGCGCATATAGTCGAAGGGTTCACACCTCAAGTCGTGGCGGCATCGTGGTCGCGGTTGACAGTGCGTGAATCGGATGGCTCGTTGTTCGGCTTCGATATGTCCGATCCGCTGTCGTGGACGCGGGCACGTTGTGAACACGCCGTGCACGATGGCTTGACTCAGGGCAAATCCGCGGCGGATGTGCTTCGTAACATCATCGCCGACAGGTAAGATACCCCAAGAAGATATTGTGATATGCGGCGTGGCAACGGCTGCCCGAACGGCGTTGCGCCGCCCCGAGCCGGACAGGCCGGCGAACGACAGGTGAGGTGAAACATGGATCTGCAGCAGCTGGCGCTTGAAGCCGCCCGTGTGGCACAGGATGTGGGCAAGCATGCGTTCCAGGCGCAGGCAAACCCGTCCAGTATGGTCGAGGTGCACATCCCGGATGTTCCCGGCGAACCTCCGGTGTTGCCAGTCAATGAACGTCTCGTGCCGTTCATCGAGAACCGCTTGACCTATCTTGACCGGTTCAACGGGTTCTGGCATGACCGTCCGGAGCATTGCCAGCCGGGAGAGCGCTATTGGTGCGTCGGCCGGATTGATGGGGCCATCAATTTCGTACGCGACATGTCCGAATGGACGGTGACGATTTCCCTGTTCGAAATCGACGAGCATGGGGGAGCGAACCCGATTCTCGGCATCGTTCACGCCCCGGCGCTCGAGCTTACGTATCTTGCCGCGCAGGGCAAAGGCGCGATTCGCATCTGGCGTACCCCGTTCGGGGACAAGCGGCAGAAGATTATCCCCACCACGCGTGCCAGCCTGGAAGGCTCCGTCATTAGCTATGGCATGTCCTACGTGCCATCGGAATCGGAACGCGCGCTGCACGTGGTGGCCGCGCTCGCCGGCAAGCCTGCCGACATCAAGCGGGTCGGCCCGGTATCGCTGGACATGTGTCGGGTGGCTGACGGCACGTATGACGCGTATTTCGAACCGCATCTGCACTCTTGGGATATTCCAGCCGTATCTGCAGGCACGGTGGTGGTGCGTGAAGCACAAGGCCAGGTGTCCCGCTGGGACGGCGGGGACATCCGTTGGCGTGAGGCCAACGACGTCGTGGCTAGCAATGGTCTGCTCATCGACCAGTTGCGACCGTATCTGCGCTGATCGCCGAACGGCTTCGAGACTTATTGCGTACGCGTCGGCACAGCCCTGTATAGGCTGTAAGCCTCGGTGGTTCGGCCATCTGCGGGTATTCGGCTGTCTAGGCGCGGTACGCTGGAATTTGGGACCGAATCGGTCGAATGAAAGGAGTGGGTCATGCCACAGGAATTCGCGCAAGGCCGTGCGCGAGGGGAACAACGCGCCGATGATAGCCAACAACCGTTGGAACGTGCGCAAGCTGAAACCCAAACCGACGCGCTCGACCAGGTGCTTGACGATATAGCCTCCACCTTGGAAACCAACGCGCAGGACTATGTGAACAGCTTCGTACAGCAAGGCGGCCAGTGATGCCGCAGCTGCGCGACAGCGGGACCCATGCGCTCACCGGCTCCGACGGGGTAGACGCGCCGCGTTCGCCACAATACGGGACAGGCGAGCGGATCTTCGGCATCGAAACCGAATACGGAGTCTCCATGACCGGCGGCGAACGCCGCATTGATGCCAGACAAGTCGCGGCGACGATGTTCTTGCCCGTGGTCGCACAGGCGCGTTCGACGAACACCTATCTGCGCAATGGCGCCAGACTCTACCTTGACGTGGGCTCACATCCTGAGTATGCGACCGCTGAAACGCGTGACCCCCTCGACGCGCTCGAACAGGACCTTGCCGGCGAATCGGTGATCCGCAAGCTCGCCCTTCAGGCGCAGGAACGCATTCGCGCCAAAGTCGGGGAGCATGCCATGGTCCACGTGTTCAAGAACAACGTCGATTCCGCGGGGCACGCCTTCGGATGCCATGAGAATTATCTGGTTCGCCGCTACGTGCCGCTTCCGGTCATCGAACGTGAGCTGCTGCCGTTCCTGATTACCAGACAGCTGTTTTCCGGTGCGGGCAGGGTCACCGATCATGGATTCGAACTGTCCCAGCGCGCCGATTACCTTGATGAGGCGGTGTCCTCGGCGACCACGAGGGCTCGTCCGATGGTCAACACCCGGGACGAACCGCACGCCGACCCCGACCAATTCCGCCGGCTGCATGTGATTATCGGCGATTCCAACCGCTCACAGTTCGTTACCTTCATGAAACTCGCCACCACGCATCTGGTTCTTGGGGTCATCGAATCCAGCGTGCGTGCCGGACGCGCCTCGGGATTCCAAGCGTGTACGCTTGCCGACCCCAATCTTGCGAATCGGGCGATTAGCCGCGATATCACCGGCAGAACGGCAGTACGGCTCGCCGTCGACCGCGGTGATGGGAACGCTGCATGGCATCCAGAAGGTTCGGCCAGTGCTCTGGAAATCCAACAGTATTATCTCGATATCGTCAGGAAGGCGGTCACCGCAGACCCGGATAGTGTCTCCGGGACGCTGCCCAGAACCGATGTGTCTCGCGTCCTGGACGATTGGCAGGAGCTGCTGGACCTCATCGCTGCGAATGACGTGGCCGCGCTCGCCGACAGACTTGATTGGGCGGCGAAATACCGGCTGCTGTCTGCGCTCGGAGGGCATGGGCGGCGCATTGACCCGTGGCGCGCCCAACAGCTTGATATGGATTATCACGATATCGTCAACGGCAGCGTGTACCCGGCCTTGGTACGTCGCGGCATGATGCGCGTGCTCGTGTCGGAACAGGATGTTGGGCGTGCGGTTGACCGACCGCCCGCCGATACGCGTGCGGCGATGCGTGGACAGTTCGTCCGGGAGGCGATGTGGCGCGGGGCGCGCTATTCATGCGATTGGACCCGATTGACGCTGAGCGAACCGGTGCACGGCGAGGTGGTCATGCTCGATCCCTTCGACGCCGGCCCGTCTCCGGCCTTCGACGAGGTGCTAGCCCGGCTCGAGAAATCCGCGTCGCAGGCCTGACTGTGCGCTACTCGCAATCGCCAAGCGTCGCAAGAGCACTGCTGCGCGTCAACAGCAGCACGTCATGCTCTTGGCGGCGACAGGTTGCATAGAAACAGAAAACCCCGGCCGCCAATGGTCGGGGTTTCCTTGTCCTTCACAGGGTGAAACTGGAATCAGTTCACTCGGCGACGGCCTTCTTCAGCAGGGAGCCTGCGGAGATGCGCACGCCGTAGGAAGCCGGGATCTTGATGGTCTCGCCAGTGCGCGGGTTGCGGCCGGTGCGCGCAGCGCGCTTGACACGCTCAGCGGAGAACAGACCGGTGAGCTTCAGACCCTCGCCGGACTTCATTGCCTCGACGAACACATCCTGGAACGCGTTCACGGCGGCTTCGGCCTGAGCCTTGGTCAGGTTGGACTTCTGCGCGATCTTCGAGACGAGATCAGACTTGTTGTATGCCATAAAGCATCCTTCTTGTCAGGGGCCTTCACATTACGAAAGGCCGTGTCAACAGTCGATAATAGCGCAGATTCTGGAGAAACACGGCTATTTTCCGGGGTTTTCCGCCACTTTTTAGGAAATCGGCACATTCAGATGAGATTGTGGCGGTTCAACCACTGCATGGCGAGCGCACCGAGCGGGATACGCAGCCAGTAGAAGCAGATGCGGTACAGCAGGGTTGCCGACAAGGCCACCGCCGCAGGCACGCCGACTGAGCTGAATGCGAAGGTCAGGGCCGCTTCGATGGCGCCCAGGCCGCCCGGGGTTGGCACCGCCGATCCCAAGGTGTTCGCGAGGATGAAGATGAACATCGTTTCGATGGGATTCGTCCGGTATCCGAAGGCGAGGAGCGCGGCCCAGAACCCCATGCCGATGGCGAGGTTCAAGATGATCGCTCCCGCGATGGCGATGCCGAACTCCTTGGGCTTGGTGAGCATTTCGACCAGTTGGCGCGCATACGAGCGGACGATCGGCAGGTAGGTGGTGGTGATTTTCTTGCGCACCGGCGGAATGATCATCGCCAGCGAAATCACCAAGGCGACGATGGCAATGGCGATGATCAAGGTGTTGGTGGGCACCATGCCCGAGAGGGTGTTGCGGCCGGAGAAAATGCCGATGCCGAGCAGCAGCGCGACCGTGGTGAGCGCCTGCGAGACGACGACGGCGCTCATAATTGCGGTCGCCGAGGTGTTCTTGTAGCCGCTTTTGCGTAGGAATTGCAGGTTCACGAACGCCGGGCCGACGCCTGCTGGCATGGACACCGCCGTGAAGCCGGATGCCGCCTGCGAGCAGAAGATGCCGAAGATGTGGCGTTTGTCCTTGTCCATGAACGCGGCGAGAGTCAGGCCGGTGCCCATCCACGCAACCATGCTGAACAGCATACACAACAGCGCCCACCACGGGTTCGCGTTGCGAATCGCCTGGATCATCGCGTCAGGACGCAATTGTGTGAAGATCACTGCGATGGCGACGATGGTCAGGGTCAGGGCGATGAACGATCGCAGACTGAACCGTGAGAGCGTGACGGTTTCCAACGGTTCGTCGGCGTCTTCGGACAGCAGGGTTTTCAATCTGTCGCGCAAGGCGCCGAGCAGGTGCTTGTCCCAACCAGGCATCGCGCGTGTCGCCGCAGGAACCGCGGCTTTCTGCACGAACGGGGCGATGTCAATCAACGTGGCGTCCCCCCATATGTCCCGGGCCGCTGCAATGGAGCGTTCCACACCGATTGAGGCGCACAGCAGGGCGAGCAGCTGGACCTTGTCGAGGGCCATGTTCGCAGCGTTGCTCGCGCAGTCGCCGTTCTGCCATCCGGCAATGACCGGAGTGGCACCATCCAGCAATGCGATGGTGGACGGGGTAATTCTGCGATGAGTGTATCCGCGCATATTGGCGTGGCTGAGGTATGCGAGCAGATCCCGCGCCTGGGCGTCGCTCATATGCTGCAAATCACACGGTGCGAGCCGGGTGTTCGAATCGAATATCAGAATCGAGGATTCCGCGGCATCCGCCACCCCGTATGCCGAAGGGGTTTGCAGGCCGATATTGCGCAAACCCAAGAGCATGGCGAGATGATGGTGCATTGCGTCCTGGGCGGAACGGTCGCGGCGCACGACGACACCGTTGAGCCGGATCCACTGCCACAGTTGGCTGAAATAGCCGGCGCTGTGTTTCTGGTCGTCGAGCACGGAAACCACGTAGTCGTGGCCCTTGGTGTCCGTAACGTCGTAGATGCGCGAATTCTCGATCAGATCATCATCCACGCAGGTTTGGATGACCGCGTTATCGTTATTCGCTTCGATGCGTCGTGCCAGAGACGCGGCATCAATGCCGACACCGCGCAGGGCTTCGACCAGGTGTTTGCCCCAGATGCCTTTGTTTTCGCTACCGGCAGCGAAACGGATAAGCATGCCGATGACACGGGCCAACGCGAATGAGACCAGCACGCCGGGTACTGAATGCCAAGAGACGATGACCAGGATTGCGGCGACGATATACAGCGTGTTCCAGCCCCACCGGACGGTGGAATGGATGCGCCTAGGCCCGGCGACGGTGAGGAATGCTCCAAGACCGGCATAGATATCCGGCAGCAGGGACAGTGGGGAGGCGCCTGTTCCGTTTGATGCGAGTGCGGAGATGAGGTTGATGCTGCCGGTGGCATGGAGTCCGGCGCTCAGTAGCGCGCAACAGGCATAACCGCTGAGCAGCGCGAGGATTGAGACGACGGAGTGCAGCCATTCGCGGTTCATCAGGATTTGGATGAGCACGCTGATCACGATGCATACAGCGGTCAGCTGCTGCAGCATGGTGGTGGGAACGTCCATCAGCCAGTCGAGCGCCTGACCGGCATTGCGTGCATCGGTTTCCACGCCTTTAGTCATGCCGTTGAGATAGGCGGCGATCAGGAGGATGGCCACCATGGCGAGCAACGCGGCGACCGCGTGGGTCAGGTCTGTGAAATCACGGGTCCTGCGGGGCGGGATATCATGGATCGTGGCTGTTTGCGCATCCTCGTTCCCAGACGGCGAGGCTTGTCCGGAACGCTTGGATGCGTCTGCTTCCTTGGGGACGATATCATCTGTCGGTGATGCTGGGGTGTGATGCACGGCTTGTCTTTCCGGGATAGACATGACGCAGCCCCCGATGGGTCTGCGGTTATGAACGTGGCAAAGGCGCGTCACGGCCTTATCCGCTGTGACGCGCCTTCGTTGGCGGACTGTCAGACGCGCGAATGCGAGCTCGCTAGGGCACACACCCTGCGCCTGATGTCTGGTGGTTACTGGCGGTCGAAATCGACCAGCTTCGACGCAGCGCCGGTATAGGTAGCCGGTGTCAGTGCCTTGAGCCGTGCCGCGGTGGCCGAATCGAAGGACTGCTCGTCGATGAACCGTTCGACGTCCGCCTTGCCGATGCTGTGGCCGCGCATGAGCTCCTTGACTTTCTCGTACGGATGATCCATACCAGGCTCGCCCGCCAGCTCGCCGGCGCGCATCGCTGTCTGGATGGGTTCGCCGAGCACCTCCCAGTTCTCATCCAGCTCGCGGCTGATGACGATCTCATTGGGGTGGATGGACTTGAGACCGCCGAGCAGGTTCGTCAGGGCAAGGACGGAATAGCCGAGCGCGGAGCCGATATTGCGCTGCGTGGTGGAATCGGTCAGGTCGCGCTGCCAACGGCTTTCCACCAGCGTGGCGGACAGGGTGTCCAGCAGCGAGCAGGAGATCTCGAGATTGGCTTCAGCGTTTTCGAAGCGGATCGGATTGACCTTGTGCGGCATGGTGGAGGATCCGGTGGCGCCCTTGACCGGCTCCTGGGCGAACACGCCGCGGGAGATGTACATCCACACGTCCACCGCGAGATTATGCAGGATACGGTTGGTGTGGCTGATGGTGCCGTAGAGCTCCGCCTGCCAGTCGTGGCTTTCGATCTGCGTGGTCAGCGGATTCCAGGTCAGGCCCATGCGGTTGGTGACGAACTCTTGGGAGACGGCGATCCAGTCGACGTCCGGCAGGGCGGCCAGATGTGCGCCGAAGGTGCCGGTGGCGCCGTTGATCTTGCCGAGGTATTCCTGTTCGCGCACATGCTTGAGCTGGCGGTTGAGACGGTGGACGAACACGGCGAGCTCTTTGCCCAGCGTGGTCGGCGTGGCCGGCTGGCCGTGGGTCAGTGCGAGCAGGGACATGTCGCGATACTGTTCGGCTTTTTCGGTCAGCAGGTCGACAATCGCCTGCGCGTCAGGCAGCCACACCTGTTCGATTGCGTTCTTCACGCAGCGGGCGATGGACAGGTTGTTGATGTCCTCGCTCGTGCAGGCGAAATGCACGAGGGTTTTCAGATGGGTCAGCTGGGTTTCTTCACCGAGCGCGTAGGCGGCTTTGTCCAGTTCGTCGTCGATATAGTATTCGACCGCCTTCACGTCATGATGCGTGATTGCCTCATGTGCCGCATGACGGGCGATGCCCTCCGCGCCGAACTGTTCGGGAATGGCGCGCAGATACTCCTGCTCGGCTTGGGTCAGCGGCTTGACACCGGGGATGATCGGCTGGTTGCCGTTGCCGGAGAACCCGTTGGCGAGCAGGATCATCCATTCGACTTCCACACGCATGCGCTCGCGGTTGAGCGCCGGTTCGCTCATGTATTCCACCAAGGGAGCCGTCTGCTTGTGGTAGCGCCCGTCGAGCGGGGTCAGTGCGATTGCTGGGGTGATATCAGTAAGCTTCATACTGCTCAGGATACTTCCTACCGTGAACCGGCGGCGGTCATGCTCCCGCCGCCGGTCTCATCGCGTCATGCGGCCCTGCCAGTAGCTGGTTTCCTCCAAGGTGCCGCCGACGACCTGGCTGAAGTGCCGGTCATGTGAGGACACCGCCCTGGAACCAAGCGCGAGCGCGTTGGTGTACGCGGCTTGATGGAATTTCAGATGATGTGACATTTCACGGTGTTTGACGCTTTGCGGCACCGGCGAAGCCATATCCGCCGTATTGCTCTCATGGTGTTCGGGCTGTCGGCTGACCGAGCCGCGGATGGTGAGCCATGATTCGCTTGCCGGATTAGGCGTGCCATCCAGCGCCGCGACCAGTTCGTCGTCCATTTCGATGCTTGTGGTCCATACTCCTTCGCGGATCGGATGGTTCGCCACAGGTGAGCCTGCGGTGACGATATGCCTGATGTTGTACCCGCTGTCGGCGGCGAGTGCGGCGGCCACGATACCACCTTGGGAATGCCCGATGACGGCGACGGGGTCGTCGTGCTTGACGCCGGCGCGGTCCATGGCCTCCATGACCATCCGCGCGCTGTCGGCCCCGATCCTGGTATCCGCGTCGCTGCTCATCAGCTCGATATTCTGTGGCCAGCCGAATGGGGAATCCGCGTGGCCGTCCGTGCCGGGTACGATGACGAGCCATCCAACGCTCCCGTCGTCGCGCCGGTAGCGTTGGATGGCAATTGTCGCATATGACAAGCCGTTGTCTGTTCCGGTGCCGTACTGGCTTTCTGCGAGGGAACGCAGTTGCGCGATGGCCCCAGCGATATCATCGACCGGTTGCACGACTTGTCCGGGAGGGTGCTTCCGGGTCAGATCGAGACGGTTGCCTTGCCGGTTGTCGTTGAGTGAGGCGGTGAGTGAGGCGAGTTGCCCGGCGGCGATGTTGACGCGTTGCTTGGTAAGCATGCCCTGAAACAGATCGTCGGCTCTCCGGGCGCTGCCCGTTCCGTCGTCGCTGCCTGGTGCGTAGCCGCCTGCGGTCCGTGTCACTGCTATGCCGCCGAGGACCATCGCGCTGAACCCCGCCATGATGGCCTCATGATAGGGGGCAGTGGAATGCAGTGCTTCGAGCGCAGCCTGCCGCGCGTCGCCGCCTGCGCGTATCGATCCGATGGATTCGAGGATCGAGGCGGCAAGCCCTTTCAGGCTCGGTGCGGATGTTGCCAGCGGGTCTGTGGGGATTGAACCGCCGTACGACGAAGCGCGGTGTTCGGCATCCAAATACAGGCCGTGGGCGCGCGCCACGAGCCGGGAGAGCGTATCAAGCCGTGCGGCGACGGCATGGCAGTCGCGGGTCTGTTCATCGCACCAGTGCGACAGTTCGCGGTGCCGCAGGGGGATATGTCTGAACGCGTTGATGGCGTTGCTGTGGCTGCCGGGACTGATCTGTCGATTGGCCGGGCAGCATCCGGATTGAAGCTGGGAGGAGACAATGCGTTCGCGCGCCTCGGACCATAGCCTTGCCTGAAGCGTCATCCTGCGCGAAGCCTGCTCAAGTGAGGCGATCAGCGCTTGGAACTGCTGCGCATCGGGAACGCTCAACGTCGGGCCGCCTGAGATGCGGGATGTGACCTGCCATGTCATTGCGCGTCCTCCCGGTGGTTGGCGAGTATGATGCGTGCGCGTTGCCCGATGGTGTCGGCTTGAGCGATCAGCATGTTGAGTGATTGTCTCATCAGTGTCGCTGCCTGGCCTTGCCAGTGTGCGGCGGTGGCGAGCGCCGTGCATTCGTCGAGTGCCGTTGCACCCTCGCGGGTGTGGGAATACGCGGTGTCGAGCGCGCCAATCGCTGTGGTGGCGGCACGCCGACATGTGCATGTCACTGGTTCGCCCATGAGCGGTGAAGTATGAAATGGTGTGAATGATGTCATGCTTCCATCGAAGCGTATGACGCGACCAGATGCACGTCTGAGGCTTCGATGTGGTCAAAAGTTGATCAGGCTTGTACTGTCGCCGTTTTGTCGCCGCAAGCGCAAGCCCGACCAGCATTCACCATGGTTTGACGCTCCCACTGGGGGTGGGGGTTGTCGTTCCCGTGGTGGGGCTCGTCGATGGCGAGGGCGAGGCGGACTGGTTAGCTTTGAGCAGATCCTGCACCTGTTGACGTTGTTCATCGTTCAACCCGTCCTGGGAAGGCGATGGGGACGAAGAAGCCGATGGCTGTTGCGCAGAACCATCCCCGGAATCGGCTGAAGAGGACGAAGCCGCGCCCTGCTGCTGTTTGAGTTCCGCAGCGATGCGCTTGGTCAGGGTGTGTGATGTGGCACTGTTGGCGGCGATGAGCTGTTTGAGCTCAGGCAGCAGTACGGCGTTCCATGTCGCTGCCTCAGCGAACTGATCGTCGGTCTGCTCTTGACGTGCCGCGAGCGTCGACCAGTCCGCGGTGGCCTTCGCTGACGCCGTCAGATCGGCTTTGAGACTTGCAGTGGCCTGGTTGTAGGCGCTCTGAGCCTGCAGATTAGCCGCCGCAACCAAGGCCAGAATCAGCGCGAGGCACGCGAACACAACCAGCGCGATGCGGACCGCGAGTGCAGCGCGTTTCGTGCCGGTGACAGGAGGTTTAGGCAGCGAGTCCGATGTGCCGTTCGTGGCGGTCATAGCAGTCTCCTTGACATTCCTACCCATGCGCCGAACTCCCATGCCAGCAGCGCGGCGATGGCGATGGCGATCGGCCAGACCACGGGTGTGGTGCGTTGCCGTGTCTTTGCGGTGGAGGTGGTCCGCCACGTCTTGGACGCCTTCGGCAGCGAATCGGTCGCGGTGTGGGTGGCGTCCAGCATGACGGCGGTGCCGCTGAGCTCGTCGGCTATGGTGCTCAGCGTATCCGGGCTGAGTTTTGAAATACCGGGTTGGCCGGTGGTCGGGTCGGTCACCCAGGTTTCTTGGCCGTCAGGACTGTCGTCTGAACCGTCGGCGGGGATTTGCCCGCCTGTAGTTGATCCGGCGCCCAGCACGAGTGCATCATCGAGATACCGGCGCAACGACGAGTATGTTCTGCGCGTGGTGGTCGAGGTCTGCTCGCCGTCGCTGATCAGGAACAGTACGATGGTGTCGTCCTGATGGCGTTGGCGGATGTCTTTGAGCGTGAGCAGCAGTTTGTCCAGCGGAGTGTCCAGCGACGATCCTGACGATGTCGTCGTGGGCTCGACGCTTAACGTATCCGCCCAATTGTCGATGGCAAGCGTGTCGGGCGTCAGCGGGACGTCCAGCGAGGCGCTCGCCCCGAAACTCATCGCGGAGAAACTGGCGGCGGGGTAGGCTTTGGTCAGGTCGTGGACGGCGTCTTTCGCGGCGTCGAGACGGCTGATTGTCGTCGCGTCGCCGTAGGTCGCGTCTTTGACCGCCATGGAGCTCGTGGTGTCGATGGCAATGACGATGTCGGTGGCGTTGACTGCTTTGCTGGTGGTCTCTGCGACGGTGCTCGGCGTCAACACCGCGACGGCCGTCAGCAGGCAGATCAGCGTCCGTCGTACGCATGAGGCCGCGGTTTCGTCGCTTGCGGAGCGCCGCCGGATGTAGATGACGATTTCGGCGATTGCGCATGCCGTCATGATCACGGCGAGCGCGACACCTGCCGGCCAGCCGAGTGCGGGGGATAGTGTCCATCCGTTCATCGTCTCAGCCTCCAAGCGAATGCGAGCCATACGATGATGCACACTGCAAGGGCGAGTGTCCACCAGCCCGGGGCGTCATCGACGGCTGATTGCGCGTCGCGTTTGCTGTGCGCGCTTTGGCGCTCTTCGATGGTTCGAACCATGGATTCGATCGATGAGCCGTCGGCTTGTGACATGAACGTGCCACCGTGCGATTCGATCTGCCGTTTGAGGCTGGTGGTCGTCGTGTCGCTCAGACTTTCCTTGGCACCGGCATACACCGCGTCCACGCTGATGGAAGCCGTGCGGGTCAGGTCTAGCGCCTGCTTGAGCGTGTAGGTCTCCTGCCCGGACACGACATTGTCGGTGGCCAGCACAATGGATGACGAACGCCGGCGTGCAGCACCCTTGGTGGAGGACGCCTGCTGCGCAGCATTGCCGTATGCGAAACCGGGCAGCATCGCCGCGCAACTGACGAGCCCGTCGCCGATCAGGGATGTAGCGTTGGTCTTGTTCTGCGTGCCGTCCAGCCAATCAGAGACCTTCTGGTAGTCTTCGTCGCTCATCTTGTCGATGTCATCCTGCGTCTGCACGCCTTTGAGAATCGATGCGGCGGATTTGAGCTGGCTGGTCACCAGCGCATAGTCGTCGGTCAGCGGGAACACTGTGCGCGAAGTCGAGTTGAAGATGCTCATGCCGATGCGTTCGCCTTGGAAATTCGACACGAGTTTGAGATACGTGTCGATGATCTGCCGGTCGTAGGGGAGTGTTGAGCCGGATACGTCAAGGCAGAGGACGATGTCGCGGCTCGCCGAGCGTTCCTGTTCCTCGTTGATGGTCGATGGCCGGGCGACCAGAGAGACGGACAGGATCAGCGCGGCGACGAGCGCGCCCGCCGCAATACGGTTGAAAGTCCGCCATTGGCGGAACAGCTCTGAGGCGTGCTCGGTGTTCAAGTCTTCGTCAAGACTGTACGATTTGAGGTCGGGATTGCGCCCGGACGCCTTGCGTTCCCGCCATGCGGCGAGCATCGAGGCACCCGCCGCAATCACGCAGGCGGTGCCCAAGGCAATCAGCGCGGCCCAAGGCCATTGCCATCTCATCGGCGCCACCTTTCAACGAGTGTGGATACCCATTCGGCCCCCTGTTCAACGCTTGTCGACCGGGCTGCGTCATTGTACCGTTCGTCGGCGAATTCCGGTGGATACAAGGCCGCGATGGTCTGACGCAGCAGCATGAATCCGGCTTTCTCATTGCCTGTAGACGTCGGTATCGTGCGGTTGAGATCGGACAAGGTCCGGGTTTCCATGGTGTCGTCCGCCATGCCGGACGCGTATGCGCGGGCCAGCGAGGCGAGTTGGGCGAAGGCCTGGTCTCGGCTGATGTCGCCCGCATGGAATCGGTCCACCACTTCGTCGATGCGCCGGTGCCAGATCCGGGTGCCGCTGGTCTGGTGATGCACTCCGCGATGCGCTCGCTTGGCTTGTGGGTGGGGTCGACGCGGTTTGGACAGCACAACGGCCAAGACGACAAACAGACACGCCAGGGCGAGTGAAGCCACAAGGACGGCGGCGATTGCTCCGGCGCCAGTGTACGTCTGCTCCGGTTTGAGGTCGTCGAGCTTGATCGCTGCGACGATATGGACGATGTCGGTGATAGCAGTGCTCATAAGCGGTCTCCTGCCTTGCCGGTGGCGCCAAGGGCCTTCGGGGGAGCCACCGGATGGGTCGAGAAGCCGGTGCGCGCGAGTGTCACGGATACCGTGCGCACGAAAGTACGGAACATGGCTTCGCTCGATGAGGCGCGCATCAGCGTCGAACCCCCGGCATGCAACTGGGCTTCGAGCTGGGCGGCGAGATAGCTGCGGTGAGTGTCCACTTCACGCTTGCTTACGGCGTCGATGAGGAACGCCGGCAACCTTCTGCCGGTATCAGCGTCGGCGACCGTACGCTGGCGGGCGGCGAACGGGTTGATGGTTTCCACGTCGACAATCACCATTGGGTGGGTCCGGGCGATGGCGTGGATTGTGCCGAGCTGACGCTCACCAAGCGCATGTTCGTCGGTCGCCAGCACAATCAGGGCGTTACGGTCGTTGATGCGCCGCGCATAATCCAACAGAGCATCCATATTACGAGGATGGTCCCAAGGGCGTTCCAGCGCGCGGTCGAGCGTGTGCTCGAACTGTGCGAAACCGCCATGGAACGGCACTCTGGTGATACTCGCCGAATCAGCGCAGACCAAGGAGATGTCATCGGACCTGCGCAAGCTCAACGCGGCAAACATCCGCAGACCGTTCGCCGCAACCTGCCACGCCATTTCCCCCGACTCGCACGAGCCGGTCATCTCTCGGCCCGTGTCCATCAGCATCCATACGCGAGACGTGACCCGCCGCTGCCTGTGGACGACCATTGGCCTGCCGCTGCGCGCGCTCGTATGCCAATCGATGCGCCGCGCCTCGTCCCCGGGCTCGTACGGGCGGATATCCATGATGTCGTCGCTGCCGAACCGCCGGTGGGATGGGTGTTCGCCTTCAAGGGTGCCCAACGCCCGCCTCACGGTCGGCAAACTGAGCGTGGTGGCGAGCGCTTCGATTTTCCTGCGAATCGCGTTGCCTCCGGTCATGTCTCCGGCAATGCTGCCGTTCTCGGTGCCTGTCATGCCGTCGATCATGGCACCGGCACCGTCGCCACGACGGAGTCGACTACTTGGTCGCTGGTCACCCCGTCGGCGAGCGCTTCGAAGGTCAGCAGGATACGGTGGCGCAGGATTTCATGCGCAAACATCCTGATGTCTTCAGGAATCACATAGTCGCGTCCGGCGAGCAGCGCTGCTGCCTGTCCGACGCGGATGAGCGCGATGGAGGCGCGCGGGCTGGCGCCGAGACGGACCTTTGTCGACAAATCCGCAATCGGGTGGGTTCCGGCGCCTCGGGAGGTCGCCACGATATCGACCGCATAGCCCATGATCGCTTCGGAGACGTGAACCCGTCGGGCGGCGGCGCGCAGGAACTCGACGTCGGCAAGGGAGAGAACGTCGCCTTCGAGCGTTTTGGCGTCGACGGTGTCGGAACCGCGTTTGGTGAGCATGGCGAGCATGCGCTGCTCCTCGTCAGCGCTGGGATAACCCATAACCGCCTTCATCGTGAATCGGTCCATCTGCGCTTCAGGCAGATTGAATGTACCTTCTTCCTCGATTGGATTCTCGGTGGCGATCACCATGAACGGCTGCGGCAGCGCGATGCGTTCCCCACCGATGGTCGTGGCGCCTTCGGCCATCGCCTCGAGCATCGCGGACTGTGTTTTCGCGTTGGAACGGTTGATTTCGTCAAGCAGCACGAAATTCGCGTGGATCGGGCCGATTTGCGTGCTGAACCGCTGCGTGGAGAAGTCGAAGACCTGGGTGCCGACCAAATCGGATGGCATGAGGTCGGGGGTGCATTGCACGCGTTTGAAACTGCCTGACACTGATGTCGCCAGCGTCTGTGCCGCGGTCGTTTTGGCCAGGCCGGGGACGGATTCGATGAGGATATGCCCTCCGGAGACCATGGTGACAATCAGCGCTTCACGCAGGTTGTCCTGACCCACGAGGGTCTGCGCGAACCGTGCGCGGATGCGGTCGGCCAGCTGCCGTGCATGGTTGAGATCGTCGGGCGACAGGCCCGCGGATGTCGGGGTCGCCGGTTGTTGCGGCATCGGCGGCATCGGTTGCGGGATGTTCGGTTGTGGTGGAAAAAGTGCCATGGTGTGCTCCAACGATTGGTGGCTGGTCGGGTTGCGGTCGGTTGGCCGCAGACCGGTATCCCAGCATAGTAGCGGATTAGGATGCCTCGCTTACAGCAGAGGCGTCATGGTGGGCGCTTGCGGTGCGGGGGCTGCCGGGGTGTCGGCTCGGGACACAAGCGGCGGTATCGGCTTGGAGACCGTAGGTTGCAGCTGCCCGTAAGCAGGGGATGCGGCGGGCGGGAGCGCCCAGTCCACCGGTTGCGCACCCATGGCGACCAGTGCCTGGTTGGCCCGAGAGAACGGGCGTGACCCGAAGAAACCGCGCGAGGCCGACAGAGGGCTCGGATGCGGAGATTCGATGATCGCGGCGTTCGTCAGCAGTGGCTTGAGCGTCTGCGCATTGCGTCCCCACAGAATCGCGACCAAAGGCTTCGGCTTGCCCTCTTGGTCGGTACGGGCGTTGAGAGCGCGGATCGCCTCGTCGGTGATATGCTCCCATCCTTTGCCCTGATGGCTGTTGGGACGACCGACTTGAACGGTCAAGCATCTGTTGAGCAGCATGACCCCGCGTTGCGTCCATGGGGTCAGATCGCCGTTGGACGGTGTGGGAACGCCCAGATCGTCGCTGAGTTCCTTGTAGATATTAATCAGGCTTTTTGGCAACGGCCTGACATCAGGGGCGACGCAGAAGCTCAGTCCCACCGGGTGACCGGGCGTCGGATACGGATCCTGCCCGACAATCAGCACTTTGATGCTGTCGAAGGGGATGGTGAACGCGCGCAGGACATTGCGTCCCGCTGGAAGATAATGGCGTCCCGCCGCGATTTCGGCCCGCAGAAAATCCCCCATCCGATGGATATCCGGTTCCACGTCGGCCAGCGCTGCGGCCCATCCGGGGTCAATAATCTCGGACAGCGGTTTGACATGAGCATGTTCCATGCTTACTACTCTAGGGCGTTGATGGACGTATGGCGCTAATCGGCGCACTAACTGATCAGCGTGCGGCGTGGAGACGGGCAAAGCGCGGCAGGACGTGACAAAGCTGTGGATATCCGACACATAGGCCGCAGTTTGTGTCGGCGCTGCCCGGCCGTGCATGTACACTCGATGATGAATCTATTCGAAAGGGACGGCATATGGCACGCAAAGACCGTAACACTGATGAGTCGTACGCGCAGGACGTGTTCGACAACCCGCCGCAGGGGCCAATCGGCGTGCACCGCGGCAATCGGTCGATAGCCTCGCGTTTGGTGCCATTTCTGATTGTCATCATCGTTGCCGCTGTCGCGGGAGTCGGCACGTGGGCCGCCATGTCGGGTGAAGGCGCCAAGTTGTTCTCCAGTGGCAGCAGCGCTTCGTCATCTTCGAGCCCCTCGGCCAAATCAACTGCGTCTGCATCGGCGTCTGCCAGCGCGAGCGATACTGCCTCGGCTTCGGCCTCTGCCTCCGAGTCGGCGTCTGAGTCGGCGTCTGCGTCGCCGTCGGAATCCGCCTCGTCGCCGGCGTCTTCGTCCTCGGTGAACCTGTCCGCCCAAGTGCGTGTGGTCAACGGCACGCGTAAGACCGGATATGCCGCGAAACAGGCGGCGGTACTCACCGGTGCAGGGTACACCAACGTCGTGGCCGCTAATCCTTCGGGCAGCTTGCCGAGCGCATCCGTGGTGTGGTATCAGAACGAGTCCGATCTGGCCACGGCGCAGGATGTCGCCGCCAAGCTGGGCATTTCCAATGTCAGCAAGGTCACCAATCTGTCCGCGCCGGTCGTCGTTGTGCTGATGAACTGACTTCTCGGCGTTTCGTTGTCTCGCCTCGCTACAATGGGGCACCAAGTGGGCGGTAGCCGGCGTGAATGGTTGCGTCGGGCCGGCCCATGCGAGGGATGATTGAAATGGCACAAGGCACGGTGAAATTCTTCAACGCAGGCAAAGGATATGGATTCATTGCCCCGGATGAGGGTGGGGATGATGTATTCGTGCATTACTCCGTTATTCAACAGGAGGGGTTCAAGAAGCTCGATGAGGGCGATCGCGTCGAATATGAGGCGGAGCGTGGTCCGAAGGGTTTCCAAGCGACCACCGTCACCAAGCTGTGATCTGGGATTCTTTTGAACCTTATCTTGTGCGTGTCATCCTGACCGGCTTCGCCGACCAGTTTGACAGGCACACTATCTCACTCCAGGCGTCCCCGACGGGGCGCCTGTTGTTGTTTCGGCATATCGCGTGCCGTGGCTGAGGGCGCTGTACACGTAACTGGTTCGTGTGGTTCCCCAAACTGTTTACGCGGGGTGGCTCTAGGCGTAACCAGTTTGTGGATGATCGGTCGGGCACACACTGCGAACTGTTCGCATTGTTCAACCTTCTACCGACGCTGAGATGGTGCTGAGCGTCGGTGGAAACAGAGCGATGACCTTCTGCCGGCGCTGACGGGTGACTCAGCGTTGGTAGAAGCAGGAATGAATGATTGCGGCTGCCTGTCGCGGTATTGGGCCCACATTCCGACGGATTTGCCTTGCGGCACGCCTTGATTGGGGCGCCCGCGTTACGCAGGATTCCAGGCGTGAACGGCGGCATACGGCGCAGCATCGAAGCGGCGAAGCATCGGTGCGCCGGGATTATTCCCGTTCGACACTCGCGACACGCATTTCATGCCAACAGCGCAATACATGCGGCGATGTTGGCACTCGACGCCCGAGAGTGCTAATCTCCCAATTAGCACTCGGAAGCCGAGAGTGATAACCGGCAGCTGACGGTCGGCTTACTCAAGGTCTCGGGTGGAAGTTCATACCGTGTAGCCATATGTGGAGGAACGATGGCAAAGATCATTGCATACGACGAGGAAGCTCGCCAGGGAATGCTCGCGGGTCTCGACAAGCTCGCCAACACCGTCAAGGTCACGCTGGGACCGAAGGGCCGCAATGTCGTGCTCGACAAGACCTACGGTGCTCCGACCATCACCAACGATGGCGTCTCCATCGCCAAGGAGATCGACCTTGAAGAGCCGTACGAGCGCATCGGCGCCGAGCTGGTCAAGGAAGTCGCGAAGAAGACCGATGACGTCGCAGGCGATGGCACCACGACCGCTACCGTGCTCGCCCAGTCCCTGGTCCATGAAGGCCTGAAGAACGTGGTCGCCGGCTCCAACCCGATTGCCCTGCGTCGCGGCATCGAGAAGGCCGCCGACGAAATCGTCAAGGAACTGGTCGCTTCCGCCAAGGATGTGGAGACCAAGGACCAGATCGCAGCCACCGCAACGATTTCCGCTGCTGACCCTGAGGTCGGCGAGAAGATCGCTGAAGCGCTCGACAAGGTCGGCCAGGATGGTGTCGTGACCGTCGAGGACAACAACCGCTTCGGTCTGGATCTCGAGTTCACTGAGGGCATGCGTTTCGACAAGGGGTACATCGCCCCGTACTTCGTCACCAACGCTGACGATCAGACCGCAGTGCTGGAGAACCCGTACATCCTGCTCACCTCGGGCAAGGTGTCCAGCCAGCAGGACATCGTTCACCTGGCTGACTTGGTCATGAAGAGCGGCCGTCCGCTGCTGATCGTGGCTGAGGATGTCGACGGTGAAGCGCTGCCGACCCTGATTCTCAACAAGATCCGCGGCACCTTCAACACCTGCGCGGTCAAGGCTCCTGGCTTCGGCGATCGTCGCAAGGCCATGCTGCAGGATATGGCCATCCTCACCGGCGGCCAGGTCGTCTCCGATGAGCTGGGCCTGAAGCTCGACTCCATCGACATGGACGTGTTCGGCACCGCCCAGAAGGTCATCGTCTCCAAGGACGAGACCACCATCGTCTCCGGCGGCGGCTCCAAGGAAGACGTGGCTGCCCGCGTCGCCCAGATTCGTTCCGAAATCGACAACACCGACTCCGATTACGATCGCGAGAAGCTGCAGGAGCGTCTCGCCAAGCTCGCCGGCGGCGTGGCCGTCATCAAGGTGGGTGCCGCGACCGAAGTCGAGGCCAAGGAACGCAAGCATCGCATCGAGGACGCCGTGCGCAACGCCAAGGCAGCTGTCGAAGAGGGTCTGGTGCCCGGTGGCGGTGTGGCGCTCGTGCAGGCCGCTAAGAAGGCCGAGAAGAGCGAGGCTCTGGCTTCGCTGACCGGCGAAGAGGCGACCGGTGCGGCCATCGTCTTCCGTGCCGTCGAGGCTCCGATCAAGCAGATCGCCGAGAACTCCGGTGTCTCCGGTGACGTGGTCTTCAACAAGGTGCGTGAGCTGCCGGAAGGCCAGGGCTTCAACGCCGCCACGAACACCTTCGAGGATCTGATGGCCGCCGGCGTCACCGACCCGGTCAAGGTCACCCGTTCCGCGCTGCAGAACGCCGCTTCCATTGCCGGCCTGTTCCTGACCACTGAGGCTGTGGTGGCCAACAAGCCGGAGCCGAAGACTGCGGCTCCTGCCCAGGGCGCTGACATGGGCTACTGATCCAAACGGTCACAAGCGTCCCGCATTCGCGTGAAACGACGCAAGTGATATATATGGATGCTTCAGGGGCGTCGACGGGAAACCGCCGGCGCCCCTGAAGCGTTATGGGGCGGCTGTCGAAGGTGTACCGGTGATACGTCTTCGACACCGCCGTAGCCATGCGTTTCGCTGCAATGTCGGCGATACTGCGCGGCAGACGACGACACTAGGCACCGTCGCGCACGCAATCGTGACACTCACCGCGTGTAGCGCAGTCTCTCGCGATGCGAGCTGTCGCTACAGTCCTACGCCGTCACGATATCGTGAACAATCGCGAAGCCTGCGCTTCGGCATCGGCGTATACGTTCGACGCTTGCGTCAGCGACATGCCGATCGCCTCCAGTGACGCGTCCATCTGCTGCTGCGCGGCCCGCCATTGCCTGATGACTCCGGCGAACTGCGCGGACGCCGAGCCGCTCCACACGCTGTTGAGTCCCTCAAGATTCGCGTACATGCCTTGGACGGCTTGTCTGATCTGCTCGATGGAAGAGCGCACCGCGGCGCTTGAGGACTGAATCTGTTCCGAATCGACTTGGTACTGTGCCATGGACGTTCCTTTCTTGTCTTTCTTGACATGGTTCTCGCCTTGCGGCGTTGGCGGTCGGCGGACCGTACGTCCCCCGTTTGGTGCAGCCGACCGCTACAGTGGACAATATGCGGTTTTTGAACATGTCTCACGTCCGTACGGCAAATGTGGTCAAAAGACGACAGCCGCAGCAGACGGCCATATGGTGGCAGCGCGCGCTCGCGACGCTCGCTGCGGTGTTCTGCGTCTTCGCGGTGGCGGCGCTGCCGATGTGCGCCGAAGCAGATGACGCGTCCAGCCCCAGCCCATCCACATCGTCGTCTTCCTCTTCCTCATCCTCGTCGGATGCCTCATCGGGCGCTACCTTGAGCGCCGACATCACCGATCCGAACAACCTGCTCGGCGAGAACGCCACCAGCGTGACCGACATGATTACGAAAACGAAGAATGAATACGGCGTTTCGGTGCGTTTGCTGTATCTGGACAGTTTTGGGACGAAAACAAAGCCCACGACATGGGCGAGCACCTTGCTACAGTCAACCAGTCCGTCGCCTAACACCGTATTGCTGGCGGTCGCCAGCGCGGATGGCAACCTCGTCGTCGCGGTGTCGAACAATTCGGATAAGTGGCTCAAAGATCAGAAATCCGTAGATGCGTTGTCGGAAGCCGCCCTGGGGCCACTGACTGCCAAAAAAGGTGCCCCTGACTGGTCGGGCTCGGCCATTGCGATGATGAACGAAATCGGCAAGCTCAAGGAGACATCGACGTCGGGGGACACGAAGGATTTCTCCATCGGGCTATTCGTAGGTGTGGCGCTGCTACTGGTCGCCTTGGTCGTGGTGATTATCGTGCTTGCACGTAATGCGAAAGGCGCTCACAGCAAGGGAGGCAAGCAGGACCGATCGCGCAAGGCGATGCGCCGCCGCGACACAAAGCGATCGAAGCAATCGAAGCGGGGGAAGCGATCAGAGCAGCGAACGCCATCGAATCGTCATAGCGATGCATCGAAGCATGTGCACCCCTCCTACCGCCACACGGGTTCTATGATCGACGGCGAACCGCAAGAAGATCCGAAGGCATCGGAATCGGAAGCGCCGGTGGAGAACCGAACGGAAAACCGCGCCGAACGCCGACCTGACCTCGGTGACGCCGGCACCGAAGCCCACACGTCAGCCGCATCGGAATCGGACTCCTCGGCGGTGGATGAATATCTGAAGCGATTTTCTCAGCAAGTTGCAGAACATTCTCAGGAAACACGAAGACAAAAGAGGAATGCTAGGAAGCATGAGCAAACCAATTGAAGCATCCATCGTAGTTGTCGACGACGAGCCCTCCATCCGCGACTTGCTCGTCGCCTCCCTGCATTTCGCAGGATTCGAAGTGAACACCGCGGCTTCGGGTTCCGAGGCGATCGAGGTCATCGAGAAAGTGCACCCCGACCTGATCGTACTCGACGTCATGCTCCCTGACATCGACGGATTCACCGTGACGCGCCGCATCCGCCAGGAGGGCATCGACTCGCCGGTGCTATTCCTCACCGCACGCGACGACACCCAAGACAAGGTCATGGGCTTGACCGTCGGCGGCGACGACTACGTCACCAAACCGTTCAGCCTCGAGGAGGTTGTGGCGCGCATCCGCGCGATTCTGCGCCGCACCAGCCATCAGGAAGCAGACGACCCGATCATCCGCGTCGGAGACCTCGAAATCAACGAGGACTCCCATGACGTGACCCGCGCCGGAGTGCAGGTGGACCTGAGCCCGACTGAATACAAACTGCTGCGCTACCTCATGGACAACGAGGGGCGCGTGCTGTCGAAAACCCAGATTCTCGACCACGTGTGGCAGTACGACTGGGGCGGGGATGCCGCAATCGTCGAATCGTACATCTCCTACCTGCGCAAGAAGGTCGACGGCGTGGTTGTCGAGGATGAGAACGGCGAGAAGCACAAGGTCACTCCGCTGATTGAAACCAAGCGAGGCATCGGATACATGATTCGTGCGCCTAAGACGGCGAAGAAAGACGCCTGATGCTGCTCCATCCAGGAAACGCACCGAAGGAATCCCCGCAATGCGCTGCAGTCGCAGGCGGGGATTCCGCGTCAACGACAACACGGAAGGCGCCTGCTATGCCCGCAAGTTTAGCGCAGACAAGTGCGCCCGGCGACGCGTCCGGCACGACCCGGGACGAAAGCGGACAGCCTGCCAGCCAAGCCAGATACAGCAGGCTTCCTAAGCCGATTGCGGCCATCGCACGCGCAATGGACGCCGTGCGCGACATGCTGGTCCATCGTTTCGACACCATCCCGCTGAGCACCAAACTGCTGGCGTGCATGATGGTACTGCTGACCGTATGCGCCGCGGGCATCACCTTCTCAATCAAGGAGCTCGTCGGCAACTATCTGTTGCAGAAAACCGACAACCAGCTCGCAGAGCAGGCACAACTGGTCTACGACAACATCGACATGTTGCGTAGCAAGGACAGCAGCGAACAAGGCAGCGTAGGCCCGAACGACTACTTCATGCAGATCCGCGACACAAACTACCACATCCTCAACACGCCGCTCGTTCCGGTGATGCGGGAGAACGTCATCTCGGTGCCGGAGTTGCCGCCGGACGGGTCGATGGGCGATGTGAAAATCGGCCAGCCGTTCACCACATCGGCGATCGTGCGCACGGACACTAGCACGGTGAACCGCTCCACATTGCAAGCCGCCAACGCTCCGTGGAGGGTGCTCGCCCTGTCGTGGGGCAAGAAAGCTGAGGACGGCAGCGCGCAGATCAAGGGCGTGATTTATATCGGCCTGTCGCTGAGCGATCAGATCGACACCGTGAATACCCTCACGAAATACTGCACGTTGGTGAGCATCGCGATCGTGCTGATCGGCGCGGTCATCGCGACCATCCTGATTCAAAGTACGCTCGCACCGCTCAAACGCATCGAGAAAACAGCAGCGAAAATCGCCGCCGGTGATTTGAGCCAGCGTGTCCCTAGCGCCCCGGAGAACACGGAAGTCGGTTCCCTTGCCGCATCGTTGAACACCATGCTCGCGCGTATCGAGCAAAGCTTCAACGAGCAGCAAGAGACGACCGAAAAGATGAAGCGCTTCGTCTCCGACGCCAGCCACGAGCTGCGCACCCCGCTTGCTGCAATCCACGGGTACGCCGAGTTGTACACGCTGCAGCGCGACATGCCGGGGGCCTTGGAACGCGCGGACGAGTCGATCAGCCATATCGAGGCGTCAAGTGCCCGCATGACCGTGCTGGTCGAGGATCTGCTCTCGCTCGCGCGGCTTGATGAAGGCCGTGGCATCGATGTCACGCAACAGGTGAACATCACGTCCCAGTTGACTGACGCGTGCGACGACTTGCATGCGCTCGACCCCCAGCGTGGCATCACCAAAGGCGTGCTTGCGCTGCGGCATGGCGGCGACAGACAGGGTACGTGGCTCGCGTTCAGCCCCGGCGAGCTGCCGTCGATCACCCTTACGGGCGACGGCTCGCGGCTCAGGCAGGTCATCACCAATATCGTGGGCAACATCCATCGGTATACCCCGTCCGATTCGCCTGTTGAAGTCGCGTTGAGCATGCTGCAAGCGTCCATCACCCCGCAGCAGCTGGCCCATCTGTCGTCGAATGCCAAGGGACTCACATCCTTCCTTGAGGCGGCGGAAGTCGGGCAAAGCCTGCAATCGGGCATGCCCTATGTGGTCATTCGTTTCTCCGATCATGGCCCCGGCGTGCCGGAAGCTTCGCAATCGCAGATCTTCGAACGCTTCTACACCGCCGATCCATCCCGTGCGAGGCAGAAAGGCGGCACCGGACTGGGCATGGCGATCGCGCAGTCAGTGGTCAAAGCGCACCACGGTCTGATCAGCGCGACCACGACGCCCGGAGGCGGCTTGACGCTGACGGTGGTTCTGCCGATTGACCCCAACCAAACCAGAACGCCGATGCAACGCCAGCAGCAACCGGCGCAGACCCGCGAACGCGGCAAAGAACGCAAGCCGTCCAAGGGCCGGAAAGACAAATCATCGCCATCCGACAAGAAGTGACATTGCCCACAGCCGATACGGAAGGCTATGCGGTAAACTGATATGTTGGTTCAATGACGGCAGGCGCGGCTTGCCTTGGTATGGAGTAGGAGAGGTGTGCTTATGCCCACGGGACGGGTGCGTTGGTTTGATGCGAACAAAGGTTACGGCTTCATCGCCACAGATCAGGGCAAGGACGTGTTCCTGCCCGCCGCGGCGCTGCCTCAAGGCACGACGACGCTGCGCAAGGGCGTGAAGGTCGAATTCTCCGTGATCGACGGGCACAAGGGACCGCAGGCGATGGGTGTCAAGCCTATCGCCGCGGGTCCGTCGCTGGTCAAGGCCACCAGGCCGAAGCCTGACGACATGGCCGCCATCGTGGAGGATCTGATCAAGCTGCTTGACAAGGCGGGCAACGATTTGCGGCGTCACCACTATCCTTCGCCGGCGGACAGCAAGAAGCTCGCGACGGTGATGCGCGCGGTTGCAGACGACTTCGACGTACAGGAATGATGAGCATGCAGACAATTGAGAATCCGCAGGACGAGCCTGAGACGCCACGGATTGACCCTAAGTCGCTTGCCCGGTCGGTGGCCATGACCGTAGCCGACGAGCCGGACCAGGTCGGGCGGTTGACTCGTTCAATCGACGAGGACGATCATGTCACGGATTTCCGTTTCGAATCCAAGAAACGGGGATACGAAGGCTGGGAATGGTCGGTGACGCTGTATCACGACACCGATATCGACGAGTGGACGGTCAACGAATCCTCGCTCGTGCCTACGGATCAGGCCTTGATGCCGCCGGCATGGGTGCCGTGGAAAGACCGTTTGCTGCCCACCGACTTGTCGGTGACCGATTCGATTGGGACCGAGCCGGACGATTCCCGGCTCGAGGACGGTTTCAGCCGTACCGAGCCGTCCGCGGCTACACCGACGCCCAATGCTGATCAGGCACAGGCCGAGGAGCAGGGTGAAGATGGACGGACACAAGCCAAAGACGATGTATCCGTACAAACTGGGGATACGACGGACAACCCTGAGGACGCATCGGTGACCTCCGCACAGGACCTTGAGGACAGTGTCGAGGAATTCATGTTGTCCCGCCGCCACGTACTCAGCCCGCTGGGACGGGACCAGACCGCAAAACGCTGGTATGAAGGTCCTCACGGCCCCAAGGCGCTGTCCACGAAGACGGCGGCCGGCAATCTGTGCTCGACATGTGGGTTCTTCGTACCGCTCAAAGGTGATTTCGACCGGATGTTCGGAGTTTGCGCGAACAAGTGGAGTCCCGACGACGGCCGTGTCGTCTCGCTTGACCACGGGTGCGGGGAACATTCGGAAATCGATCCGCCGCAGCCGTCGCATCTGTGGGTGCAATCCAAACCCGCCTACGACGACATGCATATCGATGTTATCGCTCAGTCCCCGCGTGAGGAGCGTGGCCAGGTCGAGCTGCTTGAAGAGGCCAGCGAAGCCGATATCGACGACAACACCGTCGAGGATGACGAGACGGATCGCGAGGAACGCGATGACACCCAGCAGACCCCGCAGGTCGAATCGGTGATCACCATGGACGATTTGGAAGCGGCCGGGTTCCCCGAGACCAATCACGGTGACGACGATGATGATGCCGACGCGGCTGACGATGCACTTGTCGACGCTGCCGACGTTGCCGACGTGCCTAACACCGGTGACGCGGATGTCGCTCAAGCTGAGGCCGACGACACCGCTGGCACCGCCGAAGCCGCTGGCACCGCTCAGAACGCGGAAAACACTGACACCGGTGATGCGGCTCAGGCAGCGGAAGCTGCACCATCCGACGTCAGGAAGCAAACCGACGATACAGCGACATCGGACGATGCCGCGGAAACTGGCAACGCCAAGTCCGCCGCCTATGGCGATACCGCCGATACCGCGAATCCGACTGATGCTGCCGGCGCCGACGGCAACGGGGACAACCCCCAAAACGCCGACTGAGCCGGCTCGACCGTTTCGCTTAGAGTAAGAGCCGTCTGCCGCGCAGGAATGTGAATCCTGCGGACAGGCGGCCCTTGTCGTATCTGTACGGTCTATCCGCACAGCGTGCGGCCGGGAACGCTCAGTGCACGACCGTCACCGTGCATTCGGCGAAATTCACGAGCTGACGCGAAACCGAGCCGAGGAAATGGGCGTCCAGACCGCTCAACCCTCGCGACCCGACCACCAGATGGCTTGCGTAGCGTGAAGCGCTGATGAGTCCCTTCGCTGCGGGGATATGGAACGCATTCGCATGGACGTCCACCGTGTCAGGGATATGCGCTTGCGCGACGACATCGTCAAGCAACTGTTGCGCGCGCTGCTGGTCCACCGACATCGGTGCGACCGCGTTCTCATAGCCCGGAACAGTGTCCAGATCCTTGAGCTGCCAGCAGAACAGGATATGCAGCGGCGCCCCATGGATGCGCGCCTCATCGACGGCGAACGCCAGTGCGCGCTTCGAGATGGCGGAGCCGTCAATACCCACGACAACCGCCTTGCTGCGGTTTTCACCGACAACCGGCGGCTGCGCGTAGTGCACGGTCGAATCTCCCGGAGTCAGTGAATTGGCAATGGCGTCCTGCACGTCGGCTTCCTCGTCGCTGGCGAACCGCACGACGGTGACCGGAACCTTCGCTTCCTCCGCCAGCGAAGCGGACAGCGATCCCAGGAACCAACGGGCAACACGATTGAGCGACCGGCGGCCGACGACAATCTGCTGCGCGTTCGACCCGAGCTCGAGCAGCGCATGCGTGCCGGTGGCCCGAACCGAAGTGAGTTTGAGCTTTTCAGGATCGAAATCCATGTCGGCGCCCGCCCTGTCAACCCAGTCGCGCAGCCGGGCCGTCATCTGCTCGCGTACGTCTTTCCACGCGTCATCGGTTTCAGGCTTCGCACCCATATCCCACGAATGGGTCCATCCGAATACCGCATTGACATGCTGTCCAGTCAGTGAGGCTTCGCCCAAGGCCCAGCGCAACGCGGCGAATGATTCGTCAGAACCGTCCACGCCGACGACGATGTCGGCCTCGCGGCCGGTGACCTGTCCAAGATTGTCCGTCATTTCATCCTCCTTGAGGCGGCTTACGAGGAAGCTTACACTGCCAAGCATATCGTCTTGTTTGCGTTGATAGCGCAATTGCCACGCATGAGGGAAGAAACGTCACCGCGAATCTGTAAAGTAAAGTGGACAAACAACAGTGGAAGGACAAGCATGTTCGAACGGTTTACAGACCGTGCACGGCGCGTGATCGTGTTGGCGCAGGAAGAGGCTCGCTCCCTGCAGCACAACTACATCGGCACCGAACATCTGCTGCTCGGCCTGATTCGCGAGGGCGAGGGCGTCGCCGCAAAGGCGCTCGCCTCCAAGGGCGTGAATCTGCAGGACACACGCAAGCAGGTTGAGGAGATGATCGGCAAGGGCAATGCGTCGCCCAACGGCCACATCCCATTCACCCCACACGCCAAGCAGGTGCTCGAACTGAGCCTGCGCGAGGCGCTGCAGCTGGGGCACAGCTATATCGGCACGGAGCACATCCTGCTCGGCCTGATTCGCGAGGGCGAGGGCGTCGGCACGCAGGTGCTCATCAAGATGGATGTCGATTTGGGTGAGCTGCGCAGTACGGTCATCGATATGATCCGCGGCAATTCAACCGGCCCGGATACCGACAACAAGGGCGAACTGGCGAATGCCGGCGGCGTTCAGGACAAGCGTGGGCAGACCGGCTCAGCGATTCTCGACCAGTTCGGCCGCAACCTGACCGCCGAAGCCGCGGAAGGCAAGCTTGACCCGGTGATTGGCCGTTCCGCGGAAATCGAACGTGTCATGGTCGTGCTGTCCCGCCGCACCAAAAACAATCCGGTGCTCATCGGCGAGCCGGGCGTCGGCAAGACCGCCGTCGTCGAGGGGCTTGCGCAGAAGATCGTCGCGGGCGATGTGCCTGAAACGCTTAAGGACAAGCAGGTTTATTCCCTTGATCTGGGCTCCATGGTGGCCGGTTCGCGCTATCGCGGCGATTTCGAAGAGCGCCTGAAGAAAGTACTCAAGGAAATCAAGACCCGCGGGGATATCGTCCTGTTCATCGACGAAATCCACACGATTGTCGGCGCCGGCAGCGCGGACGGTGCTCTGGGCGCGTCCGACATGCTTAAGCCGATGCTTGCACGCGGCGAACTACAGACCATTGGCGCGACCACGACCGAGGAATACCGCAAGTACATCGAAAAGGACGCGGCGCTGGAACGCCGTTTCCAGCCGATTCAGGTCCATGAGCCGTCGATTGCCGAGACAATCGAGATTCTCAAGGGTCTGCGTTCGCGGTATGAGAACCATCATCACGTGACCATCACCGATGGCGCGTTGCAGGCCGCCGCCGAGCTGTCCGCACGCTACATCCAGGACCGTCACCTGCCGGACAAGGCGATCGATCTGATCGACGAGGCCGGTGCGCGGCTGCGGATCAAGCGTCTGACGGCCCCACCCGAGCTCAAGGATCTTGACGCGCAGGTCGCCAAGGTGTCTGCCGAGAAGGACGAAGCCATCAAGAAGCAGGACTTCGAGAAGGCCGCAGAACTGCGTGACAGCCAGGAGAAGCTGGAAGCCGAGCGCAAAGAGAAGGAATCCTCGTGGCGCGAAGGCGAATCCAACGTGAAGATGGAAGTGAACGAGGAGGTCATCGCCCAGGTCGTGGCCAGCACGACGGGTATCCCGGTCTTCAAGCTCACCCAGGCGGAATCCAAGAAGCTGCTCAACATGGAAGCCGAGTTGCACAAGCGCATCATCGGCCAGGACGAAGCGGTTTCCGCGCTCGCCCGGTCCATCAGGCGTACGCGTGTCGGTCTGAAGGATCCTAAGCGTCCGGCAGGTTCCTTCATCTTCGCCGGCCCCACCGGTGTCGGCAAGACGGAGCTCGCCAAGACCTTGGCGCAGTTCCTGTTCGATGACGAGGACGCGTTGATCCGCGTCGACATGTCCGAGTTCTCCGAGAAGTACGCCGCATCCCGTCTGTTCGGCGCGCCTCCGGGGTATGTCGGGTACGAGGAGGGCGGCGAGCTCACCGAGAAGGTGCGCCGCAAGCCGTTCTCCGTCGTGCTGTTCGACGAGATCGAGAAGGCCCATCCCGACATCTTCAACACCCTGCTTCAGGTACTTGACGATGGTCATCTGACCGATGGCCAGGGTCGCAAGGTGGACTTCAAGAACACGATCATCATCCTGACCACCAACCTGGGCACACGCAATATCGCCAAAGCAGCGAACACGGGCTTCAACCTCGGTTCGGACACCGAGACGAGCTACGACCGCATGAAGGAGCAGGTGTACAGCGAACTCAAGGAACAGTTCCGTCCCGAGTTCCTCAACCGCCTTGATGACATCATCGTGTTCCGTCAGCTCACCGAGCCGCAGGTGCGTCAGATCGTCGATCTGGACGTCAAACAGCTCAACGACCGTCTGTTTGACCGTCATATGTCGCTCGAACTGACCGACAAGGCCAAGGACCTGCTTGCTGAGAAGGGCTTCGACCCGCTGCTCGGCGCACGTCCGCTGCGCCGTGTGATCCAGCGCGACATCGAGGACGCCATTTCGGAGAAGATCCTCATGGGTGAGTTGCACGACGGCCAGCGTGTGGTCGTGGACGGTGAGGGCGAAGGCATTCTCGGCGATTTCACCTTCACCGGAGAGGAATTCTCTGAAGGTGACGACGCCGGCAATCCGGATGCGAAGCTGGTCGACGCCACGCCGGCACCGGCAACGGATGCGTCAGCACAATCCGGCGATACCGGAGCTGAAGGCAACGGAGACATGCCGTCGTTGTCGTAAATCTGTCCGCGATTGTCGCCACTGTTGAGGGGTGGTCCTGCACGGTTTGCAGGGCCACCCCTCTTGCGTTGTCTCACTGCGTTGTGCCTTCCCGTGTTGCGCCGCCGCGTAGCGCCAATGGCAACAGTCACGTCACCTCCGTTGCCGTCACCGAACCGGTGACTCTGAGGCATCTCGACCGGGCTATCGGGTGGAATAGGGTAGGGCGGTGGAGGACAGGACTGCTTGGCTGATAAGCAAATCGCCGGAATCCTGACACTCGCAGGATTCCGGCGATTCGCGCACGTTCGGTTGGCAGCCGACTACTTGATGGCGTTCAGCCACTGCTCCTTGGTTGCCTTCTCGGCTTCCAGCTTGGCCTTCTTGGCCGGGTCGGATTCCGCGGCGATCTTGTCGTCAAGCTCCTTGAGCTGGGCGTTGAGCTGCTCCTCGAAGCTGGACTTGCGGGCGTCCGCCTCCGGATCGCTCTTCTTCCATGCAGCGTCTTCAACGGCCTTGATCTGACGATCGACTGCGTCAAGACGGTCTTCGATGCGACGCATGTCCTCGCGCGGCACGTATCCGATTTGGTCCCATTCGCCTTGGATCTCCGCGAGCTTCTGACGAGCCTGCTTCGCGGCCTTCGCGTCGGCGACCGGCACCAGCGCCTCGGCCTTCTTCAGCAGTTCTTCCTTCTTTGCGAGATTCTCTTTCTCGGAAGAATTGATCTGGTCTCGATCGGCCTGACGAGCGTTGAAGAAGGTGTCCGCAGCCTCACGGAACTTCGCCCACAGTGCGTCGTCATCGCTGCGGCCTGCGCGACCGGCTTTCTTCCAACGGTCCATCAGTTCGTTGAACTTGCGGGAGGTTTCCGCCCAGTCGGTGGAATCCTTGATCTCATTCGCCTCGGCGATGATCGCTTCCTTCTCGGTCTTGGCGTGCGCGCGCTCGTTGTCGCGAGCCTGCGCCCACTTGCGACGCTGCTGGTTGAAGGTCGTGCGCGCGGCGGAGAAGCGCTTCCACAGCGCGTCGGCATCGGCACGGTCGATGCGCACAGAATTGCGCTGATGGGCCTGCCATTCGTCGAACAGCGCGCGGAACTTGTCTGCGGTCGAACGCCAGTTCGTGTTGTCGCCCAGTCCGGCGGCGACGGCTTCGGCCTTCTCCACGATTGCCGTACGCTCTTGGACCGCCTTGGCGACGGCTTCCTTGCGGCGGTTCGCGAGTTCTTCCTTCTTCGCCTCGCCGTCCTTCTTGAGCTGCTCGAATTGCGCACGCAGTTCGGTGACATCGCCCACGACAGCGGGTTCCTTGGTCTCTTCACCCAGCAGCTTGACCGATTCGTCAATCTCGTGGGGCTTGATGGTGTTGGACTTCAGCCGGTTGGCAAAGACATCGAGCTTTTCCTTCAAATCGAGGAACCGGCGGGCGTACAGGGCGAGTGCCTCTTCCTTTGAGGCGTCGGGGAACTGGCCGACTTCGCGCTCGCCGTCTCCGTCCTTGACATACACGGTGCCGTTGTCGTCAACACGTCCGAAGGACTCGGCCTGCTTGACATCCTCATCCGAATACGCAACGTGCGCCGCGGGAGCCGCGTTGTGATGCGCCGGCTTCTTCTTGGCGAACGCCGCGGGCGACGGCGCGTGATGCTTGATGTTGGCAGGAGAGGGTACCGCTGTTGGCTTGGCGCCGGTTTGCGGTTGCGAGGCAGTCTTCGTCGTCTGCCCCGCGTTTTCGGTGGTGTTCTTTGGTTCGGTGACGTTTTCGTCGGCCATGGCCAGCTCCTTAAGCTCATGTAGTGAGGGGTCGCGGGTCACATGAGGTCGTATGAGACGGTGCCGCATGTTTTCCGCAACTTCACTTATTATAGGGAATCGTGGCTAAAGGCGCATCAATTTCAGGATTTCCAGAGTGGCTCCCCTCTGAACGTGTTGTGGAGCAGCGTGTCATCGACACGCTCCGTAGGGTTTTCGAGCTCAATGGCTTCATCGGCATTGAGACGCGCGCCGTTGAAACTGGCGCAAGTCTGCTGAAGAAAGGCGAAACCAGCAAGGAGATTTACCTGCTGTCGCGTCTTCAGGAAGTCGGCCATGAATCCGACACGCCGATTGAGGAGCGTCTTGGTCTGCACTTCGATTTGACGGTGCCGCTGAGCCGGTATGTGGTCGAGCATTCCGGCACGCTGGCGTTCCCGTTCAAGCGTTGGCAGATTCAGAAGGTCTGGCGTGGCGAGCGTCCGCAGGAGGGCCGCTTCCGTGAATTCGTCCAGGCTGATATCGACGTGGTCGGCAATGGCGATTTACCTGAGCATTACGAGGTCGAGCTGCCGCTGGTCATGGTCAGCGCGCTGGAGCAGCTGCGCGAGTTCGGCCTGCCGAAAGCGACCGTGCATGCGAACAACCGCAAGCTGTCTGAAGGCTTCTACCGTGGGCTCGGTCTGACCGACATCGAAGGCGTGCTGCGCGAGATCGACAAGCTTGACAAGATCGGCGCCGACGAGGTCGCGCGTCTGTTGGTCGAAGGCTGTGGCGCGAACGAGGCTCAGGCGCGTGCCTGCCTGGAGCTTGCCGAGTTGACGGCAGCCGATGGCAAGGAGCTTGCCGAGAAGTTCGACGCGCTGTGCGCCAAGCATGGCATCGCGACTGACAGCGAGGCTTACGCACTGGCCCGCCAGGGGCTCGATACGCTTGCAATGATCGTCGACGAGGCAGCTCGCATCCGTCCCGGCTCGGTAATTGCCGACCTCAAGATCGCCCGCGGTCTGGATTATTACACCGGTTCCGTATACGAGACTTTCCTTGACGGCGCCGATTCGCTCGGTTCCATCTGCTCGGGCGGCCGCTACGACAATCTTGCCTCCCAGGGCAGCAAGCGCTACCCGGGCGTCGGTCTGTCCATCGGTCTGTCCCGCTTGGTGTCCTATATGCTGCACACCGCGGGAGCGCATGCCTCACGCATCTCCCCGGCTGCGGTCATGGTCGCGGTGTGGAATGAGGACGACCGTCCGGCCGCCAACGCGATCGCCAACCAGCTGCGTTCCCGCGGCATCGCGGCCGACGTCGCGCCGACCGCCGCGAAACTCGGCAAGCAGATCAAGTACGCCGACAAGCTGGGCATCCCGTACGTGTGGTTCCCGGCAGCGGCGAGCGAGGACGGCGAAGCCAAGGGCGATGAGGTCAAGAACATCATCACCGGTGATCAGACCCCGGCCGATGCCAAGTCTTGGGAGCCGGATACTGTGTATGCCCGGCAAACTGTCAACCTGTAAACAAGACTGAAATGCTTGGAAAACCCGGTTTTCCGCCGATTTCTGAGGACTTGACAAGAATAGAGGAAGCATGAGCCAGACGGCTTACAGAACACATCATGCCACGGAAGTGACCGAGGCGCTGGTCGGGCAGAAGGTCACGCTCGCCGGTTGGGTCGATCGTCGTCGCGACCACGGCGGTGTGGCGTTCATCGATTTGCGTGACAACACCGGTCTCGTGCAGATCGTCATCTATGATGAGGAAATCGCGCGCCCGCTGCGCAGCGAATTCGTCATCCAGGTCACCGGCGAGGTCCGCCTGCGCCCGGACGGCAATGAGAACACGCATCTGGCCACAGGCAAGATCGAGGTCGTCGTCGAGGATCTCAAGGTGCTCGCCAAGGCCGACGCCCTGCCGTTCCAGGTGTCCACCGCGCTCGAGAACGAGTCCGAGAACAAGCTTCCGGGCGAGGACGTGCGCCTGAAGTACCGCTATCTCGATTTGCGCCGCCCGCAGATGCAGCGCAACCTGAAGCTGCGTTCCGATATGACGAAGGCCGCGCGGCACGCGCTTGAGGACATGGACTTCACTGAGGTGGAGACCCCGACCTTCATCAAGTCCACTCCTGAAGGCGCCCGCGACTTCCTTGTGCCTGCCCGCTTGGTGCCGGGCTCCTGGTATGCGCTGCCGCAAAGCCCGCAGCTGCTCAAGCAGCTGCTCATGGTCGGCGGTGTTGAGCGCTACTACCAGCTGGCGCGCTGCTACCGTGACGAGGACTTCCGCGCGGACCGTCAGCCTGAGTTCACCCAGCTCGATATGGAAATGAGCTATGTCGACCAGGAGGACGTCATCGCGATGGCCGAGAAGGTCATCCAGGCGATCTGGAAGACCCGCGGCTATGACATCAAGCTTCCGCTGCCTCGCATCTCCTGGAAGGATGCGATGGACAAGTACGGTTCTGACAAGCCTGATCTGCGGTTCGGCAATCAGCTCATCGAGCTGACCGACTACTTCAAGGACACGCCGTTCCGCGTGTTCCAGGCCCCGTATGTCGGCGCGGTGCTGTTCAAGGGCGGTGCTTCGACTCCTCGCCGTCAGTTCGACGCGTGGCAGGAGTGGGCGCGCCAGCGTGGCGCGAAGGGCCTCGCCTATGTGCAGTTCACCGAAGACGGCGAGCTGAAGGGGCCGGTTGCCAAGAACCTGTCCGAGCAGGAGCGCAATGGCCTCAAGGAAGCCGTAGGCGCTGAGGACGGCGACGCGGTGTTCTTCGCCGCTGGCGCCCGTGAATCCTCCCAGCTGCTGCTGGGGGCGGCTCGTGTCGAACTTGCCCGTCGTGCCGGCCTGCTGCATCCGGACGAGTTCGCTTTTACGTGGGTTGTCGACTTCCCGCTGTTCAAGCCGACCGATGATCCGGATGACGATGATGTGGCAGTCGGCCACTCCAAGTGGACTTCGATGCATCACCCGTTCACCATGCCGAGTGCTGATTGGATCGACAAGTTCGACAAGGATCCGGAACATGCGATGAGCGATTCGTATGACATCGTGTGCAATGGTGAAGAGATGGGCGGCGGTTCCGTGCGTATCCACCGCGTGGATATCCAGGACCGTGTGCTCAACGTGCTGGGCATCGGCAAAGAAGAGGCCGAGGAGAAGTTCGGCTTCCTGCTCGAGGCCTTCAAGTACGGCGCCCCGCCGCACGCGGGTATCGCGCTCGGCTGGGATCGTACGGTGTCTCTGCTCGCCGGTGCCGATTCCATCCGCGATGTCATCGCCTTCCCGAAGGCTGGCGGCGGCCGCGACCCGCTGACCGGCGCCCCTGCCCCGATTTCGGACGAGCAGCGCGCCGAAACAGGTGTCGACTACGACCCCGAGGAGGACGAGGACTGAGCCCTCGTATCCGGCATGTGCCCGGCTGAGCCTTGGACGGCAGCAGGCAGGCGAATACGTCCGCTGGCTGCCTATACCACGGGTGGTGATGCTGTGGGCGCGAAAAATTAACGTCCAAGAAACATGATGCCCTGTTCCGCGCAATGGTGCGGAACAGGGCATCTGCGTTCCAGCGAACGGCAGCACCGCCAATAGGTGCGGGAACAATTTTGCGGGACGCCTCCTGACATTGTGCCTCGAACCGGTTAGACTGGCATACATGTTAGAAATCCAAGAACAAGAAACTGCGAATTCTGCCATTCCGCAGGCGCAGGACACGCATCCGCTGGTCGAATTGACCCATGTCGAGAAGCATTTCGGTCACTTGCACGTGCTCAAGGACATCAATCTCACTGTCAACAAAGGTGAGGTGCTGGTCGTGGTCGGGCCCTCCGGTTCTGGCAAATCCACGATGTGCCGTACTATCAACCGTCTTGAGACCATCGATTCGGGTGATATCCGCATCGACGGCAATCCGTTGCCGCAGGAAGGCAAGGAACTCGCCGCTCTGCGAGCCGAAGTCGGTATGGTGTTCCAATCCTTCAACCTGTTTGCCAACAAGACGATTCTCGAGAATGTGACGCTCGCTCCGATTAAGGTGCGTCATATGCCCAAGGACGAGGCAGAGAACCTCGCGATGGATTTGCTCGCACGCGTTGGTGTGGATTCACAGGTAGAGAAGATGCCGGCCCAGCTGTCCGGCGGCCAGCAGCAGCGTGTGGCCATTGCCCGGGCACTGGCGATGAAACCGAAGGTCATGCTGTTCGACGAGCCGACCTCGGCACTCGACCCGGAAATGGTCAACGAAGTGCTTGATGTGATGACCGAACTCGCCCACGAAGGCATGACCATGATCTGTGTGACCCACGAGATGGGATTCGCGCGCAATGTGGCCGACCGTGTCGTGTTCATGGCGGACGGCAAGATCCTCGAATCGGGCACGCCGGACGAGTTCTTCGAACACCCCAAGACCGACCGCGCCAAGGACTTCCTGTCCAAGATCCTTACCCACTGACCATCATGTTTCATCGGCGTGAGACCGCCTCGGGGGATGGGAGCGGACGCCGGTGGCACCAAGGAAAACGCATTATGAACAAGAGATTGAGCAGTATGGCTGGGCGTATCATGCGCGCGGCCGTGGCTGCAGTATGTACGGTCGCCTGTGTGCTGTCCGTCAGTGCCTGCGGCGCGGACGACGAAGCAGGCAAGATTCGCATCGGCATCAAATTCGACCAGCCAGGCCTGGGCTTCAAGAAATCCGGCACTTATGTCGGTTTCGATGTCGATGTGGCCAAATACATCGCTAAAAGCCTCGGCTATTCCGAGGACCAGATCATCTGGAAGGAAGCGCCGTCCAAGCAGCGCGAGGCGATGCTGCAGAACGGCGATGTCGATATGATCCTTGCTTCGTATTCCATCACCGATGACCGCAAGCGCGTGGTCTCCTTCGCCGGCCCGTATTTCGTCGCCGGACAGGACCTGCTGGTGCGCAAAGGCGAAACCGGTATCAACGGCCCGCAGGATCTCAACGGCAAGCGCCTGTGCTCGGTGACCGGTTCTACCTCTGCCGTCACGGTCAAAGAGCGGTTCGCCAGCAAGGTGCAGCTTATGGAGCAGCCCGGGTACGCCGAATGCGCGACCGCGCTGTTGTCAGGCATCGTCGACGCGGTCACCACGGATGACATCATCCTCGCGGGTCTCGCCTCGGCGTCCCGTGGCAGGTTGCGGGTCGTCGGCAAGCCATTCACCGTCGAGCGTTATGGCGTCGGCATCAAGAAGGGCGATACGAAACTCGCGTCGCAAATCAACAACGCCATCACCGAGATGATCCAGGACGGCTCCTGGAAGCGCGCGATTGACGACAACACCAAGGGCGTCGCCTACACGCCGAACGCCAAATACAACCCGCCGACACCTACGGAAGGGGAGAAGTAATGAACGCATTCGCACAGCTGTTCAGTCAATATGACATCCCAGGCGCATTTCTGGTGAACATCGAGCTGACCCTGTGGTCGGCGCTGTTTTCCACGATTCTCGGAGTGATCCTGCTGCTGATGCGGATTTCTCCGATTTCCTCACTGCGCCGGGTCGCCAGCGGATACGTCGAGCTGTTCAAGAACATGCCGTTGACCATCATCATGGTGTTCATGGTGCTCGGCGTGTACGCGCAGCTCAAACTCAGCTTCTCGAATACTTTCGCCACGAACTTCTTCTGGCTGGCCATCACCGGCCTGTCCCTGTACACGGCGGCATTTGTGTGCGAGTCGCTGCGTTCGGGCATCAACACTGTGCCAGTCGGCCAGGCCGAAGCCGCGCGCGCTTTAGGCCTGAACTTCTGGCAGGCGGCCACGCAAATCATCCTGCCGCAGGCCATCCGCGGTTCAGTCGCGCCACTGGGCAACACCTTCATCGCGCTGCTCAAGAACTCCACCGTCGCCGCGGCGGCATCGGTGGCGACGGAAACCTCGACCATGATGAGCGAGATGATCGAATACCACGCCGATCTCATCGTGCCGATCTTCCTGACCTTCGCCTTCGGGTACGTGATCCTCATCATCCCGTTCGGCGCGTTGACCACGTATCTGTCCAACAAACTCGCGGTACGGAGGTGACCGGTATGGCGAACGCAACAAGCAACAACGACACCAACACTTCGGTCCTGTTCGACGCCCCTGGGCCGCGCGGACGTAAGCGCATCCGTATCGCCAACGCGGTGGCGATCGTCGTCTTTGCCTTTGTGCTCATGCTCATCCTGATGCGCTTGCACAACCCGCCACAAGGCGAGAACCAGCTTTCCTGGGAGCTGTGGAAACCTGCGCTCGACGCAGAAGCGTGGACCGATTTCTATCTACCGGGACTGTGGATGACCGTCAAGGCTGCATTCGTCGCAGTGATCGGCGCCGTGCTCTTCGGCATCGTCTTCGGTATCGGGCGTCTGCTGCCGGCGGCCCCGTTGCGCTGGATTTCCGCGGTGATCGTCGAATTCTGCCGCGCGGTGCCTGTGCTCATGATGATGATCTTCTTCTGGCGTCTGTTCGCCTTCATGGGCATGGAAAATCCTGCCTACTGGTCGGTCGTCTTGGGACTGGTGCTCTACAACGGTTCCGTGGTCGCCGAACTCGTGCGCTCCGGCGTGGGCAACCTGCCGAACGGGCAGCATGAGGCGGCGCTCGCCCTCGGTCTGACCCGCACACAGTCCCTCATGCAAGTCGAGGTCCCGCAAGCCATCTATGCGATGCTCCCTGCGGCAGTCACCCAGCTAGTGGTCGTGCTGAAGGATACCGCGCTCGGCTCGATCATCATGTACACCGATCTGCTCCAGGAATCGCGTCGTCTCGGCTCGATGTACTTCAACATCCTGCAGACGCTCGTGGTCGCCGCGGTCATCTACTTCGTGTTGTGCTGGCTGCTGTCCCGACTCGCCGAATGGCTGCCCTCGCGCATGCAGCGCCATACCGCGGCCCCCGCCGAGCCGGAAGTGGTTGCGCCGATTGCAATCATGGACCCGTCCAATGTCAACCAGATCGCGGTGGCGAAGGAATCGGATGAACTGCCGCGCGGCGGTGCGCCTCGCACCTATCATGAACATCACCGCGGGTCGAACGCGTCCATCCATGAATGGCAGAAGACTCGGTACATGCAGGGGTACGACGAGAAGCACCCGGATGTCCCCGAACGCCACCATCTTGAGGTCCCGCTTCCCGTCGGCCCCGGGGCGCGTAAAAAGCATGCTGGTGGCGAAAACCCCGATGGCAAGGGGCAGCATCCCGCGCCAAGCACGGACTGACGCGGGGTGTGACCCCGGCACAGGCTGTGCTGACACACCAACACCGGCCCGGTTGACATGGGATTCCAGTCAACCGGGCCGGTGTGTCTGCATGTCCCTCCAGATTGCGCTAGCTCACGCGATGCGATGGAACCCCGGAGTTCCCGGGCACGAACGCCGGTCATAACCAACACGTATACGATGCAAGTCCCGGCGGGCGTTTCCCCGCATATTCCGGCGCTAAGCTCGCAACCACAATCGCCCCACAACCGGGGCGCGGACACGAAAGCGAGGATTCGATGGCGGATTTCACGACAACGACCGGTGATCTGGAACTCCACGACTGGCATGGCAGCAAGCTGCTTGCCCAGCCTGTGTTGGATGCGCTGACACGGTTCACTTCGGAAGGCATCATCGATCCGGCCCAGATCCTCGGTGTCAGCGAAAACCTCGACGAGGAGTCGGACACGGATATCTTCTGCCCACGGCATGGGCTCGATCTCGCGCAGGCGGGCAATGTCGTCATCGTCCACACTCATAAGACGCGCAAGGCGCCCCCGCAATTCGCCGCGGCACTGGTCAACGGCGACATGCGGGCCGATCTTAACGGTCTGGTCAAGCACACGCTGCAGGTCAGCAAGGTTTCATTCGCCCCTGTGGCCGACGCCACAGCCGCCACCGGTATGGAGTCCGGAGGTATGTCGCCGATTGGTTTGCCGGCAGAATGGCCCGTGTTGGTCGACGCGCGCATTCTGGAAACGCCTACACTGTTCATTGGAAGCGGTATACGCCCCTCGAAACTGGTCGTCAACGGCGCACTGTTCGCATACCTGCCGGGTGTGCGTGTCATCGAAGGGCTTGGCAAGCCTCGCGGATAAGCGCGGCAGCTCGTCGGTAGGCCTGCTTCCGCACGTATCAGGAGGCATACGATGACAGACACGACACCACACGCGGATGGGCACGCCAACAAGAACGACAGCAAAGACAAGAAGAAAAACGAACCCAAGCAGATCGGCAAGGCGTTGCGCAAAGCCGAGCACAGCATTGAAATCCTTGAAAAGCGGCATGATGACGATATCGAGCATCGTCTGGAACGTGCCGACGCGTCGTCCAGGCTGCTCAGCTCAGTGTGGGACGAGCCGCCGGCGCAATTGTTGCGATTCCGTCCGGGAGACCAGCTGACGGACGTCGATGGCGGTTCCACTCCTGGCTTCCCGGGCAACAAGGCGCAGGGCGAACGTTTTATCGCCATCAGCTCCGGTGAAATCGCACGATACCAGCAACTGCTGTACGCGAACGGGACGAAAGGGTCCCCGAGGCGCATGCTCATCGTGTTGCAAGGCATGGATGCCTCCGGCAAGGGCGGAATCGTGCGGCATGTGTTCAGCCAGACCGACCCGATGGGCATCCATTACCACGGCTTCGGCGCCCCGACGAAAGAAGAGCAGGCGCATGATTATCTGTGGAGGGTCCGTCGGGAACTGCCGAAACCCGGCTGGATTTCGCTGTTCGACCGGTCCCATTACGAGGATATCGTCATGCCGCATATCTACGGTACCTTCCCCGAGGACGTGTGGCGCGCCCGGTACGACCAGGTCAACGAATTCGAGCATGAGCTCGTGGACAGCGGCTGCACGGTCATCAAGATCTTCCTCGTAATCACCAAAGACAAGCAGAAGGAGCATTTCCTTACGCGTCTGAGTGATCCGACCAAGCACTGGAAGTTCGATGTGAGCGACTTGGATGCGCGCGCCCGCTGGGATGACTACATGGCCGCATGGCAGGAGGTGTTCGAGAAGACCAGCACCCCGGAGGCGCCGTGGTATCTGGTCCCTGCGGACAACCGTTGGTATTCGAGGGCGGTTGTCAGCGAGCTGCTGCGCACGTCGCTGCGGGATATGGGCCTGAGCTGGCCGCCGCTGAACTGTGACGCGGATGCGATGCGCCGCCGGCTCGACGAGGAGTAACGGCCGGGGAGTGGCTCGGCGCGTGGTGCGTGGTGCTTGGGTAACTCCGCCGCCGTGCGACTTTCCGGTTGCACTGTTACCCGGTACCGCCGCCTGTCCTGTCGATTCCCGTGCTATCTCACCGTCGTGCGATTTCCCGGTCACATAGTGGACCGATACGGTGTCCTTGGTCGTAGTATTCGTTCCAATCTGCCTGTCGTGCGACTTTCCTGTCACACCGCGGCCTGATATCACCGCCTCTCTCGTCTATTCCCGTGGTATTTCCCCGTTGTGCGACAACTCGGTAGCACCGCTTCCCAGTACTTGTCATCTGTTCTGCGAGACTCTCCGTATCTCGCCGTTGTGTCCTTGAGAAGTCGCATCCCATTGGAGTGTCTCTCGTCCGATATTGAAATCCGAAGGTGCTCCGTCATCGGGCAATCTGATGGTCGCACGGTGGTCAGTGATCTTCTTCTTGTTCGTGGAAACTGTCGGCATCCCGCTCTCCCCATCGCCCGCAAGGCACGCCACGCGTTAGACTCAGGGGTATGACGCAGGACGAGCAACGGCTGGAAGCCGACGGGACGAATGGATACGGGTCGCTCGGGGTGTTGGCCCCGCACGACGGCGAGCGACGCAACCTCGACGCCGACGCGATTTTCGATCGCTTCTTCGGCTGGGTGGAGGACACCAAGGGCATCACCCCTTGGCCCCACCAGGAAGAGGCTATCATGGACCTGCTTTCGGGCGACCACGTGATCCTCAACACCCCGACCGGCTCCGGCAAATCGCTGGTCGCGCTCGGCATGCATTTCGCCGCGTTGTGCACCGGGCGTCGCTCGTACTACACCGCGCCGATCAAAGCACTGGTATCCGAGAAGTTCTTCGACCTGGTCGAGGTGTTCGGCAGGGAAAACGTCGGCATGATCACCGGTGACACGCATATCAACGCCGACGCGCCGATTATCTGTTGCACGGCGGAAATCCTTGCGAACCAGGCGCTCAGGGAAGGCGACCAGGCGGACATCGGCTGCGTGGCGATGGACGAATTTCACTATTACGGCGATAGTGAGCGCGGCTGGGCGTGGCAGGTCCCGCTGATTACACTGCCCCGCACGCAGTTCCTGCTCATGAGCGCGACGCTCGGCAATGTCGATGCGATCGCCGACCGTCTTGAAGACGCCACCGACACGGATGTCGACATCATCGCCGACGCCCCGCGCCCGGTCCCGCTGACCTACGAATACACCGATAAGCCGCTGCCGGCGACCATCGAGCTGCTGGTCGGCAAGGGCGACACCCCGATTTACATCGTTCATTTCTCGCAGGATGCCGCATTGACCACCGCGCAGGCGCTCGCCAATAGCAATGTCTCCACCAAGGAGCAGCGTCAGGCCATCGCCGAGGCGATGAAGGGCACGAAGTTCACCACGGCGTTCGGCAAGATTTTGCAACGTCTGCTGCGCACCGGTGTCGGCGTGCATCATGCCGGCATGCTCCCGCGATACCGCCGATTGGTCGAGCAACTCGCCCAGCAGGGCCTGCTTCCGGTGATTTGTGGTACCGATACTTTGGGCGTCGGCATCAACGTGCCGATTCATTCCGTGGTGCTCACCGCGTTGACGAAATTCGACGGTGTCAAGACCCGTCGTCTGCGCGCCCGCGAATTCCACCAGATTGCCGGTCGTGCCGGCCGCATGGGCTTTGATACCGAAGGGCTGGTGGTCGCCGAGGCTCCGGAGTACGAGATCGAGAACGCGCATCAGCTGGCCAAAGCCGGCAACGACCCGAAGAAACTCAAGAAAGTCAAGCGCAAGAAGCCGCCGGAGGGCTTCGTCACATGGAACGAGCACACCTTCGACAAGCTCATCGAAGCGGCCCCCGAGACTCTGGTCCCGCATTTGAAGATTACGCATTCGATGGTGCTCAACGAGGTCGCCCAAGGTGGTGACGCCCGTGCCCGCGTCGATAAGCTCATCGACGACTCCGCGCAGAGCGACGAGCAGAAAGCGCATCTGCACCAGTTGGCGGACGACATCTTCCGCACTATGCTTGACGAGCATTTCATCGAGGCCGTTCCGCGTGACGACGACACCACGGATTACGTGCTTGACGTCGACATGCCTGATGATTTCGCGCTCGACCAGCCGTTGTCCCCGTTCCTTGTTGCCGCGCTTGACCTGCTTGACCCGGATTCGCCCACGTATGCGCTTGACGTCATCTCGATGGTCGAGGCGACGCTCGACGACCCGATGCCGGTGCTCAAAGCCCAGCAACGGCAAGCCCGCGACAAGGCGATGCAGGAGATGAAAGCCGACGACATCGACTATGACGAACGCATGGAACGACTCCAGGAAATCACCTATCCCAAGCCGCTTGAAGATCTGCTGAATCAGGCCTTCGACACGTACCGCCAGTCGGTGCCGTGGGCGGGCGACTACATGCTCAGCCCCAAATCGGTGCTGCGTGACATGGTCGAAACCGCCTCTGATTTCAACGGGTACATCGCCCGGTACAATATCGCCCGCTGTGAGGGCACCCTGCTGCGTTACCTGTCGGACGCCTATCGTTCGCTTGCACGCACGGTTCCGCAGGACATGCTTGACGACCAGCTGCGCGATGTCATCTCCTGGCTTCGCCTTGTCGTCCGGTCCGTCGATTCCAGCCTCGTGGACGAGTGGGAGCATGCCGGCCAGAACGATGAATCCGCGCTTGATGCCACCGCTCCGGGTGATCGCGACGCCGTGGTTTCCGACCGTCGCGGGCTCACTGTGCTCATCCGCAACGCCATGTTCCGCCGCATCCAGCTTATGGACCTCGACCGCCCTGAAATGCTCGGCGACCTCGACCATGACTGGGGTTACGGCGTTCACGAATGGGAGGATGCGCTCGAAGACTACTATGACGAGCACGACTATGTCGGCATCGACGCTGCCGCCCGCTCGCCGGAATTCTTCATCATCGATGACGCGAACGAACGCAAGGAGCATACGTGGCGTGTCCGACAGATTATCGATGATTCCGATGGCGACCATGACTGGGCGATCGGTGGCACGGTCGATCTCGATGCCACGCAGGAGACCGGCGAGACGGTGTTCGTCGACTATCATGTCGGCCCGATCGGCTCCGACGGCCAGATCGAGGACTGATCGGACCGTGGGGCGATTGTGCATCGCCAGAGTCGAACGATTGTTCGAATTGGAGTAGGGTGGAAGCATGACCGATGATCTGTTCGCCGCGGCCGCCGCGCCTGATGACGTGTTGCGTCCGCTCGCCGTGCGTATGCGTCCCGAAACCCTCGATGAGGTGGTGGGCCAACAGCATGTGCTGGGGGAAGGCTCGCCGCTGCGTCGGCTTGCCGACCCGCAATCGCAGGGCTCATTGACCGCTCCGAGTTCAATCATCTTGTTTGGCCCTCCGGGAGTGGGCAAAACCACGCTCGCCTACATCGTTGCCAAACAATCCGGGCGCGCCTTCGAAGAGCTCTCCGCGGTGACCTCAGGGGTCAAAGACGTGCGTGCGGTCCTAGAACGCGCCCACGGACGGCTTGTCACCTCGCATAAGGAGACCGTCCTGTTCATCGACGAGGTCCACCGTTTCTCAAAATCCCAGCAGGACGCCCTGTTGCCCAGCGTCGAGAACCGCGACGTCACCTTCATCGGCGCCACTACGGAGAACCCAAGTTTTTCGGTGATCAAGCCGTTGCTCAGCCGTTCGGTCGTCGTCAAACTCGAATCGCTTGATGACGCTGACCTCGGCACGCTGATCGACCGTGCCATCGCCAGCTCACGCGGGTTGGAAGGCACCGTCGCCATCGACGATGACGCCCGTGACGAGATCATCCGCATGGGCGGGGGAGATGGGCGCAAAACTCTGACCATCCTCGAGGCGGCCGCAGGTGCGGTCACCGGCGGCAAGCACGCGAAGGATTCAGACAAGCCCGCGGTCATCACCCCGGACATTGTCAGCAGTGTCATGGACGTGGCGACCGTGCGTTACGACAAGCACGGCGACGACCATTACGATGTCATCTCCGCGTTCATCAAATCCATGCGAGGCTCTGACCCGGATGCGGCCATCCACTATCTCGCCCAGATGCTCAGGGCGGGTGAGGATCCGAGATTTATCGCCCGGCGTATCATGATCGCGGCTGCCGAGGAAGTCGGTATGGCCGCGCCGCAGATCCTCCAGGTCACGGTCGCCGCCGCGCAGGCGGTCGCCATGATCGGCATGCCCGAAGCGCGCATCATCCTCGCCGAAGCGACTATCGCCGTGGCCACCGCACCGAAATCCAACGCCAGCTACAATGCAATCAACGAGGCGCTCGCCGACATCGATGCTGGGCATATCGGCCAGGTTCCGCTGTATTTGCGCAATGCCCCGACGAAACTCATGAAAAGCTGGGGCAATCACGAGGGCTACAAGTACGCCCACGATTATCCGGGAGCCGTCGCGCCGCAGCAGTATATGCCCGACGAACTGGTCGGTCGTGAATATTACCGCCCCAACGACCGTGGGTATGAGCGTCAGGTGAAGGAGAATCTGGCGCGAATCAAGCCGATTCTCCATGGAATCGGGGCTACCGGAACCGCAGAGGCCGCCGGAACCGCTGGAACCGGTGTCCGGCCGGGATCGTCAGAATCCGGTCGGACACCGCAAGCTGAGTCCGGGGCGGCGCCGAAAAAGCATCACGTTTCACCGCAATCCGAATCTGCGGCGTCGCATACATCGTCGGATGCTTCACCGCAGACAGATTAACGGATTGGATGAATATTCGATTGATTGATACAGCTCAGAAACGCCTACTCGCGCACTAGCACGATTTTCTTCACATCGTCCCGGCGAGATTCGCGGTACAGCACGAACCGGTTGCCAATCACCTGCACGACATCGGCCCCAAGCCGTTGGGCAAGCTGGTCTGCAGCCTCACGGGCAGTCAGACCTGAGCCGTCCTGGACCGCGCATTTGATGAGTTCATGCTTGTCGATTGTCTCATCAGCTTGCTTGATTGCGGCATCGGTCACATCGTTCTTGCCGATCCACAGCAGCGGGTTGAGCTGGTTGGCCATCGCCCTCAGCTGCTTGGTTTGTTTCTTGGTCAGTGCCATGACATCCTCCGTATCGATTGCGGGTCCATCGGTTCGCCCCGCATGCGCGTGAACCAACCATACCGCATGCCGCGGTCCTTGGAAGAGGGCGTCGCGAAGTGGCATGTCCACATCATGATCATGGCGGCAACGGAACGTTCTCCATGAATCTGAACGATTCCGAACCACTGTCACATGTAGGAAACACGCCGGACATATCAGGTGAAATGTCCGGTCCGATAATGCGCGTATCGCTCCCGCATACCGCAATGGGTTACGGGCCGTTGAAAGAAGGTTTGTATGAAGCAGCTCACCGTTGGTCCCGTGATCCACAAGTTCCCCACGGTCGCGGAATTTGCGAAGGAATTCAATCTTGGGCCTGACGACCTGCTGGTCACCATGGACGTGATGCATGATACGTTCTTCGCCGGCGTCACCAACGGCGCCCGTGTGATCACCGTAGACAAGTACGGTAGCCAGGAACCGACCGATGAGATGATCGATGCGCTTATCTCCGACGCTTCCAAGTTCAAGTATTCCCGCATCATCGCAGTCGGCGGCGGTGCCGTCATGGACATGTCGAAGATTGTCGCCGTCGCCGGCGGTGATGGTATCGATGACGTCATCGACCATCTGGCGGACCACCACCGCAAGGTACGTCTGGTGCTCGTGCCGACCACCTGCGGTACGGGCAGCGAAGTCACGGAAATCGCCGCGGTGAACCGCACGCGTCTGGGCTGTAAGGCGGGTATCGCCGGGCCAGAGATGTTCGCCGATGATGCCGTGCTGATTCCGGAACTGCTCACAGGTCTGCCCGATCATGTCTTTGCCACAAGCTCGATGGATGCGCTTGTGCACTCTGTCGAATCTGCTCTGTCGCCGAACGCCACCCCATACACGAAAATGTTCAGCTACAAGGCGATTGAAATGATTGTCGGCGGATATCAGAAAGTGACCGAGGCCGGCGAGGCGGGATCGGCCGAACGTCGTGCGAAGCGCAACGAGTTGATGGACGACTTCCTCATTGCCTCCGATTTCGCCGGCATCGCCTTCGACACTGCCGGATGCGCGGCCGTGCACGCGTTGAGCTATCAGCTGGGAGGCAAATACCATGTGCCGCACGGCGAATCGAACTACGCCATGTTCACGGGCGTGTTGCGCAACTACATGGAAATCAAATCCGATGGAGAGATCGCCACGCTCAACGCCTTCCTCGCAAAGATCCTCGGCTGCGATACCGCCGTGGTCTACGACCGGCTCGAGGAGCTGATCAACAAGCTCCTTCCGAAGAAGGCGCTGCATGAGTACGGTGTGACCCGCGAGGATCTGCCCGAATTCGCCGAACGTGTGATGACCACCCAGGAGCGGCTGATGCGCAACAACTTTGTGCCGCTGGATTATGACCGCGTGCTGAAGATCTTCACCGAACTCTACTGACGCGCGCCCGTCTGGACTTTACGACGGTTGCCGGTATCGCGACGGCCAAGCGCGGAAAGCGCAGATGATTGGAGTTAGGGCGCATGCCGGCGCGCTGCGGGGGTCCATGTGTTGATACTGGTCGACAATGAATCCGGGTGCAGTGGGACTGAAACGTCTCACCGCACCCGGATTCATCGTCGTGGGAGGTGTTGCGATGCCGCACTTGATTGTTTCCGCGACGCTGTTCAGAATGTGGAACGTTCGATTTGGGGGATGGGGCAGGTAACGGACGTGGTCGGCGTACGTGACGCGGTGAGGTTTGTCGTGGCGCGGTGTGTGTGTGGCGTCGTGTTGTTTTGGTGTGTGGTGTGTG
>JDUB01000010.1 GCA_000771265.1 Bifidobacterium thermophilum DSM 20210
CACGTTTAGTTCCTATAGGCCCAAACTGGTTACGTTGGGGGAGTTGTTTGCGTAACCGGTTTGTGCCGTTTCGCAAATTGTCTACGTTGTGAGGCCGGTTCGCATAGACAGTTTGTAGAATGATTGGCCGAAACGGCGGCGCAGGGCAACGTGCTAGGGATTGTGTATGTCCGGGTACGCGCAAACGGAGGAAACGCCACGGAAGACGCTGAGATTCAGTGACATCTGTCAGATTGCGTATGTCCGGGCCTACGGGGTTTGCCGCTTCTTCGCTCGTGAGGACGACATCCGGTGTATCCGACGGATTTTGCATGTCCGGACATACAGTCACGGCCCGCACATCGACATCATCGGCACCACGATTTTTCCTATACGCCGATTCTCCTAATGCGCCCGCGTATCGGACACGGCATGGCGTGTCAGCTCCGGGCGGAACAGTTCACATACCGTTTTTTACAATGGATGCATATGTGTTCCGCATGCCACAGGCATCATGGTACGACGGGAGTGATATGACACAGCGCAACAGGGCAGTATGGACGACTATCAGGCGCATTGCCGCCTCAGACCGGATATCCGGCTTGATAATGCTCGGATTCGCCCTGCTTGGCTTCCTGTTGGCGAATCTGCCGTGGACGATGCACGGCTTCGAAACGGTGGCCGAATACACCATCGGCATTCCGGGAACTAATCTCATGCTGCCAATCAGCCACTGGGCGCAGGACGGCCTGCTGACCGTCTTCTTCCTCATGGTCGGGCTTGATTTGAAACAGGAGCTGACCACTGGCTCGCTCGCGAATCCCAAAGCCGCCGCCGTCCCGATGCTGTGCGCGGTGGGAGGCATGCTGGTTCCGCCCATCCTGTTCGCGGCGGTGATTGGCCTGTATTCGCAATTCGCCCCTCCGGCGCCCGGTAGCATGACCATCGCAACCGGCGCAGTTGTACCATTCGGTACCGCCTCCCACGGTTGGGCGGTTCCGACCGCGACCGATATCGCGTTCTCCCTGACGGTTCTCGCCTTGTTCGCCAAGGCGTTGCCCGGCTCGATCAGGGCATTTCTGATGACACTTGCGACGGTTGACGATCTGCTCGCCATCATTCTGATCGCCGTGTTCTTCTCCTCGCTCAACGCCTGGTATTGGTTCGTCGGCATCGCCGTGTGCGCCGCCATCTGGTACGTGCTGGTCCGCCGCAAACGTGTGCCGTGGTTGGCGGTCGGTGCCGTCGGAATCCTCGCATGGGTCATGATGTTCGAAGCTGGCGTTCATCCCACGCTCGCGGGTGTACTGGTCGGCCTGCTGACCCCGTCGCGCGAGATGTACGGCGAGGCCACGCCGCGCGCCGAACGTTATCATGACAAACTGCAACCGTTCTCCGCATTGCTCGCGTTGCCGGTGTTCGCTCTGTTCGCCACGGGCGTGCATATCGGTTCGCTGTCGCTGCTGCTGTTTATTTCCCCGATTGTCGTCGGCATCGTGGTCGCCCTCGTGGTCGGCAAACCGCTCGGCATCATGCTTACCGCTTGGCTTTCGACGCGATTCGGCGGGCTGAGCATGCCGAAGGAGCTCAAGGTTCGCGACCTGTTCCCGGCGGCCTGCGCATGCGGCATCGGCTTCACTGTGTCGTTCCTGATTGCAACGCTCGCATACACCGATGCCGAGCTGTCCGCAGAAGCGCGATTTGGCGTGCTGTTGGCTTCGCTGCTCGCCGCGGCGGTGTCAGGCGTGCTGCTCAGCCGGCAATCGAAGCGTTACGAGCGTCTTGCGCAATCAAGCGTTGAAACCGTTGGCGTCCATACGCCGGCAATTGCTGTGGAAGAGCCGGGTTTGCTGCCTGACGGCACGGAGATTGTCAGCAGCAGGGTGTTCCCTGAAGAGCGGATACGCGCGTACCGGCAGAGCCACCCGCGCGCGCAGGACACTGAGGAGCAGTCATGACAGATATGCGGAAGGAACCGTCGCAGGCATCACCATTCCAGCAAATCGGGCATCAGCAAACCGGACATGAGCCGGATGCCGGGATTGAATCCGGCGCTGAGACTGTACGTGACGAAGGTCACGGGCGCAACACTCAATCCAGCACTGGGCACAAGTCCGCACATGAGCTCGTACATGGGCAGCCTGTACACGAGCCAGCCCATGAGGCCGGAGATGAGCAGATGACGTATATGTCTGGCCCTGTCATGCTGCGCGGCCGTATGATTCCCGAGGAGAGCGCGACCGCGAATCTGTTGCGCGACAACCAGCCGACCGACTGGCTGCATATGGATCCGTGGCGTGTGTTGCGCATTCAAGCCGAGTTCGTCGACGGATTCGGAGCGCTCGCTGAACTCGGCCCGGCGATCAGCGTGTTCGGATCCGCCCGTACACCGCAAGACGATCCCGCTTACCAGGCGGCACGCGCGATGGGCCGAGGCATCGCGAAGGCCGGGTATGCGGTGATTACTGGGGGAGGACCAGGTATCATGGAAGCCGCGAACCGCGGCGCCAGCGAAATGAACGGCAAATCGGTGGGGCTCGGCATCGAACTGCCACACGAACAGGGGCTCAACGAATGGGTGAACCTCGGCATGAGCTTCCGCTACTTCTTCGTGCGTAAGACCATGTTCATGAAATACTCGTCCGGGGTCATCGTCTGCCCCGGCGGATTCGGCACCTTGGATGAGATGTTCGAACTGCTCACCCTCGTGCAGACCCACAAGGTCAAATCCATCCCGATTGTCCTATTCGATACGGCGTATTGGCGCGGATTATTCGATTGGGTCACGACCACGGTCGAGGCGCGACGAATGATTTCGCCGCTCGACCCGCATCTGGTGCGGTTCACCGATGACCCTGACGAGGCCGTGCGAATCGCGCTCGGCGCCGAGCGGGCGGACGACGAGACAGTAAACGAATAACGCCAAGGAAGAAACCCATAAGACCTTTCAATAGCGTAATCTGTACTCCTGCGAAAGCCGTAGAAGCACAGAGGCGCGGAGTGTCAAAGCGCGTCGGTCTGGTTGTCTGCTGTCGTTTCCGGAAACTGGCCGCCGACGACAGCAACCAGCAGCAACCAGCCAGCCCGATCAACTCTGCCTGTCAGCGTCCAGCGCGGGTGTTCAGTCTGAATTACAGATCACGGCAGCTTCCAGGCGGTGCGTCTTCAGCGTTTGACGGCAAGCAGCAGGCCTGTGCCGCTGGGGGTGAGCGTGCTGCTGAACCGCTCGTCCTCCTCGACATCAGCGAGAAGCTGTCGCATGGCGTCGGCTTTCCTCGTGTCAGGCGCGTCATCCATGCTCGCGCCGTCAGCCGTCCGCCCGGCGAGCGCGAGGATATCCGTGAACGCGATGATCCCGCCCTTGTTCAACAGACGAGGAGCCTGCTCATAGGTCGCACGGTAGTTGTCCACATCGCCGGCCACGACGATGAGATGGTAATCAGCGGCATTCAGCCGCGGCAGGAACACCTTGGCGGGGGCACTGACCGCCCGCAAGGATGCCTGCGTACTGTCAGCCAGTTCGCGCAGCAGGCTGCGAATCATGGCGATGCCCTGCGCCGACGAGTCAACGGCGGTCAGCTGGCCGTGCCCGTCCAATCCGTCAAGCAGCTGGTAGGTTTCCACCACCGCGCCGGTGCCGACCACAATCACGGATGTCGCGCCCACCATGTGCTCGAGCGCTCGCAGCAGCTCCGCTTGCGCCGCCGACCCTTGGGGAATGCCAGCCTCGGTCGCATCGGCCCTGGCCCTCGCGAGACCGGGGGATTGACGCTCAAGAGCGTGGTCTTCAACGTTGGTCCAGATAGCGGTGAGTAGTGACTGTGGTGTGTGTTCCATGACATTCGTCCCCATGAGATGGATGGTGCCGGTGACGGCATGGGGTGTGCCGTCACCGGATGCGGATTGCGGAATGTGCCGTGTCCCGGCGTTCCCTGACGCTCAGCGTTCCTTGACTTTGGCGATGAGCTGCCAGATTTCCTCGCCGACATCAATACCGCGCGGGCAATGACGTGAGCAGGCGCGTACCGATTGGCATGCCGCGATGCCATCCGCGGTGTCGATTGCGTCCATACGCGCGTCAGCCGCGGTATCGCGCGAATCATTGATGAACCGTGAAGCCGTAATCAGGGCGGCTGGTCCGATAAACGCTTCGCCGCCGGCGAACACCGGACAGCTGCCTTCGCATACGCCGCACGCGATACAGTTGCTCAGCGTTTCATACGCGGCAAGTTGTTCCGGCCGCTGCAGGTATTCGAACACGTCGATTTTGCCGTCCTTCGTGGTGGCGAGCTTGCCGTCCGCCTGCAGATACGGTTTCAGGCGCTTGATTTGCTCGAGCATCGGATCGATGTCGGCAATCAAGTCACGCTGCACGGGGAATCCCGGCAGTGCCGACAATTCAATGACAAGAGGGGAGCCGTCATGGGCGCCTGAGACACCTGAAGTACCTGAGACATCCGCGGCGTTGCCGGCGGGGTCGTCATCCGTTCCCGTCGTCTTGCGGAAACCCTCGGCGTCAGTGGTATTCCGCGCGGTTTGGGCAACCGCCCAGTCCTTGACTTTCGCCGTGCACAGCAGCGTCGGGGTGCCGTTGATGGCGACGGCGTCCGAACCGCACATGCCGTGTCCGCAGGAATAGCGGAACGCGAGACTTGGATCCTGCGTGCGTTTGATATCAAGCAGGCAATCCAGGATTGTGGTGTCCGGTAGTACCGAGAGCAGATAATCCTGGGTCCACTGTTTGCCGCGAGGACGCCTGCGCGCCGTCCCTGAGCCGAAGGGGGAGCCTTGTTTCGCGAACGGGCTGCCGGAGCGAGGGCGATCGCGTTCGGGGCGCGGGGTGAACCTATGCACCCGCAGCGTCACCTGGACACGGGTCCCGTCATTGCCATTCATTGCCAGCCTCCTGTTGTCAAAACCGAATATAGTGTGCCACGAGCGGTGCCCGATTAGTATTCGCGTGCCTGTGGAGGCATGTCGAGAATGTGCACGGGCTGCCAGGCGACCGTACCTGTGCTGGCGACCATCGAGTGGGCGAGGTACTGCTTGTCATCGCGGTCCGGGTAGTCGGTGCGTTTGAGTGATCCGCGGGATTCATGCCGCGCGTCCGCGGCACGCAGCATCGCCTTGGCGAGTTCCAGCAGATGGCGGACTTCCCAGATGGCGGTGACCTCCTGATTGAACGCCGTTGAGTCGCTGTGCGTATGCAGTGCGCGTGCCCGCTCGGCGAAATCCTCGTTCACCAGTTGTAAGGCCTCGGCGATGCTGTCATGATTGCAGCGGACTGCAAGTGCGCGTTCCATGGCGGAGCCGAGGTCTGCCAGTAGCTGGTAGGCGTTGTCGTCTTGCAAGGTTTGCGGCTGCGATGACGCTTCGCTTCCTGTGTTTTCACCGGCTTGTCCGGTCGGTTTGAGCAGGCCGGCGAGCTCCGTTCGGCGCGTTTGCGCGGTGGTTTCGACGGCGTCTTGGGACGGGTCCTCTGCCGCCACGGCATTATCATCCGGGCTCGCAACGGCGTGAGAATCGGCGATACGCGCTGCCACGGCGGCACCCGCGCGCTGTCCGAACAGGCAGGCGTCCAGCAGGGAGTTGCCGCCGAGACGGTTCGCGCCGTGGACGCTCACGCAGGAGCATTCACCTGCGGCATACAGGCCCGTGACCTTATGCCGAGCGCCGTCCGCCCAAGTGTAGACTTCGCCGTCAGTGGTGATGGGGATACCGCCCATCGTGTAGTGGGCGGTCGGCTTGACCGGCACATAGTCCTTGGTCGGATCGATGCCCGCGTAATCCTCAATGGTTTCCACGACTTGGGGGAGCACGGCGTGCATATGCTCCGGGTCGATGCCGGTCATATCAAGCCAGACGCAATCGCGCGGGCCCTGCGGGTCCTTCGGATCGGCGACGCCGCGGCCGGCGTCGATTTCCGCCATAATGGAGCGACTCACCACGTCACGCGCCGCGAGGTCGGCGTGACCAGGCGCATAGCGCTGCATGAACGCTTCGCCGTCGCTGTTGCGCAGCACGCCGCCTTCCGCGCGCGCCGCTTCGGAGATGAGGATGCCGGTATGGGCGAGCCCGGTGGGGTGGAACTGCACGAATTCGCTGTCTTCAAGCTGCAGACCAGCTTCAAGGGTGAGCGCCATGCCGTCGCCGGTCAAATCCCACGAGTTCGACGTGGTATGGAACAAGCGCCCGGCGCCGCCTGTGGCGAGCAGCACGTTGCGTGCATGCAGCGCGTGCACCTTGCCGGTGTGCGTGTCGTAGGCGACGACGCCCTCCACACGCTCGTGGCGCTCGTCGAGTACGAGATCGGTGACATACCATTCCTCGGCGAACTCGACACCTTGCGCTATGCACTGCTGCCACAGAGTATGCAGAATCTGATGGCCGATGCGGTCCGCCGCATAGGCTGCGCGCGGCACCGGCTGTTGACCGAAGTGTGCGGTATGGCCGCCGAACTTGCGTTGCGCGATATGCCCGTCGGCGGTGCGCGAGAACGCAACCCCCGAACGTTCAAGATTGATGACGGTGACGGGCGCCTCCTGTGCGAGCAGCTTCGCCGCATCCTGGTCGACCAGCCAATCACCGCCTTTGACTGTGTCGTAATAATGCCAATGCCAATCATCCTCGGACACGTTGCCGAGGCTCGCTGCGATGCCGCCTTCCGCGGAACCGGTGTGCGAACGTAAGGGCTGGAGCTTGGAGACCACCAGGATCTTCGGCGCGCGCCCCTCCTGCGTCATCTGCGCGATGCGTTCCGAACGCAGCAATCCGAGCGCCGCGGACAATCCGGCGGCACCCGCTCCAACAATCAGGGCATCGTACATCTGTTCCACATGTTTCGGACTCATACCTTCGATTCTCGCACAAGGCAGGACGAAGCGCCCAGCTCTCGGCGCAACGGGGCGAGTCGGCGGGTATCGGCCGGATAATGGTGGTATGGGCCAATCGTTTAATACTCAGGTGTATGACATCGTCAGACGGATTCCCGCGGGTTGCGTCGCCACATACGGGCAGATCGCCGCGCTCGCCGGCAGACCACGCAATGCGCGCATGGTCGGCTATGCGTTGCACTGCAATCCCGAACCCGGAGTGATTCCCTGTCATCGGGTCGTGTTCAGGGATGGCTCGCTCGCTCCCGGATTCGCATTCGGTGGACCAGACCGGCAGCGCGCGCTCCTTGAAAGCGAAGGCGTGGCGTTCACCAAAGCCAGTCAACAAGGCAATGCCGGCGCGGACGGCCTACGAGTCGATCTCAGTCGCTGCCAGTGGCAAGCCTGAATCCCTCCGGCCCGCAAGTGACGACGCCGTCCAGCTCCATCAGCCCCAGTTCGGCGAGGACATCCTGGGATTGAGGCGGGCTTGTCGACGAATCATCTTGGGCTATCGCTGCAATGAGGCGTTCTGGCGGCATCGGGCGACGCAGTGCGCGCATGATGGCGATCAGACGCTCACGCAGACCATGACCCTCGGGTGACGGCGCGCCGGCAGTCTCAATGTCTGGCGGTTCGGCGAGGTGTGTCTGTGCGGATTCCGCTGCCTGCGCGGTGCCTGCGAGGTCTGCGACACCGCTTGTGGCAGGCCGGTGGGCGGCATGGCAGATGTCGGACACCGTCTTGCAGCTGCACAGCAGCATCGCTTTGCCGTCCGCGATTAGCCGGTTGCATCCGCCGTTGCTTGGCGTGGTGATATCCCCAGGGGCGGCGTAGATGTCACGGTTCAGTTCGCTCGCCCATGTGGCGGTGTTGAGCGCACCTGATCGCCGGCGAGCCTGCGCCACGACTACGGTCGACGCGAGCGTGGCGATAATGCGGTTGCGCAGCAAGAACCGGTGGGGTTGCGGCACGGTACCGGGGAATGATTCGCTGATGAGGGCACCCTTATTTGCTACGATCGCGTCAAACAGCAACTGGTTGCTGCGCGGGCCGATATGGGTCAGTCCACCAGCGAATACGGCGATGGTCGACCCGGCTGAATCCCCATACTGTTCCCTTGCCCGGATCGCTCCCCAATGGGCGGCGGCGTCGGCGCCCATCGCCCCACCGGAGACCACGGTATGCCCGTCGCCGGCAGCATGACGTCCGAGGCTGTATGCGACGGTGCGTCCATATTCGTTGACACCGCGTGAACCGACGATGGCCAGCGGTCTGTCACAGGCCTTGAGCGCAGGAGCATGTCCCAGACCCCACAGGCACAGCGGCGCCGCCCAATCCTTGCGGACACACAAATCGCCGACTTGCTCGGGCCACAGCGTGCTGTCCGGGCCAATCAGCCAGTACCGCCCATCCACCGTCGCATGCGACCATATCGCTTCGGCCAGTGTTTGGGGCATCGGGCAACAGTCATCTTCCCCGTTATCATGCCGGTCATACCAAGGCATCTCCTCGACCCCGAAATCATGGTGTATGACTGCCAAACTGGTGAGCAGATCGTGCAGACGGGTCTGCCACCCCTCCAAAGACTTGCGGAAGGTGGTCAATGCGCGGGAATCCGCCCGCAGCCCCCACCGCGCCGCACCGGTGACGAACCATTCTTCCAGTCGGCTGACTGCCATCGGTCGCTGCCATTGCATGCGTTCCGGCATCCATGAGGCGCTCGAATACATCGCCGACAGCACACTCCACGCGTCGGGCGCGCCTTTGAGCGTCGCGAACATCAAGGCGTCAGCGCTGTCGGTGCAATAGGTGAGAGCCGCCCGCGCAAGTGTGTCGTCGCTCGGCCGGGCCGAACCATAGTCGTGTTCCCCCGTCGGGGATGATGGCGGCACGGTCGTCGGCGTGGCCGGCGTGGTCGATGCGGACGGCGTGGTGGAGGAGGGGTGTACTGATGACATGGAGTTCTCTCTTTCAGAGCAATCGGTGTAATCCACTTGGAATGCGGCGTGTCGGGATGAGCGGATGCTGTCGGATGTGCTGAATGGACGGTATCGGATGGGCTTCGCCGCCGGGTGAGCGCAATCAGATAGGCGGCAAAACGGGTGACGGAACCAAGCTGGCGGAACCACGCGGACGGAACCAGAAGGCAGATCAGACGGGCTGCGCCGCCGGAGAGCCGTCACCGCATGCGGGTCCTGAGCGCGATACCTTGCGCCATATCCTGCCTGTCTGGCGACGTCCCGCCGCGCATATCCGCAAGCGTCCACGCCAGACGCATCGCCCGGTCGGCACCGCGAAGGCTCAACCGCCCGGAATCCAAGGCGCGGTTGACCAGTTCGACGGCTTGCCGCGACGTATGCTCCCGCAGCCACACGCCGTCCGCCTGCGCATTGCATGTCCAGCCGTACCCCCGGAACCGTTCCGCCGCACAATCGCGGGCTTTGCTGACCTCAGCGCGCATGGTCGCACTGTCCTTGCCGTTTGCGCCCTGATCGCCGAGCGTGATCTCATTGATGGGCGGGACTTCCACTTGGATGTCGATACGATCGAGAATCGGGCCAGACAGCCTTGAAAAATAGCGGATCCGGTCGCGTTCCCTGCACGTGCAGCGCTCGCCGTCGCCATAGGCGTACCCGCACGGGCACGGATTGGCGGCCATGACCAACTGGAACCGGGCGGGATACCAAGCGGTGCCTTTGGCCCGGGACAAGGCGATACACCCGGATTCCAACGGTTCACGAAGCGTCTGCAACGCCCGTGTGGAGAATTCCGGGGCTTCGTCCATGAACAGGACGCCGCGATGCGCGCGGGTGATCGCCCCGGGGACGGCGACGCCTGATCCGCCGCCGACCAAGGCGGCCGAGGATGCGGTATGGTGTGGCGCCTCATACGGCGGAACATCGGTGATGCCGAATCGTGGAAGCGTCCCACACAGCGAACGCACCGACGCGACTTCAAGCTGCTCGTCGTCACTGAGCGGCCGCATGATGCCGGGCAATCGTGAGGCGAGCATTGTCTTGCCCGCCCCGGGAGGGCCGACCAGCAGCGCGTGATGGCCGCCTGCCGCGGCGACTTGCAACGCCCATTTCGTGTGATCCTGCCCGATGACTTCGCTCATATCGCCTGTCGCGGGCGCGTCCATGCGTTCGCCATCAGGCAGATCGTCACCATGCGACGGCGACAGCGTGTACTTCGCATGGCCGCCCAACAACTCGATGAGCTCACCGACATGCCGTACGCCGGTCACGGCGATGTCGGGGACGAGTTCGGCCTCCTCGATATTCGCCGCCGGGACGATGACACGTGACATGCCTTGTGATTTCGCGTGCACAACGGCTGGAAGCACCCCGGGGACCGGCAGTACGCTGCCATCGAGATTGAGCTCGCCGAGCACCACAGTCCGTTCCAGCGCTTCACTGCTGATTTTCCCGGCCGCACCGAGCACGCTCGCCGCAATCGCCAGATCGTGTGCGGAACCGCGTTTGGGCATCGAAGCGGGGGAGAGATTCACCGTCACCCGGGTCTGCGGCCATGAGAATCCCGCAGCCTGGCATGCCGATCTGACCCGCTCCCGCGCCTCACTCAAGGAGGTGTCGGGAAGCCCGATGATTGAGAAATACGGCAATCCTTGCGATACGAACGCCTGCATATGCACGGTGAACGCGCGCAAGCCGAGGAACCCGATGGAGGAAGCGCTGCCGATCCTCGCCATCAGAACGCCCCCGGGATATGCCGCAGGTCGACATCCGAGCCGCGAACCTGGATGCTGACCACATCGAACCGAATGCCTCGGTAATACGGCGTGTTCTCGCGCCGTTGGGAAAGCCACAACCGTCCCGCCTTGCGCAGCGCCGCCTGTTTGGCTGCATGCACGGCTTCCTCAGGGGCGCCGAACCGGGTCGTACGCCGGGTTTTGACTTCGACGAACACCAAGGTGAGGTCGTCGGCCAGCATGATCAGGTCGATTTCCCCATAACGGGTCCGCCAGTTGGAGGCGATGAGATGCCAGTCGCGTCCGATTAGCGAGTATGCGGCGTATTGCTCCCCGGCGGTACCCAGCGTTTTCGCTGAAGTGCAAGGGTCAAGCATGACCGCCCGGCAGTGGGTGAGCATGCTCGAAGCCTGCTCATGGGCGTGCGGAAAACTACATGGCTGTGGTGTCTGATAGTCATTCATGGGCCTATTGCACCATGCCGTGACCGTCCGGCGCCAGCGCGACGGGACAATGTGGTCAAAAGTTGAACGGAAGCGGTTAAGCCCCTGTAATCAGCCGTAAATCACCTGTCAGTGACGGACCAGTCCGGTCAAATCGCCCAAATCAAGTTCGAAACTCACGCCGCGTTCCTCATGATGCGGCTGATCGGCCGTATGAATCATCGCATGGCGGACGAATTCGCCGGCGATCTTCGCGGATTGCGCCAAACCGCGCCCCGCCATGATCGCCCCACACATGGCGGAGGCGTACGCATCCCCGGTGCCATGTGTCATATACGGTAGCTTGTCGTGGATCAGCTCGCGCTTGCCCGCGATGCCGGTGGAGGCGCTCACCACATAGTTGCGCAGCGTGCCGTCCCCGCGATCGATGCCCTTGAGCACGATGTTCTTGGCACCCAAAGCAAGCAGCGCCTCCAGCAAGTCGTCGACCTGACGGTCGTCGAGATTCTGCCCCGGATAGTCCCGGCCGGTCAGGATGCTCGCCTCGGTCAGATTCGGCATGAGCACGTCGGCGCCATCGACCAGATCGCCCATGGCCTGGCACAGCTGGTCTGTGTACGTCGGATACATCTCGCCGCCGTCGCCCATCACCGGGTCCACAAGACGCAAGGCATGCGGGTATTCCCGATACAGCCGCTTGATGATCGCGACTTGATCTGCCGAACCCAGAAAACCGCTGTACACCCCGTCGAGATCGACGTTTTCCTGCCGCCACGCGTCCAAGTAGCCGTCCAGGATATCGGTCGTGTCGTGCATGGTGAACACACGGTATCTGGTGTGCGCTGAGAACAAGGCGGTCGGTACCGGGCACACGTCGCACCCAGCGGCCGAAAGAATCGGGATCGCCGCCGTCAGCGAGCACTTGCCGTACCCGCACATGTCATGCACCGCGGCAACGCGGGGAATGTACTTGGGGTCACGTTGATAGAGCGTTACATCTTGATTCGTCATATCTTGGGTCATGGGAAGCCTTTCTGCGCGCCGGTATCGCGGTCGCGTCGCCAATGACTGTAGTATGTCGCCTTGGACTTCTCGGTCCTCGAACCGCATAGGCGCCGCCCGTCCATGTCACGCGTGGATTGTCATGTCGGCGTGTCGCGTGCTTCGCGGCAAGATTTTCCGATTCGACCGAGGCCGTCAATCCCTCTGGTCGCAAGGCGCATTAAACAGTTATAGCTAAGCACGATAACGGCGTGGTTGCAGGGCTTGCGTGGGTGGCTTAATCTCTCAATCAACACCTCACCAACCGGCTGCAAGGCCGCGGCGGCGAGGGCAAGACGGAAACACAACCACCCACCGAACTAAGGAGCACCACCATGGCTGAAAAGAACAACCACTACCGTTTCGAGACCCTCCAGCTGCACGTCGGCCAGGAAGAGGCGGATCCCGCCACCGATTCCCGCGCGGTCCCGATCTACGCCACCACGAGCTACGTCTTCCATAACTTCGATCACGCTGAGGCCCGCTTCGGCCTCCAGGACCCGGGCAACATCTACGGCCGCCTGACCAACACCACCGAGGGCGTGTTCGAGGACCGCATCGCAGCGCTCGAAGGCGGCACCGCCGGACTCGCCGTCGCATCCGGTGCAGCAGCCGTCGAATACGCGGTGCGCAACATCACGCAGACCGGCGACCATATCGTGGCTTCCAAGCACATCTACGGTGGCACCTTCAACCTGCTTCGCCACACGCTTCCGCGTGACGGCGTGAACACCACCTTCGTCGAGCCGAGCGATCCGAAGAACTTCGAGGACGCTATCCAGGAGAACACGAAGCTCGTCTACATCGAGACCTTCGGCAACCCGAACGCTGACCTGGCCGACATCGAAGCCATCGCCGACATCGCCCACAAGCACAACCTGCCGCTCGTCGTTGACAACACCTTCGCCACCCCGTACCTGTTCCGCCCGCTGGAGCACGGCGCCGACATCGTGGTGGAATCCGCCACGAAGTTCATCGGCGGTCACGGCACCACCCTGGGCGGTGTGATCGTCGAAGGCGGCAAGTTCGACTGGGCCGCTGTTCCCGGCAAGTTCCCGACCCTGACCGAACCGGATCCCTCCTACCACAACCTCAACTTCTATGAGGCCCTCGGCCCCGTGGCCTTCGTGACCCGTGCCCGCGCCATCCTGCTGCGCGACACCGGCGCCACGCTCTCCCCGTTCGCGGCGTTCCTGCTGCTGCAGGGCACCGAGACGCTCTCGCTGCGCGTCGAGCGCCACGTGCAGAACGCCCTGAAGGTCGTCGAATACCTGCAGACCGTGCCGGAAGTCGAGTCCGTGAGCCATCCGGCCGTGCCGGGACGCCCCGACCATGATCTGTACGCGAAGTACTTCCCGAACGGCGGCGGCTCCATCTTCACCTTCGACATCAAGGGTGGCAAGGACGCGGCACGCGTATTCATCAACAACCTGCACCTGTTCTCGCTACTCGCGAACGTCGGCGACGCCAAGTCCCTCGTCGTGCACCCGGCTTCCACCACGCACTCCCAGGAATCCCCGGAGGAGCTCGAGGATCAGGGCATCCATCAGGGCACGATCCGCCTGTCCATCGGCCTGGAGAACATCGACGACATCATCGAAGACCTCGAAGGCGGCTTCAAGGCGCTGCGCGAGTCCGGTCTGGCTAAGTGACGCAAAGTAAGCACATTCAAGTGCGAGCATAGCCTTGTGCGATTGGTTGCGCGGGCGCGGCGAGTGATCGTCGCACCCGCGTTTTTCGCAATGCTGCTGTTGTGGTGGTGTCGTCAAGGCATGATTGGCGCGACCTGATGGTCGGGCTTTTGTGACGTCGTGCGGGCACTCGTGATCGGGGCGGTCCGCGGATTGCGTTCTGAGCACAATGTCCTCGACACTATGGAATGTTGATATTGGACTTCGCATGCCGACGCTTGCGCGCCATGCACGTCCTTGACCGTGCCTGCGTGACCTGTTCGTCCTGCAACCGCACGGTAGACCACATCGAACGAGAGAGAAAGAGCCGACCATGAAGAACAGCAGTCGTACCTTCCTGCACCGGGCCGCCATCGCGGTCCTCGCCGCATCCGCGATGATGCTGTCGGGGTGTTCTTCGGGGCCGTCCGCGGGCGCATCCGCCTCAGCGTCATCGAGCACCGGGAATATCGTCACCGTCAACAATGTGGAACCTGCCGCAGGACTGATTCCGAGCAACACTGACGACCTTGCGGGCTGGAAGGTGGTTACACAGCTGTACGAAGGTTTGGTCACCTTCGACGCCGCCGGCAAACTGGTCTACGCGGACGCCACATCCATCACCCCGAACGCCGATGCCTCGGAATACACCATCAAACTGCGTTCGGGACTCGTCTTCTCCGACGGCGAGAAGATTACCGCCTCCACCTACGCGAAATCATGGTCCTTCGCCGCCAACGCTGCCAACGGGCAGCTAGGGGCCGCCATATTCTCCACGATCAGGGGCTACGACGCACTGCAAGACGAAAACGGCGACAAGAACGCCCAGCTGTCAGGCCTGAAGGTTGTCGACGACACTACGCTTGACGTCACGCTCGCCGCCCCTGACTCCTCATTCCCGTACAAGGTCGGTGATGTGGCGTTCCTGCCATTGCCTGCCAGCGCGTACAAGGACATCGACGCATTCGGTGAACACCCGGTCGGAAACGGGCCGTACAAGCTTGCATCCTGGTCACATGACAAGGAAATCAAACTCGTGCCCAACCCCAGATACACCGGTCCGCGCAAGGCGAAAAACGGGGGAGTGACCTACGAACTGTACACGAGCCTCGACGCCGCATACTCCGACTTGCTGGCAGGCAACCTCGACGTGTTGGATTCCATTCCGTCAAGTGCGCTGAAAACCTACAGCAAAGAACAGCTGCAAACCGTCAGCAAGCCCGGCCCCGGCTTCAAATCCTTCACAATACCGCAGAATATGGCGCATTTCTCCGGCAAGGAGGGTAAGTTGCGCCGTGCTGCAATCGCCCATGCGGTCGACCGCGAGACGATTATCAAGAAAGTCCTGTACGGTACCGCCACCAAGGCGACTGACTTCACTGCGCCGACTATCGCAGGGTATAGCAAAATCCTCGCCGGGACATCCGTACTCGACTATGACGCTGCACAAGCCAAGAAACTGTGGAAACAGGCGGATGCCATCAGCCCATGGGAAGGGACTTTCCGACTCGCCTACAGCACGGACAGCGGCAACAAGCCGTGGATCGATGCGATCTGCAATTCCATCACGAATGCGCTCGGCATCGACGCGCAACCGCTGATTTTCTCGACATCCAAAGAGCTGAGCACCGCGATCCATAACCGAACGGTCGGCGCCGCGTTCATCCAAGGCCTGCAATCCGATTATCCGCACCCCGAAGGGTATCTGGTACAGGCGTATGACTCCGCGTCGGCGGACGGCAAGGGCCTGAACAACGGCGACTACAAGAGCGCGGCGTTCGACGCGCTGATCGATCAGGCAGCCCGGCAGACCACGCTCGACGGGGCAATCGGCTACTATCACAAGGCCGAGGAACTGCTGTTTGAGGATCTTCCTGTGATTCCGCTGTGGTATACGAATGTGACTGCGGCCGCCGGCAAGCAAGTCGGCTCGCTGTCCTTCAATTACATGGGCTTGCCTGATTACTACAAGCTGACCGTGAAAGGCTGAGTCACAGGGTTCACGCGATATGGACGTGGGGGCCGATCGCGCCGCCGGCATCCGTAAGATATTGGCCTGACACATCCACATACGGGTGCACAGGATCAATGTTCAAGAAGAGAGGAAATATGGCTGCACAAACCAAAACCAAATTCCAAGCAAGCATGATTCCGCTGATTGCCATCATGACCGCACTGACCACGGTGCTGACCATGCTGGTGAAGCTACCGACACCGACACGCGGATACCTCAACCTGTCCGACGCGATGATCTTCTTCTCCGCCTACGCGTTCGGCCCGTGGGTCGGCGGCGTGATCGGCGGACTGGGGCCGGCGCTGTCGGATTTGCTGTCCGGTTATCCGCAGTGGGCGGCGTTCACCTTCGTCATCGACGGGCTGCAAGCCGTGCTCGTCGGGCTGATTGTGCGAAAGTTCCGTCCGGCCAATATCATCGCCGGCTCCGTCATCGCCGGCGTGTGGAAAGTGTTCGGCTACCTCGTCGCCGGAGGCATCCTGTCCGGCTGGGGTCCGGCCTTGGGCGAGGTCCTGGGCAACACTGGCCAGATGGTTGTCGGCCTGGTCATCGCCTACGCCCTGTTCGCTGCGGTCCGCAAGGCCTATCCGCCGCTGGTGCGCATGGGCAATCTGGGCGTGCAGCCCGCCGTTGCGATTCCTCAGGACTACACTGGGGCATCCGCTGACACCGGTACCGGCGCAAATGTCGGTGCCAACACCGTTGACGATGCCGGTAGCGATACCGCAGAGCGAGCCGAAACGCCGGGTTCCGACCGTCCAGCGGACAGCATCAACTGAAGCCCGCTGACGGCGACTGACAGCACAAACGGCACTGACAGCACAGGCAATCGAACGACCTGATATGAACGACGCCCCGATCATCACGGCGAACCACCTCAGCTGGTGGTATACCCCGCAAACGGACGAAGGTGAACCGGTCAAGGCATTGAACGAGCTGGATTTCTCAATCCTGCCCGGATCATTCACAGGCATCATCGGCCCGACCGGGGCCGGCAAATCCACGCTGTGCATGGCGCTCACCGGTATCATCCCGAATCCGGACGACGGCACCATGCGCGGCACGATGACCGTCGCCGGACGCAACACCGCCGAATGCGGCATCGCCGAACTGTCAAGCGATGTCGGATATGTCCAACAGGACCCGGAATCCCAACTGTTCTGTGCCAGTGTGGAAGACGAACTCGCCTTCCCAATGGAAAGCCGCGGTGTCGATCCCGGCCGTATGGACGAGCGCATCGACGGGTTGCTGCACCTGGTCGGCATGGACGGGTATCGCCGGCGTGTACCGACTAGCCTGTCAGGAGGGCAGATGCAGCGGGTGGCGATCGCCGCGGCTTTGGCCTGTCATCCGCGCATTCTTGTGCTCGACGAGCCGACGGCGGCGCTCGATCCGGAAGGCACCCGGGAAGTATTCCAAGCGCTTGACACGATTCGCGCAGCCCGCGAGTTGACGATTGTCATGGCCCAGCAGGATACAGACGGGCTGGCCCGATACGCCGACCACATCATGCTGTTGGATTCTGGCAGCATCACCGCGTTTGGCGATACCACGCTGTTTACAACACATCGGGACAAGCTGATCGAGCTGGGGGTCGCCCTGCCGGGGCGAGAACTCGGCCCACCGGCGATTGTCACAGATGCTGCCGTACGGACGGGGGAGAGGCAGCCCGCGATCAGCTTCGAGCACGTCACCTACCGGTATCCCGAAGGAGGCAACGGTTCCGCCGCCCTCGACGACGTGAACCTTGCCATCGACCGCGGTGCGTTCGTTGGCCTGATTGGGCGCAACGGCTCAGGCAAAACCACCCTCGCCCGTCATCTCAACGGCATGTTGCAACCCAGCGCCGGCACTGTCACCGTTGACGGGCTGCATGTGGGCGGGCGCCGTGTCGGCGAGATGGCCTCCCATGTCGGGTACGCGTTCCAAAACCCCGATCATCAGATTTTCTGCTCCACCACGCGCGAGGAAATCGCCTTCGGCCCGTTGTGCCTCGGTGTGCCGCGCGAGGAAATCAGCCGCCGCGTCGGCCGGCTGCTCAGCCGCTTCGGTCTCGAGGATATCGCAGGACAATCGCCGGCGACTTTGGGCTACGGCCAACGCCGACTGGTCGCCTTCGCATCCGTTCTGGCCATGCACACGCCGATCCTCGTGCTGGACGAGCCGACCGCTGGACTGGACCGCCGACTGTCCGGCATGATTCTTGACGCGGCGTCGCAACGTTGCCGGCAAGGCACAACCATCGTGATGATCAGTCACGATATGCGTACGGTGCGCCAACGCTGCACCTATCTCATCGAACTCGAGGACGGGCATGTGCGCGCCGCCGGGCGGATCGAGCCGCAGAAAAACGGCCAACTGGAACATGTACAGCCGGAACTCGGGCTGCCGGAACCTTGCGAATACGGGGAGGGCCACTGATGGACGCCGACCTGTACGTTCCCGGCAACGGCTGGCTGCACCGCGTCGACCCGCGTGTCAAATTCCTCATCTCGCTCGTCCTGCTTGTCCTGTGCCTCATCTGGCGCAGCTGGCCGCTCATGCTCGCGGCGTTGATTCTTGAACATCTCATGCTCCTCACCGACCATATTCCGTGGAAAAACATCGCATGGGTGTGGAAGATTCTCGCCGTCATCATCGTGCTGATTGTAGTGCTGTGGCCGATATTCGACCGTTCCGGCACGCATGTGCTCGTCGGCTGGGGGTGGCTGCGGCTGACCCGGGAGAACCTGCTCATGGCCGCGGTGATGGGCCTGCGCATTCCTGCGCTCGGTTTCGCCTGTTTCCTCACCCTGTTCACCACCAGCCAGGCGAAACTCATCCGCGGGGCGGTCGCTTTGGGCATGCCGTACAGCGCTGGTCTGACGCTGGCGACCGCCTTGCGGTACATCCCGGTTTTCGCGCGGATTGTCACTCAGGTGCGTGACGCCCAGCGTGCGCGAGGCCTTGATCTGTCCGGCGAAGGCGCACGGATGCGAGGCATCCGCAATCCGTTTTCACTGATGCTGGCACGGGCGCGCGCATGGGTTCCGGTCATCGTCGCCGTGTTGATCCGTGCCTACCGGATGAGCCGCAGCGTCGGCTGGGCTATGGAATCGCGCGGATTGGGACTGCCCGGTGTCAAGCGCTCTTACCGGGTGCGTCTGGCGATGCGTCCGGCTGATTGGGCGATTCTCGTAGCGACCATCGTATTCACCGTCCTCGCAATCGCCGCGATGGTCCTGCTCTAAGTCGCGCCGGCAGCCCTACAGCAACCCCGACCCCATGTTCCGGCGTGTCGCCGGCATGCTCAGGGATTCCACTGATGCATCATTCTCGAGGATGATGCCGCCTCGGACGCGTTTTCCATCTTGCGCATGATGGGTTTTCCACCGGCATTCCGATAGATTTGAGGATATACGTCCAGGAAAGGTTCCGGACGAACGAGTGGAGGGAAGATCCATGACAACCCCGAATCCCATAGCCGTCGAAGCTGTCGACCTGGTGAAGATCTACGGTACCGGCGAGAACGCGGTCCACGCGCTGCGCCATGTCAATGTCGCATTCGAACGAGGGAAGTTCACCGCGATCATGGGCCCGTCCGGTTCCGGCAAGTCCACGCTCATGCACACCCTCGCCGGCCTCGATTCCACCACCAGCGGCCATATCCTGCTTGACGGTGCCGATATCACGACGATGAACGACAAGCAGCTGACCCTGCTGCGCCGGCACAAGATCGGATTCATCTTCCAAAGCTTCAACCTGCTGCCGATGTTCACCGCCGAACAGAACATCTTGATGCCGCTGACTCTGGCCGGCCAGAAGCCCGACCGTAAGTGGTTCGACATGCTCGTGGACACGCTGGGTCTGCGCGAGCGGCTCGGCCACCGCCCGAACGAGCTGTCCGGCGGCCAGCAGCAGCGTGTCGCCATCGCACGCGCGCTCATCGGCAAGCCCTCCGTCGTCTTCGCTGACGAGCCGACAGGCAATCTCGATTCCGTCTCCAGCGCCGAAGTTCTAAGCTTCTTGAAGCGTTCAGTCAAGGAACTGGGGCAGACCATCATCATGGTCACGCATGATGCGGTCGCCGCCTCCTACGCCGACCGCGCCATCGTCTTCGCGGACGGTCAGATTGTCGCGGATGTCGAGCACCCGAGTGCCGACCAGATGAGCGAGTTGCTCATGCAAGAACGCCGCCGCGCCACCCTCAACCTGTCCGAAGGCGTGCCGCAGCCGCCTGTCGCCTCCACGCCGGATGCCGGCCTCAACCGCTGAATCAGACACGAGACAAGCAAGGACATTCCCATGTGGTCGATCACGATCAAAATGATGAAAAAGAACATGAAGATGCTGATTCCTGCGGGAATCGCCATCATGATTGGCACGGCGTTCATCGCCTGCACCTTCCTGTTCGGCAATACGCTTAACGACACCCTGCGCACCCAGCTGACCGCCCAGTATGCGCAGGCGAACTACATCGTCCAAAGCACGTCCGCGATGAGCGGCTCGGATACGATGCCCACCGTGGGTGACGTAAAAACCAAGCAGATCAACGCCACTGACGGTGTGAAATCCACGTACATCCAGCAGAATCTGCCGGTCAACGCGTCGACGGGGGACAAGAGTGCCACGCTGCTCGCCATCAACGCGTCAAGCGACGACCGCCTGCTGCCGGTCAAGATGGTCAAAGGCCACCAGCCGACGGGAGACGGGCAGATCGCGCTTCCGTCCAAGCTCGCCGACCAACTGTCGGTGAACATCGGCGACAAGGTGACGCTTGCCGCGAACTACGGTTCCGGCATCAGCGGAAGCGACAGCGTCGAACTGATGGTCTGCGGTTTCACCGAAGACACGAACGGCGCGTACGGCTCCTATGGCGGCGCCGCGGTGATCGGCGACGAGACCATGGCGAAACTCCATGGCGCAGATAGTGAATCCGACCTGATGTTCACCGGCATGACCTTGGATATCGACGAATCGAAGGCCGATGCCGCGGTCCCCGCAATCAGAAAGCTACTTCCGGAAGGTTACAGTATCGAAACCCGGCAGAAGGCGGGGGATGAGGCGCTCAAGTCGCTCAGCCAGTCCGGTACCAACGCCGTCACCGTGTTCCTCATGTGCTTTGGCATCCTCGCGATGTTCGTCGCCGCGCTCGTCATCGCCAACACCTTCCAGGTGCTGGTCGCCCAACGTCGTCGCACCTTGGCGCTGCTGCGCACCATCGGCGCGCAGAAAGGCCAGCTGTACCGGTCCGTTATCGGAGAGGCGGCCATCCTTGGCTTGATTGCTTCGGCGCTGGGTATCGCATTCGGCTCCGCGATCATGGCGATTGTGGTGCACAGCCACGCGCTCGCGAGCCTCGGCATGACCGGCGGATTGGTATTCACCTGGCAGGTCTTCGTGATTCCGCTCGTCTTCGGCGTCGTCATGACCATGCTCGCCTCAATCGGGTCGGCGTGTTCGGCCACGCGCGTCACTCCGCTGGAAGCGCTGCGGCCTATCGAAGTCAGCGACAATAAGCGCGCCGGCATCGCCCGGGGTGTCATCGGCTTCCTGCTCATCACCCTCGGCTTGGTGTTGACTGTCGGCGCGGTGATGATGCTTCGCTCGGCGCTGGCATCCTCCTCGGATTTGAGCGACGGGTATTCGACGATGCTGCTGGCCGCAATCGCCGGATGCGCCCTGATTTTCATAGGCCTGGTGGTCACCGCGGCCTTCTGGATGCCGCTGCTCATGCGCCTCGGCGGGGCCTTCGCCGCGCTGTTCGGGCCGGCGGCGAAGATCGCGCACGCCAATATCCAGAAGAACCCGAGGCGTGTCGCCTCCACCGGTGTCGCATTGCTCATCGGCGTGACGCTCGTTTCGTGCATCGGAACCGGTGCCGCCTGCGCCAAGCAGACGATGAACAACACCCTCGACACGCACTACAGCGTGGATATGGTCGCCAAAGGCAGCAAGCTGAGCAAGTCCACCGCCGACAAGATCGCCAAGATCGACGGCGTGAAGACGACACTGTATGCGCCAATTACCCGTGGTTCCGTCACCGTCGGCGGCGAGGAACGCAGCGCCACCCTGATCGGCGTTCCCGATACGGCGACGTTGTCCAAGGTGCTGCGCGCGGATTTGGGCGGGGTCAGCCTCGGCGAGGGCAAGGCACTGGCACCAACGTATTCTGCGTTCACTGGCAAGGTCCTGTCGTTCAAGAACGGGCAGGTGAGTTTCACCGCTTCGGACGATAGCGGCAGCGGCGAAGCATCCAGCGCCAACACGCTGACCTTCTCCGTCATCCAGCGGGATTACCGCAATGTCGATACGGATGTGAGCGTCACTCTGTTCGTGAACGAGTCCTACTTCCGGAGCAAGCAAGTGCAGGCGGACGGACATATGCTGCTCGCCGCAGTCGACACGTCCAAGGCTTCCGCCGTGGACATCATCACCAAAGCGCAGACGGCAATCGGCGAAAGCGCAGGGGCCTCCCTGTCCGGTCCTATCGCCGAACGCGTCCGGTGGAACCAGATCGTCGATACGATGCTCGCGTTGCTGATCGCCCTGCTTGCGGTCGCCGTGCTCATCGCCCTCATCGGCGTGGCCAACACGCTCAGCCTGTCGGTCATCGAACGCACCCGCGAATCCGCGACCTTGCGTGCCATCGGCATGACCCGCGGCCAGTTGCGTTGGTCCCTGGCGGTCGAATCGTTGGTCATCTCGCTGGTCGCCGGTATTGCGGGCGAAATCCTCGGAATCGCCTTCGGCTGGGTCGGCTCCTACATGGTGCTCAGCCTGTACAGCGACACCGCATTCATCAGCGATTGGAAACTCAACCTGATTGTGCTTGTGGTCGCCGCGGTGGCCGCTCTGCTCGCCAGCGTCTTCCCCGCACGGCGCGCAGTCAAGACACCGCCGGTCGAGGCGCTCGCCGAAGCCTGATCCAGGCGTCCCGCCGGCCGGGAGCGACCGGCGGATGCGGATTGCAGATAGCTCGACAGATACGCTGTGGCCCGCCATTGCATTGAGCAGTGGCGGGCCACAGCGTATCTGCATACCCGCATATGGTTTGCGTGTCGCGTCTACGGAGCTTCTACGGAGCGTCTACGGGCGGACCAGTCCGTTCTCGTAGGCGAAGACAACCGCCTGTACCCGGTCGCGCGCGTTGATTTTCGCCAGGATATGCGCCACATGCGTTTTCACGGTCGGCAGGCTGATGAACAGCTTGTCGGCGATTTCCTGATTGCTCAGCCCATGCGCGATTTCAATGAGCACCTCGCGCTCGCGTTCGGTCAGTTCGTTCAACTCCGGATCGGTGTACTGCGCTTCATTGCCGCCGGACGTCCCCGGTCGTACGATGGGGGCGAGCTTGCCTTCGACCATGTTCTCAATCAGCCGCTTGGTTGCGGACGGGGCGATGATCGCGTTGCCCTGATACACGGTACGGATGGAGGCCAGCAGCGTTTCCGGCTCAGTGTCCTTGAGCAGGAAGCCCGACGCACCCGCATTGATCGCGGACATCACATACTCGTCCAGATCGAAAGTCGTCAGAATGATGACACGGGTGACATGCCCGGCGTCATCGATGTTCTCGGTATGGCCGCCCGGCGTGTCACTGGGATGAGACGTCGTCGATTCCATCGCAGTGATCCGGCGTGTCGCCTCGATTCCGTCCATGCCGGGCATACGCACGTCCATGAGCACGACATCAGGATGCAACTCTTGAGCGAGCGCGACTGCCTGATCGCCGTCGCCTGCCTGCCCGACGACCTCCATATCCGCCTGGGACCCGATGACCATGGCGAATCCGGCACGGACGAGTTCCTGGTCGTCGGCGATGACCACGCGGATGTGCTGCTGTTGATTCATAGTCTCCACTGTATCCGCAGGTGGGGGCGTGCGCTAGGATGCGGCACGGTTCGCGCGCGACCCACACGGCGTACGAGGCTTGAGATGCAATGACAGGGAGGGGCGGATGCGCGGTTGGCGCGGTGATGTACCGCACTCCTGAGATACTGAACGACGTATCAGCTCGGGAACGACCATGGCGGACGTGCGGGCTGATACCGGACAAGGCATCCGGAACAAGCCACGGCGGCGATTCCGTTGCGGCATGGAGCACAAGGAGTTGCCAGCTGTGAAGTCAACAGCCAGCGCGTGGGAAAGGGCGGTCGGCATCGCGCTTGCAGTGGTGCTCGCGTGCACCTATATCATCGTCAGGACCTACTTGGACATCTATCCGTCTGCGGACATGACGTATCGGAGCGCCAACTATGAGGTCGAAGTGCAACGCAATGGCGATCTGAAGATTCGCGAGCATATCGATGTGACGCTCAAGAAGCGTGGCAAGCCGTGGCGACAACTGTACCAGCAGTATCGCCTTGACCCCGACCAACTCACCGCCATCACCGGGGTGAACGTCAAGAACACCACGACCGGCGAAACTTACACCCAGGCAGACCCGGTCGTGCCTGGCAGCCAGTCCACGTCACTATGGGACTCCACGTATGCTGGGCACTGGTATATCAAACGCGCCGGGGTGAGCACAAAGACGTATGACCCGGAACGTGACAAGCCTGACGCCTCGGGCGGCTACTCGGATCAGTACCCCACTATTGAAATCGGTTGGAACATCCCCGCGACCGACGACACCGACAGCATGGGGTTCGACATTACGATGACCTTCGAAGGGGTGTCCACCGCCTACAATGATGTCGCCACATTCCAGTGGGAGCCGATTGGCACCAGAAACACCGTCCCGATCGGTGAAGTCACGGGGACGGTGACTTTCCCCGATGGCGTCACGACGAAGAATTCAGCGACTTGGCTGCACTTCGAAGGCCCATTCTCACAGACCACACGCGATAAAGACGGTACGCTGCATTTCTCAGCGAAGAACGTGGAATCCGGCATGTATCTCGATGTGGTCGCCATGGTCGATATCGCCCAGATGAACGATGTCGCCCGTCATGGGCCGGGCGAACACCGGGAGAGCCTGATCACCTCGGAGCAGGACAAGATGGACCGCTGGGCGCGATACCGCGACGCCAAACACAGGGAATTGGTGATGCGCGCGTTCATCATCGCGGCCATAGGCATCACTCTGTGCGTCGCCATGCTCGCCTGCCTGCGCGGCAGCATCCGAAAGACGTCGTTCCCCAAGGACGCCGCGTACCGTCGTGAGCCGCCCGACATGACGCCGAACAACGCGGCGCGCCTCAACGCGCTGATCGAGCATTGCCCTGCATCGCAGACGAATGCGCGTGCACTGAGCGCCACCATGCTCTCGCTCGCATCCAAACATGCTATCAGGCTCCTGCCTGGTACGGCGGAATCCTATGACGGCATTGATGTATCCGGCGCGAGTGACGCCACCGTTTTGTCAGGGGTCGAGCAAACCCCGGCCGTCGAATATCACGTGGACCGGTCGGACGGGCGCACGAGCATCGCCGTCAAACCTGATGACGTGACCATCGTAATCGAAGCAGATGGCGAGGATTCCCGTGGCCATGCGGCATTGCACCTGTGCGACAGCGAGACCGACCTGCTGGATTTCCTCGAGGCGGTGGGCAAACGCGGTAAGACCCGGGTGTTCGACATGAAGCAGATGCGTTCCCTGATGAATGACTGGAAACGCGGCGCGAAAGAACAGCAGACCATGGTGACGCAGCTTGAGGGGGAGTTCTCGAAACTGAACCTCACTGTGCCTGTCGGCCGGGGAAGCATCGTCGTCAGCATCATCGCGTTCATCTATCTGGTGGCCAGTTGCGCGTTGCTATCGAGCAACCTGTTCCTACAATTGGTGACGATTCTTCCGGTCGCGTTGTGTGTGGGCCTGTGCATGGGCCTAATGAGGTTCTCCGGTTTGAACGAGCACGGCCGTCAGCTGGCTTCGCAACTGGAAGCGTTTAAGCGATATCTCAATGATTTCAGCGATTTCACAGATCGTGGCACGCAGGAGCTTGCCTTGTGGGACAAATACCTCGTCTATGCGGCGGCTTTCGGGCTGTCAGAACAGGTGATGAGTCAACTCGCCCGTTCGGTTCCTGAGCTATCCGACCCGCAGTGGCTTGACGACCATGCCTCCGGTTCGCTCGTGTATTGGATGTACCGTCCGACGATTCTGCCCGGCGGTGTTGTCGCTGGCTTGACCGCTGGCGGCGGGTCCGGTGTCGCGGCATTCGCGCCGTCGTCTTTCGCGGATTTGGGCGCGCAGCTCAACGACGGGTTCGTTGAAGTCCAGAGCGCAGTACAGACCACGCTCGGCTCCTCAGGTTCGGGGTCATCCGGCGGATTCGGCGGTGGTGGCGGCGGTGCCGGAGGCGGTAGTTTCGGCGGCCGGTAGCGCATCCGAGACCGCGGCAGGAGTGATCGCAGCGGCCGGGGCAGCTGGTGTGGCCTGGGAATCCTGCGTAGCCGGGGTGGCAGAGGAGGCTGAGGCAGGCGGAGAAACCGGGGCGAGCGGGGCGATATCCGCAGACCGGTCGTGCGTCTCGTCGCTGAACCCGGTTTTGCGCAGCACGCCAAGCAATTCGCGCATGCGTGCCAGAGCGGCCCGTCCTTGCTCGCCGATCTGTTTGAACGCTTCGGAGACTGCGGCTGCATCCGGCTCGGTCCCTTCCTGTTCCGCGTGTTCGAACATGGCGAGCCCCTCATGGGTACAAGCGATTACGGATTGGAGGGTGTCGGTGACCTCGCTTTGGATATTCGCGCTGATCCGGTCACGCTCCACGTTCGCGGCGAGCACTTGCTGCCGGCGGGCCTCCTCGTTAAGCGCCTGTTCACGCGCCTGCAAGACGAGCGCATCGTTGCCGCTTGTGCGTTTCCATATCGCTGCGACGATGGCAATAAGGCACATGAGCCCGACGGTGACGAAGGCGGAGACCGTTTCAATCAGCATGGCGCCGCTCGGGCGTTGCAGCTGTGCAAGATCGGCTAGCATGGCGAGCAGGGAGGTATACCCCATGGCTCCGGAGAACACGCACAGCGCGCACATGCATGTGGCGGTTGAGGCCGCGGCGATCGCCCGGTTGGTGGAGTGCCGGTCGCCATAGAGGATTGCGGCGGCGAGCACACCGAGCGACATGATGTTGACGAACAGGATGCACGGCATAACCAGCAGTTGGAATATGGCGAAAACGAAGGCGAATATGGCGCTCGCCTGTGGAAAACGGCGCCTGAACATCCACGGCAGGATGACCAGTACTGTCACCGTCCAGATGACGGCTTGACCGATGGCATGCGTCTGGTTACCGGTGAGCACGAATTCGAGATTGTTGCCCACGTTCACCCCGGACAGGCCGAAGAACGCGATGAAGATGAGACCAGACAGGATGTCTGACGCCAGATAGTGGCGTTCCCACCACATGGACATGCGTTCGACCGTATTCGTGGCGCCGTCTGTGCGATCTTCCGCAGTAGGCAGCGCCGGACGGCGGTCGTTGAAGCACCGCCGCAGCAAGTCAGGAATCCGCGTAGGGTGCGCCTGCAACGGCAGTGATGCGGGTGCGATGCTTTGTCGCACTGGCGTTCCTCCGCCGATTGTGTTCTGCCGTGGCTGCCGGACGGGGGCGGGAGCGCCGCCGACTGTACTACTGCGCTGTAGGTCAGTTACCGGAATGATTGGTTCGCCCGCGCCCGGTGCCGGCGAAGTTGCGGTCGAAGCGGTGACACGTAGTTCGGCTTCATGCTCGGCGTCCCGGTACGGCACATTCGCCATGACCTCAAAACCACCGCTGAGCCTTGGTCCCGCTTGGACACTGCCATGTGCCATCGCGATGCGTTCGCGCATGCCGAGCAAACCGAAGCCGGGTTTATGTCCGTCAGCGGCGGCGCTCGCGCCCCGACCGTCATCGGTGACACGGACAGTCAACCCGGTTTCTGACCACGCCTCCTCGATATCCACGTGCACGTCGGGGCCGGCGTATTTGCGCACATTGGTCAGTGCTTCCTGCACCATACGGTACATCGCCGTGCTTGCGGTTTCGCTCAGCCGCACCGGATGCGGCTCTCCTGAGCTGTGGAATCGGATCTGGATGTCGGCATCAGAGCGCTCGGCCTCGTCAAACAGTGCGGTGACATGCCGGTAATCTGCATGGTCGGGTTCGCCGAATACGCCCAGCAGATGCTGCATATCGCGCATCGCACGCTGTGACTCGTGTTCGATGGTGTGCATCGTGCGTTTGGCGATCTGCGGGTTCGAAGCCCCGGCATACCTGCCCCCATCGGATTGCACGATGATGATTGACAGGGTGTGCGCGACGACATCATGCATATCGCGAGCGATCCGGGCTCGTTCCGCCAACGCGGCAATCCGGCGTCGCTCGTCCTCCCCGGCCTGCAAAGCCTCGTTGCGTTCTTGCAGCATCGTGATGGTCACGTTGCGTGCGCGCTGCCAGTAACCGAGGAAAATCGCGGTGACGATGCACAGGGTGATGACAATGAGTCCGCCCGTGAACGCTGAGAGGAAATTCTGCGCGCAGGTGTGAGGGTCGTTGCCTTCGCACAGGGAGATGGTATACGGGGACCCGGGGTCGCCGAATACCGGCCCGACACTGGTAGATATTGCCAGCGCGAGCGAGGCGAGGATGCCGATGGCCAGCGCAAGACACGCGAACAGGCGGCTTCGGTTCGGATTGCCGTACACGATGACGGCGTACAGGACGCTCAACGCGAACAAGTCCGCGGGCACCAGCGCCGGACCAATGATGAGCTGGGCGACCGCAACTGCGGTAATCGCCCAAGCGCTCGGTTCCGGACGCCACCGGCGGGTAGCCACAGGAATGAGGATGGCGATCTGCCACAGGGTACACGCGGTTGCCGGGCAGGAGAAGAACACGCCGGGAATGGAGCCGGTGGCGGTCACAATCACCAGGAACAGCGCGGCAACCAGCACGGTCATGGCGGTATCGACCGCCAGTACGTGGCTTTTGGCCCATGAGGTCATCCGTGTCATCCAATGCATGTCATTCACCCTAGCGTCGGGCGGCCACCGCGGCCATCATGCGCGAGGATGAAAGGCGGGAAGAACGAAGCAAAGACAGGGAAAGGTGAGGTAAGGCCGGGGTGGCGCTATGGTGGGCATAACGGATTGATGGGCCGATTCACGGTCGGGAGGTGCACGATGGCGGCGTTGGCGCAGTATTACGTTCCGGGGCGATATATCGAAGATCATGCGATTGATGTGCCGCTGGACTGGCGGGGCGACACGCCCGGCAAAACGGTGTCCGGAGAGACGATTCGGCTGTTCTACCGGGTGGTATGCGAGGCAGGTCACGAGCAGGAGGACTTGCCGCTGCTGCTGTTCTTACAAGGAGGCCCGGGAGGTGCGGGCCCGCGCCCGATGGGCCATGACGGCGGGGATGCCTGGCTTGCAGAGGCATTGAAGCATTTCCGGGTTGTGCTGCCTGATCAGCGTGGCACTGGCCGTTCCTCGCGTATTGATTCGCATGCGATGCGGCGTATTGAGGGCGCACCGGCACAGGCGGAGTATCTCAAGCGTTTCCTCGCCGATTCGATCATCCGCGACTTCGAACATCTGCGTCTGACCGCGTTCGGCGGACGCAAGTGGGTCACCCTCGGGCAAAGCTACGGCGGGTTCCTGACCTTGAGCTACCTGTCCCTGTTCCCGCAAGGATTGGCTGCATGCTTCACCAACGGCGGCATCCCGCATGTGCCGGCTGACCCGGACGACGTATACGCGCACACCTTCCCGCGTATGGAATCGAAGACCATGCAGTATTACGTGCGTTATCCGCAGGACCGCGAGCGTGTCGCCGCCGTTGCCGACCGGGTAGCCCAAGGGGGAGTGGCGTTGCCCAACGGCGATCCGCTGACCGTCGAACGCATGCAGACTTTGGGCGGCGGGTTCGGTATGAAGCCGAGTTTCGAACAGATTCACTGGCTGTTCGACGAGGCTTTCGTTGACGGCGATGGTTCCGCGGACAGCTCGTCACCGCTGTCCGACGAATTCCTCACCCATGTGATGGACACGACCGCATCCCGCCCCCTGTACTGGCCGCTTCAGGAATTCATTTACGCCGACGGCGAGCTCGAACATCCGGTCAACTGGGCTGCCCAACGCGCCTACGACACCCGCCCTCAATTCTCCGTATCCGCGCGGCCGCTGCTGTTCACCGGGGAGGCGATTTTCCCGTGGATGTTCCGGCAGGAGCAGGCGTTGCACCCATTCGCCGCAGCGATGGACATCCTCATGCAGGACACGCATTTCGGCAAGATCTACGACGCCGACCAGCTCGCTCGTAACGAGGTGCCGCTGCAGGCGACCGTCTACGTGGACGACATGTACGTTGATTCGACACTTCAGCTTGATACCCTGTCCCGTGTCGGCAACAGCCACTACTGGGCGACCAACGAGTATGAGCATGACGGGTTGCGCACCGACCCGCGGGTTTTCACGCGCGAATACCGGGAAGCCCTGGGGCGGGGAGACCTCGCCGGCATCAAGTGACCAGCCCGGCGCGGCCCGCAACCGCGCCCGAAGGCATCCGTGGCCGGCATGGCGCCGGCGAACAACCCAAGAAAGGAACCCAATGACCCAGCAACTGAGCGACATCACCGTCGGATTCATCGGTTACGGCGCCATGGCACAGGCCATGGCCCAAGGCTTTGTGGACGGGGGAGTCCTCGAAGGCGGGCAGATTCTCGCCTGCGCAGGACATTACGACAAGCTCGTGGACAGTACGTCCGCGCTTGGCGTGCGTCCGATGCACAACGCCACCGAGGTTGCCGCAGCAAGCGATATCGTCATCCTCGCCGTCAAACCGAACCTCATCGAAGAGGTCGTGACCCCAATTCTGCATGAACTGGCCAACAGCATCGTCGTATGCGTGGCCTGGGGGTGGACTTTCGACCGCCTTGAAACAGTGCTCGAGGACCATACCCCGCACATCTCCATCATCCCCAACACTCCGATCGCCGTTTGCCAAGGCGTCAGCGTCGTCGAAGACAAGCACAATCTCACCGAGTACCAGGCGGGGCTCGTCCGCGCGCTGCTCGAGCCGGTCAGCATGCTCGAGACCGTCGACACTGCGCACATGTCCCAAGCGGGTACTATTTCCAGCTGTGCCCCGGCGTTCACCGCGATGTACATCGAGGCGCTCGCCGACGCGGGCGTGCAGTATGGGCTCAAGCGTGCCAGCGCGTACCGGCTCGCCGCGAAAATGGTCGAGGGCACGGGCGCGTTGCAAGTCAGTGACGGGCGGCTGCCCGCGGCCATGAAGGATGCGGTCTGCTCTCCGGGCGGCGCGACCATCCGCGGCGTGGTCGCGTTGGAACAGCACGGGTTCCGCGGCGATGTGATTTCCGCGGTGCAAGCCGTGGAAGGCTGACGGTTCCTTGATGTTTGCGGTGGCGGCCGGTGTTGACGATGCAAATCGTGGCACCGGCCGCCGCTCGTGTCGCGGCGGCTCATCCGACGGCTGTTCTCCCAGTCGGCGCGAATCACGCAAGGGTGATGACGTGCCGACGGCATGCGCTACGTCCATCATGCCTCTACACTGGAAAGCATGTCTTTAACTATCGGAATCGTCGGCCTGCCGAATGTCGGCAAGTCCACCATGTTCAACGCGCTCACCCGCAACAATGTGCTGGCTGAGAACTACCCGTTCGCCACCATTGAGCCGAACACCGGCATCGTGCCCCTGCCGGACGACCGGCTGCCGGTGCTCGCCAAGCTCGTCCACACCGAGAAGATCGTGCCCGCGACTGTCACCTTCGTCGATATCGCCGGCATCGTCAAGGGTGCGTCCGAGGGCGAGGGCCTGGGCAACAAGTTCCTCGCGAACATCCGTGAAGCCGACGCGATCTGCGAGGTCGTGCGCGCCTTCGAGGACGATGACATCGTGCACGTCAACGGCAAGGTCGATCCCGCCGACGACATCGACACAATCAACACCGAGCTCATCCTCGCCGATTTGCAAACCATCGAAAACGCGCTGCCGAAGCTCGAGAAGGAACTGCGCGGCAAGAAGGTCACGCCTGAATACGTGAACGCAGTCAACGAGGCGAAGAAGATCCTCGAGGCGGGCGAGACCATCGACCACGCGGCCCAGGCAGGCAAGATCAACAAGGACGACATCTACGACCTGCACCTGCTGACCGCCAAGCCGTTCATCTACGTGTTCAATGTTGACGACGCCGAACTGTCCAATGAGCAGCTGCGCAAGAAGCTCACCGATTTGGTGGCCCCTGCGAAGGCGATTTTCCTCAACGCCCAGTTCGAAGCTGATTTGACCGAGCTTGACGAGGCGGATGCGCGTGAGATGCTTGAGGACGCCGGATTGAAGGAATCCGGGCTCGACCAGCTTGCCCGTGTCGGATTCGATATTCTCGGCCTGCAGACCTTCCTGACCGCAGGCGAGAAGGAAGTGCGTGCCTGGCAGATCCACAAGGGCTGGACCGCCCCGCAGGCAGCAGGTGTGATCCACACCGATTTCGAGCGTGGCTTCATCAAGGCCGAAATCGTCTCCTACGATGACTTCGTCGCAGCCAACGGCTCGATGAACACCATCAAGGAGGAAGGCAAGCTCCGCCTTGAAGGACGTGACTACGTGATGCAGGACGGCGACATCGTCGAATTCAAGTTCAACGTGTCCAAGTAACCGCCCACACCCCGCCAAAACGGCGCGATTCCAACGATTCCACACTGCGAAACGTTGCAATCGCGCCGTTTTTGAATGCACCGGAACAGGCCGTTCCTGCCACGTTCCGGGCGGTTGTCGCCATCGAATGAGTGACTTTAGAGTGACTTTTCAGTGGCGCTCGCCGGCACAGTCGGGTGCGACAGGTCCGGTACGTGGGACTTCTGACGGAAACGTCACAATGGCGGTAACCTCCCGGGACTTCTGACGGAAACGTCACAATGGCGGTAACCTCCCGGGACTTTTGGCGGGAATGGCGCCAATGGCGGTAATCTCCCGGGAGTTTATGGACGAAGACGGGGTTTCGCGCTGATGCGACGATGAAAACGTTGAAATACCAACGTGCTCGAAATCAGACCCCTGGGAGTTTACGCGTCAAACTGCACATAACGAGAGAAGTCCCACGCTGAGCGATGACGCCTGCTGACCATGAGACCCGTTGACGATGACGCCCGCTAGTCATGATGACCCTCTCGATTCGTAGACAAGCATGTTCCTGCTCGGATACATGACACAACTGTGGCCAGCTTGACCAGACTAGTTTCTGTGCTGTGCAAGGATTGGCTTCCGCGTTGCTGATTGCTGCCTCAGTCGGTCTCCGAGACCGGCGAACCCTCGACTGCGCCAACGTGCTGATGCTTTGCTGCAGCCATGCCACACCTGTGATTTCCATGATGACGGTCGCAATCGATTCGCTGCCTGTAAACAAATCGTTGCGCTCCTCATTTCGAGGCACAACGCGCGGTTCGTGTATGACCTGCTGCGAAATCTGGGTTCATGCCGCCGCACAGTTGCGACGTTCACTAGAACTCGCCGTGGTTTCCTTTCCTTTTTGGTGGGGAGCAGGGCGGAGGAGGACGGGTGTCATTCTTGTTTTGGTGTCCTCGCAGCAACGATTCCGCTATTCATAGTTGGCCGGCAAGCGCTCAACTCCGTCGTGGTGCGACTGTCGTGTTGCACGGCAGTCGGTTACCGGGCGGTGGCGGGGAGAGAGCGTAGACCGTCTCGCACCGATTCCTGCCAGTCTCCCGCGCGCGGCAACAATCTCCCATCCGCCTTGTCAACTTTGGCTTGTAGCGACGAAAACGGCTCCACCCGCGCGTCATCGGTGCGGATACCGTTATTGTAGAAAGGCATGAATGAATCCCCCCGTGGCGACACCAACCACGGGGGCATAATTCAGCGTGCGTACTGCAGACGAACGGAGGCGACTATGGCGGTTTTCCCGCATCGAAGCGGGCAGAGCGATCATCCGCTCCGCCGCAATGCCAGGGTTCTTCTCGCGGCGTTGGCATGTATCGCGCTGATTTTCGGGTTCTTCTCCATCCAGCAGCATCGTGCGGATATGCGAGCGACGACCCGAGCTGTATCCGGGTCATCCACTACTGTCGTACACCGCAAAGTTCCCGCCCCCGACGGTACTCATACACTGAACAAATCCACAGTACCGGCGATTAACGCATCCCCTGGCACACATACCAATGCCCAGAACAAGGGCACGACCGTCGATTGGCGTGCCGCATCTGGCGGGGCGCAGCCGAAACTGTCCGAATACAAGAACCTGAGCATCACGGTCGATTTGTCCGCCCAACGGGTGTACGTGTGCTCCAACGGCAAGACTATTTACACGATGATTGCCAGCACGGGGCTCAACGACAGCACTCCACACGGGGATTTCACCATCAATGGCCGGGGCGACCATTTCTACAACCCCTCCGATGGCTGGGGCGCGGACTATTGGGTGTCCTTCCGCAACAACGTCTTCCTGTTCCACACCGTGCCCACCAAGCAGGATGCGGGGACGTATGTGGTCAGCGAGGCGGTGAAACTCGGGCATCCGGCATCGCACGGATGCGTGCGTCTGACCTTGTCTGACGCGAAGTGGTTCTACGATCAGGTTCCTGACGGCACGCCCGTGCATATCAGCTGACGTGTCTGATGGGCGACGGGCACCGTCTGGTGACGCTGTCCGGTGATGCTGTCAGATGGACACCGTCTGCCGTACGCTGCAGTCTGCGGAACACTATCTGACGGTGCCGCCACATGGACGATACGCACCGTCTGATAACACCCCCGATAAACACCGTCTGATGGACGCGCGGTGAATTGTCGGTGTCATTTGTTCTCGCCCCGCGGATTTGCCGGCATGGTCCCGGGATGTTGCGATAGCGTAGTATCAGGAATTGGCCGCGTGGTCGCGGTCTGGACGCATTGTTCGGAAAGGAGCGCCTATGGGGATGCCGCTTGATTTGTATGTGATCCGGCACGGAGAATCCGAGGCGAATGTCATCATCAAGGCCGGCGAGCAGGGCGATACCTCCCTGTACACGCAGGATAACGTGACGGTGCCGGATCGTTCGTGGCGTTTGACGGCGACCGGCCGTCGCCAGGCTGATTGCATCGGCCGCTGGCTTGTCTCCCAGCAGCAGCTATTCGACCGCTACCTGGTCTCGCCGTACGTCCGCGCCCGCGAAACGGCCGCCACCATGGCCTTGCCCAAGGCGAAATGGGAGGAGACCCGGGTGCTGCGTGAGCGGTCGTGGGGTGAAATCAACACCATCACGCAAGATGAATTCAAAACCAATTACGAGCGCAACTGGTTGTTCAAACGCACCGACCCGCTGTATTGGCGTCCGCCGGCAGGCGAATCGATCGCCGATGTCGCCGAAGACCGTGTACACAACCTGCTCACCTCGCTCGACCGCCGGTCCGAGTCGGAATCGGTGGTCGTAGTCACGCACGGCGATTTCATGCTGGCGATGATGCTCACGCTCGAGGACCTCTCCGACGAGGAATTCATGCACCGCGCGGACAGCGACGATTGGAAGATCACAAACTGCACGTGCCTGCATTATTCCCGCCGCGACCCGCACACCGGCCGCACGACCGAACGGCTGCGCTGGGAACAGACCGCCCGCCCGGTGCTCGACGAGCAGACCGGCCGTTGGGAGGTTGAAGTGGAACCGTGGCGCGAGTTCCAGCGCCCGCTGCTGTCGAACGGCGATCTGGTTGATGTCGTGCATTCGGTTGACCCGCATCTGACGCAATACACCAAGTGACACCCGTATTGCCACCCGATGCGTCCTGACTGCCGGCACCCAGACGACGAGAGTGCGACACGCCTGAAAATCTGCGGGTTTTGAGGTATTGTCGTCTCTCGTGACATCGACACCGCTACCATTGTGCAAGGCGTCGGCGCGCCATGTGCGTCCGGCGAATTCCAAGAAGACAAAGGAGCAGTAGATGAGTAGCGGCTTGTTCACATGGAAACTGCATGGTGACGGCAAGACCTTGAAACCCGGGGAGGTGGTCGAACCCGACGAGCGCCTGTCTTGGCCGCGCACCGCAGGTATCGGCGCCCAGCATGTCATCGCGATGTTCGGCGCGACCTTCCTGGTTCCGATTCTCACCGGCTTCGACCCGTCGACGACCCTGTTCTTCACCGCCATGTCGACGGCGCTGTTCCTGCTCATCAACAAGAACAAACTGCCAAGCTACCTCGGTAGCTCCTTCGGCTTCATCGCCCCGATTGCGGCGGTCGCCTCGGCCCACAAGGGCATCGCGGTCGCAAGCTTCGGCATCATGGTCACCGGTCTGCTGCTCGCCTTGGTGGGCGTGCTTGTCCATTTCGCCGGCGCCAAGTGGATTGACAAGATCATGCCGCCGGTGGTCAACGGCGCGATTGTGGCGATCATCGGCTTCAACCTCGCCCCGTCGGTGTGGACGAACTTCAAGAAGGCCCCGGACACGGCTGTGGTGACGCTGGTCGCCGTCCTGCTGATCGGCGTGTTGTTCCGCGGCTTGGTCGGGCGTCTGAACATCCTGCTGGGCGTACTGGTCGGCTATGCGTACGCGTGCGCCCGCGGCCAGGTCGATTTCAAGGCAGTGGAAGGCGCCGCCTGGGTCGGTTTGCCGCAGTTCCATCTGCCGCAGGTCGATTTCTCGATTCTCGCGATGTTCATTCCGGTCGTGCTCGTGCTGGTCGCCGAGAACGTGGGCCACGTCAAGTCCGTGGCACAGATGACCGGCCGCGATTATGACAACCAGATTGGCACCGCGCTCATGGCCGATGGTATCGGCACCGCGATTGCCGGCTTCGGCGGCGGCTCCGGCACAACCACGTACGGCGAGAACATCGGCGTCATGGCTTCCACGAAGGTGTATTCGACGGCCGCCTACTGGTGTGCGGCGGCGTTCGCCTTGATTTTGAGCCTGTGCCCGAAGTTCGGTGCCGTGATCAACACCATTCCCGCCGGCGTGCTCGGCGGCGTGACCACCTTGCTGTATGGCATGATCGGCATGATCGGCGTGCGCATCTGGGTGGACAACCATGTCAACTTCGACAAGCCGGTCAACGTGATGACCGCGGCCGTCACGATGATTATCGGCATCGCCGACTTCACCTTCGCGGTCAGCGGCGTGCAGTTCAACGGCATCGCCATCGGCACGATCGTCGTGCTCGTCATGTACCACGGCCTCAAGGCCATCGGCAAGGCGACTGGGACGATTGCCAAGGACGATCCGGACGTGCTGTGATTGAATGACCACGATGCTGCTCGGCGGGTACATGAATTCGCCGGATGGCATCCCTACTGTTTTGGGCCGCATCCCGTATTCCGGGGTGCGGCCCAAAACGTTGTATCGCCCGGTTTGCCCGGTACTCGAGTTGATGCGGTTCCTGCCTGCCGACCTACCTGACTGTTGACATTCACTCGGCAAGCAAATCGTCACCGCTTCTTTCCACGCTCGACCACGGGCTTGTCGCGATACTGGTCATCGGCCGTGAAACAGGTGCGATACACCATCACCATGATCAGGGTGTCAGCAAGCAAAGTGAGCGCGGCGATGGAGGCGAGAATCACGAACTGGTATTTCGCCGCGTTGAGCGGGTCACCGCCCGCGATGACCTGGCCGGCCATCATGCCCGGGATGGTCACGATGCCGCTTGAGGCGAGCGACGCCGTGGTCGGCAGCAAGCCGAGGCGGATCGAGGAAATCACCGATGGCCGTGCGGCCTCCCAGCGGGTCGCGCCTAACGCCAGCAGCGTGTCGACCTCGTCCCGCCGTTCCTTCATGCTTTCATAAAAACGGCTCAGCCCTACGGCCAGCGCGGAAACCGTATTGCCCAACAGCATGCCGGTCAGTGGCACTACCAGCTGTGGCGCATACCACGGGTGGGGGCGTACGACCAGCTCCGTGACCATCGAAATCATGAGCAGCATGGTGATGACCAAGGTCAGCAGCACCGGGCCCGCAAGCCCCTTCGGCACGCCTTTGGCGCGTGACAGGGTGATTTGCACGGCCGCCACCAGCATGACGGCGACCAAGGCGAGTACCAGCCACGGGTTGCCGGATTTGATGACATAGCCCATGATGAGGCCCATCGCGCACAGTTGGACGAGCGCGCGGCATGCGGACCACAGGAGCGTTTTGCCGATGCCCAGATGCATGAGCCATGACAGCCCGGAGGCGACCATCACCATCGCGAGTGCGATGAGCAGGCCCCAGATGTCGATGGGGTAGGAGGTGCCCGATGTCGTCTGCGTGGCTGTTTGTGCCACGGTTTGAGTGACGTGGGGTGTGTTCCCCGGGAGAGTGGCCCATGCCGAAGCCAGATTGATCGTGTTCATCGCAGTCCTCCTTCGTCGAGGGTGACGGTTCGGGTGGCGACCCCGTCTGGAGGGCGGTGCCGGATGCGGATCACCGCCATGCCGCGTTGTGCGGCGTCGCTGAGGATGGCGGCGACTTTTGCCGCGTTGTCATCGTCGAGCCCGGCATCGACCTCGTCGGCGAGCAGCAGTTTCGGATCTGTCAGCAGCGTGCGCGCGAGACTCACGCGTGCCGCCTGCCCTCCTGACAGGTCGTGCGGCGCCCTGCCAAGATCGATATCTTCGCAGCCGATGGCGTCGAGGGTGGCGCGGATTTTGTCATCTGGCAGCATATCGACGCCGTTGTGCACCGCGCCCCAGATGCCGCTGCGATGCCGTTTGCCGCGGGTACGGGCGTGGGCTTGGGGGTCAGCAGGGTGATTCGTGTCAGACGAGCTGTCATCCTGCTCGTTGCGGATCGCCAGGGTCCACGGCAAACGAATGACCTCGGCCACGTTGTCTCCGATCAGCACCGATTTCTGCGGCAGATAGGCGACGCTACACCGCCACTGCTGCGGTGTGAATTCTGTCGATGGACGGCCATCGAGGAACATGGTGCCGCCGGCATGGGGGTTGAGCCGTGCGAATGCGGTGAGCAGGCTGCTTTTCCCTGTGCCTGACGGGCCGACCAGGTCGACGATCTCGCCGGCGTCGATGTCGAAGGACAGTCCTTGGAAAATGGTTTTCTCGCCGTCCTGCGAGGGGACGGTGCACGTCATGTCGCGTGCGCTGAACAGATGCGTACTCATGGATACAGGCTATCGCGTCTGCAAGTGCAGTGTTGGGCAATCGGACGGTGTTTCGCCGCTTGCTGACATTGTCGATGCCGTCGATGCGGCCGAGAGACACGGTTGCCGTAGATACCGCCGTATCGATGGGCCAGCCTTATACCATATCGTCCTTCGTTTCAGCTGGGCGTTTCGCTGTTCCTTGCCGGTCGGTAGGCTGGGGACATGGCTTTGTTTGATGATTTCGGCATGATGTTCGGCTTCCCCGGCGATTCCGGACGTAAGGACGACGACCCCGAGGTCGTTGACGTCCAGGTCGACGGGGATGCGCAGGGCGGTGGGAACGCCCAGACACCGCATGGGAATACGTCGGTGCCCCGGCTTGGCCGCCGCGCGGCGAAACGGCCGAAAGCGCGCAGACACAACGGTTCGGCAATCGCCCTTGGCATCATCGCTGTCATCGTCGTGATCGTCGGATTGTTCTTCGGTTTGGCCCGGTTCCTCACGGATGTCATGTGGTTCGACCAACTCGGCTTCCAACGTGTGATCTGGACGCAGCTCGGTGTGAAAGTGGGCTTGTGGGCCGCCTATGCGCTGCTCATGGCATTGGTCAGCTTCATCGCCGCAGTGCTCGCCATCCGCACGCGTCCTAGCGGTGCTGACGGATCCACGGTACGAATCAACGGTGATGTCATCGAAATCGGCAAAGGGGTGAGTACCCGTACCGCAACGCGTGTCGCAGTCGTGGTCTCCCTGATTGTGGGCATCATGTTCGGCTCGCAGTTCAACTCGAACTGGTCGCAGATTCTGCTCATGTTCAACGCGCAGCGCTTCGGCGCCAAAGACCCGCAATTCGGCATCGACAACGGCTTCTACGTCTTCGTGCTCCCAGGCTTGAGACTTGTGATGTCCGCCGTCGCGATGCTGCTGCTCATGGGAATCATCTTTTCCGTGGTCACGCACGCGCTGGTCGGCGGCATCAGACTGACCATGCCGGTCAAAGGCCGCGGCCTGTTCGCCATCACCAAGCATGCGCGCCGGCAGATCAGTGTGTGGCTCATGCTCAACATGCTCGTGTGGGCCGTGAACCAAGTGCTTGGCGTGTTCTCCAGCCTTACCGCACAAGGTGACCGGATCACCGGCGCTACGTACACCACCGTCCATGCCACGATTCCCGTCACCTTCATCATGGCGGCGTTAACGGCCATACTCGGCGTCGTGCTGGGCATCTGGCTTATGCGTTCGCACCAGCTCGAGGGGCCTGCACCGGTCGGTGTGCGTGCTCGGGCGGCGCTCAAGGCATGGCGAGTCCCGGTGATTGCAGTCGCTTCGACTTTGGTCATCTCTCTTGTGCTGACCGGTGTCTGGCCGGCGGTGATGCAGCGCTTCCGCGTCAACCCGAATGCGCAGGAGGCGGAATCCTCCTACATCCAGCGCAACATTAACGCCACCAAGCAGGCGTACGGGCTTGACAACATCAAAGTCGAGCAGTATGCCGCGACTACGGAAGGCAAGTCCGGCGCACTGAGCTCCGACGCGGAAAGCACCGCGCAGATCCGTCTGCTGGACCCTCAAATCGTCTCACCGACTTTCAAGCAACTGCAACAGTCCAAGCAGTATTACACCTTCGCCGACACGCTGGCAGTGGACAAATACACCATTGACGGCACCAGCCAGGACACGGTGATCGCCGCCCGCGAGCTCAATCTTGACGGCAACGACAACCGCAACTGGGTCAACGACCATACGGTGTACACGCATGGTTACGGTGTGGTCGCGGCCTACGGCAACAAGGTCACGGCGGACGGCCAGCCGAAATTCTTCGAATCCGGCATCCCCACCCAGGGCAAGCTCACTGAGTCGGAGCATTACGAGCCGCGCATCTACTTCTCACCGAACGCGCCCGAATACTCGATTGTCGGCGCGCCCGAAGGCACCACATCGTGGGAGTTCGACTATCCGACCGGTTCGAAGGGCGCGACTAACACCTTCGACGGCAATGGCGGTCCGCGTATCGGCAACATCTTCACGCGCGTGCTGTATGCGATTCGTTTCGGCTCCGACCAGATTCTGTTCTCCGACCGAGTCAACGCCCAGTCGCAGATCCTGTACACGCGCAGCCCCAAGGAGCGTGTGGCCGCGGTGGCACCGTACCTGACGTTGGACGGGCGCGTCTACCCGGCAGTCGTCGACGGGCGTGTCAAATGGATTGTGGACGGGTACACCACATCCGATGCCTACCCGTATTCGCAGATGACCGATCTGGGCGCGGCGACCCAGGATTCGACCACCCGCACTTCGCAGACCGTGCAGGGGCTGGGGTCGCAGAACGCCAACTACATCAGGAATTCTGTGAAGGCCACTGTTGACGCTTACGACGGCTCGGTCACCCTGTACGCTTGGGATCCGAACGACCCGGTGCTCAAGGCCTGGCAACAGATCTTCCCAGGCAACTACCATCAGATCTCCGAGATCTCCGGCGATTTGATGAGCCATCTGCGCTATCCGGAAAGCTTGTTCAAGGTCCAGCGCCAATTGCTGACCAAATACCATGTGGACAGCGCGAGCCAGTTCTTCTCCGGTGAGGATTTCTGGCAGTCGCCGGTCGACCCGACCGAATCACAGCAGGCTCAGAAGGAGGACGTGCTCCAGCCGCCCTACTATCTGACTTTGCAGACCGGAGGATCCAAAGCGCCGGTGTTCTCATTGACATCTTCGTTCATCCCGGCGGGTTCCTCGACCTCCACACGTGAGATCCTCACCGGTTTCCTCTCCGTGGACTCCGACGCAGGAACTACCGCCGGCAAGATCGGGGCGAACTACGGCACCATCAGATTGCAGGAACTGCCCAAGGATTCGAACGTCCCCGGGCCCGGCCAGGCGCAGAACAACTTCAACGCGGATGCCGATGTATCCAAGGAACTCAACCTGCTTGAATCCGGCTCTACCACCGTCAAACGCGGCAACCTGCTCACCTTGCCGCTCGGTGGCGGACTCGTGTACGTCGAACCCGTGTACGTGCAGTCGAGCGGCTCCACCCAGTTCCCGTTGCTCAAGAAGGTGCTCGTCGCGTTCGGCGACCAGGTCGGATTCGCCGACACGCTCGACCAGGCACTCGACCAAGTGTTCGGAGGCAATTCAGGCGCGGATGCGGGCGATGTCGACAATCGCGCGGCGTCGGACGGCGGGGCAGCCGGCTCTGCGGGGTCGTCGGAATCGTCTGGTTCCTCCGGAGCAGACAGCGGGAAATCCGGCGGTATGTCAGGAACGACAGGCCAGTCCTCATCAAGTGGTTCGCAGAGCGAGGCACTGAAGTCTGCGCTTGCCGATGCCGCGCAGGCGATGAAGGATTCTGATGCCGCGATGAAATCCGGCGACTGGGCTGCGTACGGTAAGGCGCAGCAGCAGTTGGAGGACGCCATCAACAAGGCCATCGAGGAGGAGAATAAGACCTCGGCCACCAAGTAGTCGTCGCAAGCTGTGACGGCCGTCTCGGCCCCGCCGTACGCATCAGTGCGGCGGGGCCGACGCATTCCGGACGCCATCGTGTGAGGATTTGCTCACACGATGATTGGTTGGGTGGTACTGGACGGTTGTTTGGCCGCCCTCATCTGTCGTTGTGTGAGGATTGGCTCACATACTGGCGGTCAGAGTGGTTCGGAATGGCTGATGCGCCGCTTCGACCCGCCACTGTGTGAGGATTCGCTCACACAACGACCGGTTGGGCAGTCTGCCCCGATCGCGTGTTTGGCGATGAGAGGGTCTTTCGCGATGCATATAAACCGTCAGTGTCGGCAAACGGTGCGGGGTGTTTGTTGTCAGTGTCTACACAAGCTTCTGCCGACACTGACAACAGTCTCAGCGTCGGCAGAAGCTTGGCACTGCGTCATCGTTCTGGTCAAGTCCGTTCTCGGGTACATTCGCCGATGTTGCAGCGATACCCGGCGCGGTCACAGCTGGTCGGCGTCCGGGTCCTCATCCTCGTCCGCGGGGCCGAGCAGCACTCGCTCCGTCAAGGACACCGCGATGAGCAACACGCAGGTCAGCACGATGATCATGAATGTCGCCGAGAAAATGAGCGGCATGCGGAAGGAGTTGTACGCCGCCTGCAGCCAGATGCCGAGCCCTCGTCGCGCCCCCAGGTATTCCGCCGTGGCGGCGGTTGCGAATGTGTAGGCAGCACTGATGCGGATGCCGCCGAAAATCTGCCGTGCCGCGACGCGCAGCTTCACATGCCACAGCGTCCACACCGGGGTGGCCCCGCAGGTCAGCGCGACGTCGACGTAGTAGCGCGGCACGTCCCTGAGCCCGCGGATGGTTTGCACGGCGATGGGGAACAGCCCGAATACGGCGACGATTACGATTTTCCCGCTCGTTTCGAAGCCGAACCAAATCAGGAACAGCGGGGCGATGGAAATCAGCGGCATGGTCTGCGCAGCGTACAGCAGCGGAAACAGCGCAGCATCCAAGGTTTTCGAAGCGTAACAGCCGACCCCCACCATAATGCCCGCCGCCACGGCGAACAGGAAACCGATCGCGCCTTCCTCAAGGGTCGTCAAGGTTGCCGGCCACAAGGTCGGCCACGTTTCCACCGTCGCATCCACGATTTGCGTGGGGGAGGGCATGACGGTCTGCGGTACATGCGCGGCCTCGACCCATACCTGCCATATCACGAGAATCGCCAGCACCGCCGCGAACGTGGGCAGCCATCGCAGGTATCGGCGGGAGTGATGGGATTGACGTGATGGACGAGCCATAATCACCTTGCTTTCCGCGCCAGGGCGCACACGCCGCCGGGAAACGCAGTAAGGTGAGGAGCCCGCGTGCCAGACGGCCGGAAGAATCGTTGCTGATTCCATTATCACGAACCCGCAGACCGCAGACGGATTCGCCGGGTTTGTCGCCGTTGCGGCCCGAGGAGTGGCACAATGGAACGTATCTTGGCGGGATGGGAGAGCAGAATGCCGCAGCATAGCGCAGATATCAGGGCAGATAGCAGCACATACACGCGGGCCGGCAATCTCCGGCGAGGCAGACGGATTGTCGTGTCCGTCATTGTGATGCTCGTCGTTGTGGCATTGACCGCAGGGGCGTGTCTGTGGGTGAGATGCGCGCGCAGGGGACAAGCCGGCGACATCGGCGCCACCCCAGCCGTGAACCTGCCTTCTTCCTCGCCGACATTCACCAGCAGCGTGGACGCAAACGGCAATGGCGTGGACGATTACACGGATATCGTCCACGGTGCCCGCAAAGACGCTGAGGCGATGCCGGCCTACGATACGGGCTACTATCAGGGCGGGTATCCGCCGTCCGACCGTGGCGCCTGCACCGACGTCGTCTGGCGGGCGTTCGCCAACGCCGGGTACGACCTCAAAGCCATGGTCGACGCCGACATCACCGCCCGGCCGCAGGCTTACTTGCGTGTGATTTCCAAACCCGACCCGAATATCGATTTCCGTCGTACCGGCGTGCTTGACGTCTTTTTCAGCACCTACGGCGTGACGCTCGGCACGGATATCCATGGCGATGACTGGGAACAAGGCGACATCGTCGTCTTCGAACACACCCGGCACATCGGCGTCGTCTCTGACCGGCGCGACAAGCAAGGTATGCCGCTGATTATTCACAACATGGGACAGAAACAGCGGGAGAACGATTATTTCGCGTTCCGCACGCATATGGCGGTCACCGGGCATTACCGGTTCGACGCTTCGCGTGTCCCGCAATCGGTGATCAAAACCTGGTCCGGGCCGTTGCCGCGATGAACCGTCCTTGACAGTGTGACGGCTGGAAGAAAGCGACCGCAATATTGCCGAGAATGATGATTGCGCAGCTAGCGGAGCCAACACACCTACCACCGCCGCCACCGCCGTCTGCCGCGTCCGGTCCGCAACAGGCAACCGCCCCGCTCACAAGGATGACCAGGGCTGAAGATATCCTTGACATCGCTTGCGTGCCCATGTGTGGCAAACCATCCGGCCGTGGTCAACGCGCATGACATCATGACGGCCGGGCGGGGACATGGGGCAGGCGGGGCCGGCCCTCACGTTCGTTCTCTGCCGAATCCGCCCGAATCCAGAGAACGGAACACATCATGATCCAGGACATCATATGACCCATCTGCCACAGGCTGCCCATGCACTGCAGCGCACCACAACATCCATCATCAGCCGCATCCGTGCAGGATTCGCCGCCACGCTCACCATCGCCGTAATCGCGTCCCTCGGCGCGTGTGGCACCGCCGGAACATCCGCGAACGGACTGACCAAAACCACCTTCATGCTCTCGTGGGCACCCGACACCAACCATATCGGCGTGTATGTGGCCAAACACAACGGGTATTTCAAACGAGCCGGTCTAGACGTCGATATCGTCGCCGTCGCCCAGGCGGGCGCCGAACAGTCGGTCAACAACGGTGTCGCGGATTTCGCCCTGTCCAATCTCACCAATGTCTCCACCTACAGCCTCAAAGGCGCCACGCTCAAGCAGGTGCTGCAAGTGCAGCGCAAGCCGAGCGCCATCTGGTGTGCTCTGGCTTCGAACACGTCCATCACCCGCCCGCGGGATTTCGACGGGAAAACCTTCGCCACCTTCGGCACGAACGAATCCGACGCGGTCATCAAGCAGATGATTCAAACCGACGGTGGCAAAGGCCAATTCGACAAGGTGACGGTCGGCACGTCCACATTCCAGACCCTGTCCAGCGGCAAAGCGGATTTCGGCGGGTTCTACGCGACCTGGGAAGGCGTTCAGGCCGATATGTACGGCCCGAAGCTCAACTGCTTCACCGAGCCTGACTACGGGGTGCCCGGCAATGCGGACTCCATCGGCATCATCACCAACAGCAAGACCATCAAGAACAATCCGAAACTGGTCAAAGCCTTCACCCAGGCCGCACAGCAAGGGTACGAATACGCGTACGCGCATCCCGACAAGGCGGCGCAGATCCTCGTGGACGAAGCCCCGGAAGCCAATCTGAAACTCGCCTTTGTCAAACGCAGTATGCATGTCATCGTAGACGGCCAGTATTGGGGCAACCCGAAGGACATCGCCTCAGGCAAACTCGTCTTCGGCACCAACGACACCGTCTCCACGCAGCAGTATTTCGACTTCCTTGCGAACGCCGGCGCCTACACGGACGCCTCCGGCAAGGTGGCACGCACCGCTCCGAAGGCCAAGAATCTCGTCACCGACCGTTTCCTCGCGCAATAATCACGCCCCTGACGGCGCGTGTTGGCCGGATTTACCTGTCCATCGGTTGGAATTTGTCCAGCGCGCGATATCATGGGGACTGACGCCATGTGATTCGTGCGGGCAGGACGCCTGCCGAGCAGTCGAGGGAGAATAGATCATGGATCCGCAGAACCAGACGGGTGACACCGGTGGCACCGCTGAGGCAGGGGCTGCCGGCGATTCGCAGGACATCACCGCGCCCATCATCTTGGACGCTGACACCGGCACTGATGACGCGCTTGCCATCGGCCTGCTGATGGCGTATGCGCCTGAACGGCTGGTGTCGGTCGTCGCCACATACGGCAATGTCATCCAGTCGGTGGCGCAGCAGAACGCGCGTGACGTACTCAACCTCCTCGGCGGTTCGAAGATTCCGGTGCTGGATGGGTGCCGTTGCCCTTCATGGGCGGAAGGATTCGCCGCGGACAAGGCCTGCGCCCATTTCCATGGGGATAACGGCATCGCCGACTTGAATATCGACGATTACGCGCGCATGGAAACCACCGCAGGCGGCACCGCGTCCGTGCTGTACAACGGCGCGGTCTACGACTTCTCCTCGAACAACATCGATTTCACCGCCGCCGGGACGGTTTCCGCCGGCATGTTCGGAGAAAATCAGAAGGAAGCGAAGAAGAAGCAGCGGCAGGCATCATGGCAGGACGAGGCGCTGTCGGTGCGGTCAGCCCAGCCTGACGTGTGTGCGAAACTGTCATCTCCAATCATTTCGATTGGCGGATATCTGCCCAGGCAACCCGTCGACAACTCGGTGCCGCAGCGTGGACGGAACATGCTTGGCGCACTCGCCGACGAATATGGCAAGGTCGAGATGGGGGTCATGCCGGGCGACACTGCGGGTGTCAAAGCGATTATCGACGGTGTCCGTCAGTGGGGCAAGAACCTGACCGTGATTTCGACCGGCCCACTGACCGACATCGCCGCCGCCATCGCTCTCGCCCCTGATATCGCGCCCCAATTGCGGCTCGTGATGATGGGCGGGGCCCTGACCCAGCAGGGCAATTGCTTCGATATGGTCAGCGAAACCAATATCATGCAGGACCCCGAGTCTGCCAATCTGGTATTGCGCTCCCAGGCGGATGTGACGATGATCGGCCTGGATGTCACCCATCGGTGCCTGCTGCCGTCGGAGCTGACTGAGCCGTGGTCTCAGATCGATGGCGGTGTCGGCAGGTTCTTCGCCGATCTCGCCTCCTTCATGATCAAAGCGAACAAGGAAGCCGACCCGGCATTCTCCGTCGGCGCGCCTATGCATGACCCGCTCGCTGTAGCTGCCGCGCTTGATCCGACGCTTGTGCAGACTCTCGACATCGCGCTGCGGGTGGATTTGGCGACCGGTGACCGCCAGGGTGTGCGCGGCCGCACTATCGGCGATATGACGCGTCTCAACGATCCGACGGCGTCGTGCACACATGTGGCGATCGCCGTGGATTCCATGAGGTTCCTCAACATGTTCACCGGCGGCATTTCCGCGTTGTCCCAGCGTTTGGCAAAGTAACGGCGCTCAGTCGCGAATTGCAAGTCGCATGTCGTGCGGGTTGCGGGTTGCGTAGCGGTGCGTTGTCGGCGGCCCTACGTCTCGGCGGTCATGCCGTCATGCGGTCATGCTGTCATGATGGAATATCGTCGAACCGAATCCGGCGTTGGCGTCGGATACGACGGCATACGGGCATCAGGGAGGCAATGTGAACGGCGAACGGTCCGCTGAGCATCAACCGGTCACCATCCGCGACGCGCGGGAGAGCGACCTTCAGGCGATTACCGATATCTATAATCAAGCGGTGGTCGCCGGCGGTTCGACCGCCGATCTGGTGCCACGCACCCTCGAGCAGCGCAGGCAGTGGGTGGATTCGCACCAGCCGCGTGACCGCTACCCGGTGGTCGTGCTTGAAGATGCATCCGGGCGTGTCGTGGCCTTCGGGTCGCTGTCGAAATTCCATCCGCGCGAAGCGTACGACGGCGTGGTGGAACTCAGCTATTACGTCGATGAGCGGGCCCGCCACCGCAGGTACGGGACGGCTATGGTCGCATGGCTGCTCGACGCGGCGCGTACGCGTGGTTACCGCATCGCGACCGCCCTGATTTTCGCGTCGAACGCGGGCTCAATCGCGCTGATGAATCATTTCGGGTTCGAACGGTACGGTTTTCTGCCCCGCGCATGTTTCGATGGCACGCGGTATCTTGATATGTCCTACTGGTGGTTGCCGCTGGACAACGACTGAAATACCAGGCGTCACGAATGTTCGGCCGTCGCGGATCGCAGGCCGGTGCCGCGCAGGCGAGTCAGCCGTGGCGGGTAAGATTGGCCATTCTGGTAGCGAATGATTGCATGATGAGCCGCGCCCGGTATGCGGTGGGCGGCGGCGATGAGGGAGAGGAACGGCATGGCGTCTGGTTTCTGGCTGGTGGTAGGTTTGGGCAACCCGGGCAAGCAATACGAGGGCACCCGGCACAATATGGGATTCATGGCGGCGGACGTCCTGGCCGAACGCTGGTCGGTGAACTTCAGCGACCATAAGGGCATCGCGATGCTCGGCAAGGGCGTGATGAACTTGCAAGGCAAGTCGATCAAGTTCTTCCTCGCCAAACCACTCACATACATGAACGAATCGGGTACTGCGGTGGCATCCATCAGCTCCTACTATCAGATTCCGCCCGAGCATGTCGTGGTCATCCACGACGATATGGATCTTGAATTTGGTCGTATCAAAGTCAAGGCAGGTGGTTCCGCTGGCGGACACAACGGTATCAAGTCCATTGACCGTTCGCTTGGAACCAATGCCTATGCGCGTGTGCGGCTTGGAGTGGGACATGCCCGTCGAGGCCCGAACGCGCATGACAACACCGTCAACTGGGTGTTGGGCGGATTCGGCCCGGACCAGCGCAAGCAGCTACCTGAATTCCTCGCCGATGGTGCCGATGCCGCTGAAACCATTATCTTCTCTGGGCTGAGCCGCGCGCAGGAGCAGTTCAATGGCCGGTGAGCAGCATACGCCCGCGGCTCCGTCTGTTGCACCGACCGCCGGAGCGCTTTCCGGACTGCTCGACCAGCTCGATCACGACCGGTCCTTCCATGATTTGTCGCACGGACTGGTCGACGTGCCTGCGAATGAGGGCAGCGAGCCGATGCTCAATGTGGAAGCCGTGCCCGGCATTCGACCGGCTCTCGCAGCGGCGACCGCACAGCGAGCCCCAGTCGTTGCCATCGTGCCTTCGGGACGGGAATCGCAGGAAGCCGTTGAGGCGATTCGCAGCTGGTATGACGGCGATCCGCAGGATATCGCGGAACTTGAGGCCTGGGAGACGCTGCCGCATGAACGGCTCTCCCCGCGTGCAGACACGGTCGCGTCCCGCATGGCGGTATTCCGTCGTTTGACGCATCCGGAACCCGGGAACGCCCTGTTTGGACCGATTAAGGTTCTGGTCATGCCGGTGCGTTCGCTCATCCAGCCGGTCGTCGCCGGGTTGGGTGATGTCGAACCGTTGGTTTTTGCGGCGGGGGAGGAGCTTCCGCTCGACCAGGCCGCGGCCCGTCTTGTCGAGAACGCCTACACCCGCGTCGATCTGGTCATGGACCGCGGACAGTTCGCGGTGCGCGGCGGCATCCTCGACGTGTTCCCGCCGACCATCGCTCATCCGGTCCGCATCGAATTCTTCGGCGATGAAATCGACACCATCAAGGAGTTCCACGCCTCCGACCAGCGCACCTACGGCGATGGCCTACACACCGTCTGGGCGACGCCATGCCGCGAGCTGCAGCTGACGCAAGCGGTGCGTGACCGCGCGAAATCGCTCATCGGGCAGATTCCCAACGCCGAGGACATGCTCGCCTCCATCGCGGACGGCATCCCCGTGGAAGGCATGGAATCCCTGATGCCTGCGCTGATCGACAACATGGAGCCGGTGCAGCGCATGCTGCCCCAAGGTGCGGTCATCATGCTCTCCGACCCGGAACGGTTGCGCCGGGCAGCGGACGACCTGACGAAAACAGCCAACGAATTCCTCGCCGCCAGCTGGCATGTCGCCGCCAGCGGCCATGGGGCAGGCGCGCCGATCAGCTTCGACCAGGCGAGTTTCCTCGACTACGAGGAGACCGTCAGCTCGCTCGCCTATTCGCGCGATGAGGTGTGGAAACTCGCTGATTTCGGCGTGGACCCAGGCCTGCCGGGCAATGTGCGCATCGGCGCAAGCTCCCCGCAAGAATACCGTGGCGACGAGTCGAAAGCCGCCACCGGTATTGAAGGGCTGATTGACGCCGGATTCGTCGTGACCATCACCGCCGGAGCCCAAGGAACGCTCGCCAGACTCAAACGAGCTGTCAACGAGACCGGCATCACGCGCTTTGACGTATTGCGTTCGCGAGCCGTCGACGGGTTCGTGGACCGGGACGCGCGAATTGCCTTGCTCACCGAACGCGACCTGACCGGCCGTTCCAGCGCCGTCGGGCAAACCAAGACACCGAAGCGCCGGCGCAAGGCCATCGACCTGATGGAGCTCAAACCCGGCGATTACGTGGTTCATGAGCAGCATGGCATCGGGCGATACACCGGCATGCAGCAGCGCCAAATCGGCCCTGCCGGTGCGAAAACGACGAGGGAATACCTGGTTGTCGAATACGCGCCCAGTAAACGCAACGCCCCCGCCGACAAGCTGTACATTCCCACCGACCAGCTCGACCAGGTCAGCAAATACATCGGCTCGGACGCCCCCAAACTCAACAAACTCGGCGGCTCCGACTGGGCGCAGACCAAGGCGAAAGCCCGCAAGCATGTGCACGAGATCGCCCAGGACCTCGTACGCCTGTATTCGGCCCGCCAACGCACCAAAGGCTTCGCGTTCAGCCCGGACACCCCGTGGCAAAAGGAACTCGAGGACGCCTTCCCGTACCAGGAGACTCCCGACCAGCTGACCACCATCGACGAGGTCAAGGCCGATATGGAGAAACCGGTGCCGATGGACCGCCTGATCTGCGGCGATGTCGGCTTCGGCAAGACTGAGATTGCGGTACGAGCCGCCTTCAAAGCCATACAAGACGGCAAGCAGGTGGCCGTCCTCGTACCGACCACGCTGCTCGTGCAACAGCATTACGAGACGTTCACGGAACGTTACTCGGGCTTCCCGGTGGATGTCGCCGCGATGAGCCGCTTCCAAAGCCCCAAGGAAATCAAGCAGACCATCAAAGGTCTGGAAGACGGGTCGGTCGATGTCGTCATCGGCACGCACAAGCTGCTCAACCCGAAAATCAAGTTCAAGGATCTCGGGTTGTTGATCATCGACGAGGAGCAGCGGTTCGGCGTCGAGCATAAGGAAACGCTCAAAGCGCTGCGCACGAACGTCGACGTCCTGTCCCTGTCGGCGACGCCGATTCCACGCACCTTGGAAATGGCGGTGACCGGCATCCGCGAGATGTCCACGCTCGCCACCCCGCCCGAGGACCGTCTGCCCGTGCTCACGTATGTCGGCCCATACGAGGACGCGCAGGTCACGGCGGCCATCAGGCGCGAGCTGTTGCGCGGCGGCCAGGTGTTCTACGTGCATAACCGCGTCGATTCCATCAGTGCCACGGCAGACAAGATCCACCAGCTGGTGCCCGAGGCGAAAATCGGCGTCGCGCACGGCAAGATGGGAGAGAAACAACTCGACGCAATCATCCGCGATTTCTGGCATCGCGATATCGACGTGCTCGTATGCACGACGATCATCGAAACCGGGCTGGATATTTCGAACGCGAACACGCTGATCGTTGACCATGCCGACCGTTTCGGCTTAAGCCAGCTGCACCAGTTGCGCGGCCGCGTCGGCCGAGGACGTGAACGCGCCTACGCGTACTTCCTGTACGACCCGTCCAAGCCGATGACCCAACAGTCCCATGACCGGCTCGCGACCATCGCGCAGAACACATCACTGGGGTCGGGATTCGACGTGGCGATGAAAGATCTTGAGCTGCGTGGCACCGGCAACCTGTTGGGCGACGAGCAGAGCGGACATATCGAAGGGGTCGGTTTCGACCTCTACGTGCGTATGGTGTCGCAGGCCGTCGAAGAGTACAAGGAGCCTGAGCGCAAGGAATCGGTAGCCGTCAGCATCGATTTGCCGATCGAGGCGTCGATTCCGGTGGATTACATCGATTCCGACAAGCTGCGGCTTGAGGCGTATCGCAAGCTTGCCTCGGCGAGGAGCGAACAGGATCTCGACGATGTGCGAGACGAGCTGACCGACCGCTACGGCAAGCCTCCAGTAGAGCTGGATTCGCTGTTCGCCGTGGCCAGACTGCGAAACAAAGCGCGAGATCTTGGTATCACCGAAATCATCGCTCAGGGGCGGAACGTGCGTATTCGTGGGATTGAGCCGGCAGAATCCCTGATGATGCGATTGCAACGCATCTACCCGGGAGCCCAGTACCGGCCGCTCACCCGCACGTTGACGATTCCGGCGCCGTTCGCTGGCTCGCTTGGCTCGGGCCCCATGCCCGGCGACCAAGTGATTGCCTGGACCAACCAGCTGCTCGACGACCTGCAATGGAAGCCCCGGACGGCCGGCAAGTGATTGATCGGGCGAGCCCGGTGCGATTGGTTGAGCCTGTGGTGTGACTGGGCGGTTGCGTACTGACGTGATAGCAGGGGAAGATGCCTCTGAGCGTGTGGTACCGGCCTGTTGTGTGATTGGCCGGTCGCATCACGCCGCGGATAGCGGATGGTCATAGGAGCCGGCCGTCGCAGAACACCGACGCTGTCGAAGCGTCGCGCGAAGCTGGAAGCGCCATGAAACACAACACGAAGAGCACCACGCCATCCATGAACGAATGGCGCAACGTCATCCCCGCGCTCACTCCGTGGGGCAAGAACCGCGTCAAACCAGAGGAAACCGTCAAGCATGTGCTGATCATGCCGGGCATCGGTTATACCGTCGATCGCCCGCTGCTGTACTGGGCGTCGCAGGCGCTCGCCGCCGAGGGCTGGTACGTTGACCGGCTCGCGCTCACTCTGACCGAAGACGTCGAATTCCCCGAAATGATCGCCTGCATGGAACGCGTCATCGACGTGTGGAAGGCGAAATCCGTCGCCCGCGCGACCATCGCCGCGCAACATGCGTCAGACAATCGCGACACAGACGATGCACAGGATTCCGCTGCTGACGTCGATTCCAACGCTTCCGTCGATTCCGGCGTTTCCTCCCTCACCCCGGACTCCGTTCCGAAGCTGCTGGTAGTCACGAAATCCTTGTCCACGTTGTCCTTCCCGCATGCGGCAAGGGAAGGCCTGCATGTCGCGCTGCTGACCCCGGTACTCAACCCGCCGCCCTTCGACGTGCACAAGTCGGTGATCCCAGCTCCGCTGCCAGGTGCGGAGCGCGCGCCGAAACCGCTGATTTGCGCGGGAACCGCGGACCCGTATTTCGATGATGCCAAGGCGCATCTGCTCACCGAACGGGTGTGCACGTACCCGGACGCCAACCACTCCATCGAGGTTCCCGGCGATTGGTCGCGTTCGATCGACTATCTCAAAGACGTTACCGGGCGTATCGTCGAGTATTCGCGCACGATCTGATGATGGCAGCTATGCCTGGGCCGGCGGCCGAACCCAGTGCCGCCGGCACACGCCCGAGTGCAACCGGTTGTCGGTGATGGTCGCCGCGAACGGCTTCACTGGCATCACCGGGCATCATCGTGCAACGGAATCACCGCTTCAAGGCTGAAGCTTCCGTCGGCCTGATCCCACGTCATCGACCCGCCATGATGCTCGATCAGCCGGGCGTGCCCGCGCAATCCCAGCCGTGTTCCCGATTCGGCCGTGCCATCCGCGGAACCTTCCATGGCAGCTCGCGAAGAGCCGTTCGAAGAGCGGCTCGTAGTCACGCCCGGTACCGTGCGAACCTCGTCCACCCCTGATTTCCGGCCTTCTGATTCCTTCGGAGCACCGGCCCCGGATGTTACCGTATTGCACAAAGCGATGGTCATATCGTCGCCTCGGCATCCGACACTGAGCGCGTACCCGCCATCACGGTCGCCGTACCGCAGGATGTTGACGACGAGTTCGTCGAGCAGGTCGCCGATGGCCCGAAGGCGCTGCATCTGGACAGTTGTGCAGCCGAGCGCGTCACACTGGTCCGGCAGGATGATGGGTCGATCCGCCCGATGCGCCACGACGACGCTGCCTCGGATCGTTCGCTCGGACGCTGCGAACCTGATGCGCAGTCGAGCGGCCTCATCCCGCAATGGGTCACAACCATGTGGATCGCCGCAGATCGGGATGTGAGCGGTGGTGCGTCATCATGAAGCGCACGTGCCGGCTGTGAACGCTCACAGGAAACAGTGAGTGAAATCGGCGATATCGTCCAACAATTCCACTATCCTTGACAGTGTCATCACAACCTGAGCAAAAGGAGTAGTTGTGGCAGCAATTGAAAGCGTATACGCGCGCGAAATCCTTGATTCCCGTGGCAACCCGACCGTCGAGGTCTATCTCGAGACCGAAGACGGCGCACAGGGCCGCGGCCTGGTTCCGTCCGGCGCCTCCACCGGTGCCGCAGAGGCTTGGGAGCGTCGCGATGGCGACAAGTCCCGTTACCAGGGCAAGGGCGTGCTCAACGCCGTCAAGGCCGTGAACGAAGTCATCGCTCCGAAGGTCATCGGCATGGATGCCGCCGATCAGCGTGCTCTTGACGACACGATGATCGAGCTCGACGGCACCCCGAACAAGGGCAAGCTCGGCGCCAACGCCATCCTCGGCGTGTCCCTCGCCGCGCTGTATGCATCCGCAGAGTCCGCGGACCTGCCGCTGTACCGCTACATCGGCGGCACCAACGGCCACATCCTGCCGGTTCCGAACATGAACATCATGAACGGCGGCGCTCACGCAGACTTCGCCACCGACATCCAGGAGTACATGATCTCCCCGTACGGCTTCGACACCTACCATGAGGCCCTGCGCGCCGGCGTCGAGGTGTACCACACCCTGAAGAACGAGCTGAAGAAGGACGGCCTGTCCACTGGTCTTGGCGACGAGGGCGGCTTCGCTCCGAAGATGAAGTCGAACCGCGATTCGCTCGACTACATCATGAAGGCCATCCAGGACGCCGGCTATGAGCCTGGCAAGCAGATCGGCATCTGCCTCGACGTGGCTTCCTCCGAGTTCTACGGCAAGGGCGAGGAAGGCAAGTATCACTTCGAAGGCGGCGAGCGTGACGCTGAGTACATGCTCGACTTCTACGAGCAGCTGATCAACGATTACCCGATCGTCTCCATCGAGGATCCGTTCCAGGAAGAAGGCTGGGACGACTGGGCGGCCATCACCAAGCGCCTGGGCGATCGCCTGCAGTTCGTCGGCGACGACCTGCTCGTGACCAACCCGGCTCGTCTGCAGAAGGCCATCGACATGGGTGCGGCGAACTCCCTGCTCGTCAAGCTCAACCAGATCGGCTCCGTCACCGAGACCCTCGACGCCATCGAGCTGGCCACCGCGAACGGCTACACCTCCATGGTGTCCCACCGCTCCGGTGAGACCTCCGACACCACCATCGCCGATCTCGCGGTCGCCAAGAACACCCGCCAGATCAAGACCGGTGCCCCGGCCCGTGGCGAGCGTATCGCCAAGTACAACCGCCTGCTGGAGATCGAGGACGAGCTCGGTTCCGAAGCCCAGTACGCCGGCTACAGCGCCTTCAAGGCCTGCAAGAAGTACATCGCCAAGTGAGCCTAGCCTCACCGGCAGTGTGCTGACGGCATGTCCCTAGACGTGCCGCGCATTACGCAATACCCGTCGTGTTCGCAAGTCGAATGCGGCGGGTATTTTCGTTAGTATGACAACCAGTTCGCGAAAACCGGCGCGTCAGCGCACTCAGCAGACCGCCAAGACACGCGGGAACCGCGGACCGGTCTCGTTCTTTATCGCGGTGATCATCGTGATTATCGGCCTGATGCAGCTGGTGTCAACTTTTCATGATTACGCGTTGAACCTCTCCGAACTCAATGGTTTGAAAAAGCAGGAAGCCACGCTCGAAGCGCAGAAGCAGGATTTGGAGAACGATATCGCTCGTTGGGACGACAAGGCGTATGTCACCGCTCAGGCGCGCGAACGTCTCGGATTCGTGTTCCCGGGGGAGGTTTCAGTCAGGGTCGAGCATCCCGAGGCGGTCACCGGTTCGACTACTTCGAAGAGCAGCGGCACCTCAAGCGCGCAGGATGAGCAGACGACGCTGCCGTGGTACAAGGAACTCGCTTACGCGTTCCAGCAGGCGGACACCCCGTCGAGATCCTCGTCATCGTCCTCGTCGTCATCGTCTCCGTCGAACGGGAATGGCTCTTCTGGCAGCGAATCGGGTTCGACGCCAAGCTCGGGCTCAAGCGCCAGCTCTTCGCCTTCGGCGAGCGCATCCGATTCGTCTTCGCCGTCGGCATCCCAGTAAAGGGGGCCGACAGATGGCAGACCGGAAGCAGGGTCCAATCCCGCCGATGCCCGGACTTGCACGCCGCCGGCTCATGACAACACACCATGGACGTACTACGACATCACGAAACCACATCACAACCGCAACACACACCACAGGAGGAACATCATCCGATGACACCGGCGAGTGCAACCCCAACGCAACAGCTCGAGCGAGAGCAGCTTGAGCAGGAGGCTCGCGCGCTGCTTGACCGCCTCATGGCGCAGCCGCCGACAGCCAAGGACATCGCGACGGTTAACGTGCAGCTTGGCCGATTTCCGCGCGGCATGGTCGCGGTCGGCGCTCGTTGCGTGTGCGGCCGTCCGCTGGCGGTGCTGACCCGGCCATTGTTGCCCGGCGGCATCCCGTTCCCGACGACCTGCTATCTGACCAGTCCCGAGGCGGTCAAAGCGGTCTCTCATGTCGAAGCCACAGGCGTAATGAAGCAGCTCAACGAGCGGCTGGAAGAAGACGCCGAACTGTCCCAGGCATACGGTCTTGCGCATCGGCGGTATCTCACCTTCCGCCACGAGCTCGCGGTACGGCTTGGGGACAGCGAGGAGCATATCGCGGGCATCAGCGCCGGCGGCATGCCCACACGCGTGAAATGTCTGCATGCGTTGCTCGCCCAGACACTGGTGATGGGGCATGGCGCCAACCCGATCGGCGATATGACGCTCGACCGCATCCGCGACGAATTCAGTCCTACGGTCTGCCGGTGCACTACGGTAGTCGATGATGAGCAGATCGGGCGATTATCGCAGGAACGATAATGCCGAGCGCGGCAACGAATTAAAGTCGCATCCGCCGACAGGGTATTGGTCGGCGCACAGGGAAAGGAAACAGTATGACACAGCTTGCATCGCAACAACACGGCGGTACGGGGAAGTCCGTAACGGTTGCCGGCATCGATTGCGGCACCAATTCCATCCGCCTGAAGATTTCGCGTGTCGACGCCAATGGGTACGAGGATATCGTCCCGCGCGTCCTGCGGGTCGTCAGGCTTGGACAGGATGTGGACAAAACGCATCGTTTCGCCGATGAGGCACTTGAGCGTGTATATGCGGCGGCGCATGAGTTCGCGCAGATTCTGGCGGAGCATCCGGTGGACGGGCTTCGGTTCGTCGCCACGTCCGCGACCCGAGACGCGGAAAATCGTGCGGAATTCGAGGATGAGATCCAGCGTATCCTCGGTGTTCGTCCGGAAGTCATTCCCGGTACCGAAGAAGCCGCGTTGAGTTTCCTCGGGGCGACGAGTGTCGTTCCGCGCGGCGAGCTGGAGCCGCCATATCTGGTGGTCGATTTGGGCGGTGGATCCACCGAACTGGTGCTCGGCGGGGGAGACGAGCAGACCGAAACCGATGTTCAGGCGGCATTCTCGATGAATATCGGTTCGGTGCGCATGACCGAACGGCATTTGCACACCGATCCGCCGAGCCAGCAGGAGATCGATGAGGCTGTCGTCGACATCGACGAGCATATCGATGAGGCCTTCCGCACGGTCCCGGCCGGGAAGACCCGTACCATCATCGGCGTGTCGGGCACTGTGACCACAATGACCGCACTTGCCATGGGGCTGAAGGAGTACGATCATTCCGCTGTTGACGGTTACCGACTGTCGATTAAGGATGCGGTTGCTGTCGATGACCGATTCCTGCGGATGACGCGCGAGGAGCGTCGGACATACAAGACCATTCACCCGGGCAGGATTGATGTGGTCGGCGGTGGTGCGCTGGTGTGGAGCCGGGTGCTCGCCCGCGTGTCGCAGGCGGCGCTTGAGGATCATGGCACGGCGATCGATTCGTTCGTGGCCAGCGAACATGGTCTGCTCGACGGCATCGTGCTCGATTACGGTCGTCGTCTGCTCGCCTCGCACTGAACGGCGTGCCACCGTCGCCGATGCCTGGCGTGGCAAGACGCGAAACGCGTGTCTCAGCCGCGCCCGGTCTGCCTGCATGCTAGCATGGAACAGTTGCCCCCTTGGCGGAATTGGTAGACGCAGTGGACTTAAAATCCATCGCCATTGGCTTGCGGGTTCGAGTCCCGCAGGGGGCACAGACCAACGGAACCCGTCGGTAACGGCGGGTTCCGTGCGTTTCCTGGCTTTCTTACTGACATGCTGCTCGATGAAGCCACGCGACATGACGTAGCAATAACGGCGTTGTGCCATCATTCGGTTACATGACAGGCGGATATGCCCGGCCTGCGGCTTCAATCACGAGATATCCGGCCGGTGTGCGACTGCAGGGTCGCATGCGATGGTAGATTACCGTCCATAAGGCAATTTCAGCACGGCTACCGGCGTCTTGTACGACACGGTAGTCGCACAGAGGAGCGAATATGACTGAGCGATATCTGTCCGTTACTGAAGTGGCGCAGCTGCTCGGTATCAGCACGGCGGCAGCGAGTGCATATCGTCTGCCGGAGCCTGATGCCACAATCGGCAGAACACAAGGCTGGAAGCGTCAGACCGTCGAAACATGGAACGCCGCCCGACCAGGCAGGGGAGTTGGAGGAGGACGGCCGCGCTCGAGGAGCTGAAACTGCCGCAACATCAGCAGTCGGCAACAGCCCATCAGCAGTCAAGACAAGTCAAGCACAGTCGAGAACAATCAATCACCACAGAGCGAGACCAAGCAACATCAAACCATGCCACCCGCTCAGAACAGATACATGCAAAGGAACATCATGGTCAAGCAGACGAACACTCCAATCCGCGACGGCAACCGTCGAGTCCCGCTCATCTTCGCCCAGGCGGTCATCGTAGCGCTGGCGCTGTGCTTGGGAGAGATACTCTGCGCGCCGCTGTACACCGGCATGTCCTACCATTCGTTGGCGCTCGTGCCATGGTCCGCGATCGCCGGGCTGCTGTCGGTCGTGTTCGCCTATACGGTCGGATTCGCGGCGTTGTGGGCGGCAGGCAAAGTCTCGAAGAAAGCGCCGCAGGCGTGGCGTCCGGTGATTGCCGCCCTCTTCGGCCTCGTGTTGTTCGGCGTGTGGGGGTATTTCGTGTTCGCCGCCGTACTGAACTCGATTATCGTCCCGCTCGGCCATGCCGCGTTGGCGGGGGCGCAGCTGGGATCCATCGCATTCAATTGCGCCGCCGTAGGACTGGCGTCATTCTTCTGCGCATCCGCTTTCGGCGAACGTCTCGCCACATTGCGCACCTGGGTGTGGGGCCTGTTCGCCTGCACCATATTGTTCGCAGCGTTCGGCGTGTTTTTCGTCGTACATATGGCCGCGCTACTCTATTGAGCGAATACACGGGTTGAGTCCGCCCAGCAACCCCGCTTGACGGATCGACCTGCCCGTCGACGGACTCCCGTCGGCGGGGGTGTGCAAAGACGCCGATGCGGATGCCTACCCGCATTGCGATATCGAATTCGGAGGTGACGGCTTGTTCAGCGTGCTTGACATGTTCTCCATCGGAGTGGGCCCAAGCTCATCGCACACGGTCGGTCCTATGAAGGCCGCATGCCGATTCGCTCGTTCGCTACGTGGTTCGGGAATCCTGCACCAGGTCGCCCGCGTCAGGACAGTCCTGTACGGTTCGCTGTCCTTGACCGGCCTCGGCCACGGAACTGACCGCGCAATCATCGCCGGGCTTGAAGGCAGCATGCCCGATACGGTCGACACCGCGCATCTGCTCCAAGCCCGTGAGGAATGCGCTCGCAGCCGGCGTCTTGACCTGCCCGGCGGCAGGCGCATCGTTTTCGACCCGGACAGTGACATCGTCTTCGAAAAGTGGCAGCGTCTCGCCGCGCATCCCAACGGTATGCGATTCCAAGCATTCGATAGGGAAGGCAATCTGCTGGACGAACAGGTGTGGTATTCGATCGGCGGCGGATTCATCGCACAAGGCAGCCCGGAAGACACGCTGATCGGTATTCATGACCGTCCGCCTGAACACACGGCATTCGCCGATGCGGATGAACAAGAGACCACCAGATTCCCGGACAAGGCCCCATACCATTTCGACACCTGCACCGAGCTGGTGACTTTGTGCCAGCGGGAGCATAAACGGATTTCCGACATCATCTGGGCGAACGAAACCGCCGTACGCCCGGCTGCCGATGTGCGCGCCCGGCTGCTCGCGGTCTGGGAAGCTATGGGGCAGTGTGTGCAAGCCGGATGCAGCAGTGACGAGCCGGTGTTGCCCGGCGGTCTTGACGTGCCCCGTCGCGCAGCCGGCATGTACCGACTGCTGATGTCCACAGGCGATGTGCTGCGGCGCAGCCACCATCGCATCGATGTCGTCCTGGAATCCTCGGATGCGGCATGGGTGAACCTCTTCGCGCTCGCTGTCAGCGAAGAAAACGCCGGCGGCGGCAGAGTGGTCACCGCACCGACCAACGGGTCCGCAGGCATCATCCCCGCGGTGCTGGAGTATTACTGGCATTTCGTCGATGGCGCCGACGAGGACGGCGTCGTCCGCTTCCTGCTCACTGCAGGGGCGATTGGGTACCTGTTCAAACGCAACGCGTCGATTTCGGGCGCCGAAGTCGGCTGCCAAGGTGAGGTCGGCTCAGCGTGTTCGATGGCCGCCGCGGGATTATGCGAGGTAATCGGCGGGACCGTCCAGCAGGTAGAGAACGCCGCGGAAATCGGCATTGAACATAATCTCGGCCTGACCTGCGACCCGGTTCGCGGATTGGTACAGATCCCCTGCATTGAGCGCAACGCCGTGGCAGCGAATACGGCAATCAACGCGGTTCGTATCGCCATGCTCGGCAATGGCTCGCATATCGTCACCCTTGACCAGGCGATCCGCACGATGAAGCAGACCGGCGAGGACATGATGGCCAAATACAAGGAAACTGCAAAAGGCGGGCTTGCGGTGAATGTCGTCGAATGCTGACCAGTGACCTCGTACCGGCGGTCATGCCCTGCGAAGCGTCACGAAGCGTGCTAATCTAAGTGACATTGTTTCAGTGGCATTACGCCGGCGACCCGTGTCAAACGGGGGCGGTGGAATGCACAGATACGTCATCAAGGAGGCAAGCATGGTCAGCAACATGCCCGAGGTCAACGCTGAGTTCGGCGCCACACCGGCAATCGCTTTCCCGACGGATAAACCGCCGGTCGGGCTCAAGTCAATCGAAATCGTGGAAGGCGACGGCCCGATGGTCCGCCGTGGCGACACGGTGACGGTCAATTATCATGGTGTGGTCTGGGGTAAGGACACCCCGTTCGACTCGAGTTTTGAGCGCCATCAGCCGGCGAGTTTCGGTATCGGCGTCGGCCAGGTGATTCGCGGATGGGATATGACGGTTCCCGGCCATAATGTCGGTTCCCGTCTCGTGGTGTCGATTCCGCCATCCTACGGGTATGGCTCGCAGGGTGTTCCGCAGGCGGGCATCGGGGGAGAGGACACCCTCGTGTTCGTCATCGACATCATCTCGACGCGCTGACACGCATCCTTTTCAGGCGCCGGTGGTCGCCGGCGCTTTTTCATGACATGGCCGTCTCGCACGTGTTCGCGGGCGGCGCGATCCATCAAGGTCAGGAGGTAACAATGGCCGAGGAAGAGAAGACGATCCTGCTCACGCAGGAAGCATACGACAAGATGAAGCAAGAGCTCGAGTACCGCGAGGGCCAGTATCGTGACGAAATCACCGAACGTATCGCCGCGGCGCGTGCGGAAGGCGATTTGTCCGAAAACGGCGGGTATCAAGCGGCCCGCGAGGAGCAGGGCAAGAACGAGGGCCGTATCAACGAGCTGACGGTCAAGCTGCGCAATGCGAAGATCCTGAAGGCGCCGAAGGCGGGTACGGTCGGCAACGGCTCAGTGGTGACCCTTGAGCTTGCCGGCAAGGAATTGACGTACGTGCTCGGCTCCCGTGATATCGCCGTCGCCACCGATTATGACGTCATCAGCCCGGAATCGCCGATCGGAGCCGCGATCATGGGTGCGAAGACCGGTGACACGGTGTCGTACTCGACGCCGACTGGCCGTCAGATTTCCGTGACCATCAAGAACGCGGAGCCGCTGAAGGCTTGATATTTCATGGTGTGTTGTCCTGGTGGACGTCTCACCCGATGAATGCGGAATATGGTTGTGGCCCGGCATATGCGCTTGCGTATGCCGGGCCACAACCATACTACGTGGACTTGATGCGGCTCAATCTCACGTTCTGTCAGATGCGTAGTCGGGTGTGCGTCGGGTAAAGAAGTGTCGGGTAAGGAAGCCTCGCGCATGCACCGGAACGCCGCAAGACGTTCATAGGAGCGTGGAGTGTGAGCCAGCCGGCCGCGTTCATCTGAGATTGCAAATCACCATGTAAATCGCCACCATATGGCAGGCATACCCGGCGATGGTGCCGAGATGGAAGATTTCATGGAATCCGAAGACCTTCGGCCATGGGTCCGGTTTGCGCAGGGCGTACACAATCGCGCCGAGAATGTAGCACAAGCCGCCGGAAGCGATAAGCACTACGACTGCCGGCCCTGCTGCCGGGGAAATCCAGAACAAGCCCATGTAAGCGACCCCGGAGACTCCGAAGATGATGTATACGAGCACGTACAGCCAACGTGGCGCGTTGATCCAGATGACATGGATGATCATGACAATCGCCGTGCACACCCACATGCTCACGATGATGATGTCACGCACGCGCGGCTGCAAGGCGAAGGACACCGGGGTGTAGGTGCCGGCGATGAGCAGGAAGATGTTGACGTGGTCGATGCGTCTGAGCACGTTGGTGACTTTGGGGGACCAGTCGCCCAGATGGTAGACCGCCGAATTCGTGAACAGCACGAGCGAGCAGGTCATGAAGACGGCGCACGCCCATTTCAGGCCGGTGCCGTGCGCCAGACAGATCAGGACGATCCCGGCAGCCAAGGACAGCGGGGAGGCGAAGGCGTGCAGCCAGCCTCGCATCAGCGGTTTCGGCCTGCCATGGACGTCCAGGCGCACCTTCTTCGCGATTTGCGGAACGCTGACTCCTTCGAGTTTGGCGGCCTTCGCCTCGGCTTTGGCGAGCTTGTGTTCGGCCTTTGCGTCCGCTTTGCTGCGGATGCGGTCCGCCTTCGCCTGCGCCTTGACGCGGATCGCCTTTGCTTTCGCGCGCATTTCGCGTTGCCTGGCCTGCGCGACCGTATCGCGCTGCTGCGACTGATTCGTTTCGATGGCGGCTTCCTCTGGTGTTGTCATCTGCCTCACATCCTCGGTTACGCTAACGTAACCTACGTTACCGTAAGCGAAGTATTTGTCAATCTGACACCGCCGGGACGCGCATGGTGCGTATTATGGGAGCATGGCAGTATTCACGCAAATCCTTGCGATGCGCCCGGACTTCACCGACGCCGATCGCGAATGGCTTCACCAGCTCGTCACTGATTGGCAGGTTATCGCCGACCTGAGTTTCGCCGACCTGCTGCTGATATTACCGATGCCGGACGGCCGCTATGTCGTCGCCGACCAGTGCCGTCCATCCACGGTGATGACCTTGCGCAGCGAGGATGTTGTCGGCAAGGAAGTCGACCGTGAGCTTGACGGCGAGTTGGACGCTGCGATGCATGCGACGTCGATTTTCCGCTCGACTGTGATGCGCAGCATCGGCAAATCGACGGTGTGCAATGTGTATGCCCCGGTCCGTCATGAGGGCAAGACCTTGGGACTGGTGGTGCGTGAGACCAATATGGCGACACGCGAATCCAACGGCCGCTATGAGTCCGAAAGCATCAACGCCGGCAAGCAGCTCTATGAGATGATTCCGCGCGGGCAGTTCCCGTATCATGATCCAGTGATGAACCAGCGGCACAACGCCCGTGTCGCCGACGGATTCATCATCCTCACCGTCGACGGCATCGTGCGGTACGCCGCTCCGAATGCGGTGAGCTGTTTCCGTCGTCTCGGCTCGCTGTCCACCATGCAGGGCCAGTATCTGAGCGAAGTCGGCACGCAGCTGCTGCATACGAACGACACGTTCCCTGAAAGCCTGCCGCTGGTTTTGAGCGGCAAAGCGGCGGTCGATTCTGAGCTCGAAGCCAATCGTTCCGCGGTGTCCATGCGGTCTCTGCCGCTGTACGACGCAAACGGCCGGACGGGCGCCATCGTGCTGTGCCGCGATGTCACCGAGCTGCGTCGCCGGGATGTCGAACTGCAGACCAAGGATGCGACGATCTCCGAAATCCATCACCGGGTGAAGAACAATCTGCAATCCATCTCCGCGCTGCTCAGGCTACAGGCGCGCAAGACTCAGTCGCAGGAAGTCAAGAAGGAACTTGCAGAGGCACAACGCCGTGTGCAGACTATCGCCATGGTTCACGAAGGCCTCAGCCAGACCGCGGACGAAATGGTCGACTTCGACAAGGTGATTTCGAAGCTGTTGAAGATGAGCGTCGATCTGGCAACCATGAGCGATCAGCGTATCGACATCGATTTCGACGGTTCGTTCGGGCTCATGCCCGCGCAGGACGCGACTCCGCTGTCCCTAGTGCTGACCGAACTGGTCACCAACGCGGTGGAGCACGGGTTCGAGGGCCGCCAGCAGGGGCATATCCTGATTCGCGCGAAGCGGACGGGCACGCATCTTGATATCGCGGTTGAAGATGACGGTTCTGGCATTGAAGCCGAGGAGGAACACGGGATGGCGAAATCCTCGGGGTCCGGGCTCGGCACGCAGATCATCAATACCTTTGTCACCAACGACTTCGCCGGCAGCGTCCACTGGGAGCCGGGCGAGCAGGGTGGCACCAAGGTCATTGTGAGCATCAATCTCAGGGCTGCCCAAGCCGAGCAGAATTGACACTACGGTACGTTGGCGTTTTTGCTTCCTGACGCTTTGGTGTTCTGATCCTGGGTTCCGCTATCAGGGCCCGGCTCGCATACATAGGTGAGATAGGCTCGGAAAATACCATAGAGTACAGATACCGCAGACAGCACGCCGCAGAATCGCAGTGGGGCCGGCCATCCGAATCGATGACCGGCCCCACTGCGAATAAGACGGGCTGCCCGCGGCAATCAGATCTGCATCTGCATATTTTGCGAACGACGTGCGCGCATTGCGCGGCGCTTCAACGCGCGACGCTCATCCTCGCTCAAACCGCCCCACACACCGTAATCCTGGTTGGTGTCAAGCGCGCATTTGAGGCACGCGTCGATGACCTTGCAGGTACGGCAGACGGCTTTCGCCTCCTCAATCTGCTGATAGGCCGCACCGGTGTTGCCGACAGGGAAGAACAGTTCCGGATCCTTGTCGCGGCATGCGGCCTTTGCCCGCCAATCATAAGCACTGCTCATTGCTTGTTGCCTTCCTTCATGTCTTAATCAAGTCCACTACCAGATAATCACGAAATCGAGGACTTTTCAAGAGGTTTGGCCCAGAGAAATGTCATCGTCGTGTGGAGATTGATAACGCAAACATTCTACTTGATAGCGCAAACATTGTACAGGTCTTGCACTCGGCCCGTCAAGTACCACCGCGCGACCGGCGGTGGTGAAATCACGCCGCTGCATACAAGCGAGCACGGGGGCGGGAATGCCCAGCCCGAGATCATGCACGCGATCGCCGGTAGGGAAGACCACGCGTGTCGGCGCATCCTGCGGGACCCTGATATGGCGCAGGGACCCCGCGGCGAAGGCGACGGTGACATCGGGTGATTGCAGCGCCCGTCGGAATCGGTCGGCATATGGGTCGGTGGACAGCGGATCGGCGAGTTCGTCGGCGTCGTCGACAACGATGAGTTCGCGTGCCGGCCCCCGAGACGGCTTCAACGCGGCGAATCGCTGTTCGCGCCGCGCACCGTCGGCGCCGACCGCCCACCAGGTGACGTGGATGCCGATCATCCGCGACTGCTCGCACAGCACATCGAGCAGACTGCTCTTTCCGCTCCGAGGCCTGCCGATAATCGCGATATTGCCCAACGACACGTCAATGGATGCCGGGTGCCAGACGACCCCGTCGTCCTTGATACCGATGATCACCCGGTCGGGGCGCTCGGTTTGCATACTTCCGTTGCCATGGTCGGCAACTGCCAGATTGTCTGGCATGCGGTCAAGGTGCTCCGGCAGCGGAGGCGTGAACAGCATGGGCGTGGGCGTCGGCGACAGGAACAGCCCCGCGGTGGCGATATGACGAATCAGACGTCGGGAATCTACAGGGGTCGTGCACCTCAATGATTGCAACGCCTCGCCATCGTACAGATAGGCCCCTCCCGGGCACGACGGACTGATGGCCTGTGCGACCGGGGAATCGAGCAGCTCGCGCGATTGCATGGCGTCGTTGACGCGCAGACACAGGTGCAGCCGCATATTGGCTTTCATTTCGGCACTGACCTGGCCGAGCGGGTTTTGCGTGCAGGCGATCAGATGCATACCCAGCGACCTGCCCAGTGAGGTCACACGGGTCAGCCGTTCCAGATAATCGGGCAGCAACGAACGTATCGCGTGGAACTCGTCGATGACAATGACCAGTGCGGGTGGTGGATTGTCAAGCTCGGCGAGGCTGGAACAACCCTGTGAAGCGACAAGCCGTTCGCGCCGCCGCAGCTCACGCTCCAGCGCGAGCAACGCCCTGGCCGCGTGGGCCAGATCGAGGTCGCAGACATTGCCCACACAATGCGGTAGGTCGGCAAGCCCTTGGAATGTGGCACCGCCTTTGAAATCCATGAACACGAAGTTCACTCGGCTGGGCGGATTCCTCGTCGCAAGCGCGAGGCACCAGACCAGCAAGGCCACGGATTTTCCGGAACCGGTGGTGCCGGCGACTAGCGCATGCGGACCCTGTCTGGCGATGTCCAGTGTGAATACCCCCGTTTCGCATGTGCCGATTGGCACGTCGAGATGCGGTGAATCACGCCTGTGTCGGGCATGATTTTGGGCGGCCGGGCCATGCGACTGCCAGCCGCGTGAACCGGGACTGGATGAATCCAACCCTTGCGCCCATGTGCGCACGATGGTACGCCACAACATCGGGTCATGGTCGAGTCCCAGCAGCCTTTCCAACGGTTCGGGCGTATCGAGTTCGGAGGGCGGGGGAGCGCCGTTTCCTGTCGGGAATTCGAGCGAAGACCGGGCAGTCACGCAAGCATCGTCGGAGGCATGCGTCTGCGTGTCGATATCGCCGTGTTCGTCCGCATTGCGTCCGCCAATCGCCAATATGGCGGAGGCAAGACAACCTATCAACCCCGGGATTGCCATAGGAATGAACATCCAGCGTCCTTCCAGCCCCATGATGATCGCCATCGTGCATTGCGTGGCGGCCGGCGCCAGGGCGCTGCATGCGATGAGGATCCGGCGATGGTGCAGCACAGATGCACGACGGTGCGTCTGCCGTCGCTGATTACCCCGTAGCACAAGTCGGTGTCGCTGACGCGGCCGAGCTGATTGCTGCGGAATATGCGTTGATGATCGAGAACCCAAAGTCATATCGACAGTATGAAGGTGCAATCGGCGTGTCGTCTAGACGCCCGGGGAAATGTGGACGAAAGATGATGACGGCACGAGCCAATGCGATAACGCTGTTCACCGGCGCTCTTCAATTGGGCGATAGTGCGCGATGGTGCGCGAGTTGCCCGAATGCCCGAGATTGCGTGTGTGCCCGAGTGCGCGAGTGACCCCGCAAGGGGGAGAGGCCTTCACACGTTCCTGTGTGAAGGCCTTATACGTCAAAGAGGAACGCCGACGATACGCGGCTCGAACCCCTGTCAGGAGGCCTCGGCAAGCGTCCCGACACTGCCCGAAGCGTGAGTGCCAGCCGCCAGTTCGCTGAACAGTTGCAGATTCTTGTCATCGTCAAGCAGTACGCACGATCCGACGCCGGCCACATAATATCCCTGATCGGTCCAGTAGACACTGCCTGATATGCCCTTGGAACTCGAGGCGCTGCGGAACGCCATCACCATGGCCAGCAGGGTGGTCGGCGTCGTCTTGTCATCCACGCTTACCGAGGCCAAGGCTGTTTTCGCAACCTTCGACGTGGTCGAGAAACTGGTCAGCGTGCTTCGCGATGTGGCTTTTTTCATAATCGCGGCGATGACTTGCCGCTGCCGCGCGGCACGGCCGAAATCGCCCTGTGGGTCGGAGTAGCGCATACGTGAGAACGCCAGCGCGGTCCCACCGTCTGCGACATGGCATCCTGCTTGCCATACGAGCCCGGAATTCGCGTCGTTGACTGTGCTGTCATAGCATAGTTCCACACCGCCCAAGGCGTTGACCACGTCCTGCACGCCACCGAATTTCACCATGGCGACATGGTCGATTTTCTGTCCGGTGATGTTTTCGACTGCGCCAACCAGACTCTTCTTGCCGTATAGCTCGTATACGGCGTTGATTTTCATGGACTTGTCATCGACCTTCACGAGTGAATCGCGGGGGATGGAGATCAGCGAGCTCGGCCCGCTTTTCGGTTTGGTCAGTACGAGAATCGTATCGGTGCGGGTTCCGGGGACATCTCCAGAGGATTCGTTGATTGAGCCGTCGCGCTCGTCGGAGCCGAGAATAAGCCACGACGTCGCCTGTCCACTGGACATATCACTCAGCCACGCGGATTTGCTGAGATTGCTGTTGACCCAGTTGTAGGCCGCGATTCCTGCGACGATGACGGCGACCAACAGTACGACAATGAACCTGGAGAACACACGGCCCACACTGATGTGACGACGGGGTCGTGTCGGGCCGGAAGGGCCCCGTGAACTGGAAGGACGCCGGATATCGTTGGCGCTGGGTTCCGTCACATGGTCGTTGTTCGTGGCGTTGCGGGACGATCCGCCGGATACGCGTGCGGATTGCCGAACGGACTGTGCGGCGCCTGCTCGTGGTGCGGATGATGCCGCACGCGAACCAGAGGTACGTCCTTGTGCCGGAGAGAAACTTGGAGGTACGACTTGTCCTGTAGCCGGCTGCGCCGGGGCGGACGGGGTGCGGACTCGGTGTTTCGGGGTCCCCGCAGGCAAGAAGCTCGGCGGTTGGCTGCCGCCAGCCTCCCACTGCGATGATCCTTGTGACATACGACCTCCTGTGCGAATACGGTGCTACTTTTACTCAGCGCGGACGTATTATCACGGATTTCCGTCATTCCTGCGCATTAACCGCACATACCGTCGCATTGAGGTACCGGTCGGCGATGCCTAGATACTGTCCTGTCGTCGGGTCGGTGATGGTGCCGTTCTTCTTGTTGACGATGCCGCCGGTGTTCGGGTCGATCAGCGTGCCGTCGGCGCGGGTGATCAGGCCGGTCTTCGGGTCGACGGTCTCAGTCGGCGTTGCGGATGCGGATGCCGAGTCGGAGGCGCTTGGGGTGTCCGAGCTGCTGGGGGAGGCAGACGAATCGGAAGAAGTCTCGGACGTGGTGTCGTCGGCTTGTGTCAGCGGCACCTCCTTGCGCAGCTTCTCCCACACGTCGTCAGCGTTCGAAGCCCAGACGACGCGGTTGATGTCCTTGGACCACGAGGTCACCGGAATCGTCTGCATGTACAGGTGGGTCGGGTCGAGATCCTTCAGGCTCATGGCCAAGCCCACCAGCGTGGATGCGTGGGCCAGCCCGGAACTGATGCTCAGGGACTTGAGCGCAGTTTTGGCCAGTTGATACAGCTGCGAACTCTGCGTGAACAGGTTCTTGGAAAGCGCTTCCTTGATGATTTCCTTGACCAGGTACTGCTGGCGTGTCGTACGCATGATATCCGAGCCGTCGGTGCCGGTCCCATGGCGCATGCGGGCGTATTCGGTCGCCGTCGTGCCGTCGAGATGCTGCATGCCGGGCTGAAGATTGACACCGGTGGTCGCATCTTTCGTGGCGACGGGGATGCACAGGTCGACGCCGCCGAGCGCATCGACCATGTCCCTCATGCCGGCGAAGTCAACAACCACGAAGTTTTCAATGTCCAGTCCGGTCAGCGAATTGACCGCGGCCATGGTGCAGCTGCCGGCGGAGGCCAAGTCGCCGCCTTTCGCATACGCGTTGGCGAAAATCGAATTGAACATCACGTCATAGCGAGCCGCAATCGTGCCCTTGCTGGTCTGGCAGCTGGGGGCGTTCACGATGGAATCGCGCGGGATGGACACCAGGTTGATGTATGAGCGGTCGGCGCTGATCTGCAACACCATTGCGGTGTCCGACTGATGGTTCTCCGCCTCGCCCGGACCGCCCAACGCCTTGTTCTCTTCGCCGCTGCGCGTATCCTGCCCAAGCAGCAGGATATTGATGGTCTGGCCGGCGTTGGGGTCGACGACGGTATTCTGCGTGGACCCTGACTTCTGCGGGATGATGCTGATGGTGTTGTCGTCAATGACATGGTTGATGTCGTACCACGTCATTGCGGCGGCGCTGCCGACGAATACCAAGGCCGCCGCAACGACGCTGACGACCACGGAACGAGCCTGGTGCCGGGTGCGGTACCCGAGGCTGTGGCGGGGCTTGGGCTGATTCCAACCATTGAGATTGGGAAGCTTGGGGTTGCTGCGATGGGATGTCACGCTTGGAACCTTCCTATGAGCCGTCAGCCTTGGCCGAACTTGGATGATTTGTTCTTCTAGACCAAGTCATTGTAGACCATCACGATGATGAAAGGTTTCATATTCACACTATTCCCCCGACATTGCACCCCAACGGCTCTTCAATCAGCCGTGACGCCGGGTTGCGGGCCCCGTCTAGACGACGCAGAATGCCTTCGCCATGCCCACGAAATGGGCAGCAAGGGTGCATAAAGCTTGAAGCATCGGCGGTTCTGTGTATATGCTGGAAGGCAGTGATACTCGATATACCAAGGAGGAGATATGTGGGGTGAGTCACGGGATCACGACGGTAATGGTGCCGCCGGTTCGCGCTCGCTGCATGGGACCTGGGGGATTTTTGACGAAGATGACGGGCTGTCGTGGCGCAACAGGGCCTTATGCTCGCAAACCGACCCCGAGGTGTTCTTTCCTGAAAAAGGCGGTTCGACACGCGACGCCAAACAGGTATGCGAATTGTGCGAAGTACGTGAACAGTGTCTCGACTGGGCTGTCGACCATGATGAACGGTTCGGCATCTGGGGAGGAATGAGCGAGCGGGAGCGTCGCCGCTACAAGAAGGAACGTCGTCGGGCGTGACGCTCTCACCCCCTTGCGTACACTGGAACTATGGATTTGACAGGCAGCGGCATCGAACAGTTGGTGGGAGATGTCTTGGCGTCGCGCACATACACGCACAGCCAGGACGTTGACGACTCCGTGGCGGCGGTGATCACCGTCGAGGAAGACAGGAGGTTTTTCCCATCCACCCTGTCCGCCGTGCTGGCACAGAGCGTGCTGCCGGGGGTCGTGGTCATCGCTGATTGCACGGGAACGCTGGCACAACCCCTCCAGACCTCATTCGAGGTGATTCCCATGCCTGCCGGACCTGCGATGCGGTTGCCGCAGACCAAGCAGGTGTCCGTGCGCATCGTTCCGGTTACGGCTGCGAAATCCTTTGCACAAGCCGTTTCGGAGGCTGTCGAGACGGCACGGCTCGATGCAGGAATCCGCGGCCTGTGGATGTTGCATGATGATTCCCGCCCGGCTGACAATATCTGCCTTGAATCGCTGATTGAGACATGGCACAACGCGCCGACCGCTTCAATTCTGGGGGGCAAACAGCTCGATTGGCTGGGGCAGAACCTTCATGATGTCGGCAAGTACGCCGGCCACCACCGCCTGTATTCGCTGGTCGTGGATGGTGAACCCGACCAAGAGCAGTACGACGGCAGACAGGATGTCTTCGCCGTCTCACTCGCCGGCGCGTTGGTTCCCGTCGATACGTTGCGTATGCTCCACGGCATCTCATCGTGGTTCGGTACCTTCGCGCAATCCGCGGATTTCTGCCGTCGCGTGTGTCTCAGCGGTGGGCGTGTCGTCGTCGTGCCCCGTGCTCGCATCGCCCATCGGCGTGCAAGATTCGAAGGCATCCGTACCCGTTCGGGCATGCCCATCGATGAGGATGAACCTCAGCATGCGTCGATGGCGCGGATGCGCGCCGAACAACGCTACGCGTATACGGATATCCGCATGCTGTGGTGGCTGGTCTGGTGGCTGTGCAGCCTGCCCGCCGCGATCGGGCGTGCCGTGGCGAAACTGTTCGCGAAAAAACCGTATGATGCACTGTGCGAGCTCGTGATGCCGTGGTCCGCGCTTGTGTCCTTCCCGCGCGCTCTCAAGGCTCGTCGTCTGGTCGCCCGGCAGAGCAAAGTATCCCAATCCCGTCTGGAACAACTGGTTGCTGACCGACAGCAGATTGCGCGCTGGCGTGACCGCCGACGCGCCTTGGACAGCCAACGCCATGTGATTTTGCTCAGCCCGTTGGCCAAAGCGCATCTGCGCACCCGTCTGATCCGGCGGTGGACCGGGGCGATACTCATGGCCGTGGTGGTGCTGTGCCTGTTAATTGGCTCGCAATGGTCGCTGGTGCGTTCCCTTGCCTCCGGTGGCACGCTGTATTCGGACCAATGGTTGGCCACCGGCGCAAATTGGCGTCAACTTGTTGATTCCGCAACAACACAATGGGTGTTCGGCGGCGGTGTCGGCCGCGCAGCACCACCGACGCCGTGGCTGTTGGTGCTCATGGTCGCCTCCGTGTTCACGTTGGGGCATGTCGCCACGGCGGTCAGCATCATGTACTGCGCTTCCGCGCCGCTCGCGGCATTGTCGTTCTGGGCGCTGGCGGGAGTGTTCACCCGTTCCGACTCGGTACGTATCGCCGGCGGGCTGATGTGGGTCTCCTTCGCCGCAGCGATGGGGCTGTACCAATCCGGGAACCTCGCGATGCTGACCATGATGGTCTTCCTGCCCGCTGCATTCGCCTTCGTGTTCCGCGCCGTGGGTATGTACCACACCGAGGACCCGATCAAGCCGAAGGCGTCGATTCAGGCTGCGGCGTGCGCGGCCTTGTGCTTTGTCGTCGTTGTACTGTCAGAGCCGCAGACGCTGCTTGCCTTGGTCGTCGCGTTCATCGTGTTCCTCATGATGGTGCCGAAGCATCGTGCCATGTTGCTGCTCATCCCGTTCCCCGCGGGATTCGCCGTTGCTCCGACCCTGCTCAATGCCATCCATAACGACACGCAGGGCATGTGGCGGCAGCTGTTCGGCGATATTGCGATACCTGTGCGCAGTGTGAACGGCTCGCCGACGGCGTTGAGTCTGACCGATGTGGTCCGCAGGACTTTCGGCGTCAGCGGGAGTGGCGACTTAAGCTCGCTTGATCCGCAGACCGCGTTGCACGTCGCTTCGGTTGTGGTGCTTGCCGTCGTGGCCGCCTTGGCTGTCGTCTCGTTGTTCCTGCCGTTTGCGCTCAGAGTGTCGCGTATGATGTGGGTGGTCGCGGTGTGCGGAGCGGTGTTGTGTCTGGCATCGTCCCGCGTGGCCATCGCGGTTGACGCCGACGGCCAGGTGGCCGGTTCCGTGCTTCCGGGCATGGCCTTGGTCATGGTGGCGTTCCTGTCCTGCCTGTGCTTGGTCGCGGGAGGGGCTGTACAGCGTTTCCGCCCGTTGAAGACGTCTCTTGGTGCCGAAGAAGGCGCTGTTCATGCAAGTCCTGAACAATCCCGTCGCACGACGGCCTTGACCCGTGCCGCACGTGCCCTGCTGGTCATTGTGATGCTGGCCTTTGCCGCCACATGGTGCGGTTTCGCAGCTTTGGTGTCTCCCAGCCAGCATATCGGCGGCAGCACGAGCGGATTGCCGATGGTTGCCACAGATTATCTGGCGAAGAACAGCGATTACCGCGTGCTCGCCTTGCAGGCCCAGACCGACAATTCAGTCAATTATTCGATATTGCGCACCGGCAAAGGCGACCTGATTGACGCTTCGCCTGCGTTGCGGGCCCAGTTCGTGTCGGGGGAGCGTGATGCCGCATACCAGACCCTCGCCCAGGCGAGCGCGGCGTTGTTGTCAGGCTCTGATGACGATGCCATCGCGGCGATCAGCCAGCTGGGCTTCGGCGGCATTTACGTGGTTCCCAATACCTCGAACCGCGCTGCACGGACTGCGACAGGGGAGTTGATCGCTAATATCACCGCGTGCGACGGCGTGCAGACCGTCGTCAGCGCGGATAGCGGCACCTACTACCGTGTCGCCGGCGCAACCGATACCGCGACTCAGCACGTCAACACCTCGGCGCAGCGCAGATTGCAGGCGCGCGGATGGCGTTACGTATGGCTGTGGAGCATGGGTATTGTCATCGCCGCATACTGTCTGGTCGCCCTGCCTCGTCCGGGCGCCAAGGTGATGAGCGATGACGAGGAGGATGAAGCATGAGTCAGGAGCTATCCAATCGTAAGCGTGGCGGGTCGGGCCGCCACACCGCGTCGACGGTCCGTCGCGTCCTTGTGGCTCTGCTGACTATGGTGGTCATCCTTGCGGCGTTTGCCGCATTGATTGTGCTCGAGCCCGCCGGATGGTTGGTCGATTCGCCTTCGGTTACGTCAGGGACGACCGTGCAACATGTCAGCCAGACGCAATACGGGCTGTTGTGTTCGCAGCAGATGACGCTTGCTGATGACGAGAATTTCGGGGACAGCGAATACCAGGCGACCGCGGGCAACATCGCGTCTTCCGCCTTGTATGCGGCCTTCGGTTCCGTGTATGGTGCCGATGTCTACGATTATCCGGTTGCTGACGATGCGCAGCCCGGCGAGCTGTCCGACAGCGATTTGCTGGATTCCGCGAACGTGAAGACGCTCGCCGGCGACGTCACGAAGAGCGCGCAATACATTGATGCGAAACTGCTTGAGGCGAAATCAGGGACCGGTGTGATCGGCTCGATGGCGTCGTGGGCAACATCGGGGGATTTGAAGGGTATGTCGGCCGCTTCATGCGTGCCGACCGCCCTGAGTGACACATTCCTGCTGCCTGCAACGCAGACTGGTGTCACCGAGCAGCTCGTGGTGTCCAATCCTTCGCAGAAGTCTACGTCACTTGATGTGACCGTATACGGCACGAAACATGCGGGGAAGCTGTCATTGTCCACGTCCAGCACGTTGACGGTCGCCGCAGGCGGTCAGGCGACCCTTGATATCGCCGCTGCCGCGCCCGGACAGCAGGGCGTGTACGTCACCGTGTCCAGCAAGGAGACACCGATTTCGTCCGTCGTGAAAGTGATTCGCATGCAGGGGTTGAAGCCGCAGGGATCGGATGTCGTTCTCCCGCTTCAGACCGCGGCGCTCACCCAGGCCATGCCCGGAGTGGTTAAAGGCGATGCTGTGACTGCCCTCGTCTTCGCACAGCGCAGCACCACAGTGACGTTGTCGTGGGTGACCGACGAAGGTCGGGTGGAGGCGAAAACGGTTACCGTACCCGGCAACAGGGTCACCGCGGTCGATCTCGGCAACGCCCCAGACGGTACGCTGGGCTTATTCGCCGACGCCACATCCGAAATCAACATACAGGCGACAGTCAGCCAGAGTGGTTCCGGACAGGCGGATTTCGCGTTCGTCCCCGGAGAGTCGGGACAACAGGCCTCAGGCTTGGTCATCCCGTCATCAACGTCAGCGAGCCTGCAACTGGTCAATCTGTCTGACAATGACCAGACTGTCACGGTGCGTGGCTTCGATGCATCCGGTAAGGCGACGGGAAGCAAGAAGATTCAGGTGGATGCCACGACAGGCGTGTCGGTCGATCCCGAAGATATCGGCGCCGGTACCCAGATGCTCACATGCCGTGCAGGCAAGAACATGGTGTGGGGCGCGAGACTGTCGCAGACTTCGCTGTCTTCAGGCAAGGTGGCACAGGCAGCATATCTGCCGGCATCATCGTTGGAGCCACAGAGCCGTGAAGTGCTGACGGCGAACGACCAGCGCATCGTGCACTGACCGTTCGCTAATCAAGCCCCCAATCGGGGTCGATTTCCTCAGGTCTACGGCCATACAGCTCAGCGAGACGGCTGACCAGCTCGTCGCGGATTGCGAACTGCAGGTCCATACGGGTGCGCGCATGCATCTGAATTGGCATGCGGTACAGGACGATGCGTGCTGGCGTGCCGCGCCCGGCGGGGAAGCATTGGGAGCATAAATCCGGGTCCGCCTGCCAGGGTGCCGGATCGGACGGCGGAACGTCCTCGACGGCGAACTGCACGGGCTGCACCAATTGAGGCCATGCTCCGTGCAGCCGGCGCAACTGGGATGCGACCATATCGTCAAACATGCCGCTTTTCGTCCGGTACCGGGGCATTCTCACCCCGAACATCGGGGTACGGCTTCCGCGGCCGTGCCTGTTGCGGTATACGTGTAATTGCCAAGGTGCTCGCAGCATGTCGTCAACTGTATGTCGAGGCAAGGATTGAGCTAGGATAGCAGGGTGCATTTCGGCAAGGAGGAACAATGAACGCCACAGCGATCCATGCATGGCAGCAGCTTGATCTCGACGCAGTGGCGTCCGAAGCGAAAGCGATTGCCTTCGACCTCGACGGTACGCTCGCCAGATCGAAGAAACCGATTTCCCCGCAAATCGCGGATTGCCTGACCGCGCTGACCCACCGTCTGCCGGTGGCGATTGTCACCGGCGGCAGGTTCGCCCTGGTACGCAGCCAGATTCTCGATATGTTGGACGATCGCGCCTGCAAAGCGAATATGCATTTGATGCCGACCAGCGGAACCCGTTACTACCGCTGGGATGGCACGCAGTGGGAGTGCGTGTACGAGCATAATCTCAGCGTCGCCGAGCGGCAGGCCGCTATCAGTTCACTGGAACGACACGCCAAGGAACAAGGCATTTGGGAAGACCACGTGTGGGGCGATCGCATAGAAGACCGCGGCAGCCAGATTACCTTCTCTGCCTTGGGGCAGCTCGCGCCGATTGCGGCGAAGGAATCCTGGGATCCGACCAATGAGAAGAAGAACCGGCTCGCCGAGGCTGTCAGCGCCGATGTGCCTGATTTGGCGGTCCGATCCGGCGGGTCCACAAGCGTTGATATTTCGCTGCGCGGTGTGGATAAGGCGTATGCCGTCCGGCAGTTGGCGACCGCGCTGCATATCGACGTGTCGCAGATGATTTATCTCGGCGACCGTATGGATCCGGACGGCAATGATTACCCTGCTGTCAACGCCGGAACGATTGCCATTCGTGTCACGGGGCCGGAGGAGACCCTTGAGGTGTGCGGTGAGCTTATTCGCCGTCTGCCTGTGGTTGCGTGAATCACCGGTGGCCTTTTGCCGGATGCAGGTAGGTGTTTGTGCCGTCAAGGGCATGAGCCTAGTCGTGTCGCCTGGCGTGGCTTACCGCGCTGTGATGCGGCGCGGGCATCATGATGGTCTGATGCAGTGATGTTGTGCTGCGTATTGCGCGTATTGTGCGGCATCGTGTGCATCGTGCGGCATTGTGTGATGTGATGCTTTGGAGAGCAGCGCAGTCGTAACTTCTGACCACATGCATCATGCGAGCTGGCATCGCCGCGTGGCGTTCGCATACAGTCGGATGCATGCGATTGTGTGATTTGGCTTCCCGCCTGTTGTCATCCCCGTTCGCGATGGTTGTGCTGCCGCGCGGATGTGCGGGGTGCGGTGAACCCGATTCGGTGTTGTGCGCCGATTGCCGGGCGTTGTTTACTGTGTGGCCGTCCCGGCAGTTTCCGGGCCTTCCCGGCGGTACGCTTGCATGTGCGCGGTATTCGGGTCGTGCAAGGTCGGCGGTGCTTGCATGGAAGGACCATGATGATCGGGAATGCGATACTGTGTTCGCCCGGTATCTTGCGTCTGCCGTCGATATGATGCTGGGCAGGATTGGTGCTGCCTCGGGTGTTTCGGGTGTCGGCAGCGATCATCGGGTGACGCTTGTCCCAGTACCTTCATCCGGACGGTCCGTTCGGGCCCGCGGCAGACCGCATATGACTGTGTTGTCGCATGCGGTATGTCGTCTGCTATGTGGGGAATACGGGTACGATGCCGTGGTCGCCGATGTGCTGACAGTCGCGCGCCACGGGGGACGGTCGGTCAGCCTGTCCAGCGCGCAGCAGCGTCATGACCGCATGGGCGATCGGTTCCGTGTGCGCGGTCGGTTGCATGATGGTTGTCTACATGATATGGGTTGCCGCGACGTGGGTGTCGGGACGGTGATTCTGCTGGATGACATCATCACAACCGGATCCACATTGCGTGGATGCGCTGATGTGCTTGCTGCCGCTGGAATTCATGTCTCTGCCGCAATCGCCTTGGCGGATACGCCGCCTCGAGGTGGTTCGTCGCGCGTCAGCTGATTGCTGACTCGCACCAAGAATCAACCCTCAGCCACACCAGCCCATACCTCCTCACAGCGCACCTCACCACAGTGCGCTCCTTCACAATCTATCTACGCTAAGTCTCTCGTTTGTGTCACTGGTTTGTACGGTTTCGCAAACTGGTGACGCTGAGGGTGTTGTTGGCATAGACGGTTTGTGGAGTGCGGTGTGTCACGGCATCAGTCTGTCTGCCAGTCGGCAGTCCGTCTGTCAGTCGGCACGCACGACCGGCATCTCGTCCCAACGCGTGGTACAACGCGATGACAGCATCTCGCGCCGCATCGCCCATGCGGCTCCGGTACCGTCGTTGTTCCTGCCGTCTCCCCGGATGCCTGCGAAACCGATGCCTACGTGGGCCGGGCCGAATCTTCTGGCGACCTGTTCGAACACCTCACTCAGACCAGGATCTGTCTGCGCGCCCAAAGCGGGGAGAGTGCCATAGGACGCGGCATCAACTAATCCGGTGAGCATGACACCAGCCCGCACATAACGCACCGAAGGGGTGATTCTGCCGTGGAGCGCCTGCCTGGCGGCCGCGGATATGATGACCGGGTCGTCACTCGGGTCTTGCAGGAGGATACTGCCGCAGACTGATGAGTACTGATCATGCTTACTGAAAGGACTGCTGGCACAGAACACTGAAACCCGCGTGCACAGGCTGTGCTGCCGTTGGAGCCTCCTGCAGGCGTACTGGGCGTATACGGACGCCGCTTGTCTGAGGCCTTCCTCGCCAAGAATCGGGGTGCCGAACATACGGGAGCATAATATCTGGCAGTCGCGCTTGTCTCCGGTTGCGTCGCTGTCATCCGCGATGCACGGTATGCCCCGCAGCTCCAGAATCGTCCGTTCAAGTTGCACCGAAAAGCGCCTGCGCATATTGACCGGATCCTGATCGCGCAGTTGCGCGGCCTGCCGTATGCCCAAGCCGCGCAGACGTTTAGCCAGTCTTCTGCCGATGCCCCAGACATCGTCGATTTCGATGGACGAAAGCACGGCTGTTCCTTGGTCGTCGCGCGACAAATCGCCCCATGTGGTAACCCCGCGGGACGATGGATGCCGTTTGGCCCAATGGTTCGTGATTTTCGCCAGAGTTTTGGTGGGGGCGATGCCGATGCTCACCGGTATGCCTACTCCCTGCAATACAGCTCGTCGCATAACGGCGGCGATTCGGCGTGTTTGCTCGCTGCCCCACGGCGAATGCATGAAACATTCGTCGATGGAATACACCTCCTGTCCGGGCAGGAATCCCGACATGATAGACATCATGCGCCTTGACAGGCTGCCATACAGCTCGTAGTTGGAGCTCCGGGCGATAACTTGGTCGTATGCCGCCTCCTGACGGATGGTGAACCATGGCGTGCCGTTGGCGATGCCAAGCGCTTTGGCTTCGTACGACCGGGAAACCACGCACCCGTCGTTGTTCGACAGGACCACAAGAGGCTTCCCGGCTACCTCTGGGTGGAATACAGCTTCGCAGGATGCGTAGAAGTTATTGGCGTCGGCGAGCACAATTGGATGCTCTTGCACACGGGGGTCAGGCATGGCGCGATCCCCACCCTCCGTGCCGGTAGGCACCCGGATGCTTGGGAGCGACGATTGCGCCGCCGCTGGATTTCGCTCCCGGATAGGTGACCGACGGAACTGGTTGTTCTGCGTGGCGTTGGGCCGTATTACGCTGCCAATGGTAGTTCCCGGTTACCACACCCCAAATCAGCAGGTCTTGGTCGGGGGAGGGGATGAAATCCGGATACGCGGGATTTTCCGGGTGCAACACCGGGGTATGCCCGTGCATGACCAGCCGCTTTACGGTCAGCTCATCATCGAGGACGGCGACGACCACATCGCCGTCCTGCGGATCGAGCGCACGGTCAACCACCAGCAAGTCGCCGTCCCAGATACCCGCGTTTTGCATGGAATCGCCTGCCACGGTCACGATGAACGTGGTGTCCGGGTGCATGATGATATGTTCGTCAAGACTGAAGTCGCCATCGAAATAATCCTGCGCGACCGAGGGAAAGCCGGCGTGTACTGCCTCAAGTGCCTGCGGCACCGGTACGGGGGATTCCGATGCCGGGTGAATCGAGGAAATGACATCTGACAGCCGGGCCATGCCGGTGTCAACGCCGGTGATGCCCGGCTGGCGTGTTCTGATGCTGACGACCATCACATACCTCCATTCGAACATATGTTCGAATTCAGTATGTCGGATAGCCACGACAAACAGCGGCGGGTGCCGCAGAACCAACCGCGACACCCGCCGAAATGCGAATGTGCTGACCGAATGCACCGAATGCACCGAATGCACCGCGCCGGCCTATAGCCAGCGCCCTTATGCGTCCCCACTACGCGCGGACTTGGCAACATCCGCCTGGATATGATGCTTGGGCAGTGTGATTTCGAAATCCGCACCGCGCGGGTCGTCCACGACACGCACCGTGCCGCCGTGCAGCTGAGCGGCCCACCGCGCGATGGACAGCCCGAGTCCGGTGCCGCCCGATTCGGTGCCGGGGCCGGTTTTGCCTTTGACGAAACGCCGGAAGATATCGCTTCTGGCCTCAACCGGAATCTGCGAACCGAAATTGACCACATTGGTCACAATAGTGTCGTTGGTTTTGTTCTCGTGCGTTTCAATCAACACCGCCGTGTCGTCGGGGGAGTGCTTGAGCGCGTTGCCGATGACATTCGTGAACAGTTGGCGCAGCCGGTCCTGGTCGCCTTCCATCGTCAGATCATCAGGCACATGCATGTCGATGGTGTGGGCATGGCCGGAATCCGCGATTTCCAAAGGCTCGATGGTCTCGTCGATGAAATCGGCGAAATTGAACCGCTCGATTTGCAAGCTCGCCGCGCCCGCCTCCATACGGGACAGATCGAGCAGAAACGCGATCAGATCGCTCAATCGATGCGTTTGGTTGAGAATGCTCTCCATATTCGCCGGGGTCGGTTCGACCACGCCGTCGGCGAGATTCTCAAGCATCGCCTGCAGCGCCGAAACCGGTGTGCGCAGCTCATGGCTGACGTTCGCAATCAAATCGTTGCGCATCTGGTCGGCGTGTTGAAGCTCCTCGGCCATTTCGTTGAACGATCTGGCCAGCATGCCGATCTCATCGTTGCTGTCCGTGCCGGTCTGCACGCGCACGGTGTAGTCGCCTTCCGCCATGGCTTCCGCGGCGTCTCGCATCTGCCGCAGAGGCGTTGTCAGCCCGCGTGAGAAGAAATAGGTGATGCCCAAGGCCACGGCGAGCGTAATCGGCATGGCAACCCATCCGGTCAGGCCGACTTTGAGCAGGAACCATGCCATCACGAACGCGATGGCGGTGGAAATGACAATCAGGACGGACAATTCGAACTTTAGCGATGAGAAGAAGCCGATAGGCCGTCCACTATCCAACAGCCGGTTCGCCCGCGGCCGTTTTTTCGAAGATTGATTGGGCCGGGGCGAATCTGACTGGTGAGTCATCAGCGGGTCTCGCTTTCGGCGTCGTCTTCATTGGGCTCCGGCGGTTCGAAGGCGTACCCGACACCGTGCGCCGTGCGGATCATTTCCGAGCCGAGCTTATGGCGCAGGGCCTTGACGTGGGAATCCACGGTACGGGTGCCTGAAGCATCCGGCCAATCCCAGACTTCTTCAAGCAGTTTCTCGCGCTTGAACACGGTTTTCGGCTTGCGTGCGAGTGTTGCAAGCAGGTCGAATTCTGTGGGCGTCAGGTGCACCTGTTCGCCGTTGAGCGTGACGATGCGCTGCCGCGGGTCGATGACCAGCGACCCGAAGTCGAGGATCTTCTCGTTCTCCAGGTTCTTGGCGATGATGGTGGCGCGCTCCACGCGGCGCAACAGAGCCTCGCAGCGAGCGATGAGTTCGCGCGGCGAGAACGGCTTGGTCATGTAATCGTCGGCGCCCGCTCCGAGCCCCATGACCTTATCCGATTCGGCATCGCGGGCGGTAAGCATCAACACCGGGACAGGACGTTCGGCGACGATGCGTTTCGTCGCTTCGATGCCATCCATAACGGGCAGCATGATGTCCATGATGACTAGATCAGGCTTGAGCTGCTTTGCCGCCCGGACGGCGGACGCGCCGTCTCCTGCGACGCGTGCCGTCCATCCGTTCGCGGTGATGCGCTGCGCTATGGCAGTGGCGAGATCGGGTTCATCCTCGACGACCAGAATCGTGCGCGATTTCTTGGGGTTCTGGCGTGCGGAAGTGTTGAGCATATGGGACCGCCTTTCAGTTCTCTGGTTCCAAGAATACCGCTCCCAACGCCGGAATGGTGAGTTTCGCCGACCAATCGCGGGAATGATAGGCTCCTGCGTCGGCCTCGAATTCGCCGTTGTGGATGCCGGAACCGCCGTACTGCTCGTCATCGGTGGTCAGGATTTCGCGCCAGCGACCGCCGCTCGTCAGCGGCACCTGGTAGTCCTCCCACGCTTCGCCAGAGAAGTTGACAACGACGACGAGCTGTTCGCCCTTGTCGCCGATCCTCACGAAGCTCAGCGTGTTGTGATCGGCGTCATCGCTGGTCAGCCACTGGAAGCCGGCGGGATCGAAGTCCTGGCTCCATAGCGCCGGATGCGCCTTGTACATGGCGTTCAAATCGGCGACCAGATGCTGGATTTGGCGATGTTCCTTCCAGTTGAGCGCATCCCAGTCGACCGATCCGTTGTGGTCCCATTCGCCGTATTGGGCGATTTCGTTGCCCATGAACGACAGCTTCTTGCCCGGGTGGGCCCACTGATAGGCGAACAGTGCCCGCACGCCGGCGTATCGCTGCCAGTCGTCGCCCGGCATCTTGCCGAACAGCGACCCCTTGCCGTACACGACCTCGTCATGGCTGATCGGCAGGACATAATGCTCCGAATAGGCGTAGACCATTGAGAACGTGATCTCGTTGTGATGCCACTTGCGGTTGATGGGCTGCTCGTGCAGATATTGCAGCGTGTCGTGCATCCAGCCCATATTCCACTTGAGGCCGAATCCGATGCCGCCTTGGTCCGTCGGGGCGGTGATGCCCGGATACGCGGTGGACTCCTCGGCGATCATCATGATGCCAGGGTTGTTCTTGTACGCCGTGGCATTGGCTTCCTTGAGGAAGTCGATGGCTTCGAGGTTCTCGCGCCCGCCGTAGATATTGGGATGCCACTGGCCGGGCTTGCGGCTGTAGTCGAGGTAGAGCATCGAGGAGACCGCGTCGACACGTAGCGCGTCGATATGGTACTCATCCAGCCAGAAGCAGGCGTTGGCGACGAGGAAGTTGCGCACCTCGTTGCGGCCGAAGTTGAAGATGTACGTGCCCCAGTCCGGGTGTTCGCCGCGGGTGGGATCTGGATCCTCATACAGCGGTGTGCCATCGAAGCGACCGAGAGCGAAGGCGTCCTTGGGGAAGTGCGCCGGAACCCAATCCATGATGACGCCGATACCGGCCTCATGGAATTTCTCGACCAAATACTTGAAATCGTCCGGCCCGCCGAGACGGGAATCGATGGCGTAGTATCCGGTCACCTGATAGCCCCACGATCCGGCGAACGGGTGCTCGGCAAGCGGCATGAACTCAACGTGAGTGAAGCCTTCCTTGGCGACATAGTCGACGAGCTGGTCGGCGAGTTCGCGGTAGTTCTTGATGCCTTTCTTCCAGCTGCCGGCGTGAACTTCGTAGATACTGACTGGGCCGTCATGCGGATTGGTGCGTTTGCGGTGGTCCATCCACGTCTTGTCGTCCCAGGCGAATTGCGAATCGACCACAATGGAGCCCGTGGCCGGCGGAACCTCATGGGAGCGCTCCATTGGGTCAGCCTTCATAACCCACTCGTTGTTCGCGTTGAGGATTTGATACTTATAGACTTCACCGGCCTGCACACCCGGGATGAACAGTTCCCAGATGCCGGAGGAACCCAGTTCGCGCATGGCGTGCTTGCGACCGTCCCAGCCGTTGAAGTTGCCGACGACGCGCACGGCGTGGGCGTTCGGTGCCCACACGCTGAACGCGGTGCCGACCAGCTGTTCGCCACTGGTGCCGTCGTTGGAACCCATCGGGTCGTCATAACGCATGACGCGCGCACCGAGCGCTTCCCACAGCCGCTCATGCCTTCCTTCGCCGAACAGGTACATGTCAAGGTCGCCCACAGTCGGCAGATACCGGTATGGGTCGTCCTCAACGAGGGTCTCGCCGTTCTCATAGGTGGTGGCCACACGGTAGTCCGGCACACCCCAGCCGTCATGCGTTTCGATTGCAGGGACGGTCGCGCGGAAGATGCCGTTGTGCTCATGCTCGGCGACATGACGGACCCGCTTGCCGCCCTCCTCGGTGATGATGTCGACGCTGGATGCCAGCGGACGCAGGACCCGCACGGTCACGGTGCGCTCGTCATCCTGTGCGAAATGCCCGCCAAGCACCTCATGGGGGTTGTAATAGCTTGCGTTGCTGACGGCGTCCAATGTTCCTTGATCTACAGTAAACATGATGACATCTCCATTGATTCTCTCGTGTTCGTAGTGGTCATATTACGAGACTACCCGCAATTTGCGCAAAAGTCCCGCCGTGTCGTGTGTTTCTTCTCACATTTTTTCGCTGCCGATGGAATACGGGGTCGTGCTCGAGGAGGTGTCGTGATTCCATAATTATCTAAGTCTCGGCCCCTTGGCATAATATGTAAGGTTACGGTCTTTGACTACGTCGTTCACGGAGGGTTCATGGGTTACAAAGTCGGCGATATGGTCGTGTATCCGCGTCATGGTGCGGCACGGGTCGATGCGATTACCGAGCGCACGGTGAAAGGCGTTACACGGCAGTACCTGCAGCTGTCTGTCCTGTCCTCCGACGGTCTGGTCATCAATGTCCCCGTGGAAAACGCGGAGAAGGTCGGGGTTCGCGATATCGTCGATGCCGATGCCGTGTCGAAGGTGTTCGGCATCCTGCGCACGCCGATCGTCGAGAAGGAAATGAACTGGTCCCGCCGTTACAAACTCAATGTCGAGAAGATTTCGACAGGCGACGTGAATCAAATCGCCGAGGTCGTGCGCGACCTGTCCCAGCGCAATGTCGATGAGCACGGCCTGTCTGCCGGCGAAAAGCGCATGCTGACACGCGCGCGGAGCATCCTCACGTCCGAAATTTCGTTGTCCGAAGACATTTCCGAAGAGGAGGCGCAGCGACTGCTTGACGTCAACCTCGGCTACGCCGACCCGTTGCCGGGCGATGACAAGCATCACACCGAAGCTCCCGAGGAGCCGGCATCGCAGACGCTTGCTCGTCTTGAAGCGGAAAAGAAGAAGTCCAAGAGCAAGAAGAAGTGACCTTGGCTTCGGTGCCGTACGGGGATTCATCCGTGCCGATTCCTCAAGAACACCAGAACCGACGGGCTTCTGGAGTCCCGGTTCCGCAAATCCCGCTTGTGGGAATGGGGTTTGACGCCCATCGTTTCGCCAAGGACGCCCGTCCGCTGTGGCTTGCGTGCCTGAAGTGGGAAGGCATCGGGATTGAGGGGGATTCCGACGGGGATGTCGCTGCGCATGCCCTCATCGACGCACTGTTATCAGCGGCGGGATTGGGTGATATCGGCACGCTGTTCGGCGTTGGTGCTGACAGCGCAGGAGCCGGAGCCCATGGAACCGATATGCTCCGCACAACCTGCGACACTCTGCGTGAGCACGGGTTCAAACCGTTGAACGCCAGTGTCGTGGTTATCGGCAACAGGCCGAAAATGAGTGCAAATCGCGAACAGGCGCAGCGGGCGATGTCCCAGGCCGCAGGATGCCCGGTATCCATCACCGCAACCACCACCGACGGTATGGGATTCACCGGGGCGGGGGAAGGCCTCGCAGCGATGGCGACTGCGCTGGTCGTCAAATGCGATAATCCAGGCTCGATAGTCTAGGCACGACAGTCCGGTCTATTCGAGCATTATTGTGTCTTACGCGTTGGTGGTTTTCACGGCGGAGACGGCACGCGCAATAACCCAGAACAGGGTGGACAGCGTCACGATGATGAAGCTTGGCGGCGCCGGGAACATCGCTGAGAGCACCAACCCGCCCCAGATGGAAACCAAGCACAGTACGCTCGCCGTGCACATGGCTTTCAGCGGGGATGCGGCGATGATATTCGCGGTTGCAGCCGGGGTGACAACGAGCGCGAAGATCAGTAAGGTTCCCACTGCGGGCACCGCAATGGTGATGACTCCCGCCATAATCGCCATGAACAGCACATTCATCAGCCCGATCGGCACACCTTTGGCCTGAGCCACCTGCTCATCCAATGAACTGAACAGCAGTGGACGGTAGATGACGGCGAGTGCGATGACGAGTACGATGTCGAAAATCGCGAACCCGATTACCTGATCGTCTGTGATTGTCAGAATCGAGCCGAACAAAATGGATTGCATCTGTTGCGATGCCGAACTTGACAGCCGTGCGAAGAACAGGCCGAGACCGGTGGCGAAGGCTAGCACGGTTCCTGTGGCGATTTCGCGTTGCGAGGCTCTTTTGCCCAGCGCTCCAATGACGAGCGCGCCTGCGAGCGCGAAGATCCCGAGGCCCAAGGATACCGGCAATCCGAGAAGCACCGCGCCGGTCGCCCCGGGCAAACCGATGTGCGCCAAGGCGTGGGCGGCGAATGTGGAATGCCGTGCGATGGTGAAATATCCCATGGCACCGGCGGCCACTGCGATGCACAGTCCGGCGAGGAACGCGTTGTGCATGAATGGCATGCCGAGGGTCTGCGCCCACTGGGGATCGAAGGAGAAATCGATATCGCTCATGTTAGGGTCATGACCTTTCTGCCGGTGCCGCTGCGGGCGCATCCGGCTGATGCTGGTGCGCATGATGGTGGAATTGCGCCACTTCGACGGGTGCATGCGTATCCTGTTCGATGTCGTCTGGCTCGTCGGGGGACGGGGTGACGAACATATCGCCTTGCGGGGTGGTCACGACTTGGACGGTCGTGCCATACAAGTGGGTCAGCAGATTCGCGTCGAGTACGTCGTTCATCGCGGCGTAATGGGGATGCCCGTCGAGCAGGTACACGGCTCCGGTGAGGATCGGCAGCAACATGTTGAGGTCGTGGGCGACCACTTGGATGGTCATACCGAGCTCATGGTTGAGCCGCGCCAGCACGTGGACGGTTGCGCGTTGGCTGGCCAGATCGAGATTGGCGAGCGGCTCGTCGAGCATGAGCAGCTCGGGGTCGCTCACCAACGCCTGTGCGATGGCGACACGTTGCCGAAGCCCGCCGGACAGTTGCGATAAACGGTAGGACGCTTTGTCGGCCACGCCAACAAAGTCCATCGCTTTGTGGGCACGATTGCGTTGCGCCGCAGTGGTGATATGGAAGCCGAATCGTGTGCCCGTCAGGCCGAGCAGCACCGATTGCTCCGCGGTGAGATTGGAATCGATGTCCGATGTGTAACTTTGCGGCACATACCCGATGCGCTTATTGGACTTGCCCGCCGGTTCTCCAAGGACTTCCACATTGCCGTGCGACAACGGGAGCAGCCCGAGCTCGGCTTTCATCATGGTCGTCTTGCCGGCACCATTGGTTCCGACGATGGCGGTGACCGATCCGCGCGGGATTGAGAAGGTCCCGTTGCTCCAGATCACACGGTCGCCACGGCTGACCGCCGCTTGGTTGAACACGATGGCAGCCTCATGGACGGTGTTCTTTGCGGTGTTTCTTTCGCCGCTGGTATTCCGATCGCCGTCCTGAGCGGCTTGGGGCGCTGATCCTGTCATGCTGACCTCCCCGTGGATTGTCGTTGGAATCGGGCGCATCCCGTTGTCTGTCTGAAATCAAGCCGTAGGGATGTCGTATGAAAACAAGTATGACAAATGATGCTGACAATCATTCTCATTTAGTCGGGGGTGAAACCAACACCGCAACCAAGGTGACCAAAGCAATCACGCAACGGTATGGAGCTCAGTCGCCCCGTTACTGCGCCGATGACGGGCTCGCGCTGCTCGACGGATCGCTGGCGGACTGGCTTGCAGAAGACGGGCTGGGGGAGGTATCCTGCGAGTTCCCGTCCGTCGAAGTGCCGTCGGACGTATCGTTCGACGAGTCCTTCTCATCGGTTTGCGCGGCGGCGACCTGCTTGGTCATGGTTTCGACAAGCGAGGAAATCCAGCCGGTCAGCGTGTGCTGGTCGGAAGGCATCTGCTCGGTGATTTCAATGACGGGCACCTTGTTGGCCGTGGCCGTCTTCTTTAGTAGAGCCGCAGAATCGCTGGATTCCTGCGGATTGTCCACCAGCAGTTTTGCTTTGTCTGATTCCAGAAGCTCCTGGAACTCCTGCAAATCCGCCGGGGCCGCCTCTCCGCCTGACGTGACGGACTGCAGATAGCCTTGCGGTGTGACGTCCTTGAGCTTCATATCAGACATCAGATAATAGGCGACGGCTTCGGTGGCTGCATACGTGGTGTTCTTGTGCTTCTTGGCGAAGGCGGCCATGGCGTCCTCAAGGTCTGATTCCTCGCTTTGCCATGTCTTGAGCCGCTTATCGAAGGACTTCTTCTTGGACGGCAGGATTTTGGAGAAAGTGTCGGCCAATTCGGTCGCCATCGCCTTGCGTGCGTCTTTCGAGAACCACAGATGCGGGTTGTCGCCGGAAATCGCGCCGACGGTGGAGGCTGCGGAGACACTGACCGTGCCGTTGGCGATGCTCTTCGAAGCCCATGAGTCGTAGCCGGCTCCGTTGGTCACGACGACTTGGGCCTTTTGGATTTCGGCGATGTCCGAGGTCTTGGGCTCGAAATCGTGGGCATCGACGTTCGTGGAATGAAGAATCGTGGTGACCTTGACATCATCGCCGCCGATTTCCTGCGCGAGGGTGCCCCACTGATTGACGGATGCCACCACAAGGATTGGACCCTTCGAGGCCGTAGCTGAGGGCGTCGTCGAGGAAGCTGGACGTGGGGTGGGCAAGCACCCGGCGAGGGGAAGGAGCAATGCGATGGCCGCCAGCGCCGCGAACCATGTTGCCAATCTGTTGCCAAGTCCCCGTGTGCTCATGTTGCCACCTTTTCTCTGTCTGCTGTGCCCTGTTCGCTGAACGTCTCGGTCTGCTGAGCGCTCCGCATGCCGGAATGCGCGCATGTTCTCTCCCCACGATAGCTTACGATACAGAAAACGTAAGCTGCGCCGCTCCTGTCCGCTCCGGGGCGGCGCAGGCATGTTGTTGCGGTCGGGGCGGCGTCAGGAGGCACAGCATGCCCATCGTATTGGACGGCAAAAGCGTGGCTGCCCAGATCAAAGCGGATTTGAGCACCAGAGTCGCAGCGCTCAAGCGGCAAGGGATTCAACCGGGTCTCGGAACGCTTCTGGTAGGTAGTGACCCGGGCTCCGTCAAATACGTTGCCGGCAAACATGCGGATTGCGCTGAAGTGGGCATCACGTCGATTCGCCGCGATCTGCCCGCCGATGCAACCGAATCGCAGATCGTACAAGCGGTCGACGAGCTGAACGCCGATCCGGCGTGCACCGGCTTCATCGTCCAACTGCCGTTGCCCGTCGGTGTCGATGAACTCTCGGTGATTGCGCGCATCGATCCCGGCAAGGACGTCGATGGCATGCACCCGTACAATCTGGGCGAGCTGGTGCTGCACACCTCCGGCGAAATCGCCACGCCGCTGCCATGCACGCCACGTGGCGTGCTGACCCTGCTTGACCATTACGGCATCGGGCTGGACGGCAAGGAGGTGTGCGTGCTGGGGCGCGGTATCACCATCGGCCGCACCATCGGGCTGTTGCTGACCAGACGGAATGTCAATGCGACTGTCACCTTGTGCCATACCGGCACCAAGGATGTGCGCGAGCATATGCGCCGGGCAGATGTCATCATCGCGGCGATGGGTTCGGCCGGTTTCGTCACGCCGGATGACATCAAGCCGGGCGCCGTGCTGGTTGATGTCGGCGTCTCGCGCGTCTGGGACGAGCAGGCGGGCAGGTATCGCATCAAGGGCGACGTGGACAAGGCGTGCTATGCCAAGGCCGGCGCTTATACGCCCAACCCGGGTGGAGTGGGGCCGATGACGCGAGCCATGCTGTTGGCGAATGTTGTGGAGATCGCGGAGCGCGCCGCCGCTCGCTGAAACCACGTGTATATGCGGTGTCGTGCCTGCCGGTGTGGGGTAGCCACGCAACCGTGGCATTCCGGGGTACGACACGCCGTATTTCACCGGCGGCATTTGTGCATGGTACACGCTAAACTCGGTCAAGGTATGTCTCCATGGGCATACCAGATAACTGAATAACGATTTTATCCATCTATTCATTAACAGAAACCACTATTTTAATGGCAGAAAACAATAAGGAAGTCACCAAGGTCGCGATTAACGACATCGGCACCGAAGAAGACTTCATCAAGGCAGTCGATTCCACCATCAAGAACTTCGATGATGGTGATCTGGTCGAGGGCACGGTCGTCAAGGTCGACCGTGACGAGGTCCTGCTCGACATCGGCTACAAGACCGAGGGTGTCATCCCCTCCCGCGAACTTTCCATCAAGAAGGACGTCGATCCCGACGATGTCGTCGAAGTCGGCGACACCATCGAGGCCCTTGTCGTGACCAAGGAAGACAAGGAAGGCCGTCTTATCCTGTCCAAGAAGCGTGCACAGTATGAGCGCGCCTGGGGCGATATCGAGAAGATCAAGGAAGCCGATGGCGTTGTCGAAGGCACCGTCATCGAAGCTGTCAAGGGCGGCCTCATCGTCGACATCGGCCTGCGTGGCTTCCTGCCTGCCTCGCTCGTTGAGATGCGTCGTGTGCGCGACCTGTCCCCGTACATCGGCCAGAAGATCAAGGCCAAGATCCTGGAGCTCGACAAGAACCGCAACAATGTGGTGCTGTCCCGCCGCCAGTATCTCGAGGAGACCCAGTCCGAGGTCCGCGAGACCTTCCTGTCCCAGCTCAAGAAGGGCCAGATTCGCGAAGGCGTCGTGTCCTCCATCGTCAACTTCGGCGCGTTCGTCGATTTGGGCGGTGTTGACGGCCTGATCCACGTGTCCGAGCTGTCTTGGAAGCACATCGACCACCCGTCCGAGGTCGTCAAGGTCGGCCAGAAGGTCACCGTCGAGGTGCTCGACGTCGACATGGACCGCGAGCGTATCTCGCTGTCCCTCAAGGCCACCCAGGAAGATCCGTGGCAGCGCTTCGCTCGCACCCACGTTCCCGGCCAGATTGTCAAGGGCAAGGTCACCAAGATCGTGCAGTTCGGTGTGTTCGTGTCCGTCGAAGACGGCATCGAAGGCCTCGTGCACATCTCCGAGCTGGCCAACCGCCACGTCGAGAACCCGGAGACCGTCGTCAAGCAGGGCGAGACCGTGTTCGTCAAGGTTATCGATGTCGATCTCGATCGTCGCCGTATCTCCCTGTCCCTCAAGCAGGCGAACGACGCTGTCGATCCGAACTCCGAAGACTTCGATCCGGCGCTCTATGGCATGCCGGCCGAGTACGACGAGGACGGCAACTACAAGTATCCGGAAGGCTTCGACCCGAACACCAACGAGTGGATCGCCGGATACGAGAAGCAGCGCGAGGAATGGGAATCCCAGTACGCCGCTGCCCACGATCTGTGGGAAGAGCACAAGGCCTTCGTCGCCAAGGAGCTGGAGAACGCCGCGGCTTCCGCAGCCGAAGACGGCCAGGCCCCTCGCGAAGAGAAGGTTCAGGAGACCTCCAACTACTCCTCGAACAATGAGTCTGAAGGCACCCTCGCTGGTTCCGACCAGCTGGCCGCCCTTCGTGAGCAGCTGCTCAAGGAGAAGAAGTGAGCGATGCCAGTCATCACTGACTGACATGGTTGACTGACAAACCAACGGTATGGCCCCGGCACTTCGGTGACCGGGGCCATACCGTATCTTGCGCCGGCATGTCGTGCGGCTACCATGGAAAACATGGTGATACGAATCGGACTGACCGGAGGCATCGCGGCCGGGAAAAGCACGGTTTCTCGCAGACTTGGCGAACTCGGGGCGACGATTATTGATTACGATGCCCTCGCCAGGCAGGTCGTGGAACCCGGGGGAGTGGCATTACAGCGCATCGTTGACGTGTTCGGCCCTGAGGCCGTTGGTGCAGACGGCAAGTTGGATCGCACCTGGCTCGCTGAACGTGTATTCGGTGAGCATGCCGATCCTCATGCAAGGCAGCGTTTGGACGCCATCGAGCATCCGTTGATTTACGAGTTGGCCAAACGGATTGACATGCAGACTGCCCGGCAGAACAGCTCGGCCGTAATCGTCCATGACATCCCGCTACTCGCTGAAGTCCTTCATGACCTGCCCTTCAGTTTCGATCATATCGTCACAGTCGAAGCGCCGGAATCAATACGCATCGAACGCATGATTCGCACACGGGGAATGGACAGGGCACAAGCGCAAGCCCGGATCGCCAGCCAGAGCAAGCGGTCGGCCCGAATTGCCATGGCGGACACGGTCGTGGACTCCAATGTGGATGTAAAGACCATGCTCGCGCGCGTCGACTCGCTCTACGCCACTTGGCGGGATGAAGCGAGCGCGAGCGGCAGATAAGCAGCAGAAGCAGGCGGCGAACGGTCGCACAACAATATCGAACATTTGTACGAATCACTTGATATGCTGGAAGAATCAGCATACGGACGGGTCATGCGGGACTCAATGGGAGGACGATATGGGCATTTCCATCGAACGCACAGACAAGCCATTTGTCGTCAAGGCCCCCTACAAGCCTTCTGGGGATCAACCCCAGGCCATCAAGGAGCTCGCCGAGCGGATCAACAATGGCGAGAACGATGTCGTGCTCATGGGTGCGACCGGCACCGGTAAAACCGCAACCGTCGCTTGGCTTATCGAGAAACTGCAACGGCCGACCTTGATTCTCGAGCCTAACAAGACCTTGGCGGCGCAGTTGTGCGCCGAATTCCGCGAGCTCATGCCCGACAACGCCGTGAGTTACTTCGTGTCCTACTACGACTATTACCAGCCGGAGGCTTACATCCCGCAAACGGACACCTACATCGAGAAGGATTCCAATATCAACGACGACGTCGAGCGTCTGCGCCACGCTGCCACCGCGAACCTGCTCACCCGTCGCGATTGCGTGGTCGTCGCTACGGTGTCGTGCATTTACGGCTTGGGTACTCCCGAGGAATACGCGGGTCGCATGCTGTTCCTGAAAGAGGGTCAGCAGATCGATCGTGACACGCTGTTGCGCAAATTCGTTGACATGCAATACAAGCGCAACGACATCGCCTTCACGCGCGGCACCTTCCGCGTGCGCGGCGATACCGTGGAGATCATCCCCGTGTATGAGGAGCTGGCCATCCGCATCGAGTTCTTCGGCGACGAAATCGACCGGATCTCCACCCTCCACCCAATCACCGGGGACGTCATCGACCATGTCAGTCAGGTGCATATCTTCCCGGCTTCGCACTATGTCGCCGGCCCCGAGCGCATGGAACGCGCGCTGCACACTATCAAGGAGGAACTCGACCAACGCGTCGCCGAGTTGCGCAAACAGGGCAAGGAACTGGAAGCGCAACGCCTGACCATGCGCACCACCTACGATTTGGAAATGCTGACCCAGGTGGGCACATGCGCCGGCGTTGAGAATTATTCACGGCATTTCGATGGCCGTGAGCCGGGCACCCCGCCGCATACCTTGTTGGATTTCTTCCCGGATGATTTCCTGCTCGTCATCGACGAGTCCCACGTTACCGTCCCACAGATCGGAGCCATGTACGAAGGGGACGCCAGCCGTAAACGCACGCTGGTTGAGCATGGCTTCCGCCTGCCTTCAGCGATGGACAACCGTCCGCTCAAATGGGATGAATTCCTTCAGCGAGTCGGACAGACCGTCTATCTGTCGGCGACCCCGGGTGATTACGAGCTCGGGCTCTCCGACGGCGTGGTCGAACAGATCATCCGCCCCACCGGCCTGCTGGATCCGAAGATTGAGGTCAGACCGGTCGAAGGGCAGATCGACGACCTGCTCGCCGAAATCAAGGATCGCGTAGCCAAGAACGAGCGTGCGCTGGTCACGACACTCACCAAGAAGATGGCAGAGGACCTGACCGATTACCTGCTCGACAAAGGCATCAAAGTCGAATATCTGCATTCCGATGTCGACACGCTGAGGCGCGTCGAGCTCCTGCGCGAGTTGCGTGAAGGCAAGATTGACGTAATAGTCGGCATCAACTTGCTGCGCGAGGGGCTTGATCTGCCAGAGGTTTCGCTGGTGGCGATATTGGATGCCGACAAGGAAGGATTCCTGCGGTCCTATCGTTCGCTGATTCAGACCATCGGCCGCGCCGCGCGAAATGTGTCGGGAACGGTCATCATGTACGCCGATGAAGTCACGGATGCCATGAACAAGGCGATTACGGAGACCGAAAGGCGGCGCGCCAAGCAGATCGCCTATAACAAGGAGCATCATATCGACCCCAAGCCGTTGATCAAGAAGATCAGCGACGTCAACGACATGATCGCCAAGGAGGATGTTGATACGCAGAGCCTGCTCGAAGGCGGGTATCGCAACGCCGGGAAAGCCGGCAATTCTCATCTCGGTGTGCCCAATGTCGATCAGGATGAGATCGAGAAACGGCATGAGGAAATCCTCAAAGCCGGGCTTCCGGCGCAGGATTTAGCCGATCTCATCCGTCAGATGAGCGAACAGATGCACACCGCCGCGGAACAACTCCAGTTCGAACTTGCCGCGCGGTTGCGCGATGAGATCCGCGACCTGAAAAAGGAACTGCGCCATATGACGCAGGCCCAGCAGTAGCGTGGTGCGCTCCGCAATCAGGCCGCAAGGCCGTCGCGGGAGTGTATTTCGGCGAGATGGTGCAGCAATAGCGTAGACCGGTTCTACAGCCAGACGGCTTGCGCAACCAAGCGTCGGGAAAATCGGGAAAAGTAGAGGGCGTGCCGGCTGAAACCGCAAAACTGGCCCCCATAGACGTTGCAGGGCGCCGTGCTTGTGGTACCAAGCCTCATAGACAAAGCAATGCGTCGCGACCGTTCTGACAGCGGCATCGATGGTGCGTCAGCCGTTCTTTCTATGCTTGTTCCTATGGCAGAAACTCCGGTAGCATTCATGATCGCGACCTTTGCCGTTCTCGCGGTATTCGTCGTCGTAGACCTGTTCATTATCGGCCGCAGGCCCCACGTGCCCTCGACCAAGGAATGTGTGCAACATATTGCGTTCTTCGTCGTGGCGGCCTTGATTTTCGGTGGCATCATCTGGGCTGTCGCCGGATCGAAGCCGGCTGTCGAGTTCTATTCCGGGTGGATGACCGAATACTCGCTCAGCATCGATAATCTCTTCGTCTTCGTCATCATCATGTCGAATTTCGCGGTTCCCAAGGAGTTGCAGAAATATGTCTTGAGCGTGGGCATCACCGTCGCCCTGGTGCTGCGCGGCATCTTCATTCTCGTTGGTGCAGCGATCATCCAGCGGTTCACATGGGTGTTCTTCCTGTTCGGCGCCTTCCTCATCGTCACCGCCCTCAAACTGGTCACCGGGCACGACGATGACGAGGAATACCATGAAAACGGCATAATCCGCGCGCTGCGTAAAGTCATGAAAATCACCGACGAATACGATGGCGAAAAATTGCGTACTGTCAAGAACGGACGACGGTTCTGGACGCCGATGCTCATCGTGTTCCTGACCATCGGCACTACGGACGTCATGTTCGCTTTCGATTCAATCCCCGCGATTTTCGGTCTGACCAAAGACCCGTTCATCGTGTTCACCTCGAACGTGTTCGCCCTGCTGGGCTTGCAGCAGCTGTACTTCCTGCTCGGCAAACTGCTCGACAAACTCGTCTACCTTCCCGTCGGCCTGTCCATCGTGCTTGGATTCATCGGCATCAAGCTCATCATGGAGGCGCTGTCGGGCAATTCGCTACCGTTCATCAACAGCGGACACCCGGTGTCATGGGTGCCGGAAGTGCCGACTTGGCTGTCCTTGCTCGTGATCGTGCTTGCATTGGGTGGTTCCGCTGTAGCCAGCGTGCTCAAGATGAAGCAGGAGAATCGCAAGGAACAGGCGCAGCAGCTTTCAGACGGCGCCTGATGTAACGGTTCGTAGGCTCCCGACCCTGTCCAGATTGCCCGGCGGTAACACGCGGACATATCGACGGTGAACGCGACATGAAGCCGATGTGAGCGTTCACAACACAGTTGCCTGAATGGTTGGCGCATGGTGGGGGAACCGAGTAGACTAGCACACGGAAACAGGATTCTCACCTGTTCGATAGAAAAGTAAGTTGAAACAGAGGCAGGTATTCATGCGTAAAGCAAAGATCGTCGACACGATCGGTCCAGCCACCGAGTCCCTCGAAGGCATCACCAAGCTCGTCGAAGCCGGTATGGACGTCGCGCGTCTCAACCGCTCTCACGGCACCCCTGAGGATCACCTCAGGGTCTACAACAACGTGCGTGCGGCTTCCAAGGCGACCGGCCGCAACGTCGCTGCGCTGGTTGACCTGCAGGGTCCGAAGATTCGCTGCGGTTGGTTCAAGAAGAACGCCGAAGGCGAAGACAAGGTCGAGCTGACCGAGGGCCAGGAATTCATCATCACCACCGACGACGTCGAGGGCGACGAGCACATCACCTCCACCACGTTCAAGGGTCTGCCGGGCGATTGCCATCCTGGCGACCCGATTCTCATCGATGACGGCAAGGTTCGTCTCGAGGTCACCAAGGTCGAGGGCAACAACGTATACACCAAGGTTGTTGTGGCCGGCCCGGTTTCCAGCCACAAGGGCATCAACCTCCCGGGCGTCGCAGTTTCCCTGCCTGCTCTGACCGAGAAGGACGAAGCCGATCTGCGCTGGGCTATTCGCACTGGCGCCGACATCATCGCCATGTCCTTCGTGCGTTTCGCGACCGATATCGATCGCGCCCACGAAATCATGGACGAGGAAGGCCGTCGCATCCCGATCGTGGCGAAGATCGAGAAGCCGCAGGCTGTGGCGAACCTCGAAGACATCGTCAAGACCTTCGACGGCATCATGGTCGCCCGTGGTGATATGGCCGTCGAAATGCCGTTCGAAGAGGTCCCGCTGGTCACTAAGCGCTGCATCGAGCTGGCTCGCCAGTATGCCAAGCCGGTCATCGTGGCCACCGAAGTGCTCGGTTCCATGGTGCATTCCCCGGTTCCGTCCCGTGCTGAGGCTTCCGATTGCGCGAACGCCGTGCTTGACGGCGCCGACGCGACCATGACCTCCAACGAGACCGCCGTTGGCGAGTACCCGACCGAGACCGTCAAGACCATGTCCCGCATCTCCGGTTACGCCACCGAGCACGGCTTCGACCGTATCCCGGCACTGAAGAACCTGGATATGTCTAACAGCGGTGCTGTGTCCTCCGCGGCTGTTGACCTGGCTGAGAAGGTCAATGCGAAGGCCATCGTGGCCTACACCCAGACCGGTAACACCGTGCATCGCGTGTCCCGCGAACGCCCGGCTGCTCCGATCTACGGCCTGACCACCAACGAGCACACTTACCACTGGCTGGCTCTGAGCTGGGGCACCGAAGCGTTCCTGCTTGATGAGGACTACCACGACAAGAACCGCAGTGACCTCATGGTGTTCACCGACAAGGTCTTGCGTGCCGCGGGCAAGGTCGCTGATGGCGATCGTATCGTCGTGCTGAGCTCCGCACAGGGCGAGCATCGTCCGGGCAGCACCGATTCCATCTACGTGCACACCGTCGGCGCTTGCGACTGAGCCACCTGCTGCGATGAGCAGCGCTGTGCGGGGTTGGCGCATCCCAACCCCGCATGATTCATACTGCGCGATTCGATGGTTCGGATTGCACGGTCGTTGATGACAAGATTGCAAACGCAATTGGCCTCCCACACATTCCATGTGGGAGGCCAATTGCGTTTGCTGCGTACTTCAGTAGTGCGGTTGTTGGCGTGGGCAACACCACCGGGATTTGGGGTTAAATGACAAAATGTGTGTTTTATTCCGGCGTGTCGAGGTAGCGTCATTGGCGCATCCTGCTCGGTGGGTCCTGGCATCAAGCCCTCATCCGTGTGAATGTCGGTGTCATATCCCTTCTACTGGTTGCTATTTGGAGGGTGTCTGGGATGATGTCCTTTCGCCTGTCATCTGAAGCCGCTGGATCAGGTTTTCCGGAAAAGTCAAGTGGGGATGCCGATAATGCCACGGATCCAAAATCACCCCGCGACACGCCTTGCGGCAGTAGGGATAAGTGGCAGAATAAAACACACATTTTGTCATTTAACCCGGGATTTGCGTTTACTTGGCTTTGCGTTCCGCGCGTGCCCTGGCAATGCGCTGAATCAGACGCGGATGGGCGCCCGCATGCTCCGCTTCCTCCGCCGCAAGATGCTCGCGCAGCCGCATGACGGCGATGATTGTCTTCGCGTCGATGATTGTGCCGTTGAGGATCATATCCGAGGCTTCCTCGGGGGTGACGAGACGGACGTCCGGGCGAGGGGTCTCCGGACCGAGTTCCCCGCGTTCGACGGCGGTTAGACCCGTCGCGAAGAACACCGCGGTATGCTGCGTGGAAAAGCTCGGCGTATTGATGAAACGCACGACCTGCACCAGCTCCTTGGCCTCATACCCGGCCTCCTCGCGCAGCTTGCGTACGGCGACATCATGCGGACGCTCGTTGGAATCCATGGCGTGGCCGGCTGGTATTTCCAAGGTCCAGCGATGCGTAGGCAGGCGGTACTGCTCGACCAGGGGGATGCGGCCGTCATCAGTCAGTCCGATGATACCGACCGTGTCGCCATTGTTCTCTTCGACGATGAAGCGTTCAAAATGCCCAACTTTTGAGGAATCGAAAGATACCTGGTCCACATTGAAATAGTGGCTTTGCATGATTTGCCGGCGAGATTCCTCTTTGACCGGGGCAGGACGCCATGGATCGAACTTGCGGAAGGTTGTCTCACTCATTGTTCCTCCTTGATAACCGCTCGAAACAGCTCGGAGCGGTGGGTGCATCAGCTCTCATTCTACGCCGTTGAGGTGTGCTGTCACCGGGCATGTCCGCCTTCCTGGAGGATTAGGCTTGCGGCGAACTCGGACCCGGCGGCTTGCATTTGTTCCCTTCTCCGGGTACGGCGAGGCCTGACAGCGTGCACCCAGAAAGCTGTTGGGTTGCGCTGCCGGGCCTCGGTCAGTTCGCGTGTGCGTGAGACTGCCGACTTCACGCACTGTCGTTACGTATGTGTTGTTGCCATCACACAGCGAGTGCCGGCACCGGCCGCGGTGCGACCAGCACGGTCGAGCCGGTGTTCAGCGAAGGAGGCAGCTCGCCGGCAGGCAACTGGATGGTCAACGGTGTGCCGCTGCCAGTGAGCACCGCATCCACTCGGACGAGAGCGCCCAGGAAGTGGATGACGTTGACCCGCGCCTCGATGCCGTTGAGACCCTCGCGGGCCGCTTCCGGAGCATCCGCTTCGGCGCCGGCTGCAATCAGTGCGATATTCTCAGGACGCACAAGTACGGTGACATCCCCGGTATGCGATCCCTTGAGCAGGGGGATGCGCTGGCCGAAGACTTCGGCTTGTGTGCCGTCGGAATGGCCGGGCAGACGATTGGTCAGGCCGATGAAGGTTGCCACGTATTCAGTTGCCGGCTCACGGTACAGCGTCACCGGGTCGGCAATCTGCTCGATACGCCCGTGATTCATCACGCCAATCCGATCGGCGATCGCCAGAGCCTCTTCCTGGTCATGGGTGACGAACACCGTCGTTGTCCCGGCTTCGATCTGGATGCGCCGGATTTCGTCACGCAGCTGGACACGCACTTTCGCATCGAGAGCGGATAGCGGTTCATCGAGCAGCAGCACCTTTGGATTGATGGCCAGTGCGCGGGCGAGCGCGACACGCTGCTGTTGCCCGCCGGACATCTGCTGCGTGTACTTGGCCGCCTGATCGGCAAGGCCGACCAGGTCGAGCTTCTCCATTGCCCGGCGCCGACGTTCCTCGCTGCCGACACCGCGGATTTCCAAGCCGAATTCCACGTTTTCTAACGCGCTCATATGCGGGAACAGCGAGTACGCCTGGAATACCATGGCCATACCACGTTTGTTGGCAGGAACGGCCGTCATATCCTGCCCGCCGACGAGAATACGTCCGCTTTGGATGTCCTCAAGGCCGGCGATGGAACGCAGCGCGGTCGATTTGCCGCAGCCGGAGCCGCCGAGCAGCACGACCATTTCACCCGGCTTGACTTCGAGGTTGAAATCGTCGAGCGCTTTGGAGCCTGAACCGGGATAGATCTTGTCGATGCCGATCATCTGCACGCCGCCGCCACGATCTGTGGATTGCGCGAGTACGGCTTGTGCGGCTCGGGTGACGCTGCCTGAATCGGCGGCGTCTGATGACGCATCAGTATGGGATGTCATGGTGTTGCCTTGTGTCAAGGACATATCAGTGTTCCTCCTTGGAACGGCGCATCGCGTCGGAGATGAGGTCGAGCGAGACGAGCAGCAGCACGCCGAACAACAGCGCGAGCAGCGACATCGCCGTGGAAATCTGGGAATTGGACTGTCCCAGCTGGTACAGGGCGACTTGCAGGTTCATACGTCCGAGCAGCGAGGCCACGGTGTATTCGCCGAGTACTACGGAAATGGAGATGAATGAGGCTGACAGGATGGACTGCCACAAGTTGGGCATGAGCACGCGGAAGAACACACGCGGCCATGAGGCGCCAAGCGAGCGCGCTGCTTCGCACAACGTGAGCACGTCGATTGAGTTGAGTCCGACGGCGATGGCGCGGAACGCGTACGGCATCACGAGGATTGCGTAGGCGAAGCACAGCCAGATCGGGTTGGTGCTCAGCACGTCGGCGGACAGCCAGCGGTAGATGGGGCCGAGTCCGACGACAAGCACGATGACAGGGATGGTCAGGGGGAGTGTGGCCACCCATTCAATCACCCGTTCCATGCGGCGGGAACGGATGTGCGCGATCACCATGACCGGTACGAGCAGCAACAGCATGATGATGACGGTCACCACGCACAGTGCCAGCGACGTGCCCAAGCCGGACCATAGGGTGGACAGGTCCGCGCCCAGCGAGCTGCCGTCGCCCGTGAAGATGGCCTTCCACGGGTCGAGACTCCAGCGTCCGGATAGCGGATGCCGCATCGTGAAAATCAGCATGCACAGCAGCGGAACGCCGAGGAACAGCAGCGTGACAGCGAGAATGGCCGTTTTGATGATGCGCTGCTTGTGCACGCGCATGGCGCGCAATTGTGGTGGCATGACGGATCGTTCGGAAACTGCCGTGGTCGGCGTTGTTGTTGAAGCTGCATCTTGTGCGGCTGTGATGGTGTTCACTGCCATCGTCCTGCCCTCTTTTCCACGGCGTGGCTGAGCATCATCACCAACGCCACGACGACGATCATCGCGAAGGCGAGTACCTGCGCGAATCCTTGCTGGTTTGGATCCATCTCGTTGCGCATCGCACCTTGGATCATCAAGGGCACGAGGATGGAGCGCTGCGAGAACAGGGCCGCGGCTGTGGCGTACGCGGAGAATGCGTTGGCGAACAGCAACAGCAGCGCGGAAACGAACCGAGGAGTCAGGATCGGTCCTGCTACACGCGTCCAATACTGCCATGTCGTGCCGCCGAGATTCTCGGTCGCTTCCCGCCATTGCGGACGGATTGAATCAACCGCCGGCAGGAAGATGATAATCATCAGCGGAATCTGGAAATAGCAATAGATGGTGATCAATCCGGGCAGCGTGCTCAGCCAGTTCGGGTTCACCGTCTGGCCGGTCAGCTGGCGGATCAGCATGGTGCACACGCCATTGATGCCGATGGTCGCGATGAACGCGAAGGCGAGCATCACCCCGCCGAATTGCGCGAGCACCGATGATACGGCGGATACCACGCGGCGCAGCAGGCCGTTTGGCTTGGCGCCGATGGTCAGGGCGTATGAAGCTGCGGCACCCACCGCGGCTCCGATGAGCGCCGAGAGCGCGGAGACGAGCAGTGATGTGGCGAATGCAGATACGGTGTTTGCTTCGAAGAGTTTGCTGAAGTTCGCGAGGGTGAAGCCGCCGTTCGATGTGCGGAACGCTCCGACGATGACGATAACGGTCGGTGCGAGCAGGAAGCATGCGGTGTATGCGAAAAACGGGATGGACATCGCGAACGTGCCCAGCTGCTTGCGATGGCGGGCTGCGACGGACAGATGTTGTGATGCGGAAGGTTCCGCCGGTGCCGGGTCACGCGAGGTGCCGGCGGCGCCGAAGTCTGCGGGGCGTTGCGGTTGGATTGCTGCAGTCATTGAGGACATGCGCTTTCTCGAGGGAATACATTCGTGTGGTTCATTGGGATGCAATACATGAAAGCGTCGCAACCACGGTTGCGGCCTACAGCGGCAGGGGAATGCTCCAGCCTGCCGCGTCTGCCGGTTGGTGATGCGACGCCTTGAAAATCATCAGTTGCCGATTGCTGAATCCCAGTTGTTCTGGAGCCAGGTGGTGATGCGGGTGGAATCGGAATTGGTGTAGGTGATTGGGTCGCCTTCGATGGTGGTGGCGGACTTCAACGCGGTCTTGTCAACAGTGCCGGCCTTCTCCATCGCGTCAAGCAACACCGGGTTGGCACCGCCCTTGAGCCACAGGTTCTGTGCATCGGCGGTGTAGAGGAACTCCTCCCACAGACGGGCCGCAGCCGGGTGCGGAGCGTCTACGTTAATGGCCTGGTTGTAGTAGCTGACCACCTGGGCATCCTTGAAGGTCTTGTACTTCCAGGTGACACCCTTCTTCTTCAGGCTGCTCTGGTAGGAAGCCTGGTTGTAGGTCCAATCGAACACGACACCGGTCTGGCCGGAATCGATGGTGCCGTCGGTCACGTCGACGGTGGTGAGGTTGCCGGCTTCCTTGAGCTTCTTGAAGAAGTCAAGGCCGGGCTGCAGGTTCTTAATCGTGCCGCCGGACAGCTGGTTGGCCATGACGAATCCGTTGAAGGCGGCACCTGCCTCGGCGGGCTTGCCGTTCAGAGCGACCGTTCCAGCGAACTTCGAGTCGAGCAGATCGTCCAGCGAGCTGATATCGCCGTACTTGTCGGCGTTCCAGCCGATGGACATGATGCCGGTGTAATCGGCGTAATACTTGCCGTCGGCATCCTTGACGGAATCGGGGATATCGTCCCACGCCTGCACTTTGTATGCGGCGAACTGATCGGTGTTGGTCGATGCGACGGCCAGACCCAGATCGTAGACGTCGGGTGCGGCATCAGTACCCTTGTTGGTCTTGCCCGCGTCGATCTCCTCTTTGGAGGATGCGTTCGGGTTGAGCTCGGTGATCTTGATCTTCGGATACTTCTTCTTGAATGCAGCGATGACTTCGCCATAATCTGACCAGTCGTGCGGCAGGGCGATGACGTTGAGCGCGCCCTCCTTTTCGGCGGCGGCGACCAGGTCGTCCATCGTGCCGAAATCCTTGAGTGAAGTCGCCTTGGCGGACTTCTCGTTGACCGCCACAGCCTTGCCTGATGACGATGCGGACGAGGAAGAGGAGGATCCGCATGCCGCCATGGACAGGGCGAGTACCGCCGCCATGGGGATGGCGATTGCCTTACGCAGGGACATCATATATACCAGTCTTTCCTGAGATTGATTTCATTCGTTGGTTGTTGTGTCTGTATGGACAGAAGGCACTATATGCGTGCGGATTGAAGCGGGATTGACGTTGACATGAATCTTCGGTGGAGTATGGTGTCGCGAAATTGAACTCATGATGAATCGCGATTACGTGGCGGTATGTTGAGGCCAGCCAGCACGCCGTTGAATATAGTTCTCTGCTTCTGCCGACGTTGAGACACCTTTGAGTGTCGGTAGAAGGCTTTACCAACGTTGAACGGCTGGTGAGTGTCGGTAGAAGGTTAGGGGACGCGCAGCGACTCGCGCGTTGATCAACCCTCGTTGCCGGTTACAATCTCACGAACTAGTGACGCTGGGAGGGCGGTTTGCGTAGACAGTTTGTGCGGTATGGCGGTCACGGCACGAAAAATGAGTAGACAGCCAAAAACGAAAAAACCCGCCGTTTAGGCGGGTTGATGGGTGCCCCCGGTGGGACTCGAACCCACACTGCGCAGATTTTGAGGCTGCTTCCTCTACCAATTGGGATACAGGGGCATACTTCGCAATCGAAGCAACAAAATAACAGTGTACCACATCTTTGCGAGTGGCACGAACATTTCAGCAATCGGGCGATTTCATGCTTGATATTTGCCATACATCGCTTGGCAACGCCCGAATTCGGCGTCGGAACCTTTGTCTTGACCTTGTCTGCTGGTATCATCGCTAACAGAATGACGGCAGATCGTGCCTGCGGTGTGGGTCCGCACAGAAGGGCATGGATCGGTCTCGGTGTCGGTGCGGCGCGTGTCAGCGTGCCTGCCGGATGATTAGGAAAGAGGCAGGGATGACTGCGAAGAACGAGACGGGACAGGCACAGCCGGATACCCCGGTGCTGACGGAGGATGAACTCAAGGCAGTCGCCGCCGGCGAGCCGGTTGTGCCGCAGGATGAGCAGGATGATGACGCTCACGGGGACGAGCATCGCAAGCGCACCGTTGTGGTCGCTGAGGACGAATCCGTCAACCGTATGGATTTGGTCGCCATTCTCGAAGACAACGGTTATGAGGTCGTCGGTGAAGCCGCAAACGGTGAGGAAGCGGTCGAGCTGACGCGCAAGTATCGTCCGGACGTCGTTTGCATGGACGTCAAGATGCCGCGTATGGACGGCATCACCGCAGCTGGCGTCATCTGCGACGAAAATATCGCCCCTGTGGTCATGCTCACCGCGTTCTCGCAGCCTGATTTGGTCAAGCAGGCAACCGGCGCCGGCGCCATGGCGTACGTGACCAAGCCGTATGAGGAATCCAAGCTGTTGCCGGCTCTCGAAGTCGCCATGGGTCGTTTCCAGGAAATCAACGATCTGCTTGACAATGTTGAACGCAGCGAAAACGAGCTCAACGAGACCCGCGACCAGCTGCGTGACGCCGAGGAGAAGCTGAAGAAGGCGCAGGAATCCTTGGAAGAGCGCAAGCTCGTCGACCGTGCCAAGGGGCTGCTCATGGACAAGGCGGACTTCTCTGAGCAGGGCGCCTTCCGCTGGATCCAGAAGACGTCGATGGATCAGCGCATCCCGAAGAAGCGCCTCGCCATGGCGATTATCGCGAAGTACGGCGATCAGAAGCCGGATGCCGACGATGAGCGATAACTCCCAAGCTCAGAACGCTCAACAAGGTGCCGCGGATAAGGATTTCCGCGGCACCTTGCTTGTCGTTGACGGACACTCGCTCGCGTTCCGCGCGTATTTCGCCCTTCCCGTCGAGAACTTCTCAACCGCGAGCGGTCAGGCGACGAACGCGGTCTGGGGCTTCGCCAAGATGCTCGCGCAGGTCATCGAGACCGAGCACCCCGATAAACTCGCCGTCGCGTTCGATGTCAAAGGCGGTACGTTCCGCAATGATCTGCTGCCGCAATACAAAGGCACGCGCGAAGCGGCACCGGAGGATTTGCTGTCACAGCTGCCTCTGATTCAGGAGATGCTCGCCGCGCTCGGTGTCACCTACATCGAAAAGCCCGGGTTTGAAGGCGATGACATCATCGGCACCCTGGCGACCATGGGTGAACGCGAACGGTACCGCACCCTCGTGCTCTCCGGCGACCGCGATGCATTCCAGCTCGTGGACGATGTGATCACTGTCCTGTACCCGGGCCACCATTTCAAAGACCTCAAGCATATGACCCCGCAGGCCGTGGAGGAGAAGTACCACGTCACCCCGCAGCAGTACCCCGATTTGGCGGCCCTGCGTGGCGAGACCGCGGACAATATCCCCGGCGTGCCCGGCGTGGGTGACGGCTATGCGGCCAAATGGATCGGCCAATACGGCTCGCTCCAAGGCATCATCGAACACGCTGACGAAATCGGCGGTAAAAAAGGCCAGGCCCTGCGCGACAATCTCGATCAGGTCAAACTCAACCGCAAAGTCAACGCGTTGGCGCGCGACCTCGATCTCGGCGTCGGCATGAACGACTTTGATTTCGGACCGATGAATCGCGAACAGCTGTCAGCCTTGTTCTCGAAGCTTGAATTCGGCGTTCGTACACGCAATCTGGTCGTCAAGGCGTTCAGCGGCGGCAACAGCGCGTCGGCAGCGTTGCCCGATACAACCCAGACCGCCTCTGCCGACGCCGACGAGCGTCCCGGTGAATCAGTCAGCCTGGTCAGGGACTGTCCGGCAAGCCTGATACGGGACTGGGCGCAGCGGTATCAGGCACAACACGCCGCCAACACCGACGCGACAACACTCGCCGAAAGCGAACAATCGAAGACAGTAGCGGTCGCCCCGGCCCAATCCGCGGCCAAGCCAGTGCCAGCCACTGCCGGTACGCCCGCTTCTCCGGAAGCTTCTTCCTCTTCCGACACGCCTGACAGTGACACCTACGAATCAACAGAGCGCCGGAGCGAACCGGAAAAGACCGCAACATCAAGCATCGTCATCGACCATCACGCCGTGAGTGCCCCGAAAGTCGCCCAAGGCTGGGTGCTGTACGCTGACGGCGATCCGAAACCCGGCGCTCCACACTGCACGGGTGTGGCCTTGCTGGCAGGTGACGAGGCGTTGGCGTTTACTCCGCCGCTTGAACCGGATGTGGCTGCCGCAATCCAGACTTTCATCGATGCCAACCATGACACGATGATTGTCCACGGGTACAAAGAGCATCTGCACCTTCTGGAAAGCATCGGCATTCATCTGCGTCGGCCTGCATTTGACACCAAACTCGCCTGTTATCTGGTGCTTCCCGACTATCATCCCGACTCCCTTGAGCAGGCTGCGGTCCGGTTCGCGGACATCCACCTTGACCAGCCGGAACGTCCGGCTCAAGGCCAGCTTGACCTTGACGGCCTGGATGATTCAGGTGCGGCCCAATCACAGGACGATGCGACGATCACCGCGAAACTGGCTACCATCAAGGAGCTTGCAGTGCGGTTGTCCGCCACGTTGGACGAGCGCGAGCAATACGGGCTGTTGCGTTCGCTCGAATTGCCGGTTTCCGAGGTGCTTCACAGGATGGAGGACGCGGGAGCGTGCGTCGATCAGACGCGTCTGGTGGCCATGCGCGACCAGTTTGCCGCCGATGCCGCACAAGCCCAGGAAATCGCATGGCGTGCAGCCGGCAGCGAAGTGAACCTGCAAAGCCCCAAGCAGTTGAGCAGCGTACTGTTCGACAAACTCGGCCTGCGGCCGCTGCGCAAGACCAAATCCGGCCAGTACAAGACGGATGCGGCGACATTGACTGCCTTGTACGCACAATCGGCGAACGGCAACGAGCAGGCGAATGATTTCCTGGGCGCCCTGCTGCGGCACCGGGAGACCAATAAGCTCAAGCAGATCGTGCAGACACTCATCGACGCGACCAATGCTCATGACAGCCGTATCCACACGACTTTCGAACAGACGGTCGCGGCTACGGGACGCTTGAGTTCGGTCGATCCGAACTTGCAGAACATCCCCAACCGCAATGTGATGGGGCGGGAGATCCGTTCAGCGTTCGTTCCCGGGCCGGGATTCTCGTCATTGCTCAGCTGCGACTATTCGCAGGTCGAGTTGCGCATTATGGCTGATTTGTCAGGGGATGAGGCGCTGATTGAAGCGTTCCGTTCCGGGGCGGATTTCCATAAGTATGTGGCCAGCTTGGTGTATCAGGTTCCGGTTGACGACATCACGCCGGACCAGCGCAGCCACGTCAAGGCGATGAGCTACGGCCTGGCATACGGTTTGAGCACGTATGGTCTCGCGCAGCAGCTGCATATCAGCCCCGCGGAGGCCGACGTGCTTAAAGAGAAGTATTTCGCCACCTTCGGCAAAGTCCATGACTATCTCGAGTCGTTGGTCAGCAACGCGCGGAAGGTCGGGTACACCGAGACCTTGTTCGGCCGGCGCAGATACTTCCCGGGATTGTCCAGCTCCAATGCAAGGGCGAGAAATGCCGCTGAACGCGCCGCACTCAACGCGCCCATCCAAGGGTCGGCGGCGGACATCATGAAAATCGCGATGATCCGCGCCGATCAGGCCTTGAGGGATGCCGGCGTGGCCAGCAGAATCATCCTGCAGATTCACGACGAACTCGTGGTGGAAATCGCGCCCGGCGAGGAGGAACAGGTCTCTGCACTGGTCAGTGACGCGATGGAACATGCCGTGAGTCTGGCGGTGCCGCTTGACGTGTCGGTTGGTATCGGCGCTGATTGGCAGCTTGCCGCCCATTAGCCCCCTGCATGGCGGGCTCTCGTAAGAGGAGACATACGGACCATGCCAACAGCCGTATCGAGTTGAACTGGTGCCGTCAACGGTGATTTTGCGTTAACGGCACTGGTGGAAAGCGAGGAAGAATGCCGAATCTGCAAACCGTCGTGGACGCTTTGGAGACCCTGTATCCGCTGCGATACGCGGAATCGTGGGACGCGCCGGGACTGATTGTCGGCGATTTGGACGCACCGGTCACCCGCATCGCCTTTGCGGCAGATCCGACGCATACGGTCATCGATCAGGCGCTCGCATGGCATGCCGACTTGCTGGTCACCCATCATCCGCTGTTCTTCCGCGCGGTGCACGAGACCTCCGGATCTGGCGCACATGGTGCGATTGTCAGCGAACTGTACCGTCACGTGTGCGCGCTGTGGGTGGGGCATACCAATGCCGACGCCGCTTACCGTGGTGTGGGGCAGGCGGCCGCCGACGCGTTCGGACTGCAAGACCTGCGGCCGCTGGAGCCGATTGATGATCCGCAATCACCGCACGCGGTCGGTATCGGGCGTGTCGGCCGGTTGCCTCAGCCGATGCCATTGCGTGATTTCGCACGGATTGTGGCCTGTGAGCTGCCGCACACCGAATACGGTATCCAAGTCGCCGGCGAGCTTGACGCACCGGTGTCCACGGTCGCCGTGCTGCCGGGTTCCGGCGATTCGATGTTCGACGTGGTCCGTGCCAGCGGGGCGGACGTGTATGTCACCAGTGATCTGCGCCACCATCCGGCCACGGATGCGCTTGAGCAGGCACGCTGGGAGGCGTCGCTTCGCCGGCAGGGCCTGCATGCGGGCAGTGGGGACGGCCATATGCGCCCGGCGCTCATCAACACCCCGCATTCGGCGATTGAATCCCTGTGGTTCAGGTATGCGTTGGATGACGTCCCTGCGGCGGTTGAAACGCGGTCCGGCGAGCGTCCCGAAGTTACGTGGATTGATACGCGCACCGACCCGTGGGATCTGGTGATTCGTTGATCGCGTGAGCTTTCGCGTCGGTTAACGTGATGAGCGCTGGCTGCATGCATTGCATCTGTTTCGCGATGCGCCGCGCGCTGCGCATCCTGTTGAGATATGAGATATCCGCCGGTCGGCGGGTTCAAGGAGGCAAATCGATATGGAAGAGCGTTTCGCACACAGCGAAGATACCGGGCGGATGCAGCGGCCTGACCTGCGGCAAGTACAGTCACGGCAGTTCAACAATCCGCGGGATTTTCAGGATTCTCAGGATTCTCAGGATACGCTGCATCTGCTCGACCGTTCGTCGGACGGCGTCGATATGAACGGTTCCGTCCGCGAAATCAGCCGCAAGACAGTGTTCGAAGGCCCGATTTTCGCCATCGACGATATCGTGCTTGATCTGCCGACGACCGACGGTTCTCGTGCCCGGATCCGCCGCCAACTGATCCGACACGCCCCATGCGTGGTCATGCTGGTGCACGACGTGCCTGGCGACCGCTACCTCATCGAACGCGAATACCGAGTCGGTTCCAACCGTTTCGCCTACGGTTTGCCGGCAGGCCTGATGGACGCGGGCGAGAACCCCGAGCAGGCCGCTCTGCGTGAGCTGTCCGAGGAAACCGGCACCGTGCCTGACAACCTGTCCGCCATCCGCTTCGACCATGTCGGGGCGTACTACTCGTCCGAAGGCATGACCGACGAGCTCGCCAATATCATGGTCATCCACCTTGACCGTTGGCATACCGAAGACCGGCATTTTGACGCCGACGAGCATGTCGAATCGGCGTGGGTCTCCTGGCAACAGCTGCTGGACACGCCCGTGACTGAATCCAACGCCATCATCGCCATCCAGCATGAGATGCTGCGCCGCACCAAGCATACGGGCGATACCGTCGCGTAAACCAATCGGGCGGAACCGTTCGGACGGCACCAATCAAAGGCACGCCAACCGAGAAACACACGGCGGGCAAGCCTGCGAACATGAAGCGGCAAAACGTGAGATACTGGAATCATGCAAATCAGACCTGGTTCCATGTTTCCGCTCGGAGCAAGCTATGATGGCGCGGGCGTGAATTTCGCATTGTTCTCGCAGGTGGCAGACAAAGTCGAACTGTGCCTGTTCGATGAGAACAACCATGAGACACGCGTTGAGATGACTGAGAAGAACTCATACGTGTGGCACAACTATCTTCCCGGCATCCAGCCCGGGCAACGTTACGGGTATCGCGTCTACGGGCCGTATGATCCCGAGCACGGTTTGCGGTGCAACCCACACAAGCTGCTCCTGGACCCGTATGCCAAGGCGATTGAAGGCAACATCGATGGTGATGAGAGCCTGTACTCGTACTGGTTCCGCAGCCCGGACGACACGCACGACATGAACACGCTCGATTCAGCCGCCCACACGATGAAAGCCGCGGTTATCAACCCATACTTCGATTGGGGCAACGACCAGCATCCGTTCATCCCGTACCACGATTCGGTGATCTACGAGGCGCACGTGCGCGGAATGACCAACCTCAACACGATGGTGCCCCCGGATATCCGTGGCACCTACGCTGGGCTGGCGTACCCCGGCGTAATCGAATATCTCAAGAAGCTCGGCGTCACCGCCATCGAGCTCATGCCGATCCACCAGTTCGTCAACGACTCGTTCCTGCAAGAGAAAGGGCTGAGCAACTACTGGGGATACAACACCATCGGCTTCTTCGCGCCACAGAACTCTTATTCGAGCTCAGGCGAGCGCGGCGAGCAGGTCAACGAGTTCAAATCGATGGTCAAGGCATACCACCATGCCGGCATGGAAGTCATTCTCGACGTCGTTTACAACCATACTGCCGAAGGTAACAATTACGGACCGACTCTGAGTTTCCGCGGCATCGACAACAAGGCCTACTACCGTCTCGTGGACAACGACCAGCGCCACTACTTCGACACCACCGGTACCGGCAACTCGCTGCTTATGCGCTCGCCGTACGCGCTGCGACTGATTACCGACAGCCTGCGCTACTGGGTTACGGAAATGCATGTCGACGGGTTCCGTTTCGATTTGGCCGCGACGCTCGCACGCCAGTTCCAGGAAGTCGATAAGCTGTCGGCGTTCTTCGACATCGTCGAACAGGATCCGGTCATCTCGCGGGTCAAGCTGATCGCCGAACCGTGGGATTTGGGTTCGGGCGGTTATCAGGTCGGTGGCTTCCCATCCAGCTGGTCGGAATGGAACGGCCGATACCGCGATTGCGTTCGCGATTTCTGGCGTTCGCAGCCTTCGACCTTGCCGGAATTCGCCAGCCGATTGATGGGCAGTTCAGATCTCTATGAGCAGAACGGGCGCAGGCCGGTCGCATCGGTGAATTTCATCACCGCGCATGACGGCTTCACCATGAACGATCTGGTCAGCTACAACAACAAGCACAATGAGGCGAACGGTGAAGGCAATCGCGACGGCGAAAACAACAACCGTTCCTGGAACTGCGGTGTCGAAGGCCCGACGAGCATCCGTGACGTCAACGAACTGCGTGAACGGCAGATGCGCAACATGTTCGCAACCCTCTTGGTCAGCCAAGGCATTCCGATGATCTGCGGCGGTGACGAGGTCGCGCGCACTCAGCAGGGCAACAACAACGCGTATTGCCAGGACAACGAGATCTCGTGGACCAATTGGGATCTCAACGATTCCCAGAGGGATTTGCTGCGGTTCGTCAGCAAGATGATCCATCTGCGGCTTGACCATCCGGTGCTGCACCGCCGCCGCTTCTTTACGGGGCGTACGCCGGGCGATGACGAGAATACGATACCGCAGGTCGAATGGTTCGACCATCTCGGGCGGATCATGGATATGGATGATTGGCAGAACACGCATGCCTCGTCGATGATGGTGTACCTCAACGGCAAGGATATTCCCGAGAGCGACTGGTACGGCAACCAGATGGTCGACAACGATTTCATCCTGATTTTCAACGCCCACTACGAGCCGATCATGTTCACACTGCCTGACGAGAAATATGGGCAGAAGTGGCAGCTGGTCGTCGATACCTACAATCCCAAGGGACCGGAATTGAGCTATGAGGCCGGGTTCGACATCACCGCGCAATCGCGTAGTTTCCTGCTGCTCATGAGCGTGGATGATACAGACAAGGAGGAGCTGTTCTGAGGGAACCGCTCTGAACGCGCGGTTGTACAGGGATATCCGATGATTGTCCGGCGATCGGCAGTGATTGACTGGAGCACACAAGCTGGTGACGCTAGGCCAGCCGCTAGCATCGCCAGCTTGTACAGGCAGACTGGTGGGTACTGCCGACCGCCGAGTGTCGTGCTGCTGATGCCCGATTACTGGTCGGATGCGAGCCGCGACTCCAGCGACGAATCAACCGGTTTCGTCTCAATCGTCGAGCGATGCCGGGAAGGCAACCAGCGCAACCAATGGTGGCGACCGGATTTTGAATGATGGTCGTCGGTTGCGCCTGAACCGGCTGTCTTGGCAGCTTCCACATCGTCTTTGGATGCTCTCGTCACCGGCACGTTGACCGGAATCGGCACGGTCCGCATCGCGTCAGCGTCGTTGCCGCTTGCGGCGACATCATACTGGGCGTGCAGAAGCTGGGCCTGGACACGGTCGGTTTCAATCGCCGCAATCTGCCTGGTGAACACCACGAACCATCCGAGGAAGAGCAGTCCGGCGAACGCCTCGACATTCGTCAGCGTATTTTCGCCTTCCAACCAGATGATGCCGGTATAAGCGCACACGACGATCGCGAGATCAGAGATTACATACACCGCTTTCGACAGCTGCGGCGCCAACCATGGCAGGGCGAGCATCAGAATACCCATGACTCCGGGCAGACTACGTGCGAACACGTTGTGCAACACCGGATGCGGGGTGTAACGGAACATACCGATGCCGAAGAACTCGATACCGGCGAGCGTGAGCAGAATCCCGAGAATGACGGTGCGCGGGACGAAATGGGGGATAGGGCCCGAACCCAGTTTTGTCTCGTCGCCATGCCAGCGCAGACGTTGCCGGTAATTCGCCACGAGTTCGGAGATGGCGAAGTAGCTGATGATGATGATGCAAATGCCGCCGAGCATGAGTGTGGAATTGAACATACGGGCCGCGAACGTGGTGCGGTCGCCCAGCTGGGAGAAATTGTTATTCGCCCAATACGGGTCGTCGCTGGTCGAGCCCGCGGTGCTGACGCCTGCGATGATGAAGAACGGAAGCAGGGACGCCAGGGTTTTCGCGTTCATGAGCTCCGCCTGAACGAAAGTCAGATAGCCGACGATTCCTGAGAATGCGGCGCAAATCGCAGGCAGGTATCCGGTCATCGTCTTGCCCATGAGCGAATTGATCATGTCGAGGAACATGAACGACGTGAGGAATATCGTCGATCCGTACACAACCGATAATGCGAGCACCTCAAACAGACGCCGGACGACGAGATACCAATGGTGTTTCTCACGCAACGACCTGGAGAAATGCGAATACCCGATGATGAACGAAACGACGGCGCATCCCGCGGCGATACCTGAGCATGCGGTGAATGTGCGCTGGGTCAGCTGCCAGATTGCGGGCGCATAGGTGCGGAACATGGTCATCGCGAAGTACCCGATGACCGCGCAGACGACACAGGAAATCAACCCCGACGATTCAGCCCGCTGGTTACGTCCCACGTCGTTCTCCTCTCATTGCCTTGCAGCAGCCATTGTATCGCCAGCGATAGAGGGGCGGCGATGCGGGCTTTTCAGCCAAAGCCGTTACGATTGAGCAGCAGGATGGAGGCGGTGTAGCATTTAGGCGTATGCGTGGATTTCTGTGTCCATGTCAATGTGTGGCGAAAACAGGTGCGACGCAATCTTTGTCGACAACCATGGTGTTATCGGTGGAGTGCCAGAAACTAAGCTGTGAGCGGTAGGAATTGCCGCCGCTGGTTGTGCGATTTAGCGTAAGCTTGCCGTGTACGCCGTCGAATACATTGCACACGATTGTTCCGTTGTTCTGTGGTTTGCACTCGCTTATGTACAGTGAGTCGCTGCTGAGCTTGCCTGGCGTGTACGTGACCGTCCACGCGGAATAGACTTGCGGATCGAGGTATTTCGAGATGAACGTGCACGTGTTGTCTGACAGGTCACGCGCATTGAGCTTGCTGACGCAGCTGCGCGTATGAACGTCCAACTGTCGCAACATCGAAGTCTTGGCTTGATCGGTGAAATCATAGTCAATGGAGAAGGAATATGACAAACTCGCATTGACGACGGCAACCCATGTGCCGTCGTCGGAACGTGTTTCACCGTAGCGATAACGGTCTGATTCGGTATCGTCAGTACTGGTGGCGTCGGAACCATCCGTATTGCCGGAACTGTCGGCGTTGCCGGCAACGTTGTTACCATCGGTTCCGTATGTTTCAGAAACGCGCGTATTGGAGGAACCATACGGAATGAAGAAATGTCGTTGGACAATGGTGAACAGTTTCGGATTGTCCGCAGGCAAAGGCGTGCTGACCGCATAGATGCCTGGGTATGCGGGAACATAGAAATCATCGTGGTCGATGTCAAGCATTAACTTACCCTTGCAGTATTTCTTCGATGTAGGACATATCGAGTTCAGGTTGAAACCGGTATCGGACACTGGCACACCATTCACCGTGAATCGTTCGGACCGTGGCAGTTTCATCACGTTGAGCAGGCTATCATCAAACGCCCATGAGCCATCGGGCTTCATATGCAGACGGAGTATGCTTGAACCACGATATTGTTCCCCTTGCTTATTGCCCAGAGTGTAGAACATATGAACCGAGTATCGCAACGGTGAGAAGGATTCGTGCTTGAAATCGATGTCATACGATGTGATGCGATGATTGGCGTCCAGCACGCCGTGGGCGAACAGTGCACGCGCGGATTGCGGCACATTTGGGTTGGCGAGTTGTGTAGCATGTTCGAAATCGCCATTCGCAACGGCACGGACATACGAAGTGACCAGTTCGCGTGGTGCCTTGACCCGAGGCAAGATAAGCGAAGCCGCGATAAGCGCCACGATGATGACGACAACTGCGACGATACACGACGAGGGCTGCAATGCGGCAAACGGCGATGTCTTCTTGGAGAAGATATCGAGCTCCTGATCCGCGGATGTGTCGGCCGACGATTCTTCGAAGGGGAAAGCTGAATCATGGTACGATGATGAATCCATGCCAGCCGGTGTCGGGGCCGTGTCGTCCTCGTCGTATGGAGCATCCAGGTGGGAGCGCCATCCGTCCATATCCTTGCCTTTCGTGAATCGGCATTCGTCATTGTGCTACGGTCACTTGCAGCGTCATGCCACGGTGACATGTCATGGTGAGTCTTGGAAAGGAAAAAGAAGCCGAATCATTGGACCCCCAACGATTCGGCTTTTGTGGTCGGGCTGACAGGATTTGAACCTGCGACATCCTGCTCCCAAAGCAGGCGCGCTACCAAACTGCGCTACAGCCCGATGTGTCAAACGGCACAATCACCCATTATACCTAAAGCCAAGACGAGTACGACACGACACTGTTATTCCATCGCCATTTCGCCGGAATTCCGCCGTTATTGCATTGTCATTCCTGTCGCCCTTTCTGACCCCATTGTGCCCGCTTGCTTGTCCCACAAACCGGCGAACTGTTCCCATATGCTGTGATGAGGCGTCGCCAGATGCGGCGTTTCGGATACTATGGTGACCATGACCGAACACGCATATCCCGACCCCTGGCCCGCACCGGTGGCGAGCCGCCCGCTTAACGCGACTGTGACCATTCCGGGCAGCAAATCCCTGTCCAACCGTTTCCTCATCCTCGCCGCGCTCGGCACGAAGCCGGTTACGTTGCGCGGATTGCTGCGTTCTCGCGATACCGAGTTGATGATGGACGCGCTGCGTACGCTCGGTGTGCATTGCGAGACCGCTCCTAACGTCGAGACCACAGTGACCGTGACTCCTCCGGCCGACGGACATTTCCACGGTTCGGATACCGTGTATTGCGGGCTCGCCGGCACGGTGATGCGTTTCGTACCCGGCCTCGTCCTGTTCGCTGACGGTCCGGTCCACTTTGACGGGGATGAGCAAGCCTACCAGCGCCCGATGGGACCGATTCTCGACGGTCTCGAGCAACTCGGCGCGACCATCGCCTACGAGGGGGAAACCGGACGATTGCCGTTCACCATCACCCCGCCGCAACACACGTCAATCGACGGGCAGCGGCGGCATATTGCCATCGACTCGTCATCATCATCCCAGTTCATATCCGGGCTGCTGCTCATCGGTTCACGGCTCCCCGGCGGGCTTGACCTCACCCACACCGGCAAGCACCTGCCCAGCATGCCACATATCCGCATGACCATGCATGATGTCGAAGCCGCGGGTGGGCATATCAGCATGCCCGGGCCGGGTCACTGGATTGTGGAACCTGCGTCGCTCGAACTACCCGCAGACGTCATCGTCGAACCCGACCTGTCCAACGCCGCGCCCTTCCTTGAGGCGGCGATGATCGCTTCCGGCAGCGTGTCCATACCGAACTGGCCGTATATCACCACCCAGCCTGGGGGACTGCTGCCCGGAATCCTGCAACATATGGGCGCGAGCATCACCCTCGACGGCACGCCATTCGACGAAGCCATGCGTCAAGCCCAAACCCAACCACACGCGTACACCCACCGGTCGGGAACGCTGACTTTGACCGGCAACGGTACCATCCACGGGCTTGGAGATTACGACATGTCCGCCGCGGGGGAGATCGCACCGAGTATCGCCGCCGCCGCAGCGCTCGCCGACACGCCGTCAGCGCTGCATGGCATCGGGCATCTGCGCGGCCATGAGACCAATCGTTTGGCTGCGTTGGTCACTGAAATCAAGCGGATCGGCGGGAAAGCCGAGGAACTGCCTGACGGGCTTGTAATCGAGCCCGTTCCGCGCGCTTCACTGCACGCTGCGGTCATGGAAAGCTATGCCGACCACCGTATGGCGACGTTTGCCTCCATGGTCGGGCTCGCCGTGCCAGGCATCGAAATTCGCAACATCGCGACCACCCGTAAGACGATTCCCGATTTCCCTGGCATGTGGGCGGATATGCTCGCGCAACGCTGATTCGCGTCATCGCTGTTGTGCCAACTGGGATTGTGTGATCGCGCCGTATTGCTTGTGATTGCTCCCATCTCTGCTCCTGCCGACGCTGACAGTCCGCTCAGCGTCGGCAGAAACAAAAGATGGGATCCGCGGGCGCAAAGGAAGGCGCCGCGCACCTGATTGTGACACGCATGTATATACGAATGAGGGGCTGTGAGGATGTTTCTGCGCATCCTCACAGCCCCTCAGCTATGTCAACGTTCAGCGGTTACCGGCTGTGTCATCGACCAGCCGGTCAGACTGACTGGCGTATTCAGCGGGTGAACTCGTTGCCGTAGGAGTCCTTGCCCTCCGCGGCGATGGTCGCGGACTTGCGGGCGATGGCAAGCTCCTCGTTGGTCGGCACAACGGCGATGACCACGGAGCTGTCCGGCGTGGAGATGACGCGCGGCTGCTTGGAACGCGTGTTGTTCTTCTCCTCGTCGAGCTTGACACCGAACGGGGCGAGACGATCGCACACCATCTTGCGCACGATTTCGTCGTTCTCGCCGACACCGGCGGTGAAGGTGATCACGTCGACGCCACCCATCTGAGCGGTGAAGTCGCCCACGTACTTGATGATGCGGTGCACGTACACGTCGAGCGCGAGCTTGGCGTCCTTGTCGCCGGCGGCGACGAGCTTGTGAACCTCACGCATATCGGCGTGGCCGCACATGCCGGTCAGGCCGGAACGTTTGTTGAACAGGGTGTCCAGCTCGTCCACGCTCATGTGGGCGTTGCGAATCAGGTGGAAGACGGCAGCCGGGTCGATATCGCCGGTACGGCCACCCATCATGAGGCCCTCGAGCGGGGTCAGACCCATGGAGGTGTCGATCGGCTTGCCGGAGATCTGGGCGGAGGCAGAAGCGCCGTTGCCGATGTGCAGGACGATCTGCTTGAGGCCTTCAGCGGGCTTGCCGATGATATCCGGGACGACGGAGCCGACATACTCGTGGGAGGTGCCGTGAGCGCCGTAGCGGCGGATGTGGTACTGCTCGGCGATGTCCTTGTTCAGCGCGTAGGTGCTGGCCTCGGCCGGCAGCTGGAAGAAGAAGGAGGAATCGAACACGAAGACCTGCGGCACGTCGGGCAGCAGCTGACGCATGACTTCAGCGCCCTTGGCTTCCGGACCGTTGTGCAGCGGGGCGAGCACGGCGAGATCCTTGACCTGGTTGATAGTCTTGTCGGTGACGAGCGCCGGCTTCGGGAAGATGTAGCCGCCCTGGACCACGCGGTGGCCGACAGCCACAATGCCGGCCTCGGACAGCTTCGGGCCGTACTGCTCGAAGAAGCCGAGCACGCGCTTCAGGCCCTGCTCATGATCGTGGATGGGCTCCTCGAGCTCATGCTTCTCACCGTTGTACTCGTGCTTGTAATGGCCGTCGGTCGGCTCACCGATCTTCTCGACGAGGCCGGAAGCGAGACCTTCACCGGTCTCGAGGTCGACCAGCTGGTACTTGATCGAGCTGGAACCCGAATTGATGACAAGGACGGTTTTCGCCATAGTGGGCATCCTCCATTGTTGTGTACGATCCGTGCGGTTTTGCACGGCTACCATTGCTGACTTTACTCGTGAGCGGCTACAAATCGGGGCGTACGCCATGGCGAATCCATGAGCGTACGCCCCTCGTCACAGGGCTTGTCCGGCAGCTCCGGCTCCGGCCAGCCCGCCCGCGGTCAGTCTTCTTTCGTCTGCAACGCCGTCAATGCGATGGTGTTGATGATATCCTGGACCGTTGCACCGCGAGACAGATCGTTGACCGGGCGGTTGAGGCCCTGCAGCACCGGTCCGATCGCGCGGGCGCCCGACGCACGCTGGACAGCCTTGTACCCGATATTGCCGGCGCTCAGGTCCGGGAAGACGAACACGTTGACGTGCCCGGCGACCGGGTTGCCCGGCGCCTTGGTCGCAGCCACCTCCGGCTCCCACGCGGCATCGAACTGGATCGGCCCGACCAGGGGCAAATCCGGCTGCTGTTCACGCACCAATGCGGTGGCTTCCTCGACCAAGTCGACGTCCGGTCCCTTGCCCGAGCCGAGCGTCGAATACGACAGCATGCCCACCCGCGGATCGATGCCGAGACTTTTAGCCGTGCGCGCCGATTCGATGGCGATTTCGGCGAGTTGACGGGCATTCGGATTCGGTGTGATTGCCACGTCCGCGAAAACGGCGACATGCGTCTTGAAACACATGAGGAACGCGCCGGACACCAGCGAATTGCCCGGCTTGGTCTTGATGACCTGCAAGGCTGGCCGCACGGTGTTGGCCGTGGAGTTGACCGAGCCGGACACCAGCCCGTCGGCCTGGCCGAGCACGACGAGCATCGTGCCGAAATAGCTCGGATCCTTGAGCTGCTCGCGTGCCTTGTCGGGCGTCATGCCTTTCTTGGCCCGCAGCTCGCACAGCTTGTCAATCATCGGAGCGAGAACGGTTTCATCGTTCATGCTCTGGAAGCGTGCCTTGGACAGGTGTTTGAGTCCGAGTTCGTCGCCATGCTTGAGGATATCGTCGCGTTCGCCAAGAATTAGCAGATCGACGACTTCGCGCTCGAGCAGATAATCCGCGGCCTCGAGAATACGGCCTTCTTCACCTTCCGGCAGTACGATGGTCGCGCCGGACTCCTTGGCGCCATGCAGCAGTTTGTTCTGGAACGCGTACGGCGTGGTGGCAGGTGAGAATGGCGTGTCGATTGCCGCCCGGACCTCGTCGGCGGGAGCGTTGTCGCGGAATGCTTTGAGCGCGCGCTCTGCGGAATCGTCATGCTCTGGATCCGGGAAATCGACCGCGGGAATCGTCCACACCGGAATATCAAGCCCGGACAAGGTCTGACGCGCATCCGCCGCTTTTTCGGGCGTGCACCCGGTCACGAAAACGCCGACGACGGCCGAGCCGCCGTGTTCGATCGCCTGACGGCAGGATTCGACTGTCGCGAGCACTTCCTCGCCATTGCGTCGCATGGTGCACACCGCCAGGAACACCGGGGATTTGAGGTCGGCGGCGATATCGACGTCAAGTTCGAAGCTGTGCGGGTTGAACACGTGGGAGGCGTCGGTGCCGACGATGACCATGGCCTCGGCGCCGCTGGCTTTCACCGTGTCGTAGTATGCGGAGACGATGTCGGGGCGGACGCACTGCGGGTGCTCGCGTGCATACTTGGGGCATACTCCGCGCACATCGTCAAGACCCTGACCCGCATTCGACGCTTCGACAAGGGACTGCGTGATGGGGCTTTTTCGGCATGCTATCGGGCGGAACACCCCGGTGCGTGCGACGGCGGTGAGGGCGTCAAGCACCCCGTACGCCACGACGTTGCGGCCATTGCCGCCTTCTGGGCTTGCGATATAAATCACTCGTTCCGACATACTGCTCCTTGATTCAGGCCGTCGCGCGTCTATGCACGCGGCTTGGACGTGAACTGTTCCGTTCTATTGTACGGTCGTTGCGTTTCGCGGTATGTCACTGTGTCGCTGTTGCATGCATTCGCCAAGTGGTTGTAGAGAACAACTGAACTTGGAAAGACTTTCCTTTCAGTATGCAAGGAAAACGCGGTGCTCCAGACTTCCCTGTTTGGCCACTCGATATGCCTGTGATGGACTCGCGGAGCTTTGCCCCGGCGAGCAACGTGAATATGTGTCGGTTTGCGTATATCAAGGCATGCGTCAACCGACGAAACATTCTGGATGACGATGGTGTCCGGTGGCATCTGTCAAGTTATGTATGTCCTGACATACGGGGATCGGCGGATACGGCGGGACCTGGTCTTGGTTTCGGGCATCTTGTCATCTTGCGTATGTCTTGACATACGCAATTCGTATGATGGCAACAGGTTCTGGTATTCATGAAGATGTTTTCTCGTGCGGCGCATGTTGAGACATACGTAACTCGGCAGATGTCGGGGGAGAAGCTGTCATCTGTCATGCCATTGTCGGCTGACGTATGTCCGGGCATGCTCGGTACGGCAGGCGCCGAGTGACGTTGTCGCCAGCGGTTGCAGCGGTAGCGGTGGAAAGTGTAGCTGATACGTGATGTCGTTACGCGATAGAGTAACTAAATGAGACATCAGTACGAAGCGTTCCTTTTGCGTGAATTCAAGAGGTCGGCGTGTCTTTGGTTGACAGCTCCCTGACTGATATGGCAAGCTGAATTTGCGAAATAAGGCGAACTAAGTTCGACTCGCTGAGGCCGCTTCGGGAGACCGGGGCGGCCTTGGTGCTTCTATGAGAACTGGAGATTACCGCAAGGAGGGGCGGCATGACCGGTTTACACAAGCGCTTCAAGGATTATTCGGATCTCACCGCGTTGCTGCGGTCGCGCGGCATGATCGTGGATGATGCTCGTGCCATTCCCGTACTCCGACGGGAAGGCTATTACATGATCATCAATGGTTACAAGGACCTGTTCCTAGACTCTGCCGCCACTCAACAGTCCGGTGGGGATAGGTTTTTGCCCGGTACTTCGTTTGAGGATGTGTACGCGTTGTTCCGGTTTGACCGTGGACTGCGATCTACGCTTATGGACGGGATTATCCGCGCTGAGGCAGCTTTGAAGAGCTTGTGTGCTCACGAGTTTACTCGAGCATATCCAAACGAAGTGAATCCATATCTGAATACCGGTCATTATGATTCTGCTCATCGTAAATCAGCAGGGACATTAATTAACAAAGTATTCAAACGTATCCTTGAACTTGACGATAACCCGCGCAATTATGGCGAGTACGGCGGGAAGGCATACATCCGGCACTATATGAATGACTTGGACGGACAACTCCCGTTGTGGGTGCTCGCAAACGATTTATCTTTCGGACAGATTGTGTGGTTCTACCAGACGCAGACGGCGGCTGTGCGGCTTGCTGTTGCCACCGCGTTCACGGGAATGGGTGGTGCCCGGAGAAGCCGAAGACTGACAGCCCGTACGCTTGACAGCATGTTCAACCGTCTGGTGTTCTTTCGCAACCTGTGTGCGCATGACGAGCGTTGTTACAATGCACACTTCGATAACAGAATGAATGAATCCGTCGCACATGCTTTCCAGGATCGCGCTTATCTTCTTGACCCTGATGACTATTGGCTAATTCGCAAACGTCTTGATGATCTGGTCTCTGGGTTGCATCGCGATTTGCCGTTGCACGCACAAGAGGCGCTCCGTCAAGTGGGGTATGGTACGGGAAGTTTGTGATTCGGCGAACATGGCTTAGTAATCCACGGTTGGATATCACTGCATTGACAATGGACGGTATCTGCGGTGAAGCGAATACGGCAGGAGGGGCACCGGGATTGTTCCCGATGCCCCTCCTGAGCTTAAGGCTTATGCCTCATGCGTCTTGCGACGCTTCAATCACTCGTTGTCGCCAGCGGTTGCGGCGGTGGCGGTGACGGCGCCCTGCTTGGCGGTGTTCACGCCCGGCCACACCCAGTCGGTGTAATCCGGATGATCGTAGCCCTTGTCGACCGCGAACTGGAAGGCTTCGTCGCGGAAGGCCTCCAGCTTGTCGATCTCAGCGGCGTACTTGTCGGCATCAACCATGCGCAGAGCCTCAGCGGTCAGCTCGTAGCGGTCGATGTTGTTGACGCGCACCATGTCGTACGGCGTGGTGGTGGAGCCCTGCTCTTCGTAGCCGTGAACGTTGAAGTTGTCGTGGTTCGGGCGATCGTAGATCAGGCCGCGCACGTCGCGGGCATAGGAGTGGTAGGCGAACAGGACCGGCTTGTCGGTGGTGAACAGGTCAGCGAACTCCTCGTCGGTGAGCGCCTCGTTGTTCTCCTTGGCGGACTGGAGCTTGACCAGATCCACCACGTTGACGACCTTGAACTTGATGCCGAGCTTGTTGAGCTTGTCGGCAGCAGCCATGATCTCCTGGGTCGGAACGTCGCCGACGGAAGCGAGGACGATGTCGGCCTCGTCGTTGGACTTGACGTTGGAAGCCCACTTCCACTCAGCAGCACCCTTCTCGAGCTCGGCACGAGCCTCGTCGAGGGACAGCCAGGTGGCGGCCGGCTGCTTGCCGGCGATGATCGCGTTGATCATGTTGGTGGACTTGAAGCACTTCTCGGCGACGGCCAGCAGCATGTTGGAATCAACCGGGAAGTAGATGCCAATCACGTGGTCGTTGTTGAAGCACTTGTTCAGCAGCACGGAGGTCACACCCGGATCCTGATGGGAGAAGCCGTTGTGATCCTGACGCCACACGTGGGAGGAGACCAGCAGGTTCATGGAGGAGATCGGCTTGCGCCACGGGATCTCACGAACCGTTGCCTCGAGCCACTTGGCGTGCTGGTTCAGCATGGAGTCGATCACGTGCACGAAGGACTCGTAGGAGCTCCAGATGCCGTGACGGCCGGTGAGCAGGTAGCCCTCGAGGAAGCCTTCCATCTGATGCTCGGAAAGCTGCTCGGTGACCTGGCCGGTGACGGCCATGTGCTCATCAACCTGAGCGGACAGGTAGCCGGCATCCCACTGCTTGTTGGTCACTTCATAAGCGGCAGCAAGACGGTTGGAAGCGGTCTCGTCCGGTCCGAAGATACGGAACGAATCCGGGTTGTTCTTGATGATGTCGCGGCAGTAGACACCGAGACGACGGGTGGCCTCGAGCTGACCCCAGCCGTGGCCGTACTCGGAGACTTCCTTGACCTCGTAGTCCTCGAGCTTCGGCAGGTTGAGCTCCTCGCGGATGCGGCCGCCGTTGGCGTTCGGGTTCTGGCCGATGCGCAGCTCGCCCTTCGGCATGAAGGCGGTGACTTCCGGACGCACAGCGCCCTTGTCGTCGAACAGCTCTTCAGGCTTGTAGGACTCGAGCCAGTTCTTGAGCACCTGGAAGTGCTCTTCGGTATCGCGAGCGGAAGCCAGCGGCACCTGGTGAGCGCGCCAAGAGCCCTCGGTCTTCTTGCCGTCGATGAACTTCGGGCAGGTCCAGCCCTTCGGGGTGCGGAAGATGATCATCGGGTAGAACGGACGGGTCATGTCGTCGGTCTGAGCCGCGGCCTTGATGTCGCAGATCTCGTCGAAGACGGACTCGAACAGGTCGGCGAAGCGACGGTGGATGGACATGTGGTCCTCATCGTCGAAGCCAGCGACGAACTCGTACGGCTCATAGCCCATGCCGTGGAAGAACTCATGCAGCTCTTCGTCGGAGATGCGGGAGAGGATGGTCGGGTTGGCGATCTTGTAGCCGTTGAGGTGCAGGATCGGCAGCACGATACCATCGGTGCGCGGGTTGATGAGCTTGTTGGACTGCCAGCCGGTAGCCAGCGGGCCGGTCTCGGCTTCGCCGTCGCCGACGATGGCCGGCACGAACAGGCTCGGGTTGTTCATCACAGCGCCGTAAGCGTGGGACAGAGCGTAACCAAGCTCGCCACCCTCGTGGATGGAGCCCGGGGTCTCCGGAGCGAAGTGGGACGGGATGCCACCCGGGTAGGAGAACTGGCGGAAGAACTTCTGCAGGCCAGCCTCATCCTTGGTGATGTTCGGGTAGTACTCGGTGTAGGTGCCGTCCAGGTAGGACTGAGCGGTACCGGCCGGGCCGCCGTGGCCCGGGCCCATGATGATCACAGTGTTCTGCTGGTGATCGGCGATGAGACGGTTGATGTGGCCGATGAGGAAGTTCAGGCCCGGGGTGGTGCCCCAGTGACCGACGAGACGATGCTTCACGTCTTCGCGGGTGAACGGCTCCTTCATCAGAGGGTTGCTGCGAAGATAGATCTGGCCGATGGACAGGTAGTTGGCGGTGCGCCAGTACTTGTCAACACCTTCGAGGGCTTCCTCGGAAACCGGAGCGTCAAGCTTCTTCCAAGGGGTGCCAATAACAGGATTCGTCATGTGTACTCCTGTACTCCTGCACTGTTCGTGCGATTGGTTGTTTACATTCGGGCAAGAAGACCTCAGGCCTTGCGGTCCGTGGACTTCTCTCCCTGTCGCAAACCATCGTACGTGGAGCACACGACTTTTGCACGTTTTTTTGCATGTGTGTTCGAAACTGTTGTTAAATTTTGATGTATTGTGAGATTGAGATGGTGGAGATGTGAAGGTGAATGCAAGATGACAATGCCTCCAAAACCGCGGAATATCAAGGAATATAGTAGTTGCTGAACATTTTGGACGTTCATTTCGGTGAAAAACATGGCGGCGTGTTGACGCGCGGCGTGTTCTGTTCATGTTCGCTTGCTGGTGTGGTCGGTTCCTAGGAGTAGCGGCGCGGTGTGCGACCGGATTGCCGCACGGCAGGCGGGTATTGCGTCTGGTGGGGCAGTCGCGGCCGGTATCTGGCTGTTGTGTGATTGGATTGTCGCACGGCGGGTTGGTTTACACGGCTTTGGAGTCCGGTGCTGGTTGGTAACTGGTCGCGGTGCGACTGGGGGCGTCGCTTTTTGCCCACATGTCCAGTATGACTTTGTGAGTTTGCCGCATAACCACCGCGGCGTTGTCGGCTTGCCACGCAACAATAGGTATGTTGTTGTGACCAGTCGATTGTATAGATAGGGAGAGTCACCTATGGCGAAAGGTCCAGTGCTCGTTGTCGATTTCGGCGCGCAGTACGCCCAGCTTATCGCGCGTCGCGTGCGCGAAGCCAACGTGTATTCCGAGCTTGTGCCCCATTCCATGTCCGCCGACGAGATGCTTGCCAAGGATCCGAAGGCCATCATCCTGTCCGGCGGCCCGGCCTCCGTGTTCGAGCCCGGCGCCCCTGGCATCGACAAGAAGATCTTCGAGGCCGGCGTCCCGGTGCTTGGCATCTGCTATGGCTTCCAGGTTATGGCGTATGAGCTTGGCGGCACTGTTGACAAGGCTGCGCTCGGTGAGTATGGCAAGACCGAGACCAGCATTGACGATGCCGAAGGCATTCTCGCCGGTTCCCCTGCCGAGCAGACCACGTGGATGAGCCACGGTGTGGCTGTGGAGAAGGCGCCTGAGGGCTTCAGGGTGCTCGCCCACACCGAGGGCGCTCCTGTTGCCGCGATGGAGGACGAATCCCGCAAACTCTACGGCGTGCAGTGGCATCCGGAAGTCAAGCACACCCCGCGCGGCCAGGAGCTTATCGAGACCTTCCTGCATAAATGCGCTGGCCTCGACCGCGATTGGGACGCGTCGAACATCATTGAAGACCAGGTCAAGAAGATCCGTGAGGAAGTCGGGGACGCCCAGGTGATCTGCGGCCTATCCGGCGGCGTGGATTCCGCTGTTGCCGCCGCTCTCGTGCACAAGGCGATCGGCGACCAGCTGACCTGCGTGTTCGTGGACCATGGCCTGTTGCGCAAGGGCGAGGCCGAGCAGGTCAAGCATGATTTCGTCAAGGCGACCGGCATCAAGCTCATCGCCGTCGACGCTTCCGAGGACTTCCTCACCGCGCTCAAGGGTGTGTCGGAGCCGGAACGCAAGCGCAAGATCATCGGCGAGAAGTTCATCCGTACTTTCGAGAAGGCCCAGCGTCAGGTCATTGAAGAAGCCGGCAAGAACGGCGCCGAAGTGAAGTACCTCGTGCAGGGCACCCTGTATCCGGATGTCGTCGAGTCCGGCGGCGGTGACGGCGCGGCCAATATCAAGAGCCACCACAATGTCGGCGGTCTGCCCAAGGACATCAAGTTCAAGCTGATCGAACCGCTGCGCACCCTGTTCAAGGACGAGGTGCGCGCCATCGGCACCAAGCTCGGTCTGCCGGACGATATCGTTTGGCGTCAGCCGTTCCCGGGCCCGGGCCTGGGCATCCGTATCATCGGCGAAATCACTCGCGAACGTCTTGATTTGCTCCGTGAGGCCGACGCTATCGCCCGTGAGGAGCTGTCGAAGGCCGGCCTTGACCGCGATATCTGGCAGTGCCCGGTCGTTCTCCTTGCCGACGTGCATTCCGTGGGCGTGCAGGGTGACGAACGCACGTACGGCTCGCCGATCGTGCTGCGCCCGGTCAGTTCGGAGGATGCGATGACCGCCGATTGGTCGCGCGTTCCGTACGACGTGCTCGCCACCATTTCCACGCGCATCACCAACGAATGCCGTGGCATCAACCGCGTGGTCCTTGACGTGACCAGCAAGCCGCCGGCAACCATCGAATGGGAGTGACACCGGGGTTACGTTGCGCTTGGTACAGCGTAACGCTAGGGAATCCTTGGGATTCTGCGGGAATAGCCGCGAATCTCAGATGATTTCAGATAATCCTGGTACCTTCCGGTAATCGGAAAGAGGTTCGGAAGCCGCTATTGCAACGGTTTCCGAGCCTCTTGCTTTCTCTTGCCGTATCTTCGGGGTTTCGCAGCGGGGCCTCGCGTGCGGATTGTGGTTCCTCGATCGGCTTGATATCATCGCATGCTCTATCGTGGCGGGCCTTCGTCACACACCCTTGATGAAGCGGGCATAGGATGGGACAACATTCGGATTCAGGGCGGGGTGTTCGTCCGACGAACGGGATACGCAGGACTTGAGACGGGAGGAACGGCATGAGAGGGCAGATTCCGCGCGAGGCATCGCAACGGCATGAAAATCGGCACACAGATCACCACGTTGGGGAGAGCAGCACCGCCACGCCCACAGCGAATAGCACACCGACGACGAATATCGGATACACGGCAAATATGACGAATACTGTACACGCGGTGAATCGCACGTCCGCCATCGACCCGACCATCTGGCGTGTCGTCGGCACGCCGCTGGTTGCCGCCACGCGCCCCGGTCCATTGTCCGGCATGGGCGTCGCTGTGAAAGACCTGTATGCTGTCGCAGGACAACGGGTTGGGGTTGGAAATCCCGCGTATCTGGCCGATGCGCCGGTTCAAGAGCATTCCGCACCGGCAGTCCAGCGTCTGCTTGATTCCGGCGCGGATGTGATCGGCATTGCGCGCACGGACGAATTCGCGTACTCGCTCGCCGGCGTCAACGCGCACTACGGCACGCCGCCGAATCCAAGGGCTCCCGGGCGTGTGCCCGGCGGATCGTCGTCGGGACCCGCGAGCGCTGTCGCCGCAGGGCAGGCGGCCATCGGCTTGGGTACCGATACCGCCGGTTCGATCCGCATTCCGTCCGCGTATCAAGGATTGTGGGGATTGCGCACCACGCACGGTCGAATCAGCCGCGAAGGCATTCACCCGCTGTCTGGCTCGTTCGACACGGTCGGCTGGATGACCCGCGACGTGCAGACCATGGATGCCGTGACGCAGGCGATGCTGCCTGACCGGGATTCGGCGGCATTGTCCGGCGAGGTGGCGGTGTGCGTGTTGCCCAGGCAGATGGTTGACGCGGATGTCGCCGAAGCGTTCGCGCGTTCTTGCGAACGTATGCGCAGCACGATGGCTGACGCGCATCATCACACCAAGGCTGCTGCAAATATCGCAGCTGATGGGGCAGTCAGCGAGGCATCTGATGCGGCAACCGGCGCCGGCGAGGACTCCGCCGTCACAGATACCGCCGTCACCGCGGACACTGCAGGCACCGCCACCGCCAAAGCAGCCGCAAAAGCAGCCACAAAAGCCACAGCCCGGAACGGCACGTGGGAAGAGCTCACACTCGACTCCGACATGTTTGACGGATTCCTTGACATTTTCTCTGTAGTGCGTGGCTATGAGGCGTGGCAAGCCAACGGCGGCTGGGTCAGCGGGCATTTCGACGCGATCGCCCCGGATATCGCCCAGCGTTTCCGTAACGATGCACTGATCGACGAGACCGCATATCGCCAAGGATTAGAACGGTTGGAACGGTCCCGCGCGATGGTCAGATCACTGGTGAGCGACAGGGTGCTGCTCATGCCGACCGCCGCCACTGTCGCCCCGACCCTCACGGAACAAGATGACCCAGACACTGCGGCTCGCACACGCAAACAGACCATGCGACTGACGTCCCTTGCCGGCATCGGCGGCCTTCCCGCCTTGAACATGCCCATCGCAACCGCGCAAGGGCTGCCGTGCGGCATGTGTCTGATTGGTCCTGCCGGGAGCGATAAGGCGTTGGTGGCATTCGGCAAGGAGCTTTATCAGCGGCTTTCGGCGTGAGCTTGCACGATAGCGATAGCGGCAGTGGGTAGCGATTGAAATCGGGGACGGCGAGCGTCATCAGTCTGCCGGCGATTGCGATCGGCATCCGTCTGCACGGCCACCGCGGGCAATCGCAGTTTGCCGCTGTGAGCTGCCAATTCAGGCGTATCGCCTTGCAATCATGCGGAAGTTGGAATCGTCACGCCGTTTCGCGTAGAGTAGGAGAAGGATTTCAGATGCCGCAAGAGACGCGGCAGCTGGTGGCGAAGGGCCGCGAGATATGCAGCATGAAGCAGTGCAAAGCATCATGATGCAGCCAGAAGAAAGGGAACACCATGGACGATTTTGACGATGATGAGAACATGTCCTTCGAAGAGTCACTCAGTCACGACGAGATGGGGCCGGTGACCGTGGAGACACTACAGAATATCGAGCAGCAGATCAACGAGCAGGGTGGGGTGCCCGTGTGGGCGGTCGTCCAGAACCTGTTCGTGCCGACCGCACACCGCATTATGCAGGATGCCGGGAGCGTGGTCGGCGAACGGGCGGCGAGTTTCGTGCGTTCCACATTGGAAGAAGTGATTCGCACCACACCTGATTCCGGCGATGACCTGCCTGATGTGTCGCTGAGCGTCACCGGCGCCATGACTTTGCTTGGTTCGTACTATTACGATGGTGTGCTCGGCGAGCAGGATTACGCCAAGGCGTTCGAATATTACAAGGCTGCTGCGGAACGTGGCGGCATCCGGGCGACGCTGAATCTGGGGTACTGCTACCAGTACGCCCACGGGACCGGGCGTGATGACGGCAAAGCCTGCACCTGCTACAGCGTGGCGTATCTCGCTGACCCCACCAACCCTGAAGCACGCTACAAGATGGCCGACATGTTCTTCAACGGGTATGGTGTGCCGCGCAACGAAACCGTGGCCGTACAAGCGTATCTTGAGATTCTCGACCAGGTCACTGATGATGACAATCAGGAGTGGTTCGCTGAGAATGAGGAGTCCTTGTACCGCCGGCTCGCGCTCGCGTATCGCGATGGCAGGGGAGTCAAACGCAGCCCGCTCAAGGCGCTTGAGTATTACGAGAAGCTGGAGATCATCCACTATCGTGACTTGGCGCATGGGCGGCGTGACACACCGTATTACAGTACTGCACAACACTTGGACAGTGTGCAGAAGGAGATCGCCAAGCTGCGGGCGGAGTTAGATTCCGATCCGACGGCGGCGTCGATGTAAGCTCGGGCGGCGCTGGCGGGCATGGGCAGGTGCGTGCTGGTGCTTGCTAGCGTGCGTGGGCTGGTGCGCGGTATGGTGTCGGCTGGCGCGTACTGGCGTTTGCTGGTACGAGTGCTGGTATCCGGGCTGGCATGCGGGACTTTATCCGTTGACGGGTCTGTTTGTGATGATTTCCCATGTGGGGTGTTGGAGATTGTCGGAAATCTTGGGGGATTGTGGGAGATTACAGCAAACTGGCCGTTTGACGGGTAAAGTCCCGTGCTGTTGTGGGTGATGAGTGCGATTCGGTCACTTTGCGGGCCAAGTCCCGTGTTTTCCCGGGAGTTTATCGCGGATGGGTCATTCAATGCATAATCTCCCAACCACGGATTCTTGTCGATTTGGAAAAACCGCGGAATTCCAACATTCTCATTAGGGAGATAATCGCCAAATCCCAAAATTCGCGAGTTCTCCCGGGAGCATTTTGGCAGATGGGCGGAATCGGGCTAAACTCCCGCCGCGCGAATGCGTCCGGGCAGTCTGCAGGTGTCGCCGAGCAATGCTGCTAGGCGAGTTGTGACGGGTCAGTCAGGAACCACCGTCAGATTCGTTAGTTTTCAGCGCATGCTTGAGACTGCCCATGTCAGTGTATCCGGGCACAGCGGTGTCACCGGAAACGCGCTTGGCCTCCTGTGCCGCATGGAACAGGTGACGGGAGTATTCCGGAATGCTTGTGTCTTGAGTAGGTGATGTAGAACATGATGGCTGTTCTACGCAATCATCAATCCGAGCTGTTCGCGGATCGACGTTGCGAGTTTGACGGCATCGGCGTGTTGGAGGTGCCAAGAGCCTACGAAGGGCATAGGCGCTTCACCATGGTCGATGGCGTCCTGCCTCATCCAGTCTTGAATAGCTTGCATGCTGTCCAACGTGTCAAGCAGATTCCTAGAAGGGAGGTTAATGGCAGAGTTTTGCACGGTTCGGTGAGCAAAGATCGTGGGGGTGTCATCAATGGGTTCAGCGAGGAAGAAATATCCGAAAGGCATCTCCGGCTTGCCGCTCAGTTTGACGAGTTGATTCACCGTCGGTGTAGCGTTGCCGGACATTCAGCGGTCGATACGGCGATGATCCTCGGGGGAAAACTTGCGGGAAGACCCAATGGTCGTCACCCATTTCCAGATGGAAGCGGGCACGGATACTTGCGCGGTAGTACTCATGGCGCCTCCTTGCTGGTGATTTCGATGGTGGTATTTTAGGGGAGAGGGGTGACTCGATAACGCAATTGCGCAATGAATGTATGCGATATATGAAATCAGTTATCGGGAAGAGCGAGACTATAGTAACTTGTCGATATGCAGATCAATTCTAATTGATGTCAAGAATGCATCCATATCCTTCTGATAAATATCAAAAAAAGACTGATAATGAGCTGAGATAAAACGAGGCATATCGCCTTTTATCACTTGCAAATAATCATCCACATCTTGTGATAACTGGTACAGACAAGAAGTAACCGAAGGATCGCCAATCGTCTTCATGCGATATGCTTCAAGTTTGAGTTTGTCCATTGCGTCAAAGAGTTGTGCTACTGCATTAGCGGAGGTAATATCTCGCCGGTGTGCTTCTGTGCGTTCGGTGGATGTCGCATCGTCGCCAGGTTCTTTGCGCCCGCTAGAATTCTCCGCGAATTCGCGAAATGCCTGAGAAATGCAGAAGGCAATCTCAATGGCACTGAAGTACTCTGTTCTCCGAATCTCTCGCAATTCATCTTGCCTACTTGCTTTGACGGTTGACCGGGTGGTAAGCCAACTTGTCAGGGCTCCAATTGCTGCACCGAGGATAGTTGCGATGAATGTGATGATGGGCTGTTCGTACATGTCATTCACTCCGTTCCGGCGAAAGTCTTGTCGTACAAGGCGATTTCGAAATCGGTCCAACGCCAAGCTTCGCTATCGCCTGCTATGCAGCATGAGCATTCAACATTTGTATTCTCGGAGCAGAAAAGTGTGGAAGTGCTATTGTCTGGAACACCATTCCAGAATGTGATAGGTGATCCTATAAATTTAGTCTTGAACGTAGGGCGCCCGCAAATAGGACATTCGATTGTTTGCTGTTCTCTGGCGCAATGGTCCTGATCGCCTTGTCTGCCGATAAATTTATGCCATCGTTCATCGATTCGTTTTTGTTCCAGTGTCAACCGATGATTCTCACTTTCTTTGGTGTCTTTTGGCCGGTTAGCATAACGTCTGCGAGCTGCAAATACCCATTGTCGGAAGAGATTTTTCTCCGCGTCTTTGAATGGCGAATCTTCCGAAGTCATTGCGAACGCTCGATACTCCTTGTCGGTTGGGTTGAATGTTGTCAAAATATAGCTGTGGAATGCCCCAAATGTACATTCGACAGTATCAAAATCGCTCAGCAGGATATTCTCGTGTACCGCTTTATTCCGCAGGTACCTGAGCTGGTTCAAGAGATCAATATGATGCTTGCTTAGCGGATGTTCTGGCATCAGTGCGATTTTCCCGTTTCTCATATCATCGTAGATTCTTGCGATGCTTCTTGTTTTATGCCCCATAATCGCCTGGATGTTTGGGCTGTCTACTGCTGTAAAAGGTAGCGAAAAATAATGACCTGTACTCGGAGCGTTCTTCCACAGTGATTCCAGGTTTCCATGTTCAGCGAGATTGCCGTAAACCAGCATCTCTGCTGCCGAACCCGCATGTGTGCAGTATTCAATGGCTTCTTGATAGCTGAGTTTTGTCTCCATTGTTTCATTGAGCTGCATTGCTTGTTTGCAGTGCTGATATGCACCGTTGAAGAAGAGATCAGCGTATGCATGGCAGAAAGCCATGTCTTGCTCGTCGATATCATTTTCACTCATAGCTACACTGTAGTTCTATTCAAGATTCGTCTATGTGGTGTTAGTACGTTGAAGAGGAAGCTGAACTGCCTTCTCGCATTCACAGCCACGAATACACTAACCACTATCGGCATTATCCCGGCTGCCGTACATCCCGTTGCGCGTCGTGCAGCGTGTAACACCCGGGTCATTGGAGTGGAGGCCATATGAAGGGTTCTGAGACTCAGCTGCTTGGGCTGATGGAGGGCGCTGACAAGCGGTATGTCATCCCGGTGTACCAGAGGAAGTACGACTGGAAGGTTGACAATTGCCGTCAGCTGTATACAGATCTCGAGAAAGTCATTCGCGACGGAAGAAGTCATCATTTCTTCGGTAGCATCGTTTCCCAAATCGTGCCGGACGGCAGCAAGATTGAATATCACATCATCGATGGGCAACAGCGTTTGACGACGGTTACGTTGTTGCTGCTTGCGATTTCCTACATGGTTCGGTCGAAGCAAGCGAAGTCGGCTGATGGAACCGTTGCGGATCAGATGGTGAAGGTGCTAGATTCCTCGCGAGAGGCATTAGCTATCGTTCTAGGACTGATTTTTCTGAGGAGCTCGGCTAGTGCTATGGAGAGATGATCATCGGGGCATGATTGATTGGAAATATCTTCAAGCTCATCGTAGGATATCTCAAGCTGGGAAAAGTGATATTCTGAGAAGCTGATTTGAGATAGGAGACTAGAGGAAACCTATTGCCGTGCGACCTTGCGTGTAAACCACATTGCCGATTCACAAGAATGCCCAAAGAACCTATTTTTCTCTTGAATACTGGTTGTATGTAGGAATTGACAAGTCTACGATATTGTATTCGTTCTTGTCAGGAGTATTCAAACGATATCGAATATTCCTGTCTACATTCATCGATAAATAGACATGACTCAGCAATGTTGGCTTCTTCCGCAACTGCTCCATTTCTTCATGATTGCGCGCTGATCCAAGCACGTAAATTGTCTCGGGCACATCATGTACGGGGCTATCGAGGTATACTCTGGGCACAACACCTTCGTGATTCATTGGTTGTAGAATGACACCATTGAAGGTATTCTTGTATGGAGAACTTTTTTCCTGATCAGAGATAACGGCTTCGATGAACTGCTGGATTGCATTTCTCATGAAAATGTTGAATTCTGGGATTGCCTTGAGCAAGTCTTGCTCTTGATGCATGCGGTCATTCTTCTTGAATTCCGGGATAGGTATCGTATAAACGATCTCGTTGCCTAATGTAAATGAACTGTGATACGGCGTTGCAAGTGGAAATTCATGTTTAATTCTGTTATCGAAGTCGGTGATATACAACAGCAGAGGTCCCGTTTGTTCGCCAGATTCTTTGCTAACAACTGAAAACCATTTCCTAGTATTAGTGGTTACCATCTTTTCTGGATTGTGATTTGTGCTGTGTATCTTCTCCTTAGTTTTCTCAATCTGTGTCTCTATCTCATGGACTCTGGGATGTGAATTCTTGATTTTCCCGCGTAGGAAACTCTGATATGCGGCAAATGCCAGCCTGTCATATGACATCCGCAGATAATGAAAGTAATTGTTCCGCTGCTCCCGAATAAATTGAATGCCCTTCTGTTGCTGACCGGCGATTTCGATGTCGGGCAAGAAGGTAGAGTCCTTGGTAAAAATCACCTCTCTCGTACTTGAGAATGCTTTTTGATAGTTGTTCTGTGCTTGTTCAATGGTCCACTGGATACGATTGGCACAAGCCACCGCTTCTTCGTAGGATTGTATCGCTGCCCCGATGTAATGGTATGCGGGAATGATTCGGTTCTTCTCAAACAGACCCCAATTGGCTTGTAAATGATTGATTATTGATTCTGTATCTAGAGATTCCATCTGTTCTCCAGTCGTTGATCTGATATCTACAAACTAGGAAACTCTTCATGATGGACGACTGTGGGGTCGTATCCAGTCTGCTGTTATAGACTAGAAACCCATGTGACGAGGAATGATGCGGTTTCTCTGATTGATTGATTCGCATTTTACCCAATACCCCTCCCGGAGTAATCTGGTGTGTTGACGCAAAACCGGAGCCTGCGAGGAGGGGATGAACGTGTCTTGCGATATTCAGTCTGATTCGGTGCGCGCGGGAAAACTTCCGACTATCAATGAATCCGAGCTTTCCGGAGAACTTGAGAACCAACTGAAGCACCTTCTCAACAGGCATACCGGCAAACGCGATGACCAGACGCCATCGTTCATCCAAATGGATTATGACCGCTGTATGGATGTCGGAGAATACGAACAGCCGTTAAAGGCGGAACTAGAGACGGAGTTGCTTCATTTCTTCGCAGAAGGGTACCAGCGCGCTGTTCAAGAGCAAGCTGGCGATGCGGAACTTCTTGATCATTCCGTTGTTGAGTCAGCTTCGCTGGCATTCGCCAATCGCGCTGTTCAGCATTTGAAAGAAGACACGAAAGGCCAGTCGTTTTCTGCTGCTTCCCGGAAATATCTCAACCGTCGGCGTATTGAAACAGTTGATTATCCAGTCGTGTATATCGTCTACGGCAACGAGGAGACCGGCGCGTACGATGTTACGCTGAAATACGATACTGTCGACGGCAGGAAGATCTGGTTCAACCCTGACAGTGAAGACGCTAATGCTGTTCGGCGATATATTGCCTCATCTGATCCCGATAGCAGCGATATCGAGGATTCTCTTGAAAGCCGTGAACATTCTAAGATTACGGAGGATTCGCAAGAGAAGGATTCTCAGAGCTTACCGAAGGGCGTTGATGGGGACCGTTATAAGTGGAAGCGCGGCTATACCGTGTACGTGGGGGAGACCAATGACATCGCTCGTCGTGTCAGGGAACATCTGAACTCGGATCCTTCGGGCAGATCTGATTGGGCTGAAGTCGCGAAAAGACTCACGGAAAAGCCTGGCTCCTACAAGCAGGTGCTTATCTGCGATCAGTTTTTCACGAAGTCGATGACGGAAGACATCGAAGATCGTCTCATTGACTATATGGTCGGTGTCCCGGACGTCAAGAAACTGATGAATCGCCGGCGCAATCCGCAGAGCAACTACCATCAGTCCGAAATGACTACCCAGATATTCCATGACATCTGGCGTGGACTTGGCAATTTCTGGAGTGAAAAGCACCCGGATAGCCCGGAGCTGTTTCCCGATGAACAGGTCATTTTCGACTCTGCGCTGTTCAAAGCATCCCCGTTCCATAACCTCACCGATGAGCAGCGGAAAGCGGCGCGACTCATCATGGATGTTGTCGAGGACAAGTTGCGGGCGTTTTCGCAGTCGGAAAAATCCGGGGATGCTCCCACACATTCGCTGATTCTGGTTGCCGGAGCGGCTGGAACCGGCAAGACCGTCCTGCTCAGTCATCTGTTCTATCGGTTGAACGAGGAACTCGGCGATATGCGGGGCGCTCGTGACAAGAGTGAAGTGGACCTCATCGTCAACCATGACCAGCAGCTCACCGTCTACCGGAATATCGCGAAGAAACTCGGGATGGATAAGGTCAATACCTCCAGCGTCACAGGCAGGAAAACCGTGGCTGAAGTGACCAAGGCAATAGGGTTCATCAACGCTAAGAGCTCGAAAGTCGAAACCGAGGAAGGCAAAAAATATCAGGATGAGGCGAAAGTAACGCTTTACGACTACGATAAGCCGGCTGAAATTGCCGATGTGGCGCTTGTTGACGAGGCGCACCTGCTTCAGACAAGATCAAGCCAGTCATACCAAGGCGGCAACCAACTGTACGACATCATCATGCGTTCCAAGGTCACGGTCGCTGTTTTTGACCCAAGCCAGATTATCCAAGAGCGTTGCGACTGGAGTCCTGACCTGATTACGCGCCTATTCCCCGAAGGATGGCGTGACCTTGCCTCCGCGGAATTCGCAGTTGCCGACCCGTTTCGGAAGAATGCCGCAGACGCTGCGAACAGCAGGTCGCGGAGTGTGGACTTGCCAATCATCCAGATGAAAACACCTGATATCGATTACTGGTCTCGTAAGAAACTCAAGATGCAGGTTCCGCCGCTGCCTGAAAAAGTCGACAGGAAACCGCTCACCGTCGATGTGACGAATATCGTCCTGAAAGCGCAGATGCGTGTGTGCGCGGATGATGCAACCATCAACTGGATAGACGATTTCATCGCCGAACATCAGGATGGTAATCGCGCATCAGCATGCGGCGTTATCGGTCACATCCCCGCTGACCCAGGCGAAATGCGGGAACCGCAGGAGGAGAATTACAGGAACATCGACGGATCGTATTCAGCGCCGAAGATGTCGACGATTGAATGGGTGCGGCAACCGTATGACATCAAGGTGTTCGAATCCCCGGTGGAACTGTTCCAGGCGATCTATGCACAGGCGAGGCCGAATAACCTCAGCAGGCATGAAGGCGGTCTATCAAGAGTCATTGCTACATATGACTGGCCTTACACGTCGGGCAAAGTAAATGAAAACGATCCGTGTGGCTTTTGGAATGTCGAAATGTACCGTGATGAAAACGGGGATTGGCAGCCTGGTCTTTCTGAATACATGAAGCAAGAGATTGACAGCACTGTTCATGCATGCGCGCAGTCTATGGGAAGTGCATTGGTCGAGACTTTCGGCATTGGAGCGAAGAATGTGGATGTCCCGGATGATGACGTTATCTCGTCCATGCCAGATGATCGATTCTGCATACCGTGGAATATGGAATTCACGAAATATAGTGGGTCCCTTGGTAACAACACATCGGGAAAGACTCAGTCAGATACTGAAGCATCACATGATAACACCAGCATATATAAGGAGACTCCACAAAGTGTTACCGAATCGTTGGCATCGCTTTCGGATCGCTGGTCTTCAACGAAACACCGTGTTGCCGAAGAGCGTTCATGGGCTGAAGAGGAGCACACGGTTTTCGAAGTGGGCTCGACCTATACCATTCAGGGATTCGATCTCAATATCGCCGGTGTCATCATTGGACCGTCTGTCAAGTACCGCGATGGCAAAGTGATATATGATCCTGATGCCAGTTGCGACCAGTACGCCAAGGAGAAGAAGGCATCACAGGAGGACCGAATTCGCAATATCCGCAACCAGTTCAATGTGTTGATGAAACGCGGTGTGCATGGGTTGTACATCTTTGCAGTTGATAAGCAGTTGAGGAAGAAGCTGTTGGAGGAATACCAAGGCTATCTTCAGGAAAGAAAAGAGCAGGATGCCAAGAATCTTGCACAATGGAAGCGTATGGTGAGGATGTACGAAACGGAACGTAGTGTGGCATCAGCGGATGATGAAAGTGCGGAGAACGAACTGCAAACGTTGTTCTGAGTTTGAGTAGCCCACTGTGTTGATTTTTCCGGTTCCGCGTCTTGTGATGGCATGGCAAATCACAGGACGCGGAACCGGTTGTACTGCTACCGCGAGCAGCCTACTTGCTGCCGTAGCACAACCTTCAATCAGCACTGATTAATCAACCTCATCACCTGAGGAATATCTTCTGCGCTTCGCAGATCCACCCGTGTCAGGCATCCCGCCTCGAATCCGTGGGATCGTTAAGGTCGTTGATGCTGGCATTCAGGCCGATGGCGAGGCTCGTGGAGCTGGAGTGTGCCTTGATGTCGAATCATGGATTGAAATTGTGCTTCGAGCCACAATCTCGATTCTGTTTGGTGTCTGTGCTTCAAGTCAGAGTTAGAGGTGCCTTGCGTCTGCCCAGTTTAATGGTAGTGTTCGTATTCTGGGTGAAAATACAAACAACACACTAGTCAAAACATATGAATAACTAATGTTCTTCATGTACCGTGCAATTAATGTTTGCAATATCAGCCTTATGTGTAGAAACACATAATAGAATTGTGGGCGTGACTACGAAAAGTATCTGTGTTACTATTTAACAATGATAAGAAACAAGAATAAGCATGAAGAACTGCCTCGATTTATCAAAATTGTATATTTTGACGATGATGCCGCTCAGTATTATTTAGATATATCTAATGGTGGTCGTGAAGAACGAAAAAAGAATACAAAGTTCTGTGAAGGGGTCTGTTGATATTGAAGCACATGCTAAGGCAGGTTTTAATCTACTGGAAATCGTAAAAAGTGCGATTGACGGGAAGGCTTCGGCAGCGATTGATGCAGAAATCACAAGAGTAGTACGTACGATATTGGCGAGTACGTTGCTTACAGAATTTATTTCTGCGTGTGATGGTGATGATGCGATTATCAAGATAGAGGGTGATGAGGTTTATGTGCCACAGAGTTCCGTAATGATGTATAAAATGATTAGTAATTATCTTACGGTTATGTCAATTCATGATAATCCAATTGATATGGATAAATTAAACCAAGCAGTGCTCTCTGAGCGTGGATATTATGGTTTGCTTCTCGGGAGCGAAAAAATAATCCTAAAAGACTATTGCGTTTCAATGCTGAAGCCTTCAAGAATCAATATCAGTTTGTGGACTTATCGAAGATGGTATTAACGTTTTATGGTGTGAAGGTGGGTGAGTGTAATATTGGCGAGTTGAGCATCGATAATGAGTTAATGTTGACAGTTCCAGACGGAGAGCAGGAACCTAATCATGAAGATTTGCCTCATGGAGGGAGAATGTCTGATGGCGAATTATCGGACTTGGAAGTGATAGATATTATTTTGGCGGGAGTGGTCCGTTGATATAGTGTTTGTTTATACAAGTTTGTGTTCTCCGGTTTTCGGGCATTCTTGTGGGTTGGACATGCTGCTTGCTTCTATAGCCATGCAGGGTTTCTTGCCAGTGGTTTCCGGTTGGGAAGAGGGATGTGGACGTCTGAGCAGACTGTTGGGTCATGTCCATCATGTTCCCGATGCTCTGCGAGACATGCGCCTTGCAGATGGTCGGTTTGTTCTTGTTACTCGTAGCCCCGATTCTCGTGTTGTTCGTGTCGGCGAATCCCGGGTTGCGTATACTGTTTGGTCTTGGTTTGTGTCGCGTTGGCCGTCTCCGGCAGGGGCATAGATTTCTTCATTTGGCACGCCTAGCACAGTTTCGGTTCTTGATCGTTTCCAGCCCAGCCCGCTGACCATCAGCTGGGTTTTCCGGGGGCTTCTACGGGAATGCTTGCTGATTGATACAATAATGCGAATCACATAATTGATTGAGACGGGTAGATTGAGACTTACGAAATATGTGGCGAAACTGTCTGGAACCAGTGAAGGCAACCTGTCGGTTGACTTAATGAAATACCAGAGGAATGGACGATAATGATTTTTTAATTCCTGTTCCTTGGGCAGATGAAAATATGATATAACTTCAATTTACTCGATAAAACACACGAATTGTATATATTAAACAACTTGTTAATATACAGTGGGATTAAATAGTTAACGCGTTGATAGTAACGATGAAACATCTGTATTAATGTCAGTACGACAACCACCAAGCCTTAAAATTACAAATGACGGAGGTCTAGCTTGCTGCACTCGGGGGCTCAGATCCACTGTGTGGGACTATCTAACCAATATCATAGAGAGTCGGCGAAGAATGATAAGATGCGAGGTGCAAATGCACTGGGAGAATGAGTACAACGGCTTGAGAAAGGTGAGGAGATGGCCAATTTGGCTTCCGACGAGAAGAAAAAAGAGTATGTCCGCCGATTTCGCGCGATTCTCGGGTCCTGTAATATCAACTTTCTTTTTGGTGCCGGAGTTAATGGAAATGCATTCCCTTGCTTCAACCAATTTACAAATACCATTAACACTATGAAAAAATATGGCCTTGATACAAAGGGAATTGAAGCAGGGCTAGCTAAGTGTAATGATGAGAATGTCCGCAAGAAAGTAAAGGAGTGTTTTATCGACGAATTTAACAGTAAAAATTACGCTCTTGACAACGAATCGCTAAAAAATCTAAGTAAGTTGCTTGAGGTGACCAATAAAGCAATAGATATTGCGGAGAATCGGCACCCTGAGAGCAAACGTGTGAATGTGTTTACCCTCAACTATGACAGGATTGTCGAAGAACTACTCGAGGAATCCGGATTTTTTTATTATACACTTACTGAAAAAAGCGGAGCGTACCTTCCATTTGATGTTGTGGGCTACAATACAGCTACGAAATCATTTGTCCCCACGTTTGCTGTGTATAAGTTGCATGGTTCCGTCGATGTCAATCGAAAACTTCGATACGATGAAAAAGATGATAATGATAATAATATTGTCTTTCCTGGTCCTGATAAGTTAGGCAGTGTGGTCACGCATTTCTATGAGATGCTCTTTTCAATGAAAGATGAGCTTCTGAGAAAGAACTCGGTTCTTTTCGTGATTGGTTATTCTTGGGCGGATGATCATGTAAACGACATTATCAAGAGCGGAATTAATAACGGTTTAACAGTCGTTTTTCCAAAGTATAAGAAGGATGATAAAATGCCTCCGGCATTAGGGGATACCCCTATTGTTTTGGAACCAACTATCTGCAAAGAGCCTTGTGACACTACCAAGACTCTTGCTGAATATTTTGTGAAGGCGATCAAGTAATGATTGTAGGTCGTATCACCAGAGTGGATGGGATCAGGGCAGCTGCGACATTCTTTGAGCGTATGCAGCCCCATCTTGTATCCCACGGTATAGCAACTTCAGCGCCGCGCATCAACTCATTTGTAGAGACAGGGGTCGGTCTTGATAAAGTAGTCTGCCAAATTGTCGGGGAACATGAGGCAGAGTACGACAAGCGCAGCGAAGTGGATGAAGCGGGGCATATGATACCTGAGGGCGGGTTCGTTGTGGATTTAGAAGTGCGTGGCCATATTTCAAACGACACTTTTAAGGGAGGTCTCCGATGCCTACCCATTGTCGGTGCCACCGTTGAAACTTTGGAGGACGAAGATCTTCAGCGTATTTACTCATCTGATGGGTCAAAACTGATGCCAATCGGCCGTAGTATCTTTGACGAGACAAAAACAATCTATCTGGACGCGGGCAAGTTGATAGCAAGTCATATCGGAATTTTCGGTAATACCGGTAGCGGCAAATCGAACACGCTGGCAAGCATACTGAACAAATACATCACCAGTATTCCGTCTGGGAATAAAAATGCAAGGGTTCTAATTTTTGATCTCAATAACGAGTATGGTGGCGATGCGGTCGTGGCTGCGAGCAAGAAGAAAGTCTATCGCCTCGACACTAGGAAGCATTCCGGAGCTCAGCGGATCCCAATTGATTTGAACAAGCTGGATGTAGACAGCTGGGGAACGATTCTTCGCGCGACCCAGAAGACGCAAATGCCCATAGTGCGGAGGGCATTTACGCGTTGGAGGGAATATTCTTCAGCCGAAATTGTCGATGAGGTGAAGCAGGCTCTTGTAAACAAGCGTAAAGTACTGTTTTTCACGCTTCGAGACTATTGCTCGGATTACATCGAAGGCATCGAAAATATAGGTTTTAACGGCACTACATCTGGGTTCTATTACTTGGGCAGCAATGCGTACATTAATGGTAAGAAAGACATCACTCAGCGGATTTCGGTGCGGGAAGATTTGAGTGATTTACAGCGTTTCTATTTATGTTTAGTTCTTGCTGCATCTCGTGCTGCTGAAAGTGGTACGAATTTTGAGTTTGTGCAACCGCTTCTTCCTCGTGCTAAGGCGGTTATCGGGGATCTTGAGAAGCTCTTCGAACATCAACAGTATTGTGATTTTTCAACAGTGTTTGACGATAAAAACTGTGTGGTCGTTCAACTCGGGGATGTCAACGAAGCTAGCCGTGAGATGTTGCCATCGCTATTATCTGAGCTGGTGTTAAAGGATGCTGCAGAAGCGAAGGGCAACGGACGAGCGAAGAGGATAACAACAATCGTTGTCGATGAGGCGCATAATTTGCTTGGCTATGATGATCAAATGTCTGATTTAATACATGGTAATACCTTGAGAATATTTGAAAAAATCATCAAGGAAGGTCGAAAGTTTGGTGTTTTTCTCTGCATTGCAAGCCAGCGACCCAGCGACATCTCACCGACAATCACCTCTCAAATTCATAACTACTTCATACATAAGCTGGTGAACCCAAATGATATTGATCGGATTAGAAGAACGGTCAGCTTCATGGGCGAGGGCAGTCTTTCCATGCTCAGTGCACTCGGCCAAGGCGAGTGTATTATCAGCGGTCCATCGCTTTACATGCCGCAATACGCGTATATCGAGCAGCTTGATGATTCCAACCAGCCGAATAGCAACGACCTTAAGCTTTATGGTGCTGGCGGCATATTGCGGGGATAATTCCTGCCGAAGACGCTGAATGCCTATTGATGTACAGGTGCAATACCTTTGTAAAAGATGGTGTTTTTTGCGAGAAATATAAGGCAAATTAAATTACATGAAGAAACTTGTTTAATTTTCTGTTTTTACTCACTGCCTAAAAGTGTCGCCGGGAGTGATTTACCATTCCATAGGCATTATCGGTGTCATGGCTGGACTGTCCTGGAAAGCGTAATCAGCAGTGCCAAGTAAAAGTCTAGAGGATATTCTTCCGAACATCGCACTGTTAGTAGCCGTCAGAGATGACAATGTGCCGACTCCCACACGGATCGGGACCCGATGGGGGGAACGACTGAGCCGGATTCACTGGTGACACCGCCGCGCCATGCCGAGATAACACGCATTTTTCCTATACTCCAAGAAAAAGCGGACTGCCGTGATGCCGACAGTCCGCCCCGAAACGCCCCGGCCGAACCGAAAGCGTGTCTACGTTCTGGAAACGACAATACACCCGTTACTAACAGTGCTCAAATGCACTGTGGTGTGGGTCTGCGTAATAACCATGTACTTGACCCAGGGCGGGTGTTCTCCCTGACACGTGTTTTCTCGTAATATACAGAATGGGAATGTCAGAGTCTTGCGGCAGCTCGATATTGTGCTCCCGAGAGAATCGCTTTATCTGTGAAGCATAGGCAAGTTGGTGGATGGTCATCAGCGTACTTGTCGATTGTGTATTTGAACAATGAAATATTAAGAATGCTCATCTCTGATGCTGGATATTCACGTTCGGCGGAATTCTTCGATTTTTGTTTTGGAACTAGGGCGTCTTCTTCCATGTCTGACGGGTTTCCTATTCGGTTTGGCGAGCAGTGAATGGTCTGCCTTACATAACGTGTTATTGTCACGCCTTCTGTTGAAATCGACGGCACTGGAAAGGATTAGTTCAATATTGTCGAATCCGTGGAGTAATTCCATGCGCGTATTATCTTCTCTATACCAATCCTTATGAATTTGCATTCGATTGAGAAATTCAGTGATTTGGGATTCGACGTTGTATCTCATTTCTTTGCTTTCGACAAGATTGATATGGGAAATGAGGACACAAGAAAGATCATGGATGAGGGGATCTGTAGTTGCAGCTTGTTTGGTTTGCTTGGCAGAAGTCTCTTTTTTCCCGGACAAAAGGGTGTACAGCAATGGAGTAAGGTCCTTCGTTGGTTTGACATTTTTAGTGTTTGGAATCAGCAGACAGTTGTGGTGAGAAGACGCATTTTCGCAACAGCCGAACTCCATATAGAAGGGAATACGTGACATCTTGAAAATGGTGCTTGTCGAGAAATGAATGGTAACAATGAATCAAATCACTTAGCGTACATGTTTCCCAGAATAGCCAAACGGGTTTGAGCTTCAAGTACTTGTCTATCATTCCCTCTGTGTAAATTGACTTATTAAATGACTGCTTCAGTTCGAATTTTCGTCCTTTCTTGCGCATGAATTCGGATTCATATGCTTCGTAATCCTTTATTACTTGGTACCCATCTTCATTTGTCCTTTGAATTAATCTATTGAAACGGATTCGGAGAGCATGTTCGATATCACCGGTCATTCGAAGGATAAGCATTCTAAGTCGAAAATCTATTATTGATAGATCTTGTAGATATGCGAAGTCGAGATCGCGGTAAATGCCATTGTCGTCCCTGATAAAATTATTATCGAAGGCTTTTAACTTAAAAAAAATAAGTGTTCTCTAATAAGAATTTCTTTGCAGCGTCTTTGTTGCACTTCTCGAATTTAATGCCATGCTGACTCATATGCTCGCATTGTTCTGCGACTGTCAATGCAGGTCGCATATGTTCTAAATGAAGAGGCTGATCCGGCATCTGGGCCTATAGGAACTAAACGTG
>JDUB01000011.1 GCA_000771265.1 Bifidobacterium thermophilum DSM 20210
ACGTGCAGCTCGACGTGGCCGAGCAGCGGTGCCAGGACCGCAAGGAGTTCGAGAAACTCGTCCAATCCCGCGTCGCCTACTGAGCGCAAGCGATCCGTTCGGCCGGAACGTCTCCCGACCGAACGGATCGCCCCCAGCCGGATCGTCCCAAGACGAACGAATCGACCCAGGCGATCCCTCGTCCCGGTTCTGCCGGCCGGTCATCCCCCTGTTTCTGCCGACGCTGAGACACCTCTCACCGTCGGCAGAAGGTTTTCTACCTGCTTCCACCGACACTCACACACCACTCAGCGTCGGCAGAAACAGAAAACCGGGCTCCTGCCGACTTCAGTTGATGTCGACATCAACAGTCAGCGTGTTCGGCGCTTCTTTGTGGAACACCTTGCGATACACATCCCTATGCATATACACACTGCATGTCGTAGCTTTGTACTGGTCTTTCCATGGGCGCACCAAATTCACATACTGCACCTCAATGTAATCAGCACGTTTGTATCCCAATTCATTAAAAAAGAACGGCTGGAATGACGTGAAATACAGAGCTGGCTCGCCTTCATTCTTCCACGTTTCGAGGTCTTTCTTGGCTTGTCCCGCCGGCTGATACCACAACAAGTAACTCGAATCATCCGGCGAGTTCGATATCAGATTCTTATTGAAATACGGGTTCGCAACAATCAAATCAGCCGGATACCATGTAGTGAAATCAATGCAATTGTCACCGCCACCGCAGTATGCCCCCTGCCATTCTTGCTGTTGCTCTTTAGTCGCAGGCAGTCGCGACCATCCGGACATCATTCTTTCGTTCTGCAGATTTCCCCGCTCAATCAGCGAAGCCAAGGCACGTGCCTGAGAATACGGATACAACACATCAGTGACACATGCATAGACATTCCAATACACGCTGATACTGAGCAGGAGCACTCCCACGAATTTACCGAGATTGATACACAGTGTGCGATCCCGATTACTCATGTGCGCAGATGCACGCACGCCCAAAGTCTTCATCCATGCCGGTACATCATTCATATTCAAAGGGCAGTCACGGCATAGGACACACAGCACCATAATGAAGAATCCTAGGATGATCCCTTCATGATGAGCAGCAAAATACCGTACTCCCAGCACACTCATCATCGCATACGGAATGATGAGAAGACCAAGTTCTCCGCGCCGATAGGCAAGATGGAAGAACACAGCCCAGACGAGACAGGAAAAGACGGCCATCATTGCCCACTCCCATGCCGATATGGAGGCAAAACACATCATGACGTCCGAGAACACCGATGTAAACATCATCTCCGAAGGCAGGCACAACCAGAAGCGAAGCACCATCTGCCAAGTACTCGGCAACGGGGAATCCACAAGCAAATCTAATCCACTATCGTACGTGTTGGGTCTCGGCCAGACGAGAGCGGTGATCCCCAGGCCAACAGCAAGCAACACCAACCAACCCGCCAGACGAGGTTTTGAGCCCATCAACACACCGCGTATTCCGTGTTGGCGCCATACGCGCCACACCCATACCATCGTGATGCTGCCGGCGAGCACGACACCATACGAACTGCACAAGCAGAGCAGCACCAACGATCCAATCAGCCGCCAAGGGTGGTCGTCGCGTTCACGCCATGACAGTCCTGCCAGCAGCATAGCAGCGTGCATCAGCGCGTAGGGGCGCGACGTCACTCCATCCTGAAAACACACGAAATATGTGAACGGCAAGATGATACGCAGCACTTTCGGCAATCCTGAACGGAATATCAACAGCCATACAAAGAAAACCGCCGTCATCAATTGAATGCTCTTGATTCCCCACTCGTATGGCACGCCAAGACGCGCCGGAATCGCCAGCAACAGCCACCAGAACGGCGGATGCCCCTCGTAATGCGGGCGCACCAGCAACAAATCATGCCATGAGCAGTCACGGGCCATCAGCCACGATTGCGCTTCGTCGAACCACGGTTCATGGAAGCACATCACCGTGATAACGACAGCGATATACGCCGTCAACACTCCAATATGAAGAAGATTCTTCGGAACGGCAAGCCACTTGCGGATGCGGTGCGTGCGACGCGCATCAGTAGACCGCCGCGAGACCGGTACGCTTCCTTCAACAGCACTACTCACGATGCCCGTCCTTCCGTGTCGTGTACATCATGCATGATTCCCTTCACCGGTTGAAGCGACGCACGCAACCACTGCGCCACTTTACAGCTGCACAACCAGTCATAGACAGCATCAAACCAAGTGTTGTAATGCTTATCGATGGTCATCGCGAACAACAACTGACGAAGAATATCAATGATTGTGCCGAACACGACAATACACGCAATGACAGCGATGAGCATGGCAATAGGAGCACGCCAGGTTCTAACCTGTTCCAAAGGGAACATCTCCGACCACAACAGGTTGCGCAACACAGCATTTTCATGCAACACATAGACACCAAACATCGCCGATGCCACGGCGTTGATTCCGATAATGTGTCGATGACAACGAACAGCCAACGATACAAGGCCAAACGCCACCAGCAACACAGGAAGCTTTCCTTCCCCGGTCAAAAACAGATGATCGATGTTCGTATAACTGTGGTTTCCCGTATATCGGAATGCAAGAACGCAAGAAGCGATATGGACAACAAAAATCAAACACCCTGCCGCAACCATCAGCCATGCCGTGGAAGGTGTTATCTCACGCAAATACCAGCGATAATACGACAACAAGATGTATAAATATATGAAATATATGAAACTCCATGTCGGAAACTCCCACGTTGCATAACGCGTCAAGCCATATGCAATACCCCAAACCGCAAACATCACCAATGCCAAACGAGCGTGCATACTCGGGCCGATAGCACGCAACGCCGCCGTGACAAACGGGTATAGCAGCAAGAACATGATGTACGCCGTCGCATACCACAAAGCATTCGAAGAAATCGGGAACAGATTGCCTACGATATCGTCTACCGACAGCAAGGCGTTCGGCACGAGAATACGATATTCTGCAAACAGAATAATGTTATACATCAGCACTTCAAGCTCAAGATAACAAGCTTTTCTCAATGACGAGCGGAACGTAGGCGCTTCACGTTCGCATAAATACCAGGCAGAGATGAGAAAGAAGATGGCAACACCGGTTTTCCCCAACGGACTCAGGGATAACGCCCAGAGATCAAACGCCGACGATCCAAGAGCAACGTTATGTACTGCCGTACCATTCCAGCATGAGTGATACGCAACAATCATCACCATGGCGATGATGCGCAAACCTTCAACGCCCGACTCACGGTTTCTCCATCGTCGGACCACAGGACTGAACGGTGAAGCCGAAGCGGTATCGCGCGATGACGAACGCGGTTCTTTGCGCGTTGTGGCAGCGTGCATTTCAGTATGCGTTTCAGCATGCATTGTGCAATCCTCGGATGCCTTCTTGTGCACATTGTCGGCCAGATTCAACGCCATGCCTTCTTCTCTCGTTCGCTCCCGCTCTCACGCTCTCCAGTACGGCACGCTCTACCACGTTGGAATCACGCGCCAAAACTGTGCCCAATGACAGCAATCCCGACATTAGGATGCAATCGTTGTCATTACTACACACTGTACAACATGCCAACAACCGGCAAGCGCTGCGCGCCAGACACCATGGGAGCCGGAATACGCACCCGTGTCCACAGGCATTCCTACGATAGCTCCCATAATCCAATGCAGGGGAGCCCAGCCGCAAGGTCGGGCTGAGAAAGGCAACGTGCCTGACCCTTAGAACCTGTTGGTTAGAACCAGCGTAGGGAGCAATGATGAGCACAGACGCATCACCAGACACCAGTAGCAGCTCGTCCATCGTTGACGACGCCAAGCGATTCGGCACACCTACCGAAGCCACGCCGCTCGCCGACGACGATCACCAGCGCGAGCTGATCGCCCAAGCCGTGGACAAGGTGCGGGATACCACCCCGCTCGCCCAGTCATTCACGAATTTCGTGACCATCAACCTTGTCGCCAACGCGCAGCTTGCCGCAGGAGGCACCGCGGCGATGAGCTACCTGCCGGACGATATCATCGACACCGCGGCAATCGCCAAGGCCACCTACATCAACGTCGGCACCCTACTGCCATTCTTCAAAGACGCTCTGGGCAACATCGCACGTTCATTGCACGCCGCGCAACACCCATGGGTGCTCGACCCCGTGGCCGCCGGAATCGGCAGGACGCGTTCCGCCATTCTCTGGGCTTTCCGCTCCGCTCCCCCGACCATCGTGCGGGGTAACGCCTCGGAAATCATTGCGTTGGCGGGAATCTGGGATCTCAACGTCCCGTCCGCCGGCGCTCACGCCGACACGACCAGACCGGCCGGCGTCGAGGCGGTAGATGATGTGGACAGCGCACGTGACGCGGCCGTCATTATGGCTCGGTATTTGCGCGGATACGCTCCAAACCACCGTGCTGCGGTCGCCGTGTCCGGCGCAACCGACCTCGTGACCGATGGCGATACCGTCTACCGGTTGCCCGGCGGCAGCGAGATGATGACCAAAATCACCGGAGCGGGGTGCTCGCTCGGAGGCGTCACCGCCACCTATCTCGCCGTAACCGATCCGCTTACCGCCGCATTGACCGCGAGCGCCCTGTACAATCGCGCCAGTGAGGAAGCCGAGCGTGCCAGCCACGGTCCGGGCAGCTTCCAGACCGCATTCCTGGACACCCTGTGGAACACCACTGCGCAGACGGTTTCCCAGTCTCCGATCACCGCTGAAGCCGTCTGACCGGCTCGCTGCATCGCATCGAGACGTCTTGCAGATCGCCGGAGCGTACTGTCCGGCAGTTCATATGCAAACGTAACCATACCGCCGCGTGATATCACCATGCCATATCTGGTATCAAGCGAATGAATCGTTCGCATGACCGCCAGTACCAAGCGATGAATGAACACACCTCGGGGTCCACACCGGCCCTCATCAACAGAAAGAACACCATGACCAACCCAACCAACCCGTACCCCTACGCTTCCATGCGCGACACCTTCGACTTGACCGCCTACTGCATCCTTGGGTCTCAGGACACCAAAGGTCGCCCGGTCGGCGATATCGTCGATGACGCGCTGCAAGGCGGCGCCACCTTCATCCAGCTGCGTGACAAAACCGCGGATGCCAAGCAGCTGACCGAAACCGCACGGGATATCGCGCAGATCATCGAAGACAACGACAAGTCTGACACAGTCGCCTTCGTCATCGACGACCGCGTGGACGTCGTCTGGCAGTGCCGCAATCTGGGTATCAAGGTCGACGGCGTGCATATCGGGCAGGACGACATGGACCCGCGCGAGGCGCGACAGCTGCTCGGCGACGATGCCATCATCGGCCTGAGCGCGGAAACCGAAAGCCTCGTCAAACTCATCAACGAACTGCCGAGCGGCTGCATCGACTACATCGGCGCTGCGCCGCTGCACCCCTCCACCACCAAGCCTGATGCCATCGTCGTCGAGGATGACGGTAGCAAGCATTTCCTGAGCATCGACTTGATCAACACCATCTGTACTGCCAGCGATTATCCGGTCGTTATCGGCGGTGGCGTGACGCTCGCCGATATGCGCGATCTGGCCGTATCCAAGGCAGCCGGCTGGTTCGTGGTGTCGGCGATTGCAGGAGCGGACGATCCGAAAGCCACCACACAAGCCATGGTGGATGCGTGGCGGAGCGTTCGCGGGAACGGGCATCACGGGTATGCGGCGCGTGCCATCTCGCATGCCCCGGCAGCGGGGACCTCATCTGTGGGGGACGCCGATGAGGTGGCGGGCGGCAACCAGTCCGCCACCTCACTCAACCACCTGAAATCCGGCCAGCCCGGTGGCTTCACCAACGCGAAAGCCGCCAAGGAAGCCGCACGACTCGCCAAACAGCAGCGCGTGGACATCGCCGCTCGCGGTTGCACGCAACGCGACAAAGCGCATATCCGCAAAACCGAACGCATCCATTTCGAGAATGAATCCGGCAGCTACGACCTCGACGTGCCTTACACCGAAATCAAACTCTCCGATACCCCCGGTGTCGGCCCGAACCCGCCGTTCCACGACTACAACACCGAAGGCCCCGCATGTGACCCGAAAGAAGGGCTCGCGCCACTGCGCCTCGACTGGATCCGCGACCGAGGGGACGTCATCGAATACGAAGGCCGCGAGCGCAACCTCGCCGATGACGGCAAGCGCGCGGTCAAACGCGGTAAAGCGACCAAGGAATGGCGTGGACGCAAGCATAATCCATTGAAAGCGGCAGGACACCCGGTCACGCAGATGTGGTATGCGCGACACAACATCATCACGCCGGAAATGCGGTTCGTCGCAGCCCGCGAGCATTGCGACACCGAGCTGGTCCGTTCCGAACTCGCCGCCGGTCGCGCGGTCATGCCGTGCAATATCAACCATCCGGAAGCCGAGCCGATGATCATCGGGTCGAAGTTCCTCACCAAACTCAACGCGAATATGGGCAATTCCGCCGTGTCGTCGTCCATTGATGAGGAGGTCGACAAGCTCACGTGGGCCACGAAGTGGGGCGCGGATACCGTGATGGACCTGTCCACCGGCAACGATATTCACACCACGCGCGAGTGGATTCTGCGTAACTCCCCCGTTCCGATCGGCACCGTGCCGATGTACCAGGCGCTGGAAAAGGTCGAGGATGATGCGACCAAACTCAGCTGGGAACTGTTCCGCGACACCGTGATCGAACAATGCGAGCAGGGCGTGGACTACATGACCATCCATGCTGGTGTGTTGCTGCGATATGTGCCGCTGACCGCGAATCGCGTGACCGGCATTGTGTCACGCGGCGGCTCGATCATGGCGCAATGGTGCATGCAGCACGAGCAGGAAAGCTTCCTGTACACGCACTTCGACGAATTGTGCGAGATTTTCGCGAAGTACGATGTTGCTTTCTCCCTGGGCGACGGTCTGCGGCCCGGAAGCCTCGCCGACGCGAACGATGCAGCCCAAATCGCCGAACTCATGACGCTCGGCGAGCTCACCCAGCGCGCATGGGATCATGACGTGCAGGTGATGGTCGAAGGCCCCGGGCACATCCCCTTCGACACGGTCCGGATGAACATCGAAATGGAGCAGGCGATCTGCAAGGGCGCGCCGTTCTACACACTCGGCCCGCTGACTACCGACACAGCCCCCGGCTACGACCACATCACCTCGGCGATCGGCGGCGTGGAAATCGCACGATACGGCACCGCCATGCTCTGCTATGTGACGCCGAAAGAGCATCTGGGACTGCCGAATAAGGATGATGTCAAGCAGGGCGTGATCACATACAAGATCGCCTGCCACGCGGCGGATATCGCCAAACACCACCCGCACGCACAGGACCGTGATCTGGCGATTTCCAAAGCGCGATTCGAATTCCGTTGGCTTGACCAGTTCAACCTGTCGTATGATCCGGACACCGCCATCGCCTACCATGACGACACGCTGCCGGCGGAACCTGCGAAAATGGCGCATTTCTGCTCGATGTGCGGGCCGAAGTTCTGCTCGATGGCGATTTCGCAGAATATCCGCAAGAAGTACGGGAACGCCGCGGCTCAGGAGCGCATCGTCGCCGGGGTTGACTCGCGTGGCGGCGCGGCGGGCGTGCAGGTCGGTGCGAATGTCGCCAGGGTCAATGCGGACGGTGTTGGTACGAGTGAAGAAGCCGATGCTGGTGTGGCAGGCTCAGGTGTGACGGGCTCGGGCACGGCCGGCTCAGGCGCGGCAGTGGAAGGAAGCCAGGCATGAGCGACCCACAAGCCATGCACGTCCCAGCCCCTACTACGCTGCCCGCAGTACTCACCATCGCCGGCAGCGACTGCTCCGGCGGGGCGGGAATCCAAGCGGACCTGAAAACCATGCTCGCATGTGGGGTCTATGGCATGAGCGCCATCACGTCCATCACCGCGCAGAACACGCAAGGCGTCAGCGCGGTCGAAGATGTGAGCCCGGACATCCTCGCCGCCCAGCTGGATGCGGTATACACCGATATTCCGCCGGCGGCCACGAAAATCGGCATGGTTTCCAATGCTCGGCTCATCGCGGTCATCGGTGATGCATTGCGCAAGCATCAAGCACCAAATGTGGTGCTCGATCCGGTCATGGTTTCCTCCAGCGGCACGCGCTTGCTCGACGCGAATGCCGAGAGCGCGTTGACCGGACTGTTTGGGTTGTGCCGGCTCATCACCCCTAATATTCCCGAGGCGGAAGTGCTGTGCGGGCAGGGCTTCGGCGAGAGTTCCATCAGCACGCCGGATGCCATGGCTCATGCCGCCCAGCGTCTGGCTTCGCGGTATGGATGCGCTGTGCTCGTCAAAGGCGGGCACAGCGTTCAGGGCGCAAGCGACGTACTCGCCGACACGGATGGGAATTTGGTGTGGTTCCGTGGCGAGCATATCGACAATCCCAATACGCATGGCACCGGATGCACGTTGTCCAGCGCGATTGCGAGCGCTTTGGCATGCGGCGAGACGCTGGCATCGGCGATTCGCGATGGTAAGGCGTATCTGACCGGGGCCATCGCCGCAGGGCTGGACCTCGGGCACGGGTCCGGGCCGATGGATCACGCGTGGCGGTGGCGGACGCGCTGACCTTGGTCCGCAGAACGCCGAGTGACTCGTCATCGTGACCGGCGATAATCAGAAAGTAACATCAGGTAACCCACCATGCAAGGCATCGACGGAGGGATCCCGCGGATAGCACGGATGCCTCCTGAGCGGAGCCCAACAGAAAGGAACACTATCACTATGACCCTCGATCGCAACGCGGAACGTCAGGAAGTGCCGGTCGACCCGGAAACCGGCAAGCCGTACATCAACACGGTCGCAGCCGTCGCCATCAGCCCGGCCGGAGCGAGCCCTGAGAAATCAACGTATGTGGCACAAGCGGTTGATGTGATTCGTCAGTCGGGACTGCCGAACGAGACCAACGCCATGTTCACCAACATCGAAGGCGATCTTGATCAGGTGCTCGCCACCATTCGCGATGCGACCATGAAGCTCGCGGGACAGGGCTTCCGCACCGACGTGGTCATCCGGCTGGATATTCGCCCTGGATTCAGCGGGCAGATTCACGCCAAGCAGGAGCTGGTCAACGAGATTCTCGACGGAAAGCAGGACCAAGGCAAGTGACGGCCAAGCGTCGGCGCCAGGAAGCCATATCCCGCTGTTGTGCGACGCCATAGTCGCGCCGCAATGAGATACCAACCCAACCAGCAACGTGACCGCAGGTATCCGCCCGTTGTGCGACACAAAAGTCACACAACGGCAAGACAGCAACGGCTCCGGCACTTCACGGAAAGGTATCCACCCCGTGTGCGACGCCATAGTCGCACAACAGCGGGCCACCATCTGTGCCGGAGCGGGCAGGATGTCACAGGTCGTCCAACACGTGGTCATTATACGAAACTCCGCAGGATTCTCCATGCTCCCTCTCGGAATTTCAGTACAATAGAACTGTGGTAACGATCAAAGATATCGCAGCAAAGATGCACATATCGACATCGACGGTGTCGCTTGTGCTGAATCACCGCTACGACAAGCGCGTGCGGCCTGATCTGGCACGCGATATCCTACGCACTGCCGAGGAAATGGGATACCACTATAACGAACTCGCGGCGTCCCTACGCAAAGGTGCCACGCATACTATCGCCTTCATCAGCGATCAAGTCGCCACTACGCCGTACGCCGGCGAAATCATTCACGGAGCGCAAGATGCCGCACGCCAGCTCGGCTACATGATGTTTATCATCGACGCGGACGGTAAACGGAATCTCGAACAGGACCTCAGTCACATGCTCGGTTGGGGCGTCGGCGGATACATCTACGCGAAATTCGCAAACCGACTGGTATCCGTTCCCCATGCTCTCAACGACCGACCCGTGGTCGTTGTCAACGCTACGGAACGCAACGGCGCACATCCAAGCATCGCACCCGATGAGGTCGGCATCGGCTATAGCGCAACGAAATATCTACTCGACGCGGGTTGCCGGCGCATCGCCTACATCGGAGTCGGCGTCGGAACGCTTGCACAAACCGGTCGGATGACTGGCTACAAGAACGCGCTTCACGACGCGGGAATTCCGTTTGACAATCGACTCATTGTCCGGGTATCGCAGGGCACGCCAGCGTTCGGGGCGGTCGAACGGCTGCTTGATGAGACCAAACCTGATGGCGTGTTCGCATTCAACGATGCCCGGGCAGTGTACGTGTACGACTATGCGTTCAAACATGGACTCACCATCGGCAGCGACCTGTCAGTGATTGGTGTGGACAACCACGAAGTCATCTGTGACACCACGGTGCCTGCGTTGACCAGCGTGGAACTTCCCCACTACGAGATGGGGTTCTGGGGAGCTTGCAAAGTCATATCCATGATCGAAGGCGGCGACCCGATTACCGAAAATCGCGCAACACCCGCTTACCATGCTGTCACCATCCCGACAATTAGCGGGGACAAATCGCCGGCGCTCATCCCCTGTGCAATCATTGCCAAACAGTCGGTTGTCGGAGAAGTCTCGTAGGGCTTGGTTTTCTAAGGGTCTGAGGTGTCATACGGAAGTTTTGGATTTCCGGGGCACGTTGGCGAGAATTCCCGGAACCTCCAAATCGCGCGATCCGCCGGTCCCATATTCTCAACGATTCGACGAAATCACCGTTCCACGGCTTGCGCTCGATGCCCGACACACGCCCCTTCACAAACCAGCTACGCTCAGGCACCGCTTAACGTAACCAGTTTGTGAGAGAGAACGCCGCAGCTTACTTCTTTACCCCGCCGAACCGGCGATCGCGGTGGATGTAATGGTCGATTGACCGCCAGAACGCTTCACGCCCATAGTCCGGGAACAGTTCCGGCACAAAATCGTATTCCGCGTAAGCCGCCTGCCACGCCAAGAAATTCGAGGTGCGCTGCTCGCCCGACGTACGGATCACCAAATCACAATCCGGAATATCCGGGTTGTACAGGTGCTCGGCGATCATCTTCTCGGTGACGCGATCGCCCTTGATTTTACCGGCGCGCACCTCACGCGCGATATCCGCGCACGCATCAGCTATTTCTGCACGCCCGCCATAGTTGATACAGAACACCACGTCGATGACCTTGTTGTTCTTCGTACGTTCCATGGCCATTTCAAGTTCGTCAATCACCGACTTCCACAGCCTCGGACGACGGCCGGCCCAACGCACACGCACACCCCATTTGTCCATCTGGGCGACGCGGCGGTGGATGATGTCACGGGAGAAGCCCATGAGGAACCGCACTTCCTGCGGCGAGCGCTTCCAATTCTCCGTGGAGAACGTATACAGGCTCAGATACCGCACGCCGCATTCGATTGCAGCAGCGATGGTGTCAAATACCACCGGTTCGGCGGCCTGATGACCATCGGTGCGGATCAATCCGCGTTGTTTGGCCCAGCGGCCGTTGCCGTCCATGATCACGCCCACGTGACGCGGCACCTTGTCCTTCGGGAAATCCGGGATGATTGACGGGTCAGAGAATGGAGCCGCCGGCACATCCAGCGACTTGTAATCCACATGTTCGAAAGCCATATTACGAATCTAACAAGCGCAGCGAACGAATCGGCCGTTCCATATAGTATTCTCCCCATTCCTCGACAAGTTTGCGCGTGTCGGCACGCTCCGCAACGGTATCAAGAACCGCCCAATCGCCCTCCACCAATGCCTGAAGCTGTTCGCGGGTGTCGAGCGTAATCCGATGCGAGCCGGGGACATGGTCTTTCACACACATCACGCCGCCCGCGGGAACGGAGAAGAAATCCAGATTGTCACGTTCACCGCACACGACGCACGCGTCAAGCCGCGGTGTCCAGCCCGCATGTGACAACGCACGCAGCACATACGAGTCACCGATGGCCGCGCACGGGTGCGCATGACGGGACAATGCGTTCAACGCCCCCGCCAGCAGCAGATACTGGGCGGGCGAAGGCTCATTTTCCGTGGAGATCAGGCGGTCCGCGGTCTCGACTATCTCGCACGCCGCAGCATACGCCTCAAAATCGCCGACAATGCCGGCCGCATACGCTGAAATCGAAGCCGCCTGCGAAACGACATCAAGCGAACGGCCTTCAGCAATCAGCAGATCGTCGCGCATGAACGGCTCGAGTCTGCCGCCGAATCTTGATTTCACGCGACGGACACCCTTGGCTACCGCCCGAATCTTGCCGTGATTACGCGTGAGGATGGTGACGATGCGGTCCGCCTCGCCGAGTTTGATAGTGCGCAACACCACGCCCTCGTCACGATACAGCGGCATCTTGGCGACCTTTCAGCGTGCGGCAAGCGGCGCGCGCCCACCCGCTCGGGCGATAATCAGCAATCTGTGACATCTCAGTAGATGAACAGGCCCCAGAACGCGAAGAACAACAGCACATGGAACATGGCGAACGCCGTCACCCAGAACAACACGCGCGCGAAACGCGTCGAGGCGAGCACCGGCTCACGACCGCTGACGACATCACCGATTGCGCCCTTGCGGGGCGGGAACTGGGCAAGACCGCGGGTTTGCATGACTTCGATAAGCCGCGTGAACACCCGGGACCACGCCCACACAACCAACGTACACACCACTTGGATGACCGGCCAACTCCAAAACATCATGCCCGGATTCTCCGCCGGAGCGCCGCCCCACGCGAGTTGCACAATACCCATCACCACTTGGCCCAAGCCGCCGCAGAACAGGAGGAATGTGGCCAGCGTAGTGATCGTCAGGCTCAGCAGCGCCCCGCCGAACCCGTATTTGAATCCTAGCGCCGGGCCTTTGCGGCGGATCATGAACACGATTTTACGCACCAACGCCGCCAGAGCAATGATCAGTGTAAGCAGCAAGGTGATCAGCATCGCGATGTGAATCCATGCCCCGTAGATGGTCAGTCCGCGGTCAGCGTGCAGGTCTTTCGGCACCGCGATCGACTGGTACAGCATCGAACCGGCCGCCCGCTCGCTGGTCTGGTCAAGCCCGGCGGCGGTTCCGACCGCCCACGAGACCATATCGTTGACGTAATCGTCAGCGAATCCGGTGCCCGAATCTGCCTCGTTGCCTAATCGCAGCACATGGTTCGCCACAGGGTAGCTGCGGATGGTTACATCCCAATTGCCTGACTTATGTGCCAAATCAAGGATCTCGCGCGCGCCTTCGACCTGCGCGGTCATCACGTCCTTCGAACCGTACGCGACGAAAGTGGGTATCGAATAGGCTGCGGGTTTCTCGATATCGAGGTCGAAATTCGTCAGCCCGAACACCGTGCCGTCCATATCGAAAACCCGGCGCACAATCGACTGATACCCGTTATGCGCGCCCACCAGCGTGAAGTCCTGCGATGCGAGGAAGCCCAGCGACTGCCGCGGAGAGAACACCATCGGGCTGAGCAACACCTGGAAGGCGATCTTCGGGTCCTGCTGCAGCAGATACGAGCTGATCCACGTACTTTCGGATGTCGCGTAAATCCCGACTTTGGCGGCATCGACCTGGTCGAGCGATCGCAGATAGTTGATGGTCTGGTCGTATATCTTCGCAGAAGCGGGATAATCCCTGGTGATGTCGGTTGTCGACCAGACGGGCTTGTCGATGACGGCGGTCACAAAACCAGCCGATGACAGCGAATATGCTACATCGCCGAAGGAGTTGTCGCATGTGCCATAGCCGGCGCCATGCATGAACACAACCCCGGGACGGTTTGACCCGGCGCCTTTCGGTTCGCGGATCAGCACGCGGATGTTCTGAATTTCACCGGTGGACAGCCGCTTCGCTTTGATGGTGATGTAGCGCTTGGTGACCTTGTAGGTGCCGACGGACGGCAGGGCTTTGCCTGTGGTGTTGTTGAAGGTGACCGATGTGTCGCTGGTCAGCATGGACATGGTTTGACCGATGGGCTGTATATTCGCGCTCACTGCGGTGATATGGGAAACGCCTACGAGAATGCCGAGAAGAATGATGAAAATGGGAACGCTGACGGCGAGACGATGCCCGCGGGACCATGCGACGGGCTCCTGCTTGGGCTGGCGGGCGCGCTCGGCGGTTGTATCGGTGGGTAGCGTGTCAGCGGGTAGTGTGCCGGTCTGGCGAGCAGTCGGTTCGGCGGCATGCATATCGGAGCGCTGGACGGCTTCTTGGCCGGTTTCGGGGCTGCTCTGGCGTTCTTCCTGATTCGACACATCGACTATTCTAACGAGGACCATGGCCGTTCAGCCGGTCGCAAGAACCAGACCGGAATCACCTAAATCGACAATCCCGCACTCCCCCTCAGCTTCTGCCGACGCTCAGCAGTGCCTCACCATCGGTAGAAGGTTCTACCGACGCTCGCCAACCCCTCAGCGTCAGCAAACCCCCTGCCGACGCTGACAAACAACTCAGCGTCGGCAGAACCCTCCACCGACACTCACAACACTCTCACCGTCGGCAGAAGGTGGGGGGCCGACGGTGTGTTGGGTATGCGACCGGGACGCTCCATTCACTTACGCGTTAGGGTGGGTCCCACCGGTAATCGGGACGACAACCGGGCCACTTTTCGCGACGGGCGTGCCGCTTGCCGCGCTTTCGCTCTCCATCCGTCCAGCGATCTCGCGCGCATGCTCGAGCAGCGTGGGAACAATCTGGTCTTCCGGTACGGTCTCGATGACCTTGCCTTTGATGAAAATCTGACCCTTGCCATTGCCGGAGGCCACGCCCAAATCAGCCTCGCGCGCCTCCCCTGGGCCATTGACGATGCAGCCCATAACCGCGACACGAATCGGCGCCTTGATATCTTTCAGCCCTTCCGTCACCTGCTTGGCGAGCTCAATCACATCGACCTGCGCACGCCCGCAGCTCGGGCAGGAGATGATGTCGAAATGCCGTTGGCGAAGACCAAGATACTCAAGAATCTTGCAGCCAACCTTGACTTCCTCGACCGGAGGCGCGGACAGGGACACGCGAATCGTGTCCCCGATGCCTTCCGCGAGCAACGCACCGAACGCAAGGCACGACTTGATAGTGCCCTGCCACGCAGGTCCGGCCTCGGTCACGCCCAGATGCAGCGGCCAATCGCCCTTGCTGGCGAGCAGACGGTACGTCTGGACCATGGTGACCGGATCATGGTGTTTGACGGAAATCTTGAAATCGTGGAAGCCAACGTCCTCGAACATGCGGGCTTCCTTCAACGCCGAAGCGACGAGGGCCTCAGGGGTCGGCCCGCCGTATTTCGCATACAGCTCCTTGTCGAGCGAGCCGGCGTTCACACCGATACGCAGTGAAATGCCTGCATCCGTGGCCGCCTTGCAAATCGAAGGCCCGACCTCGTCGAACTTGCGGATATTGCCGGGGTTGACACGTACCGCGGCGCACCCGGCATCAATCGCCTGGAACACATACTTGCTTTGGAAATGGATGTCGGCAATCACCGGAAGCGGGGATTTCGCGACGATGGCGGGCAGCGCGTCCGCATCATCCTGACTGGGCACGGCGACGCGGACGATGTCGCAACCCGCCTGCGCGAGCTCACCGATCTGGCGCAACGTGGCGTTTACGTCCACCGTCGGGGTGTTGGTCATCGACTGCACGGAAATCGGGGCGCCGCCGCCGACGGGCACCGGACCGACCATGATGCGGCGGGACTTGCGCCTCGGATGCAACGGGCTTTCGCTGATATCAGGGGCGCCTGTCTTGCGGAACCCCGTCTCGCCGCTTGCGGTCAATTCATCGTCTTGAATGCTGATGCTTTCCTTCACACCTGCTTGTTTATCAAAACATCGGCACGTTGGCGCGCTTCATGCTCAACTTGCCCCATTTCCTCCACGGATGCGAACAGCGGATCGCCGCGAAGCTCCGCATCCATCTGGTCGATCACCGCCTTGACCGTGTCCACAATGCCCAGATACGGCAACCGGCCGTCGAGGAACGCATGAACAGCCTGCTCATTCGCCGCGTTCAGCACCGCGGTGTGTTTCTCGGAGGCGGCAAGGCACTGCCGGGCAAGGTTCACCGCGGGGAACGCCTCGTTGTCAAGAGGTTCGAAAGTCCATTGCGCGGCTTGCGTCCAATCGCACGCAGCAGCCACGTTTCCGAGACGCTCGGGCGCGGACAGTCCGAGCGCAATCGGCAGGCGCATGTCCGGCGGCGACGCCTGGCAAATGGTCGCGCCATCACAGAATTCGACCATGGAGTGCACGATGGACTGAGGGTGTACCGTCACCTCGATGCGTTCCGGCGGAATATCGAACAGCCGGCTCGCCTCAATGACTTCCAGGCCTTTGTTCATCAGGGTTGATGAATTGATTGTCACCACCGGGCCCATATGCCACGTGGGGTGGTTCAACGCCTGTTCAGGGGTGATTTCGGTCATATCCTCGCGGCGCATCCCGCGGAACGGCCCGCCTGAAGCGGTGACGATAAGCTTCGAGACTTCGCTGTGGCGCCCTGAACGCAACGACTGCCAGATTGCGGAATGCTCGGAATCAACCGGATTGATCTGCTGGTCACGCACCTGGGCGCTGAAGAGCAGATGACCGCCTGCGACCACAGATTCCTTGTTGGCCAACGCCAGTTGCGATCCCGCTTGCAACGCGGCGATGGACGGCTCAAGGCCGATGGATCCCGTGATGCCGTTGAGCACAGTATCGGCCCCGCACCCGGCAAGTGCAATAACCGCCTGACGCCCGGCGTGAATGGCCGTATTCGAGGCACCAGCCTGTTCGAGGGCTTCACGCAGCGCCCCGACCTTGGATTCGTCCGCAATCGCGACCTGCGGGACGTGGAATGCCGCCGCCTGCTTGGCCAACAGGTCGATATGACCACCTCCTGCGGCAAGACCGGTCACCGTAAACCGGTCCGGATGACGGGCGATGACGTCAAGCCCCTGCGTGCCGATCGACCCTGTTGACCCTAGCACGATGACAGTGGATTGTCTGATCACAGTTGGTGCTTCCTACTCCTCATGACCGGCTCGAAGCTCCATGTTCGGCGCCAGCAGGTCGGTATTCGCCTCCGGGAGCGCACGACTCCCCTACCGCTTCACATGATACACTCAGATGGCCATCAATCAAGGATTTCCAACGGCGGCACGAGATGATGGGCATGGGATTTCGAACAACGCAGTCAGTCCATCACCGCATGCAAACCAATCCAGGGACGTGTCGTTCCTGATGTTGTCGATCAGAATGTCCCATCCCTGATTGGCTCACGGTATCTCTGCAATGCATCGCGGATCGCCTTCACTTCACTTGCGACGAATACGGATTCCTGCGCACCCGGTTCGATGAACGAATCCGGCGATTCTCGTTACTCCTGCTTGCTTCCCGACTGGTCATCGTCACCCGAGGACGGGAACGACAAATCGGGGATATCGAAGCCGAAACCCGATGCAGGTGCAGTACCGTGGGAATTTTCTTCACCGGCATCCGGGAACAGATTCACAGAAGGCGCAGGTGTCGCGGTTTCAGCATGGTCATCGGTTTGAGGCGCTCCAAACGATGCTGGAGTCCCAGCTGCGGGCGCCGCGGGAGTCTGTGTCGGGGCCGCAGCAGCGGTCGTCGCGGGTTCGAACGAGGAAGAAGGCGCGAATGAAGGCGCTGCCAACGCTGGTGTCGAAGCGGCTGCACCGAAGAACACACTCGGCTGTGCAACAGACTGCGATTGGGCTTCTGCTGAGAAATCCCCCACCGGGAAAGCCGGAATTGTGGAGGATGATGCACTTGCGGAAGCCGGGGCAGCGGCGGGAGCACCGCCGAAACCGGAGGCATTCCCGGATGGGAATATTGAGGGAGCCGGCGTGGGCTGTGCCGTCGGAACCGAACCGGCTGCAGCGGCATATGCATCAGACGGCTGGACAGAGCCAGAGGTCTGCTGGGCAAACTGATCCGCCAACGGCGACGTCGGTTGGAATGACGGCGGTACGACTACCGGAGAATCGGCATATGCCGGTGCCGGATTACCCTGCTCGGCGGGCATCGCGGAAGGAATCGCCTGCTGCGTGTTCTGGGAAAAAATCGACTGGTTGCTGCTGGCCAACGCCGCCAGTGACGGGTTGCCTTGGGCGTTCACGGATGCAACGGCTTGAGACGCAGGGCTTGCCGTCGCACCGAACAACGAGCCGTTGGTCTGCTGCACGCCCGCCTGCTGCCCTGCACCGGCAGTGCCGAAGGATGATGCGCCGAATACCGGCAGATACTCCGTACCTGAATCGGCGAACGCGCCACCGGCCGGGGTGTTCTGCTGGCCCTGAGGAGTGACCGGGGACACCGGTGTTGCCGATGCTCCCGCGCCGAAAGCCGGCTGATCAGTCTGGCTTGGGGCGAAAATAGCCTGTTCGGCCTCATGCAGCGCGTCAAACGACTGCGGGGTCGCGGACGCAGCGGCATATGCTGCGACGCCTGAGCCGGGGACGAATTGCGGCAGAGCGGCATCACCCTGCTGCGCGAACAACGGCTTGACTCCGCCATCAGAGCGCGGCGGGGCGGTCTGTTCTTCCGGCCCTCCCACATAATCCGCGACACGGGCATAGGATTCGATGCGGCTGAGAAGCTGAACGCACGCGTTGATGTAATAATCCACCTGTCGCTCGTCATACCCGCGCTTGCCGCGACGCTGGGTGAAAATCACGTTCGCGACACGCTGGGCGTTCAAATCGATGTCTTTCTTGGACTGATCACGATCGGCGCCGTCAACGCCAAGCTCTGCAGCGGCTTTGTCAACGATCTGGTCGACCAGACGATCCACCTGCTTGCGGTCATAAGACGGCTGCTTGCCTTCCCCCGCAGCGAAACGTTTACGCTCAGGCCGCTGCGCATGCGTGGCAATCTGGCGGTACAAATCTTCTGTCTGGGCTTTCCATGCCACACGACCATGCTGGGTGATTTCCCACGTCGTCTGCTTGTCCACAACCGCACGCTCAAGCCTCGCCAGCGCGGCGTCCACCTGGGCGATCGCATAGCCGCCCTTGCGCATTTCGAAGGATACGTTCTGAATGTCCTTCTGCGTCAGCTGCATGCCTTCACTGTCATACAGCTTGTGCGCACGCTCAAGAAACTCGTCGACCTGGGGCACGTCATAGCCCCACTTGCGCTTGCCTACGAGCGCAATACCTGACGCACCCTGTTCGGTTTCAGGTTTCTTAGCCATTGACTACCGACCTCCTAGACGTATATTCCTAGGCTCAACTGTACGTGATTGTTTAGACTCTTTTGCTGGGAAAACCCATAAACCGTACCGAAAGCGCGTTGTTTCGGCACGCTCCCAACGGTGCGTCCGGACGGGAACACGCCGGGATGCGGCGCTCGCGGCGTGTCATGCAGTAGAGTGGAGATTTGCGGGCAATTAGCTCAGTTGGTTAGAGCGCCACCTTTACACGGTGGATGTCAGGGGTTCGAGTCCCTTATTGCCCACTTTCCCGCAGCCATTGCAAACATTGGGATTGCACGATATGCGGATTTCCGTCTCCCCGCGTCGGTAGAGCTTCTGCCGACGGTCAGAACGCCCTCAGCGTCGGTAGAAGCATGAGGAGAGGCACGAGCAAGCGCCCGGCAACGTTCAGCTGACAAGCAATTCCAAGAGCAGGGCACACACCCACGCCTCATCCGCCACTTCCACAAATTAGCTACGCTCAGGGCCTCACCAGCGTAACCAGTTTGGATATGACCACAAAACAATCACGCAACTCACGACCGCAGCGTCACCAGATTGTATGAATCCACAAACCAGCTACGCTCAGGACCTCGCCAGCGTAACCAGTTTGTAGAGGAGTACGAACCAGCTATGACTAAGACGCCGCTGGCGCAGTTGCTCGCTAGGGATCAGTGGGAGGAACCTTTGCCGAAGGCACGCAGCTGAATGCCGTTCCAGTCCTTGCTGACCGTCAACGGAGTAGCGGCATTCATGCCCGCGGTCTGCGCGGCGGACTGCACCGTGCTTGCATTCGGAGCGCCTTCACGACCTGGCTTCGGGCACAGCACCCACATCGGGCCGTCGTCCCCCAGCACCGCGTACGCATCGACAATCGTGTCGGCGAGCTCGTCCTCGTCGTCACCGTCACGCCACCAGATGATGACCCCGTCAACCGCGGAATCATAATCCTCGTCAACGAGTTCCTCACCCGTCAACTGTTCGATCTTCTCACGGATCGAATCGTCGACGTCATCATCCCACAGCCATTCCTGCACGATGTCCCCGGAACGGAACCCGAATTCTTCAGCGTTTTGAAATGCCGTTTCAATCACGTTGCACAATATAGCAAGACACGCGAACTTATTGGTTACTTGCGGCTGTTTTTGGACACTTTACCTACCAAGTCACCTGCCATGTCACCGCACATCGCAGCTCACACCGTGCAATGCGGCAGGCTGTTCCCCTTGCCTTCACCGATGGCGACAAGCGCCTTGTACGCCTCGTCGAGCGTGGACACCTTCACATCGCGCAGCCCCGACGGCACATGGCCGACGACCTCGTCACAGTTGGACGCGGGAGCAAGGAACCACGTGGCACCGTCACGCTTGGCACCCTGCATTTTCAGCCGGATTCCGCCAATAGCACCGACTTTGCCGTTACTTTCCATGGTCCCCGTCCCCGCGATTGTCTTGCCGCCCGTCTCATCGCGGGCTGTCAGCTTGCTGATTACACCGAGCGTATACATCATGCCGGCGGACGGACCGCCGATATCATCAATATGCATATCAACGTTGACGCCGGAAACATCCACACCGAGTTTCTTGGCATACGCGAGCGCCTGTTTTGTGGCCGCTTTCTGCGACGAGGACATCTCCTTATTAGCTTCCTTATCGTATTCCTCGGAGGTCTGGCCGGGAGTGAACACCGCCTCGCTTGGCAGCACGGTCGTGTCGGGGCGGAAATACATGACAAGCGTCGCGATATTGGGTACCGGATACCCCGGCACACCGGAAGCGTTGACCGTTACCATGAGTAGTTTGCCCGACTGCTTGTGTGTGCGAGCGCCGGATATCGCGATGATCTGCTTACCTGACGACGAACCGAGCACGTTGCGTGTAGGACCGGGCGTTTCAATCACATACGGACTGGGCATGAGCAGGACAAGCCCGCACAGCAGAACGCAGAACGCGCCTGCATAATAGCCGAGGCTGCGTCGGTCGAAATCGTTGCGTGCGCGACGCAGGAACGCTGCGGCGGCTTGGATGGCGCGTGAGAAACTCATACCGCCATATACTAGCCAGTCACCTGCCGTCATTGCCATATGCGAGCGGCATGGCAGGCAATTGCCATCACCAAACGCCGACCCCTCCACCGACCACCATGAATTGCTGTCCCACCGTCCGCATGGCGGCATTTCACAGCTCTCGCCGCAATCCGCTCACCATCAGCGAACAATGAGGCGGCTGACTGTATCATTAGGGGTACTTACGCGCCCACTCTCAACCGAAGGATGACAGGTCATGGACGAACACGCGATACACCAGTGGCTCATCGATTGTTTTGGCCCGATCCAGGGAGAGATAGCTTGGCAGCAGCTTTCCCAACTACCGCAGGAGGTCCGGGACCAACTGGCGCAGCAGGATCCACAGAAGCTGCCGAAGCCTGACGAGGTGCGGGCGATGATGAAAGCCTTCACTGAAGGTGGGCTGAATTCTTTGGCTGAAATGCAGCAGACCGTAGAACGCGGCCCGATCAATGTGAAGCTCGCGGCAACCATCGCGCTCGACCGCGCCAATGACGAATCATCATGGCAATCCGTCAACGCGCAAGACGCCGCCAGCGTACGGCGTGCCGCCAGCGAGGCGAACCTGTGGCTGGACAGCGCCTGCGAATTCGACCCCGCTCCGGGCGAAACCGAAGTGCTCACTCGCGCCGACTGGGTCAACGGCACGCTTGATTCATGGGCGAAATTCGCCGGGCCGGTCGCATCCGCGATGAACGAGGCCCTGGCATCGGTGGTTTCCGAACGGCTCGGGGACGCGTTCGACGGCGATATCGCCGGTATTTACGCAGGCCCGATTCCGCTGCCCATCCCGGAGAATCTCAAGAATCCGTCACAAATTGTCAAACTACTGGCGAATACGTCATTCGCCATGCAATTGGGCCATGCCGCCGGCGATTTGTCGCATGAAGTCCGCGGCAGTTTCGACCAGGGCGTGCCGCTGCTCAATAATCCGGCGGGCGGGTTGATTGCGCAAAACGCCATTGAATACGCGCGTTCGCTTGATATCGACCAAAGCGAGGTCCTCGCTTTCCTTGCGTTGCAGGAAGAAGCGCATGCCAGGCTGTTCGCTTCGGTTCCTTGGCTTATGCCTCGATTCGAGGCGCTGATCGGCAAGTATGCACGCGGAACGCGCATTGATTTGGACGCGATGGAAGAGCAGCTGCGCGATGCGGAAATCATGAACCCGGATTCCTTCTCCGGCGCGGTGAACCTCACCAACGTGGCCATCCCCGATACACCGGAGCAGCGTGAGGCGCTGGCAAGCCTCGAGGAGCTGCTGACGCTCGTGGAGGGCTGGACCGATTGCGTCACATGGAAGGCCGGCATGGCGCACCTGCCGCATTTGGATCAATTGCGTGAAATGATGCGTCGCGAGCGTGCGGTCGGTGGGCCGGCGCAACGGACTTTCGAATCGCTGCTGGGATTGCAGTTGCGCCCCAAGCGCATCAGGGAAGCGGCGGATCTGTGGGCGCGAATCGACGCGGATTTCGGTATGGAACGCCGTGACGCGAAGTGGTCGCACCCTGATCTGCTGCCGAAACTGCCCGGCGAGCATGCCGGCGACGAAGTTACGTCGGGTGCCACGGCTTCCGGCGCTGATGCGGATGCTGCAGGACAGACGGGTGCTCAAGGAGCTGAGAGCACAGGAATCGATTGGGATGCGGAACTGTCCAAACTGTTGGATGAGGACGCGCGCAGCCAGAACCAATCCGAAGCGGGGTCGGACGCGGAATCCGCCCAGAACAATCAGCACAGCCCAAATGGCGAGGATGGCCAGAATCCGGGGCATCCGGCCCAGGACAGCGGCAATCACGTGGATGGTGCCGGCGAGGGCAACACTGCTCAAGGCGGTGATGCTCAAAGCGGTACCGCTCAAGGCGGCGCCGACAATGGGAATGGTACCGGCGAGGACGACTAATTCCTAAGACTCCGACGACCATAACGATAGACGGGATGATGTTGCCACTTGCGGTCACGGCCCACCGCTTGACCGTTCGGCGGCATCATCCCGTCAAACTTTGAGGCGTCATCAACCCTTACCTGACGCAGCTGGTCAGCCCCCGTTCGTCTAAATCCAGACGCGCGGCAGTCACACCAGAAAACGGCTCGGGCGTCGCCGCGCACCCGTATCGCTCGACTGCCGGGCTGCAAACGACAAGTGCAATGTATCCTCAGCACGAGTGACCCCCACGTACATCAACCGGCGTTCCTCCTCAAGCGCTTCTCCGGGCGCCGGAGACCCGTACGGCAACAGCCCCTCCGAGCAGCCGACAATGAACACGTGCGGGAATTCCAAACCCTTCGACGCATGAATCGTGGACACCGTTACAGCAGAGGAATCCTTCACAATCCCCTTGGCCTCAAGCAGCGCCGCTTGTTCCTGCGTTTCATCGGCAAGCGGTGACGACTGCCAACCGGCATCACGACGCACACGGAACCGCAATCCTTGCCCTCGCAACGCGGCACATACATGCTGCTGTTGGGCGTTGATGCGCGTCAGCACCGCGATATCAGATGCCGACACGCCTTGCGCTACAAGCCTCGCAATCCGGGCGGCGATACCCTGGGCTTCCTGCTCGTCGTCATCGTATTGGGTGCGAACCACGCGCACCCCCGCACCACGGCCGGATTCCAGACGCAAGTAGTGCTCGCGTTCGGGAGAAGCAGCAAGAATCCGGTTCGCATACCCCACAATCTGCGGTGTCGAGCGATAATCAGTGCGCAAACTGATATCCGCAGCGACAGGCGAGAATTCCTCGGTGAAATGCAACAGGTCATAGCTGCTCGCCCCGGCGAACGAGTAGATGGTCTGCGCCGGGTCCCCCACCACGCAGATGTTCCGGTTGTCGCCCAGCCAACGGGTCAGCAGACGATGCTGAAGCGGCGAAACATCCTGATATTCGTCAACGGTCAGCCACCGGATCGAACGGCGGATGGCACGCGCGGCATCCGCATCATCGTCAATCACATGACACGCCATGAGCAGAATGTCATTGAAATCAATATGCCCTGTCGCCGATTTCTCCTGTTCATACGCTGTATATACGTCAGCGAAACGGTCAGGTTCCAAGCCGATAGGCGGCTGCCGGTGAGTGGCGGCGCAAACCCTGCCATAATCGTCGGGTGCGATGAGCTGCACCTTGCACCAGTTGATTTCAGCGAGCACATCGCGTACTGCGGGCAATCCGGTCTGGGTGGGGTCAAGACCTTCCGGATTCACCGTGCGACGCAACGCCCGCGCGGTAAGCTCCTGCGGGCGGTCGGTGACATGAGGGAACGGCGCGCCGCAGACATCCGGCCATACGCGACGAAGCTGGTGGAGGGCAGCGGAATGGAATGTCGCCGCGGTCACGTCATCGCCGACACCAAGCGTGCCGAGCCGGGCACGCATCTCGGCGGCGGCTTTCACGGAGAAGGTGACGGCGAGGACTCCTCGGGCATCCCAAGCGCCCGTTCGGCAGCCGTAGGCGATGCGCCGCGTGATGGTGCGCGTTTTACCGGCGCCTGCACACGCCACAATCCGCACCGGGCCATCCAACGCCGTGGCGGCTTCGCGTTGCGCATCATCGAGGCCTGCGAGCACATCATCCTCAACCGAACCATTCATACCTCGCTATTGTGTCAGTCGGCACGACCGCGTGCAAACTTGACACGGATGGCGGGATGGTGGATGGTGTCCCTGCTTGGCGTTGCGCATGGCGATTGCGAGTTGGCGCACGGCGGGCGGTGGGAGCCAAGAGTTGAAGCGGCGCTCAGTTGGAATCTTGGACTATACCCGTTGTCGAATGTCAATCAGCGATTCAGTCCGGGCAACAGGGCGCAAATCGTCGGATATGGGAGCGCCGACCCCCAGGAAATGGCGGAATACCAAGAGACGAGATCCACCGGCTATTCCATGCTAGGACATGCGCCAGGACCAAACCCGAAATCGAGGCTCGAATATGAATCCAGTCCGAGAGACCCGCGGACACGGGAGTACAGGACCGTAAGGAATGGCGGAATACCAACACGGCTATTCCATGCTAGGACATGCGCCAGGACCAAATCCGAAATCGGCGGCCGAACATGAATCCAGTCCACAGAAACAGAACGGAACCCATACATGTAAGGCATCCGACTTGAAAAAAGCCGGAATACCTAGGAAAAGCCCAGTCGAATGACCATCATCGATGCATACCCGGCCGAGCCGGCAGACCGCAATTGAGCCATACCACGCCAAACTGGACTTTACCGACAATCGCCATCAAGTCATTCCATCCATGCCGCGCCCGTATTCCTGTACACGGTTTTTCCGCCCAACATGCCGAATCCTGCTCGATTCAGGCGATTGCCTGTATTACTGTGGAACTGTGAATCAGCGAAGCGATTTTATGCTGGCGGCCTTGGCGTCGGCCGTCATGCCGGACATTTCCGTGGCAGGCGTACGCGCAAGCAACCAAGGCAACGCCACCGACGAAGCCCGAGGCATCGACCATGCCGTCGTACAGGACTCCTCAGGACGCCTGTATGACGTGCATGCCAGCGACACCGAAGCGGGCCGCAAGCATCTGCGCGGGCGTATCAAGGCCGCCCAGGCGCTGCAGCGGGCGAAGGAGCCTGCTGCGCTCGGTTTCGCCGTCGACCGTGTACTCGCCAGTTCCGACGGGGACGACGAGCATGGCCCGACCGGCACGACCGCGGTCATGGTTTCGCCGCATTTCGATGGCATGTCACGGCCACTTGACCTGCTGACCTTGGATGATTGCGCCAGCGTCGGCACGGCGATCGGCGCGATTCACCGGCTCAATCCGGCGTTCATTCCGCAAGAGCATTATCCAGCGTATGCAACCGGCCAAATCAGGGCGCAACTGGTCGCATGGATCAAGCGTCTCAGGCAAGCCGGGCATATCCCCCAGGAAATCACGTCAAGCTGGACGGCGGTACTCGACACGGATGGCCTGTGGTCGTTCTCGACATGCCTGGTGCATGGTGGATTCCATGACGGTGACATTCTGTTCTCAGGCTCGACGATCACCTCGATCGTCAACTGGCAGGATATGCAAATCAACGATCCGGCACGCGATCTTGCATGGATTTTCGGCAAACTTGACGAACCGCACCGCAATGCGGTGTTGGCGGCATACGGACGGATGCTCGGTTCGCGTCTGGACAGCCTGATCATGTTGCGGGCCAATCTGTGGCTGCAAATGGAGCAGGTCGGCGAATTCATTCAGGCGCTCAGCGATGCAGACAGCCAGAAAATCATCCAGTTCAAGGCTCAAGTCGAACGGCTCGCCCACCAGCTGAGCCTTGCGACCGGATCGCGGTCCCCTGCCGCATCAATCCACCGTTCCGACGGCAAGCCGCCGAGCACCATCACAGTCGGCACTCTGCTGGATGCCGGGGAGCGGCGTGACGCGATGCTGCGCGAGGAAGCCCGACGCAAGGCGGCTGCGCAGGAAGCGGACAACACCAATGATGCTTCGGCACAAGCCGGGAACGCCGGCAGCGGTGAGCCGAGCGACCAGACCAATGAGACCGACCGCACCGGTTCGGCGCAAATCGCGCGTGCGACCATCAAACGCGACGAGACATCGGACAGCACGAAATCTTCACCGGTACACGCCGGAAGCGCCGGGAACGCCAGAAACAGTAGCGAAGACACCGGCGACAGCACGGCAAGCCGCCCTGTTACCAACCCGCACAGCGAGGCGCCGACGATTGCCATCAAACCGCCGAGCTTCGCAATTCGCGGCATCCAGGTGAATAACGCGTCGGGCACCATCCAGACCATCGACGACGACACACGCAGCGAGACAATCACGGTTGCAAACGCTCAGGGCACGCAAAGCGTTGCTCGAAACGAAATCCAAGGCGGAACTGCACACCAGACGAACGATGGCGGCACTGATGTAGCCCGCCCGGAGGAAGGTCATGGAGGGCAGTCGGCGCAGCCCTCCGCACGCAGTGCGCAATCAGCGCAGTTCCAAGTGCAGGAAGCGACCCGGCACATTGGGCAGAACGGCAATGTGATCAGCGAAACGCAGTCGTATGTTTCCGCTCGCGTCCGCGTGCGCAAAGACAGTGATGCCAACGCGGAAGGGTTCGCCGACAGCGACGCCGAAACCGTGGCGTTCCGGGCCGCCGAGCAGCAGTCCAACGGGCAGGATGGCAGGCAGAACGGGCAGTCCGGCGACGATGAGCATGCTCCGGAAACCATTCTCATCCCCCTGCTTGAGCGTGAGGAGCGCGCGATGCGGGACGCCCGGGAAAGCCTTGAGGCCGCGTCCCGTCAGCAACACCACCGCGACGAAGCATCCGATGCTTCCAACAATCCGCAAGATGCCGGCAATCAGGTGTCTGATGGGCGATCGAATGCTCACGCCAACGGTGACGGTCACAGCGAACCCGTTATTTCAAGCGGCACAGACGACAGCCATGGCCAGGCAGACAAAGCTGATCAGGCCGAGCAGGAACAGCGCGATCAGCAAGACCGCCCAGCCGGGCAACCGACCGATGCCAACCATGGAGAAGAGGCTGCCACCGGGCAGTCCGACACCACGCCGAAAGCGTAACCGCACGCCAACGGGCACAATAGAACACAAGAATCACAGGACATAGCCGCACGACACCCCGGTTTCCTTCCGGGAAGGCACAGGATGGGCGCGCGGATCAACGACAGGAGCAGACATGGACATCGAACTGGGCATCCAGAACGTGGCACGGCCGGTGAGCTTCACTTCCGATGACACCGCCGAGCATATCAGCGCGATCATCGACGACGCGGTCGCCAATGGCAAGATCATCGACCTCGTGGACACCAAGGGCCGGCATATCGTGGTTCCGGGCGCGGCGCTCGGCTATGCGCTGATCGGTTCCGAGACCAAGCACGCGGTCGGTTTCGGCGCGCTGTGACTTCGCTCCGAGGCATGCGGCGCGCGCGTAGTTTCTGGATGTACGTGAGCTGTGCAATGCACGTGATCGCACAATTCACGTAGGCATAAGGTACGCATCTTCTGTGTGGCTGGGCTGCTGCTGCAGGGCCTGTGCGGGGCTTCGCGGATTGTGTTATGCGACCCCCGTTGCGCGGACGGTATTGCGCAGACCGTGGTCGCACAGCAACGACAACAATGCCCGACTTCCTCACCGGGAGGCCGGGCATTGTCATTACCGTACGTTGTCGCCTCGCATCATTGCGTTACGTCGTTGTTTTCCCGCCATCCTGCCGTCGGGACGTTGGACTTGGGTCGCCACGGACACAGACACGCCGCCATTGCCCCTGACACTCTGGGCCACGAATCAAATCAACGGAATCGCGCCTCGCTCAACGATGCTCCTGACTGTTTCATCATCGGTCAGGTTCTCCCCCAATCGGTTCGGTTTGCCACCTTGCCCGTGCCAATCGGAGCCGCCGGTGACAAGCAGATGGTGGCGTGAGGCGATATCCAGCAGGCGCCGACGCTGCTGGGGCGGATTGCCGCGATGCCACACTTCAAGCCCGTCCAGTCCGGCATCGATAAGCTGCCCGATTTGGTCGTCCGACAACAGCACGGGATTACGACTGGGATCGCCGGCATGAGCGATGACACTGACTCCCCCAGCTTGCTTGACGGCACGAACCACATCGACGGCATCCGGCGACGGAGTGGGAATGTAGTAAGGGCTGCGCGAACCGACAGCGCCGTCGAACGCCGCCGAGCGATCCGGATACGCCCCCGCAGCGACCAACGCATCCGCGATATGCGGCCGGCCGACTGTCGTCTCATCGCCTTCGCGAATCTGAGCGAGCACATCATCCCAAGTAATCGGGTAATCCTTGGAAATCAGCTCGACCATACGCTTCGTGCGCTCAAGTCTGGCTCGACGAAGTTTGGCGAACAATCCGCTGATTTCGCGATTGTGTGGATCGTACTGGTATGCGAGCATATGCACCGACACGCCATCCGCATCCGCCGTCACTTCAGTGCCCCGCACCAGATGCAGGCCGTACTCCGTGGCAGCCGTTGCCGCATCATTCCAACCTGCGGTGGTGTCATGATCAGTGATCGCAACCCCGTGCAGCCCCAATGCGCACGCTTCACGGACCATATCCGCAGGTGTCTGCCGACCGTCGGAGAAGACGGTGTGACAGTGCAAATCCCACCCCTCGGATGGCGGATTATCAGCGATATGTGCAAGAGTCATATCACCATCGTAAGCTGGATATTCGCAACCGGCCAACGACACGCGCAGAAGCGCGGCGCGCACGGCACATCGGTAATCAGCGTAACCAGCGAGGAAGGCGGCATCGTGAGCGAACAGACGACACCAAAGCCACAACAGCAGCGGAATTCGAGCGCTTCGGCAGAGCAGGATGCGGTGATTCCCGGCTGGCGACACGGCAGCACATGGACGTATCTGATCATGCTGCTCGCTTCTGCGGCGGCTCTGTTTGTTTCGTTCATGCTGTCCGCCGAGACGCTTCGACTCGCACGCCGGCCGAATCAGCTGCTCGCCTGCGATATCAACAATGTGGTTTCCTGCTCGCAGGTCGCGCAATCCTGGCAGGCGGAGCTGGTGAAACTGGGTGATTTGAGCTTCCCGAACGCCTTCTTCGGCATTGCGGCGGAAAGCGTGTTCGTGACCATAGCAGTGATTGGTCTGGCTCGTGTGCGCGTGCCGCGCTGGTTCGCAACTTGCACGTGGCTCGGCGGGCTTGCCGCGCTGCTGTTCTCCTACTGGCTGACCACGCAGTCGTTGTTCGTGATCCACGCGTTGTGCCCGTGGTGCTTGGCTCTGATGTTCTCGACGACCATCCAGTTCATGGCGTTGAGTCATGCGACGGTTACGGTGCAGGATATTCCCCATGGCAAACGCGGTTTGCGCACCTATTACCGTCTGAATTATGACCTGATGGCGGATGTCGTGTGGGTGCTGGCGATTATCGCGCTGATTTTGGTGAAGGACGGCAGCGCAATTTTCAGGTGAGCTGAGCCGCATTCGGCAGTATCGCACGGTAGGTGGGCGCATTGCACGAGTGCGAACGGCCCCGGCTGTTTTCGGCTGGGCTTGTCCGCGCAAAATTGTCGCTAGCGGTACCGTATCAACAGCCTCGTCGCCACTGCCTTGAGCGATTTCTCTTATACAAACTGGTTACGCTCAGCGCCCGCTGAGCGTAACCAGTTTGTATAAGAAAGGGTTGGCGTGCACACGGGCTGCCCCAATCTCAAGCGTGCGCGCTGAATGCGCCCTATGATTGCGTCCGCTCGTTGCGAGGATTAGAGGAGCACACCAGGCGAGTTACAGCAGATCGATGCGACCGACCAGTGTCGCCGAACCGGTGAGGAACACCCGGTCGTCGCGGACATCAACTTGCAGGGTGCCGCCGCGAACGGTAATCGTCCAATGGTGGATGCCGGTTTTGGCCAACAAAGTGATGCCCGTGGCACACAACCCGGTTCCACATGACAGGGTCTCCCCTACTCCACGCTCGTTGACACGCATTGTAGCCTTGCCAGTATCCGTACCGGCGTCTTGGGAATCGATGCGGACGAATTCAGCGTTCTGATCGGACTCAAGTACCGGAGCCACCTCTGGTTTGGTTACAAGATTCAGCGCTTCAACCGCCGGCAGGGTGGATTCCCCGTCTTCAAGCACGCTGACCACGTGCGGATTGCCCATATCCACGAATGTTCCGCGGGCGGACCCGTCAGTCCCCGGAATCGTCACGTTGAAAGCATCCGTCTCCCCGCGTTTCCACGGGCCCATGTCCACACGGAACACATCGTGACCGCATGGGGCCATATCGCCGAGCGAGACGAGCGTTTTCACCCCAGCACGGGTTCCCAGACGAAATGGCTCGCCACCTACACCTTGCGCATATCCGAGCCGTTGCGCGAACAAGGCCGTGGCACGCGTACCGTTGCCGCACATTTCAGCAAGGGAACCATCCGCGTTGCGGTAGTCCATAAACCATTCAGCGCCTTGGGCATGAAGGTCTGCGGCGGTATCAGCGGAAACGTCTCTCACATGCTCGGGGTGGGTCAGGCGCAGCAGGCCGTCTCCACCGATGCCGAAATGCCGGTCGCACAGAAAACGGACCTCGTCTGCCGTCGGCTCGAATTCACCGTCGGGATCGGCGTATATAACGAAATCATTGCCGGTGGCGTGCGCTTTGTATACCGTGTGTGGAATGCTCATGCCATCACTGTAGCGTTTCGACGCGAGGATTGCTGACAGCGCATCGCATGGCGGGCGATGGGGATGTTTGATGAGCATAGGCAGACGAGAAGCATTGCAGCGTCGGCTGTCACAACGGTTGCCGGTCGGTAATCTCGGATGACGTGAATTTCATTCGCAGTCCCTGTGCCCCACGCCCATCGCAATGGTTGCCACAATCCAACAATCGAGAAGCGAACAACTCAAGGAATACGACATACCGCTTATTCATGGTTGGCAAGTTTCGCCTTGAATTTGTACACAATCATGACGACTTCGGTGGCGCCTGCCGCAGTGACAGTCATCGCCGTGCCGTCCGGGAACAGCGAGGCAGGCAACCCGGTCGCCTGGACACCTTCGACGCACCAGTCCTCCTGGAGAATGGTATGACTGGAGCCATTGGCGTCCTCCACCCCGATGCTCACCGGCTTGTTCATGGTCTGTTTGCACATGAACACCGCGTAATACATTTCATCGTCGGCAACATCTTGCGAAAATCTAATGGAACCGCTGCCCCGAAACTTGCGCGAACCGAGTTCGGTGTGCGGACGATACTCGGTCATCATCTTACTTTCCGCATAGCTGCGTAACCCGGGAACAGTGAAGTCCGCATAGGTTTTCAGATAATCCGGCTGCACCGGTTCCGACGAGGAAACGCCAGCAGGCGCGGACGCGGTACCGTCCGCGGACGTGGCTCCGCCCGGACCGCATGCCGTGGAGCACAACACCATGCAGAGGCAGCTTGCCACCACCACAATGATCTTCAGGACGTGCATGATTACCGACCGGTAGGCTCCATTGCTATTCATAACAACCTCCTTGTCGTCGGACGACATCTTGAAATGCCCCTGTTGAAATCCCGCGATAATCCTCGGTGATTTCCGCGATACCACTCAGGATAATCCGCGGTATTACGCCATGCAAGCCCCACCGGTAGCAGTTCCCACCGATATAACTTGACTGGTAGAACTTGTCCGGCATGGAACCGAATCCGAGCACACAACCGCAAGCCGGTAAACCGGACATCCGGGTTCGCGGCTCTCAGTCGACAGCCAGTATTTCCACCGTTCCGGCGGTCCGGCGAACGCCGCATACCGACAGGCCATGCTGCCGAGCTCTACAATCGTCGAGTTCTGGCCACAGCAGTTCCACGACAGTGGTAAGAACAAAATGCACCAGAACCCCTGTGAGCAGACGGTCTAGCGGTCATACCACAGTCACGCGTGTTTGAGCTCGCCATGCTCCTTGCTTTGCGCGTACATCGCACCGATCTTGCGCGCGTACCAGATGAGTGCAACCGCGCCGGCGAGCGCTACAACAATCAGCACCAGCACTGATGCACTGATACCAGTTTTCGCCAAAACCCCTGCGACGCCACCGGGCGTTGATGTGGCAGTCTTCTTGGCAGCGGAAGACACAGCACTTCTCTTGCCGTTGCTTGTTGTGGCGGACGACGGAGCAGCCGTCGCAGCGGCGCTCACTGTGCCTTTCGATGATGTCTTATTGTTTGGCGCGTTTTCGCGATTGACCATCGCGTCAGCGGCGATCTTGTTTGTCGCCGCTTGGGCGAGCGCGGCTTTGGCTTTCGCCAACTGTTCCTTGCTCTGCGCTAATGTCGCAGCACTCTTGACAAGCTTGGCATCGGCATCGGCCTTTGCTTTGGTGGCATCGGCCAATTCAGCTGCTGCCGCACGCAGCGCGGGTGCGTCGGCGTCCCTCTGGCTGTCCGCAGCGCGCTTGGCAGCCAGTGCCGCATCATTGGCGGCTTGTGCGGAATCACGATTCTGCGTTGCCTGCTGCAATTGGGTATCCGCCTGCTTGACGGCATCGCTGTCCGCGGGATTGTTCCGCCTGACTGCGGCATCATTGGCCAAAGCCCTCGCATACGCGGCTTCGGCACTTTGTAATGCTGCAGCCGCGCTTGCCAACGACACCGCGGCTGCGGCGGCTTGCCTCTGCCCTGCGCTCGCGCTGGCAACCGCTTTTGATGCGGCAGTCACACGCTGTTGCGCGGCATCTGCGGCTTGTTTCGCATTCTTGTTGTCAGTAACTGCTTGATCATAGGCGCTCTGGGCCTCGGTTAAGTCATGTTTCGCAGATTCATAGGCGCTGTCCGCGGCTTTGGCGTTGCTCTTCGCATCTGATGACTTGCTCTCCGACGACACACTCGATGACGGCTGAACTGCAGAGGTTCCCTTGCTTGCCTTCTCTCCGAATCCCGCTGCGAACGCAGTTCCCGGCAGCATGCACGCCATGGCCGCGACAACCGCGATAACGTACCTGATATGCTTCATCTTTCCCCCTATCACTTGCCGGCGAGAATGTCTTCACCCGGCAATGTCCTGCTCTGTCACCAATTATGGCCCGGATACGACGACATCCGAAAGCCGATAATTCGACATTATCAATGCGACACGCCCAGAGTTGCACTTGTATCGAAGGTATTCTCGCTACATGCGAAGCCGGGTTCACCTATCTGCGCATATTCATGCGCTTTTGTACCGAGCGGCACCGTTCAATCCACCCATATCATCAGACGTCAATTACAACACGCCGTTGGGGAACGATGCTACTATCTGCGGTAGCGCGTGCAGTTCGGATTGCGGACACGCGGCATCGTCGTTGAATGAATCGTTGAGGAGGAACCATGACTTCCACTGCACCGATCGGCGTGTTCGATTCCGGGTTGGGCGGCATCACGGTTGTGCGTGAAATCGCGAAAGACCTGCCAAATGAGCAAGTCCTGTATTTCGGCGATTCCGCGAACGCCCCGTACGGCACGAAAACTCCCGAACAAGTGCGGAAACTCGCATTCGCCATTGTCAACAACTTCGTTCGCGAAGGCGTCAAAGCCGTGGTCATCGCCTGCAATACGGCGACATCCGCCGCGGTCGATGCGCTGCGGGAACAGTTCACCATCCCGATTATCGGCATGGAACCGGCGTTGAAGGTCGCATGCGACCGTGGACACGGCGTCCCTCAGCATGTCATCGTTGCCGCCACCCCACTGACCTTGCGTGAACAGAAGTTCGCCAAACTCATGGCTCGGTTCAACTCAACCAACGTCATTTACAAACAGCCTTGCCCGGCGCTGGTGGAGATTGTGGAGCACGGGCAGCTTGACGACAGCGAGCTGGTCGAGCGCACGCTGCACGGGTATTTTGACGGCTATGACCTCGAGACGATTGATTCCGTGGTGCTCGGCTGCACGCATTTCCCGTTCTTCCGCGATTACTTCCGTCGGCTCATGCCCAGCAGCACGGCGATCATCGACGGAAACGTGGGAACCGTGAACCATTTGCGCGTGGTGCTCGAAGCGCTCGGCCAGCTCGCCCCCGAAGACGCGGAAGGCACAATCGTGCTGTCCAATTCGGACCCAAGCGAACGGATGACCACGTTGATGCATCAACTGTTGACACGGTAATCATAACCGACGAGCCACATTGCGGCCGGATGGCCGGATGGCCGGGGCAGTTTCCCAGTCGTATCGGACGGGCAGCGACAGCTGTCTGTCTGCTGAACGAAGCATCTGTCCGCTATGCGATCCGGCAGTCGCACCATGGGCAGATAGCCCGGGCAATCGACGAAACTGCCGCCATATCACCCGGCCGTGCAACCGCGCAGCCGCACCACAAGCAGATAAGCGGCGACACCAGCCGCGACACCGTGGTCATCAGTCGGCCCACCACATACATCCCGATGCACCACGTGCACCTCCATGCGCCCCTATGCGACACTTCAGTATCATCTGCGCGGTTTCCGCCATCGGTCGCCACTTTGTCCACGCTTCACCCGTAAGCTCGCATTATGCGCGCATGTCAGGCATGCGTCCGGTGAGATTACCAGGTGTGAGGGAGACGAAATGGCAAAAACGGCGCTTATCGATGTCGGCGGAGGGTATCGTGCGATTTTCGGGGCAGGCGTCATGGACCGGCTCATGGAAATGCACATCGACTTCGACCACTGCTACGGCGTCTCCGCGGGAAGCGCCAACATGGTCGGGTACATCGCGCGCCAGCCCTACCGCAGCCACAAGTTCTACACCGAGTACGCCAATCGCAAGGAATACGCAAGCGTTCAAAACTTCAGGAAGAACCATAATTTCGTCGGACTTGACTACGTGTACGGCACGCTGTCGAACCATGACGGCGAGTATCCAGTGGATTTCGAAGCGTTCGAGGCGAACCCGACGGGTTTCACCGTCGTCGCATGCAACGCCGAAACCGGTCAGCCCAAGTATTTCGACAAGTCCGATGTCCATTTCGATGATTTCGACATCATGAAGGCCTCTTCTGCCGTGCCTGTGGCCTGCGAACCGTACGTGATCGACGGGGTCCCCTATTTTGACGGCGGCATCGCCGACCCCATCCCCATGCAGAAAGCCATCGACGACGGGTGCGACCGGGTTGTGGTGATTCTCACCCGGCTCAAGGATGTGCTGCGCGAGCAGAAGAAAGACATCATGCCCTCGCGCATCCTGGAACGCACCTACCCGGCCGCAGCCGACCGGCTGCTCAACCGGTACCAGACGTATAACGACGAGGTTGCGCTGGCCAAACGGTACGAGCAGGAGGGCAAGGCGCTGATCATCGCGCCGGGATCCTTGTACGGGCTGTCCACGCTGACCAAGAAATTCGAGGGGCTGGAACGCATGTACCGTGCCGGGTATGCCGCCGCCGAGGCGATTCCGGCGTTCCTGGAGAGCTGAGCGCTGCGAATCCTGATCACGCACGGTTGCTGGAGGCCGATTTGGCGAGTTGATGACGAAAAATCCTGACAACCCGCCAGCGCAATCTGGAAGGTGAGGCGCCGGAATCAACAACCACGGAATCGGCCGCCCCGCAATCAGCTGACCCGAAATAGGCGCGAGCGAGATGCCGAGTCTGACGCGGCACACGCCGGCACACACCGGCACACATGAATCGGCACACATAACAAGTGGCGGGTTCCAGACATCACAAACGTCCGGAACCCGCCACTGGCAAGAAATCCGCGTCGCGCCCGAATTTGAGCGAGGGCACGGACATCCGTGCTCTGTACTAATTGCGCGGAGCCATACCAGTCGGACGCGCGGAAGCCGCCGCCGTGGACGCAGCAGCAGCCGCATCGGACGGGACTTCGCTGGCGGTGAGCATGGCCTTGGTGACCTGCTCATACAGATCCTGATACCCGCCAGGCGTGGAGGCGGGCAGCACCACGGTCTTCGCGTTGCGGGACTCGGACAGCGAGCGCATCACGTCGAGGTACTGGTTGAACAGGACCACATTGTTGACATCGGCGATATTCATGCCGACGGCCTGCAGGCTCTTGATCTGGTCGACGATGCCGTTGGCGATTTCACGGCGGTAGTTCGCCTGGCCCTCGCCCTGCAGGCGGGTCTTCTCGGCTTCTGCTGCGGCCTGGGTTTCGATCTGGATGCGCTGTGCTTCGGCGCGCTGGCGGGTGGCTTCCTTCTCACGCTGGGCGGCGTTAATGGAGTCCATCGCGTTCTTGACCTGCGGGCTCGGGTCAATCGCGGTGATGAGGGTCTTGACGACGGTGAAGCCGAAACGGCTCATTTCCGTGCCGACGGTCTTCTGCACGTCGGCGGCGACATCGTCCTTGCGGGCGAATGCGTCATCAAGGGTGAGCGCCGGAATTGCGGAACGCAGGGCGTCCTCCATGTAGCTGCGCAGCTGGCCGGCCGGATCCTGCAGCTCATAGTATGCCGTGGCGACGGATTCCGGAGCCACGCGGAACTGTGTGGAGGCGACCACGGTGACGAACACGTTGTCAAGGGTCTTGGTTTCCAGCTTCACATTCAGCTGGCTGACCCGCATATTCGTTTTCATGGCGATGCGGTCGACAAACGGGATTTTCATACGCAGGCCCGCATACTGCACCTTATGGAACTTACCGAATCGTTCGATGATATAGGCCTGCTGCTGCGGGACCACGTACAGCGCCGAGCACAGCAAAAGCAGCACGATGACAATCAAAGCGATAGCAAACGGCATGGGGGATTCCTTTCATCCGATTCCGCGCAATCTTTGCGCGAACAGCCGTCTCCATCGTATCAGAAACTGAACAGAATGCCGGAATCCGGCCATTTTCAAGACACGCTTCCCAAAAGCTGAGAGCCGGCTATCGATTTTTGCGAACGCAACGCCACCACACGAAAGCGTGCAGGTTGTTAGGGTCAAAGACAATCAACGCATTCACACTGGCTGCAGCCATCTGCGGTCACACAGCCATACCGCACTGCCGGATGCGGCGCGCACAACCGCGCCGCGACACCGGCACGCCGCATGTCCCATCCAAGGAGGTTCCGCATGCCACGTATCTTCCAGGTCAGCGTTCCGTCCCTGCGGGTCACGCTGTCCTCCATTTTCCGCAAGCAAGGCTTCAATTCGACTGACGCCTTGTATCTGGCCGGCACGCTCATCGACGCCGACCAGAGGGGGATCAGCTCGCACGGCACGCAGCGCATGGCCATGTACGACGCGAAAATCAGACATCGGATCATTGACCCGCACGCACGCCCCGGCATCGTGCGCAGCAAAGGGGCTAGCCTGCTCATCGACGCCCACGCGGCCATGGGGCAGCTCGCCATGCGTGAGGCAACCAATCTGGCCATCGGACTGGCGCAATCGCACGGTGTAGGCCTGGTGACCGTGCGCAATTCAAACCATTTCGGCACCGCCGGGCAATACGCGCGCAAAGCCGCCGATTCCGGATTCATTGGCATCGTCTCGACGAATTCCAACCCGATTGTCGCGCCAACACACACCGCAGTTCCCGCACTGGGCAGCAACCCAATCGCCGTGGCCGCCGGATACGGGGACGACCAGCTGGATTACGACGCGGCGACCAGCACGGTGTCGCTCGGCAAAGTCGAGGTGCATGAAAAGACCGGCACGCTCATCGACGCCGACTGGGCGGTCGACGCGCGCGGAACCGTATCTCACGATCCGGCGGCAATCATGAACGGCATACGTTCCAATCCACGCCGGGCTGCTTTGACCCCGCTCGGCGGGCCAGGCGAAAACGGCGGCGGATACAAAGGGTACGGGCTCGGCTTGGCTGTGGAACTGCTCACCGGACTGCTCGGAGACGCGCCCGCATCCATCGACTTGAAGGGCACTCACATCAGCCACAGCATCCTCGTGATTTCCCCAGAAGCCTACGGCGGCAGCGATGCGCTCGCCGCGCGAGTCTCCCAACTCGCCAAACGCCTGCGTTCCCTGCCCTCCAGTGACGGGCATCCCGTGCTGTTCCCCGGCGACAAGGAACGCGCCGCAATCGCCCAGCACCACGACAGTGTTCCGATCGACGACGTGACCTACCGGCAGGTGCGGGATATCGCGTGGGGGCTGGATATCGACGAACCGCAGATTGTGCGGGTTGAGGGGGCGGATGGGGATGGTTACCCCACCACCGACAGTGGGATAACCATCGCGAACGAAACCGAAGACACCGGCACAACAGGCGATCCTACGCACCACAGCAGCGAGACCGCAACCGCATGGACAACGAGGTAACGATGAGCACACCAACGACGACGGCAACCTTCGCTCACGACGAAGCAAATCCCGCACATCCAGATGGCCCCGCCAATCCAACCAAGCTCCCCGACCTCACCAGTCATACCGGGGAGATTCTTAGCCACCCGTCCCCCGACCGGGTCATTCCGCAGGCCATCGCGCATCTCGCCCCATCCGCGATTCGCGCCTTCGATGCGGAAGTCTCCCGGATTCCGGACATCATCAAGCTCACATTGGGTGAACCGGATTTCCCCACCCCGCAGTTCATCAAGCAGGCTGCCGTGCGCGCATTGGAAGCCAACCGCACCCACTACGCGCCAAACGCGGGAACCGAAGGCTTGCGAACAGCCATCAGCGCTTACCTCTCAAGGCGCCGCGGGTTTGACGTCCTTCCGGATCGCATCATTGTGACCACAGGGGCAAGCGAAGCCCTCAGCAGCACACTCGGCACACTCCTGGAAGCGCCGGGGGCAGAACTCATCGAGTTCACGCCGGCATTCGGTCAGTATGCGTCACTCGCCCGCATCCACGGGGCGAAACTCACTGCTATCGACACTGCCAGCAACGAGTTCCGACCTGATTCTGCAGCCCTTGACCGGGTACTCAGCCAGACCCGTGGGTCTGCGGTTGTTATTCTCAATTCGCCGTCGAACCCGACAGGCACAGTCCTGAACGAAGATGAGCTACGCGATCTTGCGCGTGTCATCGACCGTCATGACGCCATCGTGGTCAGCGACGAAGTCTACGCGGAAATCAGTTTTGAAAACCGGCCGGCGCCTTCCATCGCCAAATTCATTCCGGAACGCACCGTCGTCATCGACAGTACTTCGAAAACCTACGCGATGACCGGCTGGCGCCTAGGCTGGCTCGCCGCGCCGGAATGGCTCGCACCGGCAATACTCAAGTACCATCAGCTCGCGGTCTCCTGCGCGGCCACGTTCAGCATGGACGCCGCTCAGGAAGCTTACAAACATGGGGACGACGCCATTGATGAGATGGTTGAGGAATACCGCCGTCGCCGGGACTTCCTTGCCGGGGCGCTCAACGCCGCCGGATACCGGACCGTAAACCCTCAAGGCGCGCTCTACCTTTACGTGAGAGCGCCTGAACGGTATGCCAACGGTCTGGAATTCGCCCGTGATCTTGCCGAACGTGCCAAAGTCGCCGCGATTCCCGGCACAGCCTTCGCCGCCGGCCCCTCACCATATGTGCGATTCAGCTATGCGGCAAGCCTGGACACCCTGCATCAGGCTGCGGACAGGATTCGCGCGTTCGCCGATAGGCAGGACAACAACCGCCAGACCGCTGACCCGACACACCGGTCCGTACACTCCTGACCCGGCAATCGCCACACGGCAACACGCCACATTACGTACATATCAACCTCATACCGAAAGATCATCATGACATCCATCGCTTTCTACCACACCCTGCCTGAAGAGCAGCCGTTTGCCGAACAGTGGGCCGAGGAGCACCACGTTGACGTCACCTGCTTCCCGTTCGAGCTGACCGATGAAACGCTGCATACCGTCGATGGCTTCGACGGAATCTCCTATAAACAACGCTTCCGTCCCAGCAACAACCCCGATTTCTATCGCAAGCTGCACGATGACTACGGTATACGCCAAATCGCGCTGCGCTCCGCCGGTATCGACTCCATCGACGTGAAAGCCGCCAACGAGCACGGTATCCGCATCACCAACGTCCCCTCATACTCCCCCAGCGCGGTCGCTCAGCTTGCACTCACCCACATCCTGCAACTGCTCAGACATATCCCCCAATACCGTGAGCGCAATACGCACCAGGATTTCGCAGCCACCGGTCTCATGTCCCGGGAACTGAGCGAATTGACGGTCGGTATCATCGGTGTCGGTCGCATCGGTTCGACACTCGCACGGATGCTCCACGCGCTCGGCGTGACCGTACTTGGCAACGATATCCGCGAACGAAACGACCTTGACGGCATCGTCACCTTCACTAGCAAGGACGATCTGCTGGCACGAGCCGACGTGGTCAGCATGCACACGTACCTTGACGAGACCACCTACCATCTCATGGACGCGCACAGGTTCGCCCAGATGAAGCCGACGGCGATTTTCATCAATGCCTCGCGCGGACCCATCGTGGATACGCAGGCGTTGATTGACGCCCTGCAACGCCATGAAATCGCAGCAGCCGGGCTGGACGTGATCGAAGGCGAGGCGACACTGTTCGGGCATACGCTCAAACCGGGCGAGCCGACCGGGAATCCGGCGTATGACACGCTCGCCGCGATGCCGAACGTCGCCATCACCCCGCATATTGCGTTCTTCACCGACATCGCCGTACGCAATATGGCCCAGCAGTCGCTCAACGACGCGCTCACCATCATTCAAGGCGGCACCAGCGAACACGAAATCCACCTCGACTGACCTTCAACACAACCCGGACATATACACGGGCAACATCCATATCCAGCAATGGGAAAGAGAGCACGATGACCGACACCGCACATTCCAAGAACGACACAACATGGCGGATCCGCCGTATGACACCTGAAGACTACGACGACGCATACGCGCTGTGGGATCGCACGCCCGGCATGCATCTGCACTCGCTAAACAACACCTACGGGGGCATCGTGCGTTTACTTGATGCCAATCCCAACACCTGTCTGGTAGCGGTCGACGGGAATGACTCCATCGTCGCGACCGCCCTCGGGGCTACCGACGGGCGAAAAGGGTACCTGTACCACATCGCCGTCGACGAGCAATGGCGCGGCCAAGGCATCGGCAGCACGCTCGTCCACCGTATCGAGGACGCGTTCCAAGCGGTCGGCATCGTCAAAGTCGGTATTCTCGTCGTCGCCGACAATGAGGACGGCAAGCGGTTCTGGAAACATCAGGGCTGGAAGACACGTCCGGACGTGGTGTATTTCGACCACGATCTGTGAGCTGAGCAACCCGCAAGCAACCAGTGGCACAACTGCTCATCCGCGAACGCTTCAGGAAAGGGTGGCGATTACCGACAACTGCCGGGGTTCGCCACCCTTTCCTTGTCTGTGGCACAAGTTCATTATCCGTGTCCCTCGGCGTGCCACGTGATATGCCCGCGATAACCACCGTTGATATCCCTCAGTTACTTACTGCCGCACCACACTGTAACCGGCGATAACCGACACCGATAGCAAACCCGCGATTGGCCTGCGATGAGCCAATAGACTCGCAGCAATACATCATCAACAGCGCCACAGCAATGCAACACCACAGCACTGCCAGTGCCGTGACGCTCTCCACCAAGCCGCGAAGGAGGTACCCGTGGGCAACGCGATCATCGAAATCACCCAACTGAGCAAACGCTATGACACCCCCGAAGGCGCATACACCGCACTGCATGACGTCAACCTGAGCATCGAAGAAGGAACGATTTTCGGAATCATCGGACTGAGCGGAGCCGGAAAATCAACGCTCGTCAGATGCATCAACGGACTTGAACCCATCTCCGGTGGGACAGTCAACGTGCTCGGCCAATCCGTCCCTGACCTGCCAGCCAAGCAGCTGCGGCAACTGCGCAAATCCATCGGCATGGTCTTTCAGCAGTACAATCTCATGCCATCACGCACTGTGGAAGGCAATGTGGCACTTGCCTTGCGCCATTCGGGGCTCAGCTCCGCGGAAAAGCGCGACAAGACACGCAAACTGCTCAGCCTGGTCGGACTCGAGCAGCACGCCGAATCCCACCCATCACAACTGTCCGGAGGACAGCAGCAGCGAGTCGCCATCGCCCGCGCGCTCGCCAACAACCCGCGTATCCTGCTGCTTGACGAGGCGACCAGCGCACTCGACCCGGACACCACCAAAACGATTCTCAAACTTGTCAAACGGCTGAATCGTGAGCTGCATCTGACTATCATCGTCGTCACCCACCAGATGGATGTCGTCAAATCCATCTGCTCGCATGTCGCCGTCATCGATCACGGGACCATCGTCGAACAGGGTGAAGCCTTTGACGTATTCGCCAATCCACAAGCCGAACTCACCCGTCGTTTCGTCGGCGACTACACCGGGCTCAACCATGTCATCGAAACCCTACGCTCGCAGGGCACGACGGCGGGGATTGACCCAAACGGCCAGCTTATCCACATGAGCTACGCGAACAAGACCGTCGCCGAAGGCCTGGTCTCCGCGGTCACCGAACGATTCCACGTCATCGTCAACATCCTGTTCGCATCGCTGGATATCGTCGATGGCTATCCGCTCGGCAGCATCGTCGCCCAATATTCCGGCGATCCGGAACATATCCGCCAGGCTCTGGACTACTTGCGAGACAAAGGAATACGCATCACCGTCGTCCAAACCGATAGCGAAGAGAACACCGTCGAGAGCGCAGCCACAACCACGGATGCAGCCTCAAACACAACAGCATCCACCCCGAAGGAGCATATCGCATGACCATATTCGAGCAATTGTTCCCACACGTTTTCGAAAATCCGGATGTCTTCGTCCAATCCATTCTCGAAACCCTGCAGATGTTCCTCATTGCGACCCCGGAATGGTTCATTCTCGGCATCGTCTTCGGACTGACGCTCGCACTGACCAAGCCCGGCGGCATGTGGGAGAACCGGGCGGTCTTCCAGTTTCTCGACAAGCTGACGAATCTGTGCCGATCCATCCCGTTCGTCATCATGATCGCGCTGCTGTTCCCACTGACCCGGCTGATCAGCGGCACTGCGATCGGCGTCAGGGGCGCGATTTTCCCGCTCATCGTCGGCATCACCCCATTCTTCTCCAGACAAGTCGAATCCGTGTTCAACGGGCTCAACCCCATGCTCATCGAGTCCGCGCAGGCGATGGGACTCGGGCCGTGGTCGATCATCTGGAGCATCTACCTGCGTGAGAGTATCTCCGCACTCGCACGGGTTACCACCATCACCTGCATTAGCTTCAACTCCGAAATCGCCGTCATCGGCGCAATCGGGGCGGGAGGGCTCGGCGACTACGCCAACCGGTATGGATTCGAGCGCAATCAGCTCGACATCACCGTCGCCGCCGTCATCACGCTGCTGGTCTTCATCACCATCATCCAGACCATCGGCACCATCATAGGGAGGAAGAATGAACACTGAACACCGTATCCGCCGCAAGGCAATCGCCGCGATTCTCGCTGTAGTCTCCGCTGCTGGCCTGGTCGTTTCCACAAGTGCTTGCGGATCGTCGTCCGCGGGCACCACGACCGTCAAAGTCGCGTTGACCACCGCCACCGATGAACCACTGTGGAAGCTGGTCAACCAGAATCTTGAAAAAGCCGGATCGAAAGTCCGCGTGAAGACCGTGGCCATGAAAAGCGCGGTGCTCGGCAATCAAGCCCTTTCCTCGGGCGACGTGGATCTGAGCGCCCAGCAGCATTATGCCTTCCTCAACGGTGAAATCAAAGAGAAAAAATACAAGTTCACGGTGATTGGCGAATCATATATCAGCCCGCTAAATATCTATTCGAATTCCATCAAGAAGATCTCACAGCTGAAGAAGGGCGACAAGGTGCTCATTCCCAATGACGTCACCAATGGCGGCAGGGCGCTTATTGTGCTCCAGGAAGCGGGAGTGATCAAGATTGACCCGAAGAAGAACGATCCGGCGAATGGTGTGTATCCTGCCGAGGAAGATATCACATCGAACCCGAAGAACATCCAAATCGTACCCACCGACCGCAACCTGATCATGAGCTCACTGGATGACGCGGCCGCGGGCATCGCGAACGCGAACGCCGTCGTGGATTACGGCAAGAGCATCAGTGACGCGATTTTCGCTGTGAATCCGGATCCGAAGAAAACGGTCAACAAGCCGTGGATCAACGTAATCGTCGCCCGGACCGCTGACAAGGACAACGCGAATTACAAGGCGATTATCAAGGCCTACCAGCAGGCGAACGTGCGGTCTTATATGAAGAAGGACTCCAAGGGAGCTGAAATCCCGGTGTGGTGAGCCGCGATAAAGACTCTTGAAGCGCAAGACGCGGGGGTGTCGCTGAGGTTGAACTCGGCGACACCCCCGCGTTGTTGGTGTGATGGCAGTGGCCATGCCCGCGACAGCTTTGGCTACGGCGGGCAGGGTTCTGTGTTCTGCCTTTGGTACGCGACAGATGGCATGAGGGAGCACGATGTGAGGATTGGCTCACACAACGACAGACTTGACCACTTGACCCGTCCGGCAGACAGATTGGCCGAATCCGCCACCGGCGATGATGCACCACTCTCTCCTCCTCAGCACACACCCGTTCGCGACACGCAAACCTCACGTCCCGCACTCATCTGGTTTGACATATACGAAACCCCACATCCGGCTCGACGTATCAATCCGTAGCGTTGGATGCGGGGTTCGAGATTGGACTAGGTGCTTATGCCTCCCCTGTTCAGTGGTGGCAGCAATCACCGTCCATATCCATCGATGATGACGAGGACGACGGTGACGGGGAAGCAGAAGTATCAGACGACGTGCCGGCGGAAGTCCCTTGGTCGTTGCCATTGCCGCTGTCTGTGTTGCTGTCCATCGTCATATCGTCCATCGAGTTGCCCGAAGTATCAGCCGCGTCATCGGAATCCGAGGAATCCGCAGAATCGGTGGTATCGCCCGAGCCATGCGCATTCTTCGTGGTCGACTGGCTCGTCGAACCACCCGCATTCCTGTCCACGATGACGGCGCTATCCGCAGAACCGCAGCCTGCTGCAACCGCCAGTGCCATCACGCACACCACCGATGCGAGCGCCCGCGTCGCCCATCTGAGCCCGACTGCACGCGGCTTCTGTGACATCGCCCGCTGTCGCATTCCCGATACTGTTCCCATATTCTTCTCCATTCCCTATTCAATCCCATTCATTCTCATGACAACACGCGCACCCGCACATGCCATCGACACCACGCATGTGCGCACACAAGCCGGCTAGAACGTGGTGATGAACCGCCGCAGCACGTCCTGCCCGAACTTGAGGGCATCAACCGGCACATGCTCATCGACACCATGGAAATTCCCGATGACATCGAATCCCTGCGGCACCCGCAACGGGATGAACCCGCACACTTCGATATCCGGATTGATCTTCAACACCGCCTTGCTATCCGTACCGCCCGACGACAGGAACGGCACGATCACGGCGTCTGGATCGACTTGGCTCAGCGTACGCTCAATCGCCGTGAACAGCTCGCCATGCACATCCGTGACATAGCCGCGGCTTCGATGAATCTTTTCCACACTCACTTCAGGACCTGCGAGTTCATGCAAGCGTTCCAGCAGCGTGTCCTCCTGCCCTGGCAACGCCCTGCCGTCAATCAGTGCGCTCGCCTTCGCCGGAACGATATTGACTGTGCTGTCTGCATCAATTGATGTGACGTTGAACGTGTTGCGCACCGAGGAAGCGACCCACGGCTTGGCCGGACCGGTCCGGTCGATGAGTGCTGCCGTGTCGTATTTCGCCTGTTGTCCTTCCTCTTGACGGACGATATCTTGCAGACGATTCACCAGCAATTGCCCGACTTGCCCGGCATCAGCAGGCCAAGAATAGTCGGCGATCCGGGCGGCAGCTTTCGCGATCTTCACCACCGCATTGTCCCTGTTAATCTGCGAACCGTGCGATTGGGTTCCTTGCGCGTTGAGCCGGAACCATTGCGTGCCTTTCTCACCTGCCTGCACGTAATAGACGCGGCGCCCATCCACGTATCCGCCAAATCCGCCGGTTTCGCTGATGATGGCACCGACGTGATCAAACCATTCGGGATGATGCTGCGCAATCCATTCGGATCCTTTGAATCCTCCGGCCTCCTCATCAGCGAACAGGATGAAACGCACCGACCGATGCGGCTTTCCTCCGGAACGCAGAATCGCGCGCAACGCAGCCAATGACATGCCGACCATATCCTTCATATCGATGGCGCCGCGCCCCCAGACGCATTCGACTCCATCGGCATCCGGGTGAATGTCTCCCCCGAGTGGATCGACGCTCCAGTCCTCGAGACGCGCAGGCACCGTATCCAAATGCCCATGAATCAACAAGACTGGCAGATCAGGGTTTTCTCCCGGAATATCCGCAATGAGATTCGTGCGTCCGGGGGCACTGTCCACCAGCGTGGAACGGATGCCCACTTCTGCGAGTCGGTCCGCGACCCATTGCGCGGCTTCAGTTTCGCGCGCCCGGTTGTCGCCTGCGTTCTGCGTGTCGAACTGAATCAGCCGCGAAGTGAATTCCACTGCCTCCAGTTGTGCTTGAATGTCTGTCGCGTCCTCGGCCATATCAATCCTCCTTGTCCGCTGGTGTCTCGTTTGCCAACAGTTCCTGCGCGTCCCCCACAAAGGCATCCCCCGCGTGCTCCTCATGCGCATCAAAATGCAGTTTCGTCAGCAATTGCTTGCGGTAGGCGGCGAATTCGTCGGACACACGATCTCTCGCATCAAGATTGATTGGCACGATTTCCTTAATCCGCCCCGGTCGAGGTGTCATGATTACCACGCGGCTGCCAAGATAAATCGCCTCGTCCACGTCATGCGTCACCAAAATCATCGTCATGTGGTACTGCTCCCAGATATCGAGCAGCCGGTCCTGCAAATCCGCGCGGGTGAACGAATCCAATGCACCCATCGGCTCATCAAGCAACAGCACATCGGGATGGTCGATCAGCGCACGAACAATCGCCACACGTTGGGCCATGCCGCCGGAAATCTGATGCGGATACGCCTGCTCGAAACCATGCAAACCGACCATCTCGATATACCGGGCAACATCGGCCTTATGCTCCTTATAAATGCCCTGTGCTTTCAGGCCGAACGCGATATTCTCTTCCACGGTCAGCCACGGAAACAGGCTTCCCTGCTGGAACACATAGCCCCGCTTGGGATTCGACCCCTCAATCGGTTCACCAGCAAGGCTCAAGGTTCCGCTCTGCGGATGGTCAAGCCCCGCGATAAGGCGAAGCAGCGTAGTCTTTCCACACCCGGACGGCCCGATAATCGACACAAGCTCGCCCGGATAGATGGACAGGCTGACATCCGACAGTGCATGAACGACACTTCCATCAGGAGCCGTGAATTCACGGGACACATGCTCAATGGACAGCTCAGGATTTACACCTGCGGGCACATCCGCCAGTGTCTGCCTGCCACTTGCGACGGCGAGATGGTCAAGTTCAGTGTCGCTCATCGTACGAGTCCTTTCTGCCAACGCAGCACACGGCCGCGAACCACTTCGATGATCTTCATGATCAGCGAGAACAGGATTGCCATCACCACAATCGCCGCGAGAATCTTGTAATAGGAGGACCATGCCTTCGCCTGGTCGATGTAATAGCCCAAGCCACCGGGCTGCCCCATCATCTCGGAAATCACCAAGGTCAAGAACGACAGGCTGTTCGCCATGCCGATACCGGTGAAAATGCTCGGCGTCGCATTTGGAATGGCCACATGGAACAGGATGTACGGAGTGGATGCGCCGAGCGTACGGGCGGCTTCAACCAGCATTTTCGGCGTTCCCTTGATGCCTTGTGCGGTCAGGAACGCAACAGGGAACCACGAGGCGATGACCAGCAGGAACACGGCTGCGGCGAAAGGCGTAGGCATCAGCGTCAATGCGAACGGCATCCATGCGACCGGCGGGATGACACCGGTGATTTTCAACACCGGAAACACCCAATAATACGCCTTGTCGAACCAGCCGATCAGCACGCCGGTAACCACGCCGAGCACCACGCCGACAATGAATCCGGCGATGAACAGACGTGTCGAATACAAGGTGTTGAGCACGATATACCCGCCATCGGTGACAAATGCCTCCATCACCTTCGCGGGACCCGGGAAGAACGGCTGTGGCAGCGTCTGCAATTTGGTGCCTGCGATATCCCACAAGGCGAGCGCCACGCCCATCGCGAAGCGGAACGGCGCCCGGCTGCGATAGTACTCGCGTTTGTCAGCCGCATGCAGATCAACGATGCCGGCAATCGCATAGACAACAGCCAGATTGACCAGCAGCGCGCGGTAGGCTTCCTGCCCGGTGAGCAAGAAAATCCACAACTGCCCTTGCGGGAAGCTCACGTGGGCGATTTGCGGGAAGGACAGACTCACCAACTCGGCGATGATGAAACCTGCGACGGTGAACACGATGGTCATCGGATACGGCACGGTGGCAATGCGTGGATTTTCCGCGGATCGACGCCGCGTGCCGTGTGCATCCGCAGCCTCGCGTGTCGTCAGTCGGGTCGCCCGTACTGCCGGTGGCACAGTCAGGTCTGTTATCAAACTACTCATGGGTCTTCTTTCCTTGCATGATTGAGCATGCGAACCGGTTTGTCCTGGGAACTTCCGGGGCCGGCGACGCGGCCGACCTCCTTACGGGGGTCGGCCTGCGCCTAGGTTTACAGGTCGATCTTCTGGTAGATCGTGTCCGCCAGCTTGGTGGTGTCGTTGGTCTTAAGGAAGCCGATGTTCTTGAGCTGATCAGTGAAATACTGCACATCGCTCTTGATCGCCGCATCCTCGTTATCCTGGACCTTGTAGTCGTAGTCCTTGAACAGCTTGGTGGCGAGCGAGACATCGGTAATCGAGGAGTATTTCTTCTCGGCGATGATTTTCGCCGCCTGCTGCGGATGCGCCGCGATATAGTTGCGGGCCTTATTCAACGCGCGCAGGATGGCAGCCATCTCCTCGGGCTTCTCCTTGATGATCTTGTTCGAGCCGTACAGGAAGCAGCAGAAGTGCTTGGCGAAAGTCGGGTCGGAACCGAGGTCGAAGATGATGTCGACCGTGCCCTTCTGTTCCTCGACGGTAGGCAGCGGATCCCACAATGCCGCTGCATCGATATCGCCGTTCTGCAACGCCTGGAATTCCAAGCTCGAATCGTCATATGGCAGATAGGTCACATCACTGTTGTTCTTGTCGACGTTGAGACCCGCCTGGCCGAGCCACATATTCGCTGCCATGTACGGGGTGCCACCGATTTCGTCGACACCGATTTTCTTGCCTTTCAGATCCTTCGCGGTCTTGATGCTGGACCCCTTCTTCACGGCAATCTTGATGCAGCCCTTATGCAGTGCGCCCACCACACTGGCGGACACGCCTTCCTCAATCGATGGGAAGAACTGGAAATCGCCGTTCGTGACCGGGAAGCGCCCGGAGTTCAGGCCGACCTTGCGGGTTTCCGCATCGGCGGTCACCAATTTCGCGTTGATGCCTTCGGCCTTGAAATACCCGAGTTCCAAGGCGATGGCGATCGGCGAGCTGCACAGCGAGCTCGACTTCGGGAACTCGATGGTCCCGTACTTGTACGTAGTGCTTATGGTTTTCGAGTCGCCGCTTGCCGACGACGACCCGGACGTCTTGACACTGCATGCGTCAAAGGCGAATACGGCGATCAACGTGCATAGGATCGCCGCGCCTTTGACGACGCGTCCGTGGATGTTCAACATATGTTCTCCTTGATTCTCCGCTGCGGCAGATTCGGCTGTGATGGTGTGGCCGTTCCGCATTAGCCTCGAACCTAATCGCACGCCGTGTGTGAAAGCAAGGATGACGGCATACAAGATGCTTATAGGAAGTTCAAAAAGCGTTGCCGTCCGCGCGCAGACACCCCGCTATAGAGCCGGGTTATGGAATCGCACAACAAACGTGTTGAACCCGTAATATGCGTGTCTGCCGATTTGGCGCATACCGTTGAGGACAACTCTGCGACAGATCAGCTCGCAGCATCAAGCGCAACCGACCGGGCAAAGCATCCGATCGGCAAGGAGACCAAATTTAAGGAGACCGTATGGGAAACATCAATGAAATCACCGATAATCCCACTTTGGCAGGCGACGGCGTCGCAGGCGGTGAGGGACGCGAAGAGAGTGAAGGAGATGAAGGATTCGCCACCCGGCAGCTGCATGCCGGCTATGACGCCCCTCGGCATCTGGATTCCAGTTCAGTGCCAATCTACGCAACCGCGGGATACGACCTGCACAATGCAGCCCGCGGATCGCGTGCGGCCAACGGTTTGGAACCGGGCGCGCACCTGTACTCCAGGGTGGGCAACCCCACACCGGAAGTCCTTGAGGGGCGTCTTGCCTCGCTGGACGGCGGGGTCGCCGCCGTAGCCTTCTCCTCCGGTATGGCGGCCATCAGTTCCACGATCCTCAATCTCGCCGACCACGGTGGACGAATCGTCTCAACCCGCGACCTGTACGGCGGCACCTTCGATTTCATCAACAATCTGCTCCCCGCGCTCGGTGTAGGAGTGGATTATGTGGATACAGTCGATGACGAACAGCAGCTTGAAGCGGCAATCGGCCCCGACACCCGCCTTGTCTTCCTGGAAAGCGTGTCGAACCCGACCACGCGGATTACCGATCTCGATCTGGTCGCCCGCGTCGCTCATCGGCACGGTGTCGCCGTCGTCGTGGACAACACCCTACCCACGCCATACCTGTTCAGACCAATCGAGCATGGCGCGGATATTGTCGTCTATTCCACCACGAAAGCAATCAATGGGCATGGCAATGCCGTAGGCGGTGCGGTAGTGGATGCTGGGAAACTCGACTACGGGCCGGATAACCATGTCGATGACGAGGAACGCTTCCCCCAGGGAAGCGTGGAACCACGCTACCCGCAGTTCAACTCCTTCGTGCATAACATCAGCGATGAAGCGCACGGGCAGCGCCGAAGCTTCGTGGATGCCTACGGACGCAAGGCGTTCATCCAACGGCTACGGCTGAAATACCTGCGGCTGCTCGGTGCCGAGCCCGGCCCGTTCGAAAGCTATCTGACCTTGCAAGGCTTGGAAACGCTTGATGTCAGGCTCGACCGGGCGGTGTCAAACACCCTCACCATCGCACGTTTCCTTGATGCGCATCCGCACGTCACGCGCGTAGATTACGCCGGTTTGCCGAACTCACCCGACCATGCGCTCGCGGAACGTGATTATCCGCGCGGCGTCGGTACAGTGCTCGCCTTCACACTCGAAGGTGGTGTCGAACAGGCGAACGCATTTATTGACGCGACGCAGGTGTTCACGTATCTGACAAATATCGGGGATTCCAAGTCGTTGATTGTCGATCCTGCGCGAACCACCCACCGCGAGTTCAACGCGGATCAACAGCGCGCCATCGGTGTGGAACCAACCACAATCCGCCTGTCCATCGGATTGGAAGACTCCCGAGATCTCATCGCCGACCTGGAACGTGGATTCCGGGCGGCGTATGGGCAGGCGTGACGTCTCGACAGGGCTTGGGTCGGCCGGCGGGAAGGTCTGTGAATTCCGTACTGTCCCGCCGGCGGGAGTCTTCTTACCTGCCAATACGCGATTGTGAGTCAACAGCTCATCTTTCAATTCAATGATCCGCTCATTCACCAATACATCAGTACACATTCAACCAATATGTCAACCATCCAATAATCCATCAACAACAAGGAGAGAGAACCATGAGCACAACCGAACCACAGGAAGACCTGTACGCCGGCTATGACACCGTCCTCGACGACACGCAACGACTGCGCCCCAACATCTACGAATCCCGGCTGCGACTACTGCACAAAGCCCTGACCACCACGCCCGACGGCGAGGACGCCGACCCTGGGGCCATCCTGTCCATCGGCGTGGGCAGCGGGATCTTCGAAACCCTGCTCGCCGAACGCTATGGCATTCGCGTCAGACAAGCTATTGAACCATCACCTGCGCTCGGGGCGCAGGCACGCGCGAAAGGCCTCGACATCGTCGCCACGACCGCACAGGAATTCGATTACAGTCAAGCGCCGTACGACACCATCGTGTACAACGGCTCATCATTCGGATTCATCCCAGATGATGAGATCATCCCCACATTCCGGCGCAATCGCGAAGCACTCGCGCCGAATGGGCGGATTGTGCTTACCGATGTGCCAGCGGAATCGGCGCTCGGCATCGTGCTGCGTCTGCGTCAGGCCGCAGGATTGGACGATTCGCTCGTCAAGCCGTTGCTGGAGGGCACAGCATTCTTCAATGTGGACACGCATATCTACAAGCCATACTGGCATGAAATCCCCTGGTATGACAAGGCTCTGCGCGCGGCTGGATTCTCCCGCATATCCCACTGGCAGACATTGCTGGAGAACCTGCCGTACCACAATGATGAACCACATGATCCGGTACCCGGTTATCAGAGCGGCAACTATGTCGCTATTATCGCCGAGGCATGAGCCGGGCGCAACGACACTCAATCGGAACTGAGCAATATTCCTGCTTTGACGTGGCAGCACACACGACAATTCCATCCACTATCCATTCAACATCGCCATCCAACATCACCATCCATCAATCGGCATACCGGGACCCAGAAGTCCCGCAGTCAATCCAATGAAAGGAACCCATCCATGGCACGATTCTTCTCCTCGGAAGCAGTGACCGAAGGCCACCCAGACAAAGTCTGCGACATCATCTCCGATTCCATCCTCGATGCATATCTCACGCTGGACCCGGATTCCCGTGTCGCCGTCGAAACCACCGCAAAAGACGGGCTCGTCGTCGTCGAAGGCGAAGTAAGCGTCCCGCGCGTCCTCGACCATGTGGCCATCGTGCGCCAGGCACTGCACGATATCGGCTACACCACAGCGGAATCCGGCATTGACCCGGATGGTTGCGGCATCATCAACAACATCCGGCCACGCGTGTTCGACAATCCGCAAGGCGACTACGGTGACACCGACAAAATCGCTGACAAGGAAACCGCATACGACACCTTCGGCGGCGACCAAGGCATCATGATCGGGTACGCGAACGATGATACGGACGCGCTCATGCCACTGCCCGCATACGCGTCCAACCGAATCGCCGAACGGCTCGCGTGGGTGCGTAAGAACGGCGTTATTCCTCAGCTCAGGCCGGACGGCAAAGTGCTCGTCACCGTGGAATACACCGACGATCTGCGACCGGTCGCCTTCCGGCATGTGCTGATTTCGACCCAGCATTCGCCTGAGATCTCTGTAGAAGAGGTGCGCCGCCAAGTGCGCGAACAGGTACTCGACCCCGTGCTCAAAACCTTCCCGAATATCGCGGCGGATGACATCGACGTCGTCATCAACGCCTCGCCGTTCCACACCGGCGGGCCGAAAGCCGATTCGGGACTGACTGGGCGCAAAATCATCGTGGATACGTACGGCGGGTTCGCCGCTCACGGCGGCGGCGCGTTCTCCGGCAAGGACCCGCGCAAGCCCGACCGTTCCGCGGCATACGCGGCACGCTGGGTGGCCAAAACCATCGTGGCCGCAGGACTTGCGCGGCGCGTGCAGGTTTCGCTCGGATACTTCCGCAATGTCGCCGCTCCGGTCAACATCGACGTGGAAACTTACGGAACCGAGACCGTTGCGCGCGAAGCGATCCAGAAGGCTGTGGAGCAGGTGTTCGATTTGCGTCAGCTCGCCATCATCGACGAGCTGAACCTGCGCCGACCAATCTACCGTAAAACCGCAGCATACGGGCATTTCGGTCGGACTGGCGAGGAATTCACCTGGGAACGCACCGATAAGGCGGACGCGCTGCGGGATGCCGTGCTGGCGAAGTAGGCGGGAGTAGATGATAGCAAGCACCGTGTCATGCGCACATCCGTTGCAGAGGCCAGAACCACTGTAGTAGTGAATGTGTGCATGACACGGCGCCGGTTGCTATAGCTGCGTGATGATGTTCCCGGAATGATTGGATACTTGGGATCCGACCGTTCCGGGAGCATTGCTTTGTTAGCTGAGGTGACCGGCATTCTGGGACGATTGACCGATTCTATGACCTAGGCGTGGCGCGCAGGTCTTTTTAGGTCGTTGCCCTTGACCCAAACCGTACAACGATGGTCGATATCGGATTCAGGGCAAGAGCATGTGTTGTACGGTCTGCCTATTCAAGAACAGAGGCGCTCCGTAGTATTCCGTGATATTCCAATCAACGCGAATATATCCTTCCACGCTGATTGCTGGACGCGCTGACGGGTCTGAATCGGGAATTGGGCGACGAAATCCGATTCAGTTCACAACACGGTACGCAACGACTCGCCCAGCCTATCAGGAGGGTTTAGAATTCCGCCAATGTACGTCATATCATGCGTGCGTCCGGACACTGTTGTCGTCTGTCACGCGGACCGAACCGGAAATTGGACACCGGAATCGGATCTAGTCCAATAAGCGGCGGTGGAATTGGCTGCACACCCGGTAGCTGGAATCATGGAAACCTTGGTACTCCGCCATTTTCATACAGATGCAGGTGTATATCGTCTGCCGCGGATGCTCCTGTTATGCACCAAATCGGAGATTGGGCTACGGAATCGCATTCAGCCCAATGGATTACACCGGAACCGGCGTGCGACCAAGCGCCCCGAATTCCGTATGCCTTGGCAATCGGCCATTTTCACACACATGCGGGTTTATTCCGTTTTCCGCGGATGCTCCTGTTATGGACCAAATCGGAAATTACAGCGCCGGATTGGATTTGGTCTGTGCCTAGTACCAGCGGTGAGTTGGAAGGCAACTCTCTCTCGGTTTCTGGAACCGATAAATTCCGCCATTGCTGGTGTCGCACGAGCATTGCATATCCACTACGCTGCCGCTTGCTCGGACTGAATCGGAAATCAAGCGCGAAAGTCCGATTAGGCAACGTGCAATACGATGCGTGCGATTGTCTGTCTTTCAGAAACCGTTGGCTTCCAGCGCAGACAGCACCGCACGAGTTGCACAATGATGCCGGATTCCGTTCATGAAATCACAAGTTTTTCGGCGGAGGCAACCCGGCCGACAGAACAGCAATCGGCCTGGCGGCAGATGGTAATGTACCATGCGTCACCAGGCAGATCTGATGTCCGGCTGATTCTGGGCGTTTCCCTATTCCGCCCAGCCTACCGCGCCACCTGCACGAACTGAGGCTGTGCCGCCTTCGCCGCGACCGCAAACGCCTGGTCGAGGTCCTCGATAAGGTCGTTCACGTCTTCGATGCCGATGGACAGGCGGATGAGCTCGTCGGTGATGCCGACTTTGAGGCGCTCCTCGCGTGGTAGTTCGAAATGCGTCATGCGACACGGCAGTTCGGCGAGGCTTTCGACCGCTCCGAGGCTGACGGCGAGCCGGAACAGGTGCAGGTTGTCGAGGATTTCCGCCGGGTCGATGCCTTTGACGACTTCGAAGCTGAGCACGCCGCCGAAGCCTTTGAGCCCCTTCTCGGTGTCGCCGGGCTGGCGACCGCCTTCGACGCCCGGATAGTGGACGGTCGCGACGAGCGGGTTCTCCAGCAGCCAGTTCGCGATGGCGACGGCGTTGCTCTGCTGGCGTTCGATGCGCAGGCCGAGCGTCTGGATACCACGACGCACTGAGTCGGATTCAGCCGGCGGTAGGATGCCTCCCAGCCGGTTCTGCGCATAGTACACACGCTCGCCCAGCTTGTCGTCACGCACGACGGCGAGACCGGCGATGACATCCGAATGCCCTGCCAGATACTTGGTCGCCGAATGCAGGACGATATCCGCCCCCAGATCCAGCGGCTGCTGCAGATACGGGGTCACGAAGGTGTTGTCCACAATCACGATGGCACCGTACTTGTGGGCGATGCGCGCGATTGCGGCGACATCGTTGACTTGCAGCAGCGGGTTGGTCAGGGTTTCGAAGTAGACGGCCTTGGCGGGTTCACTGGCACCGTCCTCGTCACCGGCGACGCCGACGCCGCTGATCGCCGCCTCGAGCGCCTCGTAATCATTGGTGTCCACGGGCTGGCTGACCAATCCCCAACGGGTGAAATGCTCGTTGAACTGCGAGTAGGTGCCGCCGTAAACGTTGCTGCCGACGACGATCCGGTCGCCCGGCTTGAAAATCGAAAGAACCGCGTGGATGGCGGCGAGCCCGGACGCGAACGCGAAACCGCGAGTGCCGTGTTCGAGCTGCGCAATCTGGCGCTCAAGGAAGTCACGGGTCGGGTTGCCGCTGCGCGCGTAATCCCAGCGGGGCATGGACTCGACCGATTCGAAAGCATACGTGGATGAGTTGTAGATAGGCGGATTCACGGCTCCGGTCGTGTTATCGTTCACCGGCAGTCCGTGGACCAGCTGAGTGTTGAACCTCGTCATAGTGCACCCCCTAAGTAGTGTCGCAAGCGCCGCGGGTGGGCCGGGCGGATGGTTGGTTTGGTTGTTGGGTTGTTGTTTGGTTTGGTTTTTGTTGTGTTGTTGTGTTGTGCTTGTCGTGTTGCCGGCGGCGGGACCTTTCGGCCTCGCGTTGGTTACGAACCTAATCCCGCAAGGCTCGCAGATACAAGCCGCAAGGCATACGGGATACTTATATGCGGCTAACAACCGTTGCGGCGATTGGGGTTTTGCCGCTTGACGGGCGGAGTCCGGCGAGCGCGACACGCGGGAGGCGAGTGGCGATTCACCACGAGAAGACAGTGCTGCGACATGCGGGCGGCGGGCGCGACACAAGGGGGGGCAGCGTGCACGACACGCAGGCAGCGGGCGCCGCGGAGCGAGGGAGCGACGCTGCAGCCGAAGGACAATCGGGGACAATCGGCACCGGTGATGGCGGGTCTGTTTGGGCACAGCACACAACTACTGGGTGCGCACTGACTGCGCATGCGCCGACATACACAACTCACCACATCACCGCTAAACCATCAGACTCCCGGGATGAAAACAGTGATTACGTACGCCTCAGCATACGAAACTCACCACACCGTCATTGAATTGCTTGACCACCCGATGATATTTACCGATTGCGCATGCCCCGACATACACAATTCGTCATGCTTCGGCTCACTGGATGGCGTCATCTCCAGTGCATTCAGCGAAGGGACATATTGATGCGGTTCATCGTGTGAGTCAATCCTCACACAACGGGCCCCTGACCAGCTCAATCAGCTGATTCCGACCAACGGACCGGTCAGTATGTGAGCCGATCCTCACAAACCCGCACCTCCAGCCGCCGAATCCGGCGACACCAGCCTCCTGACCAGTCACTGTGCGAGCAAATCCTCACACAACGGCACCTCACAGCGAAGGAGCCCGCAGCGAGCCCTCACCGGTCTGTGTCCGCCACAGCGGCGAGCAACCGCGCGACGTTTGCTGCGGTGGCGGCGAGGTTGCCGGCGGTCTCGCGGCACGCGTCTGCAAGGGATTGCGGTTCGCGGATGATCGGGAATACCGCATCGATGCCGCACGCGTACAGATCCGCGGATGCCGAATAATCGGCATCATCCTGAGGAATAGTCCGAGCGGCTGAGCCATCGGCATACCCATCCGCACCCCGGCTCCCGGCAACCGTCTGCGGCACGGCGGCGACACCGCGGGCGACCGCTCCGGCGAGCGCCACGACCATGATGCGCGGATTGGCTCGTTTGACGATGTGGGCGACACCGGCCGGGGTTTTGCCGTAGGCGGTCTGCCCGTCGATACGCCCTTCCCCGGTGATGCACACGTCCGCCGTCCACGCACGGCCCGCAAGCCGCGAGGCTGTTGCGACAAGCTGGATGCCGGGTTCGATGGTCGCGTTCGTGAAGGCGAGCAGTCCCGCCCCGGTTCCGCCACCGGCACCGGCTCCGGGAACCGCGGCGACGGAACGTCCCAGATCGCGTTCGATGACCTGTGCGAATCGGCCGAGCGCATCATCAAGCTGCCTGACCATACCAGGGGTCGCGCCCTTTTGCGGCCCGAATACCGCGGATGCGCCGGTCGGCCCGGTCAGCGGATTGGTGACATCAGTGGCGATGCGGACCTCTGTATGCGCGAGTCGCGGGTCCATGCGGGCGGTGTCGATATGGTCGAGTCGCGCGAGCGCCGCACCGCCCGGTTCCAAGTCCCGCCCGGTCGCATCCAGTAATCGAGCGCCAAGCGCCTGAGCGATGCCGGCGCCACCATCGTTGGTCGCGCTGCCGCCGAGCGTAACGATAATCGTGCGCGCCCCGTCATCGAGCGCGTGCCTAATCAGCTCGCCAGTGCCGAACGTGCTGGCATGCAGCGGGTCGTGCGTATGCTCATCCACGTATTGCAGGCCGCTGGCACGCGCCATCTCTACCACGGCGACACGCCCGGGCTCGGCCTCCGCCTTGCGATTCGCGTTCCTGGCGTTTCGCACACCAGCGAATCCCCGTGCACCCGCGGTTCCCCGTACACCGCCGATATTCTGCGCATCCAACAGCCCGTACTCCGCGCGGACCGGCCGCATCAGCGGATCGTGGACCATCGCACTGCAGCGCCGCCCACCAACGGAAGCCAGCAGCGCATCCAGCGTGCCTTCTCCCCCATCAGCCATCGGCGCGATATCGCAACACGCCGTCGGGCAAACGGCCTTCACCCCGCGCACGACCGCACGACATGCCTCCACGGCATCAAGCGACCCTTTGAACGAATCCATCGCAATGAGAAACCTCACGGCTCCAGCCTATGATGAGGACGCAACCAGCGGCACGACACGACACGGTCAGGCATTCGCAACCGAACGCCAGCCGCCCGCCCACCGCACGCCGCACACCACGCACGAACCCCAGCACGCAGGAGGCAACGATGCCATCATCAACCAACACCACCGGTATCAGCGCATACACGCCATCCCTCGACCGGTACGAGACCATGCCCTACCGGCGAAGCGGCCGCAGCGGTTTGAAACTGCCCGCCATCAGCCTCGGCTTTTGGCATAATTTCGGCGATTTCTCGTCATACGACACGATGAAACAGCTGTGTTTCACCGCATTCGACCACGGCATCACGCATTTCGACCTCGCCAACAATTACGGGCCGGAACCAGGCAGCGCCGAACGCAACGCCGGCAAGATCCTCCACGACTATTTCGGCGCGCACCGCGACGAACTGGTCATCAGCACCAAAGCCGGTTTTGACATGTGGCCCGGCCCGTACGGCGACCACGGCAGCCGCAAATACCTGCTCGCCAGCCTCGACCAGAGCCTGACGCGACTCGGCCTCGACTACGTCGACATCTTCTACCACCACTGCCCCGACCCGGACACGCCGCTCGAGGAAACCATGGGCGCTCTCGCGCAGGCGGTCACAAGCGGCAAAGCGCTGTACGTGGGCCTGTCGAACTATGACGGGCAACGGCTCGAAGCGGCCGCCGCGATTCTTGACGAACTGCATGTGCCGTTCATCATCGCGCAGAACCGCTACAACATCCTTGACCGGACCGTGGAGCACAACGGCCTGCTCGAAGCCGTCAGCCGTCTGGGCAAAGGGCTGATCACATACAGCCCGCTCGACCAGGGACTGCTCACCGACCGGTATCTGGACGGGATTCCAGCGGATTCGCGCGTGGCCAGGGACGGCCGGTTCCTCACCGAAGCCGACGTGGCACGCACGCATGACGCTATTGTCGCGTTGAATACGATTGCCGCTGCGCGCGGGCAGAGTCTCGCGGATATGGCGCTCGCTTGGCTGCTGCGCAAGAGCGAAGTGACCAGTGTGCTCGTGGGCGCGTCCCGACCTCAGCAGCTGCTCGACAGCCTCGGCGCGTTGAACGGGCCTGATTTCACCGATGACGAGCTCGCCGCCATAGACCGGATCGCGGGCGACGGGCGGTAACCGTCTGTGGTGGGCTCGCAACGATTGCGGTTGCGGATGAGCCGGTTGCAGATAATCCGGATGCGGTGCCGCTGCGGAAGACCAGCTGCAATCAGTACGACAGCCCAGCCTTCACAAACTCGCTGCGCTGACGAATCGCCCAGCATAACCAGTTTGTGGAGGCGCGCAAACCGGCTACGATGGCAGTCCTGCTGCGTCGCCGACGCGCGCGACGACAGCCAGAACGGGAAAAGAGAAGGGCCCGGAAGACCGGGCCCTGAAAGGAGAGAAAAAAAGAGAGAAGGGATTGAATTATGGGATTCAAGAGGAGAACCCCATCAGCTTTTGCTGACATCATTTAGGATACGGACGTCACCTTGGGTTCACAATATGTTTCCCTGTGAATACTCTGAGATTCGCTCAGGCAACGTCCAGCCTGATGTGCAAGCAGTCATCCCCGTCAAGCCGATTATCCACGCCTGCCCCTTCGCGACACCGTTCATAGCCCATCCGACCGCGCTCACCCAATCACGCCCTGCCAACCGTCTCCACCCAACCTCATCCGACCGCGTCATGCTCACCCAACCGCACCTGACCAATCAACCATGTCACCCGCGCCATGCACAATGGGCGGCATGAATACGTTGGGCAATATCCTGTGGCTGATTCTCGGCGGGCTCGGACTGGCTGTGGCATGGGCGATCATCGGCATCGTGCTGTGCATCACCATCGTCGGCATCCCACTCGGCATCCAAGCGTTCAAAATGGCTGGCCTGACACTTACCCCGTTCGGCAAGTCCGTGGTGTATGGCGGTGGCGTCGGCTCACTGCTCGCCAACATCATCTGGGTGGTGTTGGTCGGCATCTGGATGGCAATCGGCTACGTGATTGCAGGCGTACTCAACTGCATCACCATCATCGGCGTGCCGTTCGGCATCCAGTCGTTCAAGATGGCGAAGCTCGCGTTGTGGCCGTTCGGCGCGCAGGTTCAATGATTACCGGTTCATGATCGATGCAATCGCAAAGCATGCCGTCAAACTGCCAGACGAATCCGGAATATCGGATGTTTCACGATGACGGCAGGCTTGATTTACTGGATTGGCTGAGGAGATGCCGTCAGACTGGCGGGAGTTCGGCCCGGAACGGTCTGTCAGGCGCCGCTCTCCCGGGAGAACTCGAGTGGTTCCGCAATCTGCCATTGAACTCCCGCACGCGACGTGGGAGTTCAGCCCAATCCGGCACTTCCACGGAAGATCTCCCAACAGAAACGTTGAAATCTTGCGATTCTGAAAAATCGGCCCTGAAGCCGTTTCTGGGAGAAAAAGCACCAAAATCGTATTTCGCAATAAACTCCCGCAACAAACAGGGAGATCATCCCTCTAATCGGCAGCGAGGATGTTCTCCCGCTTCACAGGAGAGCACACGGCCAGGAGAACACCAGGATCGGAGCACCTGATAACCGGGCGTCGGCAGCGAGAAATCCCCCTGCCGCCCATGATCAATCACTTCACGGTAGGCCCCCAGAAAGTCCGCTCCCGCAAGGGCGAACCCGTGTCATCACCGTCTACCCCTATCATCGCGATTCCACCGATTCCGCCGGCCGCAATAACCACCGACCCTGCTACGCCTGCTGCCACGCGAACGGCAGATGCATGAACTCCGGCACTTTGTACCATTTGACCGGATACCCGGCACCATGCGCGCAGAACACCGAATCCGGAGTGTTCTCCAGATCGGATTCGGGATCATACTCGGCTGCAGCGATGACCGCGTCCTCGTCGTGGCACGGTCGGTAGCCTGCCGACACGCAGGTCAGCGACCCGCGTCCATGCGTGTACGCGTTGACATCCATCGCGTAATCACGCATGCCTTCGACGGGCGCCTCGCCCTCCAGCACCGCCGTCGTGCCGTCATTTTCGGGCGGGTCGAACGTACCACTCATCCGCTGGATATCAGCCATCGCATGCCCCACCTGGTCGGCGGGCAACTCCAGACGGAAGCGGTACCACGGTTCAAGCACATGGCAATGCCCGCCCTGACGCGCCTGCATAAGTCCTTCGCGGATTGCGCGATACGTCGCCTGGCGGAAATCCCCGCCTTCCGTGTGCTTGTCATGCGCCCGACCGGTCAGCAACGTAATCCGCATATCGGTGATTGGCGCGCCGATAAGCACGCCCAGATGCTCGCGTTCGCGCATATGCGTCATAATCAGGCGCTGCCAGTTGCGGTCGAGCACATCCAAACTGCAATCGCTGGCGAATTGGAGTCCGCGGCCACGCTCGAGCGGCTCCAGCAGCAGGTGGACTTCCGCGTAGTGCCGCAACGGTTCGAAATGACCCACCCCTTCGACCGGCGTGTCTATAGTCTCGTGGTATACGATGCCCCCGCGATCGAACGTGACTTCGATGCCGAAGCGCGTGCGCAGCAGTTCCTGCACGATTTCTAGCTGGACAGCGCCCATGAGCTGGATGTGAATCTCCTCAAGACGCTCGACCCACCGCACGTGCAACAGCGGTTCCTCGTCCTCGAGTTCACGTAGCGCACCCAACAGCTTGTGCGTATCCGTGCCATCGGTGGCCGTGACCGTGTAGGTGAGCACCGGTTCAAGCAGCGGATGCGAGGCGTCCGTCTGCATGCCGAGTCCCTGACCTGGCACCGTGCCTTCCAGACCGGTCACCGCACAAACTGTTCCGGCGGGGGCGGATTGCAGGATATCGTATTTTGCGCCGGAATATCGCCTGATTTGGTCGATTTTTCCGTACGGTTCAATCTCGCTTTTCACTGGCAATTCGCCGCCGGTCACTTTCAGCCAAGTGAGCCGGTTGTGCTGGGCGTCATGCGAAATGCGGAACACGCGGGCGCCGAAATCCTTGCCATTGCTGCGATCACCACTGTTATCGGCGTTATCTTTGCCATGATTGACGGAAGTGTTGTCGGAAGAGTTGTCGCCGTATCCGTCATAGCGCGGCTCAGGAGCGTACGCGGCAAGCGCATCCAGCAGATAGCGGATGCCTTGCAATTGCAGCGCTGACGTCCACATACACGGGACGAGCTTGCGTTGCGCGATCATCCGGCTGATGGTCGCCGGGCAGATCCGGCCGGTGTCGCAGTATTCGTCGAGCGCGGATTCGTCGAGCGCGGCAACATCCTCATCGTGTTCCATTCGGGAACCGGCGGAAATCTGGGCGTGGGCGGACGAGCCGCCGGCAATCATGCCAGTTGACGCGCCCGTGGCTGCATGGGCGTCTGCGGTAACTGAAGCATCCGAAGGTACGGGGATGTCCGCAGTGACCGGGGTATCCGCATTCTCAGCGATATCGGCAGAATTCTGCGGCAATCCGGCATCCACGCACACCTCGCCAAATCGCTTGCAGATGCCGGCGAGCACGTCATCGCGCGAAATGCCGGGAGCGAGCGCGTCGATTTTATTGATGACGATGAAGGTCGGCACATGATAGCGCTCCAGCAATCGCCACAGAGTCTCGGTATGACCTTGCACGCCGTCGACGGCTGAAATGACGAGCAGAGCGACATCGAGCACACCCAGTGTGCGTTCCATATCGGCGGCGAAATCCACGTGCCCGGGCGTGTCGAGCAGGGTCAAGCGCATACCCGGATAGTCAATGATCGCGTCTTTTGAATAGATGGTGATGCCGCGTCGTTTTTCCAACGCGTCGGTGTCGAGGAATGCGTCGCCATGATCGACGCGGCCAAGCCGACGCACTTCGCCGGACACGTACAACATCGCCTCGGAAAGTGTGGTTTTGCCCGCATCCACGTGGGCTAGCACGCCCGCGACGATCTGTTTCATCATGCTCCTGTCGGTCGGTAACCGGCGCTGTGCGGCGCCTGAGTCTTCTATGGTAGACCGCCACGGCGTCATCGCTGCCGGTATGCACGGCGCCCCCGACCCCGTCTCTCCCCCAACCTTCTGCCGACGCTGACAGGGGTCTCAGCGTCGGTAGAAACAGAGATGCAGATGGGCAGATACACAAACTGGCTACGCTAGCGGACTCACCAGCGTAACCAGTTTGTGAGGTTGGGAGCGTCGATACTCAACAAGATGCACCCCTTGGGGCGTCGAACCAGCGGGCCTCACGCCCACAGGCACGGCGCCCCCGAGGCGTCACGCCTTGGCGACGGCGACCTCGAGCTCCTTGGCGGTATCGCTCGGCTTGATGTCGAGCGTCGTGGCGAGCGTCTCGTGGGCGATCAGGTCACGGAACTGCTCAAGCTTCGGCGCATCCGCCACGGGTGCGGTCAGGGTCAGCACGATTCGGTCAGAGATGTTGAAATCGGCTTCCTTTCGGGCATCCTGCACCGCACGGACCGCGTCACGCGCGTAGCCTTCGGCCAGCAAATCGTCGTCGAGCGCGGTGTCGAGAATCACGAACCCGCCGGACGGCAGGGCCGAGGACACCGAATTAGCGGCCTGCGTGGCATCCTGCTCCTCCACGCGATTGATGACCTCGAACTCGCCATTCTCGAGCGCGATATCGCCGTTCGGCGTCTCGACCACGGGGGCGCCGGTCGCGGCATCCACATGCCAGGCACCCGTCTTGGACGCCTTGATGGCGAACTGTACCTGCTTGCCCAGACGCGGGCCGGCGGCGCGCGCATTGACCTTGAGCTGGTGGATAATCTTCAGCCCGTGTTCCGGCGCATCCTCGAGCGTCGAGAAGTCCACGGACTTCACGTTGAGCTCTGACTTCAGAATCTCGACGTAATCCCCGACCGCCTCCGGGTCGGCGACCACGACGGTGAGCTTGCTCAGCGGCTGACGCACGCGAATCTGCTCAGCCTTGCGCAGCGACAGGGTCGCGGAGACGACCTCGCGCACCTGGTCCATCGCGGACACAAGCGCATCATTGGCCTTGAGCACAAGACCAAGCTCCGTAGGCTCGCCGGTCTTCTCGTCAGTAAGGAACGGCCAATCCGCCAGATGCACGGATTCGCCGCCGGTCAGACCCCGCCACACGGTTTCCGCCTCCATCGGGGCGAGCGGGGCGAGTGCGCGCATGAAGGTTTCCAGCACGGTGTACAGCGTGTTGAACGCGTTCTCGTCCTCGTTCCAGAAGCGGTCGCGCGTGTTGCGGATGTACCAGTTGGTGAGCACGTCAATGAAATCGGTGACCGCTTCGCACGCATCGGAGATTGCGAAATCATCCAGCGACTTCTCGACGCGTTCAACCAGCAGGCGCGTACGAGCCAGCAGATACTGGTCCATGCGCGGCAGGTTATCGACCTCGTCGGCGCGCAGACGACGTGCGTCGAAGCCCTTGCCTCCGTTCGCCGCGTTCGCGTACAGCGTGAAGAAGTAGTACGAGCTCCACACCGGCAGCATGACCTGGCGCACCGTGTCACGAATGCCCTCAGCGGTGACGATGAGGTTGCCGCCGCGCAGAATCGGCGAGCTCATGAGGAACCAACGCATGGCGTCGGAACCGAATTTGTCGAACACGCCGTTGACATCCGGGTAGTTGCGCAGGTGCTTGCTCATCTTCTGGCCGTCGGAACCGAGCACGATGCCATGGCAGATGACGTTCTTGAACGCCGGCTTGTCGAACAGTGCGGTTGCCATGATGTGCAGCGTGTAGAACCAGCCGCGCGTCTGGCCGATGTACTCGACCACGTAGTCGCACGGGAAGTGCTGCTCGAAATACTCCTTGTTCTCGAAGGGGTAATGGAACTGCGCGAACGGCATGGAGCCGGATTCGAACCAGCAGTCGAGCACATCGGTGATGCGGTGCATGTGGCTCTTGCCGGTCGGGTCGTCCGGGTTCGGGCGCGTCAGGCGGTCGATGTACGGGCGGTGCATGTTGATCTCACCCTTGTCGTCGCGCGGGTAATCGCCGAAATCGGCCTTGAGCTCATCAAGCGAACCGTACACGTCGACGCGCGGGTACTTCGGGTCGTCGCTCACCCACACCGGGATCGGCGAGCCCCAGAAGCGGTTGCGGCTGATAGACCAGTCACGCGCGTTGGCGAGCCACTTGCCGAACTGGCCGTCCTTGACGTTGGAGGGGATCCAGTTGATTTCCTGATTGTGCTTGAGCAGGCGGTCCTTAATCTTCGTGACCGAGACGAACCAGCTGGACACCGGCTTGTAGATCAGCGGGGTGCCGCAACGCCAGCAGTGCGGGTAGGAGTGCACGTAGCTCTTCTCCTGGAACAGCAGAGCGCGATGCTCCTCGGGGATGCGCGCGAGCGGGCCGTCTCCGGCGCGCAGGTTGCGCAGAATCGGCAGGTTCGCGTCGAACACGTACATGCCCTCATAGTCGGGGGCGAGCGCGTTGAACACGCAGGCTTCGTCGAGCACATCCACAGACTTGATGCCCTTGGCGTTGAGCGTGTTCATATCGTCTTCGCCGTATGGCGCCTGATGGACGAGACCGGAACCTTCGACCGTGTCGACATAGTCGGCGGTGAAGATCTGGAAGGCGTTCGGGCCGGGGGTACCGCCCTCGGCAAGCGCCTTGTCATCAGCGAAATACGGGAAGACCGGCCAGTAGCGCCACCCTTCCATCTCGGCGCCCTTGAGCTCGCGCACGATCTCGTAGTCGTCGCCGAGTTCCTTGGCGTAGGCCTCAAGGCGCGGCTTGCCGATATAGAATTTCTTGCCGGCGAACTTGCCTTGCGTCGGGCGCACCTCGACATAGTCGATGTCAGCGCCGACGACGATGGCGAGGTTGGTGGGCACGGTCCACGGGGTGGTGGTCCAGAACACGGCGTAGGCGTCGTCTTCGTCACGCAGTTTGACGGCGACGGACACGGTGGTGTCCTGACGGTCCTGGTAGACATCCGCGTCCATGCGCAACTCGTGGTTGCTCAGCGGGGTGCGGTCCTTCGGGCAGTACGGCAGCACGCGGTAGCCCTTGTAGGCCAGGCCCTTTTCGTACAGCTGCTTGAACGCCCACATGACGGATTCCATGTACGGGATGTTGAGCGTCTTGTAGCCGTGGTCGAAGTCCACCCAGCGACCCTGACGGTGCACGTATTCACGCCATTCGTTGGTGTACTTGAGCACGGAGGCGCGGCAGGCGTCGTTGAACTTGGCGATGCCCATCTTGTTGATGTCGTCGACCGAGTCGATGCCGAGTTCCTTCTGCGCTTCGAGCTCGGCAGGCAGGCCGTGCGTATCCCACCCGAAGACGCGGTTGACCTTGTGGCCCTTCATGGTCTGGTAGCGCGGGATGACGTCCTTCGCATAGCCGGTCAGCAGATGGCCGTAGTGCGGCAGGCCGTTGGCGAACGGCGGGCCGTCGAAGAACACGAACTCGTTCTGGCTGTGGTCGCCGGACGGGCGGCGTTCTACGGATTTGTTGAAGGTGTCGTCGGTGTCCCAATAATTCAGCACCGATTCCTCGAGCTTGGGGAAATTCGGGTTCGGCGCGACATTGGCGCTTTGCTCGCCGGTTGATGCCTTGGGATACACGTGATCGGTGGTTTCGCTCACCATATTCTCCTCGACTGGCTGGTTGACATTGCCACGAGGACGACGGGGCTTGTGCCCGCGCCGCGGTACCACCTCGCTTGCCGCGCATTGCCGGGAACCGGTTGTGTGCGACCGCTTGTGTCCGGCTGTTTCGGGCCGGTCCCGTCGGTTCTACTGGGGGCTTGGCTGATGCCGTGCCCTGTTCTTCCGAAGGCTCCCCGCTGATGACGGATCATCGCCTCATACAGCCGCCATGATAGCACCGCGGGCGGGACGACCGAGCGACTCACAGCGAACACGCGATTCGATGCCGTCCTCCCCTGTTTCTACCAACGCTCACCAGCACCTCAGCGTTGGCAGAGGCAGAAAAAGCCCACCGGCTGCTTACGCTGACAGTGAGTTGAGCGTAGGCAGACGGCAGGTTTTCTGGCTGTTGTCGCGTTACTCGAGTTCGAGCGCTCCAGTGTACAGCTGGTAATATTCGCCACGCTGGGCGATGAGCTCATCATGGTTGCCGCGTTCGATGATCCGGCCATGATCAAGTACCATGATCACGTCCGCATTGCGAACAGTGGACAACCGGTGCGCGATTACGAAAACCGTGCGGCCCTTCATCAACGCGTCCATACCTGCCTGCACGACGTCCTCGGTGCGGGTGTCGATCGAACTGGTTGCCTCGTCCAGAATCATGGCGGGCGGATCGGCCACAGCAGCGCGCGCAATCGAAATCAACTGGCGCTGACCCTGCGACAGACCGGAACCGTCGCCGGAAAGCACGGTGTTGTACCCTTCCGGCAGCATACGGATGAACCCGTCGGCGTTCGTCAGCTTCGCGGCCTCGATGCACTCCTCGTCGGTCGCGTCCAGACGCCCGTAGCGGATGTTGTCCATCACGGTGCCGGTGAACAGGTTCACGTCCTGCAACACGATGCCGAGCGAACGGCGCAGATCCGGCTTGCGGATGTTGCGCACGTCGATGCCGTCATACAGAATCTGGCCTTCCTGAATATCGTAGAAGCGGTTGATGAGGTTCGTGACCGTGGTCTTGCCCGCACCCGTCGCACCGACCAGCGCGATCTTCTGCCCCGGCTTGGCGAACCATGTGATGTCGTGCAACACCGGTTTCGACGGGTCATATCCGAAGGTCACATCGGTGAAGCGCACATCGCCGCGCAGCAGCGTGTACCGGCCGTCCGGCGACGTGATTGCGCTTTGCTTGGCTTTGGCGGCGACCTCACGGGCCTGGCCACGCAGTTTGGCGGCCGCGGCAAGCGAGCGTGTACCATCATCATCCGCCGTCCGCTTCCATGCCCAATGCTGCGTATCCTTGTCGGTTTCCGTCATCGTGCACCCGTCTTCGCCAAGCTCCACGTTGACCAGCGTGACCGTACCGTTGTCAGCTTCCACCGGTTCGTCCATGAGCGCGAAGATGCGTGAGGCGCCGGCGAGCGCCATCATGATCATGGTGAACTGCATGGAAACCTGGCCGAGCGGGTTGATGAATCCGCGTGACAGGGTGAGCATGGCGATCACGGTGCCGAGTGTCATGGTGCTTGCGCCGCCGAAACCGAAGTTATGCATGCCGGACAGACCGGCCCACGCGCCGAGGACCGCGGTGATGACGTACAGCAGGTAGCCGGAGTTGTTCACGATCGGCATGGTGATGTTGCCGTAGGTGTTGGCCTTGGCTGCGGCGTCGAAGAGTTCTTCGTTGCGGCGGTCGAACTCGCGTTGGGTGGCGTCCTCATGGTTGAACACCTTGATGACTTTCTGCCCGTTGACTGCCTCTTCGACGAATCCGTTGACATCACCGAGCATGCGCTGTTGGCGTACGAACTGGATGCCGGAACGGGCGACCAGCTTGTTGACCAGCACGAAGAGAACGATTGCGAATACGAGGGTGAACAGCGCGAACGGCACGGACAGCCACATCATCGCAATCAGGGATGCGAATGCGGACAGCAGCGAGGCGAACATCTGCGGGAAGGATTGCGAAATCGCCTGCCGCAGGGTGTCGGTGTCGTTGGTGTATCGGCTCATCACGTCGCCGTGCTCGTGGGTGTCGAAGTAGCTGATCGGCAGGCGCTGCTGGTGGGCGAACATGTCATCGCGGATTTTCTTGAGTGTGCCCTGCTCGATGTCGATGATCAGCCAGCCCCACAGCCACGCGCAGAACGTGCCGACCGCGTACATGATGGCGAGCATGGTGAGCGCACGGATCAGTGGCCCCCAGTCGGGGTGGGTGGCAGAGACCAGCGGGATGATGTACGTGTCGACGAGCCGCTGCAGGAACGCGATGGACAGCGCTTGTGTGGCGGCGGACACGATGATGGACAGGACAACGATGGTCAGACGTACCGGGTATTGGGCGATGTAGCCCCAGAGCCGTTTGATGGTGCCGCGGGGGACTTTCGTGCGCGGCTTGCGGCCGGATGCATCGGCAGGCTGTTCGGCGTGTTGCGTGGTGTTCTGCGTGCTCATCGCGTCTCTCCTTCCTGTGCGGTGTTTGCGGTGGACTGGCTGGTTGCGGCGTCCGGGACATTCGTGGCACTCGGGGTGCCCGTGGCACCATCCTCGGTATCCGCTTCGCCGTGGTTCTTGGTTTGCAGCTCATAGATTGCACGGTATTCGTCGCTTGTCTCGAGTAGCTGCTCGTGCGTGCCTTGGTCCATGATGCGGCCGCCCGCCATGACCAGGATCATGTCGGCGTCTTGTACGGAGCTCAGACGCTGAGCGATGATGATTTTGGTGACGTCCGGCGCTTCGGAGCGCAGCCCCTCGCGGATGAGCTGGTCGGTTTTGGTGTCCACTGCACTGGTTGAATCGTCCAAAATCAAGACTTTCGGGTTTTTCAGCAGTGCGCGGGCGATGCACAGGCGTTGCCGCTGGCCGCCGGACACGTTGGTGCCGCCCTGCTCGATCATGGTGTCGTACTTGTCGGGGAATTCTTGGACGAATCCGTCGGCTTGCGCGATTTTCGCGGCCTGGCGGACCTGTTCGTCGGTGGCGTCCGGGTTGCCCCACCGCAGGTTTTCGGCAATGGTGCCGCTGAAGAGCACGTTCTTTTGCAATACCATGGCGACCTGGTCGCGCAGGGCTTGCAGATCGTAGTCGCGCACGTCATGGCCGCCGACCTTCAGTGAGCCTTCGGTCACGTCGTACAGGCGTGGGATGAGCTGTACGAGGCTGGATTTGGACGATCCGGTGCCGCCGATGATGCCGACCACCGATCCAGAGGGGATGTCAAGGTTGATGTCATCAAGCACCGGTTTCTCCGAGTTGCGCGAATACCGGAAGGTTACGTGGTCGAAGGTGATGGAACCGTCCGGCACCTGTTCGATGGGGTGGTCCGGGTTGGTGACGATGCTGCGTTCCTGCAACACCTGACAGATGCGTTCTGCGGATGCCTGCGAGATGATGAACATGACGAACACCATCGAAATCATCATGAGCGCCATGAGCAGCTGCAAGGCGTAGGTGACCAGTGCCGTCAGGTCGCCGGTGGTCAAGCCGTGCGCCGCGTTGTTGCCGGACGCGACGATCTGCTGCGCTCCCATCCATGAGACGGCGAGCAGCGCGATGTAAATGCACGCGTCCATCAGCGGGGCGTTGAAGCTCAACACGCGTTCCGCTTTGACGAAATCACGGTAAATCGCCAGTGAGATGCGGTTGAACTTGCCGATTTCATGGGTTTCGCGATTATACGATTTGACGACGCGGATGCCTTGAAGATTCTCATCCACGTCATTGTTGAGCTTGTCATACGTATGGAAGACCCGCTCGAACACAGGGTGCACCAACAGGACAATCGCGAACAGCGCGATGCCGAGAATCGGGATGATGGCGAGATACACCAGGGAAATCGACCGGCTGATACGGAACGAGAAAACCCATGCGGCGATCATCATGATGGGCGCGCGCACTCCGATGCGGACGATCATCTGGAACGAATTCTGCAGGTTGGTCACGTCGGTCGTGCTGCGGGTGATGATCGAACCGGTGGAGAAACGGTCGATATTCGTGAAGCTGAAGCCCTGTACTTTGGCGAACACGTCGTGGCGGAGGTTCTTCGCGAAGCCTGCGGACGCGACAGCGGCGAAACGGCCGGCGAGCGTGCCGGCGGCGAACGAGACGAGCGCGCACAGGAACAGAATCAGGCCGAATTTCCATACCATAGGCATGGAACCGCCGGTGATGCCCTGGTCGATGAGGTTCGCCATGACGGTGGGGATGATGATTTCCATGATCGCTTCGACGGCGACCGTAAGCGGGGTGAGGATGCTTTCCTTCTTGTATTCGCGCAGGCTGTGTAGCAGGGTGCGGATGACGTGCGTTGGTTTTGCCGGCGCGTCGGCGGCGTCGCGTGTAGTCGCGAGCTGTTGTGCGGTCACTGGTTGCGCTCCTGTTCTTCTTCGATGGTGGTGTGATTGTTGCGGATGATGCTTGCGGCAAGTTGACCGGCGTTGTGCGAGGGTTCCTGCCCTGTGGCAGACTGCGCCGGGGCTCGCGTGGGTTGAGTCTGGGCGACGGTGTCAAGCGCGGCGTCCATATTGCAGTGCAGCCGGGCGAGATAACCGCGCAGTCGGACAAGCTCATCAGGCGTGAACCCTGCGGTGAGGGAATCCTCCGCACGGCTCCCGTTGGCGACGAGATCGGCGACGATTCGGTCGGCTTTGGCGGTGAGTTCGATCCGCTTGAGCCTGGCGTCACGGGCGACCGGTTTGCGGATGATCAGCCCCTTGTGCTCCATGCGGGTCAGCACGCGTGAGGCGGTGGACCGGGTGATGCAAAAGCGAGTTTCGATATCGTGCTGGAATATCTCATCACCGCGATGGCGGTCGAGGAACATGATGATGCTGGCGTTGCCGTCTGTCGCTTCGCGCGCGCTGGCAGGCATCGTCAATCCGAGATACCGGCGGACCGCCCTGGCGAGCCGTTGGATTTCCACTCCCAGGGGGATCTGATCGGACGCCGGGGCGCAGCCGGGCCCGGACCTGCTGTCATCGCGGCAGACAGCAGGCGTGATGCCAGACTGATTGATGTCATATGTCATGTTCTTCCCCTGTGACTGCCCGAATGATGGATGTGATGCAGGATGCCCGCAGTCACCGTGTTGTTGTGACTCGGATGCTCCGCATCTTGATGGTAATGAGTGCCCCATACAACAGTTGCATATACAACATTCGGCGTGTCGAACCGGTTTGCCGCCGACGATCATCGACGACCGCCGCCCTCCGGGGGCACCAGAGTGAACGGCCCCGCCCTTTCCGGGATCACACGCACATCAGCGGGGTGTCGTATCCGGCAGCGACGCTAAACTACCATTTGGTAACTAGACCCGCCTCGATGAAGAAAGCGAACCGCATGACCGCCAATCTCCCCTATCAAAACCCAGCACTGCCGGCATCGCAACGCATCGCCGACCTGCTCGGACGCATGACCCTCGAAGAGAAAGTCGGGCAGATGATGCAACTCGACGCCCGCAACGGCAACCTCGACGATCTCATCGTCACCAAACACGTCGGCTCGATTCTGCACACCAGCCCAGCCGACCTGCCGCGCGCCGTCGAAACCGTGAACACCAAAACACGCCTCGGCATCCCCCTGCTCATCGGCGACGACTGCATCCACGGATACTCCTTCTGGCCGGGAGCCACCATCTTCCCCTCGCAACTGGGCATGGCGGCCAGCTGGGACCCCGCCGCAGTGCAGGCAGTCGGCCGCGCAACCGCCGAAGAAGTCTCCGCCACCGGCGTGCACTGGACTTTCTCCCCCGTACTGTGCATCGCCCGAGACACCCGATGGGGCCGCGTGGATGAAACCTTCGGCGAAGACCCGACCCTGATCGGCGACATGGCCTCCGCCATCATCAAGGGCTACCAAGGCGGCGCCAAAGCCGGCGAGCCGCTCGCCCACGACGCCATCCTCGCATGCGCCAAGCATTTCGCCGGCTACAGCGAGACCCAAGGAGGCCGTGACGCTTCCGAAGCCGACCTGTCCCACCGCAAACTCGAATCATGGTTCCTTCCGCCCTTCGAACGGGTCGCCAAAGAAGGCTGCGGCACCTTCATGCTCGGCTACGAGTCCATCGACGGCATACCGGTTACGTTCAACCACTGGCTGCTCTCCGAAAAGCTACGCGGGAATTGGAACTACCAAGGCACGCTGATCACCGACTGGGACAACGTCGGCCGCGCGGTGTGGGAGCAGAAAGTCAAAGCCAATTATGCGCATGCCGCCGCAGACGCAGTCAAAGCCGGCAACGACCTGATCATGACCACGCCGCAGTTCTACGACGGCGCCATCGAAGCCGTGCACACCGGCTTGCTGGACGAAGCGCTGATCGACGCCGCAGTGAGCCGCATCCTCGCGCTCAAGTTCCGTCTCGGCCTGTTCGAAGACCCCCGATTGCCCGATGAGCGGCGCATCAAAGAAGTCGTCGGCTGCGACGCCCATCAGCATCTCAATCTGCGCATCGCCCGCGAATCCGCAGTCCTGCTGAACAACAACGGGGCGCTGCCGTTCGCCGCCGCCGGCAAACGCATCGCCGTCATCGGTCCGCTTGCCGACGACGCCCAAAACCAGCTGGGCGACTGGGTGGGCAACTCCGGCCAAGTCACCTGGATGCCCGACGGCCAGCCGCGCGGCATGATCACCACGGTGCTCGACGGATTCAAACAACTCGCCCCGCAAGGCTGCGAAGTCACCTATTCCCGCGGCGCGAACATCATCGACCTGGTCGATGACCCGGAAGGCGCATACTTCCCGGACGGCCAGCCGCGCCCGAAACTCGCCGTCAGTGCCCCCGTCGACCAGCAACTGCTCGATGAGGCCGTGGGCAACGCCCGCCAGAGCGACCTCATCGTCACCGTCGTCGGCGATGTCGTGCAACTGGTCGGAGAGACCCGCTCCACCGCAACCTTGGAACTGCTCGGCGGCCAGAACGCCATGCTCGAAGCGCTCAGCGATGTGGCACGCGAAACCGGCACGCCGCTGGTCGTCGTGCTGATGAGTTCCAAACCCCAAGTCATGCCCGCATGCGTGATCGGCGGCAACGGCGTCATCGTGGACAAATCCACAGCAGACGGCGTCAGCGCATTCCTGTGGGCGCCGAACCCGGGGATGAAAGGCGGACAGGCGATCGCCGAAATCATCCTCGGCATCACCGATCCCAGCGGCAGGCTTCCCATCACCTTCCCGCGCCACGCCGGGCAGCTGCCGGTGTATTACAACCAGATTCGCGGCCAACACGGCAACCGCTATGCCGATCTCACGCAAGATCCGGCATTCGCGTTCGGCGAAGGGCTGAGCTACACCACCTTCGACTACGGCGAAGTGGCCATCACCAACACCCCGGCATGCGGGACATACACTGTGGATGACACGGTACACGCCGAAATCACGCTGACCAATACCGGCGACCGTGCAGGCACCGAAGTCGTTCAGCTGTATATCGGCGACATCGTCACCTCATACAGCTGGACCGACCGCGAACTCAAGGCGTTCCGGCGTGTGCACCTCAAACCGGGCGAAACCACGACTGTGGCCTTCGACATTCCGGTGGCCGACTGCACCATCGTCGACCAAGACGCCCACAGGTTTGTGGAACCAGGCGAGTTCGAGGTGCTGATCGGCCATTCGAGCCGCCGCACGGACCTCAAACGCGCCACGTTCACCGTCGCATAAACGACCACATCACTTCCGCCCCAACCGCATACGGAGCATGGTGCCGCCGGACCCACGACGGTTCAGCGGTACCCCTCCCACAGCGGCAACGGAAACAGCAAATCCTCCATCGCCGCCCATTCCTCACACAAATCAATCGCCGGTTCGCGCAGCCAACGCAACTGCACGCCGTCCATGATCTCCATCGCACGGCGGACCAGCGGGCGCATATCCTGCCACTGCCCCACGCGCTGCGGAATATCCCATGCGAATCCGCTGTAATACCGCCATATCGCTTCCGGCCGACGGGCGAACTCCCCATGCAGCGGATGCCGCGGATTGAACGATTCGACCTGAAGCATGGAAAACAACTGCACCAGCATGCGCCGCTGCGCATTGCACTGCACCAGAAATCGCAGATAGGCGGGGAACCGCATCGCACCCGGCCCGCTGCCCGGCAGCCCGGAGGCGCGGAACTCCTCCGGGCTGCCGATCGCATTGTAATATTCGTGATACACCATCGCCAGCATATTGTCTTTGCTGCCGACATACCGCAGCACGCCCTGCTTGGAAATGCCGACCCGGTCAGCGACATCTTGCACGGACATGCCGTTGAATCCGCGTTCGCCGATGAGTTCGACCGCGGCGTTCAGCACCTCGCGTCGACGCTCCTGCGGTGGTTTGCGGATCCGCTTGCTGCGCTGAGTATCCATACGCCCGAGTGTATCGGCGCGAACGGAAAACCCGAGCGCCGCTTCAGGCCTGGAACACGTCTGGGTGGACGGGATCGCCCGGCACATCGGCAAGCAGCCCCTCCAGCCCGAGGAACTCCTGCCAGAAGTCAAGCGGCTGCCCATACGGCGTCGCCTCACTGCCATGCGCCTGCACGTTCGCTTTCGCTTCCAACACGTCAAGATCGCTCAGCCCATCGAAATACGATGTCAGCCGGCCGAGGTTCTCATCGTCATAGAACAGGGAATCGATGATCTCCGTCAACCGTTGGGCACGTTCGACCGGCAGTGAATCCCAGTGGCGCAGTTCGATGAAGTTCTTCAGCCGCACATCGTTGAAATGCGTGGACAGCACATGGTTCACCTCGTACGCGTTGAGCTCGCGGTCGGGGTAGATTTCGCCCGCGTTGTCGCGGAACGCGGCGCGGTGTTTCTGCTCTTCGGGCAGCCCCTCAGCCTCCGGGGTATGGGTCAGGTCGGCGAACATCATCGGGGTGCTCAACACGTCCACCGCATAATCCTCCCAGCCGAACCGGTCATCGTACAACCCGGGGATCAAGTTCGTGCGCTGGCAGTCAAGGAAATCCCACATTCGCTGTCGCAGCAGCGGGAACGGGTTCTCCACGCCTTCGAAATACGGGGTGTTGCGGAAGAACCACGCGAGAATCGGGCCGATCGCCGTCCCCACGCGCAGCTTGCGGATGGCATCCTGCTCATTCTGATAGTCGATGCTCACCTGTGTGGACGCCGAACCGCGCATCATGCACAGACCATACTGCCCGACACGCCCCAGATAATCGGTCATCGCCTCGTACCGGCTCTTCGGGTTGACCGGAATATCGGCATAGCTGGTGTTCGGCTGGTAACCGTAGTTGATCAGGCGGAAGTCCAGCGCGTCAAGAATCGGATCGACCTCGTCACGGAAGCGGCCGTAAATCTCGCTCAACTCTTGCGGATCGTGCAGCACGCCGATCGAGCATTCGACTTGGGCGCCCGGCTCCAGGGAGATGGAGATTCCCTTGCGGGCGAGGCCTACCAGATGGCCGTTCTCCCAATACTCCTTGTCGGCATCGTAATAGGGGCGCAAACGATTGAGCAGGACCTCAATCCCGTTCGACTCGTAATAGTTGACCGCCTGGTCGGTGCCATTGCGTACGGGCAGATGCTCGATTTCAACCCCGTAGCCGTCATCGCGTTCCGGCTTGGCGCCGCTTTCGAAGAAGCGGACCAAGCTGTCGACATGCTTGGGATTGACGGTGGCATTCATATGCGCGTAGCTGATGCGTGGTGTGCTCATGCTGCCATCGTAAACGAAATGGGACCGCCACGCGCGGATTGCCGCGCCCTCAGCTCTACGAAAAACTGATAGCGCCTTGCAGCGTGTCCGGTCTGATGCCGCCTGATGTGATGCCGCCTGGGTCGATGCCGCGCATCCAGCCCGTCCAGTCGGCACCGACGGCGAACCGTGCCGACGATGACAGACAGACGGCGACAGACAGACGATCCGCGGCGTGGCACAGCGGGCGGGAACGGCAGTACTGCCGCGGCGAGGCGCGAGGTAGCGATGTTGAGCGGCAAAGTGGAGCGCCCCCACGCACACCGGGCGTAACGCGTATGTCTGGCGCCGGCACCTATCGGCCCGACGCCAGAATCGTTCAGTCTGCAGTCGACAGCGGTGCCGATGCGTCTGGCGACGGCGCGGCCGTTCCGCTCTCGCCGGCACGTCCGCTTGCCCGGCCGTGCATCGGCTCATCGAGATGCGCCTTGTGATTCTTCTTGGCGGCGGCGATCATCAGCTTCAAACGATTGAGCTGGTTCGCCTCCGAGGCGCCCGGATCGTAATCAATCGACACAATGTTGGCCTGCGGGTACAGACGGCGGATCTTGCCGAACATGCCTCGCCCGGTCACATGGTTGGGCAGGCACGCGAACGGCTGGGCGCACACGATGTTCGGGCAGCCGGATTCGATCAGCTCGATGATTTCGGCGGTCAGCAGCCACCCTTCGCCCGCTTGCACGCCGACTGACGTAACCTCGTCGGCGGTCTTGACGAGCTGCTCCATGCGTTCGTCCTGGCTGAACTTGCCGTGCGCGGTGGCGATGGCGCGACGCACTGGATTAAGCCCGCGATTAAGGGCCCATCGCATGATCGCGTCCATAGTCTGGCTGCCGCCGGTGCCCAGATGGTCCTCGTTCCACTTGTCGGTGTACGGGTGCTGAGTCATGAATTCGATAATGCCCGGCACCACGGCTTCGCAGCCTTGCGCCTCAATCTGGTCAACGACATGGTTGTTGGCGTCCGGATGGTATTTGACGAGGATCTCGCCTACCACACCGACACGCGGCTTGCGCGGGATATCCCTCAGCGGCAGCTCGTCGAAGGTGCGCACAATCTTCTTGAGCAGCTGCGGATAAACCCAATACCCCTTGCCGTACACGCGTTTGGCGGTTTTGGAATACCCGTGGTGTTCGATGGTCTCGCGCAGGATTGTATCCCACTGTTCATATAGGGCGTTCGCGCTGCCCGGTTCCGCCTCGTAGGGGCGGACGCGGTACAGGCATTTCATGAGCAAATCGCCGTACACAAGCGCTTTGCCGGCACGTTCCAGCATCGCCGGTGTCGCCTTGAAGCCCGGGTTGCTTTCCAGCCCCTGGAAGCTCAGCGCGATGACCGGAATCTGTGGATATCCGGCGTCAATCAGCGCCTTGCGGATCAGACCGTAGTAGTTGGTGGCTCGGCACATGCCGCCGGTCTGCGAAATGGCGAGCGCCACATGATTGGGATCGTACTTGCCTTGGATGATGGCGTCCACCAGTTGTCCGACGACCATGATCGCCGGATAGCAGGCGTCGTTGTTCACGTACTTGAGGCCGGTTTCCACGTCCTCGTTGCTCGCGTGCTTAAGTACGTCGCATTTGTAGCCGCCTGAGCGGATGACGGATTCAACCAGCGAGAAGTGGACGGGGCTCATCTGCGGTACGACGATGGTGTAGTCGCGCATGGATTTCTCGAAGCGGACCTTGTGCGCGTACCGGCTCATGGTGGCCTCGTTGCGAGCGGATCCGCCGCGCTTGCCAGTCTTCGCGCCGTCCTGCTGCGATGCTTGGGCATTGCGGCGCGCGGCCTTCCTGACCGCCTCGGTGAGCTTCGGGTTCTCGGCCATCACGGCGTCGAGCATCGCCTGACGTCCCGGGGTCGGAGCGGAGCCGCCGGTGTGGCGGAAGCCGCTGTCTGATGCGGTTTGCGCGGGCTGCGGTTCCAGCAATTCAGGAGATCCCAGCGATTCGGGAGATTCCGACGACTTGTGGCCGTCGCGCAATTCGGCGTTCCGTTCACGCTCCTCGACGGCGGCTTTCAGCGAACGCAGACGGATTTTGGCCGCGCCAAGATTGCTGACTTCGTCGATTTTGAGCACGGTGTACACGTCGGCTTTGTCGGCGAGGATTTCGCTGACCTGGTCGGTGGTGATGGCGTCGAGGCCGCATCCGAAGGAGTTGAGCTGCACGAGTTCAAGCCCCGGGTAGGAGGATACGAATCGTGCCGCCGAGTACAGGCGGGCATGGTACGCCCACTGGTTCTGCACGCGCAGGGGCATACGGGTGACTTTGCGGTCGCCGACCTCACGGAATCCCGCGGCGTCCTTCACGCGCGGGTCCTTCTCGCCGGCGCTCAGGTATTCGCTCAGATGCAGGTCTTCACCCGGCTGCAGTTCGCAGATGGAATCCTCGGACAGGACGACCATGCCAAGCGAGCAGATGGTTTCGGGAATGCCGTGGTTGACTTCCGGGTCGATGTGGTAGGGACGCCCGGCGAGCACGATGCCGTGGCAGTTGTGCTCTTTCATGTAGGCGAGCGCACGCAGGCCCTCCTGCTGGACATCATGCTTGAACAGCTTGTCTTCGGCGTACGCCGCCTTGACCGCCTGCTGCGCCTCTTCCATCGTCACGTTCGCCCAGGCGAATTCTTCGACGATACGTTTGGCCATCAACTCATGATTGGCCAAGTTGAAGTAGGGGCGCATGTAGCGGATGCCGGGTTCGCGCAGTTCGGGCATATTCGCGCCGATGACGACCGGGTAGTTCGCTACGACCGGGCAGTTGTAGTGGTTGTCGGTGTTGGGTACGAGGTTCTCCTCGTAGCTCACGCACGGGTAGAAAATCGTCTTGACACCCTTGTTGAGCAGCCATTTGATATGGCCGTGCACCAGCTTCGCCGGATAACAGATGTTCTCGGAGGCGATGGATTCGATGCCGGTTTCGAACAGTTCGTGGCTGGAACGCCCGGAGATGATGACCTTGAAGCCGAGATTGGTGAGCAGGGTGAACCAGAACGGGTAGTTCTCGTACATGTTGAGCACGCGCGGAATGCCGATTTCGCCGCGGGTCGCCTTCTTGTCGGTCAAGCGGCGGTAGGCGAAGCAGCGCTTGTACTTGTAGTCGTACAGGTTCGGCCGGTCGGAACGCTTCTTCTTCGCGTCGCCACCGCGTTCGCACCGGTTACCGGTCACGTAGCGCGAACCGTCCTGGAAGGTCGTGATGGTGAGCTTGCAGTGGTTCTGGCACAGCTTGCACACATCACGGGACGTGGTCATTGACAGATTGTCAAGCGCCTGACCGCTCAGGATGCCGGAACGCGTGTGCTCGGCGGCCGGATCATCGTCCGCAGCGTCGACGTAATGCATGCGGGCGGTCAGGGCGGCGCCGTACGCACCCATGAGACCGGCGATGTTCGGGCGGGTGACCTCGCGTTTGGTGAGCAGTTCGAAAGCGCGTAGCACGGCATCGTTGAGGAAGGTGCCGCCTTGGACGACGACCGTGTCGCCGAGCGCGTCGGCGTCACGCAGTTTGATGACCTTGTACAGTGCGTTGCGCACGACCGAATAGCACAGGCCGGCGGCGATGTCCTCGATGGAGGCACCCTCCTTCTGAGCCTGTTTGACCGAGGAGTTCATGAACACGGTGCAACGCGAGCCCAAATCTACCGGATGTGTGGAGTTCAGGGCTTTCTGCGTGAATTCCTCGATGCTCAACCCCATGGACTGGGCGAAGGTCTGCAGAAAGGAGCCACAGCCGGACGAGCAGGCCTCGTTGACGGCAATCGAGTCGATAACCCCGTCGGTGATGGCGAGGTATTTCATGTCCTGACCGCCGATATCGATGACGGCCGTCACACCGGGGCTGACCATTTCGGCACCGCGGTAATGCGCCATCGTTTCGACAACGCCCTCATCCAGATGCAGACCAGTGGAAATCAGGCCTTCGCCGTAGCCGGTCGCACAAGAACGCGCAATCCACGCTTCAGGCGGCAGCTGAGCCTGGATGCGTTTGACGATGTCCACGGCGGCGGTCAGCGGACTGCCCTCGTTCGTGGCGTAGGAGGACCATACGATTTCGCGGTCGTCGTTGACGAGGGTCGCCTTGATGGTGGTCGAACCCGCGTCGATGCCAAGGAAGTGCGGTCCGGACGCCCCTTCGAGCGTGCCCACATGCACGTGTTCGCGATGGTGACGGGCATTGAACGCCTCGCGGTCCGCCTCGGTGGGGAACAGTGGCGGCATGGTCTTCGTATTGCTCGGCAGGTTCTTCAGTCGCTCCAAATCGTCAAGAATCTGCGTGCAAGTGCGTGGTTCGGCGACCGTGGCGGTGCCTGTGTCGTCATCGTCGTCGTTGTCGTCGCCGGCGATGAGCGCGGCACCAAACGCGACATACAAATGGGCGTTGCTCGGGGTGATGAACTCGTCGACCTTGCCTTCGAGCGCACGGTGGAAGGCTTCGCGCAGCTCGGACATGAAGAACAGCGGCCCGCCGAGAAAGACGACGTTGCCGTGGATTGGTCTGCCGGAAGCAAGACCCGCGATCGTCTGCGTGGCGACGGCAGTGAAGATCGAAGCCGCCAAATCGGGTTTCGCCGCGCCGTCGTTGATGAGCGGCTGCAAATCGGATTTCGCGAACACACCGCAACGCGAAGCGATCGGGTACAAGGTCTGGTAATGCTTGGCCATTTCGTTGAGGCCGGCCGCATCCGTATCCAGCAGGGTGGCCATCTGGTCGATGAATGCGCCGGTGCCGCCCGCGCACGAACCGTTCATGCGCTGCTCAGGGGTGGGCTTCAAATACGTGATTTTCGCATCCTCGCCACCGAGTTCGATGATGACGTCGGCTTGCGGGATTTCCTGGTCAATCGCGCGGGTTTCGGCGATGACTTCCTGGATGAAGGGCACGTGGATGTTGTCGGCGAGCGTCAGGCCGCCGGAGCCGGTGATCGCGAGCCGAATCGGCTCATCCCCGCGTCCGAGCTTGTCGAGCGCAGTGCGGATGTCCTCAAGCAGCCCAGCCACTGTGGCGCGGACGTTGGCGTGATGGCGCCGATAATCGGAGAACAACACATCGTCAAGCGTGTCGCCCTGATCGAGCACGACCGCCTTGACCGTGGTCGATCCGATGTCGAGACCGACACGCAACGGTTTCCTCCCGTGTTCGCCGGTCATGACATGTTCTCCCTGTTCCACCATCTGCACCTCATATCCATTGTCGGCGGAGTGCCGGGCGGTGCCGACCTCAAACCGTGCACCTGCCCGCCCCGCCGAATTTCCTCTAGTGAATGCTAACGCATACGGACGTCAGCAGAACTCGCCCCCAGCGAAACAGGACAGATGTCGGGTATCTGTCCCGCGGATTTGTGCTACCCGCGAGTTGGAACACGCGCATGCCCGGTCAGGAGCGTGCCGATGTCTTTGCCGGTATCCGGCGTTTCACCGCGGCCGACACCGCGGTGGTCGCCCGCATAGCGCCCCAAGCGAGCAGGGTGACTACCAGTTCCAAGGGCAGGAGTCTCGTCGGGAAGAACGCCATGAGGATACCGGCGAGCGGGGCGTTGCCGACCAGCACGATGGCCGTGCAGAAGGCGACCGTCATCACCACAACCACCGGCTGGCAGCCAGGCAACAGCTTGGCGAGCGCGCACCCGTGCAGCAACGCGGCGAACATAATCGGGAAAATGTCGCCGCCCGTCCATCTGCATTCGATACACAACTGCGCAAACAGGAGCTTTCCGGCGGCGAGTGCGAACAGTGCGCCCGCACCGAGGCTTGCGAACAGCGTGCTGATGGTGTGGATTTGGTGTTGTCCGGATGTCGACAGCACCGGCAGCACGGTGACCACGAGCGCGACGAGTACGCCGCCGACTAGCAGACGCACGGTCATCGGCACGTTGATGCGCCCCGACAGCGCGCGGATGCTAGTCATCACCCTAGCCACTGTAATCGCCCATCCCTCACAAACCAGCTACGCAAACAGCCCTCCCAGCGTAGACAGTTTGTGGGAAACAGGCGCAAGACGGACGCGCACCAGGTGATTTACTGTTCGGCGGAGATGCTGTCGTTACCTTCCCCGGCGGCGCGATCCTTGCCATAGATTTCCGGGATGAAGCGCTCCTGGTCGTGCAGTTTGCTCCAGATGACAGGCTCGCCCGCCGCAAAGGATTTCTGCACGTCGATAATCCGCTGATTGCTCGAACCGCGGAATTGCAGCAAAGAATCGTGCAGGTCCTTGATATACCGGCCGTCGACGAGAATATCAATCTCGTGCAGCAGGTCGAGTTTGTCCTGGGTCTCGCCGGGGCGCATGAGCTCCTCCCACGTGTAGCCGGTCCAGCACCAGATGTCTTTCGTATGGCCGAAGCGTTCGCGGATTTTTCGCGCGAGCGGCAGGAGCACGCCCGTGTTGAGCAGGGGCTCGCCGCCGAGGAAGGTGATGCCTTGCACGTAGGATTGGGACAGGTCGTCCATGATTTGCGCCTCGAGCGCGTCATTGTATTCATGGCCTGCTTGGAAATCCCAGATCGACTTGTTGTAGCATTCCACGCAGTGGAACGGGCATCCGGACACGTACAGGGAACAGCGAATGCCTTCGCCATCGGTCATAAGGAACCGCTTGTAGTCGGCGATCATATTGTGGCTCATCCGGTTCGTCCACTGCCCGGCTTTCGGGTTGTTCGACCGGTTGGTCGGGATGAACGGACCGCGGTCGGTCTCCCCCGCCGCGAAATCGTGCAATGTCGTTGCTGCCATCTGTACTCCCCTGCTCCTTAGCTCCTTGTGTATTCCGGGCACGCCGCCGAAGCTTGCCCGCACGGCAATGACGGCCGTGTGCAGCGTGCATCACGGCCGTCATCATTGTTTCCCGGTTAGCCGCCTCCGGATATCCGTCTGGCGGCCTGCTCCCGGTGTTTTCCGGGCTATGTTTTCCGGATGTTGCGCTCCGGATTATGCGCTCCGGGCTACTTAGTCTCTTCGAACCATTCGCGCTCAGAACCGTCATTGAGCGTCACATGGCCGGTTTCGCCGCTCATGTGCTTGACACGGTGGGCGATTTCCTCGTGGCGGCCATGCACCATCGGGCGCTGGACCGGGTTGCCGAGGTATCCGCACGTGCGCTTGGTCACATTGCACTTGTCAGGGTCGGAGTTGCCACACTCGGGGCACTTGAAGCCCTCTTCGGTCGGCTCGAAGTCGCCTTGGAAGCCGCACACGAAGCAGTGATCGATCGGGGTGTTGGTGCCCAGGTAGCCGATGCCGATCTTGTAGGCGTAATCCCACACGGCCTCGAGTGCCTTGGGATTGTCCTGCAGGCACGGGAACTCGCAGTAGTTGATGAAGCCACCGGACGCGTAGTAGGGGAAGTCCTTCTCGTAGTCGAGCTTCTCCATCGGCGTCGGGGACAGCCACACCGGGTAGTGGAAGGAGTTGGTGTAGAAGTCGTGGTCGGTCACGCCTTCGACGCGGCCGAACTTCTCGCGGTCCATACGGTTGAAGCGGTCGGTGAGGCTTTCCGCCGGCGTGGAGTACACCGAGTAATGGTAGCCTTCGGCCTTGCACCACTGCTTGCACAGCTGGTTCATGCGCTTGACAATGGACAGCGCGAACTCTTTGCCTTCCGGATCCCAGCTGTGGTCGCGCATCCAGTCCTTACCGTAGAACACAGCCGTCGCCTCGTACAGGCCGATGTAACCCAGAGATACGGTGGCACGCTCGTTGCGGAAGAGCTGGTCGACGTTGTCGTTGGCGCCGAGGCGTCCGAAGGCACCATAGCGGAACAGGGTCGGCGCGTTGACCGGGGTGGCCTGCTTGCAGCGCATGATGCGGAACTGCAGCGCCTGGTGCGCGACTTCCATACGCTCGTCGAACAGCTTCCAGAAGCGGTCCTTGTCGCCGTGGGATTCAAGGGCGATACGCGGCACGTTGACGGTGACGACACCGAGGTTCATGCGGCCGTCCTCGACATCCTTGCCGGTCTTGGGGTCGATCCAACCCTGCAGGAAGGAACGGCAGCCCATCGGGGCCTTGAAGGAGCCGGTGATCTTGACGATGTTGTCATAGAAAACGACATCCGGGTACATGCGCTTGGTGGAGCATTCGAGCGCCAGCTGCTTCATGTCGTAGTTCGGGTCGCCCGGGTCAGCGTTGATGCCGTGCTTGATGGTGAACACGAGCTTCGGGAAAATCGCGGTATGGCGGTCCTTGCCCAGGCCGCGGATACGGTTGAGCAGGATGGAACGCTGGATTTCGCGGGCGAACCACGAGGTGCCCAGGCCAAAGCCGACGGTCACGAACGGGGTCTGGCCGTTGGACACACGGTTGGAATTAATCTGATATTCCATGGTCTGCATGGCGTCATAAATCGCCTTGCGGGTCATGATCTTCGCATAGATTTCGCGAATCTGCTGGATAGGCTCGGCATCCGTGTCAAACGGGACGTCGTCGGGCAGCGGGGCACGGTTCTCGAAATGCAGACCGGACGGCTCCTGGGCCTTGAGTCCGCGCACGACAGTTTTCGCGGCTTCGACCGGCATATCGTCGGGGAACATGGCGTGGGCCATCTTCAGATGCTTTTCATAGTCGAGCTTCGCATACGGCTCAAGCATCTCGTCGGCGCGGTTGACGGTCTGGCCGCCGTACTGTGCGCCCGCGATGTCCTTGATGATCTGCGTGATCTGCGTGGCGGCGGTGCCGATGGACTTCGGGGAGTCCATCATCGCGTTGCCAAGCTCGAACCCGTGGGCGAGCATGTCACCGAAGTCCGGCAACGAGCAGTTGGTCATCGCAGTGAACGGCGAGTAATCAGCATCATGGAAGTGGATGTCGCCCTTCATATGGGCATTGGACACGGCGTCAGGCAGCATGGAGAACGCGGACGCCTTGGAAACGGCGCCGGCGAGCAAGTCACGCTGCGTGGCATAGACGTTGGAATCCTTGTTTGCGTTCTCACGCACGAGGGATTCGTCGCGGTTGACCAGACGGCTGACCGCTTCGTTGATATCGGTGGCCTTGGCGCGCTCGATGTCCTTGTTCAGACGATAGGTCGTGTAGTTGCGGGCGACCTCGTACAGATGGTCTTCGATGAGGCCGTGCTCGACCAGGTTCTGGATGTCCTCGATCTTGGCGGGACCGTTGTAGCGTTCCTTGATTTCGCCTTCGACCTGGTTGGCGAGGTCGCGAATCAGCTGCTCCTCCTCCGGGCCGATCTCCTTGTCGAGATCCTTGAAGGCGGACTTGACGGCGCTGATGATGTTAATCGGGTCGAATTCGACGATTCGGCCGTCACGCTTCTCGACGAGCACCTTGCCCATATCCGACTTCCCTTCCGCGACAGTGTCTGCCACATCGCTGTCCGGGGTGGCGGTCCGAGGCACATCAAGAACCTGCATGTCCATTGGGTTCCGTCCTTTCCCTTGGCCGGGCGCCTCCCGGCCTTCATCGTTCTGCATTTGCCACATCGACTGTACCACGAGATATAGTGCACGATCACCGAGTGTTGCCCAAGATATAGTAGCAATCCGCATCGTTCCGCCAATAAGCGGCAAATGTGATGAGGATTACACGAGCACCTCAGCGTGTCGTTTCCGACACGCCACCACCACCCATGAAAGAGTGATATACGCGGGCGCGCGCGCAATGAAATTGTCCGTTCGATGCGCAACAGTAGAGGCCATCGAACATCCGTCAGGCTACGTCAGCCGACGGCGGACGGGGTAGGGCGGTCACGCCACGCACGCAAGTGGCACGCCACGCCCACGGCGCGAAGGGAAGGCATATGCAGTACGGGTATCAGGAAGCGAATTACGGCTATGGCAGTGCCGTGGCAGCCCCCGGCAACGCCGACGCGCCCAAGCCACTCGACCAGCTGCCGCGCCTGGCGCGCGACACCACCGCGGAGAACCCTTGGCCGGTCAGCGTGGTCAGCCAGAAATACCATGATGCCGTCGAACGCTGGCCGGCGTCGTGGGTCGAAGGCCAGATTGTCGAAATCAACATGCGGCGCAGTACGTCTGGCTACATCACACTGCGCGACAACACCCAGGACATCTCGATGTCCGTCATGGGGTTCAGGAACTTCGTCGCGATGGCCCGCGAGTTCAAACAGGGCGAGCGAGTCGTCATCCATGGCAAGCCGGAAGTGTGGGTGAAGGCGACACGCCTGAGTTTCATCGCCGACGACATCCGCCGCGTGGGAGCCGGCGACCTCAAGGCGCAAATCGACGAACTGCGCAAGAAGCTCAAAGGCGAAGGCCTGTTCGACGCCGAAAACAAGATTCCGCTTCCGGAATTCCCCCGTTGCATCGGCCTGATTTGCGCACCCCAGGCCCGCGCCGAAGGCGATGTCATCACCAACGTGAACCTGCGTTGGCCGGCGGTGGACTTCGTGATTGAGCATGTCCACGTCCAGGGTGCGCAGTGCCCGCCGGAGGTGGTCCAAGCGATCCGCAAGCTCGACGACGACCCGAGAGTGGACGTCATCATCGTCGCGCGCGGCGGCGGCAGTTTCGAAGACCTCATCGGCTTCTCCGACGAAAACGTGGTACGTGCCACGGCGGCATGCCGCAAACCAATCGTCTCGGCAATCGGGCATGAGGACGACTGGACGCTCATCGATTTGGCCGCCGATCTTCGCGCCTCGACGCCGACGGATGCGGCAAAGAAGGTCGTACCAGACGTGCGTGAGCAGTGGCAGCTCATCACCAACGCCTGGCAACGCATGAATCTGCGAATGGACGCCATGGTCGGCAACGAGCAGCGGCTTATCGAAGGCTATGCGAACCGGCCGAGCCTGACCAACCCGAGTACCATGCTCGAACCGCATCAGCGGCTGGTTGACGACGCCGTGCAACGCATGCGATATGGGTTGACCCGAATCATCGACGACGCCGGCATGACCGTCGAGAAGCTCCACGCCAGCCTCACCGCCATGAGCCCGCAGGCGACCTTGAACCGCGGGTACGCCGTCGTGCAGACCGCTGATGGGCATGTGCTTGACAACGCGGCCGATGCGGGCGTGGGAGAGCAACTGTCGATCACCCTGCACCACGGCACCCTGCTCGCCGAAGTCAAAGGGCAGACGGGCGGAAACCACATCGACACCGGCGACTGACGCGATTGCGGCGTGCCCGTGCAGTGCCCGTGTGGTGCTTGTTTGGTGCCTGCCGCCATATGGCCACCAGCAGGCACAGCTTCACCCGCGCAACGCCACGACCCCAGCCCATCGCAACGCAACCGACAATCCGCCTATCAATCATCGACATCAATCACCACTATCAATCATCAACACCCATGGAAGGAACACCGATGACAGTTGAAGCACAGGACCCCAAGAAGACCGATACCCCGGCTTCCAGCCTGACCCAAGAGGAACGCGAGCGCATCGCGTCCATGTCCTATGAGGAGGCACGCGACCAGCTGATCCAGGCGGTGCAGGCGCTCGAAGCCGGCGGGCTGAACCTCGACCAGTCCATGCGCCAGTGGGAGCTCGGCGAAGCGCTTGCCAAGCGCGCCCAGACCTTGCTTGACCAAGTCCGCGCCAAGCTTGACGCCGCGCAGGCCGAGCAGCAGACTTCTGCCGACACCGCGGGAACCCAGTCCAACCTCGAGTGACCGCCGGCTTGGCGGGCGTTTTGCAGGCGGGGCCAGCCGAAGCTGTGCGGCGGCAAGCCGAAGCAGGGTGGCCGTTAGCCGAATGGCCGTCCGCCGGGTGCGCGCCCGTCTAGCTGCGGCCCGCCAAGCAACGTGAGCCGATGCGCGTCTACGCTGCCGTACCATGCGCAACCGCAATCACTCCACATGCGACGCCCCACAGATGACACCCCGCAGGCGCATCGCCATACCCGGTGCGATGCGCCGTCACGCACCTGTGAATGCGCTGTTATGCCACCTGCAATGTGGCGAGCAGCGCCGCATGGTCCGAACCGGCCACATGCTTGGACTGCACCTGCCCGGCGACCATGCCCTGGTCAATCAGGATGTGGTCAATGCCGGCGAAGGCGGGCACGCCGGTATGGTTCGCCGGCCATGTGAACACCAAACCATGCCCCGCCTGGCGTGTGGCGTCAGAGAACCTCGAACCGAGGATACCGCGGAAAGCGGCATGGTCGTATGTGGCGTTGAAATCCCCCATCATCACATACGCCGTACCGTTTTTCTGCTGCATCAGGGACAGCTCGTTTAGCGCTCTGTTCCACTGGGACCAATACCCGGGCTGCGGCGACGTGGTATGCACGGAGATGAACCGCACCTGCACGCCGCCCATATCAACCGTCCCCGCGGGCATGAACGAGGCGCTGGAATTGACCTCGTCGTCGACGGGACGGTCGAGAGCCACGGCGGACCACAGACCGTTGCCGTACACGCCGTCAGACGATGAGACCTGCGAATACGGCAAATAATCGCCGATACCATCCGCTTCCAGCTGTTTGACGAACGCGTCCGTGGTCTCCTGCAAGGCGAGCACCTCAACACGCTCGTCACGTACCAAATCGACCACAGCCTGCGGGTCGGTCTGCCCTTTGAACACGTTGAGCGTCATCACCCTCGCATAATGGTCGCCGGTCACCACATGCGCCTGACCGACCGCCGTCACCGCATCCTGTGACAACGCGGCCTGGGAGCGGAAAAACGGCGCCTGCCACCACACCTGCGCCGCGACGCACGCCAACGCAATCAGCGCCACAAACCAACGATTCGAGAACAGTGCGAGCAGCAACGCCACCACGGCAAGCGGCACGAACCACGGGGTCAGCGAGACGACGACCGGAACATACGGCAGCGACTGCAAATCAGCAGGCAGCGCCCGCGCAATCGTCCCCAAGACGGCGACAATCATCAGCAATGCCGCAAGCACGCCAGAAAGCACGTGCTTGCGTTTCGGCTTCACCGCAGGCGCTGACGAATTGGGTGTTCCAGCCATCACATCTCCGTTTTCCTTGTCGTATATCCTCACCACATGTATTCTCACCACTGTAATGCGCGAACGCCCGCCCGCCGTCACAGACAAGCGAACCATCGCGCAATGCTCACCAGTCGGCTATGCTTGAACCAACCGACATGAGAAGGACCCGCATGACCGAACCCACCACACCACCCCAACATTTCGAAGCATTACGGGACTTCGCCAATGACCTGCTGAGCCATTCCGGCTTGCAAGGGCCGACGTTCCTGTGGGATCGTTCCATTCATGATGACGCGCAAAGCGATGACGCCGAGCGCGAAGACATACCCGTGGCTCCCCCTGAGGAGGCGAAGCAGACCATCGACGCGCCGATTCGTTGGTATTTACGCGCCATGGATTCGCTCAGCCCGACTCCGCAAGCTGACGGCACCGACGGCATCAACCGCACGGACATGCCGACCTTCTACTACAGCACCGGAGCGCTGTCCGGGGTCGAGGCGGTCGTCGGAAACGCGCTGATGAGCACGAGGTGGTGCGACGCGGCCGGCAATCTCGCCACCGCGCTGATTACGACGTCCTCGTTCCTCGGTAGCATCGCCGACCGGGAAGGCGAAGGACTCGCCTATCTCAAGCGCCTGATTGACGAGACGCGCATTTATTTCGACAGCGTGGCCCAGCACGCGGATCCGGTCACCGGCGGGCAAGCGCTCTCCAGTATCGTATCAGCGGCTTGTCAGGATGATTTCCGGTTCAACCCGGTGCAGATGGTTCAGCTTATCTCGTGCTCGCTGCCGTTTGCACAATGGGATGACACGCGGGTATTTGTCTATGATGCGATCGACCGGGCGCAAGCGACCATGGCATCGGTCGAGCGCGATATCCGCTCCAATGACAAGGACGACCCGGCGGGCAATCTCATGATGGATTCCGAGGGGAATCTTGTCGATGTATCGGCGGGCGGCATCCGCGAGCAGTTCGACATGTCGATGCTCATGCTGCGGCATGACGTGTTGCGCATGTGCGGGGAGGACGAGCAGGCCGACCGCATGCTCAGCGAGCACAGTGACATCGAGCCGATGGCCGACGCGTATGCGGCGCAGCTCATCAGGCGCGGACAGTGGCGGCAGCTGCGGGACTTCGCCGGGCGCGTGCTCGCCGACGACCCCTACCAGCAGATGGCGCTGATTCCACCGCAACTGGCCCCTGACGAGTGGAACACCATCCTCGATCTGGCGCAATACGAACTCGCGCAGGGGCGGTGAGTCTGCAAGGCTACTGCGGCGTGCAGGGTGATGGCGGTCGAGTTGGGTGACCGCCGCATTGGGTGACCGCCGCGTCCGGTGACAGTGATGTTGAACGGCGTCGAAGCCTGGCGACAGCAGTGCTAGACGATGTCACCGCGCAGGATTGCACGTGGCGTGGTGCGTTCCGCGTATCGTGTTCCGTGGCATGTCACGTTTCACAGGATTTCATGTGCCCATGTCGCGCGCGGCGCATGCCGTGGCATACATCACGTGCCGAATACCGTGGCGTTTCGTCGAATACCGGCACAGAACGCCACCCGACCAAGCCAAACCAACCCGCCGAAGCCATCCCGACCGTCAAAGTGTGAGTGAATCCTCACACAACGCCACCCGACCAAGCCAAACCAGCCACCGGACACCACCCCAACCGTCAAAGTGTGAGCCAATCCTCGCACAACCACACCAGACCAAGCCAAACCAGTCACCAGGCACCGCCCCAACCGTCATCGTGTGAGCGAATCCTCACACAACCACACCAGACCCAACCAAACCAACCACTCGAAGCCATCCCGACCGTCAGTATGTGAGTCAATCCTCACACAACGCCGTACAACCCAGCCAAACCTGCCACCCGAAGCTAGTCAGGCCGTCAGTATGTGAGCCAATCCTCACACAATGACGCCAACGCGCGCCTTTGTGCGGGCAACAGGCAGTCGTCAGGCGATACGACAACATAGAAACGACAACACGGAAACGATGACACGGAAACGACAACCGGCCGGGGTCGCACCGCATCCGCATGTGCGGTGGCGCAACCCCGGCCGGTCATCGTTCGGCTCGCAGGCATCCTGCCCTGCAATCGGCTCAATCAGCAACGCCCTCAGCCGCGCACGGCCAAGGAGCCTGATACCTAGCTCAGCTGAGTTTGAACCCGAGCTCCTTTGCCGCGGCAATCGGCACCGGATCGTCGCACCAGTAATCTTCGACGTTCTCATCGGTTGCCAGCGAACGAATCTGAGCCCGGTCGATGTACAGCTCGCCGCTGAGATGATCGGTCTCATGCTGGAAGATACGAGCCGGCCATCCGTGCAGTTGCTCCTCGTGCCAAGTGCCATCCATATCCTGCCAACGCGCGGTGATATTGCGCCAACGCTTGCGCACCGCCTGATAGCCGTCAAAACTCAGGCAACCTTCGTAGAAGCTGCGCGTTTCGGTACCAATCGGCTGGTAGGACGGGTTGATGATTGCGTGGAACGGGAATTCGGATATCTCACGCGGATCGTCCTGGTCGTCACGGATATGGTCTTCGACCACGGCGAGCGCGATGCCAAGCCCGATTTGCGGGGCGGCAAGACCGACACCTGGCGCTTCGAGCATGGTGGTTCGCATCGCCTGGACGAGTTTGGTGAGGGTGTTCTTGCTCAGTTGCCCGTTGTAGCGGCGCGTCGGCTGGCGCAGCACCGGCTCACCCACTTGGACGATCGGGAGGATGCCTTCGCTGTCGCCGGACCTGAGCAGGCTTTCAACCGCACGGTTCAATCCCAAATCGATACTCGAGCCTCGTGTGAACATGCTCATGCCAGTTCCTCCGCGACAATCTTGGCGAGACGGTCGCACACCTCGTCCGCTTGCTGTTGGGTGGCGGCCTCGGCCATCACGCGCACCAATGGTTCGGTGCCACTCGGGCGCAGCAACACACGACCGGTCTCCCCCAGCAACGCGGTTTCCTTTTCAACGGCCTTCTGCACGGCAGCGTTCGTGGTAACTGCCTGCTTGTTGGAGCACCGGACGTTGACCAGCTGCTGCGGCAGTTGCGGGAAGTCAGCGGCGAGCTGCTTGAGGCTCTTGCCGGATTTGACGACTTCGTTGCACAAGGTCAGCGCGGTCAGTGTGCCGTCGCCGGTCGTGGCGAACTCGCGGTTAATCACGTGGCCGGACTGTTCGCCGCCCAGCGAATAGTCGCCGCGCAGCATCTCCTCGAGCACGTACCGGTCGCCGACGTTGGTCTGCACGGTCTTGATGCCCATGTCTTTGAGAGCGAGCTTCAAGCCGAGGTTGCTCATCACCGTCACCACGAGCGTGTCGTGGTTGAGCTTGCCTTCGCGTTTCTTGGCGCGCGCGAGGATGCCCATGATCTGATCGCCGTTGACCATGGTGCCGTCCTCGTCCACAGCTAGGCAGCGGTCCGCATCACCATCGAAGGCGACGCCCATCGCACTGCCCGTTGCCTTGACCATGGCTTGGAGTTGCTCAGGATGTGTGGACCCTGCATGATCGTTGATATTGTAGCCGTCCGGGGATGCGTTGATCACGATGACTTCCGCACCGGCGCGACGCAACGCCTCCGGGGCGACCACGGATGTGGCGCCGTTGGCGCAGTCGGCGACCAGACGCAGGCCTGCGAGCGGCTTCGGCTGGGTTTTCTCTGGTCCGACGACAGGGGCGATTGTGGATACCAGATGGTCGATATACAGGTTCGTGGCGGTCACGGTGTCGTGGCTGACGCGGCCCACCCCGGCTCCGGTCGGGCGGTCCCAATCCTTGCCCAGGACTGCTTCAATCTCGTCTTCCTTGCTGTCAGGAAGCTTGAAGCCGCCACGTGCGAAGAACTTGATGCCGTTGTCGGGCATCGGGTTGTGGGAGGCGGAAATCACCGCGCCCATCTCGACGTTAAGCACGGAGGTGAGGAACGCGATGCCCGGAGTCGGGATGATGCCGACATCGATGACGTCGAAACCGCCGGCGCTCATACCCGCAGACAGCGCAGATGACAGGAAGTCACCGGAAACACGGGTGTCGCGCCCCACCAACGCACGACGCCGTCCTTCGGAATGCACGTCATCATCCTTGGTTTTCGGCGCATCGGCCTGACCGAGCACGCGGACGGCGGCGTCCCCCAGATCCAATGCCAGTCGGGCTGTAAGGTCTTTGTTCGCCAACCCGCGCACACCATCGGTTCCGAACATTTTCGGCATGGTAGTAGTCCTCGCTTCTTCGACATGAATATGCTGCACACCATCGTACCTACCCGTGCTCCCAAACCCGCCATTCGACGCGGCAAACGGCACGGCATCCACGCAAACCGCGTCATCCGTGGGACAAGATGATGGCGACGGCAGGCGGATTGGACAATTGCGCCATCCTGTTACCGTCCCGGAACATCACAGAATCAATCACCGTGTCCACCATGTGGAACGGCGGGAAAGAAAAGCATCCGGCCCCGCACACCGCTCCTCCACATGCGTGCCGGTAGTTATGGCGTCGAATTCACCCGTTCTGCCATACCGAATGTTACCGGCATGTTCCCCACGCGTAATCAGCGCATGAATGGGAGGAAACGACGTGAAATCTGAAGCTTTTATAACAGCAAGCAGATTTCACAGGCCCTCCACCGGTCCACAAGACCATTTCGGGCGGATGAAATCTGAGCACACCGTCCGCACGCATCAACCGGGAAAACAGGATCGGCCAGGATCCCGCCACCGGGTTCGTCCCTTCCATCAAGCCGCCGGCATACACCGGCACGAGCACCCGAACACCCGAACCCGTCTCCTCGCGTGCAGCAGCATCAAGAAAGAGGATTGCATGAGATTCGCAGACACCGCAATCACGGCGCGGGACGACTGTCACGCCTGTAGCCCGCATTTCGCTGATATCGCAACAACCCCAGGCCGCGGGGAGGCGACACGATGAACTTCAACCCGGATCATATCATCATCACCATCGGCTGCGAATACGGCGCCGGCGGCCCGCAGATCGGCAAGATGCTCGCCGACGCGCTCGGCATCGAATACTACGACCGCGACCTGGTCGACAAGGTCGTCAACCAACTGGGCGTCAGCCGCGGCCTCGTCGAGCAGGCCGATCAGAAAACGAACGTCCAGTACGCCTTCGAAACATCCCTCGGCCCGCGCTACGCGAACCTGAGCAACCGCGTCATCTTCACCCAATCCGAGGTCATCAACGACCTCGCCGAAAAATCATCATGCGTCATCATCGGCCGTTCCGCCAACTACCTGCTGCGCGACCGCGACGATGTGCTCGACGTGTTCCTGTACGCACCAAAGGACGTACGCATCGCATCCATCATGGAGCAAGACCACGTGGACGCCAAGAAAGCCAAGGAGATCGTCGAATACAACGATGAGCTCAACCATTCGCGGCACAAGTACATCACCGGCACCCACCGCGGCGACCGCAGCCAGCGCGATCTGCTGCTCGACACCAGCCTGCTCGGATGGGACAAAACCGCGAAATACCTGCTGATGCTCGTCGAGATGCTGGGCGAGTGACGAGAGGAAGTGAGACAGATGACTGACAAGAAACCATCGGAATTCGATAAGGTTTTCAACGTCTGGGACATCCTCGTCATCGCCTTCGGCGCCATGATTGGTTGGGCGTGGGTGGTCTCCAGCGGCGACTGGATCGACCGCGGCGGCGTCATCGGCGCCATGCTCGGCTTCGTGCTGGGCGGCGTGATGATCTTCTTCATTGGCTTGACTTACGCCGAGCTGACACCTGCCATGCCGGACTGCGGCGGCGAGCACGTCTTCAGTTACCGCGCCATGGGGCCGACCGGATCCTTTGTGTGCACATGGGCCATCATCCTCGGCTATGTTAGCGTCGTGTGCTTCGAAGCGTGCGCCATGCCGACGATCATCACCTATCTGTTCCCAAGCTTCCTGCAAGGGTATCTGTACACGGTCGCAGGATTCGACATCTACGCGTCCTGGCTCGCCGTGGCCATCATCATGGCCGTGTTTATCACCTATATCAACGTTCGCGGCGCGAAAACCGCAGCCATCGTGCAGACCGTCCTCACCTGCGTGATCGGCGGTGCGGGTATTCTGCTGATCGCCGGCTCAGTTATCAGCGGCAGCCCGTCCAACCTTGAAGGGCAGGCGTTTGTCGGCGGCAACACCGCGAGCGTGTTCGGCAATATTCTGCGTGTCGCGATGATGACCCCGTTCTACTTCATCGGCTTCGACGTGATCCCGCAGGCGGCCGAGGAGATCAACGTGCCGCTCAAGAAAATCGCGAAAATGCTGCTGCTGTCGATTCTTCTCGCGGTCGCGTTCTACGTGCTCATCATCTTCGCCGTCGGATATGTGCTCAGCCCCGAGGCCATCGCGCAATCGGAAAGCTCCGGCAGCGGCCTGGTCACCGCCGACGCCATGGCTCGCGCCTTCCGTACCGACATCATGGCCAAAGTGCTGATTGTCGGCGGCTTGTGCGGCGTACTCACCTCATGGAATTCCTTCATGATCGGCGGAAGCCGCGCCATGTACTCCATGGCCGTCTCCTACATGATTCCGCCGGTATTCGGCAAGCTGCATTCCAAGTACAAGACCCCATGGGTGGCCATCGGCTTGATCGGCCTGCTCAGCTGCCTGGCGCCATTGCTTGGCCGCAAAATGCTCGTGTGGATCGTGGACGCCGGCAACCTCGCCTGCTGCGTCGCCTACTGCATGGTCGCGGTCTCCTTCGTGATCCTGCGTAAGAAGGCTCCGGACATGCCACGCCCGTACAAGGTCAAGCATTACAAGTTCGTAGGCTTCATGGCTATCGCCATGTCCGGGTTCATGGTCGTCATGTACTGCATCCCCGGCAGCGCCGCGGCCCTCGTCCCCACCGAATGGGCGTTCGTCGGCGGTTGGGTGCTGCTCGGCGTGGTCTTCTACTTCGTGTGCAAGGCACGCTACGGCAAGAAATTCGGCACCCTGGTTGAAGTCGTCAACGACGAACTCGACAAGGATTACGCCCGCGAGCGTTCCGCCGCAGCCTCCATCGCCGCCGGCGAAGCCGCCGAAACCACTGAAACCACTGCACCCGCCAAGGTCGCCACAATCGGCCAAGCGGAGGTCACCGCCGCCGTGTCCGCAGTCACGGCCGCCGTCACAACCGCCGACCAGCCTACGGCACGCACATTCAGCTACTACGCGCCGGTGAATCTCACCTTCGGTGCGGGCACGCTGGCACAGACCGGTGAACTCGCCAAGCCGCTCGGCTCCAAGGCGCTGGTCGTCACCGGCCATAGCAGCGCCAAGAAAACCGGCGTGTACGACAAGGTCAACAATTCGCTCACGGCGGCGGGCATCACCACCGGCTTGTTCGACAAGGCATCGGCGAACCCGCTGACAACGACAGTCGAAGAGGGCGCACGCATCGCGAAGGACGGCGGTTACGACATGATCGTCGGCCTGGGCGGCGGCTCGGTGATGGATTGCGCCAAGGGCATCGCGTTCATGGCGAAGAACGACGGCGATATCAACGATTACATCTACGGGCGCAAGTCCAGCGATGTGGCACTGCCGCTCGTGCTCATCCCCACCACCTGCGGCTCGGGTTCCGAAGCCAACGGGTTCGCGGTGCTCACCAACCCGGAGAACGGCGACAAGAAGTCGCTGCGCTGCCCGGCGATCATGGCCAAACGCTCGATTGTGGACCCTGAAGCCATGATGACCATCCCCAAGGGCCAGCTTGCGGCGGTCGGTTTCGACGCGTTCTGCCATTGCTTCGAAGCGTACACCGCCAAGAACGCGCAGCCGTTCACCGATGCGCTCGCCCTGTACGCACTGCCGTTGATCCTTGACAGTCTGCCGCGGCTGGTCGCCGGCACGGGCACGCTCAAGGACTGGGAGCATATGTCCGAGGCGGCCACAATCGGCGGCCTGGTGATCGGTACGGCGGGTATCACGTTGACGCACGCCATGGAGCATCCGGTCTCCGGTTTGAAGAATGTGACGCATGGCAAGGGGCTGGCGGCGCTCGCGCCGACCGTGGTGGATGCCACATGGCAGGGCGACCGGTTCAAGTTCGGCCGTCTGGCGCGGCTCATGGGCGGTTACACGGCTGAGGATTGCGCCGGCAAGATCCGCGGGTTCGAACGCAAGATCGGGCTCGACGTGACGCTGGGCGACCTGGGGATCAGCGAATCCGACATCCCGTGGCTCACCCAGAACGCCATGAAGGTCTCCCCGGCCAATATCGCCAACACGCGCACCGAAATCGGCGCGGAAGATATCGCCGAACTGTATCGCAAGGCGCTGTAAAGGTTGCCGGCGGGCGGCGGCCGTCGTACGAGGACGCGAACGCGTTCATGGTACGACGGCCGCCGTATTGTCATGTTCCGAACGATTCAAGGAGAAGGAATACCATGCGTATCAAAAACGCCGAATCCGATGACTTCCCCGAAGCGTTGTGTTTCATCCGCGCGCTGTGGGATTACAACACGTATGCGGATGGGCCTACGCGCGACGTGTATGAGCGGGTGCTTGCCGATGATGCGAGTTTCGTGTTTTTCCTGCTTGACGACGAGGGGCGTTATGTGGGCATGTGTCATGGCGATTATTTCGAAACGTTCTGGATGTGCGGACTGACATGTTATGTGTCCAGTCTGATTGTGGATGAGCACGAACGGGGCAAAGGCTATGGCACGATGATGCTCGATTATGCGGTCGAGCTGGCGAGGCAGCGCGAATGCCGGGCGATGACGCTTGATTCCGGTCTGCCGCGTACTGCCGCGCACCGGTTCTATGAGAGGTACGGGTTCGAGCGCAGCTGTTACGGGTTCGAGCTGCAATTGCCGTCATCTCGCTGAAATGTCCAATATGCGGACAGCCCCATCGGCTCTGGCCCGGTTCGTATACCGCGCGGACCGGCATCCGCACGCCCGGTGTCACTACGCCTGAAGACGGTATTACAGAACGATAAAACCTTGGAATCAAGCGGATTTCACAACACCGGACACCGTGCCCGCAACAGCTGCGCCCGATTCGTACGACACGAATGTTACAGGGAAAACACTCCTGTTTCGACAAAGAAACGACCCCATTTCAAAATGTCAAAAGCAGAGCAATACGCGGGTGTTAAACATTTCCATGTCAGGAAAAACGGCGACGAAATCCACAGCATTCCGCCACCGTTATTGCGAAAAACATAGTCAAGGAGATACCGCGATGACATTGGCCGAAGATATGCCCCAGATTATCACTGAAAGCGTTCCCGGTCCCAAGACCCAGGAGTTCCTCAAGAAGCGCGACGAGAACGTCCCCGCCGGACTGTGCTCTTCGACCTATCCGATTTGCATCAAGCGCGGCGAAGGCGCCATGTTCGAAGATATCGACGGCAACAAGTTCCTCGACTGGGTCGGCGGCGTCGGTGTGCTCAACATCGGCTACTCCCGTCCGGAGCTCGTCAAGGCCGTGCAAGACCAGGCGACCAAGTACTTCCACACGATTTTCAACGTCATCGGCCATGAAGGCTACGTTGAGCTTGCCGAAGGCCTCAACAACACGATCCCGTGTCGCGGCGAACACAAGAAAACCTATTTCGCTAATTCCGGCGCCGAATGCGACGAGAACGCCATCAAAATCGCCAAAGCCTACACCGGCCGTCAAGGCGTGATCTGCTTCTCAGGCGCATTCCACGGCCGCACCAACCTGACCATGGCCTTGACCGCAAAGAAAGCGTACTCCCGCGGCATGGGCCCGTTCCCGGCGGATATCGCGCGTGCGCCGTACCCCTATCTGTATCGCGCTCCGAAAGGGTATTCCGAAGCCGAAGCCATCCAGTATTACGTGGACGGCCTGAAGAAGGTGTTCGACCAGGGTATTCCGGCGAAGGAAGTCGCCTGCCTGCTCGTCGAGCCGCTGCAAGGCGAAGGCGGCTTCATCCCCGCTCCGATCGAATGGGTCAAGGCCGTGCGCCAGATCTGCGATGAGAACGGCATCCTGCTCATCGCCGATGAAGTCCAGTGCGGCAACTGCCGTACCGGCAAGTACTTCGCTTCCGAATACTGGGCTGAAGCCGGTGCCGCTCCGGATATCGTGACCACCGCGAAATCGCTCGCCGGCGGCATGCCGATCTCCGCCATCACCGGCCGCGACGAAGTCATGGATGCCGCCCCCGCCGGCACCATCGGCGGCACCTTCTGCGGCAACCCGCTGTCCTGCGCTTCCGGCATCGCCGCCATGAAGATCTACAAGGAAGAGGACTTCCCGGCCAAGGCACGCCACATCGGCGAGCAGGTGACCGCGGGCTTCAAGGCAATGGCCGAGAAGTACGACGTTATCGGCGATATCCGCGGCCTCGGCGCGATGATCGGCGTGGAATTCGTCAAGGATCGTGAGACCAAGGAGCCTGCCACCGAGCTCGTCGCCAACCTCATCCAAGAGGCTCTCCAGCGCGGTCTGCTCATGGAATCCGCAGGCACCGACAGCAATGTCATCCGCTTCCTCGCGCCGCTCGTCATGACCGACGAGCAGACCAAGCGCGGTCTGGAAATCTTCGAAGAGTCCCTCAAGGCGGCCCTCGCGAAGTAAGCGGCGCAGGCGATTGCCTCAGTAACGCAAGTGGCGGGTCATCCTATCGCAACGGTCGGATGGCCCGCCACTTGCATGCCCGCAAGAACCCCGTTGCCGACACCGGCGTTCAATCCTCGATGGCGTCAAGATACGGCTGCAACTGGGCAAGCAGCCGGGGAACATCCACTGTGGCGGTGACGTACAGGGCATCAGAGTCGATCTCGTCGTATTCATGGACGATGGCATTGCGCAATCCCCGAAGTTCATGCCACGGCAGCTGCGGGACCTCCTCGAGAAACCCGTCGGACAGCTTGCGCGCAGCCTCCTGGGCCTGGACCATATCCATAGCGACCGAATTGAATCTCATATAATCCGCTTCCAGCTCCTGAGCCGAAGCAACCGCATTGGCATCACGGCTTGCGCGGGCAAGATGCTCGGCGAGACGGATGAGATTCGTGTCGTCCCTGAATCGCTGGTCGGCATGTCGTCGTTGCATCACACCACCCGAACCATATCGCGCTGAATATGCTCGTAGAACCGTCTGCTTGCGCGGCTGCGCTGCGCGTGCCGGCGCAATGAGGCAAGCGAGGTCAGCGAGACTTCCCTACCAAACGACCGCTCCAGTTCATTCTTCAATTGCGCAAGGTCGCCCATGCCGGATTGGCTTGCCTCCCGCGAGACATACAGCAAGTCGATATCGGAATCGTCATCCGCCTCCCCACGTGCGAATGAACCGTACAGATACACTTGTGCAAGACCGTATTTCTTTGCGATGGCACCGGTGATCAGCTTCAGCGTCGTGATATCGACGGTACTGCCGGATTTCATCGTGATACTTGATGCCGCCGTGAGGTCTGATGTCGTCGTGAGACCGGAAAGGGCCTCGTCATACCGTTGCAGGAAATCCTGGGTCGGATTGCCGCCATGTTCCGCCCGGGATAATGCCGATTGCGTGGTGCCCATCCGCGACGCCACCGTCTGCTGGCTCAACCCCGCCTCAAGACGGCGGGCCTTCAATGCGTCAATGGTGTCCATATCACCACTATAGCATATATGCTATACATACATCGAATCGAACGTCTGAGGACCGGCCGACACCAAAACGCCAGCCGGCCGGCCCTCAGCGTGCCTGCGTCAGCAGGTCACAGCGCCTCGTTGTAGGCGCGCACCTTGAGCACACGACGGGAGGATTCGACGTTCTCGATGATGATGCGGCGCAACGCGCGCGGCGCATCAGCATGCTCGCTGAGCCACTGGTCGCCCAGTCTGACGAGTTCCGCCGGATCCGCATAGGACGGGTACAGCCCTTCGAGCAGGGCTTCGGCCATGTGGAAGGTCTTATGTTCCCACACCCAGTCAACCTGGTTGAAATACTCTGCAGCGTACGGCTTGGCAAGGTCCTCGCGCGGGGTGGATGCGAAGCCTGCGGCGACCGCTTCGAGCTGCATGTTGGTCAAATCGCCGTTGTGCAGCGCCTGGTCCCACGCCCACGCCTTCGCCTTGGTCGTCGCGCGGCTCGCGCGGGCTCCGTAGGCGAATTCACGGTTCTCAGTCGTATCGCGCTTGGCGAGCTCCTCGTCGATGCGCGCGTTGTCGATGGCGTTCACACCGGCGAGCGCCTTGAGAATCGTCCAGCGCATGTTGTTGTCGATGTCCAGCCCCTCGAGCTTGACACTGCCGTCCAACAGGCCTTCCGCGTTGGCACGGAACCGCTCGTCGCCTTCCACGCCGTAGGTGAGGTAGGCACCGACCAGCTGGAACTGCTCATCGGAGCCGGCTTGTGCCTTGCCGGCGAGCTTCCATAGGCGCTCGGCGGTGTTCTTCGCCACGTCGGCGCTGCGGGCAGGGACGACATAGTGGTGGGCCGTCGTGGACACCTGGGCGAGCGCATAGCGGAAGGTGGTGGACTCATGTTCGGTCGCCAGCGCGTCGAGGCTCGTGTTGATGAAGCGCTCGGCTGGGAATTCGCCGTCACGGGTCATATCCCACAGGGACAGCCACACCACGGACCGCGCGAGCGGGTCAGCGAAGCGGTAGAGGTTTTCCGCCGCGAATTCGAGGGATTGCGCGTCGAACCGCAACTTGGTGTACGTCAGGTCATCGTCGTTGACGAGGATGAACGCCGGACGCTTCTTGCCGGCTGCCTCCTCGACAGTCGTATGTTCGCCGGTCACATCGAGTTCGAATCGGTCAGTGCGCACGATCTGCCCGTCGGCGCTCTCGTTGTAGAAGCCGACCGCCAGACGGTGAGGCCGCAGCACGGGATGCTCGGCGGGCGCGCTCTGATCGAGTGTCAGCGCGGCGATGGTGCCGTCGGCGTTCTCGTCAACGCAGGCACTGATGGTGTTGATACCAGCGGCTTCCAGCCACTGCTTGCTCCAAGCCTTAAGGTCGCGACCGGAGGTCTGCTCCAGTTCGGCGAGCAGGTCGGCGAGCGTGGCGTTGCCGTACGCGTGCTTGTTGAGGTAGTGGTTGATACCTTCGAAGAACTTGCCGCGGCCAACATAGGCGACGAGCTGCTTGAGCACGGACGCACCCTTCGCGTAGGTGATGCCATCGAAGTTCACATAGGTGTCGTTCAGGTCATTGATCGGCGCAACAATCGGGTGGGTGGTCGGCAGCTGGTCCTGCGCCTGGCCCCAGCTCTTCTCGCCGGAGCTGAAGGTCGCCCACGCGTCATGCCATTCAGTCGCCTCCGCGGTGGCGAGCGTAGACATGAATTCGGCGAAGGATTCGTTCAGCCACAGGTCGTTCCACCATTTCATGGTCACGTAATCGCCGAACCACATGTGGGCGAGCTCGTGCAGCACGGTGACCACGCGGCGCTCGGCATATGCGTCGGTCACCTTGGATTCGAACACGTACTGGTCGCGGATGGTGACCATGCCGATGTTCTCCATCGCGCCCGCATTGTATTCCGGCACGAAGATCTGGTCGTACTTGGCGTACGGGTACGGCACACCCCAGGTCCTGGCGTAGAACGCGAAGCCCTTCTTGGTGATGTCGAACAGGTAATCGGCGTCCTTGTCGAGCGCATCCTTGAGCGCCTGACGGCAGTAGAGCGCCATTGGGATGGTACGGCCGTCCTCGTTCGCGTATTCAGTGTGCCACTGCGCATACGGGCCGGCACAGATCGCGGTCAGGTAGGAGCTCATCACCGGGGTGGGCTCAAACGTCCACTGGCGGGAGCTTTCCGCCGGATGGTCGCCGAGCGTGCCTTCAGCGGTGATATGGTCTACGTCTTGCGTGGAGGTGACCGGCATATTCGACGTGACAATCCAGCTTTGTGGGGCGAGCACGTGGAACTCAAAAATCGCCTTGAGATCAGGCTGATCGAAGACCGCATAGACACGACGGGCGTCCGGCACCTCGAACTGGGTGTACAGGTATACGTTGCCGTCGGAGGGGTCGACGCTGCGATGCAGGCCTTCGCCGGTACGCGAGTACTGGCAGCGGGCGGTGACGGTGACCTCGTTGTGCTCGAGCAGCCCGGCCAGTTCGATGCGGTTGTCGCGGTAGGCGGTCGCCGGATCAAGCTCCTTGCCGTTGAGGGTGATCGAAGTGACGTCGTCGGCGATCAGGTCGAGGAACGTGCTCGCGCCGGTATTCGCGCCGAAAGTGATGGTGGTGGTCGAACCGAAATCCGTTGCGCCTTGGGTCAGGTCTAGGCTGACGGCATAGTGGATGGGCGCCTTGACGATGGATTTACGTTCCTGTGCTTCTTCTCTGGTGAGGTTCGCGCCTGGCATGTCGTTCCTTCCTTGTACGGCTTTGGCTGCATGCAGAAATACGCCGGTTGGCACGGTGTATCTGTCCGTGGTTGCTGGCCGGTATCGCTGATTCGCATGGCTGATGCCGTGGTGCCGTGTATACGCAAAACATCGCGGCTCGGCATGTGAGCCACGCCGCGCCGCGATGTTGGTTGTTCTTCAGTGCTTGCCGCACTGGTTGTCGATAACGTGACGATTCTACGCCACGGTACGGGCAATGTCCATTATTCGACAGAACGGGGTGCGCTGCAAGGGAAAAGTCGTCGGCAGATGATATGGACGAGTCCGGTAATCACGGGTGATTGTGGGGCGGCTACCAGCGTGGGCACATAAGTGAGGTCGCAGAACAATAACCGAGCGACCCCGCCGATAATATTTCCGATGACATATGAGTGAGCGCCGCCCCACGGGAATGGTGGACCGGCGCTCACTGATGGCTTGCCGTTGAATCACAGCCATAGTCGCCGCAAAATCGCCGCGAAGCCGTGCCGCTTGCTCAGCGCAGCGGATCGTCCTCGTCGCGCTGCGCGATATCGGCGACCACCGGCACAATAACCGGCTTGCGATGCAGCTGACGCGCGACCCAGCTGCCCAGCGTACGACGCATGATCTGCTGGAGCTTGTGCGTGTCGCGGGTGCCTTGCATCATCGCGTCCTGCAACTGCTCGACGATCTGGTGGCGGACCTTCTCGAACTCGCTTTCGTCCTCAGCCACGGCGTTCAGGTAAATCTTCGGGCCGGAGAGCACGTCCGCGGTGTCGGTATTGACCACCACGAAGCTCGACACGAAGCCTTCGGTGCCGAGGATGCGGCGCTTCTCGAGATCCTCATCGGTCAGTTCACCGACCGAATCGCCGTCGACATACACATAGCCGCACGGCACGGAACCGACGACCGCTGCCTTGCCGTGGTACAGGTCGACGACATCGCCGTCTTCTGCGAGCACGACGTTGTCCGGGGCCACACCCGTTTTCACCGCGATCAGGCCGTTGGCGACCAGATGGCGGTTCTCGCCGTGGATCGGCATTGCGCACTTCGGCTTGATGATGTTGTACAGGTACAGCAGTTCGCCCTCATTCGCGTGACCGGACACGTGAACCGCCGCATTGTCCTTGTTCACCACGCGGGCGCCCAGCTGGACGAGCTTGTTGATCACGCGGTACACACCGTTCTCGTTGCCCGGAATCAGCGAGCTGGCCAGAATCACGGTATCGAACTCGTTGACAGTGATATCGCGGTGATTGCCGTCAGCGATACGCCCAAGCGCCGCCATCGGCTCGCCCTGCGAACCGGTGCACATATAGACGATCTTGTCGTCCTGGATGTCCTTGGCCTTCTTGAGGTCGACGACCGTGCCCTCGGGGATGTGCAGGTAACCCAAATCGGCGGCAATGGACATGTTGCGCACCATCGAACGGCCGACGAAGACGACTTTGCGGCCGTACTTGTGGGCGGCATCGACGACCTGCTGCACGCGGTGCACGTGGCTTGAGAAGCTCGCGACGATGATCTTGCGGGTTGCTTCGGCGAACACGCGGTCAAGCACCGGGCCGATTGTGGTCTCGGGACGCACGAATCCGGGGACTTCCGCGTTCGTGGAATCCATCATCAGCAGGTCGATGCCACGTTCGCCGAGCTTGCCGAACTCAACCAGATCAGTGATCTTGTGATCAAGCGGCAGCTGGTCAAGCTTGATATCGCCGGTGTCGATAAGCGAGCCGGCGGGCGTGCGCACGCATACGGCAAGCGCGTCAGGAATCGAGTGGGTGACGGTCACGAACTCGAGGTTGAACGGGCCGGCCTTGATCTTGTCACGGCCTTTGACCTCAATCATCGTCGGGTTGATGTGGTGTTCCTTGCACTTGGCCTCTACGAAGGCCAGCGTCAGCTTGGAACCGATCAGCGGGATGTCTGGACGCAGCTTGAGCAGGTACGGTACGCCGCCGATATGGTCTTCGTGGCCGTGGGTGAGCACCAGGGCCTCGACCTTGTCGAGACGGTCCTTGATGTAGTGGAAATCAGGCAGGATCAGGTCAACGCCCGGCTGCTCCTCCTCAGGGAAAAGCACGCCGCAATCGATGAGCAGCAGGTGGCCGTTGTATTCGACCACGTTCATGTTGCGGCCGATTTCGCCGAGACCGCCAAGCGGCACGATACGCATCGAGCCCTTGCGGTACTTCGGCGGGGCGATCAGCACATCGTCCTGCTGGGGGGCCGTGGCGAACTCCTGTGGGCGCGATCCACGGCGCGTGGTCGTACGGCCGGTATTACGGGCCGACGACGTGCGGGCGCGGCGGCCGGTATGCTGGCCGCGCCTGCGAGAATTGCTCTTGTTCTGTTCTTGTTCTTTTGCCATTTCCTCGTTGGGTTTCTGTTACTTAGTGCCCGCGCCTATACGTGGGCGAGGTAGTGCCCGTCACAGGAGGCCAGCGGCGCGCATGCCTTCGCGCGCGCGTTCGAACTCGGGTTCGCCCGGTCCGACATTCGGCAGACGCATCGTCGTGCAATCCAGCACGCCGCGAACCTTGAGCGCGGCTTTGGCCATGACCGCCTGGAATCCGGTGCCATTGAGCGATTCGACCAGCGGGGAAAGCTGGACGGCGATCTTCTGTGCCGTATGGATATCACCTTGATCGAACGCATTGGCCAGATTGCGCATCGGACCGGCGGCCGCATGGGCAATCACCGAAATGATGCCGACAGCGCCGACGGACAGGAACGGCAGGAACAGACCATCATCGCCGGAATACCAAGTCAAACCGGTCTCCAAACGCTTGCGCACCGCTCCAGCGATGTCGCCGGTCGCGTCCTTGACCGCCTTGACGTGATCCAGCTCAGCCATACGACGGTACGTTTCCAGCTGGATGTGCACGCCGGTGCGACCCGGGACATCATAGATGATGATCGGCTTGTCCGCCGATTCGTTGACCGCCTGATAGTGACGGAAAATGCCCTCTTGTGAAGGGCGAGAATAGTACGGCGCCACCACGAGCACAGCGTCACAGCCCGCCTCTTGCGTCTGCTCGACCATGCGTACGGTGTGCGCGGTGTCGTTCGAGCCGGCACCGGAGATGATCGGAACATCAACCGCTTCCTTGACCGCGGTGACGAGGTCGACTTTCTCCTCCATGTGGGTGACCGGCGATTCGCCGGTTGTGCCGTTGACCACCAGACCGTCGGCGCCATCCGCGACCAGCTGCTTGGCAAGCTTCTGGGCTGCTTCATAATCGATGGAACCGTCAGTTTTCATCGGCGTCACCATAGCGGGCAGAATACGCCCGAACGGGGCCGGATCAAGAAGATGCATGGTGGTGTCACTCATACTTGGTAACCGTACCTCTGGGGTGGGACGCAGACCCCATCGTCCTCAAGCCCCTCCGGAAGGTTCCCGCGTAACTGGTTTGTGAAGCCATACAAACTAGCTACGCCTACAAGCCGCCCCGCGTAACCAGTTTGAGACAACACACAAACTGGCTACGCCTACACACTGCTTAGCGTAACCAGTTTGGGAAGATACACAAACTGTCTACGCCTACGAGCCTCCCCGCGTAACTGGTTTGTGAAGCCATACAAACTGACTACGCAAACAGACCCATCAGCGTCACCAGTTTGAGAAGATACACAAACTGGCTACGTCTACACCCCGCTTAGCGTAACCAGTTTGGGAGAATACGCACGTGCGACACCGCGTGGCTCTGCTCGTGTGACAACTACAACAGTAAGTTGATGTCATCGAGCGAAGTAGCGCGGAATACCTGCTTCTTTCAGCTTCTTGACCAACGCATCACGCTCGACGACCTCATCATATGAAAATCGGACAATACGTGTGACACCGCACCTTTGTAGAGCAGCCTCGCGCATCCTCTCCTGCTGCACCACTTCTCGGATACTTCGATGTTCCGTCATTATCGGATTCACGTATTTTTCAGTACCGTCAAACTCCCCGACGACGATCTGCCCATCAGAAAGCCGCCACAAATAATCGACACGGTATCGGGCACCAGTGAGCTCATCGACGAATCCAGCCTGCAGCTCAGGTACGACAAAGCCCTCTTCGATCATCACCGCCCGACAATACGACTCGCCTCCATTTTCGCTGGCAGCACTGGCATGACACACAACAGGTACGACATTCTCATACATCGTATCCCAACGACGGCAAGCCTCAAGTACATTCGCACACGCCAGCCCCTGTCGTAACGCCGAATCGGCGACGGCAAGCGCCACCGGAAATTCATATTGGGACGCGCAGTTCAGAACTGTCGAAATTTTATCAAGCACAGTGACGCCATCCACGACCTGTGTCTTCATCATTCCTTCAGGGATATATGTCCTTCTGACCTTGGCCATCGGACTGAAACTCTGCTGGAACGAACTGACTATCGTCACAGTGCCATCATGCATCTTCCACGAGCCGTCCAGTCCATGGACAGCTGCCGCGACATTGCCACCGAAAATCCAAGTGGGATGCCATGCTGCGAATGCCCGCGCGATATGCATGGTTCTTTCTTCAGGAGTCAAACCATTCCAATACGACACAGGAATATATAAACCTCGTGCAGGGCGCAGCAAATCTGCGTCATCGCCAAGAGCACGACGACGAAGAGCCGCATTCTCGGACCTGATGGTCGAAAACGCACAACGACGTTGTTTCAGCGCCTCATTCATCAGCTGGATAACACGATGATGGTTTCTCATGCCCCAAGCATATTCAGAGCGAAAGGAACATAGAAAGCCAACAGAATGAATGTGGATAAAAGATGACGTGGGCAACAGATGATGTGAATAACCGTTGTGCACTGGTTTTCTATGCGACTAGAACTATCAGAACGGCCACAGAGCATTTTCCAATACAAACTGGCTACGCCAACAGACCCACCAACGTAACCAGTTTGAGAAACCACACAAACCAGCTACGCCTACACCCCACTCAGCGTAACCAGTTTGGAAAGACACACAAACCAGCTACGCCTGCACCCCGCTCAGCGTAACCAGTTTGGGATGGAGCGGGGCAGGGTATGGACGGGAAGTGGGGTTAGAGGTTGAGGAAGTGGTCCAGGCCGACGGTGAGACCGGGGTAGTTACCGGACGCGATCTTGCGTACAGCGAGAAGGACGCCAGGCATGAAGGAAATGCGGTCGAAGCTGTCGGCGCGAATCGTCAGCTGTTCGCCGGCGTTGCCGAACAGGACCTCCTCATGTGCGTTGAGACCGCGAAGACGTACCGCATGCACGTGGATACCGTCAATCACCTGGCCGCGCGAGCCACCGTCGGTCTGTGTATTATCCGGGATAGCGCCAAGACCGGCATCCTTCCGTGCTTCGGCGATGGCGTGCGCAGTGTGGATCGCCGTGCCGGAAGGCGCATCTACCTTGTTCGGATGATGCAGTTCGATCACTTCAGCGGATTCGAAATAGGGCGCCGCGACCTTCGCGAAATAGTCCGCCAGCACCGCGGAAATCGCGAAATTCGGGGCGATGAACACGCTCTGGTTTTCGCGTGGCGCGCAGGCGAGCGCCTCGCGGACCCGGTCGAGTTTCGCGTCGGTCCAACCAGTCGTGCCGACAACCACGTTGACGCCTTGGGCGACGAGAGCGAGCACGTTGTCCAGCGAAACAGCAGGCACAGTGAATTCGACGACGACATCAGTGTTTTCAGGGGTGATCTGCGTAAGGTCGTCACCCGCGTCGAGCGCAAGCGCGAGGCTCGTGTCCTCCGCCCCGTTCACCGCTTTGACCACGTGCGACCCCATGCGTCCCTTGGCGCCGACGACGGAAACCTTGATCATGTTCGCTCCTTGCCTGATTCTGGGCGGCCCGTATATCATGCATCGCATCGGACCGCCCGGATATCATCAATACACCCTTACGGATACTTACTCTTATGAATTTAAAGAGACGCTTCGACGGCTTTGTCAGCCTTGTCGCCGCCCCGCCGCGACAACCGCCATCCGAGCAGCGCGATCGGTATGGCGCACGCGGTGGCAATCCACGGGATCATGAGCCCGGCATGCGGACCTGCATGATCGACGACCACGCCGGCGATGGTCGAGCCGAGCGACGTGCCGACGGTTCCGGCAGTGGTCACCCACGACAGGCCTTCGGTCAGTGAGCCTTCCGGCACGATGTCCTTGACAATAAGGTTGCCGGTCGCGAACAACGGCGACACGCACAGTCCTGCAAGGACTTCGAGCACACCGAGCACGATCAGATGATCCATGCTCAGGCGGAACATCACGTACCCACAGGTCAGCAGGCACAGGAACCCCACCATATGCGACCAGTTCGAGCCTTTGAGCCTGCGTGTGCCGAAGATAATCGCGCCGATGCACGAGCCGAGGGCGAACATGGCGAGCTGCAATCCGAGGAACTGCTCGTTGCCGAGCGCCTTGTAGTCCGCGGTCATCGACACGTCGAAGGCGTTGAAGCTGATGTTGAACACGATGAATACCGCCAGCAGCGGGCCGATACCCGGATAGGCGAGCACGCTGCGATTGCGGCGACGCGGGGTGCGCAAACCGCCGCTGTCGAGTGTGACGGCCGTGTCGGAGCCGGTTTCAGGCCCGCGACTGGCTGCACGCAGCACGTCGGCGTCGTCGGAGGGTGCGGGTTTGACCTCCACCACTTCGATAACGGGCGGTGCGGTGTTGCGCAACGAGAAGAACGCCGCTCCCCCGATTCCGGCCGCGAAAGTCGGTACGAACAGCTGGGAGACCGGGCTGACGGAGGTTGCGAGGAAAGCGGCGAGAATCGGCCCGAGAATGAACACGATTTCATCGACTGCGGCTTCTAGGGCGTATGCGGTGTTCAGCAACGACGCGTCCGGATTGCCGCGCAACGCGTATGCCCAGCGCGTGCGCACGAGCGCGCCGATGGAAAACTGGCACAGCCCCATGAGTACGGCGAGGACGAACAGCACGGCAATCGGCACACGGGCCATCGCGGCGAACGCGAAGACGAGCATGCTGGCCACTTGCAAAGCGAGCACCGGGAATCCGACACGCCGCTGACCAAGCCGGTCGAACAAGCGCGCGTAGAACGGCGTGACCGCCGAAACGGCGAGGATATACACCGCGCTCATGGTTCCAGCGATGGTCCAGTTGTCGTACAGGTGGTTGAGCGCGAGCACGATGCCCAGGCTCATCATGGATATTGGCAGGCGCGCGATGGCGCCGGAGATGCAGAAGGCTTTCGCGCCCGGCAAACGGAACAGCCGCAGATACGGCGAACCGGCTTGCTGACCGGCCGTTGCGGCGCTTGACGGCGTCGTGGCCAATCACTCACCCCGTTTCGGTTGCTGCCCCGCGCCGGAATTGCCGCCGCGCCGACGATGCCGTACGGTCCGGGACGGTTCGCCGGAATAGATATACAGGTCGTTCATGCGCCCGTACATCTTCTCGACATGGTCTTCCGGATGGTCGGCGGCGATGCGTTTCGCGTTGCATACCAAGCCTTGATGGTCATAGAAGCCGACATCGCAGCTGTTGTCCGTGTGCAGGAAGTAGCGTTTGACGCCTTGACGCTGGAAGTAGGCCATGAGGCGCCGCCACAGACCTCCGCCCACGCCATGGCCGCGGGCTTTGGGCGAGACGAGGAACAGCCGCAGTTCCGCTTGGGTGACTTTGCCGATCTGGCTGATGCGCTCGAGACGGTTTTCGGCGCGATGCCAGTACAGGGTCTCACGCAGGGCGACGGAACCGGTGTCGTCGGCGCGCAGCCGATCGTCGATGCCAGCGAGTGTTTCCTGCGCATGCGGATACAGCGGACGTTCACCATCCACTTGGGCGAAAGTCAGACCGAGGACCTGGCCGTCGAGTTCAGCGACTTCCGCTCGGGTAGTGCCTTCGAGGTAATGCATGACAAATCGTTTCGATACCATCTGTGACAGCGGGCGGCGCTCCGACAGCGGACGGAATCCCCATGTCTGGTCGTATTCGTCGATGATCGCGGGAAGGTCCGTTGCCGTCAGCGGCCGGTAAATGACGACGTTGCCGCCTGCGGTGGCGGCATCCGATGACGTCTCGGGCATGAGCGCGGCGGATACGGCAGGTTTGGCATGGCTTCGGGTCGTCTGCAACGGGACGACGGCCTGCTGCGAGCGCTGTATTGACACGCGGTTGCGGTTCTCGGTGTGGGCACCATCGGTATGGTTCCGGGATGATGCCTTGGCATGGTGGATATGGTCGCGGATCGCGCCCATGATGTTCCTCACTTTCGTTTCGACTCAGATCCGGCACGTGTGCCCGCCCACACATGCTGCTCGAGGGTCGCGGCCCCGCTGACATGACCGTCCACGGACGCGTTTTCCAGTCCGTGGACCGCCGCCCGCGCCCACGCGCAGGTCAGTCGTTGTCAGATTCTTCGGGGATTCCGGAGCTCAACTCGGCAAGGATATCCTGTTCTGTTTTCCCGCGCGCATGCAGCTCGCGGTCAGCCTCTTGGGACTCACTCAGATAGTACAGGGTGGCGTCGATGGAGTCCAACGGGATGTTCTCGACCCGCGAAAGCAGCAGCCGATACATGTCCAGCTGGGCGAGCTTCTCATCGATATCGCTTGGTTTGCGCGGTTTCCTACCGGTTTTCCAGTCGACGACCGTGAACCGCTTGGTATCGTCCTGCGGATCGAGGCCACCATAGAAGACCGCGTCAAGCTTGCCGTGGACGATGATGTCATCCAGTTGCGGCAGTGAGATGACGATTTGGCGCTCAGCGGCTTGGGGACGACGTTTCGCCCACCGGGATGCGACCAATCGGCGTTCCCAAGTGACGAGCTTCCGTTCGAGCGCGGTGCCTTTCGCACTGGTACCTGCAGTTGCACTGGCGCCTGCTTTCGCGCTTATGCCGGCAGGGGAAGAGCCGGCAGGGGAAACACCGCTTCGAACAGCGTCCGCAGAGCCTTGAGCGACGTCTACAGAACCTTCAGGGTTTTCAGCCTTTGCAGCGGACAGCAGCTCGGCGCGAGCATTGAGATCGCTGATCATCGCCTCACGCGTGGTCGCGGCGGATACCGGAACGGCGGCGTCGTTCATCTGTCCGTCGATGCCGGAAGCATCGGTGTCTTCGATGATTCCGCTGTCGTCGTAGGCGTTCACGAACTGTTCGGCCCAAGCATGGAACAGGGTTCCTGCCTCGGCGCTCGGCGATGCGATACGCGGAATCGGCCGGATTATACCGCGCCAATACTGTTGTAACTTGCGGTTGTCGGTCTGGCCGGCCTGCGTCTGCAGGGAAGTGACCGAGCGACGGCTGTTCGCCATCAGACGCATGGCGGTCTGCTTCACTTGGTCGTCAAGATCGTCGGGGGCGGTGGAGAGTTGGTATTCCTGCGGTTGCAAATCCATATCGTTTAGCAGGGCGCGCGTCCTGCGCGACAGCACGTCGGTTTCGTTGATATCCCATGACTCGGTTCGCCCGTTCGCTTGGGAGGCGTCACTCGGCTTGGATTCCGGCGATTCCGTGGATTGCGGGGATTGCGGCAAACCTGCAGATACCCGCGATTCCCCGGATTCCCCGGACACCGCGGATTTCGCAGATTTCTCAGACTTTACCGATTTGCCAGATTCCACAGACTTCGCGGATTCCGCCGATGTCATCCATTCGAGCGTCTCTTGTGCGGATTCGTCGAGTTTTCTACGAATTTCCTCGCTCAAGTCCGCCGGCCACGCCAAGCTGGTTTTTTCGTGGATCAGCTCCACAGGAGTCGTCCACGCCTGTCCTACGACCGCGTCCTCGAAGTCCTGCGCGTCATCACCGACGAAGAAACCATCCGGCAGCGGTTGACCAACGGATGTGAGCGTATGCGGATGCCCGTCCTTCGAGTCTGCGTCCTGGTCGGCTTCGAGTTCGCGCCGATCCGCCCATGAGGGCAGCGCCGCCGGTTCCAGTCCTTCCGTCTTCGCGTAATGTATCATGGAATCGTACATTTCCTGCCAGAAGACGGACCTTGTGTTGCTCTTGCTGTCTTCGGACCACATGTCGATGCTGCTCGACTGGGTTGCGGTGACGAAGACCTCGTGCTTGGCGCGGGTGACGGCGACGTATGCCAATCGCCGTTCGTCTTCATGCAGGCGCCGACCGTATTCTTCGCGCTGGGTGAGGAACAGCTTGTTCTTATCGATGGAGTCCATGCCGTCAATCGGCAGATTGCGGCCTGTTCCGTATTCCTCGTCCGCCAGGGTGAGCGTGTCTTCGAATTCGCTGAAGGCTTCGGTCGGATCAGCACCCTGGACGGCGTCATGCGGGAAGCGCGGCAGAATATCCGCATCGGCGCGAACCGATGCGGGCACCATATCGGCACAGGTCAGCCATGTGTTGGCTTTTTCCGTGTATTCCGGAGGCTCCCACTCCCCTGCGGCATTCGTTGAACTGACGGTCTTGGCGTCGTCGGCGGGTTTGACGCTGAGAGAGTCGCCCTGGTTGCTGGGGAAGGTCTTGTCGTTGACGTCGACGACGGCGACGGCATCCCATTGCAAGCCCTTGGCCTGATGGATTGTCATGAGCACGACATCGACTGGCTCCGTATGCGCGGCAGCGGTCGGGTCGTCCACGGTTTTCAGCGAATCAATCCAACTGATGAAGCCTCGCAGCGTCGCCTGACCGGCTTGCACGATTTCCTGGGTGTAGGTGCCGACCAGTTCGATGATGGATTCGACCGGCGCATGCGCAAGAGTCGGATTGACCGACTGCCGGGAATCGGCGAACGCCTGGGCGAGCACGGTATCGACATCCAGATCCAAAGCGCGGATTGCGGCGCGAACCACATGCTCCAACGGCAAGCCCATGGCCTGCCGCACCTCGCGCAGGATGCCGCCGGCACGCACTACGGCATCTACCGCGGTCTCGTCCAGCTTGCAACCGGCAAGATCGGCGGGTTCATGAGTGTCTGCGACCACATCGGACAGGTAGACCATATGCGGCAGTTGCCCTCGATGTTCTCGCACGACTTCGGCCCGCTGTCGGGCCGTTTCCTTGCCTGTGGCGTAACCGGCTTGGACAAGCGCCTGATACCGCCGCTCGGTGTCTCGCTGATCGGCACACCCGGCAAGCGCGGTCAGCTGTCTGGCTTCCATGTGGAATCGAGGGGTCGCCAGCAGACGCATCAGCGATTGCGAGTCGGTGGGATCCGCGGCGACACGCAGCAAGGCGAGAACATCGCGTACGTCCGCACGCTCAAGCAGGGCGGAGTATCCGACGGTCTGTACGCTCAAACCTTTGGCGCGCAATGCCTGCTCGTAGTACGGCATCTGCCGTTTGCTACGGAATAGTACTGCGACATGCGGCCGCTCTTTGGCATCCGCCGCCGGATCGGCATTCGTGTGGCGTGCGATGGCGAATTTGGCGAAGCGCACGACGGCGTCGATTTCCTGCCCGAGTGTCGCATACTCCTGGACGCCGACCGTGCCGCGTTCGGTGTTGTCGGGATTGTTGTTCAGCGGGAGCACATCGACTTCGGACATGCGCGAGCTGCTCCGCCTGCGGTGCGTCCGGCGTAGTCCCAAGGTGAGATTGTTCGCCATCTGCAATACCATGCGCGGGTTCCTGCGGCTGATGGTCATCGGGTATGGCTTGAATCCGGGCTGTTCCAAATCGAACGCACGCTGGAAGATCCGCAGCGCGCCCGGGCTTGCGCCACGCCAAGCATAGATGGACTGGTATGGATCGCCCACCGCAGTTACCGCGGACCTGCCGGCATCGGCGATTGAACCGCCTGTGTCAGGGTGGAACAGTGCGGCGATCAGTTCTGACTGCGTGGTTGACGTGTCCTGGTATTCATCAAGCAAGACATGGGTGTACCGATGGCGGTATTGCTGCCCGATGGACGGAAAACGCCTGACCAGTTGGTATGCGGCGATGGTGAAATCACTGAATTCAGCCATGCCGGCTTCACGCTTCGCCTGCTCATAGGCTTCGACCAGATTGAGCAGGACGTTGCGCTGTTTGGTTGCATCGAGCATCTTCGCACAGTGGAACAGCGCGGCATCAGCGCGTTGCTGACGCCATTCTTCTTCCTGTTTCCTCACTTTCTCGGCATACTGTTCATCGGTGTCTTTCTTCGCTCTTTTGCGCCGCTTTTTCTCATCTTCACCCAGCGGGTCCCGGGACGGAATCACAGCGTTCCGCTCTTTGATATCGGCATCGACGATGCGCTGCACCCGCTCGATGAATGCGTCGTCCCAATGTCGGATGCGGCGTACCGCTTCGGAAATTGAATCACAGTCACCGCCGATCATGGCTCCGCCGATGGCGTGTGACAGGTTGAGCAGCTTGCCGACAAGCGTACGGAACTTGCCTTGCTGTGTGCCATCCGGTTCGTCGGTGTTGGATTCGCCGTCTTGTCCGTCGTCGCCGTCTTGCCCGGAGGCGGCGAACAGTTCGTCCAGATGCGCTTCGATGACGTTGGAGGCGAGTTGGATGGCGCCTGCATCGCTCAACGGCTGTGTATCCTGGTCAACCCCGACTAGAAGCCCGTATTGTCTGACGATTGACTGGAAGAACGCGTCGTAGGTCATAACCGTGGGCTTGAGCAGCATATTTGTGCCGGTCTGGAGACCGCCTGAGACTTTTTCAGACAGTTCGGCCGCCGCCTTTTTGGTGAAGGTCAGGCCGAGGATGCGCTCCGGCGGAACCCCACATGCGATGAGGTGGTTCACGCGCGCGGTCATTGTCGTGGTTTTGCCGCTTCCCGCGCCGGCTACGACCAGCACGTCATCGTTTTCGGGCGCATAGGCGACTTGCCGCTGCTCGTCGCTCGGCTGGAATGCGTTCCCCTTAGCTTTCATTCCGTTCATACTTTCCTCGTTTCGAACACCGTGTTGATTTCCCCTGCGCACGCCGGGCAAATGCCATGCCCATCGCAATATGCCAGATGAGCTTTCTGCGGATGTGCGACAATCCGTTCGGACCGTAGGGCGGCACCCGCGTAGAACACCCGGGCAATCATCGCCAACGCCCAGGCAATCTGGGTGCCGGCCGAGACCGCGGTAAAGTTTTTCCACAACTCTTCTCGCACTCCCACAGGCGATTCGCCGTTGCGGGGATAATCGTAGAACTTTTCAGGATTACGGTAGTGGTAACGATCGGAGAACTCATGGTCGTTGAGATGTCCATCGACAAAGAGCGGGGGCTGGTACAAGGTTTCCGGAGCATAGCTTTCCGCGGGAGTCGCGTGTGCGCTGACATGGAACAATTCGCTTTGGGCAACCAACGGTTGGCTCGTTTCGCCGAGTCTGGCTCCTTCGGATGGGTAGGCCAACCCCAGCTGGTAGCACACCAGCTGCAAATCGTTGAAAATCCCTTTGACATCGGGTTTTTTGCCAGTTTTATAGTCGATGAGCCTGATGACTTGATTGCCGTTGACACTCCGGTGTTCCTCGCGGTCGATGCGCCCTGACAAACGAATCGTCAGATCCTCACTCATGCCTTCGGGCCAGCCGCCGACAAGCGCACCCATAATGGCACCGATTTCGGCAGCAGTCGCCGGTACGGTAACACGCTTGACTCGGTTGTATGCCCCAGCGATGTCGCTCAAGGTGAACTTGGCGTTGAATTCTTTCTCGCATTCAGCCGACTCAAGTTTGCCGACTTCCATTGGTTCCGTGTCTTTGCCGCCACGGCGTATCGCATACTCCGGGTCATTGGACTTCACGAAGTATGAGGCGATATTGCCCAGCATGGTGCTCACTTGGGCGTCTTTGTATAGCAGGGTGTAGCGATCGGCGGGGTCGCTGACCGTAGCGGGATCGACGCGCAATTCCTGATAGCGCGCCATCATCTGATCACTGATGGCGGCAATGCGTTGATCCTCTGTTTCTCCCTGCTGGTTGTCAGGCGCGTCAAGATGCCAGTCCTGGCTGGCTTCCTGGGCAATCTGGTGGACGATGGTGCCAATGCTTGCCTGCACTCCACCGGGGCGCGGTCCAGCGAACTGGTTGTCCATCATCCAGCACACCGGGCACGCCCACAGACCGTCAACGGACGACGGGGACAGTTTCACCTCGTTGGGGTTGTGCTGTTCCCCTTGACCAGCCTGCTCCCCCTGCTGCCGTACCGATATCTGGACATCCGCGGCGGGCTCGGTATGCTCCCCGTTGCTCTCCGGCACTGTCGGCACCGCAGTGAGGAAGGACCAATTGCGCGGATCCGCCGACAGCACTCCGTGGTCCTTGAGCATGGTCAAGGTCTTGTACGCGTCCTCACAGGCGTGCCGTTCGGTCTCAGTATCGCCGGTGTTGCGGGCGAGCGTGATACGAGCCGCAGCCACCAGACCACGCACGTCGGTGCACATGGCGTCGAGTTGCGCATCAAGAACCGGCATATCCGTTCCGCTCTGTGCAACGGCGGTTTCACCTCCGGCGGCCATGCCTGCACCTTGGCCGTCTGCAACATCACCGCCAGCGGTCTCGCCTGCAGCAGACCCGCCGACATCTGAACCGTCGAAGCGTTCAGGAAGATACCGCAACAGGAAGTCCGACGGGATGAGATCGTCCGAGCGTACCGCGGTGAGCATCACGTGCTCGCTGGCACGCGTCAAAGCCACCAGCAGGCCTTTCTGTTCGTTGTGGAGCACCGCGGTGAGCCGTTCGTCCCGATGCGCCCCATGGTCCAATGATGGCAGTGTGCCATGCAATACGAGGTCGTCCAGGTCTTCGCCGCCGAACATCGTGTTGCGTGGCATGAGATTCGGCCATACATCCTGCTGCATGGCGACAATCCATACAAGCGGCCAGTGTCTGCCGCCCGAACCCGCCGGTGTCGTCAACGTGACCGCTTGGTCGATCGGCGCGACTTTGGCCAACGAATCCGCTTCGATACGCATCGAACGCACCTTGCGGAAGAAGGTGGTGATATCGCCTCCTGCGCCCGCGCCGGAAGCGTAGTCGAACAGACGCATCGCCACGTCGAGCCGGTCGTTGGCGGCACGCCCCTCCTGCGAATTGACCAGCGCCGCCGTCTGCCAGGCAGTGGCGACATGGCAACGCTCCCAAGCCAGACTCAACACATACACCGGCTTGGTGTCGTCAAGCCTGGTGATACCGGAGGCAATCTCGCTCACAATCCGCCACAGGTTGCCGAACGCGCGAATGTCCGCGTCATGACGGGATATGGAACTCAAAGCGCCCAACACTTGCACAGATGCGTCTTCGTTCTCCTCCTCATGCGTTCCAGCACCGTGTGCTGCCTGCGGGCAAGTGAGCAGCAAGTACATCGCGTCCAGCGTCAACGCCGGCGGCTCGGTCGTCTCGTTTGACGTTGCTTCTGGAGATGTCTGGCCGTCTTGTTCACCTGCCTGAACCAGCGCGTCTCGTAGCGCACCCCAATGCTGTTCCAAGAACCGCAACGGGGCTTCATTCCGAGGCTGTGTAGCAGAATCTGCACCGACCCCACCGGCATTCCCAACATCCTCAACGTGAACGGTACCCATAGCATTACCGGTATCAGAAGTTTGGCCTGTCTTTCCGGCGGTCTGCTGCCGTATGACTGTGGACAGCGAGACTAGAGACTGCATGGCCAACTCCACGGGTTCGAGGCGCGCTGGGGACTTACCGCTCTTCCGCCGAGCGGTAATCAACGGCGAGCCCATGACCATACGCACACGGGAACGGATAAACGCAGCCAGCTTCGAAATATTGTCCCGCCCAGCGGCACCCGTGTCGGCAGTCCCGACGAATCGCGCATCATTGACGGCGGATGCACCGCGCAGACGCACTTGGGCGAGTTCAATCAACGCGAAGAGCCCTTGGACGAACGACTCGTCCTTCAACGGCGTGGTCACCGACGAGTACCGCACCGGCACACCGTCACGACGCAGCCTCTCACCGAACGCCCGCACAGTCGCGTTGTCATGCGCGATAACCGCCATATCATTCCACACACGCCCATGATCGAGATGCTCTGCCTTGATGGCAGCGACCACAGCTTCGAGCTCTTCATTCGCCGAAGCATACAGCCGGGTGTCCACGCTGCCATCCTGGGTATGGTCAGTGATGCTCCCGTCCGACGTTTCAGTGTTGATGGATGCGATTGGATAGCTTCCGGGCACGACCGCGTTCTTCCACGGACGTTCCGGAATCGGCATATCGAGTTGTTCTTCAGAGGCGATGTCGAGGCTCACCCGTGAAACGACCAGACTACGGTACCCACCCTGCTCAGGCTTGTCCAGCGCGCCTACCGCGGCATGGAATACGCCCTCCGCCGCCAACAGACGCCCCAACGCATATTCCGGATGCGACCCGCGGAACGCCTGCACCGATTCGTCCGGATCGTCCACAATGAGCAACCGCGCACCGGCACCGGTCGCTTGTTCGAGAAAAGCGAGACCTGCGAGCGTCAAATCCTGTGCGTCGTCGATCACAATGAGTTCGGGAAGATCATCCCCGCTCAACGAGGGCACCGCAAGCGCCCCTTCAACAAGCAGCATGGACGGGTCAAGCCGGTATTGCCCCGGATAATTGTGCTCGATCGCCGCCGCATATTCCTGCCGCAATGCGAAGGCAAGACGCCACTGGACATCAAGCCGTTTCGCCTGCGGCCCCATACCCGCGCCGGAAGCCCCCGTTGCCCCGGCAATCGTGTGCAAGCGCCCAATCAGCGGCTGCTCGTCTGGCTCACGCAGTCCGAGCTCATTGATGCGGGAGATGATATCGCGCAACTGGATGATGAACGCGTCGCTGATACCTTTGGTGAATATCGCCAGCGATGTGGATTCCGATGCCGCACCACGCCCGGAAACCCCGCTCAGGTTTGCGCCTGCGCGCGCACCTTGCTGCGATACTGGATCGCAGACCATATCCGCCCAGGATTCCTGGGCGAAATACTCGCGCAACAGCGCGCATGTGGGGCATTCGTCACCACTACGGGCATGCTGAATATGCTCGGCAACCACCAAACGCAGCAGCGCATCTTGTTCGGCACCGTTGAGCAGACGCGGCAACGCCTTGCCCTCGGCCGACCGCACTGCCGTAATTGCCCTGAACGCGAGCGCCGACATGGTTGTCACCGGACGGGCCTGAGAAAACGCCCCGAGCGCACGAATGGCCTCGTTACCCAAAGCATCCGCCGCAACGCGACCGGATACGGTCATCACCGCGCGCGTGTCCCCAAACGTGCGAATGCCCTCAAGCAGCGCGCGATAGGCAAACTGCGTTTTGCCGCTGCAAGGCGCCCCCAAAACCACCAGCGTCCGGGTAGGGTCCCCGGAGCCGTTCGTCAGCGTGCCGGCGAGCAACGCCCGCACCAAATCATCGCAGGGCTGCCCGCTTTCACTGCGCCCGCCGAACGTCGTGTTGCTTCGCATAGATGTACCTCCTATGAAATCCATCATATGTGCGCGACACGCCGATGATTTGAAGTGGAACATCTGCTGCAACCGTCGTCCGGCAAGACGTTAAATCCGGTGCAACCTTCGTCCGGCACGGTGCCAAACCCAGCACAACCGACGGCTGGCACGACACCAACCAGTCCACGGCGAGCGTACCAACCTCGTCACGACGCAAACCCGGCTCAACTCCACCCCAGCACAACGCCTCAGCGTCTCATCACACCCCGGTGCCGCACCGGAATCGGCCCTACCCGTCTACGCCACCGCCACCCGGCAATCAGCAGCACCAACCAGCCCACGGCGAGCGTACCGACCCCTGCTCCAAGGCCGCACAACCTCGCCAGCATGGCGTTCGGCGTGTCGTACGCCGTATGGTCAGGCCGGTTTGGTATCCGGTGTCCGCGCACCAAGAGGCGGTGCGTGTTAACCCCGTATGGCGTGCAGGTGATGAGGGTCGCCTCGTCTTTGCCATGGTCGAGTGCGAGTTTGCTCAGATCGTCAGGCAGCACGACATCGATCTGGTCGACTTGGTAGGTGTACGTCTCCCCCAGCACATGGAAGGCGAACGTGTCGCCGGTGCGCAACTGGTCGAGGTTGCTGAGCAATGTCGCGGAAGGCAATCCTGTATGTCCGGACACGGCGACGTGCGTTGTGGGACCGCCGACCGGCAGCGACGTGCCTTCGAGATGCCCGACGCCTACCTGCAGCACCGACTGGTCGGTGCCGTGGTAAATCGGCAGTTGCACGTGGATTTTCGGTATGCTCAGGTAGGCCATCACCCCATCGCCGGTGACATTCAGCATGCTGTCGTAGCGGCGGGTGTCTTCGGCGCTTGGATGCCACCGGCCGGGGGTTGTGGCGAGCCACGCGTTGTACGCTCTCGCCTGGTCGATTGCCTGCTTGCGCTGGGCGGCGGCGAGACTGTCGGAGCGGCCCACGTAGCCTGCGACCGCCGCGGATTGATGCCAACGATTCCACCAGTCGCTGACCGTCGGGTACGCCAGAAGGCACAATCCCACGATCAGGACGACGAGGAGTGCTGCAATCACCGCGTCATATACGCCGAAACGGCGCCGGGCCGTCCTGTCTTCATCAGACAAAACGGCTCCAGCGCCGTTCGGCTCTGCCGCGTTATCTGTCATACCGTCAGATTATTCGCGATTGCGGCGACGTGCAGCCACGATGATGCCGGCAAGTGCACCGGCGACCAGCAACAGGCCGCACACATACAGGATGATGACACCGACACCGCCGGTGGATGGCAACAAGCCGCCGCCGGATGTGTTCTTCACAGTGATGGTCAGCGATGCATCGGGATTGACGACGACGGAATCATTACTACTTTTCAGCGTGACGGTACCGTTGTTGAATGTTGGAGTCACCGTGAACTGCACCGGATCTGTGCCTGAATAGCCTGCCGGTATGCCGGTTTCACGCAATTCGTAGGCTCCGGAGTCCAGTCCGTTGAACACGGCCGTCGCTGTTTTGCTTAAGGTGTCATACGAGACCGAGGTCTCAGTGCCGACCGGTGTGTTGCAAGCCGTGCCATTACAACGGTACAGCGAATATTTCGCGCCATTCGACAACGGCTTGTCAGCATTGTCAGTGTTTTTGACGGTCAGCTTGTAGGTGTACAAGGTCGCGGTGCTTGCGGCGGTGGTACCGGTCATGGTGGAATCGAGCGGATTGTTGGAATAGCAACCCTTGAGCTGATGATGTTGCCCTTGCTGCCGACAGCCGCGTCCGACGTGAGGTGCGCTTGCATGCTCAGACGGATCTTCATGCCCGCGGCGATGGTGAGCGAGTCCGCGGCATGCGAAGGCTGCGCAGTTTTCAGATTGTCGAAACTATAGGTGCAACCGGTTCCGTGCACGAGTTTCGCTGAGGTGAAGGCACTGGAAGCGATCGGCGTATCCTTACCGTTATTGACCACGGAAGCGTTGACCGCCGGGCAATCATTGGTATCTGTGAAGCGCGCGGCGACACCTGCGGGGAGCTTCACGGTAAACACGTACTTATAGGCTTCATAGAGCGCATAATTGGCCGGCAACGTACCGGTAGCGCTCCATGTGAAGTACGTGCCGACCGCGACATCATCCTGGTATCGCGCGGCAGCCTCACCCTGATCTGTCGCAGACATAAGCTGGACGGTATCGGTTTTCACCTTCACATTCACACTAGGGTTTCCAGCAGCGTCCTTCGTGCTGTTCGCGGTATTGGCGATCAGCAGGGAGACGGTGGACCCGGCAGCGCTGCTGTCGTTCGTCTGCGCGATCAGATAGTAGCCTTGCGGCATGTCCGTGAACGTCGCTTGGTAGGCACCGGCATTTTGTGTATCGTCTTTATTTGCGGTCGCGGTTCCATCTTGAGTGATGGTGGGGTCCGCTTTGATTGCCTGGTAGATGGTTTTCATCTGCCGTTCCAGGGCGAGCGAGTCTGACGTCATGTCGTTCAGCAAATCATAGATGTCGCTCGCGCTGGTCTTTCCGGTTACATCCGTTAGTACCTTTGTAATCTTCGTATCGTTGTCGCTCACCGAGATACCGCTGTTGCTCGAATCGCGGTGGTCACGCAGCGTGTATGAGTAATTCGTACCGTCATCTGTGGAATTGAGCAGACGGTAGGCTTCAAAAGTCGCGCCTTGCATGGCGCCATGAACAACGATCTCCGAAGTAGGCCAAGCGGTCGTCACAGCTTGTGCCTTATGTGCGGGTGCCGCCGCCATCACCGCGGATGCGGCGAGCGTGGCGACGGCCAACATGGCCGCCGCGAATCGGCTGGTTGTCTTTCTCATGATGTTCCTTTCTCTACTTTGTGATGGTCTTGTGTTTTCGCAACGCCTTAACGACGCCGCGTCTTACCCAAGTGCACGGGCAGATGCCCGCAATCGAATCATCTCCGTCATGCGTGCCTCCTGCCCCTAAGCCGAATGGTCACAGCAAGCAGCAACGCCGCGATACCGGCGACCAGCGCGATCAGCGCGACCGGCCAATGTCCGCCGCGGCCACCCGCGTAGGGCAACAGCACGTCCGAAGTATCGACCCATGTTCCGGCGTCCGCCGCGGTTGTCAGCGCTTCGAATCCGCTGTCGGCGTTGATGGCATCGGTTCCCGACGGGCCGACCGTAATCGTGGCCACCCGCGTGTCGGTGTGGTACCCTTTCACCGCGGCGGTCTGCCGGATTTCGTAGCTTCCCCAGTCAAGCGAATCCACCGTAAGGCTGCCGCGCTCATGGTCGACGTCGGCGAGCACCCCGGTTCCCGTTGCCGTACACCCGTCGGTCGACGCGACGTTCCCGCTCTGCCCATCAGCACAATCAACGACGGCGACGGCATGGCGGGCATCAGCAGCAATCGGCTGGTAGGCGTACGTTCCGGTGTTGGCATCGTAGCGGACCGCGCTGGTCTGGGTAATGGTCCACTGCGAATCGCCGAGCGCGTCCTTACTGGTATTCGTCACTTTCCAAGTCGCCGTACCACCGACACGCGAATTGCCGATCGTCAGCGGTTCGCCTGCGTTATGCCCGCTCCATGTGGCGATGCCGCCCGTCAGCGCGCATGTGTACTGTGTGCCGTCTGCGACGAAGCCGTTGCCCGCGGGCTGTTGAGTGATCCGGTAGGTTCCGTCCGCCAATGTGGAGCCGCTTGAGTCAGTGTGCAGGGTGACGATGCCACGGGACGGGTCGGCGTCGCACGAGGCGGTGGACGCATTGCAAGAAACCGATCCGCGCGTGTTGTCGGCGACCGTCCAGTGTTCGACGACGTTTCCGGAGGAGTCAAGCCGTTCCACCTTCCATGTCGCGCCGGCCACACCGGTACGAGATGGATCAGAATCGTCGACGACCTTCCAGCTGATGGTCGGATCGTAATGGTTGACGATTGCCGGATTGCCGTCAATCTGTACGAGTCCCTGCGTGCTGCTCCACGAGTTGTTCTCGTCAAGCGAATAGCCGACCCAGTTCGGAGTATCTGCAGTGTAGGCGGCAGTGACACCGAAAATGTACGGGCTGACGTCGTACGCGCCTTGCGCCCCGAGCTGACGCAGATAATACACGGCTTTGGGCGTCACGCCTTGTAACGTGATTACGCCCGGCGTCGAATCCCAATCGTTGCTTCCATCGTCAGTGACGGTGGTGATCGGATTCTTGTCGTCGCGCGCGTCATCAGGAGAGGCGTACACACCCCATGACGAACCGCCTAGCAACGGGTTGCCGGATTTGTCGCTGGCCACCTGCCAATGCAGCATCGAGCATTGCGTGGTTATTTGCCCGCTCCACGGCAGATTGTAGCGTACCTGGTCCATATCAATCGCGGAGGCGGAATTGCCGCCCTCCCAGTTGACGAATAGTTTCTTGTTATCGAAGGACACCGGCGTCGGATTGTACATCTGGAAATCGCCGCCGACATAGACACGCCCTGCGGTGGAGACATGCGATTCAAAGTCACCGTTCGGCAACAGGACCGACCCCATCCAAGTGGCGCTGGGATCGTCAGACACCGTCATCGCGCCCTTCTTCTTTGGAAAATAAGCTTCCGAAGACGCCTTCGAATACTGTGTTCCTGTCGCTTGACCACCAAGAATCGTCAGTGAAGGGGTATCCGTAAAGTTCCAGAGCACCTGCTGAGCGCGCTTGGAATATTCGGCCACACGATCGGCGTCGGAATTGCTCTGTCGCGCGTAATCATTGGAAATATCGCGGACGCCGTTATTTGCACTGTCTAGATTGTAGACACTGCTGGGCGCCTGGGTGATGAAGGTGTCATCGGATGTACTCGCGTCCCCACCCCACCAGAAGCGCCATCCGTTATGGAAATCGACGGATTGGCTACCAGTCACGTTTACGATGACCGAAGCGTCTTCGGGAATCCCGCGGAACCAGAAGTCAATGCCGGTGGATGTTGACGTGTTCAGTTCACTGGCAGGCAAGTCGAACACTTGCAGCGAAGAGTGGCCATCACCGGTGAAGGTAATCAATTTCTCATTGTCGAGCGAAGAATCATTCATCACATATTCATATGTCTCTACCGGATTGGCATTCCAAACTTCACTGGCGAACCAATCGTATTTGTAGTTGACATTATCAATCTGGTAGTTGCTCTTCGAGCTCTTGTAGTCCTCGTTCGGACGCGGCGCGATGTCATACGACACGGCACCTGTGGGCGTCAAGCCGGAAAGATCGTCCGAATCCTGCCTAATTTGCGAGCCGAAGGTGCTGTAATCGGTGCCGTTCACCGTGAAATCCTGCGCAAACTGGTTAGTTTGGCTTGCCGGCAATGGCTGAATAGTTCCCACGCCGTTCGAGTTGAGCGTGTCCTTGTTGTACTGGTACAGCGATGGTGCAACAACGGACGGGTAGCCCCACGCATAGGTCTCGGGGCCTGCAATGCGGATGTTGTAGTTCATATTCTCGGTTTCGCCGCCCGCGGGGAATCCCACCCAGCCGCCGCCCAGATTCATATGGCTGCCGCGGTTGGTGTCGGTTGTGAAGGTGTTGTCGGGTGCGTTCCACGCCAGTACCGCAATCTCACCTGCATCGGCTCCGGCGCCAAGAGTGACGCTGTGACCGTTGCGGCGACCGACCGCAAGCACGGTTTTATTTGCGGCAGGCCGATACTGCGTGCCATACCCCGTGTTGCCGAAGCGGAAGCCCATGCCGCCCCAACTGTTCTTGATCTGCTTCATCGCGAGTTTGCCGTTGACGACGGTCAATCCCTCCGCTTCCGCCGCATAGGTGCCGTCCGGACCGGTGGCGTTTTCAAGCGAGCTCAAGTTCGAGGGCTTGCCGCCGATGTACATGTCCTTGCCGACGTACGTCGCCACGCCGGTGTCGGCTTGGGCGAGTGAGGTGCTGCCGCCGCCCAGTGCGACGGTTTTTTCGGTGCAGGTGCCGGGGGTCGCGTCCGCTGAACCTGTTGAGTTGTCTGAACCGTCTGATGACGATGACATTGACGCCGGCGTTTCTGTGGAATCGTTGGCGAATGCCGAGGCCGGTTTCCAGCCCATAGCGAACACAGCGCCGGTCACCAGCAGCGCGATGACCACAACGCACGCCCACAGCCGCTTCACACCCGAGCGAAGGGTGGCGGCATGACGGGCGCGGATGGAAGTCATTGCGCCATGACGGGCATGGGCGCGGCTCATCATGATATTACTTGACGAAATGCCGACAAACGGCAACCGGGCAACGCCGCGCCGCCGGTCTGTTGCTGGTCTGCGGCTCGCGGGCGATTCGCCGCATGCGGTATGGCGTTCGTGCTCCATGCTCTCACCCCCTGTGATTGTCCGCCAATCGATTGATTGCGATCAAATGGTTACGCAAACATTCCGTTGGGACTGGGGATACATTTCAGCAGCGCGCCGACTTCTTCAAGCCGGTACAGCTTCAATGCATTTCTATTTCCTCATCGCCCCCCCCTATTTATAGAACGCACTTGCGACCAAGTCAAACGACTTACTACATTTTCGTCTGTAGTGTAGCGAAAACTACATCATGGTGACCTGCATCGTGCGCTCAATCATTATCCGAGCAATCCCGAGTATTCCCCAACGTTCCCGCGCACTCCTCTGCATTCCTTACTGCTGATTGCGTTCCGCAGCTTCCGACGCAGATGTGGTTCCGCTTGTCCCTTCCTCCAACTCCCCCTAATCTTCCGTGTTCTCGCATGTCGCATCGCTCGCTATGGGCGAACGCGGTATGCGGAAGCCTGGTGTCGCGAACATTGCTGACTGCTGCGTTCACCATCCTTGCCGCAACTGTCCAGAATCATTGATGATACCGTCCGGTCCCACTGCGAACAACTCTGCCGTGCGACGCGTTAGTCGTACCACAACAAGATAACCAGCCAATCAACCCTCAACCACGTCGGCACCTCCCCGCCATGCGACGCGTCAGTCACACCCCATCGAGATACCCCAACTCCCAAGGAGAAAAACAGCAAGTCCCCAGCCGCCATGCAACCCACCAGTCACACAACACCGAGATACCCCACCATAACCGCGGAAACCAGCCAGAACCCAACCATCATGCGACCAGCCAGTCACACCACAACAAGATAGCCAACTAATCAGCCACCAACCCCGGCGGCACCCGCCAGCCATGCGACGCGTCAGTCGCATACCCCCGACATACACGAGTCGGGCCGGGCGACTGCGTTTCCACAGTCACCCGGCCCGACTCGAAAATACTGAGCGCTCTCAGCGCGCCCGGCGGATCACAGGTCGATCAGGCCTGCTGCCCGTCATCGTCAGTGTCATCGGCACCGTCAGCGTCGGCGCCATCAGCGCCCTTGGCTGCGTCACCAGACGCATCATCACCGGCGTTGTCGATATCTTCCTGACCGCCCTGGTCGTCCAGGAAGTCGTCAGGATTGAAATCGCCGGCATTGAAGTCGTCAGGGTTGAAATCGCCGCCGAGCTTCATGTCGCCGAAATCAATGTTCGACAGGTCGATGTCGCCATTCTCGTCGCCGAAGTCGAGCGGAGCGTCGGTGTCGCCACCCAGCCCGAAGTTCGGGTAGATGGTGTCGCGGATCGCCTTGTCCGGCTCAACCGTCGCGTTGCGGTAACGCGCCAGACCAGTGCCGGCCGGAATCAACTTGCCGATGATCACGTTCTCCTTGAGGCCCTTGAGATCGTCTTCCTTCTCGTTCAGGGCGGCTTCGGTGAGCACGCGCGTGGTCTCCTGGAAGGATGCCGCGGACAGCCAAGAATCGGTGGCGAGCGAAGCCTTGGTAATACCCATGAGCTCCGGACGGCCGGCGGCCGGCTTGCCACCGTTCTTGATGGTCTGCTTGTTGATCTCCTGGAACTTCTGGCGATCGACGAGCTCGCCCGGCAGCAGCGCAGTGTCGCCCGCGTCGAGCACGGTCACGCGATGCAGCATCTGGTGCACGATGACCTCGATGTGCTTGTCGTGGATATCCACGCCCTGAGAGCGGTACACGTTGTGCACTTCCTCGACGATGTTGACCTGAGCGGCACGCGGGCCGAGGATGCGCAGGATCTTCTTCGGATCGACGGAGCCTTCGCACAGCTGGGTGCCGGCGGCGACATGGTCGCCGTCCTTGACCATCAGCGGCGCGCGACGCGACACCGGGTACACAATCGGCTCAACGCCCTCGTCGTCGGGAGACAGCGTGACCTGGCGACCGCGATCGGTGTCCTGCACCTTGACGGTGCCGGCATAATCCGTAATCGGGGCTTCGCCCTTAGGCGTACGGGCTTCGAACAACTCGGTGACACGCGGAAGACCCTGCGTGATATCGGAAGCCGAAGCGACACCGCCGGAGTGGAAGGAACGCAGCGTCAGCTGGGTACCAGGCTCACCGATGGACTGGGCCGCGACGATACCCACAGCCTCGCCGACATCGACCAGCGTGTTGGTGGCCAGCGACCAGCCGTAGCACTTCGCGCACACGCCACGCTTGGATTCACACGTGAGCACGGACCGTGCCTTGACTTCCTCCACACCGTGGGCGACCATGTCACGCAGCACGTCCATGGACATGGCCTCGTCGCGCTTGTACAGCACTTCGCCGGTCTTCGGGTCGAGCACATCCTCAGCGAGCAGACGCGAGTACGGACCGCCGTCGGCCGCCTTGACGAGCACGAGGTTGCCGTTCTCGTCACGCTCGGCGACCTTCATGACCAGACCGTGCTTGGTGCCGCAATCCTCTTCACGCACGATGACTTCCTGCGCGACGTCGACCAGACGACGGGTGAGGTAACCGGATTCTGCGGTACGCAGTGCGGTATCGGCCAGACCCTTACGTGCGCCGTGCTGGGAGATGAAGTACTCGAGCACGGACAGGCCCTCACGGTAGTTGGACTTGACAGGACGCGGGATGATCTCGCCCTTCGGGTTCGCCACGAGGCCTCGCATACCCGCGATCTGGCGGATCTGCATCCAGTTGCCTCGCGCACCGGACTGGACCATGATGTTCACATTGTTGTCATCATGGAAGTTGTCGCGCATGGCTTCCGCGACCTTGTCGGTGCATTCCGTCCACAGGTTGATGAGCTCCTGGCGGCGCTCTTCGTCGGTCAACAGACCGAGGTCGAACTGGGAGTTGACCTTCGCGGCCTGGCCTTCGTAATCCTTGATGATCGGTTCGCGATCCGGCGGCTCGACGATGTCGGAGAACGCCATCGTCACGCCCGACCACGGTGCGCGCGTGAAGCCGAGGTCCTTGAGCGCGTCAAGGGAGGCTGCGACCTGCTGGGTGGAGTAGCGCGTGGCGATATCATCGACGATCTTGGCCAGACGGCCCTTCGGAACCTGCTCGTTGATGAACGGGTAGTCCACCGGCAGGGTGCCGTTGAACAGGATGCGTCCGTAAGAGGTGGCGAACAGGTAGCTGCCGTCGGAGAAGCGTTCTTCCTTGACGACATCCGGGCTGCCCGGCTCCGGGTCGGTGACCTTGAGCTCGCCCGGCTCCCAACCGGTCGGCAGCACGAAGTCCTTCGGCATACGAATCAGCACCTTGGCCTGCATGTCGATGTCATGCTTGTCGAGAGCCATGATGACCTCGTCCAACGATCCGAAGACGCGACCCTGGCCCTTGGCGCCCTCGACCACTGTGGTCAGGTAGTACAGACCGAGGATCATATCCTGGCTCGGCATGGTGACGGTGTGACCGTCCGCCGGCTTCAGGATGTTGTCGGATGCCATCATCAGCGTGCGGGCTTCGGCCTGTGCCTCGGCGCTCAACGGAAGGTGGATTGCCATCTGGTCGCCATCGAAGTCCGCGTTGAATGCGGCGCATGCGAGCGGCGGCAGGTGGATGGCCTTGCCTTCGACGAGGATCGGCTCGAAGGCCTGAATACCCAGTCGGTGCAGTGTAGGTGCACGGTTGAGGAGCACGGGATGCTCGGAGATGACCTCTTCGAGTACACCCCACACCGCCGGGTCGGCACGATCGACCAGGTGCTTCGCGCTCTTCATGTTCTGCGCGTAGTTGAGATCCACCAGACGCTTGATGACGAACGGCTTGAACAGTTCGAGCGCCATCGGCTTCGGCAGGCCGCACTGATGCATACGCAGGCTCGGGCCGACGACGATCACGGAACGGCCGGAGTAATCCACACGCTTGCCGAGCAGGTTCTGACGGAAACGACCCTGCTTGCCCTTGAGCATATCGGCCAAGGACTTCAGCGGACGGTTCGACGCGCCGGTGACCGGACGGCCACGACGGCCGTTGTCGAACAGGGAGTCGACCGCTTCCTGGAGCATGCGCTTCTCGTTGTTGAGCATGATCTCCGGGGCACCAAGCTCAATAAGACGCTTGAGACGGTTGTTGCGGTTAATCACACGACGATATAGATCGTTGAGATCGGAGGTCGCGAAACGGCCGCCGTCCAGCTGGACCATCGGGCGCAAATCCGGCGGAATGACCGGGATCACGTCGAGCACCATGGCCTCAGGCTTGTTGTCGGTGGTCAGGAAAGCGTTGACGACCTTCAGGCGCTTGAGCGCACGGGCCTTACGCTGGCCGGTGCCCTTGTCGATCTCTTCGCGCAGCTCTTCAGCGGCGGCCTTCAGATCGAAGTCCTGCAGGCGCTTCTTGATGGCTTCGGCGCCCATGCAGCCGTCGAAGTAATCGCCGTAGCGGTCCTTCATCTCACGCCACAGGTCGACGTCGCCTTCCATATCGCCGGGCTTCAAGGTCTTGAACCGGTCGAAAACGGCGGTCAGACGCTGGATCTGGTCGTCGAAGCGCTGACGGATCGCCGCCATATCGCGCTCGGCACCGCTGCGCAGCTTGGCGCGTGCGCTGCCCTTGGCTTCGCCAGCCTCTTCGAGAGCGTGCAGATCCTCTTCCACCTTCTTGGCACGCGCCTCGATGTCGCTGTTGCGACGACGCTCAAGGTTGGCGATTTCATTGTCGAACTCATCCTGCAGGTCAGGCAGATCCTGGTGGCGCTGCTCCTCGTTCACCTCGGTGACCATGTAGGCCGCGAAGTAGATGACCTTCTCCAGGTCCTTCGGAGCGATGTCCAGCAGGTAGCCCAGACGGCTCGGAACACCCTTGAAATACCAGATGTGGGTGACCGGGGCTGCCAGTTCGATGTGTCCCATGCGTTCGCGGCGCACGCGGGAGCGGGTGACTTCCACGCCGCAGCGTTCGCACACGATGCCCTTGAAGCGCACGCGCTTGTACTTGCCGCATGCACACTCCCAGTCACGGGTCGGGCCGAAGATCTGCTCGCCGAACAGACCGTCCTTCTCGGGCTTGAGGGTACGGTAGTTGATGGTTTCAGGCTTCTTGACCTCGCCATAGCTCCAGCCGCGGATGTCGTCGGCGGTGGCCATGCCAATGCGAAGCTTGTCAAATGCGTTGACGTCCAGCACTCTTGATTCCTGTCTTTGAAATTGTTTCCATCACGTTTGTGGGAGCCGTCTGCTTCCGGCCCGTCTTCGAGCCGGAAGCTGACGGCCGTGTCGTCACTTGTACTCGGGCTCTTGTGCTGCCTGGTCCTCCTTGGCGGAGGCGTCCGGGCGGGCACCGATGTTGAAGCCGAGATCGTTCGAGTTGGAAGCCGGGTCGTCGTCTTCCTCGCGCATGTCGATCGCCTGACCGTCGGCATTCAGTACCTCGACGTTCAGGGCGAGCGACTGCATTTCCTTCAGAAGCACCTTGAAGGACTCCGGAATGCCTGCCGGCGGCAGGTTCTCGCCCTTCACGATGGCTCCATAGGCGCGCACGCGGCCGTCGACGTCGTCGGACTTGGTGGTCATCATCTCGTGCAGCGTGTAGGCGGCGCCGTACGCTTCGAGCGCCCACACCTCCATCTCGCCGAAGCGCTGGCCGCCGAACTGGGCCTTGCCGCCCAACGGCTGCTGCGTGATCATCGAGTACGGGCCGGTGGAACGCGCGTGGATCTTGTCGTCAACCAGGTGGTGGAGCTTGAGCATGTACATGTAGCCCACGGAGATCGGCTTCGGGAACGGCTCGCCGGTGCGGCCGTCGAACAGCTGCGCCTTGCCGTCTTCGCCCACGAGCTTGTTGCCGTCCTTGTCCGGCAGCGTGCACTTGAGCAAGCCCTTCAAAGTGTCCGGACGGACGCCGTCGAACACCGGGGTCGCGACCGGGGTGCCAGGCGCGCCCTTTTCGGCGCCTTGCGGCACATACTTCTTCCAAGCGGCTTCGACATCCGGATCGATGCTGATATCCCATCCGGCGTGAGCGATCCACCCGAGGTGGAGCTCCAGCACCTGGCCGAGGTTCATTCGGCTCGGCACGCCCAGCGGGTTGAGCATGATGTCGATCGGGGTGCCGTCAGCCATGAACGGCATATCCTCTTCCGGAAGGATCCGGGAAATGACGCCCTTGTTGCCGTGGCGGCCGGACAGCTTGTCGCCCTGCGTAATCTTGCGGTGCTGCGCGATGTACACGCGGATCATCTGGTTGACACCGTTCGGCAGTTCGTCGCCGTCTTCTTCGGCGTCTTCGCGGGTGATTTCCTTGACCGCGATGACCGTGCCGGTTTCGCCGTGGGGCACGCGCAGCGACGTGTCACGCACTTCACGGCTCTTCTCGCCGAAGATGGCGCGAAGCAGGCGCTCTTCCGGAGTCAGCTCGGTTTCGCCCTTCGGCGTGACCTTGCCGACGAGGATGTCGCCGGCTTCGACTTCGGCGCCGATGCGGATGATGCCGCGCTCGTCGAGGTTCGCGATCGCGTCCTCGCCGACATTCGGCAGGTCGCGGGTGATTTCCTCAGCGCCGAGCTTGGTTTCACGAGCGTCGATCTCGTATTCCTCGATGTGGATCGAGGACAGGGTGTCGTCGCGCACCAGACGCTGCGAAATGATGACAGCGTCCTCGTAGTTGTAGCCGTTCCACGGCATGAACGCGATGAGCAGGTTCTTGCCGAGCGCCAGATCGCCCTTTTCGGTGGCCGGGCCGTCAGCGAGGACGGTGCCCTTCTCCACCCGCTCGCCATGCTTGACAAGCGGGACCTGATTGTAGCAGGTCGTCTGGTTGGAACGCTGGAACTTGGCGAGCTTGTAGCTGGACTGCGTGCCGTCGTCGTTCATCGTGCGGATGATGTCGGCGGACACGTAGGTGACCACGCCATCCTTCTCAGCGAGGATCACATCGCCGGAATCGACGGCTGCACGCCATTCGGAGCCGGTACCTACGAGCGGGCGCTCGGACTTGACCAGCGGGACGGCCTGACGCTGCATGTTGGTACCCATCAGCGCTCGGTGGCCTTCATCATGCTCGAGGAACGGAATCAGGGAGGCGCCGACGGACACCATCTGACGCGGGGAGACATCCATGTAGTCGACCATCTCGACCGGGACATCTTCCGCTTCGCCCTGGGCGTCACGCACAAGGGCTTCCTTGGAGACGAAGTTGCCGTTCTCGTCAAGCTCCTGATTGGCCTGCGCGATGACGTGCTCGGCCTCACGGTCGGCGGTCATGTAGACGACCTCGTCGGTCACATGGCCGTTGACGACCTTGCGGTACGGGGTCTCGATGAAGCCGAACGGGTTGATGCGGCCGAAGGTCGCCAGCGAGCCGATCAGGCCGATGTTCGGGCCTTCAGGGGATTCGATCGGGCACATACGGCCGAAGTGGGACGGGTGCACGTCTCGCACTTCCATGGATGCGCGGTCACGGGACAGGCCGCCGGGGCCGAGGGCGGACAGACGACGCTTGTTCGTCACGCCGGCCAGCGGGTTGTTCTGGTCCATGAACTGGGACAGCTGGGAAGTTCCGAAGAACTCCTTGATGGTCGCGTTGACCGGGCGAATGTTGATCAGGGACTGCGGGGTGATGGCCTCGGCGTCCTGGGTGGTCATGCGTTCGCGCACGACACGCTCCATACGGCTCAGGCCAGTGCGCAGCTGGTTTTGGATCAGCTCGCCGACCTGGCGAATACGACGGTTGCCGAAGTGATCGATATCGTCGACGTCCACACGCAGATCGACCGGCTCGCCGTCGCGCATGCCTGGGAAGGTCTTGTCGCCGGCATGCAAAGTCACCAGGTACTTGATGGTGGCGATGATGTCCTCGCGGCTCAGGCTGCGATCGTTGTAATCACGCTCAAGGCCCAGCTTGCGGTTGATCTTGTAGCGGCCGACGCGTGCCAGATCGTAGCGCTTGGTGTTGAAGTAGAAGGAATCCAGCAGGTTCTTGCCAGCCTCGGGGGTCGGGGTGTCCGCCGGACGAATCTTGCGGTACAGGTCAACGAGGGCCTCGTCCTGCGTGTTGATCGAGGTTTCCTTCGCCAGCGCGTCAAGCACGAGCGGGTAGTCCTTGAAGGACTCGGCGATCTCCTGCTTGGTCATGCCGATGGCCATGAGGAACACGATCGCGGACTGCTTGCGCTTGCGGTCCACGCGCACGCCGAGGACGTCGCGCTTGTCGATCTCGAACTCGAGCCATGCGCCGCGGCTCGGGATGATCTTCGCGCCGAAGACCTCCTTGTCGGAGGTACGGTCCTGCTGACGGTCGAAATACACGCCAGGAGAACGCACGAGCTGCGAGACGATGACACGCTCGGTGCCGCCGATGATGAAGGTGCCGTGCGGAGTCTGCAGCGGGAAATCGCCCATGAAGACGGTCTGGCTCTTGATCTCGCCGGTATCGCCGTTTTCGAACTCAGCGTTCACATACAGCGGCGCGGAATAGGTGTAATCCTTCTCCTTGCACTCCTGGACCGTGTGACGCGGCTCCTCGAAGTACGGGTCGGAGAAGGTCAGGCTCATGGTCTGGGTGAAGTTCTCGATCGGAGAAATCTCCTGGAAGACCTCGTCAAGACCGGAAACGTGCGGCACGGTGTTGGTGCCGTTCTTTTCGTCTTCCTCGACGCGCTTCTTCCAGCGCTCGTTGCCGATCAGCCAATCGAAGCTGTCGGTCTGCACGCCCAGCAGGTAGGGCACATCGATGGGCTCACGGATGGAGCCGAAATTCACGCGATCCGACGCCTTGTGCAGTTTGATGTCATGCTCGTCGGCACGTGCGATGACTTTGGTGGTGTTCGTCGTAGCTTGTTCAGCAGCCAATGGACGTTCCTTATCGCTCGCTTTGTCGTTTGTTCCCCGGAAACGCGGGCGGACGGCCACTATATGCTGCTCGCGGGCGCTTCTTCACTGTCAGCATGCCCGCAATATGACACACTTTACGCAAAGTCAATAGGATAACCGATTGTTATACGATGCGCAACCACGACACGCTCGACGTCACGGTTGTGGTGGGATGATTCATGCGCCACCGCACCCCACCCGTCTACTGGACCGTGATGGTGACCTTGTTGCTGACGATTTTCGGATGGTCTCTCATCGACAATTGCGCGGTATACGTACCCGCGTCGACCTTCGGCAATTTCGAATCCTCGGTGCAGGTTTGCCCGGAACGATTCGTATTCCACGTCATCGTCTGCGTATCGGTGTCCCCCGCCGCGAGCAGCAGTTTACGCGAATCGACATCGCACGCGTCGGAACGCCATACGGTGTCGCCGCCCGAGGTGATGGTCAAGACCCGCGAATGGTCCGAAGCATCAATCAGGCAACTGCTGCTGTCTTTGGGAACAAACGCGATTGTCGCAGTGAATTTCATCGACCCGCCCACAGGCGCCGACTGCGAATCCGATTGCAATGACAGCTTCACGTTCGACGCTGTGCAATCCTTCACCTTGCTTTTCTGCTTGGGAGCAGGCACGGGTTTGCGCGACACCGCCATGAGGTCGTCATGTCGGATTGTCGTGTCGATCGCCGCCATGCCACGGCCGAGACTGTACACGCAGAACACCGTCAGCGCAACGGCCAATACCAATGCGATACCGACGACGATGCGACGGCGACGATACACCGCCCGCCGCCGCTTGCTGAGTTTGCGCTTGCGCTTCTTGCCCTGTGTCATAACGTACCCCAGTCTACCTACTGCGGCAGGCGCAACGAGCCGTCGGCAAGCATCTCGACAAGACCGTCATCATCCAGTGAGGCGATGCACGCGTCAAGCTGGATACGATCCTTCCAGAGCCGTTCTGCCTGCTCGCGCTCCAATACTGAGCCAGCCGGCAGCCCGCGCAACGCCTCAAGCACCAGTCCGCGCACCTGCCGGTCCGTGCCTTGGAACCGTTGGCGCGGCCGGGTACGCCGCTCCCCCAAGCCTGGCCTGCCATTACGCAGGAACACGCATTGCCCGGCGATCGGGCACCGATCGCACAGCGGCGCCTTGGCGGTGCACACCGTCGCGCCGAGTTCCATCACCGACTGGTTCCAAACCAAGGACCCCCTCTCCCCTTCCGGAAGCAGGCGACGCGCCGTCTCGCGCTCCACCGGACTTGCCGCACCGCCGAAGGATTCTTCGCCGCGGAATACACGCGAGATCACACGACGGATATTGGTATCGATCACGGCGATGCGCTCGCCGAAGGCGAAGCTCATCACCGCGCTGGCGGTGTAATCGCCCACGCCCGGCAACGCCAGCAGCTCATCATAGGTGTGCGGCAGCTGGTTGTCGTATTGCTCGGCCACGGTGCGCGCGCATTCCTGCAAGCGCAAGGCACGGCGCGGGTAGCCCAGGCGCCCCCAAGCAGTGATGACCTCGGCCTTGGGCGCCCCGGCGAGGGCACTGGCGTCGGGCCAGCGCTCCATCCATGCCGTCCAATATGGCACGACTCGGCTCATCTGTGTCTGTTGGCTCATCACTTCGGAAACAAGGACGCCCCAGTCGCTGGCACGGCCGAAGCGCCACGGCAGGTCACGGGCGGCAGTCTCCCACCATGCGGCCAAGCGCAATGCGATATCGGCCGCGTTAGGGTTCTTGGTGTCGTTCATCATTCCTATTCTTAGCATTCATGACTAACGAAGCAGCAAATCCCGAAGATCAAGTCGAGAAGATGTTCGAATACGGGTATCGCAAGTCCAATTATGGGCCGGACGAGCTGGTGACCGACGCGCACGGCAACCCGATTTCCGTGGTGGACGCCATGCTGAGCGCGAAGGATGCGGCCAAGGCGGAAACCTCCACGCCGCACCTGTGCTACTACTCTCCGCGCATTCCTGGCAACACGGGCTCCGCGATCCGCCTGTGCGCCGTAACCGGCACGATCCTGCACCTGGTGGAACCGTTGGGCTTCAATCTGCGCGACACCAAGCTGCGCCGCGCGGGGCTTGACTACCACGACATGGCTCATGTGGTGCTGCACCCGAATTTCGAGGATCTGGTGGAATCGATGCCCGATTCGCGCATCATCGCCTTCACCGCGCACGCCACCAAGTTGTACACCGACATCGAATACAAGCCGACCGACATTCTGCTGTTCGGCCCGGAACCGGGCAATATTCCCGATCCGATGGACATTATGGCCGGCCCGCATGTGGCTGAGCAGGTGCGTCTGCCGATGCGCCCGAGCCTGCGCAGCTTGAACCTTACCAACTGTGCTTCCATCGCCATCTACGAAGCCTGGCGCCAAATGGGCTTCAAGGGCGGGGCGTGACGTAGAAGCCCGGTGGGCTTCTACGTAGCCCCGCCGAGAGAGGCACGACAGTGCCGAACGAGGAGATATGACCGTCCGGCCGCAAGGCCGGTCAATAATTGCAAACGGAGCGTGACGCAGAAGCCCAGTGGATTCCTTATGCTCCACAATAATCGCGGTGAAAGCAATGCAAACGCTGCTTTCACCGCGATTATTGTTTTCACTATTGCCTCACATTCTCAAGATTCCGTTTTGCCTGGTCGGATGGTCGCGG
>JDUB01000012.1 GCA_000771265.1 Bifidobacterium thermophilum DSM 20210
GAGGCACCACACACACGACAGGCCCACACCACATACAAACCGGCCATCCCAGACCATCCCATTAGCGTAACCAGTTTTGGAGATGTAGGTGGCAATGCCCTTGCGTTGGGTGCTTACAATATCGGCGTGCGGGCCCACCAATCAGCATGCGATGCCCACTGAATCAGCGTGTGGAGCAGACTACTGCTGTAGGAATCCCTCAGCCGGTGTGCGGTGAAATTTGATTTACTGTGGGAACGGCTGAATATCGGCTTTGAGCGGTATGATGGTATTCCATATGCAATCGCTTGCATTTGCAATGAACACTGACGCGGGTGGGGATCAATGAACTTCTATGATGATAATCACGGTGATGATTCGCCTAATGGCTTCGTACCGAATATGAGCAACATGGGCGGGTTTCGTAGCCGTCACGGATCCCATCGCTCCACATCTGACAGGACATCTGTTTCCCCTCTGCCTTGGTCTAATGGTTCTGTTCTTGATAACATCTGCACGGTTATTGTGGTGATATGCCTGATACTCTGCGGACTCGTCAACGCCGGTGTCATCAAGCCTTCTTCAGCTCAATCCCACGATAGGACTATCACCTATGCGCAAGGCTCTCCATCGTCTCGGCCGTCATCCAGCGGTTCTACGCAAAACCAACAGCAGCCGACTGACTCAGCGTCTTCAGATTCATCGGATTCGACCGGAATCATCGGCTACCGGTATGATTCATGCGACCAATACCGTCAATACATCAACGAAATCAAAGCCATGCATGACAAGTACCATGCCATGCCGGCAGCCCAGATCAATGAATATGTCAAAGCGCTTCCGGACGCCCAATCAGCGATTGATTCATGGCTCAAGGCCTTAGATCATATGTTGGAAGCAACATCATACGGTGATGCGAGACGCTCCATGAACCGCAACGATGCCACGACATACTACACGGCGAAGCTCGCCGACTTGCATCAGCTTGAATACGATTTTAAGATCCACAAGTCGTACAACATCTCAATCCAGACACATACCACGGCGACCGGCTCCTATTTCGAGATTGTCCTTACCCAAGATGAAAGCCATCACGCGCCATCGCCTCAACAATTGGACAGTATCGAACAGCAGATCGCGTCTTTCCAAGGACAGACAGGGCAGGACGGCACCTATCTGCAGTCGGGTGAACAAATGCTGTCAATCGCCGGTCTGCACGCCGACTACGATTTCCAGAGCATGGGCAACTACTGCCCTTCAACGGAAGCGGATCGGTACGCATTCGCGGCATTTTGCGAAGGGAAAGCCGATACCATCTTCGTCAACACCGGCCATGAGGCGTACCCGTATGTCGTTCGCTCGACACAGTATCTTGACGAGCTTCGCCATGAAATCGCCCATTATCTGGTGTATTCCCGTTGCGAGACATCCGTTCCGCCGCTTCGTGTCGAGAACGAGGGCATGACGAATTCCTACGCGGTAATGTATCTGGGGGCGAACCGCGACACCTTGAACAGCACCGGTGCAAGCTTCCCGGAATATGCGATGAATGCGCAAACCGACCAGGCGGCGGCTTCAGCGCACGCCGGAACGTGCGTGGTCGACTGACGGCATCAGTGAGGAATCGTCTGCTGTTCACCACGCAGACTGGAAGCGGACTGCATCTTCTCTTGTCTCCTCCGTGATGCGTTGCCGTCTGCCATGTGATTCCCACGCGGTTCACCATTTCGTGCGTCCACAATCCAGTGCAGTTTTCAACTGCGCATATCTATGAGATCATGCATTTTCAATCGTGCATATCGATTGTGCATTCTGAGTACCGTCCGGTTTCCATGTATTGTTTCTGCGTACTGTTCCCGCAATTGCGCCGGTCGCCGCGCAGCACTGTCGTATCCGCAGCGCGGACGAGTACGATGAAAGCATGCGTTGTTGCGAGGGAGGCATGCCGATGGATGGCGATCAACCGAGAAAACAAGCTACGGGACGCGTGGAGGACACTCGGGACAAATACGGCTTGAATCTGCGTGAATGGACGAAACGGCATGAAAAGAGCATCGCCACGCGCCTCGACCAAGGTGAAGATCCCCGTCGACTGTTGGATTGGCATGAGCGCAAGCTCGCATGGCTACAGCATGAGCGGCTCATCCATTTGGGGGTCATGATGATCACCATCGCCGTGTTCTTGGTCGCGCTCGCCTTCATGGTGCTCATCCCCTCCACGATTCCCGTGTCCACCATCATCTACTTGGCAATGCTGGGACTGCTCATCGGGTATATCAGGTATTACTTCTTTCTGGAGAATACGGTCCAGCATTGGTATCGCATCGCAGATGACTTGCATGAGCGGGTCGAGACGTTCGACCGGTCCACAGCCGCGCCCACGCACGAGACGCGTAACGAAGCGTGATCGCAGTGAGTGACAATCTGCCTGCGGGTGCAAGGCAGCCGACCGAATCCGGCGATTGCATCGACGAAAACGACGCTCGGCAAGCTGCCAATTGGGTTGCCGAAACGTTGGAACGGCTGTCCCGTTCGTCATTCCGGTCATCATTCACGTTGAGTCCGCACGACGCTGAATATGCGAGGCGCAAAGGGCGTGAACTCATTGACCGGCACGCGCATGAGATGCTCGCCCAACGGGTTGGCGCGGCCCAGCCTGCGAAAGACGGGAGACAAACGCCTTGGCGTGGTCATCCTGTGTTCACCGCCCAACACGCCACTGCATGCTGCTGCCGCGGATGCATCGAAAAATGGCACCATATTCCGCGGGGCAGAGAACTGAGTGCTCAGGAGATCAATCAACTGGCGGGATTGATTATGGCCTGGATTGACCGCGATCTTGCCGCGCACCCAGCGGTGACGGGGGAGCGTGACGGATGGGCGGCACCGCCCGAGAACCCCAAGGATGCTGGCACAGAACAAGGTGGGGCAACACCGCAACCGCGTCGGCGTAGTGACGCTGCGGGACATCTGGAGAGAAGCAGACGGCATCCGGATAATCATCATGCTGACGGTGCATCGGGCTTTATCCAAGGTGAGCTGCTGTAATCGCTGCAATATGTTAATGGCTGTTAGCAGGGATGCAGGGAGTGTACGTCGTCGTAGACGCAACGGGATGACAGCGCGAATTGGCATCAAATAGTTTGGTCGTGACAACAAACAGCGCACGTCACAGCAACGCGACGAGAACCAATGCCGCCACATAGACGGCACAAGCCGCACAGAACACGCCATCGCGGGCGTGCATTCGCATCTCATGCCAATGAGTCCGATGGATGCCTTCCTCATAGGAACGCGCGTCCAAGGCAAGACTCAAATTGTCGGCATGCCTTAGCGACGCGGCGAACACCGGCATGATGATCGCGCACATCGCACGGCACCGCTGAGCCGGGGAACCGCTTTCGATACTGCCGCCGCGGGCCGCTTGCGCTTGGGCGACGGAGATGATTTCCACCCGCAGCGTCGGCAGGAACCGCAGCGCCAGACTCAGTACCAGCGCTATCTCCTGGACATGGATGCCGCAACGTTTGAGCGGGGACAAGAGGGATTCGAACGCGTCGGTCATCGCCGTGGGCGTTGTCGTCTCCACATACACCGCGCCGAGAATAATCACCAGAGCGAAGCGGCAGGCGTAGATGATTGCCGTGTGCACACCGTCATCGGTGATAGGCACGGGACCGATATGAGCAAGTGGTGTGCCTGTGCGGACGAAGAAGATGTTCAGCGCACCCGCGAACACAAACAGGAACAGGAACATGTGGATGCGCGCCAGCAATTGAAGTGGGCTGATTCGCGCGGCGGCGACGATACCGGCGGTCAGGATGGCGCCGACGGCCAGTTGGTATGGTGAACTGATGGCGAACGCCGAAAACATGAGCGCCAGGAACGCGACCACTTTCACCCTGGTGTCAAGCTTGCCGATTGCGGAACGTCCGGTGCCGGTTCGCCGGGCTTTGGAAGGTTGGATATCCGCGGTATTGGCAGATGGAATCGCGGGGATACCGTCTGATGATGCCGCCGCGGATGCCTCCGATTGTAGTGTGTCCGCCGGTTTCTGCTCGTCTGCCGATTGCGGGGTTACCTTTTGTCGGGCGTTTGTCGGAGACTCAAGCACCAGCACGCGGTCGGCAACAGCGCGTGCCTCGTCGATGCTGTGGGTGACCAGCAGCACCGTAACCCCGCGGCGGTGCAGATCAGCGAGCAAACCGCGGATTCGTGCGCTCGCCGTCTCATCGAGACTTGCCGTCGGCTCGTCCAGCAGCAGCACGTCCGGATGGCAGGCGATAACCCCCGCAATGGCTGCAAGTCGCTGTTGCCCGCCGGACAGACTGAACGGTGAACGGTCGCGGATATCGCCGATATGCAGCAATTCCAGCGCTTCATCGACACGTTGCGCGACTTCCTGCTCGGAAAGCCCCAGATTGCGCGGGCCGTACGCGACATCCTCGGCCACCGTCTGTGCAAACAACTGTCGTTCCGGATGTTGCATGACCAGTCCAAGCCGGTGTCTCAACTGGACTCGTTGGGCGCGGGACAACGGGCGCACCCCCGACCTGGGCTTGGCGAGCCAAGTCATCAGCCGGGACTTCAATCGTTCAGCCGGTTGCGTCGGTCGCCTTTCGTCTGCGTTCCCAGTACACCTGTAATCTGTGGCTACAGGGATGCCGTCGATGGTGATATTGCCGCTGCCGGGACGATCCAAGGCGGCCAGCAGCCTGATCAGCGTGGTTTTCCCAGCTCCGTTGGTGCCCATGAGCGCCACGGTTTCGCCGGAACGTACGGAGAAAGTCAACCGATCCACGCTGGGGGAGACTGCGCCTTGGGGGGTGAAGGACACATGGTCCACGCTGATCGCGGGTGCCGGGGGGTGCGCGGCAGGGATTTCTTCGGCATCGGGCGAACCGGTGCCAGGGATCCCGGCGGCATCGGTACCGGCGGTCATGGGTGTCGCCGCGGCGAGGGACATGACCCCCTGCACAGGCGACGTGTCGGACGGCAACGGCGTACGTCCGTCGATTGAACCAGGGTGTAGCCACGTGACCGGCATGCCGCTTGTTTGCAGCAGATGACGGAAATCATTCTTGGCAGGATGTTCTGATGAATTGGAATAACCATCCAGGGATGGCGTTGCAACGGTGGAATCGTCGATGATCCGCCCTGCGCTCATGGTGATGACGCGTTGGCCGCGATGCGCTTCGTCCGCATGATGGGTCACATGCACGATGGTGGCCCCCCGCCGGTGAAGTGCGTCAAGGATGTCAAGCACGCCGATACGCGCATCCTGGTCGAGCATCGCGGTCGGCTCGTCGAGCACCACCATCGCAGGATTCATCGCGATGATCCCGGCGATGGCGATGCGCTGTTGCTGGCCGCCGCTCATCGTCGTCGGATCGTCTTCGATACGCTCCATCATGCCGACCGCTTTGAGTGCATGCGCGACCTGATCGCCGATGCGCGGGCGGCTCATCCCCAGATTCTCCGGTCCGAAGGCCACATCGTCGCCGGTGATGGTCGTGACAATCTGATCCTCAGGATTTTGAAACACCGCGCCGATATCATGCCGGGCGAGCCGGTACTGGTCGGCATGCGCGCCGGCGGCATCGAACACCGGATGCCCGTCTAACGTGATCATACCCGAATCCGGGGCGGAAAGCCCTGCAAGAAGCCGGGCAAGCGTTGATTTTCCCGAACCGTTGGCCCCCACGATGCACACGTATTCACCGGCATGGATATCGAGGTCCACCCCGTCGAGCGCCCAGTCGTGTGCACCGGAATACCGGTAGCGAACATGGCGCAAGCTCGCGGCAAGGCCCTGCCTGTCGTTCACGTTCGTGTCCGCCTGCGCCGAAGCCGGTGTCGGTGTCGCGACCGAATCCGGGGCAGGGGAGGAAAACCGGGAGATATTCATGATGATGTGCGGTATCCGTATCTTTCGTGGGAGCAGGGGTGGTGCGTCAATGGAGTTTATCGATGATGTGGGAATCGAAGGTTCCGGGAACGAGATGCGGGTCTGGCCGCCCGACGCTCGTGGCCACCGGACGGTCAGACCTGCGTGTTGGTCAGCGTGCCGACTTGTTGAGCAGCTCAGACATTGGCTTGTAAATCAGGAAGGTGACTACGCAGTTGATCGCGTACTTCGCAAGATTGAACGGCAGCAGCGCCGGTACAATCAATGCGGCGACCTGGGCGACGGTCATATGCGCATACATTGGGGTGATGACCAGATTGCCGAGAATCGCAAGCACGAGTGCGACAATCGCGCCGACGACCAGACCGAGCACCGCACCGGAACGGGTGTGCATACGCCGGTAAATCACTGCTGCCGGCACGGACAACCCGATTGCGACCAGCCAAGCCATAAGCGTACCCCACGGGCTGATGAACAGATGCGGGACGAACCCGAGGATGCTGACGATCAGCGCGGCCGCAGGACCGTAAGCGAAGCCCGCGACCAGCGCGACGATGCCCGACGGATCGTATTTGAGCCACGGAACACCCGGAATCAGCGGGAATTCAACGAAACTCAACGCCATGGACAACGCCACGAAGCATGCGTACATGGCGATGCGGCGGGTTGACCAGCGGCCGGAATCGCCGACGCCGGTCGAATGGGCGTCTTTCGGTGACACGGCTGCGTCGGCTGCATCGGCCACGGGTGTGGCTGCTGGCGTGGTTGCGGGTGTGGCCTGGGAATCAGCTGCGGTATCAGTAGGCTGGACGCTTCCTGACAGATCATCATCCTTGACAATGGCACGTACATGAATATGGGTATGCGAAAAGATGCTCATCTGAGCTCCGTTTCTTCCATCCGGACTGTACCGTTGGCTCCGGATTCCCACCGGATCAGCCGCTTGCGCGGGTCGCGGGCTTCGACATGGAACGCCGCCGCTCAATGCGGACGGCTTGTCGTTACCGCCAGTAAGGAATTTCACCTTCCCTGAAACTTACAGAAATCATCAATACCGTATGACGGCAGCAAACGCAAGTCGAAGCTCGATATTCGGCGTTCGGCGAGGGTAAGTGCAAGAATAGTGACTATGACACAATCACAGCACGCCAAGAAAGCCGCCATCGACAAGCTGGCCATTGTCATCGTCACCTACAAGCGGCAGAAGCTGCTCGCGACACTGTTCGATTCGCTCAAGGCGCTGACCGTCGCGCCGTGGCGTATTGTCGTCGTGGACAACGAACACAGCGAGACCACCAAGTCGATGGTCGAAGATTTCAGTGCCGCGGTCACCGCCCAATGGGGGCAGACCATCGCTGACACGGAAGGCAACATGAACCGTGTGGTGTACTTCCCACAAGAAGGCAACATCGGCGGTTCCGGCGGTTTCAGCAACGGCGTGTGCAAAGCGTATGAGCTCGGCGCCGAATGGTTCTGGGTCATGGACGACGACGTGGCGGTGCTGCCGGATGCCATTGAAAAGCTCGCTCCATGGACCCTCCATCACGACGTGATCCAGGGCAGCCGCAACGATTATGACGGCGGTCCGTTCTACTGGCAGTATCACTTCATCGTCCCGCTGGGCATCCCCGATCCGATTGCCCCGGCGGCGTTCGGGCCGCGTGGCTACCGGCTCATGAACACCATGTGCTTCGAGGGCGGGTTGTTCCGCCGCAACATCGTCGAGAAAATCGGCTTCCCAGACGGGCGGTTCTTCATCTACTGGGATGACACGATGTACGGCTATCTTGCCAGCAAAGTCACCAATCCGATCGAAGTCAAGGACGTCATCATCCGCCGTACGCGCGATATCGACAACTGGAATATCGCCGGGCTGCGGCAGTTGAACTCCACATCCGATATGAACCGGTATCACATCATGCGCAACCGTGGGTATATGGCGAGGTATTTCATGGTGTATGGGGATTATCGCCCTGCGTTGTTCGCGCTCGGTACGGCTGCCACCGCAATCAAGGAGGTCATCCGATTGGTTGCCGTGGATAAGAGGCACCTGCGCAGTGGGCTGTCCGCTATCGCGCGCGGCTGGTGGGATTCGCACAAGTTGCTGCATGATCCCGATTGGCGGCCGATGCCCGCGCTGAAGTGACGGTTGGAGTCACGTTTGCAATTCGATTGGCCGCGTGTCGCCCGAAGACTTGGGAACAATGATGAAAGCGTTTGCAGGTTTTCGGCGTGGCGCGGCTTCATTCGGTCAGGGGGCGCGGTACAATCGCCGTACCGGTTCATACACCCCATCACCTCATAGGAAGGTCAAAGATGATTGAGACAGCACAGGCTTTCGGCGTTGACATCGGCGGCTCCGGCATCAAGGCGGCTCCCGTCAATTTGGAGAAGGGTGAGTTCGCTGAACCGCGTCTGAAGATTCTGACCCCGGAGAAATCCACTCCGCAGGCCGTTGCAGACATTGTGCGTCAGCAGCTCGAACATTTTGAAGTTCCTGAGGACGCGCCGGTCGGTATCGCGTTCCCGGCGCCGATCAAGCCTGGCAAGCCGCTTGATTTCATGGCGAACCTCGACCAGTCTTGGATTGGCGTGGACGTCACCGAGGAATTCTCCAAGGCGTGCGGTCGTCCGGTGGTTGTCGTCAATGATGCTGACGCGGCGGGTATCGCCGAGCAGCAGTTCGGTGCGGCAAAGGGTCAGGATGGTCTGGTTATCGCGACCACGCTCGGCACCGGTATCGGTACCGCGTTGATTTACGACGGCGTGCTCATCCCGAATACCGAGCTGGGCCATATCGAACTGCAGAACGGCAAGGGCGACGCGGAGAAGTACGCGGCGTCGTCCGTGCGCGACAAGCTTGATATGAGCTACAAGAAGTGGGCGAAGCGCCTGACCAAGTACTACGGCCTCATGGAGAAGTACTTCAACCCCGATCTGTTCGTGGTCGGCGGTGGCGTCAGCCGTGTGAGCGAGAAGTTCCTGCCGTACATCGATATCAAGACCCCGATGGTTCCGGCGAAGCTGCGCAATGAGGCAGGTATCATCGGTGCCGCCTACTACGCCAGCGTCAAGGCCGCTAAGGCTGCTGAAGCCGCTGAAGCCGCCAAGTAACGGATTCTGCGGCGAATCCTGGTCCGGATGCGGATGAACGCATGCGGTTGGGATGTCGGAGGATGCTGAAGCATCGGTTGTGGCCCGTCCCGAGATGATTGGGGCGGGCCACAACGCGTATTTGGAGGCGGTTTGGAGCGACGGTTTGGCTTGGGACATCTCTGCCGGGGCGGGAGTCTGGCGGCGCTGACTTCCACGGGACAGTCCTCGCCCGCTGCCGGCCATGGCCGTGATGAGGGTATGCGCTAGGATGGTGGCGTGCGATTTTCATCACGAGTAGACATCAGCGCCCCGAATGCCATTGCCCGGGCGGAGCAAGCCGCCAAAGAGGACGGCATCACGCTTGACAAACTCAACGATTCGAATCCGACCAAGTTCGCGCTCGCGCCGCAATCCTTGCCGACCGTCTACGCTGCGCAACCCCGCGGCCAATACGAAGCCAGGCGGCAACTGGCCGGTTTCCTTGCAGACAGACGCCGCCGCGAGTCCACGTTGCCTGACGCGCAGCCGGTCGATGCGAATCGTCTGTATCTGCTCAGCTCAACCTCACAAGCGTATTCGTGGCTGATGAAACTGCTGTGCGACGCCGGCGACATCGTACTCGCCCCCAAGCCCGGATATCCGCTCATCGAATCGATTGCGGCGCTGGAATGCGTCCAAGTCATCACGTATCAACAGCGTTTCGACGGGTCATGGATTATCGATACCGCGCAACTGGAATCCATGCTGAATGGCCCGCAAGGTGCGAAAATCCGCGCGTTGGTGCTGATTAATCCGAACAATCCGACCGGTTCGTACGTCAAACCAGAAGAGCGTGAGACGATCGTGAGGCTATGTGCCGAGCATGAGGTCGCCATTATCGCCGACGAGGTGTTCTATGATTTCCCGGTCGACCCGTTCCCGGGCAACGCACGCTTGGCGGGGGAGCCACGCGTGCTGACTTTCGCGTTGGATGGGTTGTCGAAAACACTTGCAGCTCCGCATGCGAAAGTCGGGTGGATCGAGGTGTCCGGCCCCGAGCTTGATGTCGATGAGGCATTGAAACGACTTGACGTGATTGCCGACGACTATCTGCCGATGAGCGATATCATCGCAGACCGTCTTCCCTCGTTCCTTGCCGAGGCGGCGCAACAGACCGCACGGGTTAGCGATCGTGTCCAGACGAATGCCGGAACCTTGCGTCGTATGCTTGCCGATGACCCCAACGGTCTGGTATCGATGCTGCGTATGGAAGGTGGCTGGAATGCTTTGGTGCGAATCCCCTCGGTGCTTGACGAAAACGAAGTCGTGCTGCGGATGATCCGCGACCATCGGCTGACCGGGCAGCCTGGCTACTTCTTCGACATGACTTCCAACGGGTATCTCGCGGTTTCGCTCCTACCCCAGCCGGATCGTTTCGAGCACAACATCGCCGCGATGCTGGATACCGTAGCGGCGATGCTCAAGGAATAGACGAATCCGGCGAGCATTCAGCGAAAAGTTAGCGATTGTTAGGCTATCGTCCGCGAACGGAAATCCCAAGAACTTGGGTAGCAAGAATCCAAGTTCACTGATATCAGGCGAACAGTGGATCAAACTGCGCGAACATCGCAAGCGGCGCAGACGGCATTGCGCGTGCGAATCATAGACTTACGCGAGCGGGCTTAGTCTTACACGCGATCGCGCATGCGGCGAATCAAATCAGTATAGGCGGTGACCGCGTCTTGGGGGCTCCCGTCGAACACAATACGTCCGCCGTCCAAGAGCAATGCCCGGTCAATCGCATATTCCGGTCTGGTGATCATATCCGTGTCGTGCGTGGCGAATACCACTTGACGGTCAAGCGCAAACAGGGCGCGCGCCACGTGGGCGGTTCCGATTTCGTCAAGTCCCTTCGTCGGCTCGTCGGCGACCAGAACCGTAGGATTAAGGCATAACGCGGCTGCGATGGCCAGCAGATGACGGTGCTCACTGTCGAGTGCGTCCGCCGGCCTGTCCCGCCACACCGACAAATCAAGCTGCGCCAACAGCGAGCCGATACGCGCCTGACGCTCCGCATCCGCGATGTGTCGCGCCTGCATATGCGCGTCAAGCGCCTTCGCGATGTTTTCGCTGCGGTAGAAGCTGTTCGGAATCTCCTCGCGTCGCACGCAGCCGACCAGCTGTTCGACATGTTTGCGGTCTTTGCGGGAGCCGGGGTGCAGCGTGTGCTCGCCCGCGCTGATCGTGACCGAACCTGAAGTGGGGGCGAGCGAGCCGTCGAGCAATTTCAGTAGTGTCGTCTTGCCTGAGCCGTTCAGACCGATTACCGCGGTGCGTCGCGTGTCGAGGGTCAGGGTCGTGTCGTGCAAGCCCGTGTTGCCATCCTCATACGTGTACGAGGCCTGTGCCAACGTGAACGTCACATGGTCGGGGCGGGGCGTGTTATCCCTGCGCGAGAACAATCCTGAGAAGATACCCATACCAGTCATCCTAGCAGCGAGAACCAGGCTTGAATCCGCGCGAAAATGTCCGGGGCCGAGCGTTGCAGCGAATCATCGCGGCCGGTGACGAAACACGAGGCGAGAAGGAATAGGATGCTCGCCAGCAGGAGCAGCATGATCAGGGTGCGCCTGGTATCAAGCGCGAACCGTTGCCAGCGTCCCGTCATGCGACCGGATTCCAGCGCATGTGTGCCGGTGTCTCCTGTGCCGCCTGTGACCCCTTGTTCGGGCAGTTCGCCGAGCATCCACAGCAGCCCCGGCAGGCTTGCCAGTGTGATGAGCCACCCGAAATCGCAGATATACCGCCAGCCCAACCCGGCTTTGAACGCATCGACCAGCATGATGGCGATGCCGAGCATCAACATGCAGGAGAACAGCGCGCCAAATCGCTCACGACGATGCCGACGCAACAGCGGAATGAGGAAAGCCAGCAACGCCATCGGACACATGGCGAACAATCCGGCGACCATCGGCTCGGCGAAGCCCCAATGTGGCAATGGCGTGGGGTTGATTGCCACGAACGGGAACGTCGATTGCAGTCGGGGCGGCAGCAGCAGATAATAGCCGATGATCCATGGGATATTCGCCACCGGTTCGCTGTATGAGGTCATGTCGTTGACGGTGATCTGATACGAATTGCCGAAATTGAACAGCGAGCCGAAACGTAGCGCGTTGTAGACGCACACCGGAATCACCACCGCGATTGCGGGCAGGATCACCGCCGCGGGGCCGGCCAATAGTTGGCGCGTCGCCTTGCGTGCCCTCACCAATCTCGCCATCTGCCTGATTTGCCGCCAGAACATGGGGAAGATCAGCAATGCGCTCAACGCGAAGGTCGGGCGGCATCCCGCGTTCGCCGCGATGCAGGCGGCACCGCAAGCCAACCGCGGCAACGACAATCCGGGCGCGTCACCCACATGCCACAGCCGGCGGGAGCCTTCCGGACGTTCAGCTCCCGCCCACAGCCACAATCCAAGCGTCGTGAACATCAGCGAGGCGGCGATCGGCACGGAATAGAAGTTCGTGCGAAGCCACAGATACCCTACGTTAGAACCCAACAGCAGTGTCACCAAGGCCATGCTCATGGCGGCCACCGAGCAATTGGGGGCAACATGCCGCAGCATTCTGATTGTCAGCAGCGAACCGAACAGGACGAATCCGAACAGGAACACCAGCACCGCGCTTGCCGACGGCAGCATGGCCGGCATGCCGTCTATCACGTGTGACAGCGCCTGATAGGGTACAAACAGAATAATCGCCGGAATCACACCAAAATACGAGTACCAGTGCCCGTGATAGAACGCGTAATCCCAATAGATGGGGGATCCCCCCGCGTCCAGCAGACGTTCTCTCAGGGCAGGATCGTACGGATTGGCACTCTGCGCAAACGTTGATGACACCGGCAGATCAAGCCAGACCTTGCCTTGCAGAAGCGCATCGGCGATATGACCATACTGGTCGAAATCGTACGTGTACCCGTTCGGGGCTTGGAATACCAATGGTTTCCAGATGGTGGCGATAATCGCCGCGCCGGTGAGCGAAATCACCCCGACAACTGCCATCACCGCGAAAAAAGCCAAGCGCTGGGCGGCGCTCGCCGGGTTGACGCGAATGTGCCACAGCGCCGAACGAGGCCGCCAACAGGCGATGAGGACGGCGATGGCGGCCATCACGGCGACGCGCAGCCAATCGACTTGGAATGCGACGCGAACATTGGGACGGACCGCGAAAATCGGAACCTGGGTGCCGGCGGGAGCCTGAATCCACAGTTTCACCATATGCTTCGCGTCCGTGCGCAGATACAATGAGCGCGGCTGGGATATGTCGACCAGCGTGGACGAGCCGGCGCGGCCGTCCGAATCAAGACGGACACGAACAACGGATACGATGCGTGAGCGCGTCGTCCCTGTTGCCCCGGTGACTTGTGCCAGATCGAGGCGAACATAGTGTGAACTGCCGTCCACAGGTACGGACAGAAACGCCTTCGTCTGATCGGTCACTTCCAGCGTGCCGGAGGCTTCACGCACCAGTCCTGAGCCCATGGTGTTGAGCGTGGCAGGTGAATCGGTGCTCGCCGCCGCACTCGTCCAATACGGCAGGTTGAACACCACGCATTCGAGCACGGCGATGATGAGTACAGATACGAGGGCGAACCGCGCCGCCGGATGGGACCGGCCGCGGCGGGCAAGAGGTTCGTGGACAGACAGCACGGTTTTATTCTAAGAGCAAGACCACCCCGCCATGTCTGCGCACATTGGGACAATCGCCCTATGACACGATTCAGGAAGCATACGGACGCACACGGCAGTCAGCCGAAATCATCGATGTTCGCCAAGCTGAAAGAATCGATTCGCCATTCGGTATTCGGCCAGCCGGATGGCAACGGGCACGGTTCATCCACGCCGGCGAATCCCTTCGGACGGGCGCTGTCGAATCCAGACAATGTGGTGGACGAGCTGAGCCGTCACGCCATCAAACTCACGCCAATCGTCAAGCGCCGGGTCTACGAGGGCCTGTCGGGCGTGCCTGAGGGTTTGCGCCTTGGATGGGCGCAGTTGCCGCAGACACGCGGGCGGGCGTTCTCTCTGGGCATGTTCATCGGGGACGATCGTTTTGCCCAAATTGCGCTCGCCGACGATCGCGGCCGTGTATTCGCCGGAACAGACCCGAGGATGGATGTTCAAGGCGCTGAAATCCGATTCATGTTCAGCAAGGACGGCGAATCGCGGTTGCCGGACCATACACGGCTGGGAACAAGGGCTCGTGCGCAGGCGTCCATGGGCGTACGTGCCGGCGATTTCCTGCGCGGTGTAATCGGAGGCGAGCGCAACGACGAATCCGAGGTCGATGTGTTGCAAGGCAGCATCGTCGGGCGTGGACAGGACGGGCGGATGATGTGGCTCGCTTCGTGGATCAAACGTAACAACCGCTATACGCTGGAACAATTGCGCGCGGAGCTCGACCCCCAGATGCGTTGCGACCTCGAATACCGCGACGCCATCGCTATTGCCTTCTTTACCGCCTATCTGCTGCCCCAGATGAGTGGCTTACTTATCGGCTTCGGATCGGGCAATATCTTCCGCAGACTCAACCGTGAGGCCCCGATGGGTGCAATCCGGCGTAGCGTCCGCGACACGTTGGAAGCGCGGGCGCATGGCTTGCGCTCTTCTGGCCTTGAAGACTACTTCTCCGACCTCATGCGGGAGGCCGGAGCGCTTCAACCGGTCGCCGGTCTGGAGGCAGTTCATGGCGCCGAGCCGCTGCACTTGTACACTTCGAGTTTCTCGGGGAGCTATTTCTTCAGCTGGGATTCCTCGCTTGAATTCTCGCCGGCGCTTGCATCCTTGGTGATTGAAGGTGGGCTCAACCGTTTCGCCGCCGTCAGCGCGGTGTTGGAACGCAACGCGAGAGTCGGACAGCAGCCGATCGAAGACAATGTCACCCGCGCACAGGCGGCGCAGCTTGATATGGCGTTGCTCAATGATCCCGCGCTTATCGCCCTGCGCAGCGACGACCGCACGCCGTTGGATCCGTTGCATGACGATGGTATCGCCCCGTTGCACACCATGATGCGCATCGCGCGGGATGCCGCCGAGCAGACGGCCCATGATTTCCCCGACCCGACAGGGCGTGCGATGACGGGCACCAAGGATGCCGCGGGGTCCGAATGGGTGTACCGCCAGACGTTGTCCCTGCTGCTGCGCAGCATGCGTCTGCCCTTCCGGTTCGACGTTGATTTCCGTACGAACTTGCATGATGGCAACGTGGCAATCGCCTTCACCACGGCGGGCGCCGCGATGATGCCGAAAAGCCGGTACAGCGAACGTCGGCATGACTGGGTGAAACTCGAGGAGCATGAGCGCGCCGCGATGAGCGCGGCGTACAATCTGCGCGTCGGTCTGATGATGGCAGGTATGGCGTTCGCCGTGGACACACGGGTGCGGCAGGTGTCCGTGACCATCGATTCCATCGGGCTTGAGGAAGCGGTCGCCGAACAGGACAGTGCAATCGCCAAACTCATGGGCGAGGCGCTTAAAGCGTTCGAACGCATGCGCACCCAGGAGCCCGGAGCGGTGATGGGCGGCAAATCCGCGCCGAAGGACGGCGATGTGCACGGCGATCCGTCGCTGGCGTCCCCCAAGCCGGGAGACGGGTCGCATGATACCGCCGATTCACAAGCGGGGGAGGGGCGTATTCCTGCCGACGGGCTGAGCACGCAATCCTCGTTCGAACATGGCGAGGGTCAAGACGAAGGTCATGGTGCGCCGGATCATGCTTTGAAATCCGCGGAAGAGCAGGAATTCGAGGATTTGATGCAGGGCGCCGACATCGACGAAGCGGTGTTCAGCGTTCCGCAAGGCAATAACGAGCGAGATGGGTCCGGAGCTGAATCTTTCACCATTGCCGATTCCGGTTCGACATCGAGCACATTGGACGCTGTGAATGGGGCTGCCGGGCAGGACGGGTCGGACGGATCCGACGACCGAAACAGTTCGCTTGGGCAGAATGAACCGGACGAATCGAACGGAATCGCGGGCAACGCCGGGAACGCTCACACGAGCAAACGCGGCGACGACCCGCTGGAAGCCCTGCGCAGCAACCCGACCGTACGGCATATGGTCGCGGTCACGTTTAGCCGGGACGTGTTCCTAGGCTATGTGCACAATCATGGGCTCAACGACCCGCTCACCACGTACCGCATGTTTGATGCGGTCATGTCGGTCGATCCCGATGGCGCGCTTGAACCGGTGGACACCGACCTTGATTTGCGCGACGCCAAGTTCAGTCCGCTCGCCTCGCAGCAGGAGCCGGAGTTCTCGGAAGCCCATTTCGGCCCCCAGACCAGCCGGGTTCTGGGATGCACGGATGCGACCGGATTGTCCATTCAGCGAGTCGATCTGCTGCAGCGTGCCGTTACCGATTTCCATCATCTCGCCTCGGATGACAGCATGCCGTCGGTCGCCAAAGCGCAACACGCCATGCGCATCGTCGAACATATCGGCGATCCGGAACTCTCCCAGCTCGCCCCACAGGTCGGGGCCGCGCTGATTGACGGCAAGGACACCCCCGACTTCGATTTCACTCTCGCCAAACGCTTGGATGCCGAACGTGTCAAAGCGCGCGACTTGCTGTTCTCAGGGCAGCCTGACCAGGCGATCGAGGTCCAGGAAGCGGCGGTCAGCCGGGTTGACGCATTGTTCGCGCAGTCGAAAGGCGTGCCCCGATACTTCAACTCCTACGCGGAACGGGTGGTGTACAACCGCCTGTTCGCCACGGCGGGGGAGCGCACGGTCTTGATTCCCGACAGCCTGTTCTACGCGCATATGGAGCTTGCTGACATCCTCTCCCAAGTCAAGGGGGCCAAGGCATCGCTGAAGCATCTCAACGCGATGGTCTCGTACGCGCCCGCCTACCCGCTGTCGCATATGCGTTTGGCGGTGCAGCTGGCCAGGAACGAGGATTGGGATTCCGCACGCGCCGCCTGCCTCAACGCGCTGCGGGTTGCCCTCGACCGGGCTGATGCGGCGTTCGCATACTATCGGTTCGCATACTCCGAATGGATGCGCGACCGGTTCGACACCGCTGCCGCCGCCTACCTTATGGCCGCCCATATCGCTCCCGGACAGTTCTCCACACTTCCTGCGGAGTTGGATGAGCTCATGGAACGGGCACGTTCGCAATGCATCCCCGTGCCGCACGATGTCGTGGATGCGGCGACGGTGCTGACTGAACATGATCTGCCGGTGTGGCCGCACACCGAAGTCGAACCGATTGTGCGTCAGGCCGCGCGGGTGTGCGTCGACAACGGCATGTTTGTGCCCGCCCGCACGCTGTCCATTGCGGATGCGCGGTTGAACGACGGGCAAAGCGACGGCATTGATATGGCGCAGGCGCAGTTCCTACGGTCCCTGGACGCATGAACCGGTGATGCCGGCGCTGATCGGCGGGGTGCGACGCGCGTTGAAATCGGTTGCGTAACGCGGCCGTGTGAAGCCCGGCACAAGGCGACACACAGCGCCACGCGGTGACGCGCGACGAAAAACGCTAGTGGCGACGCGCGGCGGAATCGGTGACCGTCTCCTGAAGCTGGGCATCATCATGCGCCCATGGTGACGGGCTTCTACTATCATCGAGTGCATGGAAGCGGGCGTTCGGCCCGCGTAACGATGACGAATGGCGGGTTTGGCATGACTGCACATGATGCACACAAGGCTGGCGAGGCTGAAGGGGAACAGCTGGCATGGGATTTCGACGCTCCTGATCAGGAGGCCGGAAATACGCCAGCAACGGGCACACAAGGCATTCCGGTGGCCGCAGACGAAGGCGTGCGCAAGTACGCGCCCGGCAGTGTGCAGTGGATTGCGGCTTTGCGCGCGGATGACGAGGATGCGCTGCGGCTCGACCGGCTTGATGTCAGCGTCATGGATACGGATGCGGCGGCACGGCTGTGGGCGAAGGTCGCCGCATGGGTGGAAAGCGACCAGGTCGCCTACTATATCGACGATTCGCCGGTTTCCTCGGATGCCGCCTATGACGCGCGCATGCGCTGTCTGCAGCGCCTTGAGGCTGCGTTCCCCTCGCTTGATTCCCCGCAGTCGCCCACCCACCGTGTCGGAGGGGCGTTCTCCAATGATTTCGTGTCGGTGCGTCACCCTTCGCGGATGATGAGCCTCGACGACGTGTTCTCGATTGAGGAGCTGCACGACTGGTACAACGGCGTGCGGGAAGACCTCGAATGGCCGGAAGACAAGCCGCTGCCGATGACCTGCGAAGTCAAAATCGATGGACTCGCCTTGAACCTCATCTACCGCAACGGCGTACTCGAACAGGGCTTGACACGCGGCGACGGCGTGGTCGGCGAAGACATCACGATGAACGTGCGCACGATTTCGACCATTCCACAGAATCTTGCCGGTCCCGCTTCGGATATCCCTGAATTCGTGGAGATTCGCGGCGAAGTGTTCATGCGGTGGGATGATTTCCACGCCCTCAACGAACGCAACGAGGACGAGGGACACGCCCCGTTCGCCAACCCGCGCAATGCGGCCGCCGGTTCGCTCAGGCAGAAGGACCCGCGGATCACCGCGACCAGACGATTGAGCTTCTACGCGCACGGCCTGGGCACTTTGCGTTGGGGTGAGGGCAACGCGCATCAGGGGCACGACCAGGTGGACGACCAGTCGCAGGCGTACGACCTGTACAAGAAGTGGGGAATTCCGGTATCCCCGCATAACCGCGAGGTCACGGATTTCAGCCAGATTCTCGACATGATCGACTACTACGGCGAGCACCGAGGTGATATCGAGCATGCGCTCGATGGCATTGTCGTCAAGGTTGACGATTTGGCGTTGCAACGCCGGCTGGGCGCCACCTCGCGCGCCCCGCGCTGGGCAATCGCCTACAAGTACCCGCCGGAGGAGGTCAACACCGAACTGCTCAACATCATCGTGCAGGTCGGGCGTACAGGACGCGTCACGCCGGTCGCCGTACTCAAACCCGTGTACGTCGCTGGGTCGACGGTCGCACGCACCACGCTGCATAACCCCTTCGAAGTCAAGCGCAAAGGTATTCTCATCGGCGATACCGTGGTTGTGCGCAAGGCAGGCGACGTAATCCCGGAGCTTGTCGGGCCGGTGCTTGAACGACGCAAAGGCCGGGAAGACCAGCTGCATGAGTTCGTGATGCCCACCCGCTGCCCGTCCTGTGGAGCGGTGCTCGCCCCGGCGAAGGAAGGCGACAAGGACATCCGCTGCCCCAATGTCGAATCCTGTCCGGCGCAGCTGACCGAGCGGATTATCAACCTGGGGTCGCGCAAGGCCTTCGACATCGAGCATCTGGGCGACCAGAGCGCAATCGCGTTGACCAATCCAGAGGAGAACCGGCCGGATTCCGTGGCATCCTACGACCCGTACCGCACCGAGATCGACGTGAAGCCTGGCCAAGAACCGGAGCCCTATGAGCCTGTGGAAGGCTTGCAACTGCCGCCCATACAGACGCCGGTATTGTCCAGCGAAGCAGGACTGTTCGGGCTGGACGCCGATATGCTGCGCGATGTGCAGGTGTGGCGTGAGGCGCCGATTATCGAAGTGCGCGAGCAGACTGACGAAAACGGAAAGAAACGCAAGATACGCCGTCGGATTGGCGGATCTGGCCTGTGGCATCAGGTGCCGGCGTTCTGGACGACACCGACGAACGCGAAAGCCGCGACCAGTGGGAAGGCGATCGAACAGGCGAACGCGCGCGGGGACGATCTGGAATCCTACCCGGGGTACGCTGTGCCGCGCGACGCGCATGTCGTGCGCGAGCTGACCCGGACCCTGCGCGACGGCACGGTTGCACGCCAGCCGGTGTACGTGCGGCCGATGGAGAACACGTACAAGCTGCTCGAAGAGATCAACAAGGCCAAGCAAGCGGATTTGTGGCGTGTACTGGTTGCATTGTCCATCAGGCGGTTGGGGCCGCCGACCGCCCGCACAATTGCCGACCATTTCGGCTCGCTTGAGGCGATTGAGCATGCGAGTGTCGCAGATTTGACTGAAATCGGCGGTATCGGCGAGGAAATCGCCAGTTCGGTGGTCGACTGGTTCGCCAAGTCACGTGAACCAGGCGATTGGCGCGGCAGGATTCTTGCCGCCTGGAAAGCCGCCGGAGTGGGGCAGGTTGAGCATGAGAACACCGAACCGCAGACCTTGACCGGCATGACGGTCGTGGTGACTGGATCATTGGAGGATTTCAGCCGGGAATCCGCCAAGGAGGCGATCGTATCGCACGGCGGCAAGGCCGCGGGGTCGGTCAGCAAGAAAATCACATACGTGGTGGTCGGCGAGAATCCTGGCTCGAAAGCAACGAAAGCCGAGGAACTCGGCCTTCCGATTCTCGACGAAACCCAGTTCCACCGCCTGCTGGACACCGGCGAACCGGGAGAACCGGCCGCTCGTGCTGGCGCTGGCGCAGCCGATGCAACCCAACCCGAACTCGCTGACTGACCTCTCCCAACCTTCTACCGACACTGAGACCGCCCTCAGCGTCGGCAGAAGCAGAGCGGAAACCTTTTGCCGACGCTTACAGTGCCGTCAGCGTCGGCAGAAGCAGCAGCTGCACAAACTGGCTATGCTGACAGGGCTGTTTGCGTAGACGTTTTGGGAAGGGGCTGCGTTGGGGTATTGGGATGGCGTTGCACACCCGTGTTGTTCGGTGCTGTTTACTTGGCACTGGACATGAGGGATTGGGCGAGGGTGGTGAATTGGGCGGCGAGCGGAGTATCGGCCAACTCGCCGGATGGCGTCAGTACGGCCGGTCGCCCGGAATCGTCGATTTCGCGGATTTCCGGCTCGAGCGGCAGCTGGGCAAGCAGCGGCACATCATATCCGAGCGCGCGGGTCAGCTGTTCGCTGACACGCTGTCCACCGCCGTGTCCGAAAATCTCCAGCCGTTCGCCCTTGTGCTCGAAATAGCTCATATTCTCAACGACCCCTCGCACTTTCATCGGCACCTGCAGGGCGACCAGACCTGAACGTACCGCGATTTCCGAGGCACTCGGCTGCGGGGTCGTCACCACCACAAGTTCGGCATTCGGCAAGGTCTGCGCGACCGAAATCGCCATGTCACCGGTGCCGGGAGCCATATCGAGCAGCAGCACGTCCGGGCTGCCCCACCACACGTCCGACAGGAATTGCTCAAGCGAGCGTTGCAGTCTCGGCCCGCGCCACAGGATTGCGCGCTCCGAGCCGGCGAACATGCCGATTGACATGAGTTTGACGCCCCACGAGACCACCGGCATGAGCATGCCGTTCAGATTGGTAGGCTGCGTGTGCACGCCAAACAGCCGTGGAAGCGAGAACCCATAGATGTCCGCATCGATGGCGGCGGTGTCGTAGCCGAGCGCTGCGAATGTGGCGGCGAGATTCGCGGTGACCGAGGATTTGCCGACACCGCCCTTGCCGGAAGCAATCGCGAAGATCCGCGTGTGCACGCCAGGCTTGGCGAACGGGTTCTGCCGGCGTTCGGCCTTGAGCTGGGCGACGAGATTGGCGAGCTTGTCTTGGCTCATAGCCGTCACTTCGATGTGCGGGATGAGCGTCGCATCCGGGTAGGATGCTACGACGCCATTGATTTGATTGGTGATGGTTTTTGACAGCGGGCACCCGGCCACGGTCAGTTCCACATGCACGGTCACGTCGAAGGTGAGGGGGAGCGTGTTGTGTGGTGTGGCTTCGATGGCGGCGATCATGCCAAGATCGGTGATGGAACGGCCTAATTCCGGGTCGATGACTTTGCTCAACCGGTGGTAGATGGCGATTTCAATGGCGTTCGGCTGACCGTCCGCCGCTGGCACGGTCGTGGTGTCCATGTTGTGATTGGTGGTGCCGGTGTTCGGCTGGGTGCTGCCGGCTCCTGTCGTTGTTGCCGCTTGCTGGGAAGTCGGGGTGTGTGCCATGGTTCCTCCTGATTGTCCTTGAACACCGTAGCGCGCTTCCGTCCGCCACGCTAGTGGCCAAGGGCGTATTTCAGACGGCAGGTCTCACGCATCGGTTTGAAACAATCGGGAACGGCAATCGGGAACAATGATTCCAGGCGACCATATGCGTACAAAAAACGGGAAGCAAGCCAAAACTTGCTTCCCGTTTTCGGTTACTGATCAGTGTGAATCAGATGTTGAAGTACAGCTCGTACTCGAGCGGCGTCGGCTGCAGGCGAGCCTGGTCGATTTCACCGCGCTTGAGATCAACCCAAGTCTCCAGCAGATCGTCGGTGAACACATCGCCGGCGGTCAGGAAGTCGTGGTCTTCCTCGAGGGCGTCGAGCGCCTCGCCGAGGGAGCCTGGCACCTGCTTGATGCCCTCATGCTCTTCCGGCGGCAGCTCGTAGAGGTCCTTGTCCACCGGAGCCGGAGGCTCGATGTGGTTGAGCACACCGTCAAGGCCTGCCATCAGCTGTGCGGAGAAGGCGAGGAACGGGTTGGAGGACGGATCCGGAGCGCGGAACTCGATGCGCTTGGCAGCCGGGCTCGTGCCAGCCAGCGGAATACGGATGGCTGCGGAGCGGTTACGAGCGGAGTACACCAGGTTGACCGGAGCCTCGAAGCCCGGAACCAGACGGTGGTAGGAGTTCAGCGACGGGTTGGTGAAGGCGAGCACGGAGGAAGCGTGCTTGATCAGGCCGCCAACGTACCAACGAGCGATATCGGAAAGCCCGCCGTAACCCTTCTCGTCGTAGAACAGCGGCTTGCCGTCCTTCCACAGGGACTGATGGCAGTGCATGCCGGTGCCGTTGTCGCCTGCGATCGGCTTCGGCATGAAGGTCACGGCCTTGCCGGCGAGGGCTGCGGTCTCGTGAACGACGTACTTGTACTTCATCAGGTCGTCGCCAGCGTGCTGCAGGGTGTTGAAGCGGTAGTTGATCTCCTGCTGGCCGGCGCCCGCGACCTCATGGTGCGAACGCTCGAGGATCAGGCCGACCTTCTGCAGGTTGGCAACCATGTCGTCGCGCAGATCCTGGTAGTGGTCGGTCGGCGGGACAGGGAAGTAGCCGCGCTTGACGCGGTTCTTGAAACCGATGTTCGGGGTGCCGTCATCTTCGGTGTCAACGCCGGAGTTCCACGGAGCCTCGATGGAGTCGACCTCGTAGAAGGAGCGGCGCATGCTGTTCTCGTAGCGCACCTTGTCGAAGATGAAGAATTCGGCTTCAGGCGCGAAGGACGCGGTATCGGCGATGCCGGTGGACTTGAGGTAGGCCTCAGCCTTGCCTGCGACCTGGCGCGGATCGCGGGAGTAAGGCTCATCGGTGATCGGGTCGACGATGGAGAAGGCCACGTCGAGCGTCTTGTGCTTGCGGAACGGGTCAATGAACGCGGTGGAGACATCCGGCACCAGCTTCATATCGGACTCGTTGATGGCCTGGAAGCCCTGGACGGAGGAACCATCGAACGGCATGCCGTCGGTGAAAGCATCCTTGAGGAACTCGCTGGCGGGAACCGTGAAGTGCTGCTGAATACCGATGAGATCGGTGAAGCGAACGGAGACGTACTCAACGCCCTCTTGGTTGATCAGGGCCTCGACGTCTGCTTTGGTTTCGAGTGCAGTCAAGGGACCGCTCCTTTCATGTGAACTTACAGGCTCCAAGTCTAGGTTCGTCGGTTTCGGCCACTCGCCGTTTGCGTTACGAACATGTTTCGTACTTTGGTAACATTTGGGTGAAATCGTTGGAAAATCAAGGTTCTGTATTTTTTAATCCGTAAGGATTTCGTGCATTTGGCGTTCGAAACATGGACATGTGAGCGTATCTGGGCGTCTTGGGCGGACGATGTGCGCATGCGCTGGCGCCGTCTCGGGCGGCGTGCGGAACGACGAATGCCCGGCCGGAGACAAGTCCGACCGGGCATTCGTGTGGTGTTGTTATGTGATGTCGCTGTGCGTTTAGTGTTGCCGCGACCAGCGATATGGGTCAGCGACCGCGCAGCGCTCGACGATTGACATGCTGAGCGCGCGTCGGGTCGATGCCCTTCGGGATACCGTAGCCCTGCTTGAGCTGCAGGGTGCGCAGACGCTCGTTGAGCGTGTTGAGTTCGGTTTTGGTCAGGTAGAAGCGGGTGCGCGGGTGGAGTTTCTTCGCGATCCACAGCTTGTGGTGGGTCGGTTCGTAGCTCTTGCACTTGAGCACGGCACGACGCACGTCCTTTAAGCGCACCTGATGTTCGCCGGTGCCCACGCAGATGCGGTAGACCGGGATTGACGAGCCGGCGGTGACGCCCTTGATCTTGCGCTCTTCGCGGTCCATCGCGCGGCTGACGCGCTGCTCGTCGCCCTCACCGAGCAGGTAGATGCCGGAATTGCTGGTGCCGCGCCAGATCATATCCTTCGTCTTCGGATCGACCCACACCGGTTCCTGCGGGAAGGAGTAGCCGGCCTTGCTGATATTGCCCAGCACACCGATGGCGGCGCCCGGCTGGCCTTCGAGCTTCGCGTAGCCGACTCGGTCAGCGCGGTTGGTGAGCACCATGGTGAAGAACAGGGCGCCCAACATGACCGCGGTGATCATGAGCAAGATCCAGGCGATGACCGACCAGTGGAATACGATGCCGAGCACAATCGCGACGACAATCGGCGCGATGAAGGCGCCTGCGGCCAGCCAAGGCAGCTTCTTATCCTCTTTGTAGGTGAACTTGAACAGCGCGATGATATTCTTCACCATGTTCTGGCGCTTGCCGCCATTGCTCTTTTCAGCCTTGTCTGCCATTTGCGATCCTTATCTTCTGGGAAACGGACACACTGGGCACCACTCTATCAAACGGTGTGGAAGCGCCGGAGGCTGCCCGCGGGTAGCGAAATCGCTGTCTGCGGGCAGCTTTCCGCGGTCGGTTCTGGCTCGCGGTGTTGCGTGCGGCTCAACGCGTATGCAACGGCCGCCCGTCCGCCTTGAGCATCGCCTCGCCGAGCGTCTCGCTGAAGGTCGGATGCGGGTGGATGAGCCGTGCCGCCTGGCTCAGCGGCACATGGTTGCCGACCAGTTGCTCGGCTTCGGCGATCAAGTCGCTTGCCACAGGCGACATCATGTGAACGCCGAGGATCACCTCGGTATCCGGGTCGCTCGCCCGCATGCCGCTCACCACGGACATCGAACCCGCGGAGCCGCTCATCAGCATGCGCGCGTTCGACAGCATCGGGTACAGGGTTTCCTTGACTTCCTGCACATCGTCACGCTTCTGCGCCTCGTCAAGCGTCATGCCGACGGACGCGACCTCTGGCGTGGAGAATACGATCTGCGGCACGGCGTCATCGTCAACCGGCGGGGGATTGAGCCCGGCGATCGATTCCGCGATGACGATGCCCTGCTCGTACGCGCGGTAGGCGAGTGCTGGCCCGACCGTAATATCACCCACCGCCCACACACCGGGCACATTGGTGCGTCCGTATGCGTCGGTGACGACGAAACCGCCGTCGGTCAGGGCGATCCCGTTCGAAGCGAACCACGGACTCGACGTATTCGGCGTCCGGCCGATCGCGGCGAGTACCACTTCGCCGTATGCGGTGTGATCCGCCGCGTCGTCGCCACGCGTGTAATGGACCGTCGCGCCGAGATTGACTCCCGTATCAACATGGCTGACGGAAGCATGGTCGATGATGGTGATGCCATGCCGTTTCAGTTCGCGCGTCAACGCCATGGACGTCCGGCGATCCCACGCCGACAACAGTCGGTCCTTGCGGATCAGCATGGTCACGTCGGTGCCCGCCGCATGCCACATCGAAGCGAATTCGATGGCGATGGCCCCCGCTCCGATAATCACCGCACTGGACGGGAACTGGTTGCGCGCCAACGCTTGCGTCGAGTCGATAAGCGCCCCGCCGAACGGTTGGCCGGGCAGCGGCTTGGGCTCCGACCCGGTGGCAAGAACCACATGATCCGCGCTGAAGACCAACGTCTGACCGGCTTCCTCCGGAACCCCAGCATTACGGAACCGTTGCACCTGCTGCTCTCCGGCGCTCGGGGTGACGGTGACGGTCGAGTGGTCCGTCAGCGCCGCCTGCCCGCGGATGACCGTGACCTTGCGGTGGGCGAGCAACCCGGCCAGCCCCTTGGTCATCGTGTCAACGATATGCAGCCGATAATCGCGCAGCGCACCATAGTCCACGCCGCTGAGCGTGGCGTCGATACCCAGCTGCCGGGCGCGGCCGATCGTGCCGATGGTTCGGGTTGCTGTCAGCAGCGCTTTGGACGGGATGCACCCGCGGTTCAGGCACGTGCCGCCGAGCGTGGCATCCCGTTCAACCAGCACAACGGATTTGCCTAGTTGCGCGGCTCGCAGTGCGGTGGCGTATCCGCCCGGCCCGGCCCCGATGATGACGATGTCGGCATGTTCACTCATATGGCCTCCTCGCGCATGGCCCGTCGCGCTGCCGTGTGCGCCGGGCTTCGGTTCAGGTTGCAATGTCTTCCAGTCTAAGGTGACGCTTCTACCTGCCACCCGTATCCGCCCGTGGCGAAGCTTGCGGTTGGCGGGCAACATGCCGCCACATACAACAACCCCGCTGCGGTGGTATGCCGCAACGGGGTGTCAGACAAAACCGGAAAAGCGACCGAACGAAACTCAGTCCGGCCAGTTGCCGCGCTTCGGGGAGGTGGGCTTGGGCAGACGCCAGCGGCGGATCTGGATTGACCGGCTCCACGCGTACATGCACGAGCGCGAACCGCGGGCCACCGCACGGTCGCCGAACTTGGCGACCAGCTTCTTCTTGAGCTTATGCCACATCACCACGATGTCGATGATTACCGCGAACAGATACGCGTACATGAGAATCGTCAGCACGATCACTGCTTGCGGGCTGCGGGAGCTGAACACCATCATGACGACCATCATCACGACAATCACCGGAATGAAGAACTCGCCCAGATTGTAGCGGGCATCCACATAATCGCGGATATACACGCGCCACGGCAGCTGCTCCGACTTCGGCATATGACGGACGTCGCCGTTCTGCATTGCCTCGTATTCCGCGTCCTCTTTCGCACGAATCCGCTGCTTGGCGGCCTTCGCGCTCGCCTTGCGGTCCTTGGGGACGAGCGGGCGAAGATTGCGCGCCTGCGCCTCCTTGCGTTTGGGGGTCGGACGGCCCTTGCCTTCAGTGATTTTCGCGCCTGATTCCTTCGACGCGGCCGGTTCATCCTGCTCGGCCGGCTGCTTGTCGGTGGTCTTCTTGAACGGGTTCCATGTCATGCTTGCAGGTTACGGTGACCACTAGACGCTCGCAGCCCGGCAATCCGCCCGGAACCGCCGAAAACCAGCCCGATGGGCACGGCCGGACGCCAAGGTATCGCGGTACTCGGATGGTGCGCGGCGGCGACACATCACACATCGCACACACGATGAGCAGATATATAAGGAGAACCCATGACCGCGTTGAATGAGCAGACCGTCCGCGCGCGCGTAGAAGCCGACTGGACCAGGATCGTCGACCTGCTCAAAGAGAAGATCGCACTCAAAGCCGTGTCCGCACAAGGCATCACCGGCGAACATATGAAGCGTTCGGCTGAATTCGTCGCCGGCGAAATGCGCAAGGTCGGTATCGATGCGCACGTCGAACAGTCCACCAACCCAGACGGCACCCCGGGAGCATGGGAAGTCATCGGCTCGCATATCGTCGACCCGAAAGCGCCCACCGTGCTCCTGTACGCGCACCACGATGTGCAGCCCGCCCCGAATCCTGCGGACTGGAACATCGACGACCCCTTCACCGCCACCCAGGTGGGCGACCGCCTTTACGGGCGCGGCACCTGCGACGACGGCGGCGGCATCGCCATCCACTCAGGCGCGCTCAAGGCGCTCGGCGATGACCTGCATGTCAATATCAAAGTGTTCTTCGAAGGCGAAGAGGAAATGGGCTCGCGCAGCTTCATCCCGTTCATCGAAGCGCATCGCGACGAATTCGACTCCGACGTCATCATTGTCGCGGACTCCGGCAACTGGACCCCGGACATCCCCAGCCTGACCACCAGCCTGCGCGGCAACACCACGCTCGACGTGAGCGTGAAAGTCCTCGACCATCCCGTCCATTCCGGGCAGTACGGCGGGCCAATCCTCGATGCGAACACGCTCGCCGCCATGCTCATCGCGTCCATGTATAACGCGGACGGTGAGCTTGACATCCCCGGCCTGCTCTCCCAGGAGCCAATCGGCGGCCTGCAACAGGATCTCGACCCCGACAAGGTGCGTTCCGACACGTCGCTCGTGCCCGGCTACCGTTTCGCCGGCACCGGTTCGCTCGCCTCACGCCTGTGGACCAAGCCGAGCGCCACGGTCATCGGATTCGACGCACACCCGGTCGACGGGTCGTTCAACGTAATCGCCAACGAGACGCGATTCCGCCTGTCTGTACGTACCGCCCCCGGCCAGCGGCCTGAAGAGGCTCAGCAGGCGGTTGCCGATTTCCTCACCGCGCACGCGCCATTCGGTGCGAGCGTGACCGTGACCCCGCTGGACAACGGCATGGGGTGGGCCATGGATCCGAGCGCCGAAGCGACCGAGGATGCGCTCGCCGCCATGCGTGAGGCGTTCGGCGTTGAACCGATCAACAAGGGTGAGGGTGGTTCCATCCCGTTCATCCCCGAATTGCAGCGCATCTTCCCGAAGGCGCAAGTGCTGGTGACCGGGCCTGAAGACCCGCAATCCAATGCGCACAGCCCTAACGAGTCGGTCAGCCTGCCCGGGTTGAAGAAGAACGTGGTCGCCGAGGCGCTGCTGCTCGCCAAACTCGGGCAGTGATGCGGCGGCGGGTGCCGCGGTCGAGGTGATCTATCGCGTGTTGTTTGTCTGGTGAGGCGGTGGTGCCGGCGCTGATTCTGGGCTGGGAACCGGTCTCTGTGTGAGGATTGGCTCACATGGAAGCCCGTCCGGATGGCTTCTGGTTGTGTTTTCTGCTTGGCGCACGTCGGTTTGTGAGGATTGGCTCACAAAGTGGGCGGTTGGGTGGCCGATAAGGGCTGGTTGAAAGGCTGTGGGTGTCGTCGTGCGAGCAAATCCTCACGCAACGACACTCACCGCAACGACACCCGCCAGCCCGCCATCTGCAGCCTGTCAGCTTGCGGGTACTTCGTTGACGGTCAGTGTTGCGGGCAGGTTGTCGCCGGAGTCGTTGTTCACCCGGTTGAAGGTCTCCCCACTGATATCCTGTTCGGTTGCCGTGCCAGTCTGCGCCTTCGCCTTCACAGTGGCGGGGGCGAGGTAGATTCCGGCGTCCGTGCCTGTCACGTAGTATTGCGAGGCGAGGTCGCCGGACAGTCCGCTGCGCACGAGGAACAGCAGGTAGGTCGATCCGGTTTTCATGATTGTCCCCGCGGTCTGGTTCTTGGTTGAACCGGTCTGGCGGACAACGACGGTCTTATCGCCGGCATCGCCTTTCTTTGTCGTGATGACTTTGACCGTGGAGAGGGTGAAGTCCGTCTCATCGTCGATGTCCTGGACGACTTTCTGGTCGGCGACGGTGCCGACGATCACCAGATCGGAATCATCCGTAATCGCTTTGACGGAGTCGTATATTTTCGCGCGGGATGTTCCGTTTTCGCTTGCCGTAGTGCTCCCGCTGGTCTGGGTCGGTGTGCTGCCGGAACCGCAGGCGCCGACGCCAAGAGCCAGCGAGAAGGCCGCCACCATTGCCAAAATCGGCTTTGCGAGCTGTGGTTGCTTCTTCATATCAGCATGCTTTCCATAGTTGGGTTGGTATTCAATGCCGTAATACTCTGCAAATTCCGTATGCAAACACCCCTCCTTTTGCGTTGCTCGATGTCTGACACCAATGTCAATCACAATTATATTTCATAGATGAACCCGGAAAGTGAGGCAAACGTTCTCGGCAGCTTGCTTGGTGAAATACGGATACTCCGCGAACGACGCGCGCGATGAAAGCGCATACTGGAAACCGCTGGGATAGGCTATACTGAGAGCAATATGTTCCTTCGCTGGTTGGTCAGTGGGGGGGGGCTTGGCAAAACGACTCCGATGATGGAGCACATGGGAAGAGGAGAAGGCCATGAAGCCCAAGATGATGCATGTTGTCGCGGTTGGTCTTGCGATGGCGATGATGCTGTCGGCATGTTCGATGCGCACTTCTGCACAGAAGCAGGAAACAACCTCGTCTCCTTCAGTGTCGGCGTCACAGACGGGCGGGAAGATAGCGTCGTCCTTGCAAGAATTTGCCCAATCGTTGTTGGATGAAGATGCGAAGCACCCGTCGATGGCCGACGAGCAGAAAGAAACCATCGAGCGTGCCGTCAAGAACAACGGTAAACTTACACGCGCTGACTATGAGCAGGCGTGGAGCACGTATCGCACATGCATCACTTCACGGGGATGGACGTCCCCGCCCGTGATACAGCATGGGGACTTGTACGGTGAACCACAGGTCAACACGAAAGGGATGAGTAAGGAGCAGTCGGACAAGCTTTTCGATGATATCCAGGACTGTGCCTTCAAGTACAAGACCAATGTGGATTCACTGTACCGTACGCAAGTTGGTAATCCTGGTTTGTCTTCCGATACGGATCAGTTGATTGTTGACTGTCTCATCAAGAATGGTGTAGTCCCTGTGTCGTTCACTAAGAAACAATACAAGAAGGAGATGGGAGAAGACCTGTCCCCCGGGGAGAAATACGTGGGTCCGACATCATTTTCCGTAAGCGATGAGCGCGTCCAATCCTGCTTCTTCGCCCAAGGCTTCTATTTCAACGATGATGCAGGAACGTCGGAGCCGGTATGGAAACCGATATCTTGAACAAGCCGGAATAGTTGATATCAGTATTCAATGATGAAATCTGCAATAGTCCAAAGAAGGTGATGGGGTTATGGGCTGTGTATGGCAGAGAATAATCGGTATTGTTGCGATTATTGTTTGCGTCGGGGCCTGCGCCAGTGCATGTTCCGCGCCGTGGTCTGGGAAGACGCAGGCAGGCAAGGCTAACACTTCAGGGGAACCTTCTGCTTCTCAATCCAGTGCTGATACGGATTTTGGTGCGGATGGGTCTCATATGGCGTCTTCGTTGAAGGCGCTGGCGGAACAGATGCTGAGTGACGATGATGCTGTGAAGGCGAATGCCAACAGTAGGGATACCGCCATGAGCTCGCAGCAGAGGGCAATCATTGCGCATGCGGCAAAGAATAATGGGAAAATGTCCCGCTCGGAATACGAACAAGCATGGATGAATTTTCGTTCCTGTATCATGAATAGAGGTTGGACGGATCCGAAGCCTCCCGCATATGGGGGCTTTTACTCTGTTCCCTCGATGAATATTGAAGGGCTCAATGATGAACAAGCCAAAAAACTCGATAAAGACTGGCTGTACTGTTCGAGTTATGAGCTGGTTAATGCGGATACACTGTATCGTACCCAGGAAAGCAATCCGGAACTGTCTACGGATTTCCATCAGCTCGTTGTCAACTGCCTGATCACTAAGAAAGTCGTTCCTACGTCGTATTCGAAAGATCAATTTTCGAAAGATTTCTCCAACGAGCCCCTGCCGCAATATTTTTCCACTGCAGAGGCCCAGGAATGCTTCACCCTATATCAGATAGGCATAGCCAATGTGTCGGAGAAGGCGTCGTACTGGAAACCGTTGGGATAGACCGCGCATCATCCACACCGATTGCCGGTATGCGATAGTCCGTTAGCAACAAGAGAAGGGGAACATCGATGTTTCGTCATGAGCGTGGTGTCAAAGGCAAAGTCGACAACAAAAGCCATCGGCATGTCAATATCGCGGCGTGGGTCATCATGTCCATCGTGGTGGCCGTGGCGATCACCGTGGGGGCGTGCGCGATGTTCATGCCCGACCGTCCGCCCGCACTACTGGGCGCATCCGGAGAAGTGACGCAAGCCAAAGTGTCGACGCAGCAGTACAACGGCGCGCAAACAGTCACACTGATCCCCGACATCGCCAGCGACAGAACCATTCTGGGTAACAGCACCGGCACCGTGACAGCGGATTATTCAGGCAACGGGCTATCTTCCGGCCATGCCTGCATGCGTGTCAACGACCGTGCCGTCATCGCCCTGAACACAGCCCTGCCGTTGTACCGTGACCTGCACGTGGAAGACCGAGGGCAGGACGTGCGTGCGCTGAACAATGAACTGTCCCGGCTCGGCTACCAATCCGACGCCGACAGCGACCGGTACTCATGGAATACCCAGCAAGGGTGGAAACGCCTCATGGCGGACAACGGTTCGGACAGTGACGGTGCGCTCCTGCTGAGCGACATCCTATGGATCCCCGAGCAGAGCGTCACCGTCAGCAACTGGCAGGGAACCACAGGCGCAAGCGTCACCCAAGGGTCGCAGATCGGCGACATTCCAGGGGCTTTGGTCAAACTCAGCATCAAGAACACGAACCCCTCGGACCAGGATCGGGTGATCACCGTATTCGGCCAATCGACCACGCTGCCCGCAGGCCAGACCGCCATCGACAACGCCGACTATCTCAAACAGGTTTCGGCGACGGAAGAATACAAAACCCAGACCAAGGACACGCTCGCGGCAGGCATCAGCGGCACGCTCTCCCTGGCGCAATCCATTGAAGCGCTTCGCGTTCCCGCGGGCGCCGTATTCGGCCTGAACGGAAGCAAAGGGTGCATCATGACCACGGACGGGACGAAACATGCCGTCACCGTTGTCGGCTCTTCGCTTGGAGTCAGTCTCGTGCAGCTCAATGACGGCGGCAGTACGGCATCCATCACCTCGGTGGAAATCGGGTCGAAGATCGCGGGCGCAACATGCTCCTGAAAGCAATAGACCTGGCACATCGTTTCCCCGGAACGGATATTCTGTTCGAGCATCTCGATTTCGAAATCAGCCCGGGGCAGACTGTCGCGCTGTGTGGGCCTTCCGGATGCGGTAAATCCACCTTGCTGTCGATTCTCGCGGGATGGGTGAAACCATGGGCGGGGCAAGTCGAACGCGACGACATCCACCGCATCGGGTGGGTATTCCAAAACCCCTACGGCGTTCCGGAACGGACCGCGCTCGACCACGTGGTCTTCCCGCTGCTTTGCCACGGCATGAGCAGACGTGAAGCGATTCCTGAAGCGTTGCAAGCCATGGGGCTGTTCGATCTGGAATATGCGGCGGACCGGAGGTTTTCCGAACTCTCCGGCGGCGAAGCGCAACGGTTGATGCTCGCCAGAGCCGTATGCTCGCACCCTGATGTGTTGCTCGTCGACGAGCCGACCGCGCAGCTGGACACGCGAACGGCGGCATCCGTGAGCGAAGTGTTGGGCAATCTCGCGGGGCAAGGCATGATCGTGGTTGTGGCGACGCATGACCCGCGTGCCAGGGACGCGTGCGACCGGGTCATCGATTTGGCTGATTACGCGCCAGTCGGCGCTGAAAACGTGGATGGGGACGCGGGTGAGAGCGCTGCCGCACGTGTGGACGGAAGCGTTGCGGAGAGCGCGAGCGGAAATATCGACGAGAACGCTGCCGGGAACGTTGCTGGAAGCGTGGGTGGAAGCGCCGATGGAAGCCTTGCCGGAAGCGCCGATGGAAGCCTTGCCGGAAGCGAGGGGGTTAGATCATGAATCTCCGGTCAATCTGTTCCGAAGCCGTGCGGAACATCAGCGCGGGGACCACGCGGGCAGCATGGTTTTTCCTCGTCATGCTCATCACCGGTGCGCTTCTTGGCGGGTACGAAGCCATGTCCATCGTGCAGCTCGAACAGGAAGCGATCACGCGCATCAGTTCGGACGCCGATACGAAAGCCTTCATCGGCGCAAGCGTCGATGGTCAAGCGTGTGACGGGCTTGAAATGGTCCACAACGGGCCAAGCCTTGCAGGAGCGGCCCGTGCTGCCGAAAGCATCACCGCGTCCTCGACGCCCGGCATGGAACTGCCCGCGTACGAAGTGACCCCGGGATTCATCAAACTGCTTGCATCCGGGCAGAAAACGGCGAACGCGGCATCGTCGTCTGCGTCCTCGTCTGCGCAACAGGGGGCGACATCAACGCAACAGGAAGTGAACGAGACCGCTGACACCTCGGGAATATGGATTTCAACCGACGTCTCGCATGATTTCGGACTGGTTAAAGGCAGCGTCATGCAAACCAACCGTGGCGATATGACCATCGCCGGCGTATTCTCCTGGCCCAACGATGGCCGCGACACCAGATTCGCCTATGCGGCGATGATCCCGGTTTCGGCATCCTCCGGCGAATTCACCGAATGCTGGGCGAAGCAGTGGCCGGTCAGCGAACAAACCAACGACCTGCTGTATTCGACGGCGATCGTTTCGGGAACGGGCGGAAACACGACGGTCGCGCAGGTCAACAAATCCTTCGACTCCCGGTACAATGCGTACTCCAGCTATAAGAACCGCATGACGGTATGGTTGCCGTACGTCTCGCTGGCGGTCGGGGTGATTGCCGGGGTGATTTCCGTGCGGCGTAGACGACTGGAATACGCGGGTGCCTTGCACGTAGGGCAAACCAAAGGCGCCCAACTGCTCGAAATGACTCTGGAAACGCTGATCTGGGCGGGACTGGCGACCATAGCGTGCCTGGCGTTGCTGTGCGCGTACTGCTGGCGCATGTCCACCGACGGCTGGATGAACATCTTCATCGCCGCCTGCCGAATCCCTGCCACCGGGTTCGCGGGGGCGATGGCCGCGACGTTCCTCGCCGGGCTCAGCGTGCGGGAGTCCCAGCTGCTGCGGTTCTTCAAGAGCCGGTAGGCTTGGGCGCGCGGTGGGCGGTTCCTGTGTGGTGTGGGTTGCGGGACATCCAAAATACTGGCATATCTGCGAGCCACTGGTTCCGGCCAGGCGTAGGTTGGGAAGGGAAGACCACCGCTCCCGCGTGATTCCGCATGCAGAATCACGCGGAATCACGCAAAATCATGGGGTGCCCCTACACTGAACAATCGACACGGGGGCTTGGCTACAGTCAGGCTGAGATGGGGGTTTCCTCCGACCGAATGAACGTGAACCGGGCAATGCCGGCGCACGGACGTCGTTCTTCCCGTGCCTGAGAACAACCGTTCAAGAAAGGCACAAATCATGGCACAATCTGCGAATACCGCAGCATCATCCACAGTGAATCTCAAGTGGCGCGTCGTCGATATCGCCGTCGCATCGGTGATCGGCGTGGCCAGCGCGCTGATTTATTGGCTGGTTGCCCTGCTGACCGCCGCACCTTGGACCGCACTGGACGCGGTCGTCCCCGGTCTGCCCGGCCTGTTCAACGGATTGTGGCTGTTCGCAGGCCCCTTGGCCGCCATCATCGTGCGTAAACCGGGCGCCGCAGTGTATGCGGAGGTTGTCGCCGGCATTCTTGAAGCGTTGATGGGCAACATGTGGGGCGGTCTCGCTACATTCCTCATCGCCTTGGTGCAAGGCGTGTGCGCGGAGCTTGCGTTCGCGATTGTACGCTACCGCAAGTGGACCCTGCCGGTTGTCACCCTGTCCGGTGCGCTGTCCGGGGTCGGATGCTGGGCGTACAGCTTCATCGAGAATCTTCAGGGCATCAATCTTGCCGGGTCCTACGGCATTGTCTACCTGGTCACCACTGTGGTGTCTGGCCTGTTGATCGCCGGCATCCTCATGTGGTACCTGTACCGTGCGATCGCGCGGACGGGTGCGCTCGACAAGTTCGCGTCAGGGCGTGAGGTGCGCGGTATCAGCGCCTGAGAGACAACACCGTCTGAAATCACCGTCTGACAGCACCATCTGAAAGCGTCAGCGTCTGAATCCCCGGGGCTTGCGGCGGAGCGCCGATACGGCTTCGCAAGTCAGCGGCATAAGACCCGCCACCAGTATGGGCGGGCGGTTTCGGGATCATTGCAGCGATATACCACCCTGTGCCGGGCATCATCAAAATCCGGCATCGCATAGGAAGACATGAATATGAGCAACAACTCTTCGAACGCATCCAACGCATCCGTCGCCACAGCGACATCTACTGGCAATTCGGCCCCCGCGCCGCAACCCGAGGCGACCCCGGTCACAGCGGGTCGCCCCAGCCTGAGATGGCGCGTCGTCGATATCGCCGTCGCTTCGGTGATTGGCGTGGCCAGCGCGCTGATTTTCTGGCTGGTGTCCCTGATTTATTCACTGGGTGTAGGCGACCTGATTGGCTTGGTCATGCCCGGATTCCAAGGCATCTATAACGGTTTGTGGCTGTTCGCCGGCCCCTTGGCGGCGGTCATCGTGCGCAAGCCCGGCGCCGCCACGTACGCGGAACTGCTCGGCGGGGTCATCGAAAGCCTGATGGGCAACCAGTGGACGGGCATGGACACGTTCAGCACATCGCTGATGCAGGGCGCGTTCGCTGAACTTGCGTTCCTGATTGTGCTGTACCGCGTGTGGAACGTGCCGATCACCATGCTGTCCGGCGCGTTCGCCGGGGTCGCCGTGTGGCTGCATGACATTTTCATGCGCGGCCAGGCGTTCACCGGCCAGTACGTCACCATCTATCTAGTCACGTCCGTGATTTCCGGCATCGTGTTCGCCGGCATCGTGGTGTGGTACCTGTATCGGGCGATTGCGCGGACCGGTGCGCTGGACAAGTTCGCTTCCGGGCGTGAAGTGAGGGCCACCGCCTGAACCACGGCGGGGCTACGGTTCACGCCGGCAGAAGCACTTCGGCAGGCAACTGTTCAGGTGTGAAGCAATACAGAACAGCAGCAACAGCGGCACAGCGGTACGACAGCGCAACAGGCACGGCGGCGGAACCGCGATCCGGCGGACGGCGGCTCGCGATACAGTAGCGAACGGCGGCCGGGCAACGGTTCCGCGCCAGCGCATTCGAAGACGGCAGGACACAGGACGCGATGAAGTCAAGCGAACACGACAACAGCAGCACGATGACGGTAGGATCGATGCGACCGACATCGGTATCGACACAACCGGCGCGCCTCGAATTCCATGATTGGGGCTACCGGCATGCTTCACGCCGCCACTTCGCCGTCCGCGGCCTCAACCTGAGCATCGAACCCGGTGAACGCGTACTGCTGCTTGGAGCCTCGGGCATCGGCAAATCCACCATTCTCGAAGGTGCGGCCGGATTGCTCGGCGGCGATATCGAAAGCGTGAACACCGCCGCCAACGGCACGACCAGCACCATTGACGCGGATGGCGGGCTCACCGAGGGGAGTGTCACTGTTGACGGCACGCCCGTCAGCCAGGCCAGGGGACGCGTCGGCCTCGTACTGCAAGACCCGGATGCGCAGGCCATTTTCGAACGGCTCGGTGACAATGTCGCGTTCGGCCCGGAAAACCTCAACGTGCCGCGTGAAGCGATATGGCAGCGCGTCCGCGACAGCCTTGACGCGGTCGGCATGCACGGCATCCAGCTTGACCGTTCCACCATGCACTTGAGCGGCGGGCAAATGCAGCGCCTCGCCCTTGCGGGAGCACTCGCCATGCAGCCGGGCGTCCTGCTGTTGGACGAGCCCACTGCCAACCTCGATCCGGACGGTGTAGACCAGATCGTCGGCGCGGTGAGTCACGTACTCGACAGTACGCACGCGACCATGATGCTCGTCGAACACCGTGCGGAACCATGGATTGACATGATCGACAGGGTCATCGTTCTCGGATTGCAAGACAGCCAGCCTGTGAGCAAGACCGGGGAATCCGGAGGAGCGGGGGACACTGCGGAATCCGACGAACAGGGCGAACCGGGCAGCGGCACTGTCATCACTCAGCAGGGCGACGAAGCCGAAGTAGGCCGCCACGGCGACCAGCGTACGGTGATTATCGCCGACGGCACTCCGGACGAGATCTTCTCCGACCGCAGCATCGATTTCGCCGGCCTTGGCATCTGGCTGCCCAAACGCTACCAGCGCCCCGAAGACGCCATCACCCGCATCCACACCGACAGCGAACCCGAATACGATCCGGCAACCGGCACCGGCGAGCCGATTCTGACCACCAGCGGTCTGGGCATCGGACATAGCGAAGACGCCATCGCACGCGACATCAACCTCGCATTCAACCCCGGGCAGATCACCGCGCTCGTCGGAGCGAACGGCGCTGGAAAATCAACACTCTCCCTGACCCTCGCCGGACTGCTCAAACCACTCGAAGGCTCCGTGGACGCCAGCCGCGAACTCGCCGGGAACGCGCACGGCACCCAGCCGATCAACTGGAAATCAACCGAACTCGCCTCCCGCATCTCCTACGTTTTCCAAAACCCCGAACACCAGTTCGCCCGAGGCAGCGTCATCGACGAAGTCATGCTCGGGCCGCTGCGCACCGGCATCGCGCCCGACGAAGCCCGCCGCCGCGCGCACGACCTGCTCGAACGCTTCAACCTCAGCCGGTACGAGAACGTCAACCCGTACACGCTGTCAGGAGGCGAAAAACGCCGACTCACCGTGGCCGCGGCGCTCGCCGCCGCCCCACGCGTGCTCATCCTTGATGAGCCGACCTTCGGGCAGGACCGCCGCACTTGGATGCAGATCGTCCACCTCATCCACGGGCTGCGCGGCGACGGCGTCAGCATCATCGTCGTCACCCACGACCATGAGCTTGTCACCGCGCTCGGCGCACGCGTCATCGAACTCATCCCACAAGGCGGGCAAGGCCAATGGGACGACGAACAAACCATCCGCGTCAGCCCGGTCAACGAACGCCACGAACAGCCGCGTGCCTCCAGCAGGTCAAGCATCATCGCATCCATCAACCCCGCCTACCGGCTCTTCGGCGCACTGCTCGCCTCGCTGCCGCTTATTTTCAGCCTCGACTGGGTATCCGCATGCACCGCGCTCGTCATCGAATTCCTGGCGCTCGCCTGCCTCGGGCTCAAACCGCTGCGGGTCGTGAAATCCACGTGGCCGGTATTCATCGGGGCGCCAGGTTCTGCGCTCGCCGTACTGCTGTACGGCAAACAAGGGGGAGCCGTCTGGTGGCATTGGGGCATGATTACCGTCAGTGAACGGTCGGCGTGGCTTGCCTTGGCTACCGGCCTGCGCATTCTGGCGGTGGGTATTCCCGCGATTATTCTGGTGTTGGGCATTGATGCGACCGATCTGGCGGACGCGTTCAGCCAGATTCTGCATTTACCGGACCGATTCGTCTATGGCGGGCTCGCCGGCATGCGCCTGTTTTCCGTGCTGCGCGACGACTGGGCGGCGCTCACCGCGTCACGCCGTTCGCGCGGACTCGGTGACGACAACGCGTTCAAGGCGTTCTTCCCGCAGGCGTTCGCCTTGCTGGTGCTGTCCATCAGGCGTTCGACCACGCTGGCGACCGCGATGGAGGCGCGTGGATTCGGCGGCGACGGGCCTCGCAGCCATGCGCGCGTCAGCATGAGCGGGACGCGCGACCGGGTGTTCCTTGTGTGCTGCTTCGCGGTGCCGATGATTGCGCTCGCGGTGTCGGTGTGGTTCGGCGCGTTCAGCTTCTTTGGTGGCAAGTGATCGCAGTCATGGTGAACGATGTGGAGGTCTTCCCGGTGCCCGATGACGCATCGGTGTGATACATAGAGGGCCGCAGATCTGCTGTTATCTGCGGTATCTGTAGTACTTGCCGGAAGATAACGCGCTTAGCGGGGTTCGTTGTATCCGGATTCGGCGGTAGGTGTGTTGATATTCCGCGTGATGTACTTGCGGTGTTGGACATGTGCGAACCCCGATAATGAAGAAACGCTTCCGAAGGTACTACGAAAAGACAAGATATGTGCTCTCTGCCGCCTTGGGTGCGCAGGAGATCGGCGTTGGTTCTGCGTCGGGCGCTCTCAGTCGTGGTGTTGCATGTGGCAACATTTGGGACATGATCTGAGGGACGTGTCGGAGTAGTTAGCGTGCTGTTCTGATATATGGCATGTTGAAGCTGCTGGGATGAGAGCGAAAAAGTCAAAGGTTTGACGTTGTTGAAATGTGGAGTGTCTCGCGTGTCGTTACCGAGACGTGTGAGACATTCCGGTACCGTCAAGAGAGAAGAAGGTTGAAGAACAGCGAGTCCTAACGCTTGTGTTGGGGTGGGAAGAGGTTGTCGTGGTGAGGGTCGAGGGTCCGTTCACGTTGTTGTCTCCGCGGGAGATGGATGGTCTGCGCGCGTTGGGTGTGGATCTGGAGCATTGCCGGTATTGGGTTGTTGGTGATGGCGGCGAGGCGCTGCTCGCGAATACCTCCGGCGGCGCGTGGTTGCCGGGCATTTGGGGACGGGATTTCTATCTCGTCTATGCGTTTGTGTGGCGTGGCGTATTGTTGCTGGCCAATATCGATTGGAAGAGGGGCGATGATGGTTCGGATGAGTATGACGTGTATGCGTTGTCGCGTCCGGATGGTCTGCCGGCTGACTGGTATAAGGCGCGTTTTCGTGATGTGGGCCTGTTGGGCGAGACGGTGGAGCCTGACATGGAGATGCTGCAAGTCTTGGCGGCGATGCTGAGGATTCATTATCGCGGCTGGCTGTCGTATGGTGGCGTGTGGCCGGATGGTGTGATCTGGGAGGATGTTGACAGGTCTGGTTTGAAGGTACGTGAGGGCGGCTTGGTCGGCCCGTGGGATGTGCCGTTGACCCGGTATCGTGGGCGTGTCCCGTCCGAGGGGGAGTACGCGTATGCGGAAAGCTTGGCGCATGAGGGGTTCACCGAGCGGAGATGCCCGGGCGGGAAGGTGACGATCGATGATGCGGGCCGGTCCGTGCTGTGGAGTGTGCCGGTGGCGCATAATCCGCATGGCGGCGGCAGCGGGACCATGGGCGGGTTCATTTACGACGGCGCCGCGTATGGGTGGCGTGAGGTCCGTGAGGCTTTCGCCCGTCCGGTCGGCGAGCGTCGGGTGAACGCCAGGCGTGTGTTCTTCAATCGCGGGCGTGACTGGTATGAGCCGGATGCGGCGTTCCTGCGCGCGTATTGGGATGCGGGTAACGCGTGCACGGCGCCGTTGAGGTTGACATACCGGGGGATGTCTGTCGACTTGCCCGAGATTCTTCCCGGGGACAGTCCCGCGTAAGGCGCGGTTGCGATGCGGCCGGGCGTGGTGGCCGGGGCTATTCCAAGGTAATGAGCAGCATTAACAGTCTAAGTGAAAGCATTGGCGGTACCAAGTGTTGGCGACGTATCGGCGCTGTTGGAAAACCTATTGGCAAGCTGTTTGGTGCAGCTGGAACGATACTCATGGCCGCTGATGCGGTGAAAACCGGTACGCGCACCATCATCGGGTACTTTTTGGATTCGCTGAAGAAAGGAGCACACGACACGTTCACTCAACGGTAAATCATGCAAACGCTCACACGCACAGTATGGGCGGAAGCGGGGCGGGATTCCGCAGTCATCGGGATACCATGGGTGCTGGCATGCCTCTGGCATGACGTCTGACACCTGATGCGGGGTAGCACGCACGGCCCCCAGCGCAACCCAAATCGTCAAAGAGAAAGCAGAGATGATGAACGAACCAACGAACGGCTGGCCGGCGTATTCCAAGCCGATGCCCAAGCCGACCTTGCAAGACAGGATCTATTTCGCGCGGGTGCGTAAGGAGAAGCAGCGCGACCTGTTGCATGGTCTGGCTGTGGCGGAAGGACCGTTTTACGCGCGTCTTGAGCGGATGTGTTCAATCAACGGCGTTGTCCAGGTCGGTGAGATGGCGAATCCGGTGGCGCTCATCGCTGCGTACGCCGCACAGTATGCGGCAGTGTACTCGGGTGTGCCTTCGGGTTTGCGCCTTGACATGGTGACTGGCTCCGATGGCAGCCGTTGGGTGATGGGCCCCGCGTTGGACCAGTATCTGCTCAATATGCAGGATTACAGTGTGGCGGGTCTCGTGCAGTTCGGGTATCGAAACGTCTACCCGGATGGCGCTGATCTTGACATTCAAGGCATTGCCGACACTGTCGTCGGTTCAATGGTCGGCAATGGGTCGCATCAGATTCTTAGCGGAAGCTGGACGACCACGGTTGCACATGGCAATCAGCTGTGGGATATGTGGGAGCCGTCTATTCGCATGGTGTGCAGCAATCCGAAAGAAGCGGTGATTCTGTTCTCATGTCTGATGGTTGATTTCCTCCGTCATATCCAGACGAACGGCGATGGTACCGCAACCGATGTCCGTGAGAATTATCGCACGATGCTCACGCAGACGATATTCATGTCCACTGTTGACTTCGGACTGCTGGACAGAACGACTGGGGCTGCCGAATAGTCACGGGCTGTCGGGTTCCCTCGTATGGCTCATGTTTGGGCGTGCTTCGTTGCGTTCCTGCGCTCCTGTGCTTCTGCGTTCCTGCGTATCGGCACCGGTGCCATGCCAATTCCTGCTTCTGTCGACGCTGACATGTGCCTCAGCGTCGGCAGAAGCAGAAGAACTGCCCCTACCGCTTACATCAGCTTTTCATCGTAGATGGCCCGGCTGCCGCCGATGTACTTCGGACGGTAACGCGCGCAGATGATATGCGCTTTGCCGATCATGTCAATGGAAATGCGCAGCGGGACGACTACCGGGTGAATATGCATGCCGATGAGCGTGCCGCCGATATCGATGCCGGCTTTCGCTTTGGCTTGGATATCCTCGACCAGTACCGGATGGTCGAACGACCGGTAGGCGATGGTGCCGAACGCGCCACCCGCATGATTGGGCTGAGGGATTGCGTTGACCTGATCGAAGCCGTAATGTTCCAAGCAGTCCCGTTCAATGACCAGTGCACGGTTCAAATGCTCGCAGCATTGTGCGGCGAGGAAGATCCCCGTCGGTTTCAGTACCGATTGGGCACCCTCGAACAGGTACGGTGCCACATCCATGGACGTATGGGTGCCGATTTGCTCGCCAAGCACCTCGCTGGACGAGCATCCGATGACGAAAATATCGCCGGCGGACAAGTGTGCCGCCTTAAGGACCTCGCGTGTCGCTTGCGCGGTCTGCTGCCTGATCTGTTCAAAATCCTGTGTCTGCATACCGCCGATTGTACTAGCGCGTCGTTGCACACCGCCCCTGCGGTTCACCTGCGGTCAAACCAATCATCATTCATGATGCGAATTCCCGGCTTCTTTCAGGTAAATCGGTAGAACCATCCCAGTGTTACGCAATGGGAATGCAAGCTGCGCGGAAGTGTTCTCCCATAATTGCGGCTTGTAACAGTGTCCATCGTGTGAGTGAATCCTCACATGTTGGCCCCTTGTCTCCTTTAATTCTTGGTATTGCAGGTCTTTACCGGTCACTGTGTGAGGATCCGCTCGCATAGTGACCTAGTTGGGTGAAGGATTCTGCTGGTTTGGGTGTTCCGCCCGTCATTGTGTGAGAATCCGCTCACACAGTGGCCTGGTTGAGCGCGTGCGGGTGGCCTGGGGGAGTGTTAGTTGGTCATCATGCGAGTGAATCCTCACATGTTGGCCCGGTTGGATGCTGTGCGGGTGGCCTGAGGTGTGATAGATGCCCGCCGTGTGAGCAGATCCTCGCACGCCACGCCAGGTAGCCGCCGCCGCGTACAGTGGGCGGTATGCCGTTGAACAATGAGATACTGAGCAATCCGCATGCTGATCGCGTGCGCAAGATCGCAGGCTTGGAGTCCAAGTCGCAGCGCGAACGCTCCGGGCGCTTCCTTATCGAAGGCCCGCAATCCGTACGCGAGGCGATCCGTTGGCGTCCCGACGCCGTGACTGACCTGTACGTGCAGATGAGCGGGGACGACCCACAGCCCGCGAACCAGACCATCGCCGAAATCTACCGCGAGGCGCTTGACAACCCGCGGGCGGGCCAGCAGGGTGGCCTGTACATCCACGGCGCCACCGCCAAAGTCTTGCGCCAGATCAGCGGGGACTGCCAAGGCATCGCCGCCGTCGGCCTCACCGAACGCATGCAAGACGACCCCGATGACCTCGACTGGTCAGATCATCCCATGGTCGCCGCGTTCTGGCAGGTGCGCGACCCTGGCAATGCGGGTACTGTGATCCGCGCCGCCGATGCCGCCGGCTGTGACGCCGTGATTTTCGTGGATGACAGCGTCGACCGCTTCAATCCCAAGGTCATCCGCGCCACCGCCGGATCGCTGTTCCATGTGCCGGTCCTGACCATGACCACCCAGGATTTCCTTGGTTGGTGCGCTGGCGAGCACAGCACTTTGGTTGCCGCCGACGTGCATGGCACGCCGGATCGGGCCCCCGAACAGCTGCCGGGTCTGCTCGGCGAACGCGGCCACATGCTGGAACACGAACCGCAGGACTCCAGCCGTCCGCTTACCGTGCTGTTCGGCAACGAGGCGCGCGGTCTGCCGGCCCACTTGGTCGAGCAAGCCGACCGTGTTGTCGCCATCCCGATTTATGGGAAGGCCGAATCGCTGAACCTGGCGACCAGCGCGGCAGTCATGCTCATGAGCCTGGCTATGTCGAGTCATATTGGGAAAATGTGAAGACGGTACAACGGCTTGAGCGAGAGCGACGTTTCACTGAAATAAGAAAGGGTACTCGTGGCACAGAGCGCGGTATTCGATGCACAGGCGGTGACCGCAGCGGTCAACGAAGGCATCGGGAAGATCGAAAAAGCCTCCAGCTCGGAGGAATTGAAAGCCATCAAAACCCAGTATGCGGGTGCGGAATCGGCAATGACGCAAGCGAGCAAGGCTATTGGCTCGCTCCCCGCCGACCAGAAGAAGGAAGCCGGCAAGCTCATGGGCAAGCTGCGCGCCGATTTCGGGCGCGCGTTTGGCGCCAAGCAGCAGCAGATCAAGGCTGAGGAGGAGCAGCGCGCCCTCGCAGCCGAGACGGTTGACATGACGCTGCCGATCCGCCGTAAGCCCTTGGGCGCGCGTCATCCGCTGCCGAGGCTTATGGAGGATGTCGAGGACTTCTTCATCTCGATGGGCTGGCAGATTTCGGCGGGTCCGGAAGTGGAAACCGAGTGGTATGACTTCGACGCCTTGAACTTCGGCCCCGACCATCCCGCCCGCCAGATGCAGGACACCTTCTATGTCAAGGGCAATCAGGCCAAGGACGCTGCGGGCTTCGTCGGCTCCAACATGGTGTTGCGTACGCAGACTTCCTCCGACCAGGTGCGCGCGCTGCTTACCCGCGGGGTTCCGCTGTATATCGCGTCCCCGGGCCGTGTGTTCCGCACGGACGAGCTCGACGCCACCCACACCCCGGTGTTCCACCAGTGCGAGGCGCTTGCGGTGGACAAGCATCTGACCATGGCCGATCTCAAGGGCGTGCTGGACAAGCTTGCCGTCGCCATGTTCGGCCCCGAGGCCAAGACCCGTCTGCGCCCGAGCTACTTCCCGTTCACTGAGCCGAGCGCCGAGCTTGACCTGTGGTTCCCTGACAAGAAGGGCGGCGCCGGCTGGCTCGAATGGGGCGGCTGCGGCATGGTCAACCCGAACGTGCTCAAGTCCGCGGGGCTTGACCCGGAGGTCTACACCGGCTTCGCGTTCGGCGTCGGCATGGAGCGTACGCTTCTGCTGCGCCACGACATCAACGACATGCACGACCTCGTCGAAGGTGACGTGCGCTTCAGCGAACAGTTTGTGATGGGGGAGTGATTGACCCATGCCTATGGTTGATATTGACTGGCTCAAGGAACATGTCGAGGTTCCCCAGGGCCTGACCTACGAACAGCTTGCCAAGGACCTTGTCAAGGTCGGTCTCGAAGAGGAACAGATTCATGCTTCCCAGGTGACCGGTCCGATTGTGGTCGGCTATGTGGTGGATGCCACGCCGGAACCGCAGAAGAACGGCAAGACCATCAACTGGTGCCATGTGGATGTCGGCGACAAGTACAATGCCGTTGACGAGAACGGCAACAAGGTGCCGCGCGGCATCGTGTGTGGAGCGCCGAATATGGCCGCCGGCGAGAAGGTTGTCGTCACGCTGCCGGGAGCTGTGCTGCCCGGTGATTTCCGTATCGAACCGCGCAAGACCTACGGGCATATGTCCGACGGCATGTGCGCTTCCGAACGCGAACTCGGACTCGGCGACAACCATGACGGCATCATCCTGCTGCGCAACTACGGCTTCACGCCTGACGAGTATGAGGCGCTCAAGCCCGGCGACGACGCGATGCACCTGCTGCATTTGGATCAGCCGATTCTTGAGATCAACATCACCCCGGACCGCGGGTACACGCTTTCCTACCGTGGTGTGGCGCGCGAATATCATCATTCCACCGGTGCGAAGTTCACCGATCCGGTGATTGAGCTCAACGAGAAGGCGCCGGATCTGACCGCTGTGGCGGCTGGCACCCCGTCCGACATCGAAGTGTCCATCGAAGATGACAACCCGATTCACGGTGTCCCCGGTTGCGACCGCTATTATGCTCGTGCGGTGCGCAATTTCGACCCGTCCTCGCATACGCCGAACTGGATGCGTCGCCGTCTGATACGTTCGGGCATGCGGTCCATTTCGCTCGCTGTGGATGTCACGAACTATGTGATGCTTGACTTGGGCCAGCCGATGCACGCCTACGATTTGGACAAGATCGAAGGCCCGATCGTTGTGCGCCGCGCCAAGGCGGGCGAGAAGCTCACCACGCTCGACGGCAAGGATCATGACCTGAGCCCGGAAGACCTGCTGATCACGGATTCGCCCAACGGCCAGCACGGTTCACGCATCCTCGGCATCGCCGGCGTGATGGGCGGTCTGTATGGCGAAGTGACCGCCGAAACGAAGAACGTGCTGCTGGAATCCGCGCATTTTGACCAGGTCACCATCGCGCGTTCGGCCCGTCGCCACAAGATTCCTTCCGAGGCGTCGAAGCGTTTCGAACGCGGCGTGGACTTCGCATTGCAGCCAGCTGCCGCGCAGATGGCAGCCGAACTGATGACCAAGTACGGCAACGGTGAGCCGTCTGAGCATCCTACCGACGTGAACAACACGCCTGCGCGTCGTCGTCCTATCCACTTCAAGGCCGACGAGGTTCGTCGCGTCGCAGGCCTTGATACTCCGGTCAACAAGATCAGTGATATCCTCACCGATATCGGCTGCATGGTCGCCGGCGGCGGCAACGGCGAATTCTCCGTCACCCCGCCGACGTGGCGTCCTGACTTGAACGAGCCGTGCGATTTGGTCGAGGAAGTCGCCCGTCTGGTCGGCTACGACCAAATTCCGACCACCGTACCGCCGGCCCCCGTATCCGGCGCGGTCGGCCTGACCCCTGACCAGCGTCATCGCCGTGAAGTGGCCAACGAGCTCGCCGAATACGGTATGGTCGAGACGCTGAGCTACCCGTTCGTCGGCGACGCCGACTACAAGGCGTTCTCCTATGACACCGAAGCGGTCAAGCCCGTCAGCGTGGAAATCGCGAACCCGCTCGCCGGAGACCGTCCGTTCCTGCGCCGCGAAGTCCTGCCGACCTTGGCTCACACCGTGCAGCGCAATCTGCGTCGCGGCATTGAGGACGTCAGCCTGTATGAAATCGGGCATGTGTACCTGTGGGATCCGAACGCCCCCGCCATCCCGGCGCTCCCCGGCGGTGTCAAGCCGACCGACGAACAACTCAAGGCGTTGGACGCCGGTCTGCCGGACCAGCCGCTTCACGTGGCTGGCATCCTTGCCGGCAAGGCTGAGGAGACCGGTTGGCTTGGCGTGCATCGTGACGTCGATTGGTCTGACGCGGTCGAAGCCGTGCAGCGGATCAGCGACCGTCTGGGCGCGCATCTGACGTTGTCGCAGCCGGCTGCCGCGGATGTTCCCGCGCAATGGCATCCGGGTCGCGCAGCCAAGGTGATGGCCGGTGAAACCGAGGTTGGCATGGTCGGCGAGCTGCATCCGCACGTCAACGATGCGCTCGAATTCCCGGCTCATACCGCGGCCTTCGAGCTCAATCTGACCGCGCTGTTCGGCACACTTGATGGCAAGCCCGTGCAAGCCAAGCCGATTTCAACCTTCCCGCCGGTCAAGCAGGATCTCGCATTCACTGTTCCTGATACGGTGAGCGCCGCTCAGCTTGAAGCCGCGATCCGCAAGGCGGCAGGCAACCAGCTTGAATCCATTGAACTGTTCGACGTGTTCACCGGCGATCAGCTCGGTGAAGGCAAGAAGTCGCTCGCGTTCTCGGTGGTCTTCCGTTCTACGGACAAGACGTTCGACTCGCAGGACAGCGTCACGGTTCGTAAGGCCGTCACCGACGCCGCCGCTGAGCTTGGCGCGCAATTGCGTGCATAATCGGCGGTTACGCTGACAAGGGTGCTATCGTGGTGTGCGCAAGCGGCGCACACCCGGAAGACCATTGATTCTGCCGGCTCCCGGATTGGGCGCCGGCAGATGTGTATTCAGGCTGTCCGGCCTTGTGACCGGGCGGCGTACAGGCCGGACAACGGCAGCCGCGGTGCGTAACATCGCGCGGCAACGAGGAGGAACCATGAGCGAAGCCGATCGTCCCGGACAGACGGCATCTGAACCGCAGCAGACCACGGGCGAGAGCGTCGGTTCTGCGCAGTCTGCACAGACAAGCCGGTCCGGAGCACCGGAATACGGTGCCATGCGCAGTCAGTTCCCCGCCGATTACAATCCTTACCAGTTCGGCCGCGACGATGACGACAGCGGTAAGAACAAGCGTCAGGACGCCAATTCTTCTCCTGCGGGGCAACAGGACGGCAACACCCAGCCGGCAATGCCGTGGGCGGGCGCGCCGCAGAAGGAACAATGGCCGGGGAACAATCAACCGCAAGGCCCGTCCCGGCAGTATCCGTCTGAGCAATACACCCAGCCGGGAACGCAGAATCCGAACCAGCCATACGGGCCGTATCCGTACGGACCGCAAGGTGTGTGGTCGCAACAAGGCAGGAACGGTACGCCGTTGCCGGGCCAACCCGGTTATCAGCCACGGTATTTCAACGGTATCGATGTCAACGACCCCGCTTCCAATCCGTTGTACGGGCGCTGGGACAGTTCGGCCATCGTGTCGTTCGTGTTCGCGCTCATGGGCTTGCCTATCCTTCCGGCGATTCTTGGGGCCGTCTCGATCTGGCGTGACAAGACCTTCCATATGAAAGGTCGAGGCTTCGCCATCGCCGCCGTCATCATCGACGTGATTATCACTGTGGTGTGGGTGTGGATGCTGGTCAAAGGCATCACCTCCGCCGATTTGTACCAGATGATCGGCAACCAGCTGTACGGCGGTGGATCGGGAAGCGGAACGGATTCGCTGAGCGCCTGACCGCGCCTGACTGCGCGTGCGCGGCGGGCTGTGGTGTTGCCTGAACGTTGTGCGCGACACACCCATGCATAGTTATACATGGTTCTGTATAGATATGCTATACTGGCGGTATTGATATGCAGCCATCATGCATGGGAAGTGATGTGAAATGGCAAAATACACCGTCGCGGTGGCGGGAGCCACCGGGTATGCAGGCGGGGAGGCGTTGCGCATTTTGGCGGCGCACCCCGATTTCGAGGTGACGTGCGTCGCAGGTCATTCTTCGGTGGGAGACCGACTGGGCAAGCATATGCCGCACATCCCGCAGCTTGCGGATTTGACGGTGCAGGACACCACCTCGGAAGTACTCAATGGGCATGATGTCATCGTGCTTGCCTTGCCGCACGGCGCTTCCGGCGCTTTGGCCGCCGAGCTCGACCCGCAGTCCATCGTTGTCGACTTGGGTGCGGACCACCGTCTCGAAGAGCGGGACGCTTGGGATGTTTTCTATGGCGGTGATTTCTACGAGCACTGGACGTACGGCATGCCCGAGCTCATCACCGGCAAGAGCGCTGACGGCACGTACACCCGTCAACGTGCCGCATTGCCCGGCGCCAAGCGCATCGCCGGCCCGGGGTGCAATGTCACCGCGACCACATTCGCGTTGCAGCCCGGTATCGCCGAAGGGCTGGTCGAACATACCGGCATCGTCGCCGACCTCGCCGTCGGGTATTCGGGTGCCGGCAAGAACCTCAAACGCACCAACCTGCTGGCTGCTGAAGCCTTCGGTTCCGCGGTGCCTTATGGCGTCGGCGGCACCCATCGGCATATCCCCGAAATCCTGCAGAACTTCGCCCATGCCGCCGGTTTGCAGGCGGCGCAGGCATCGAAGTTCTCTCTGTCGTTCACCCCGGTGCTGGTGCCGATGGCGCGTGGCATCCTCGCTACGGTGAGCGCGCCGATGACCGACGCCGCCCGTAATCTGAGCGACGACCAGTTGCATGCGGTCTGGGAACAGGCATACGCAGGGCAGGATTTCGTCACTGTGTTGCCGCAGGGTACGCTTCCGGCCACAGGCAATGTCGTCGGCTCGAACGCGGCGCATGTTCAGGTCGTCGCCGACCGGCATGCAGGCAGAATCATCGCTTTCGCCGCAATCGACAACCTCAACAGGGGAACCGCCGGGCAGGCGGTCGAATCGCTGAACATCGCCTTGGGGCTTCCCGAGGACCAAGGTCTGACCAAGATTGGAGTGGCACCATGAGTGTAACGTTCGCACAAGGATTCTCCGCCGCCGGAGTCGCCGCCGGCATCTCCGCGAAGGCGGGCAAGCTTGATCTTGCCTTCGTGGTCAACAACGGCCCGCTTGACGCGGCGGCTGGCGTATTCACCTCCAACCGATTCTGTGCCGCCCCCGTACAGTGGTCGCGCAAAGCGGTGGCCGACGGCCATCTCAAGGCCGTGGTGCTCAATTCCGGCGGGGCCAACGCCTGCACCGGGCAGCCCGGGTTCGAACAGTCCCAAGCCACCGCGCATGAGGCGGCAGGCCTGCTCGGCGTCGAAGACGGCAAGGTCGCGGTATGCTCGACCGGCTTGATCGGCGAGCTGCTGCCACTGGACCACGTCCTGTCCGGAGTGCACAGCGCTTACGCGGGGCTTGATTCCGGCGAACAGGGCGGAAGCGACGCCGCGCACGCAATCATGACCACCGACACCAAGCCGAAAACCGTGGCGTTGGAAGGCAACGGATACCGCATCGGCGGCATGGTCAAAGGCTCCGGCATGATCGCCCCACAGCTGGCTACGATGCTCTGTGTCATCACCACTGACGCCATCGTCACCCCGGGCGCCATGCAGGCCGCGTTGTCCGCAGGCACCTCAGTGACCTTCAACCGCATTGACACCGACGGCTGCATGTCCACTAACGACACCGTGCTGCTGCTCGCATCAGGCGCTTCCGGCGTGGAGCCGGACCCTGACGAATTCAACGATCTCGTCCGTCAGGCATGCGCATCTCTTGCCCGCCAGATCGTAGGCGACGGTGAAGGCGCCAGCCACGACATCCGCATCAGCATCCACGGGGCAACCAGTGAAGACGCGGCGCTAGCCTGCGGGCGTGCCATCGCCGCATCGAACCTGTTCAAATGCGCGGTCAGCGGCAACGACCCGAACTGGGGCCGCATCCTCAGCTCGCTGGGCACGGTTCCGCCTAGTGTCGCACCATTCGACCCGACGCATGTTGATGTCGACGTCAACGGCGTGCGCATCTGCCAAGGAGGCGGCACCGGGCGTGATCGCTCCGAGGTCGATATGACCCCGCGCGAAGTGGGGGTGGACGTCTACCTCAACGCCGGCGAGGCCGAAGCGACCGTGTGGACCGACGACCTGACCCACGAATACGTACACATCAACGCCGATTACGAGAGCTGATCGGCAAAGGTCGCTTACGAGGCTATGCCTGTCACAGACACGCAAGCGATTACACATACAGAAAGAACGGCATGAGTGATTTGAAAGGTCCGGGATACCACCTGGACGTACACACCGATTTGCGGGCGGACCAGAAAGCTGAAGTGCTGATCGAAGCGCTTCCTTGGCTCGAGGAGTTCGCCGGGCAGCGGATCGTCATCAAATACGGCGGCAACGCCATGGTCGACGAGCACCTCAAGCAGTGCTTCGCCGAAGACATGGTGTTCCTGCGTCAAGTGGGCATGCATCCCGTCGTCGTCCACGGCGGCGGCCCGCAGATTTCCAAGATGCTCAAGGCGCTCGGCATCAAATCCGAGTTCAAGGGCGGTTTACGCGTCACTTCACCTGAGGCGATGGACGTCGTGCGTATGGTGCTCACCGGCAAGGTCTCCCGCGAACTGGTCGGCTACATCAACTCCCACGGTCCGATGGCCGTAGGCCTGTCAGGCGAGGACGGCGGCCTGTTTTCCGCTATGAAGCGCAAGCCTATCATCGACGGCAAACCCACCGATATCGGGCTCGTCGGCGATGTGGTCAGCGTCGACGCCTCCGCTGTTGAGGATCTGATTTCCGCCGGTCGCATCCCTGTCGTGTCCTCGGTCGCGCCAGACGAAGAAGACGCCACTCAGGTGCTCAACGTGAACGCAGACTCCGCGGCTGCGGCTCTCGCCTCCGCGCTTGGCGCCCGCAAACTGGTGATTCTCACCGATGTTGACGGCCTGTACGCTGATTGGCCGGACCGCAACTCTCTGATTGGCCGCATCGGCGTCGAAAACCTGCGCGACATGCTGCCCGATCTGGAAACCGGCATGCGGCCCAAGATGGAGGCATGCGTGCGCGCCATCGACGGGGGAGTGCCCCAGGCGCACATCATCGACGGGCGCAAACCACATTCGATTCTGAACGAGATATTCACCACCGCAGGCGTCGGCACCATGGTCGTACCTGAAGATGGTGTGGAAATGAGGAGTTCCTATGACGACTGACGGACAGCTCGAGCAACTCGGGACCAAAGACAAAGCATGGCTCGGCAAATACTCGCAAGTGCACATGAACGTGTTCGGCACCCCGCTACGCGTTATGGATTACGGTAAGGGCGCGCGCATCTGGGATATCGATGGCAATGAATACCTTGATTTCCTCGCAGGTATCGCGGTTAACTCGCTCGGTTACGCCCATCCGGCGTGGGTGAAGGCCGTCAGCGAGCAGGCGGCCAAAGTCGCCCACACCAGCAACTATTTCGCCACCGAACCGCAGATCGAACTCGCAGCGAAACTGGTCAAGCTCGCCGGAGCCCCTGAAGGGTCCCACGTCTATTTCGGCAATTCGGGCGCCGAAGGCAATGAGGCGGCCATCAAGCTTGCCAAGCTGTACGGGCGTACACTTCCGGGTGCATTGCCTGAACAAGGCGGCAAGCCGGCGCGTATCATCTCCATGGTCCACGGTTTCCACGGGCGCACTCTGGGCGCTCTGAGCGCCACTTGGAAGCCCGTGATCCGCGAGCCGTTCGAGCCGCTCGTCCCGGCGGTCGAATTCGTCGAACCCGGCGACGTCGAAGCGCTCAAGGCTGCATTCGACGCGACCGGAACCGCAGCTGACGGCAAAGGCCCGGTCGCCGCGGTCATCATGGAACTCATCCAAGGCGAAGCCGGCGTCATGCCGGTCGGCGCCGAGTATGTACGCCAGGCGCGGCAGCTGTGCGACGAGCATCATGCGTTGCTCATCATCGACGAAGTGCAGACCGGCGTCGGACGTACCGGCAGCTGGTTCGCCTTCCAACAGAAGGAACTCTCCGGTGGTGTGACCCCGGATATCATCACCTTCGCCAAAGGTGTGGCAGGAGGCTTCCCGATGGGCGGCATGATCGCCTTCGGACAGCAATTGTCCGACCTGTTCACTCCCGGATCGCACGGATCCACCTTCGCAGGCAACCCGCTCGGGGCCGCGGCTGCGCTCGCCACCTTGGGCGTCATCGAGCATGATGATCTGCTCGCCAACGCCCAGGCGCGAGGCAAGCAGCTGCGCGAAGGCATCATGGCCACCGGCAATCCGCTGTTCAAGTCAACGCGCGGCGCCGGTCTGCTGGATGCGGTCGAGCTGGCGCACCCGTGCGCCCATGCGGCGATGAACTGGATGCTTGAACACGGGCTGATCGTCAACGCCGTCGCCCCGGATGCGCTGCGTCTCGCGCCCCCGTTGATTGTCTCCGCGCAGGATGTGGATGAGGCTGTTTCGATTATGGCCGGCGTGCCGGCAGATCTCGCCGACGACTGACGTCACGGCCTTCGTAGCCGCTACGACCGATGTACAACCGGTTCGCGACCGGTGCAAAGGCGACGCCCGAGTTGGACAGGCCGAAGAGACAGTACAGACCAAAGAGAACCAAAGAGAATGGAGTACACCGTATGGATGGGCAGTTGCGCCACATGCTTCGCGATGATGACGTCAATCATGACGAGCAGAAGCAGATCATCGCACTTGGATTGAAATTCCGTGAAAACCGCTTCTACAAGCGGCCGTTCGAAGGACCGCAGGGTGTCGCCGTGCTGTTCGACAAGCCCAGCACCCGCACCCGTTCGAGCTTCTCAATCGGCGTGGCGGAACTCGGTGGATATCCGCTGGTCATCGACAAGTCCGGCTCCCAGCTGGGCCGAGGCGAGCCGGTCGCCGATACCGCGCGCGTACTCACCCGTATGGCCTACGGCATCGTCTGGCGCACCTTCGGGCAGGAACGCGTCGAGGAGATGGCCAAATATGCGACCGTCCCTGTCGTCAACGCGCTGACCGACCAGTTCCACCCCTGCCAGGTGCTCGCCGACTTCATGACCATCGCCCAGTTCCGCGGCGGTGTCGATGCGCTTGCCGGGCAGACCATCGCCTACCTGGGGGACGCGGCCAACAATATGGCCAACTCCTATCTGCTCGCTGGCGCGACTGCGGGTATGAACGTCCGCATCGCCGGGCCTTACGGCTATCTGCCTGAACAGAGCATCGTTGATGATGCCAAGCGCATCGCGGCCGAAAACGGCGGGTCCATCCTTGTGACCACCGATCCGCGCGAGGCAGTTGAAGGTGCCGACTGCGTGTTCACGGACACCTGGGTGTCTATGGGCGAAGAAGCCGAGTATGAGAAGCGTTCCAAGCCGTTCTGGGATTACCAGGTCAACGACGAACTGATGAAGCTCGCCAAGCCGGACGCCCTGTTCCAACACTGCCTGCCCGCGTACCGCGGTAAGGAGGTCACCGCATCGGTGATCGATGGCCCGCAGTCCGTGGTCTGGGATGAAGCCGAAAACCGCCTGCACGCCCAGAAAGCTTTGCTCACCTGGCTGACTGGCCAGCTGCGCGGTGACGAAAGCCTGCTCGCCTAAGCTGCGTGGACGCTATGGAAGACAAGAAAACGCCGTTGCAACGGCCCGCGACACGGGCGGCTCGTCTCAGTGCGATCGAGGAGATGCTGCTGCATCACATCGTCACGTCCCAATCTCAACTCTCCGACATGCTGTCGGATGAGGGAATAGACGTCACCCAGGCGACGCTCAGCCGAGATCTCGAGGAGATCAACGCGACCAAAACACGTCTCGAGAACGGGACGGTCGCCTATGTGTTGGGGTACGGGCAGTCGACGACTCCGAAATCGGCGCAGCAGCAGATGTCGCGTATTCTGTCCGGATTGGTCACTTCCGTGGCGTCGGCGCGCAATCTTGCGGTGATACATACGCCTTCGGGGGCGGCCCAGTATGTGGCCAGTGTCATGGACCGCCAATCACTGGACGATGTGCTCGGCACAATCGCCGGCGATGACACCGTGCTCATCATCTGCAAGGACGACCAATCGGCCGCAACGCGCGCCAAATGGCTGCTGAGCATCGCCTCCTCCAACAGTCAGCAGAGCGCTGACTGATCCTGTGTGCCACGCCCGGTGGACTGTCACCACAATGACAATTCGCCGGGCGTACCTTTTTCTGCGCGGGTTTGGTCGTCGCGGCTCGTTTCGGCAAATGGCGGTTTGTATGCAAATCCTGCCCGCAGACGGGTCTGCGCGCGGTCCGATCCGAAAAACGACACGCGGAACACCGCATCATGCATACTTATGCATAGGTCTGTATATAATTACAGTATCGACATGCAAGAACTCCAATCAGAAAGGGCAGTCATGAGCGACAACAAGCGCATCGTCTTGGCGTATTCCGGAGGCCTCGACACCTCCGTGGCAATCCCGTACCTCAAGGAGCGCACCGGCAAAGACGTCGTTGCCGTGTCCCTCGACGTCGGCCAGGGCGGCGAAAGCCTCGAGACCATCAAGCAGCGTGCACTCGCCTGCGGCGCGGTCGAAGCATATGTCGTGGACGCCCGTGAGGAGTTCGCCGACGAATACTGCATGCTCGCCCTCAAGGCGAACGCCATGTACGAAGGCGTCTATCCGCTCGTCTCCGCCATCTCCCGTCCGCTGATCACCAAGCATCTGGTGCGTGCGGCCCACCAGTTCGGCGCCGATACCATTTCGCACGGCTGCACCGGCAAAGGCAACGATCAGGTCCGCTTCGAGGTCTCCATCCAGTCGATTGACCCGACGCTCAAGGCCATCAGCCCGATTCGCGATCTGTCCCTGACCCGCGACGTCGAAATCCAGTTCGCCAAGGACCACAAGCTGCCGATCACTCAGACCGAGAAGAGCCCGTACTCCATCGACCAGAACGTGTGGGGCCGCGCCATCGAGACCGGCTTCCTCGAAGATCCGTGGAACGCCCCGACCAAGGACTGCTACTCCTACACCGACGACCCGGCGTTCCCGCCGGTCGAGGACGAGGTGGTCATCGAATTCAAGCAGGGCGTCCCCGTCAAGATCGACGGCAAGGAAGTCACCCCGCTGCAGGCCATCGAGGAAATGAACCGTCGCGCCGGCGCCCAGGGCATCGGCCGTATCGACCTGATCGAGGATCGTCTCGTCGGCATCAAGTCCCGCGAACTGTATGAAGCTCCGGGTGCTGTCGCGCTCATCACTGCGCATCAGGAACTCGAGAATTGCTGCCTCGAACGTGAGCAGCACCGCATCAAGCGCGATATCGACAAGCGCTGGGCGGAGCTCGTCTACGATGCCCAGTGGTTCTCCCCGGCGGTCCATTCGCTCAACTCCTTCATCGAGGACACACAGAAGTACGTGTCCGGCGAAATCCGCATGACCCTGCACGGCGGCCGCGCGGTCGTGACCGGACGCCGCTCCGACAGCTCGCTGTACGACTACAACCTCGCCACCTACGATTCTGGTGACAGCTTCGACCAGCACGCGTCCAACGGCTTCATTGAGATCTACGGCCTGCCGAGCAAGGTTGCCGCCGCTCGTGACGTCAAGTTCGGCAACGGCATCGAAGTGCCGGAGAACACCGTCGAGTAACGCCAACCACGGCACGCGCAACCTGCGGCACAGGGTGTTGCGTGCGGGGAAATCATTGGGAAGGCCATGCCGGCACGCCGGTCCATGGCCTTCCCGGCATATCCAGCCGGTTTGACGAATCACCGGTGTAGGGTAAGACACAACGAGCCTGCGGAATACCGAGTCCGGCAACACTGCATCCGACAACGCCGAATCCGACAACCCAGACAACACAGAAAGACGCCAACGTCCATGGAACAGAACAACGAACAGGAACATTCGAACGCACCGGAACATTCAATCGCGCTGTGGGGAGGGCGATTCTCATCCGGTCCCTCGCCTGAGCTGGCGCGGCTGAGCAAATCGACCCAGTTCGACTGGCGGCTCGCCGACGACGACATCGCCGGTTCGCGCGCCCATGCACGCGCTCTCGGTCGTGCTGGACTGCTCACCAAGGACGAGCTCAATCGTATGGAAGCCGCGCTCGACCAGCTGCAGCGTTCCGTCGATGACGGGTCGTTCGCACCCATCGAGGAAGACGAGGACGAGGCGACCGCGCTCGAACGAGGTTTGCTGGACATCGCCGGAGACGAGCTAGGCGGCAAACTGCGGGCAGGCCGGTCGCGCAACGACCAAATCGCCGCGCTTATCCGCATGTGGCTGCGCCGCCATGCCCGCTTCATCGCCGGGCAGGTCCTCGACGTTGTCCAGGCGCTGATCGGCCAGGCCGAACAGGCGGGGGACACCGTTATGCCCGGACGCACCCATATGCAGCACGCCCAGCCCGTTCTGCTTGCCCACCAGCTCATGGCACACGCATGGCCGTTGCTACGCGATGTACAACGCCTGGTCGACTGGGACCGCCGGGCGGACGCCAGCCCGTACGGTTCCGGTGCGCTCGCCGGCAACACCTTGGGCCTTGACCCTGATGCAGTGGCACGCGAACTTGGTTTCAGCCGTGTCACCGAAAACTCGATCGACGGGACGGCAAGCCGCGACGTAGTTGCGGAATTCGCGTTCGTCGCCGCGATGGCCGGCATCGACCTGTCGCGTCTGAGCGAGGAAATCATTATCTGGAACACCCAGGAATTCGCCTTCGTTAAACTTGACGATGCCTATTCGACCGGCTCGTCGATCATGCCGCAGAAAAAGAACCCGGACATCGCTGAGCTCACCCGTGGCAAGTCCGGCAGGCTGATCGGCGACCTGACCGGTTTGCTCGCCACCCTGAAGGGCTTGCCGACCGCATATGCGCGCGATTTGCAGGAAGACAAGGAAGCGGTGTTCGACCAAGTCGACACCCTTGAGGTTGTGCTTCCCGCATTCGCTGGCATGCTGCGCACCATGGTCTTCGACAAGGAACGCCTCGAGCAGGAGGCGCCGCGCGGTTTCGCGCTCGCCACGGATATCGCCGAATGGCTGGTGCGCAACGGTGTGCCGTTCCGCCACGCCCATGAGCTGTCCGGCGCGTGCGTCAAGCTCGCCGAAGGCCGCGGTCAGGAACTGTGGGATTTGACCGATGATGATTTCATCAGCGTGTTCAGCGGCTTCCTGCCCGCAGACAAAGCTCCGCAAGTGCGTGAAGTTCTGTCCACCAAGGGGTCAGTCACGGCGCGTAACGGCCGTGGCGGCACTTCGCCGGCGCGGGTGCGCGAACAGATTCTCGCCGCGAAGAACCTCGCCGTCGAGCTTGGACATTTCGCAACATCGCGCAGTGACGGCAGTGCCTTCAAAGCCCCGGGTTCTTTGGTCTGATAGATATGCTCGACCGAATCCAGATCCAGCGCATCGTCGAGCGTCAGGGCGAGGAAATCATCCTGCATGAGCATATGCGCATCGAGCGTACCAGTTACCAGCATGGGTCGGTGACAACTTTCGCCCATTCCATCCGGGTCGCCTGCCTCAGCATCTGGCTGGCGGACCGGATGCATCTGTGGGACCGGGTCGATCAACGTGCACTGGTACGTTCCGCGCTGCTCCACGACTATTTCCTGTACGACTGGCATGAGTGGGACAACGGTACGCATCGTCTGCATGGTTTGACCCATGGGCAGACCGCGCTGCTCAACGCCTCCCGCGACTTCCAGCTCGGCGGCGTCGAACGTGACAGCATTGCGCGGCATATGTTCCCATTGACACCGATTCCGCCGAAATACCTCGAAGGGTACATCGTGTCACTCGCGGATAAGATCAGCGCCACTCGGGAGACTTTGTCGCCGACGCGATTCAAGCGCCGCAAACGATATGCCAGGCATTCCCGGCGCTCCCGGATGTCCCGTGCATGATGCTCGGCACACTCGAACGGCTGTTCCTGTGGTTCATCGGCTACAGCATCGCCGGGTGGGCTTACGAATCCATACTGGTGTCTGCAGCGAGCCGCCGCTGGGTGAACCGAGGCTTCCTCAATGGTCCACTCTGCCCAATATATGGAGTGGGAGCGGTGCTGGCCGTTTTGTTGCTTGGCGGCATCGCCAACCCGGTGTTCGTGTTCCTCGCGGCGGCCGGTGGCGCCAGCGTGCTCGAATACGTGACATCATGGGCGATGGAGCAACTGTTTCACGCGCGATGGTGGGATTATAGCTGTCGCCGGTTCAATATCCAAGGGCGGGTGTGCCTGCTGGGGGCCGTGGTGTTCGGCGCTGCAGGTGTGCTCATTGTCAAGGTGGCTCAGCCTGTGGTCGCGGGGCTGACGCAGGCGATTCCGTCTGCCGTGTTGCATGCGGTATGCGCTGTCTGCGCTGCCCTGCTCATGGCGGATACTGTCGTGACAATCCGCGGTATGGCCGGTTTCGAGGAGAATCTCGACAAGCTCAAAGCCATGATTCAAGAATATGCCTCGCGGGCGGGGGAGAGTCTGCCCGTGTGGGACGGACCCACGTTGACGCGCCGAATGCGCGCCTGGTCGGAATCCTCCCAGGAGACGTTTACGCGGCTGCGCGACGCGGCGATGGGTGTGCTCAGCGCGCAGCAGCGTCGTATGATTGACGCATTCCCGCGCCTGACTTCCACCACATCCAGCATCTACGATTCACTCATCGAAACCGTTCGACACCTGATCGACCGCAACGGTGGCGATGCGGCCGACGGCGACAATCGGTGAATATTCAAAATCGAACACGATGATGTGTGCGATTCGACACGAATCTGTCAAAGCATGATGATAACTTGGTGAAAACTGGGAGAGCAGTGAGGCAAGGAATTTCCAAGGGAACCAGTTGGGCACACTTTGGAATCCTGTAAGAGAACGGGGAAACCATGGGTGGTTCTGTAACCGCGAGAGACAAGGAAACCGCCGCGTCAGAAGGATTCGCTCCAAGGGCCGCAGCTATGCACACAAGACGTGGCGCCGGCGCGGATTGCGTGCTCAGACGGTTCATTCTGGTCTTCGCATTGTTGTGCGGCATGATTCTGCCCTTGGGCGGCTGCAGCGTCGATACCGGGACAAGCCCGGAGGACTTCTCGAAGGCGGCCCGGGAACACGGCATGATGGTCAAGGATTTGGGTGACGGATGCTCGAATGCCGCCAATGTGATTGGCAGCGACCTCTCGGATTTGTCCGACGAGATTACGTTCAAATCGTGCAGTGCGGCCGCTGACTCCTCAGAAGACGGGATTGTAGTGATCTATGTCGAGGCATTGGATCCCATCGATGCGAAAAAGTCACTGAATAATTACAGCGGCTATCTGAAGTCCAAAGTAACCAACATGACGAATGTACCCAATGGACTTGAATTCTCCTACTCAGGAGATTGGGGAGCCGTATATGCCAAGCGGTATTCCATTCTCTTCGCCTTGGCCAGTACCGCAAACAGGGACCGGGCCAAGGAGTTCTCCCAGAGCATGGGCTACGGTGTCAAATCGATAGATTCCCATGATTTGGTCCGACCTGCCTGCTACGCGCTGGCCTTCGTCATCGGAGTGATTTCCTATGTGTGGAAGATGTTCCGCCAGAAGAGACAAGCAGCGCGGATGGCGAGACTGGCGTGGCAGCAGCAGGCGACCGCGCCCAGCATGCCGATGTCGACGGGGTCCGTCGCGATGCCGGTGATGCCGACGAACGACACATTCACCCCCAATGTCCCTGCCGCCAGCGTTCCTGATGTGAACGTCCCCACCACTAGCGTCCCTGGTGCCGGTGTCGGCATGCCGATGTCGCCGGATCTGTCGCAGACGCAGTTCGGCACGTTCCAGCCGCAATATCCGGCGCAGCCACAGTATACGGGGCAACAGCAGTTCCTGCCTCAGCCGCAGACCGATGAACCGATGCGGGAGCAGTCGCAGAACGTCTATCAGCCGCAGACGTTCGAGCCGTTGTCGTTTGAACCGCAGTCGGCTGGGTCGCAATCGTCCGGGTCGCAATCGTCCGGGTCGCAACCTCTCGAACCGCAGTCGTTTGCCCCGCAATCGTTCACCCCGCAATCTCCGGAGCCGCAGGCGTTAGAGCCCCAAACGTTCGAGCCGCAGACCTTCTTCCCGCAGCCGAGCCCGGACCAGCAGTTGTCCGCATTGCAGTTTGGCGTCTCGTCCCAGAATGCCGGATCTGCCCCTGATGCTCCGCAGCTGTTCCAGCCGCAGTCGTTCGAGCCGCAGTCGTTCACCGCTCAGCCATCTGGTACCCAGCCGGATGACGACCAGTCGCAATATCCCGAGCGGCAGTAGGCGTGTCGGCCGGGCTTGGGCCATGTCCGGCTGTCGGCATGAGCTGGCACAATAGATGAGATTAAGTGTGTCTGTGCGGCAGTCGCGGTACGTGCCGGTACAGCACACGGCACTGCATGACAACAACAGAGGGAGCATCATGGCCCAGGTAAGGAATTACAGGGATGCCGGCTTCTCCACACCTATGGAGGAGCTGGAGTGGCGCGGACTCATCAACCAATCCACCGACAAGGAACAGCTTGCGGCTGTTCTCAACGGGAATCCCATTTCTTACTATTGCGGCTTCGATCCGACGGCGCCATCGCTCCACATCGGCAATCTCGTGCAGCTCATCGTGATGCGTCACCTCCAGGCTGACGGGCATCAGCCCTATGCTCTGGTGGGCGGCGCCACCGGTCTGATCGGCGACCCGCGGCAAAGCGGCGAGCGTACGCTCAACCCCAAGGAGATTGTCGCCGGGTGGGTTGAGCGTTTACGTACGCAGATTTCGCGTTTCCTTGATACCGAAGGCGACAACGGTGTGCGTTTCGTCAACAACTACGACTGGATCGCCAACATGTCGGTCATCGACTTCCTGCGCGATGTCGGCAAGAACTTCCGGCTCGGCACCATGCTCAGCAAAGAGACCGTCGCCCGTCGTCTCAACTCTGAAGAAGGCATCTCCTTCACTGAATTCAGCTATCAGGTGTTGCAAGGCAACGACTTCCTGCACCTGTACGACGAATACGGTGTGGTGCTTGAGACAGGTGGTGCCGACCAGTGGGGCAACCTCACGTCCGGCCTCGACCTGATCCGCAAGGTGCGGGGAACCTCCGTGAACGTGATGACCAGCCCGATCATCACGGATTCCCAAGGCAAGAAATTCGGCAAGTCCGAAGGCAACGCCATGTGGCTGGACCCGACCATGCTGAGCCCGTACAAGTTCTACCAGTTCTGGTTTAACCAGCCTGACGACCAGGTTGTGAAACTGCTCAAGGTGTTCACCTTCCTGCCCAAGGACGAGATCGAACGTCTTGCAGGCGAGGTCGAAGCAAATCCTGGCGCCCGCGAAGCGCAGAAGACGCTTGCATGGGAGGTCACCAGCTATGTGCACGGTGAGGAAGCCACTCGGCAGGCCATTGACGCGGCGGCCGCGCTGTTCGGCCGTGGCGGCGATTTGCGGACCATCGGCGAAGACACACTGGAAGCCGCCATCGAGGGGCTGAAAGTCGACGACGGTGAAGGCGGCCGGACCTTCGCACAGGTCGCGGCAGGCGACCGTGTGGCTGAGGCGGGCGTGAAGGCCGGACTGTTCAAGTCGGTGTCCGAAGCCCGTAAAACCATCAAATCCGGTGGCGTATACATCAACAACCAGCGTGTCGAAGACCAGGATCAGCTGCTCGCCGAGGATGATTTCCTCGAGGGCGGCTACGCGCTGATCAGACGAGGAAAGAAGGCTTTGGGCGCGGTCCGGCGCGCGCAATGACACCGTCCCGGCATCTGCCGGGTACGCACAGGGACGGGTGAGCCCAATCACCTGCGAAGAACCGATAACGACAATTTCGGCAGACAACACACAGCATCAGAGCATTGGTGTCCTCATGACACCGGTGCACACGAAACACGGAAAGCAGACGTATGGCAGAAGAACATCACGGCAACGGCAAGCGCGGGGACGGAAAATCATTCGGATCTCGTCGTCCCGGATCCCGCGGCGGCAAGGGATTCAAGCCTCGCGGCAATGGAAAGGGACGGTCGTACGACCACGGGCGTGGCGAGCGTGACGGTGAAGGGTACCACAAGGGCCCACGCCGCGACGGGTATCGTAAGGATTTCCACCGTGACGGTGAGCGTCGTGGCGGATTCCACAAGGATGGCGAACACCGCGATGGCGAACGTCGCAATGACGGTGAGCGTCGTGGCGGATATTCCCGCGACGGGTATCGTAAGGATTTCCACCGCGACGGTGAGCATCGTGACGGTGAGCATCGCGGAGGCTTCCACAAGGGAGGCTTCCATAAAGGCGGCTTCCACAAAGACGGTTACCGCAAGGACTTCCATCATGATGACCGCCGTGATGACCGTCGTGACGGTGATTCCCGCGAGCCGCGCGAGTATCGCGACCGTGACGGGCAGCGTCGCGGCGACCGCGGATATCGCGGCGACCGCAAGGATTACGGCAAGCGCGGCGGCTACGGCAACAAGAACTTCCATCGAGGTGACCGCAAGGGCGGATACGACCGTCCACGTCGTGACGGTGAGGATCGTCGGGAAGGCGGCAATCCACGCTATCGTCATGACGATCATCGCCGGCCGTTCGACGATCATCGCGGCGGCAAAGGTGAACGCCGTCCATGGCGCAACGACGACCGCAATGATCGCAACGACCGCAGGGACCAGCGCCATGATGATGCCGCCAAGCAGGGTGGTGAGGAGCGTCGCGAGTTCAACCGTGAAGAGCGCCAGCAGTGGCGTGAGCGCAAGCGTGAGGAGTATATGTCCAAGCCGCGGCGCAACTCGGACAACACGGTGTCCTACCCGTCCCAGAACCCGTATACGGACCGTCGCCCGGGCGAACCGAAGATGCCCAAGGGCCTAACGTGGTCCATGCTCTCTTCCGACGAGCGTGAGCGTCTGCGCGGCCTGTCCAAGGAGCACGCCGAGAACGTCGGCCTGCATATCCTCGCCGCATACGCGCTTGAGCAGGACGATCCGCAAGCCGCTTTGGAGCATGCCCAGTGGGCAGCTCATCAGGCGTCCCGCGTGGACTTCGCCCGCGAGGCCCTGGCCTTCGTTGCCTACCGTCAAGGCAAGTACAAGCTGGCGTTGCGCGAGTTCCGCACCGCCTATCGTATGAACGGCTATCTTGATTATCTGCCGCTGATCGCGGATTGCGAGCGGGGCGTCGGCCACCCGAAGAAAGCCATAGAAATCGCGTTGTCTGACGAGGCGCGTGCACTGAGCGGCGAAGCGAAAGCAGAGATGTTCCTCGTGTACGCCGGTGCGCTGGGCGATTTGGAGCTTTGGGACAAGGCCATTGACATCGCCCATAAGCTTGGGCGTTCGCAGGGCCTGCCGGGCGCCTACCGCATGCGTGCCATCCAAGCTGAGCAGTATTTCCTCGAACAGGCCGGACGTGACGACGAGGCTACGAAGCTTGACGATGTGCTTGACCGCCTTGAAGCCCAGTATGCTGAAGAGGACGAGGACGAGCAGTCCGCCGATGACATCGTCATCGACTACGATCTGGAGCATCTGCCGGAAGATCTGATGGAGGAGCTGGGTATTAGCGAGGACGATGCCCAGTATGCGCCCGAAGATCCCGAAAACGAGGATGATGAGACTGAGTTGCCTGCCGAGGAGACCGAGGACGGCGCACAAGCCGACCAGGAACCCCAGCAGACGCAGGACGAAGCCGACGCGAACGCCGCGCAGGCCGATGCCGCCGATGGGCACGACGCGGAGCAGTCCGCTGATGATGGGCAGTCCGAAGCTGAGGCATCCGATGTCGAATCTGCCGATGAATCCGATGAGGCAGATGCAGGTGAAACGGGCGCGTCCTCTGATGCTGCGGATTCCGCGGATGTGACCGATGCCGCCGATACACCGGATGCACAGGCTGGGTCGGACACATCGGACGCGGATGATTCCGACGTCGAAGCGGCTGACGAAGCGCCTGAATCCACTGACGAATCCGCTGAAAACCCGGATGGCGAAGAGGCATGAGCAAGCTGCTTGGCGGCAGCGACAAGCCGCTCGCCGAAGCATACCGGCTCGCGCTGCTCGACCTTGACGGGGTCGTATATCGCGGCAAACTGCCTGTGGAACACGCGGCGGACAGCATCCGCCGCGCACAGGACGCCGGTATGACTGTCGAATACACGACCAACAACTCCTCGCGTTTCCAGCGCGTTGTGGCCGACCAGTTGCGCGGTTTCGGGCTTGATGTCGAACCGTGGCAGGTGATTACCTCGTCGGTGGTCGCTTCGCGTATGGTCGCACGCCATGTCCCCGCAGGCTCGCCTGTGCTGGTGCTCGGTGCGGATCATCTGGCTGAGGAGGTTGCAACCCAAGGATTGCAAGTCGTCCGGCGCGCCGAAGACCATCCAGTCGCGGTCATCCAAGGCTGGTACCCGCAGATGAACTGGGAGGAGATGGCGCAGGTCGCGTACGCCGTTGAACGGGGTGCACAATATTTCGTGACGAATCGCGATCTGACCATTCCGCGTGAACTTGGTGTCGCCCCCGGCTGCGGCTCGATGATTCAAGCGGTAATCAACGCCACCGGCGTCGAACCGATCGCATCGGCAGGCAAACCGGAATCGGCAATGTACGATGAAGCCAGACTGCTCGCCGCGCATGACGGCACCACGCCCGTCGAACGGGAGCAATGCCTCGCCATCGGTGACCGCCTTGACACCGATATCGAGGCCGGCAACCGGGGCGGCTATGATTCGCTCGCCGTTTTGACGGGGGTGACTGACCCGCAACAGCTGCTGCACGCACCCGAACATCTGCGCCCGACATATGTGGCGGCGGATTTGCAAGGACTGATCGAGCCGATGCCCAAGCCGGTGCAGCAGGCGGATGGCTCATGGCGGTGCGCCGGCGTCCTCGCACGCGTCGATGGCGGCGTATTGCGCATCGACGGCCCGCACGATATCAACGCGTTGCGGGCCGCCCTGTGCGCCGCATGGTCCTGTAATGATGCCTCGCTGCCTGTTGACACCTCAGACTTGAGGTTCGAGCTGGCATGAACGCGGACACCCTACGAATCCCCGGTGAAGGGCTGACATCGGCCAACGCCGGGGCGCCGGTTGCGCACACTAAGTCTGCCGATACCAGCGTTGTCAATACCGGTGTTCCCAACACAGGCGTTTTTGGTATCGGCGTTTCTGACGCCGCCGATGACACCGTGCCCCCGGCACTCGAATCACGGTACCCACAGTTGCATGGGTGGCCGCAAATGGATGACGCGCAACGTATCGAAGCGCTTGGCGGTGTACTCACTGGCTTGCAGCATGCCCTGGATGAGGGGACGGCACGTCGATGAGCGCATCAGCAGCGCCCGTCCGGCTTGATATCGCCATCGTCGATCGAGGCTTGGCACCCACACGCACGAAATCCAGCCGACTAATCAAAGACGGCCACGTGACGGTCAACGGCAAGGTTCAGACCAAACCGTCGTTCGCGGTCAGGCCGAGCGATGCCATCGACGTTGACCGCGGAGATGACTTCGTGTCACGCGGTGCCTACAAACTGGTCGGCGCATTCGAAGCTTTCAAAGATCACGGCCTTCCCGAGCCGGTCGGCATGTCCTGCCTGGATATCGGCGCTTCGACCGGGGGATTCACCCAAGTGCTGCTGCGACGCGGCGCCGCCCGGGTCATCGCTCTCGATGTCGGACACGGGCAGCTCGATCAGCGTATCGAGGCCGACCCGCGCGTCACGGACATGAGCGGCGTCAATATCCGTGATGTGACGGGCGACGACCTGCCTTGGAGCCCTGACATGATCGTCTCCGACGTGTCGTTCATCTCCCTGACCTATGTGATTCCCGTGATCGCAAGGATTTCCCGGCCGGGCACGCATGTCGTGCTCTTGGTCAAACCACAATTCGAAGTGGGGCGCGGCAATCTCGGCAAAAACGGCATTGTCGACGATCCGCAGCTGAGAGAACAAGCCCTGCTGCGTGTCAGCGAATGCGCCCAGAACCACGCGATGACCGTGTGCGGCACGGCGGTCTCACCGATTGAAGGGACCTTCGGCAACGTGGAATATCTGCTTTATCTGCGCACCGGGCAAGTTCGCGCCGCGCAGTGAACCGGTGTCGCGCCGCTGGACATCGCCCGCCCTGCGGGAAGCAGCTGCCCGTCGCGGCGTTCGAAGAAGCGGATGCGAGAACCTTCATCGACTGACAGATGGGCTTCGAGCGGTACCGTACGTACATCGCTGGTGTCTTCGAGCATGATGCACTCGGCACTGATCTGGTCGCAGTGCAATCTGCGGGCTTCGACTTGGTGCGCTTCGATTCTGCGAATCGTGCTGTGCTGGTCACGGCAGCGCAGCGTCCGATGCGCCCACAGCCCGTCGCCCAGTGTGTCAATCAGAACTGAGTTGTTCGCCACAAGATGCGGGGCGTTCATCACCCCGGTCATGGCCAAGGCGGATGCGAGCAGCCCGCCTTCCGCTTGCAGCATGCCGGCCATTTTCGCTTCGCCGCAGCATGTGACTTGTCCCGCGCACCGGATGTCGCCGACGAAGTTGAGTTCGCAGCAGGCTGCCTCGCCTTGTACGACAATGGTGCCGTATCCGCTGATTTTCGAGACATGCAGATTGCCATCGCACACAATGCGCGCGTTCTCGCAAATCAGAGTGCCGCCGTCGATTTGCGGCGCATGCAGCCGTCCAAGTACCCTTGCCTGCCGGATGACGAGCGGCTCGTCGCGCCTGATCGTATGGATAATCGTCGTGTACAGCGGGTCATATTCGTGTTCTGGACCCCGCCCGTGCTGCCCGTGTGCGGAATGTTCTGTGGTGTCGTCCCCAATCGCGGGCCGTTGTATGTGTTGCCGGCTCTCCGTGGTCATCTTCGCCCTTCTGTGAGGTTGCCGGCGTCCCGGTATCCCCACCGGCGCTGGCAGTGCCCAGTGACTTAGGCCGTCCCTGGCCGAACGTCACATGATGAGCTACGAGTATAGCGAATCACCGGGAACGGTGGCAAATCCGCAGTTGCCGCGAACGACGGTGACGTCCGTGCTCAACCGCGCATGAAATGGTCAATCTGGTCCTGCTCGCCCATAATGACCAGTTCGTCATTGCGGTGCATGACGATATCTTTCGAACCGTACTGGAGTTCCTGACCGGGGGACTGGACAGCGACGACCGTGACCCCGTAGCGCGAATGGATGCGGGCGTCGCCGACCGAATACCCGACGACCTGCGCAGGCGTGTGGATCTTCACCACCGTATGAGGTCCTTCAAGCTCGATGTAATCCAGATAATCCCCGGACACCAGATGTCCGACGCGTTTGCCCGCGTCCATTTCCGCGTTGATGACATGGCGTGCGCCGATGCGTTGCAGGATACGCGCATGCTCCTTGGATACGGATTTCGCCCACAGATCCGTTATTCCGGCGTCCAGCAGATTGCCGGTGGCGATGACGGAAGCCTCGACGCTGTCGCCGATGGCGACAACCGCGGTGCCGAATGTACCCGCATCAATCTGTTCGACCGCAAGCACATCTGTCATATCTGCCTGGACCGTCGGAATGGTCGACGACCAACGGTTGACCAGCACGGGATCCTTGTCCACCGCCAGCACGTCCTGACCGAGCTCGTCAAGTGTGGAAGCCACCGAACTGCCGAATCGGCCGAGCCCAACCACCAGAACGCTTCGATTATTGTCTGCCATCAATCCATCCCTTTCCGACACATCCGGCGCATACGGCACTTCCTGATGCACCGACATATCCGACGCTTTCACTCGCCAGCCGTCGCCTGCCACAGCTGCGCCACACTGCCCGACAGTATACCCGCACGGGTATTCAGCCCACGATAATCGGCTCTTCGGGGAAACGCACCGCCTGAGCCTCGGACGGCCGGTTGATCGCATACGCGATGGTCATCGGCCCGATCCTCCCGATGATCATCGTCATGGCGAGCAACAGTAACGCCGCCGGGTCGCTCTGGTCGGCGACGCCGACCGTGTATCCGCCCAGTCCGAAGGCCGAGCAGGTGTCGAACAGAGCGTTGCTCAACGAGCAGCCGGACACCGCCATCAATGCCAGCGACACCGTGAACACCAGTATTAGACATGTGGTCATGATGCTCACCGCGGTCATCGTTGTGCGCTCGTTGATGCGCTTGTGGAAAACGGTAACATCGCGCTTGCCGCGGAACGCCGCCCGGCATACGAGCAATACCACGGTGAAGGTCGTCACACGGATGCCGCCGGCGGTGGAGGTGCTGCCGCCGCCGATGAACATGAACGCGCTCATGAACACTTTCGTCGGATCGCTCACATCCGGCACCCACGAGGGGTCGAACCCGGAGGTGCGGGGCATGACCGCCGCGGTGAGCGCGTATCGCAGCCGCGTTTGCAGGTCGGCGTGCGAGAACAGGATGTGGTTGTTCCACTCGACGCACCGGAACCATAGCAGCGAGACCGCCACCATGCAGAAGGTACCGATCAGTGTGATTTTGGTGTGCAGAGTCCAGCGTTTCGGCGGCGTGTGTTTGCGCGCGGCGCGCATGAGGTTGAGCAGCACCGGGAAGCCGAGCGTGCCGCAGAACGCGCTGAGCAGCACCGGAAGGCCGACACCCCAGCTGTTGACATGCAAACCCGCGCCATCAGGCGTGAAACCGGCGTTGTTGTATGAAATCACCGCGAAGAACAGCGCTTCCCACAAGGCGTGCCGCACATTGCCGTGATTGACGTGCAACAGTCCGGGGAACAAGGCAAGGAAGGTGATGACCTCGATGAGCAGGGTGGTCACAAGGACCGCGTTGAGTACGCCTTTTGTCTCGCTCAGCTTGGTCGCGCCGAGTTCCCTGGCGGTGAGCATGCGCTGCGATGCCTTGATATGCTTGTTGACCGCCAAAGCAATCAGGGACGCGAAGGTCATGACGCCGAGGCCGCCGAATTGGACCGCCAGCAGAATGACCGCCTGCCCGAACAGAGACCAGTGAGTGGTGGTGTTGACCACTTGGATGCCGCATGTCGAAGCGGCAGAAACCGCGGTGAAGAACGCGACCACAGGATCAGTCACCATGCGGTTATGGGCGCTGATGGGCAGTTCCAGCAGAACCGTGGCCAGCGCAATCAGCGCGAAGAAGTACAGGATGGTCAGCCGACCGGGGTGCGACCACAGTTTCGCCGAGAGGTTGCGGCTCGGCGGACGGCGGTCCTGCGCAGCTTGACGTTCGAACGCGTCGCCGGAGAACCACCAGCTGTAGCCGCGCGAGGCTTCGCGGTTCATGGATGACTCGTCGAGGACGAGGTTCGACATTTTCTGCGCTCCTTACGCGTGCCGATACATGGGCTCAGCCGCTATTCTAGATGAAGTTCAGCTAGGATGGAGCAGTAGGACGGGCGCGCCCACCGGTGGCGGACCCGTGTTCGAGGTTGAAAGGGCGGCGTATGGCTTTGCAGCGGCGTGCTGTTGTCGTGACGCATACCAGGTTGCGTCAAAGCGGCACTGTGGTTTCCGAGGCGGTGGACCAATTGCGTGGCGCTGGCTTCGAGGTTTCGATCATCGACAATGTCGAAGCCCCAGGATTCGCGGAACCGACCGCCCAGATCGACGACGATACCGAAATCGTCGTCGTCCTCGGCGGAGACGGGACCATCCTGCGCGCCGCGGAACTCGTACATTGCACGAAAGTGCCGATTCTCGGCGTGAACCTCGGGCATGTCGGCTTCCTTGCAGAATTCGAAAGCTTCCAGATGAGCGACGCGATTCAGCGTGTCGCCGCCCATGACTATTCCATCGACGAACGCATGATCGCGCATGTCGATGTGTGGCTTCCGGGGGCGGACAAGCCGCTGAGCGATTGGGCGCTTAACGATATCACGCTTGAACGTTCCGACCGGGGCAAAATGGTTGAGCTGTCCATCCGCGTCGATGACGTGGAGATGAGCTCGTTCGGCTGCGATGGCGTCATCGTCTCCACGCCGACCGGTTCCACGGCCTACGCATTCTCCGCCGGCGGGCCGATCATCTGGCCGAACGTCGAGGCCTTGCAGCTGGTTCCGCTCGCCGCGCACGCCTTGTTCGCAAGGCCTTTGATTATCGGGGCCGGCTCGTCATTCACCATGACCATTCTTGACAATTCGACGTCGGATGGCTGGATTTGCTGTGATGGGCGTCGTCAGCGGGCATTGCCCAAAGGCACGCGCGTCGAGGTGCGTGAATCGAAGAGCCGTTTGAGGCTCGCACGGTTGTCCGGCGTGCCATTCACCCAACGTTTGGTCACGAAATTTGATCTCCCAGTGGTTGGCTGGCGTGAGCATAGCCGCACCCGGCAGACGCACCATACGACCGGAGAAGACACGGCAGGGGAGGATGCCCGCTGATGCTTGAGGAACTTGAGATACGCGATCTGGGGCCGATTCACCACGCGCGCATCGCACCTGCGAGGGGTATGACCGCCATCACCGGTGAGACGGGCGCCGGCAAATCCATGCTGCTGAGCGCGATTCGCCTGATTTCCGGTGGTCCCGCCCAGTCGAGGCGTGTCGGCCCGGGAGCCCAGGAAGCGTGGGCACAAGGCGTATTCGCGGTCGCTGAAGACAATCCGGCCGTCATTCAGGCCAAAGACGCGGGCGTAGATGCCGCCGCGGATGAAGGCGAATTGTACCTGTCACGCACAGTGCCGGTGGCCGGCAGGTCGCGTTCGGTGCTTTCGGGGCATACCGTGCCGCGTTCTGTGCTGCAGCATGTGTCGGAGCATCTGGTGACCATCCACGGGCAGGCGGACCAACTGCGTATCGCTTCTGCCGCCCGCCAGCGTGAGGTGCTTGACGCCTACGCTGGTGATGCTGCGCTGTTGGAGGCCTACGGCAAGGCGTGGAACGAGCTCAAGGCGATGGACGACCGGTTGGATGCGCTCGAGCACCAGCAGGCGGATGTCCGGCAGCGTTCCGATTATCTGCGCGAATCCATCGAACGGATTAACCAGGTAGACCCCCAACCGGGGGAGGACGAGGACCTCAAGGCCAAGCGTTCGCGCATCGAAAACGCCGCATCCATCCAACAAGGTGTCAACGGGGCGATCACCGCATTGGACGCATCGCAACTGGACTCGGACGGCGATTCGAATGGGGCGACCGATTTGGTCAGGCATGCCGCGCAAAGCCTGCGTGCCATCCGCGTCGACGGCGACGATACCTACGAGAAGCTCGCTCAGCGGCTTGATTCGATTGAAGCTGATCTGTCGGACGTGGTGTTCACGTTGTCACGCCAGACCGATGACGATGATGATGAAGGCGATCTTGACGCCATCAATACGCGTATCCATGATTTGGGGGAGTTGACGCGGCGCTGGGGGCCTGGGCTCGCCGACGTGATCGCATGGCGTGACAAGGCCGCGTTCGAGGTGGAGGATCTGGATGCCAGCCCGGAAAAACTTGAGCAATTGCGTGCCGACCGGGATCATCTGGCTGCCAAGGCCTTGGACGCTGCGCGCGAGCTAAGCGACGCCAGGGTGAAAGCCGCAGGCGAGCTGGGTGAGCGCGTTACCGCCGAGCTCGCTGAACTGGCGATGGGCGGGTCCCGGCTTGAGGTCCGGGTCGTTCCGCGTGTCACAGAATCTGGTCCGGATGCTGGTGACGGTGCCGGCGCCGATGTTGCCCGGGTGCTCGACGCCCACGGCATGGACGACATCATGTTCGCGTTCACCCCGTTCCCCGGTTCCGAACCGCTGCCAATGGGCTCAAGCGCTTCAGGCGGCGAATTGAGCCGTCTGATGCTCGCCCTCGAGCTCACGATTGCGGAGCGGCGTGGCGAAGCAGCCGATATGACCTTCATCTTCGACGAGGTTGACGCTGGTGTCGGCGGCAAGGCCGCGGCGGAACTCGGGCGTAGGCTTGCCAAACTCGCACGATCCTCGCAGGTCCTCGTTGTCACGCATCTGGCGCAGGTCGCCTCGTGGGCGCAGGAGCAGTACGTGGTGAGCAAAGGCCCGACAACCCCGGACACCCCTGACGAGCCGGGCGCTGCCGGGGTCACCACCACTGTGACCCGCGTGGACGGGGAAGACCGCGTACGGGAGATTGCACGCATGCTTTCCGGCAGCGAATCGGGAACTTCACTCGACCATGCCCGGGAATTGCTCGCGGCGAGTGTAGAGTAGCAATAACGGTATGTCCCGCCGTAATGCGGCGGCGGGATTGACGAAAGGAGCCTCAAATGGGTGCCAACAGTGGCAAGGCGGCAATTTTCGACCTCGACGGGACGTTGCTTGATTCCATGGGTGTCTGGGATCAAGTTGATATTGATTTCCTCGGCAAACGCGGCATCGAGGTGCCAGACGACTACATGACGACCGTGTCCTCGATGCAGTTTCGGCAGATTGCCGAATATACGATCAAACGGTTCGACTTGGACGACACTCCGGAAGACCTGATGAACGAGTGGACCGAAATGGCCACGCACGCGTATGCGACCATCGTCGAGGCCAAACCCCACGCCTTGCAATATCTCGCGTATCTGCGGCAAAGCGGGGCCAAACTCGCGGTTGCCACGACGCTGTTGCCGAGCATGCGCGTCGCCGCAATGAGACACACCGGGCTGGACGAGTATTTCGATGTTGTGTGCAGCGTCGATGAGGTCGGTGACACCGGCAAGGAGGAGCCGGATGTGTATCTCAAGGCGGCGCAGCTTTTGGGCGTCGCCCCGCAGAACTGCACGGTGTTCGAGGACATTCTGATCGGTATCCGCTCCGCGAAGGCTGCCGGCATGCGGGCATGGGCGATGCATGATGACTCATCCGATGCGGACTGGCCGACCATCTGCGATGAAGCTGACGGCATCATGTTTGATTTCAATGACGCCCCAGTGCGTCTGTAGGCGTGAAGCCCGTGCATACCCGACTTCCGGGGGTTCGGAATCATCTGCTGAGTGATATACTGATTATCAGAACAGTAGAACAGTTTGTGGCGGTGTGTACATTGCCGATTGCGTGTGCGCATGCGCACACCACCGCAAACCGACGACACGCATGATAGGGAGCGGCATGAAATTCTCGGTATCCGATGATTCAGACAAGCCGAAATACGAGCAGCTGAAAACCCAGATCAGGTCGGCCGTGTATTCAGGCGAGCTCACCGAAGGACAGGCCCTGCCGTCGCTGCGCCGGTTGGCCGCCGAACTCGGGGTGTCCGTCCTCACCGTCGCTCGCGCCTATGATGAACTCGCCAGCGAGGGCATCGTGCGCAACGAGCAGGGCAGAGGCACGTTCGTGGCGTTGCGCAGCGGTGAAGTGCTGCGCCGTCGCCTGCTGACCAAAACACGGGAAAACTTGGAGGAAGCGTGCGCCGCCGCCCAGCGCGCGGATATCTCCATGCAGGAACTTGAACAGATGCTCGCTGAAATCTACGCCGACATCGAACAACAGCGCCTCGGCTAGTCACGCGGATTCTCGGGGTCTTCCGCTGTCTTGTCTATAGGGGAGGGCGGGGAGACCTGGGAGACCGGACGGATCGGCTCACATGCCCCTGCCGGTGAGGTCTCGGCGGTGGCATGACGATGCGCCCATATCCCATTCTCGCCAAGAAAAACAACGGCCCGGGACGAAAAACGCCCGGGCCGTTGTTATCGTGACCGTGTTACAGCCGATCCGCCGCCTGCTCCACGTAGGCGGGCATGCCGTCGATATCGACGACGTCCGTGAACCGGACATCCGCGTGCTCAAGGCCGCGCAGTGCCTTCGGGGCGGTGGTCCCGCTGTGCTCGGCGAGCACATCCATGCAATCGAAATCGGAGCCGGACGCATCCCAGCCCAGCGCCTCGTTGACCACGCGCGGGAACTTGTACGGGCTCGCCGTGCTCAGCAGTACGCGCGGGGTGAGCGGGTCGCGCGGCATCTGCTGCATCACGTAATAGCCGCAGGCCGTATGCGGGTCGATTACGTAACGGTTCTTCTGCCAGCAGTCGGCGATCATCTCGCGCACCTGGTCCTCGTCGGCCCAGCCGCAACCGAACAACTGCCGGATCTTCGTCAGCAGCTCGGCCGGCACTTCGTAGGCGCCCCACTGGTTCAAGTCGTTCATGAGCATCTGGATGAGGCGTGTGTCCTTGTCGGACATGTAATACAGCATGCGTTCGAGGTTCGAGGAGATCAGGATGTCCATCGAGGGGCTGATCGTCTGGAAGAACGGGCGCTTGCGGTTGTAGGTGCCGGAGGTCAGGAAATCGAAGAGCACGTTGTTCTTGTCGCTGGCGACGACCAGATGCTTGACCGGCAAGCCGAGCATCTTCGCGTAATAGCCGGCGAGAATGTCACCGAAGTTGCCAGTCGGCACGCAGAACTCGACTTCGTCGCCAGCGTTGATGACCTGACGTTCGAGCAGCTGCGCGTACGCGGAGAAGTAGTAGACGACCTGCGGCACCAGACGGCCAACGTTGATGGAGTTGGCCGAGGAAAGCACCACATTCGCCTGGTCGTCGATGCGCTTGGCGAGTTCATGGTCGCCGAAAATCCGCTTGACGGCACTCTGTGCGTCGTCGAAATTGCCGCGCACCGCGCACACGTTCACGTTCGAGCCCGCCTGCGTGGTCATCTGCAGCTGCTGGACCTGGCTGACCTTGCCTTCCGGGTAGAACACGGTGATGCCCGTGCCCGGCACATCGGCGAACCCGGCCAGCGCGGCCTTGCCGGTGTCGCCCGAGGTGGCCGTGAGGATCATGATCTTCTCGTTCGGATCGCCGGTCGGGGCGGTATGCGCCATAAAACGAGGGAGAATCTGCAGAGCGACGTCCTTGAACGCGGACGTCGGGCCGTTGAACAGCTCGAGGATGTAATCGTCGCCCAAGGGCTTGAGCGGTGTGATCGCCGGATCCGACCATTGTTCACCGTAGGCGTCGCGCACGCATTGCGCCAGCTCGTCATCGGTGAAATCCGGCAGCAGTGCGCCCAGCACCTCCTGGGCAATCTGCTGGTAGGACTTGCCGGCAAGGGATGCGACGTCGATTTGCGTGTCGCCGAGCGCGTCGGTGACGAACAGGCCGCCGTCGTCGGCGATGCCCTTGCGGATGGCCTGCTTGGAAGTGAGTGAATCGGTGGTGCTGCGGGTGCTATGGAACGTGATCACGAATCATCCTTGCAAAGTTAAGTGGATCTTATGGGCGGTATTCTACCGGGAGCCATGGGCAGGCGGCGCTGCCGTTCCCCGATATGGACACCCTCGTCGGCACCACCAAGGACGCCGTATCGGCCCGCCGTGGTCATCCTTTGGAAATAATTGACCCGCCGTGTGAGCGAAATCAGCGCGATGCCCGCGGCGTGCGCTACTGTTTTGGCTATGACGAACCAAGAAGACAGCGGGCAGGCCGGGCGCGTCGACGCGCAGGTCTTCAGCGCCGTATGCATGATGGCGGACGCCGCCGCCCAGGCCCAGCGCGCACTCGAACAGGCAAACACCGAAGCGAAGAACGAGCTGCTGCTCGCCATCGCCGACGCCCTCGACACGCATGCCGACGACATTGCCGCCGCCAACGAACAGGACATGCAGGAAGCCTTCGAATCCGGCATGGATGAAGGAAAACTCGACCGCCTGCGTTTCGACGTGGACCGCATCGCCGCCAGCGCGCAGGGCGTGCGTCACGTCGCCACGCTGCCCGATCCTGTCGGACAAGTCGTGCGCGGGTACAACCTGCCCAACGGGTTGCGCCTCAACCAGGTACGCGTGCCCATCGGCGTCATCGGCATGATTTACGAGGCCCGGCCCAATGTGACGGTCGATGTCGCCTCGCTGTGCCTCAAATCGGGCAACGCCGCCATCCTGCGCGGTGGCCATGCAGCCGAACGCACCAACGCGGCCACATTGCGTGTCATCCGCGAGACCATCGCCGAACACGGGTTCGACCAGGCACTTGTTGCCACGGTCGACGCCTACGGCCGCCAAGGCGCTACCGCGATGATGGAGGCGCGCGGGCATATCGACGTGCTCATCCCGCGTGGCGGGGCCGGCCTCATCCAGGCCGTGGTACGCAACTCCAAAGTCCCGGTCATTGAAACCGGCGCCGGCAACGTCCACATCTACGTTGACCGTTCCGGAGATCTCAACAAGGCCATCCCTATCATCCTTAACGCGAAAACCCAGCGCGTCGGGGTCTGCAATGCGGCGGAGAAGCTGCTCGTGCACCGCGATGTCGCCGAAACTTTCCTGCCTCTTGCTGCGCAGGCGCTCGCCGAGGCGAATGTGGTGCTGCGCGCCGACGAGCGAGCCTATGGCATCATCGACGCCGCCGGCATCGAGGGCATCGACCTCGAACAGGCGGACGAACAGGATTGGGAGACCGAATATCTCGCGTTGAAAATGGGTGTCAAGGTCGTCGATTCGCTGGACGAGGCGATCGGGCATATCAACATGCATTCGACAGGGCACACCGAATCGATTATCGCCGAGGATTATTCCGCAATCGAGCGGTTCACCCGGCTCGTGGATTCCGCCGTGGTCATGGTCAACGCCTCTACGAGGTTCACCGACGGTGGCGTCTTCGGTTTCGGCGCCGAACTTGGTATTTCTACGCAGAAGATGCACGCGCGCGGCCCGATGGGCTTGCAGGAGATGACCACCACCAAGTGGATCGGCTACGGCACCGGGCAGGTGCGCCGGTAATTCGCGGCGACGCACCGGAAGGCGCGTCGGCGATACATCCCGGTATCCCGGTATGACGGCATCAGGGGCGGTTCGCAGGAACCGTGAAGGAAACGAAGGTGACACAAGTGGCAGTGAATGAAGCATTGGCGCGAGACCGCGGCATCGATATGGATGACCCTAAGCTCGCCCTGCGGGTTGCGGCGGAACGGTTGAGTACCGTGAGGTATGTGTTCCTCGTGCAAATCGAGGACGGTATCGCCACCGCCGCCCAGCGGGCGTCGTTGGAGTACGCGGATGCGGTGCTCATCGGGTGGCCGGAGAATGATGCGCCTGACGTGGTCGATCTCGACGAACAACAGCAGGCGCAGGTCGCCGAGCATATGCGCGTCATGGAAGACCACATCCGCAAGTACGCCGCCATGGAGCGCGAGGGGGATATCGACGGGATGACGGATACGCTGATCCGCATCACCGAACGGGTGGCGGAGATCCGGCGCCTGTATCAGCCTGATTTCCTGTTGCCCACCTTCGCGGAAATCCGGCGGGTTGTCCAACAGGAATGGGACGAGGATATGGGCAAGATCGATCCCAAGGAGCCTGATCCGACCGCCGAGCAGATCGAGGAGCAGACCGAGGACGCCGACAAGCAGCAGCGCCAGATCGCCGAGCATGCCGAGCAGGCCAATCGTTCCGGGCAACCTGAACAGGCCGGTCAGCAACATGCGGGCCATCACGGCGAGCACCACGGAGACAAGGCATGAGTGGCAGTCCATCTGAGACGAGCATGCCGGCGCCAGGCCAGTCCGATGCAGGCCGGCGTATGTCGGACCTGCTGCAACGCCCGCAAATCGACACGCCCGGATCATCCTCGCGCAGGTCCGCGCGTGGCAATTGGCATAGCCGGCCGCGTATCGGCATCATGGGCGGCACCTTCGATCCCATCCACAACGGGCATTTGGTTGCCGCCTCCGAAGTCGCATGGGTATACGACCTCGACGAGGTGATTTTCGTGCCGACCGGACGCCCGGTGTTCAAACTGGACAGGCATGTCACCAACGCCGAGGACCGGTACCTCATGACTGTTATCGCCACCGCCTCGAACCCAAAGTTCACGGTTTCCCGCGTCGATATCGACCGTCCTGGGGTCACCTACACCATCGACACGCTGCGCGACATCCACGCCCAGCATCCCGACGCCGAATTGTTCTTCATCACCGGAGCGGACGCGGTCGCGGAGATTATGCGTTGGAAGGACGCCGACAAGATGTGGGATCTCGCGCAATTCGTTGCGGTCACGCGGCCGGGGTATACGAGCCCGTCCTCGCAGCTGCTTAGCGAAGGTCATGTGGACACCTTGGAGATTCCGGCATTGGCGATTTCGTCGACCGATGTGCGGCGGCGGGCGGCTCACGGCGAGCCGGTGTGGTACTTGGTGCCTGACGGCGTCGTGCAGTATATCGGCAAGCACGGCCTGTATCGTGGGATTGCCGGCGGCGGCGCCAAGGACACGCACGTGTCCGCCTGAGCCGGTCAATGCGGATGGCTACTATAAAATATGTCCACTTCAGCGAACAACGTTTGGAGACATGGTGAGCGCAATCCTCGAAGGAAAGCCTGATAAAAACCTCATTCTCGTCACCGGCCGGGCGCACCCCAGGCTGGCGCAGGATGTTGCCAAGCAACTTGGCATCGACGTGCTGGAAACTACGGCATACGATTTCGCGAACGGCGAGATGTATGTGCGCTACACCGAATCGGTTCGTGGCGCCGACGTGTTTGTGCTGCAGAGCCACTGCAACCCCGTGAACAAGTCCATCATGGAGCAGCTCATCATGATTGATGCGCTCAAGCGCGCATCCGCCCGCTCCATCACCGCGGTGTGCCCGCTGCTGGGCTACTCGCGCCAGGACAAAAAGCATCGCGGCCGCGAGCCCATCTCCTGCCGTCTCATGTTCGATCTGCTCAAGACCGCCGGCGCCGACCGCATCATGAGTGTTGACCTGCATGCGGCCCAGTCCCAGGGCTTCTTCGACGGCCCGGTGGATCATCTGATCGCCATGCCGGTCCTGGTCGATTACATTCGTGACCGTTTTGCCAACCAGCTTGACAACGTCGCCGTGGTCTCCCCGGACGCAGGCCGTATCCGTGTGGCGGAGCAGTGGGCGCAGCGCCTTGGCGGCGGCCCGCTCGCCTTCATCCACAAGACCCGCGACATCACCCGGCCGAATCAGGTCGTCTCCAACCGTGTGGTCGGTGAAGTCGAAGGCAAGGATTGCGTGCTCGTCGACGATCTGATCGACACCGCCGGCACCATCGCCGGTGCATGCCATGTGCTGCGTGACGCGGGCGCCAAGTCCGTGACCGTTGTCGCCACCCACGGCGTGCTGTCTGGTCCTGCGGTAGAACGGCTCAAGAACTGCGGTGCGCGCGAGGTCGTGCTCACCGATACCGTGCCGATTCCGGAGGAGAAGCGCTGGGATGGCCTGACGGTCCTGTCCATCGCGCCGCTGCTCGCCAGCGCTATCAAGGCGGTGTTCGAGGACGGCTCGGTCGCAGAGCTCTTTGACACCTATCCGGTGCATCACGGGCAGGGCTTCCTGTTCGCTTGAATTCTGCGGTTTGTCGGTCCGGCGGCGCTGAAAGACGCGCGGACGGATTGACGAAACGCCAGAGTATGGCATAATAGCAACTTGGCGGTGAAAACCGCCGATCCCCCATGGTGTAATGGCAGCACACGGGTCTTTGGAACCCTTTGTCTTGGTTCGAGTCCAGGTGGGGGAACCTGAAACGGTTCCGCGCGCGAAACACGGAACCCACGCCGGCCGGGCTCGCGAGTCCGGGTCCGGCAACGGCATCACAAACGCACGAGGCCCAGCGGTCTCGTGCGTTTTGCTTTCACCGCCATCCTTCCCACACTCCCTACAAACTGTCTACGCTGAGAGGACTGTCAGCGTAGACAGTTTCGGGGTATCTGCCAACGTGGGTATCCGACGCCGACTTGTCCTTAGGCATCGGCGGAAGCGGAACCAAAGCCGCTTCCGCAATTTGGCACTGATATCAGTCAGGCATGGATGACAGCTTGTGCTGACGCCCCCATGTCCGCCCCCGACGGTTACAATCCTCGAAGCATGGCGTGCCGCCGTCAGACGCCTCACGCATGGCCGTCCGGCGCAGCGCCGTTACGAAGAATTGGAGATTTCATCGTATGACATTGTCAGCCGCAATCATTCTTGCCGCAGGGGAAGGCACCCGGATGCGTTCCGCCACGCCGAAGGTGCTGCATACGCTCGCGGGCAAAACTTTCCTTGAGCGGGTCATGGCGTCCGTCGCAGGTCTTGATCCGGAAACCCTCGCCGTTGTCGTCCACTACCAGGCCGATCGCGTCGCCGAGGCGGCACGCTCCTACAACGAATCCGTCGAAATCGTCAACCAGGACGATCTGCCCGGCACCGGTCGTGCAGTCCAGTGCGCGATGAACCAACTCGCAGCCGAAGGCAAGGCCGACGGCACCGTGCTCATCGCGGCATCCGACATGCCGCTGCTCGACACCAAGACCTTGTCCGGATTGCTTGACTACCATCGCACAAGCGGCAACGACGCGACCGTACTGACCACCGTGCTCGACGACCCGACCGGGTACGGCCGCATCATCCGCGACAGCGACGGCAGCGTGCTGCGCATCGTCGAACAGAAGGACGCCAACAGCAGCGAACTGGCCGTCCGCGAGGTCAACACCTCCGTGTATGTGTTCGACGCGAAGGTTCTCGCCGCCGCGATTGCCGGGCTTGATTCCCAGAACGCGCAAGGCGAATTCTATCTGACTGATGCCCTCGAAACCGCTCGCCACACCGGTCGGGTGGGCGCGTGGGCGGCTCCCGACCCCTTGAGCGTCGAAGGCGTCAACGACCGCGTACAGCTAGCCGCGCTCGCCGCCGCTCACAACCGTCGTGTCTGTGAATACTGGATGCGTCAGGGCGTGACCATCCTTGATCCGTCCACCACTTGGATTGATGACGACGTGCGCATCGAACGTGACGCGCAAATTCTTCCAGGCAGCTTCCTGCAAGGAACGACCACCATCGGCGAAGGCGCGGTCGTCGGTCCGTACACCACGCTCATCGACGCGCGAATCGACGCCGAAGCGCATGTGGAACGTTCCCGTGTCCAGGAATCGCATGTCGGGCGGGCAGCGAATATCGGCCCGTGGACCTACATGCGTCCGGGCAATGAGCTGGGCGAGGAAACCAAGGCCGGCGCATTCGTCGAAATGAAGAAAGCCCATATCGGCAACGGCACCAAGGTCCCGCATCTGAGCTACATCGGCGACGCCCAGCTGGGCGAGCACACCAACATCGGCGGCGGCACGATTACCGCCAACTACGACGGGGTGCACAAGAACCGCACAAAGATCGGCTCCAACGTCCATGTGGGTGCCGGCAACATGTTCGTCGCGCCGGTCGAGGTCGGCGATGGTGTCACCACCGGCGCCGGGTCTGTCGTCCGTCACGACGTGCCCGACGATACGATGGTATACTCCGAGAACACACAACACAATATCGAGGGCTGGAAGCCCGCTTGGGAGCGCTGATATGACCGCATTGCAAAGTTCCATCGACGCCGTCCGCATCGCCGCAGCCGCGGCCGACCGCATGAAGGGCACAGATATCGTCGCCTTCGATGTGACCGGGCCGATCGCCATCACCGACGTGATGATGATCGTCACCGCGTCCAACGAACGTCAGGTGCTCGCCGTCGCTGAGGAAATCGAGAAGGACCTGTACACCAAGGGTGGCCATTTGCAGCCGCGCTCACGCGAAGGCCTGCAGGAAGGCCGCTGGGTGCTGCTTGATTTCGGCGATTTCGTGATCCACGTGATGCACGAGGAGGAGCGGCGCTTCTACCGGCTGGAAAGCCTGTGGAAGGATTGCCCGGCCATCGATCTGCAGCTGCCTGAAGCACCCGAATCCTCCGGCGCGTCCGAACCCGCGTCCGCGGACGCCGACGAGCAGTGAGCATGGTGAATCGTACACCCGGTATGGGTGGGGAATACCAAGGTCCTGAGCATCGTCGCGTCCAGCCGACCGGCCCGCATGTCAGGTCGATTATCATCGTGCGGCATGGCCGTACCGCCTACAACGAGCAGCATCGCTTGCAAGGTCAGGTGGATATCCCGCTCGATGAAGTCGGCGAATGGCAGGTCCGTCAGACGGCACAGACCTTGCGCGATTTGTATGTCGATGGTCGTCCGGATATCCCCAAGCAGCTGGTCGTCTGCTCAGATCTTGGCCGGGCCGTGCAAACCGCGCACGCCTTCGCTGATCCGCTCGGGCTTGACGTGCACCCGGATGCACGGGTGCGTGAACGCAGTTTCGGTGCGTGGGAAGGCCTACGGCTTGAGGAGCTTGAACGCGATTTCACCGAGGACTACCAGTCATGGCGGCATTTCGCGGGCGGAGAGCTCAAGCATGGCGCCGAGCCGAAAGGCGCGGTCGGGGAGCGTGGCGTCGAAGCGATTGACGACTGGTCGCATCGCGCCGGCCCGGACACCACGCTGTTCGTCTTCTCGCATGGGGCATGGATTTCCCAGACTTTGCAGACTTTGCTCGGCATGGCGCAAGGCAATCATGACTTCGGGGCGATGACCTCCATGTTCAACGCTCATTGGGCGCGTCTGACCGGAGCTGATCAGCCCGATGGCACCGTGCGCTGGCGGATGACCGAGTATAACCACGGCCCCGCGATCGCGGACACGGACCAGTGGGAAGCCCCGACGCTGCACTGATTGCTTGGCAATCTATCCTGCCGCTGCAGTTCCCTCTCCTCACAAACTGGCTACGCCAAGAAGCAGTTAGGCGTAGCCAGTTAGTATGCGTACCCAAACTGGTGACGCAACGGAGGTCGTGAGCGTAGATAGTTTGAATAGTTACTCAAACTGGTTACGCCAGGACCGCCGTGAGCGTAGACGGTTTGTGAATGGGCGCGCGCCGGATCCGAACGTCCGCGCGTCTTGCATGGCAACGGTTCGGTGGTGCCGGCCGTGTCGCTTTGCAGGCTGTGTGGCGATGTCGGCGGTGCATCAGTGCTCGCCGTGCACCGGTCCTAGCCATGTCGCGTGCCGACCAGGTTGCGGGGTATACCATGCATTGTGTTCACCGCTTGTTCATCTCTTGCCCGTCACTCGATTATCATCGAAGGGGAGAGGTGATCGCCATGACCACACCACATGAGCATATGCCCGGCAGCGACGTCGCGGCAGGAACAGAACGACGCGAGCCGCGCATACCGACGTGCGCGAACCCGATCTGGCAGGGGGCAATCCGCCAACCTGCCGTCGCCGGAACGTTCTACCCGGCCGATTCGGACGCGCTACGCGGCATTATCGACCGCCAACTTGACTATGCGCGCACCTTGCTAGACCACCATAACAATCTGCTCAGCCGCTTGCCTGAAGGAGCCCCGAAAGCCGTCATCGCACCCCATGCCGGGTACGTATACTCCGGCACCACCGCGGCACTCGTCTACAGTCTGCTTGCACGCGGCCGTGGACAAATCCGCCGTGCCGTCATCATCGGTCCCACTCACCGCGTGCCGGTATACGGCACCGCATGCTGCACCGCCGGTTCATGGCGTACCCCGCTCGGCACGGTGCCCCTTGACACCGAAGCCGAATGCGCCGCGCTCGACGCCGATACCCCCGGCTTCATCGTCAACGATGACACCCACCGGCGCGAACATGCCGTCGAAGTACATATCCCTTGGATTCAACGTGTCCTCGGCCCGCAGACCAGCATCATCCCGCTTAACGCGGGGGACACCACTCCCGGCGAGCTTGGTGCACTAATTGACCGGTTCTGGACGGACCCCGCGACCGTCGTCATCATCAGCTCGGACCTATCCCACTACCGTCCAGAACACGTGGCGCGCCAGCTTGACGATGACACGATTGCGCGCATTGCCGGCGGAATTCTGCCGATTGTGCCCGATTACGCCTGCGGCGCCTACCCGATTAACGGGCTGATTGACGTGTGCCGGCGTCGCGGCCTTACCATCAGGCCGCTCGGCTGCTCAACATCAGGCGACGGGGGAGTGCTGGCGCTCGCGGATTCGGGATTGCCGATGCGCCGCCCGGACATGGCCGACCCCGATCAGGCGGTTGTCGGCTATGCTTCTTTCGCCGTGTGGGAGGACGACCATGACGGCGACGGGGATGACCACGAGAACGATGGCGATTGCGAGCACAGCGGTCATGCCGTCCGCAATGCCGACAGCTGTGCCCGCAATACCGTCAATGCCTGCATAGACCCGCAGAATCAGCAAGAATCCCTGCCGCAGGAAGCCGCGGAAGTATTGCCTCGCCTCGCACGGGCGGCGCTCGCCAGATATTGCGGCATCGACTCCGACGGACCGACCGCAGCGGAAACAAGCGAAATCCACCCGTGGCTGAAGCATGACGGCGCCTGTTTCGTCACCTTGCACGAGCAAGGCGATTTGCGTGGGTGCATCGGATCGCTTGAGCCGACCCGTCCGTTGGGTGAGGATGTCGCCTGTCATACCGTGGACGCCGCCTGCCATGACCCGCGCTTCCGCCCGGTGGAACCGTGGGAATACCCCGCCATCAGCATCGAAGTGTCCGTCCTGTCCCCGAAGTGGGCGTTGCCTGTGACCTCGCGCGCGCAGCTGGAAGCCTCGCTTGTGCCCCGGCATGACGGATTGGTCATCGATGACGGGCGCGGGCACCGGGCCACCTTCCTGCCACAGGTGTGGGATCAATTGCCGCATCCGCATGATTTCGTCGGTCATCTGCTGTCCAAAGCGGGCTTGCGCGCGGACACCACGTGGAATGATGCGCGGTTCGCAGCATGGACGTACACCGTCAGTGCCTACGATGAGAAGGGAATACAGGATACGCGTATCGGCACGTCGGAGACTGATGCAGAAGCCGCCGGCAAAGAAAGGAACCACCATGCATGAGCGCGAATCACAGCCGTCACACGGATCCACGGATGCCGGGCAGCCGCTCGATCAGCCCCACCCGGACGAGGTCGCGGCATCGATGCGTGGGGGATTCCAACCGACCAGCCCGTTTTCGCACACCTATGAGGCGCCGTCCCCACGCTCGGACGGCCGACGCGAGGTGACGACGGGTCCAGTTCCCGGCGATCCGGCGATCGGCAGGTGGCAGCATCGTCTGGAGGACGGCCGTGTGCAATGCGACTTGTGCCCGCGCGGATGCAAGCTGCGCGACGGTCAGCGGGGCTTCTGTTTCGTGCGCTCCAACCATAACGGTGTCATCATGCTGGACACGTATGGACGCAGTTCGGGATTCGCGTTGGACCCGGTGGAGAAAAAGCCGCTCAATCATTGGCATCCTGGCACCGCGATCTTGAGCTTCGGCACCGCCGGATGCAACAGCGGCTGCCGGTTCTGCCAGAACTGGGATATTTCGCGGTCCCGTATCTGGGATACTTATGCGGTCGATGCTCAGCCTGATGACATCGTGTACGCGGTGAAGGGGTGCGGCGCGTCGTCTGTCGCGTTCACGTACAACGATTCCATTGTGTTCGCCGAATATGCCATCGACACCGCCCACGCCTGCCGCGACCATGGCATCGGCACGGTAGCGGTCACGGCAGGATACATGTCCGCCTGCGCGCGGCCTGAATTCTACCGGTACATGGATGCGGCGAACATCGATTTGAAAGGCTTCACCGAGGATTTCTACTGGCATGACACCGGCACGCATCTGGCTGATGTGCTGGCGACAATCGACTACGCGGTCAACGGCACGGACACCTGGGTGGAATTGACGACATTGCTCATTCCCGGTCACAACGATGACGACAGGACCTTGCACGCCGAATGTGCATGGCTGCGTGAACATTGCGGACGCGATGTGCCCCTGCATTTCAGCGCATTCCATCCCGACTACCGCATGCGTGACGTGCCCCCGACACCCAAGGAGCGGCTCTTGCACGCACGCCGGATTGCGCTACAAGAGGGATTGCGCTACGTGTATACGGGCAACGTGTCGGACCGCGACGGCGGCACCACATACTGCCCGTCTTGCGGGGCGAGGTTGATTGAGCGTGACTGGTACGACATCACCGGATACCGGCTGACCGCCGACGGGACATGCCCTGATTGCGGGGCGATTATTCCCGGCGTATGGGATGAACATCCAGGCACCTTTGGCGGGATGCACGTGCCGGTTGACATCCGCCGTTATACGGGCCGATAGCGGGGCTGCGACAGAAGATAAAACAACGAAAAAGCGGCGGCAGACGGGTTTCCGTCATGCCGCCGCTCGCGTTCTTGCCCGCGTTCAGTCCTTTTCAGTCCTTTTCGATGACCGTGCCGGCCTTCGCGCCCGCGGTCAGGTCGTCGATTTCGGTGACCTCCAGCACCGGCACGACCGCCGGCTTCTTGGTGCCGTTGTGCTCCGCGACCTTGACCTGCTCCTCATAAATCGCGTCATCGCTGTGTAGTGTCACCTTGCCGCGGAACCGGTAGCCGGTCTTGGTCTTCAGGTCCGCGACGCCGATGACCAGCTCGCTGCCGTCCAGCAGATTCTGGTAATGCTGGCGGGCGGTGCGCTCGTGGTAGGCGATGTGATGGTCGTCAAGCACGAAGGTGGACATCTTCGGGCCGATGTTGAGCTGTCCGTCCTTGCTGATGGTCGCCACCCAAGGCAGGTGGTTGGCGATGAATTCCTTCATTTCCGGGGTGATGGTGGCCATGATGTTCCTTTCGCTTGTGGTTCATGGTACTGGTCTGCGTGTGCCGTTCGGGCGCCTTGTGCGCCGCCGCATCGCGGCTGCCGACCGGGTCGTCGGCGCTTGTACGAACCGGCGATACCAGCTTACGGCAGTTCCCGGGGCATTGCAGGTATGACACCGCGGATTGTGAGGTATCTCACGACGGTTTCGCCGCGGGCGTCGAGACCTTCGAGTCGACACAGGTCGTCGTCGGCCGGACCCGTTCGACATTGCCGAGACGCCCCGCTTTAGACGGCGGCGTGAGATTTCAACGAGGTGAACCTTGTGAAAAATCGGATGACTTCCGGGCGTGTTCTTTCCGCGCGGTGGCTATCGTGAGTACGGCGAAACCGACGATGGCCAGCACACCCACGCCGGAATCATCATGCCGAGCATCGAAGCCCGCGAGGCGAAGGAGGAGAGACATATGCGTGCACGCAGCCGCTTTCAGGAATTCCGCAGCCGTATGTCGCGCACCTTCCCGCCGAACCTTGCGCGTGTCATGCTGTTGTGCTGCGCCGCCCTGTGGGGTGGCAGCTATCTGGTCGCGAAGGTGGCGATGAGTGCCATTACGCCCCAATGGCTCATGGCTATGCGTATGACCGGCTCCTGCTTGATTATGTTCGTCCTGTTCCACCGGGTAATTATTCCCGCGCTCACCCGCGATATCATCATTCCCGCGCTGGTTGTGGGCGTCACTTACTACGGCACGATGATCATGCAGACCGAAGGCCTGAAAACCATTGATCCTGGCCGCAGCGCCTTCCTGACCGCCTCGTATTGCGTGCTCACCCCGTTCGCTGCATGGCTGGTCGCCAAACAGCACCCTAAACTGATCAATCTTGTCGCCGCAATCATCTGCCTGACCGGCGTGGGCTTCGTCGCCCTCAAACCCGGATCAGGCTCGCTTGCGCTCAGCCAAGGCGACTGGATGACCATCGCGAACGCGGTGATTTTCTCGTTCAATCTCACCTTCCTGGGGCGCTACACCCAGCACTTCCATCCGATTGCCGTCACTTTCATGCAATTCGCCGTCGCCGACGTGTTCTTCCTGGTTGGCGCGCTGCTGACTGAACCGCTTCCGAACGCGTCATGGCTTGCGCCCGATGTCATCATGAGTTTCCTGTATCTGCTGATCGGAGCGACCACGATGGCGCAGATCATGCAGAATATCGGTCTGGCGCACGTGCCGCCGTCGAGCGCGGCCATCATCATGTGCACGGAAAGCCTGTTCGCCGTCGCATTCTCCGCGATGTTCTGGGGCGAAGCAATCGGCTGGACCTCAATCGTGGGTTTCTCGCTGATTTTCGTGGCGGTCATTATGTCCGTGGTGACCAAACGCAAATAATCCCGCCGTCGGTCTTTGCGGCTGTTTCCGAAACTGGTCACGTTAGACGGGACTCGCATATGAGCGGTGCGGGAAACAAACCCTACAGTTGTGTTGCGCGTGTGACCTTCTACCGACACCGAGGGACGCTTCAGCGTCGGTAGAAGCAGAACACCAACCTTCTGCCGACGCTGAAGCAACTTCCGGTGTCGACAGAAGATCGGCAGCCGTCCTGGTTTCTGCACGAATCCAATACCGTGGCGTACTCAGCGGCGGCACCCTACCAGAACGCGAGGCAGCCCAGTCGTATCCAAGTCGTATTGATGCGTGGAACCGGTATCCCCGGCAATCACTTCTCGAGTGAACCGAGCTCCATGAAATTCGCCAGATCGTCGAGGCTAAGTCCTACATAATCCTTGATATTGGTCACCTGAGGGCCGTCGAAGACCACGCCTTCGGGCGTGAACCCGGTGATTGCAACGACGGTCGCGCCGCTCGCGCCGCCGGACTGCAAACCGACAGGGGAGTCCTCGAACACCAGGCAGTTGGCAGGGTCAGCGCCCACGATTTCTGCGGCGCGCAAGTACGGTGCCGGGTCCGGTTTCGCGGGCAGACCGTCCTCGCCGCACACGTATCCGACGAACGCGCCCTGGGGCGCCTGGCGGGCCATGTTGTCGACCATTGCGCGAGGGGAGGCGGACACAATCACGTTCGGGATCCCAGCCTGCGACAGCACATCAAGCAACTCGACCGCACCGGTCGCCCAGCAAGGCTTCTCGCGCTCGCGGTCAATCACATAGCCGATGATTTCGGAGCGCAGTGTATCGGGGTCCACATGCGCGGGAATATACTCCTGCACAATCTGGAGCAGACGCGGGGTGGACTGGCCACGCGCACGCAGCGGTACCTCGTCGCTGAACGTGCCGCCATGCAGCTCGATGACATGTCGTTCGGCCGCCGCCCAGTAAACTTCCGAATTGATCAGCGTACCGTCCATGTCCCAGAACACAGCTTCCGGAAGGCCTTCCGGTGCATCGAGTACGGCGGACGATTGAGAAAATGTCAAGGTGTCGTTGAAAGTCACCCGGCTTATTATTCCCATACGCACGAACAAACAGCCCGGCCGTTGAACGAACCAGAGCCGATGTCGCACCGTGTATACGGCGGGAAGGAAAGACAGCGCAACGACTTAACCGATACATCTGCCGTTTGCGACACGCATCCGCATTGTGAGCATGGCGCGATTTTTCAGCCCGCGCCCAGCGTGTTCCTCCTTTTTCCGATACAGTCAGCAATGTGAAGAACTTTTTCAAGGGAATCTCAGTACCGCAACTTGTCGCCGGTGCGCTTGCGGCGGTCACCTCGTTCCTGCTGTCGGCCAGAATCGGCATCGCCGGATCGGTGATTGGCGTGGCTGTCGGCTCGATTGTATCCGCGGTGTCCTCGCAGCTGTACCAGAATATTCTCAAAGCGTCTTCGGAAAAACTCCAGGATGTCAAAGGCGGCGATGACGAGCAGATCGAGGGGGAGCAAACCGACCAGACCGCTGATGCGGACGGCTCGAACGGGGAAACCGCGAGCCATCCTCGTCGGATCAGCAGTGACGAGACCACCGTGCTGCCCGTGCAGGGCGACCAGAGTGCCGCGAACGCGAGGAATACCCAGGATGAAGGGGAGGCCAAGCCCGATGCAACGCGTGCCATGCCCACGGTTGGTGCTGCGGACGCGACCACGGTGATGCAGCCTGCGGATGATGCCACCCGTGTGATTTCCGGCGTGTCCGCGGCCGCTCATGGCCATACCGGTGCGGACGGCCATCAGGGGCGCGTTATTGTTTCCGGCAACGAGACCGGGACGACGGCCGCCCGGCACCTGTCTGGTTCGGCGAACACTGAACGCGCTCGCAAGACCAAACGCGTGGCGATTATCATCTCCGTGGTCAGTGCGCTGGTGGCGGTGGGTATCACCGCAGGCGTCATCATGCTGGTCACCCGTGGCGAGGGCACGGATAGCGTGGTGCGTGACATGGTCGGCAATGCGCGGGTGACTCCGACTCCGACCCCCAGCGATTCGCAGACGCGGCGTGATGACGATCATCAGCTCGAGAAGCCAAGCGACAAGCCGTCCGCGACCGCGAGCCCATCCCCGTCCGCAAGCTCCAGCGCCTCAGCCTCGTCGACTGCAAGCCCGTCCCCGTCCGCGACTGCCAGTGCGTCCCCTTCGGCCAGCGCGTCGAGCAGCTCGAGCTCAACTTCGGGTTCAGATTCTGGTTCGTTGGCGGGTTCAAACGGTGGCGGGACTTCTGATTCCGGCACGACCGACGGATCTGATTCGGGTACTACTGGCACAGACTCGGATACTTCTGGAACCGGTTCGTCGTCATCCGGTTCGACTGATGGGTCTGGTACTGCGACGAAATAATCAATCAATCATATCGATGACAGCAATTTCCGGTGGGCGGTTACGCATTTGCGTGCCGCCCGCTGTTGTTGTGTGGTTGTCCGGTTTGTAACCGATGAATGGCCGGTAGCCGACTGGGTGGCTTGCATTATCTAGCGCCCGACGCAACGATTCGCCCCGGTTCGAGTGCCAGTTCGGTCATATGCCGAACGCGTGCCCCTTGACGAGAATCGCCACACCGAGCGCGATGAGCACAAGTGGGAACAGGTACCGGTCCGAACGCTCGAGCCATTCGCCGATTCCCGGTCGGGTCGCGATGAAGCGCGCGAGCAGCACCAGGACGGTGACCAGAACAAGGAATACCACGCAATACACGATGACCACCGGGAGGCTATTGGATACGAATACCGGCACGTACACGCCGATATTGTCTCCACCGTTGGCGAAGGTGACCGCTGCGACTGTCGGCAGGGTGATGCTTTTGCCTTCGCCGGTGTCGTCATCGTCTTCGCCACGGATGCTGTCCCATGCGGCTTTGATGCCCAGTGCCAGCGGAATCAGACCGAAATAGGGGATTGCTTCGGCGGGAAGCAAGGTCACGGCACCGTATGAGGCGACCGCGGCGATGACGAGGATGCCGAAGAATCCGAGATACTGGCCGAGCAGAATAGTTCGTGTGGTGTTGCGTTGTTTTGCTCCGCGGGCGAAGAACAGAGCAAGCACGATGATGTCGTCGATGTTGGTCACGGCGAATAGCGCCACGGCTTGGATAATGGATGCAATCACGGTGTACCTTCCTGTTTGGTTGGTGTGTAGCTGATTCTTGGTGTGTGGTGTTCGGTGTGTGGTTGTCGTTGTTGGCTGCCGGCTATCGGCCCCTGCGTCACCTTTGGTTTCGATAGATTGACATTGTTGACTCTAGTGGACTTCAAACTTCTGTTGGACTCTATCGCCGCCCCTGAACCGCGGTCCCGGAAGCGCGATATTTCAACCAACAGCAACTCTTCAAGCGGTATTCCTGACGAGGATGTGCCGTCGTAGAATCCAGTGCGACACGCCGAGAGTGGTGGTCGATTTTGATATCAGCCAATGGTGTTGTAATGTATACGAGGTCCGCGAAGAACGGACAAGATAACTGAAGACCGACCGGGGCTATGGCGCAGCTGGTAGCGCATCTCCATGGCATGGAGGGGGTCGGGGGTTCGAATCCCCCTAGCTCCACGGACAACCCGCATCGCAAGAGCGATGCGGGTTTTTCATTTCAGGTGACATTCCCGAAGTCGCGGATGTCGTCGCCCCGTCATCTGGTCATCTCGTCATCACGCCATCCCGCACGTGTCATGCCATGTCGTCCGTGTACGAAACGTGCGCATAGGAAACAGGCCGCATGGGAGCCAAAGCGAACCAAGGCATATGAAAGCCAACGGTGTTGCCCGAAACGTTCTATCTGGTTGCGTGTGCGGCGGCATGCGCAACGCCGCAGATCCCCGGAGATGATGCCAACAGCTTGCAGCAGACCGACGGTTTGCGTATGCCCAAACATACGCAACTCTGCGGAACGCACTGAAGAACGGCGGTGCTTGGTGACGGCTGTCGTATTACGCATGCCGGGACATGCACAGCTGGCGGATGTTATCGGCTATCGCCATCCCTTGTCGGGTTTTGCCCGATTGTGTATCCCACGGCATACGCAGCCTGACGAACCACCATCGACCGTGGCAAAGCGGTGGAGACATTCGGCGGTTACGTATGCTGCGGCACGCGCGGCTTGACGAATCCCGCCCGTTGTCGCGGCCGTACACGGTGTTCCGCAGTGTTGCGCGCGTCCGGGCTCGCTACTGTCCCATTTTAGACACGCCTGTTGCGATTATCGCAAAATGTGGGTATAATGCGAACGTTGCCGCAATGAAGATGTACGAATCTCCCGCGAGCAGCGACTGCGCCAGTAGCCCAATGGATTAGAGCAGCTGACTACGGATCAGCAGGTTGCAGGTTCGAATCCTGTCTGGCGCACGTTCAAACCCTGGGAGCAGTCCCGGGGTTTTCTGTTTCCGCCGATTCTGATTTTGGGGGCTGCCGGTTGTCATTGCTTCAGACGGACGGCTTTCGGTTGTCTGAAGTCCGAACAACTCGCGTCCGTCGGTCGTTTTGACGAGATATTGAGATTTCTCGGCGAGATGAGGACAGGGTAAGTTTCTTGAAAAGTCTGGAATATCAAGGATTTCAGGCTGTCGGTTGTTTTAGATGAGAGTGACTGGTTCTTAAAAAATCGCGGGAGGGCTCCTTCGTGGAGAGATATTGAGACTTTCTTCTCAATTTCTCGATGAAATCGGTCGTATTGGCGAGATGTTGAGATTCTGTCCGACGGTCATATGGCGGATATCGCTGCGGTCGGTATGCTCGCAAGCCTGTGCACCGCGTAGCGTAACCGGTAACCCGCGGTTCCCTGCGGCGTGGTCTTGTGTGTTTTCTCCAAAACGCGTCTCGCGCAGCGCACCCGACAACCCGCGCCCCAACCCCCAGGTGACCGTGAAACAAACGCGCGCTGAACATCGCGTTACGTCATGGGGTGAAACCGCGGGAAGACGGTTTCGTCCCAGCCGTGAGGGATTATGCTTATTTGGGATTCTTCGGCGGTCGCCGCGACTCGTTTGGAGTCAGGCCGCGGAACATCCACAGAAGGACGGTGGCTCAGGCGCACGATTCGCGTACGGCGAGAGCATAGATGAAAGGCAGGTGAGCGCATGCTGAGAATGTTCAGCACCATCAACGGTCAAGTGGAGCAGATCGAGAAACCGGAAAACGGCGCATGGCTATGTCTTTCGGAGCCGACCGACGTGGAGCTCGCCACGGTCTCCCAGGAAACCGGCATCGATCTGGCCGACCTGCGCGCCCCGCTCGATGATGAGGAACGTTCCCGCGTGGACGCCGAAGACGATTACACGATGATCATTGTCGACATCCCGACCGTCGAGGAACGCAGCGGCCGTGACTGGTACGAGACCATCCCGTTGTCGATTATCGTCACCCAGAACCTCATCATCACCGTGTGTATGCAGGACACGCCCGTCCTCCATCCCTTCATGGAGGGCACCATTCGAGGTTTCAACACGTATATGAAGTCGCGGTTCATCCTGCAGATCCTGTACCGCAACGCCACGATGTACCTGCGATACCTGCGCATCATCGACCGTGAAACCGACAAACTCGAACTGCGTTTGCGCCACTCGATGCAAAACCGTGAAATCCTCATGCTGCTCGAATTGAGCAAGACCTTGGTCTACTTCACCACAAGCCTGAAATCCAACGAAATCGTGATGGAAAAACTCACCACGCTCTCACGGATCAAGCAATACCCGGAGGACGAGGATCTGCTTGACGATGTCATCACCGAAAACAAGCAGGCAATCGAGATGGCGAATATTTACAGCGGGGTCCTTGCGAACATGACCGACGCCTTCGCTTCGATCGTGTCCAACAATCTGAACAATGTGATGCGCATCTTCACCATCATCTCCATCGCGTTGTCCATTCCGACGCTCGTGTTCTCCATGTATGGCATGAATTTCCAGACCGGCATGCTTGGTATGCCGCTGACGGCCAGCAAATGGGGCTTCCTTATCGTCATCGTCCTCGCCATTGCCGCGGGCGGCCTGACTGCATGGTTCCTCGCCCGTTCCCGTCTGTTCAAGTGATGTGAGCCTGAGCCCGGGCGCCTGCCAATCGGCATACCGCCTAGGTAGACACCAGAAGGTAAGGTCAGACACCAGACGCTCGCCATCGCCGCCGGTGATTCGCAGGCCGGTGACACACGGCAGCGGCATATGGCGGCGACACTCACAACGGCGACGCATACCACTGCGACACGCGTAGCCGCGATACGCACAACGGAGGTGATCAGATGCGCACACCACGACGAATACTTGCCACTGTGCTTTGCTGCGCCCTCGCGGCCGCATCCCTGACAGGCTGCGAAGGCGCCTCAGACGCGTCCGCCAATCTGCCGGAAGGCCCGACCATCACCATCGGCGTCGCCGCAGACATGCCGGGATTGAGCCGCTTGCACGACGGCTCCTACTCCGGATTCGACGTGAATGTCGCTACCTACGTGGCCAATGAGCTCGGTTATGCGAAAAAGCAGATCATGTTCAGGTCGGTCACCGTCTCCGATTACAGCAAACGGCTCAACGACCGCTTCGTCGACATCGTCGCGGCACCCCTGCCAATCGGAATCACCTCCAGCGACGACGCCACAACCTTCGCCGGCCCGTATTTGAGCGCCGCGCAAGGACTGCTCGTCCGCGCCGACGACGCCGACACGATTACCGGCACCGATGACCTGGCAGGCCATACCGTGTGCACCGTCACCGGGTCGGGAGCCTCCGACGGCATTCGCAGCCTCCAGCCCAAGGCGCGCATCCAGGAGCGTGCGACCTACCTGCAATGCGTCACCGCGCTGCTCGTCGGGGAGGCTGACGCAGTCAGCGGCGATGACGCGGCGCTCGCCGGTCTCGCCGCGAACGAAGGATCGCAGTATCTGCACGTTGTATCCGGCCGATTCGGCACGTCCTTGCACGCCGTAAGCGTCAAGGCGGGGGAGAGCGCACTCGCCTCGAAAATCGACGCGATCCTCAAGCAGATGGTCACCTCCGGCACTTGGCGCTCTTTTGCCGATGAGATGACCGATCAGCTCGGTTACCACCCGTCCGCGAAGCTCAACCCGCCGACAATACGTTCGGATAATGGATAGGCACTCGCGTCGTGTCCCGTTGTGCGGCAATAATCCTTGTTTATGACCGACAACACGCAAGCACACGAAGGCGAGCCAGCGTACCGCTATAACGCGAAGCTCGCACAGACCATCGAGGAAAAGTGGCAGAAGACCTGGGAAGAGCAGGGCACGTTCTGGGCGGCGAATGTCAAGGGTTACCTGACGGACGGCAACGGCAAGAACGCCGACGGCCGCACCCCCTACTTCGCCATGGACATGTTCCCCTACCCGTCCGGCAAGGGCCTGCACGTCGGCCACCCGCTCGGATATCTGGCCACCGACGTGGTCAGCCGCTACCACCGCATGAAGGGCGAGAACGTCCTGCATGCCATGGGTTATGACGCTTTCGGTCTGCCGGCCGAGCAGTATGCGGTCCAGACCGGCCAGCATCCACGCGTCACCACGGAGCAGAATATCGCGAATATGAGCCGCCAGCTGCATCGCATGGGACTGAGCTTCGACAACCGCCGCAGCTTCGCGACCATCGACCCTGATTACATGCGCTGGACGCAGTGGATTTTCTCCCGCATCTACGATGCTTGGTACGACCCTGATTTCGTCCGCCGCGACGGCGGCAAGGGTTCCGCCCGCCCAATCAGCGAACTGGTCGAGAAGTTCAAGTCCGGTGCCAAGCCAATCCCCGGCTTCGAAGACAAGGCGTGGAGTGATCTCAACGCCCGCCAGCAGGCCGACGTGCTCAACGATTTCCGTCTCGCCTACATCTCCAAGTCCCCGGTCAACTGGTGCCCGGGCCTTGGCACGGTTCTGGCGAACGAGGAAGTCACTGCGGAAGGTCGCTCCGAACGCGGCAACTATCCGGTTTTCCAGCGCGAGCTGCGCCAGTGGTCGATGCGCATCACCGCGTATGGCCACCGACTGATCCAAGATCTCGACACCATCGACTGGCCTGAGAAGGTCAAGCTCATGCAGCGCAACTGGATCGGCGAATCCCACGGTGCTGCCGTGCATTTCCCGGTCGCCTCGGAAGACGGCGATCAGGATATGGAAGTCTATACGACACGTCCCGATACCCTGTTCGGCACCACCTTCGCGGTGGTCTCCCCGGAACACGAACTGCTTGAGCATGTTCCCGCCGCTTGGCCGCAGGATGTGCCCGAAGCATGGAAGGGCGGGTACGCGACTCCGAAGGAGGCTGTGCACGCGTACCGGCTTGCTGCTGAGGCGAAAACCGCCAAGGACCGTGTCGACGAGGGCGGCGAGAAGACCGGCCTGTTCACCGGCCTGTACGCGACCAACCCGATCACCGGCAAGCAGCTGCCAATCTTCACCGCCGACTACGTGCTCATGGATTACGGCACCGGCGCGATTATGGCGGTGCCTGGCGGCGACCAGCGCGATTACGATTTCGCCGCCAAGTTCGGTCTGCCGGTCATCTACACCGTCAAGCCGCTGCCCGGCTCAAACGACGACCTCGCCAACTATGAGGGTAAGGCCCCGTTCGTCTCCCATGATGGCATCGTCGTCAACTCTTCGACCGACTCCACTTATGCGAAGGGCGACAGCCTGTCGCTCGACGGTCTGCGTGTTGACGAGGCAATCGACAAGGTCATCGGTTGGCTGGAAGCCGCCGGCGTCGGCAAGGGCACGGTCAGCTACCGTCTGCGCGACTGGCTGTTCAGCCGCCAGCGCTACTGGGGCGAGCCGTTCCCGATCGTCTACGACGAGGACGAGGTGCCGCATCTGCTGCCCGACAGCATGCTGCCGATCAACCTGCCCGACGTGCCGGACTACAGCCCGAAGACCTTCGACCCTGAGGACGCCGAATCCAACCCGGAGGCGCCGCTCAGCCGCAACGACGACTGGGTGAACATCACCCTCGACCTGGGCGACGGTCCCAAGCAGTATCATCGCGACACGAATACCATGCCGAACTGGGCGGGGTCCTGCTGGTACTACATGCGCTACATCGACCCCAAAGACGCCGAGCACATGGTGGAGACCGACGAGTTCAACTACTGGATGGGCCCGCACCACAACAAGACCGCAGGTGAATCCGGCGGTGTCGACCTGTACATCGGCGGCGTGGAGCATGCGGTGCTGCACCTGCTGTATTCGCGCTTCTGGCACAAGGTCCTGTACGATCTGGGATATGTCAGCTCGCCGGAACCGTTCCACAAGCTGTTCAACCAGGGCATGATTCAGGCTTACGCCTACACGGACGACCGCGGACAGTACGTGCCGGCCGACGAGGTCGAGGAAGGCCCGGCCGGCCCGGACGGCGAACCGACCTTCACCTGGCACGGCCAGCATGCGAACCGCGAGTTCGGCAAGATGGGCAAGAGCCTGAAGAACATCGTCACCCCGGACTACATGTACGAGAACTACGGTGCCGACACCTTCCGCCTGTATGAAATGAGCATGGGCCCGCTGGACGAGTCCCGCCCGTGGAACACGCGCAACGTGATCGGCGGCATGCGTTTCCTGCAACGCCTGTGGCGTAACGTGGTCGACGAGAACACCGGCGAAGTCAAGGTCTCCGACGATCCGATGGACGAGAAGACCTTGAAGCTCCTGAACAACACGATCGCCGACGTGACCGTGGAAATGGAGAACATGCGCCCGAACACGGCAATCGCCAAGCTCATCGTGCTCAACAACCACCTGACTGGTTTGAAGGCCGTCCCGCGCGCCGCCGTGGAGCCGCTGATTCTCATGCTCTCGCCGATCGCCCCGCATATTTGCGAGGAACTGTGGAACCGTCTGGGGCACGCCGAGTCGCTCGCCCATGAGCCGTGGCCGAAGGCTGATGAACGCTACGTCGGTCAGGATACGGTCACCGCGGTCGTGCAGATCAAGGGCAAGATTCGCGCCAAGCTGGAGGTCAGCCCGGATATCGCGCCCGAAGAGCTCGAAAAGCGCGCGCTCGAAGCGGTTGCCGACCGTCTCGGCGGCAAGGAACCGCGCAAGGTGATTGTCAAGGCCCCGAAGATCGTGTCGATCGTCCCGGCGGAGTGATTCGCCGGCCAAAGGTGTTCCCGCATCGGGGAAGCATCCTTTGACCACATTTGCCTTGACGGCGTGCAAAGCACCCATGTCCCCGGCATGCTGGAGACATGGGTGTTGTATTTTCCGAGTATGATGACGCGTCCCCGGGCAGTCTGCTTTCGCCGCCTCCGCCGCCTTGTAGAGCAGGGGCGGCGGCCGAGTCCGCCGGCGGGACCGAAACGAACACTGCCTCAGTAGCCGCATCTGAGACAGGTCTGGCCCCTGCCGGCGAATCAGCCGGACCAGCAACCGGCACGGGGTATACCAGCCTCGCCGCGCTCGCCGGCGTGAGAAGCACAGACGCGGTCGCGGCATGCCAAGGCACACCGGGGGAGCGTCGCCCGCGACTGACCTGCACCCCCGGTCAGGCAGCCATCATCATGCTCATACTCATTGGCGCGTTATGCGCCAGTTTGGGGCTCCTGATTCGGCAATCCGTCAATCTTGCACGGCTTGACGGGCACGATGCCGCCACCCATGCACCCGCCGCCCCTACCACGGGATCGGCCTTCGCGTCCCCGAACGACGCGACACCAGATGCCGGCACAGTCGCCGGCGGGCAGTCGCAGGCAGGGGAAGACGGGCAGAGCGGACAATCCGGTGTCGTACAACAGTCGGACGCGCCTGCGCCGACACCGGCTGCAACGGATGACGGGCGTATCGACATCAACACTGCGGATGCCGCACAGCTGCAAACCTTGAACGGCGTCGGTCCGGTCACCGCGCAACGCATCATCGACTACAGGAATGAGCATGGCCGGTTCTCCAGCGTCGACGATCTGCTCAACGTCAGCGGCATCGGGGCGAAAACCCTCGAAAAACTGCGAGCCCAGGCGGTCGTCCGATGAGCCGGACGTCAACCGGAGTGCGGCTCGATGGCCGCCACGATTTGAGACTGCTGCCCGTCGCCATTGCCATGTGGGCGGGGGAGCTCGCCGCCTCGGCAGTCTGCAACCGTGCCAACCTCGCTTCCGGCGCCTCCCCGGGCGCCACGGTATGGACGGCGTCCATGATGCCCGTTCTTCTTGTGGTTTTTCCTGCCAGCCTCGCATTGCTCGCAGCGATGATATATGCCCGACGCAGCCTTGCCTGCATTATCCGCACCGCTTGGCGGGGCACGGTTCCCACAGGCGCAGGCATCGTGCTGCTAGTCATGGTCCTTACGGCGAGCGGGGCGGGAATACTGGTCTCAAGCGCCCACCAGCGGACGCAACAACGTGATCCGGCCATGCGTATTGCCCAACAGGCATCAGCGTCGCGACTGTCCACGCTTGATATGCACATCGACACGCCGATGACCGCATCATCGAGACGCGGAGCCGATTGCCAGGCGGATGTCACCATCATCGGCGTGCATGAAGCCGCACGCGTGACACCCTCGCATGCGAGCGCACGGCTGTTCGCCAACGGCGACACCTGTATCAGCCTTGACCACGGCATGCGGATTCGCACACAAGCAAGCGTGAGCCCAGCCGCATTCGGCAGTCGACCGTTGTGGGTGGATGACCTTACCCACACTGGGATTACGCGCGCGCCGCAACCTGCCCGCTCTCTTGCCAATCGGATGCGCCACCGCTTCGCCGCCGTGACTGCGAGATTGTCCGATCAGGGCAGGATTCTCGTGCCGGGATTGACCTGCGGCTTGCTCGGACAGGATTACATCGGCCCGGGATCCTTGGAACAGCCGGACACCACGTATGCGGCACGGGTCGAACAGGAATTCCGCACGAGTGGCATCATGCACCTGATGGCCGTGTCCGGCGGACATTTCATCCTCGTCGCCCAACTGGCCCAATGGCTGGGCGCCGCCATCCGCCTGCCACGCCCTGTTGCCGCAATTGGCGTTATCGCAGCTTATCAGGGGCTCGCCATCCTCGTGTACCCGTCAGATTCCGTGCTGCGCGCCCAGATCATGGGAACGTTCAGCGCCATCGGCATGCTTTTCGGTCGTCCGCCGCAGACCGCCAGTGCGCTCGCATGGACCACGATTATGGTGTTGGCGCTTGCTCCGGGAAAATCCGCAAGCTACGGGTATGCGCTTTCCAGTGCGGCGGTGCTCGGCATCACTCTGTGCACCCCGCCGTTGCAACGGCGATTGGATCGCCGACTGCCGCACACAGCAAGTCAAGCGGTCGCAACGACCCTGTCCGCGCAGATATTCACCTTGCCCATACAAATCCTTATGGAACCGCAGATCCCGCTGCTGTCCGTCCTTGCCAACATCATGGTGGCGCCGTTTGTCAGCTGGGCCACCATCACGGGGCTGATTGCGCTGATACTCGCGCCGTTCGTGCCGGCTTTGGCGTTCGCGGCCGCATGGCTGGCTAGTTGCGGTACCGCCATCATGGCGTGGACCGCCCATGTGTGCGCGGCCCCGGATTGGACAGCGTTGGCATGGCCGTCCGGCATCCCGGGGGCGCTACTGGCACTCGCCGTGCAAGCGGTCATCGCGTTGCTGCCCGGCATCATCCGTTTGGGTGCGCATGCCATAGGCGACCGTGCAATCCGCTATGGTCGCCCGCGAGCGGGCCGGGAACAATCCGGGCAGGATACATGCACCTTCATGAATCCCGGACACGCACGACGGCCGCACCCGCCGATCGCGGGCAACAGCCGTGCGGGTTGCACTCCGGCGGGACGCCCATGGCGGGCATGCGGGAAGATTGGGGCATGGCTTGCCGAAACACGCGGTATGATCGACGACCAATGGCACCGGCACAATCGATGACTTGTCGCATCCCGATACCTCACACACCCGAAGATGTCCACCGATACAGCGAGATTGGAACCATGGCAGCCATGAAACACACTTTCCCGCCGTTTTACATTGTCTGCGGCGGGGATTCCTACCTCAACGAGGAAGCCGTACGCGATATGCGCCGACAGGCCTCAGCCGCGCGGCCCGACGCAGAAACCGTGGAGCTCGATGCCTCAACGGCAGACCGTTACGCCTTCGACGAAGCCGTCAGTCCCTCGCTGCTGTCGCCCGTATCCATCGTGACTGTCACCAATATGCAGAACGCCGACGAACAGCTCGGCGACAGCATGGTCGCCTACTGCAAGCAGGCAGTCGCCGACCCCGGGCAGGCAAGCATTGTCATCGCCCAGCATGAAGGCGGCCCCAAAGGCAAACGGCTGCTCGACGAGCTCACTCGCGCCGGAGCGCGTGTCGATAAGCCAGCCGACCTGAAAAATCCGAAGGCGAAAGTCCAGTTCGTCACCTCGCAATTCGAACAACGGCACCGGCGGATTGAGCCTGCGGCCGCGCAGCAACTTGTCGCGGTCCTTGGAGAGCGTACTGGCGAGCTCGCCGCCATGTGCGAACAATTGTGCTTCGATTTCGACGATGACCCCATCGGGCTTGATCGTGTGAACCAGTACCTGACCGCCAACCCGCAGGTCACCGGCTTCACCGTCGCCGACACCGCCATGGCGGGCAACACCACACAAGCCATCATCGCCATGCGATCGGCTGTCCAACAGGGCACCGACCCGATCGCGCTCATCGGCGCGCTCGCCCTGAAACTGCGCACCATCGCCAAGGCGTCAGCCGTGCGAGCGGGCACCATTTCCGTGGCTGAAGCGAAAACCAACCCGTGGGTCATGCGCAACACCATGCGCCAGCTGACCGGTTGGACCTCCGCAGGGCTGTCCGCATGCATCCAACAGCTCGCGTGGGCCGACGAACAAAGCAAAACCAACGGCGGCGACCCCGTATACGCGCTCGAACAAGCCATCCAACTCATCGCCCGCAAAGGCAGGCCAATGGCCTGAACAAGAACCGGACACACCGAACAACCAGACATCGAGAACACGCCATGACACACACCATCAATCCAAACACCAGCGATGCTGGCACAACCCATACCAACTTGGGCGACGCCGACACACCCCACAGCGAGACCGGCACGACGCTGAGCGTCGAAGTCCCCACCGCCGACGCGATGCGCGCGCTCGGCATCCGCATCGGCAGCATGCTGCACGGCGGTGACGTCCTGCTCCTGTCCGGGCCGCTGGGAGCCGGGAAAACCACACTCGCCCAAGGTATCGGCGCCGGACTGCACGCCGACGAGCCCGTCGTGTCGCCCACGTTCACCATCGCACGCGAACTGCACGGCCAATTCGCAGACGGTACGCCGGCAACACTCATCCATGTCGACGCCTACCGGCTGGGTGGAAACGCGTACGCGCCGGGACAAGACAGCGTGGACCGGCTGCTTGACGAGCTCGAATCCATCGGCCTTGACGAAGAACTCGACAACCCGAGCGACAACACCGTGATCCTCATGGAATGGGGCGAGCAAATGGCTGCCGCGCTCGCCGACGAACGGCTCGACATCCACATCGGCAGGCCCTTGCCAGCCGCCCCGCACACTGACAGGGGAGCAGAAAGCGCCACGCCGGAACTGACCAGCGACGGCATCAGAACCGTCGAACTCATTCCCATCGGTAAACCATGGCAGCGACGGATTGACGCCATAGCTGACCTCCGGTAAGCGCCGTTCACGTTTTTGCCCGGGCGCTGCAAACTTCAACGCCCGAGCATCACCCGCGCGACAAGAGTAAAGTAACTGAGGATCCGCAAACACGCAGGAGGCACCATGACGCATACGCTGGTCATTGACACATCATATGGTTCGACGGTGGGGCTCGTCGGGCACGAGCCCATCATCGAAACCGACTCGCGAACCCATGTCGAACGCCTCCAAGTCAATATCAGCCGCGCCTGCGAGCAGGCGAACATCCAGCCGCAGAACATTAGCCGCATCATCGTAGGCACCGGTCCGGGGCCGTTTACCGGGCTCAGGGCGGGAATCGTCACCGCCAAGGCGCTCGCTTTTGCGACCGGTGCCCAGCTGATCGGGCAGAACATTCTCGACGCGCAGGTGCTACTCGGCCTCCTGCGCAAGGAAGACGGCAGCCTCACATCTATCACCGGCGAACAGGCGCAAGATGACGACCCCGATCCGGATGGGCCGCACAGGCTCATTCTTGCCGTCAACGATGCCAGGCGCCGCCAACTGTACTTCCAGCTCGTCGACGCGCAAGCCTACCTCAACGCGTTGCGCACCTCGCAACCCGTGGAAGAACGCGGCCGTATCGCCACATTGATCGGCATGGATATTGACTATCCGAACAATATCGTGCAACGGGTGAACGCCGTCGTCCAACAGCTGCGGGAGGCCGACGGGCGCGGCAGACAGATTGACATCATCGTCGACGTCATCGGACATGGTGCCCAACGTTACAGCCAAGCTTGGAACCAGCTTGAACACCCGGGCACCGTCCTCGATGCATCCCTGCCGGAACAAGGCGAACCAGGGTTGCGGGCCTTCTCTGAACTGGCCCTGACCCAGCTCAACGCGGGAGCAACCCCGGCAAGCGCAGAACCCCTGTATCTGCGCCGGCCCGACGTGTCCATCCCCAATCCGCTCAAACACGTGCTCAACCACGGCGCCGCAACCGCAGCCGACATCCGTTGACCACGTAGCTGAACCGGAACACAAGACATACGGACCGACAGCCATGATTGTCGACTACACCACACTCGAACGCGAACCGCTGATCGCCACGCTCGCCGGGCTCGAACGCGACCTGTTCGGGCGCGGATCGTGGACAAGCACCATGATTCGCCAAGAACTCGACGCACCCGCGCGCACGTATCTAATTGATATCGTTTCTGATTCCGACATCGACCATTCGACGGCGGCACAGCCCGGAACCCTGCCCATCCGCGGATATGCCGGCTACTGGTACGACGGTGATGACGCTGAAATCATGACCATAGGCGTCGCCCGCCAATACCAAGGCCAGGGCATCGCCACACGGCTGATGGGCGGGCTGATCGGCCGCGCGCGAACGCAAGGTGCCCGTCGCATCCTGCTCGAAGTGCGCGTCGACAATGAACCCGCACTGGCGCTGTACCGGCATCAAGGGTTCACCACGCTCGGCAGGCGCAAACACTACTATCAGCCGGACAACGTCGACGCCTACACTATGGCGCTCGATTTGACGCCGCATATCGCCGGATTTGCGCTTTCCAGTGATGATGCGACGGGCGGCATGCGGCATGATCCGTGAGACGCCTTGAGAAACATACGAACAGCACGAAAAACAGCAAGCGTGAACGGCACGCAGCGCAACGCATATGATCAGCATCCAAAGGAATCAACCATGAACCAGCCAACCATTCTCGGCATTGAATCCACCTGCGACGAAACCGCCGCAGCCATCGTTCAGGGCAACACTCTGTTATCCAACGTCGTCTCCTCATCCATGAACGAGCATGCGCGCTACGGCGGAGTCATCCCCGAAATCGCCTCACGCGCTCATGCCGAAGCCTTCGTCCCGTGCGTCCAACAGGCGCTCGCGGATGCCGGGCTTGAGCTTTCCGACGTCGACGCTATTGCCGTGTCCGCAGGTCCAGGCCTCGCCGGATGCCTCGCCGTCGGGGTTTCCGGGGCCAAAGCGCTTGCGTGGGCTGCGCACAAACCGATTTACGGTATCAATCATGTCATCGGGCATATTGCGGTTACGCAGCTGCAATTCGGCGCATTTCCGCCGGACACGCTCGCGCTGATTGTTTCCGGCGGGCATACGTCACTGCTGCATGTCGAGGATGTCGCGCGGCATATTGATGTCGTTGGCACCACGCTCGATGATGCGGCGGGGGAGTGCTTCGACAAGGTCGCCCGCCTGTTGGGATTCCCGTATCCGGGTGGCCCGCATATCGACCGGCACGCGCAGCAGGGCAATCCGCATGCCATCCGCGTGCCCCAAGGGTTGACGCAGGGTAAGGCCGGACGGGAGCATCCGTACGATTTCAGCTTCTCCGGTGTGAAAACCGCTGTCGCCCGGTGGATCGAGGAGCAGCAGGCCGAAGGACGAGCCATCCCGGTGGATGACGTGTGTGCGTCGTTGGCGGATTCCGTGGCGAGCGTGTTGGCCCGCAAGGCGATGCACGGCTGCGAACAATATGGGTCGAAGACGTTGATCGTCGGCGGTGGTTTTTCGGCGAACTCCCAGTTGCGAGCCAAGCTGCTTGAAGAAGGAGAGCGTTGCGGGGTGGAGGTTCGTATCCCGCAGATCAAGCTGTGCACAGACAACGGGGCGATGGTTGCGATGCTTGGTGTGAATCTGGTCGAGGCTGGAGTCAAGCCGTCCGACCCGGATTTCCCGATCGACTCGGCCATGCCGCTGACGACGATTAGTGTGTGAACGGATTCTCGCAACTCTCACAATTGTGGGGGCTTGGCTCGGGGAATTGGCTTGGGAGACTGACTTCTGCTTGTTCTGCTTGTGCAGCGGGGCTCTGTGTGAGCCAATCCTCACATGGATTGTGTCTTGACCGGTCATGGGGCTAATTCTGATTGAAAT
>JDUB01000013.1 GCA_000771265.1 Bifidobacterium thermophilum DSM 20210
ATTGTGTCTTGACCGGTCATGGGGCTAATTCTGATTGAAATATCCGCTGTTATGTGAGTGAATCCTCACACGGTGGTGCATGGATTGGCCAAATGGGTGATTACGGCCGTCGGATGGGCCGTTGTGTGAGTGGGACCTCACAAGGACAGGCATTGGATTCATCCGATTGATTTGCAGATAAACCCGCCTACGGTGCGATTGGATGTCACACCGCAAGCGGGTTTATTTCATGATGTCGAATCGTTGCGATTGATGCACCGGATGCGATTTTCGTTGAAACCACGGGCGACACGCCGAATGCTCGCTCGATTTGCGTATCTGCTCGCTGCGTGTAATATATATCAATTGTGCGCGGGAGTTAATCCCACGGACAAAGCGAAAGCAGATATTCCTGCGTAGCTCAGTTGGCAGAGCATCCGACTGTTAATCGGACGGTCGCTGGTTCAAGCCCAGC
>JDUB01000014.1 GCA_000771265.1 Bifidobacterium thermophilum DSM 20210
CAACACCCGCAGGAATCATCAGCCAACCCCCCGGTTCCCATATGCCACAGAAGCACACCAAACAAACCGGCCACACCTGACCATCCATCAGCGTAACCAGTTTGGGAGAAGACAGGACTGTCTCCAGTGTGTGCAAACGACCCGCCGACCGTGGCCGTATCGCCCAGTCAATCAGAAGTCCACAGCATCAGGATCACTGCATGCGCCGCCGATGCCGCGCAGTTCATCAATCACCTGCATGTCTTCATCCGTCAATTCGAAATCGAACACATCTATATTTGACCGCATCCGACTCATATGCACTGACTTCGGAAGCGGTAACACATCATGCTGCAATGCCCAGCGTACGCAAACCTGGGCGCTGCTTTTCCCATACTTTCCACCGATTGACACAAGCGTCTGGTTCGTAAGCACATCCTTGTGACCGAATGGTCCCCACGCCTCAACTTGAATACCGTGATCCTGGCAGTACTTTACAGCTGCGGTCTGAGGCCATCCCGGATGCACTTCCAGCTGATCGACCATCGGCGTGATGGCAGCCGACGGGATCAACGATTCAATATGATGGGGTAGGAAATTCGACAATCCGATTGCTTTCACGCGTCCACTCTTATACAACTCTTCGAAAGCCCTCCAAGTCTCTGCATTGAGCTCCTGCGCACGGTCCCCGAACTGCTTGCGATTCGCGGGCCAATGGATGAGATACAAATCCAGGTAATCAACCCCAAGTTCGTTGAGCGTTTGTTCGCACGCTTTCAGGGTGTTCTCGTAGCCACGCTCGGTGTTCCACAGTTTGCTGGTCACAAACAGCTGGTCGCGAGGTATTCCGCTATCACGGATTCCCGCGCCAACTGCCTCCTGATTGCCGTACACCGCCGCGGTGTCGATGTGTCGATACCCGGTTTCCAAGGCTTCGCGCACTGCTGTACGTGCCTCGTTGGCCGGTGTTTCGAACGTCCCGTAACCGATGCATGGGATTGCCGTCCCGTTCGATAGGGTAAATGTGTCGGTGCATGACGTGACTCGCATGATGCCTCCTGATGATGGTGACTGATGTCTGCTTACTATCCATCCGCGTGGGTCTTGCCGGCAAGGCCCCGGATGCTGATACGTGGCACGATGGCACATACGGCATCGCCTCGCGTATCTGCCGATTCCAGTCAAGCACGCCTAGCTGTGGGAACGGTGAGGTTGACGCGTTTCTGCTGGCGGCGAATGGCAATCTCGTCTGAAAGTGAGCAGGCACCACCCAAGAGTATCCCGGCTCCCTCGCTATACTGGTAGATGGGGATCCTTCCCAAGGCCGTCCATATGACGGTAACGCAGCGTGCATGTCAACGGAAAGTGCAGACGGCTTGTCCGTCATGTTCTTGTCGTGTGAACGCACGATCTGTTCAAACTCGCCTGGCGGTTGTGCCGTCCAGACCAAGAAAGGAAAGCTGGGGACAGCCTTACTATGCATGACTGAACAACAGCAAAACCGTGATACCGCAGAGCAGCAATCCCACGATGCCGCCCCGATCATGTCTGCCGAGAATACCCATATCACACAACCAGAACCGATTCCGCGGACCTTGATTCTTTCGATTTTGGCGACAGGAATCATGGCGTTCATTGGCATTCTTACTGAAACCTTGATGAATGTGCTGTTCCCGATTCTGATGGGGGAGTTCCATATCAGCACGTCCACGGTCCAATGGCTGACCACCGGGTATTTGCTGGTGGTTTCGCTTGTGGTGCCGTTGTCGTCATATCTCAAGCGCAAGCTTCCTGTGAAGCGGATCTTCCTGATTGCCATCGTGCTATGCATTGTCGGGTGCATTGTCGGCGCATGTACGCTGAATTTCCCGATGCTGATGCTCGCCCGCATTCTCCAAGGCGGTGGTACGGGTATCGCCCTGCCGTTGATGTTCAATATCATTCTTGATCAGGCGCCAAAATCGCGTATCGGTCAGCTGATGGGTGTCGGCAGCTTGGTTGTGGCGGCGGCGCCAGCGCTCGGTCCGACGGTCGGCGGACTGGTCGGCACATACATGCCTTGGCGGTGGATTTTCGTGATTCTTCTGCCGTTCCTGCTTATCGCCCTTGGATTGGGCCTCACCAATATCCAGCAGGGGTCGCCTACGGTTGACGCGCATCTCAATCCGTTGCACGTGTTGCTCATGGCGGTGGGCTTCGTGGCGTTCGTATTCGCGATTGACGAGGGCGGCTCCGCGATCACCGCATTCAGCCAAGGAGCTTCGGGCGGCGGGAAGACCGCGGTGTTGGCCGTGGTGTTGCTGATTGTCAGTGTGGTGGCGCTCGTGGTATTCGCCCAACTGTCACGCCGTTCGTTCTCTCCGCTGGTCAGGCTCGGTGTGTTGCGCAGCGTACCGTTCCGCTGGCATCTGCTTGCTTATGTGCTGCTGCAGATTTCCATGATCGGTTTCAGCTTTGTCATTCCGAACTCTGCGCAGCTCGGGTATGGCATTTCTGCCTTGGTTTCAGGTGTTCTCGTGCTTCCGGGTGCGTTGTTCGGCGCTATGCTTGCCCCGGTGTCCGGTTCGTTGCTTGACCGCCAGGGGCCGGTCAAACCGATTTCCGCCGCCCTTGCCGTCACGTTGATCGGTGTGCTGCTGTTCTCCGTGTTCGTCAACGGGTCATCCAAGGCAGTGGAGTTGGGGATCTTCTACTTCGTGTTCATGGTCGGCTTCTCCATGGCATTCGCCAATACCATGACCAGCGGCCTCAACCAGGTGGACGCCCAGTTGAAAGCCGACGGCAACGCCCTGTTCAGCACCTTCCAGCAGCTTGCGGGCGCGGTGAGTACGACGATTCTGTCTGTCTTCCTCGCTTCCGCCCAGGCGGGGCATGGTGAGCCGGGAACCGCCACATACCGGGCGGCGACTGTTGCCGGAGCCCACCGCGGCTACATCTTCCTCACGATTGTCGTGATCTGCGCGTGCCTGTGCATGGTTCATGCGTTCAGGTATATGAAACGCGAGGGCGCTCTCAGCTGACGCCCCGGGCGACCGGTGGATTGTTGTCCCCGGACGCCCGGCATTGTCTGCATCCCTGTACGTTCCCGTGCGTTGTGTCCTTGTGTTTCTTCAGCGAAACGACGTACACTCGGCTGTATTATGCATTACTTCACTCCAAAACGGTGCACTGAATCGAACAAGATCATGTACCACGATAAAGCGCAGGCGTTACGCGCGGCCGATCAGAGCTGGCGCGAACGTGGCGCCGAGCTGTGGGTGTATCGGTGTGAGTATTGCGGCAGTTGGCATTTGACGCATCATGACCCATCGTTGCGTGACGCGGTTCCTCATATGGACGGGCCGCACAAGCCCCATTCGCGCAAACGCGGGTATAAACCTCGCAGACGATGATTCGCCGGGCTGACCGTGCATACTATGAAGGCCGTAGGCATCAGGGAACCGGTGTCTACGGCCTTCAATCGTTGTATGCGATGAACGGGCAGGACGACTCAGCAGGACGGCCCAGTGTGAGGGTTCAGCGCGAGAGGTCGAATCCTTGTGCTTGCGCGTCGCACAGCCCGCGATCAAGTGCCGATTCGTCCTCGGCGATGCTGGCGATTTGGTCGCTGAACGCATCCACGGGCCGCGAAGTATTGCGCAAGTCGTAGTACTGGTGGACTTCCTCGTCGAATGCCTTGAGGCCCTTGATCGGCGTGTCGTCCGTGGGGTACGCGTTGTCGAAGAACTGCATGGAACGGGGCATGCGGGGTTTAGACGCAGGTTCCTGATCAGGCTTGCCGATGGCCAGTCCAAGCACCGGGAACGTGTATTCCGGCAGCTTCAGCGCGGCGATCAGCTCGGGGATGTCGTTGAGGATCGAACCTAGGATCACACACCCCAGCCCCATCGAGTTTGCGGCGGTTTCCATGGCATGCAAGGCGAGAACGGCGTCGTTCTGGGCCTGCGAGAACCGATAACCGTACCGCAGGGCAAAGCGCTCGGGGGAGACGTCCACGCCTTTGGCCTGTGCAATCATCGCGTTGCGGTGCTCGTCAAGGATGAACACGTACAGCAGCGGGGCGGTGGCGATGTACTCCTGATGTCCGATACGCGCAAGCTTGCTCTTCAGCTCGGGGTCGGTTACGCGGATAACCGACCAATCGTTGAGGAACTGGCTTGACGCGGCATGCTGGGCTGCGGATTCCAACGCGTCCACGGTGTCGGAGTCAATCGCCTCCGACTTGAATTTACGGATTGAGCGACGCTCGAGTAGGGCGTCGACGGCTGGCTTTGAAGAAATAGTCGTACTCATACAGCTATTGTCTCAGGCTCAGGTCACGGCTGCCCGGTGACTTTTGCTCTCCGTGAAGATATCTGCGAGGAACTGCGGAAATGAGGTGTCGTGGCGCTGGTATGGCAACGTGCGCTGTCTGATGATTGCGACGCAGTCGATTTACGCCGTGGCGTTAATCATGTGCTGGCGTACGTATAGCGGTGCTGAACACACGCTAACCCGCACGTTGATTGCGCGGTGCTGGCGAACGCGCCGTGCTCCAACCTTCTGTACGTCAGCGATGATGGCGAGTGACAATGGACTGCGCCGCCATGCTGGACAATTGGTTGGTTATCGCCGCGACCGCTGCGGATATCGCGGTACGTGACAGGCTCGCAAACAGGCTTGTCGTGGCTTTCGTGTTCCCTCCAGCGATGCTTCGGCGCTCGATACCCGTCCATACTGATTGCATGATGCGCCCGACCACGATACCGGCAACGGTAGGTAGTGCGAACAGCAGGATTTTGTCGCCGAGCGTTTCGGGGTCGCGCTCACGGCGGTCTTTCAACGCGGCGATTGCATTGTCCACCGTTTGCAGACGCGCGATGATGGCATCCACATTGACGCCACCTGCACCGGTGGCATTGGCCGCATTGACGGCATGGTCCGAGTGGCCTGCGCCGTCTGACGTCGGAACTGCCTTGGCCGTGTCTCGTCCGGTTGATTTGTTGCCTGTGCTCATACGTTCATGATATGCCATCCCCATCGTCCAATGTGGCAATGACGCGGGGAATATAGCCATCGCAAAAGGCCTCGGACATGGGTCTGCGCATCGCGTCCCATGCCGAAAGCCATGCCGATTTATGTTTTCCGGTATTTCCCTGACATCCGGCCATTTGAGCGGTACAATGCCTCTATGACTGCAATTCATCTCCCTGGCGACGACGCCACGAAACAAGGTCATCTCGTTCTGCTCCGCCATGGGCAGACTGTGTGGAGCGTGTCGGGGCAGCACACCGGACGCACCGATATCCCCCTGACACCAACAGGGCAGGATCAGGCACGACAGGCCGGTGCGCGGCTGTTGCAGGCGTTCCCGCAAGGATTCGCACCGGACCACGTATTCGTCAGCCCGTTGCGCAGGGCACGGCAGACCGCGGCGCTCGCCGGGTATCCGCAGGCCACAGTGCTTGACGGGCTTGCCGAGTGGGATTACGGCAGGGCGGAGGGCCATACCCGGCAACAAGTCAGTGAGGCGAGTGGTTTCGCATGGGATGTGTGGCGGGATGGCCCGAGCCGGGTCAGCATGGAACTCGCCGGCGACTGGACCGCCACATTGCCTGGGGGCGAGCAGGTGCCCGTGCACAATGGTGAGGGTGAGACCCTCGCGGAGGCGGCGGAACGTACGCGCGGCGTCATACGTCAGGTGTCGGCTGCGTTGGATGACGGGCATGATGTATTGCTCGTCGCCCACGCGCATATCCTGCGCATTTTGACCACGCAATGGCTGGGTGTGGATCCGCACGGCGGCAGGTTGCTGCGGCTTGACACGGCGCATTACTGCGTGTTGGGGCAGTACCATGGCGACCATGTGATCGTGCACTGGAACTGCTAGCTTTGCTGGGGTCGCAGGAACGCTCAGCCCGGTGGTTGAACCTGCATCATGATGCCTGATGCCCGTCGTTGATTGCAGTTCAGACAGGGGACAAAGAAGAAACGCCGTGTCAGCAAACGGTTGCATGTTGTGCAACTCTGCAAATCCCTTGAAACAAGCCATTTGTGCTCGCTTTGTCCGCTGAAAGACACGACACGCCGACAACTTTTCTTGCCATCGTTTGCAAAAATCCGGGGGAACGTGCATAATAGGAAACGTCGAAAACAGAACGGCACGACGTAAGTGCCGACTTCCGAGCAATATCGGAACGACAGCGGAAGAGAAAGGTTCGATGATGAATCGTACAGTCAAGTCAGCGATCGCCATCGCAGCAGTGGCAGCCATGTCGGTTGGCGCCTTCGCAGGCTGCGGCAGCTCCAGCAGCAGCGACAACGGCAAGGGCAAGGTCTACTACCTGAACTTCAAGCCGGAAGCCGCAGACCAGTGGAAGGCCCTCGCCAAGGAATACACCAAGGAGACCGGTGTCGAGGTCACCGTGTCCACTGCAGCGTCCGGCACCTATGAGCAGCAGCTCAAGAGCGAAATGGCGAAGAGCAACGCCCCGACCCTGTTCCAGGTCAACGGCCCTGTCGGCTATGCCAACTGGAAGGATTACACCGCCGACATGTCCAACACCGAGCCGTACAAGCAGCTCATCAACAAGAAGGTCGCCCTCAAGGACGGCAACAAGGTCGTCGGTGTGCCGTACGCCATGGAGACCTATGGTCTCATCTACAACAAGAGCATCCTGAACAAGTACTTCGCTCTTGACGGTGCCAAGGCGAAGTCCATTGACGACATCAACTCCTTCGATACGCTCAAGGCGGTCGCCGACGACATGCAGGCCCGCAAGAGCGAGCTGGGCATCAAGGGCGCCTTCACCTCCGCGGGCTTCGATTCCAGCTCCGACTGGCGCTTCAAGACCCATCTGGCCAACCTCCCGCTCTACTACGAGTTCGAGAAGGACAAGGTGACCAAGGAGCCGTCCAAGGTCAAGGGGACCTACCTGCCGGAGTACAAGAACGTGTTCGACATGTACCTCGAGGACTCCACTACCGATCCGACGCAGCTGAGCTCCAAGACCGGTGATGACGCGAACTCCGAGTTCGCGCTCGGCGAGGCCGCCTTCTACCAGAACGGCACTTGGGCTTGGTCCGACCTGCAGAAGGCCGGCATGAAGGCCGACGATGTCAGCATGCTGCCAATCTACTTCGGTGTTGATGACAAGAACGAGGGCTTGGTCACCGGTTCCGAGAACTACTGGTGCATCAACTCCAAGGCTTCCGAGGCTGACCAGAAGGCCACCGCTGCCTTCCTCAAGTGGGTCATCACCTCGAAGACCGGCATCAACTCCATCAGCGACAAGATGGGCCTGACCACTCCGTTCAAGTCCTTCGACAGTGTGAAGATCACCAACCCGCTGACCCAGGCCGCTGTTGACGATCAGAAGTCCGGCAAGACCCAGGTCGCTTGGGACTTCGCCTTCATGCCTTCCGAGCAGTGGAAGAACGATCTCGGCAACGCGCTCCTCGAGTACGCTCAGGGCACCGGCAACTGGGACGCTGTGAAGACCGCGTTTGTGGATGGCTGGGCTAAGGAGTACGCCGCGGCTCACGAAGGCTGATTCCCGATAATCTGAGGGCCGGTTGGTTTCCGGCCGGCCCTCCCTGTTTTTCTCCTTTCTTCTTTGTTTGATGGTTGGAATGACCCCCACCGTGATTGCGGTGGGGGTCATTCTGTATGTGGAGTGTGGTGTGGGTTGCGGACCGTTGCGGTTGGTGTGCGTGTCGTCTCACAAACTGTTTACGCAGGTCGAGCCTGAGTGTCGCTGGTTTGTGAAATGTCGGATCGCCTAGGCGTGCTGTAGTGGTGGCGTGAAAGCGCTCGTCCGGTCCGCGGGGAATCGGAGGTAACGGAAAACCGGTTATGTCGAGGTGCCTCCAACATAACCGGTTGCCGTACTTGAAACTTGATGGAAGCTTGAAGCTTGGATTTTGCGTGTAGTCTGCTCAGTGTTCTTCCACTCGGGAGGTTGAGGAACGGACCACGAGGTGCGCGGGGAACAGCTCGTTGGGCTTGTCCACAGTTTCGCCCTCGATGAGCTTGAGCGTCTTGCGTGCGGCGGCCCGCGCCATATCGATGGGAAGCTGGCGGATAGTCGTCAGTCCGACATCGTGCGCGTAGGTGCTGTCGTCGTAGCCGATCACCGAGATATCCGACGGGACGGAGAATCCGTTGCGTTCCAGCTGGAAAATCAGCGGAATCGCAATGCCGTCCTCCTGGCACGCGATGGCCGTGGGCATCTGCGGCAGACTCAGAATCTGGGTGATGAGATTGTCGATGCGGTAGGTGCCTTCTTCGGCGGTGATGACCGATGGCTCGATGTCTTGTTCCCGGCAGTATCCGAGGAAGGATTCGATACGCTGCTGCACGCTGAAATGCAGGGATTGCGCCGGGTTCGTGCGGATATACAGAATCCTGCGATGCCCAAGCTGGATCAAATGCCGCGCGGCCAGAATCGACCCCTGATGGTCATCGATGTTGACGGTTGCTGAAAAGCCGTCTTGCAACACGGAATTCACGCCGATAATTGGCACGTCGATGCTGCTCAGTCGGTCGATTTCGTCTTTGTCGATGTCGAAGGATGCGATGACTACGGCGTCTGCGTTCCGGCGCACGGGCAGAGTGTCGAAGAATTCCTTGCGCTGCTCGCGGCTTTCGATTTGGATGATGGACAGATCGTAGCCGGCTGCGGAGAACTCGGCGTTGAGTCCTTCGATGACGGATGCGGCGAACCAGTTGCTGATGTGGTTGCTGACCAGCAGTGCGATGCGCAACGATTGGCCGGTTTTCAGTGCCGCTGCTGAACGGGATATGGAGAAGTTCAGTTCGTCGGCGATGGACAGCACCTTCGCACGCGTCTTCGGGGATACGAGGTCGGGGCGGGTGAATGAGCGCGAAACCGTGGAGATGGACACCTTCGCACGGTTGGCGACGTCTTGGATTGTAGCGGTCGTAGTGGGCTCCTTCATATCTTGCGGTTCGCGGCGGAAATGGTTCCGCCTCGGCGCGCATTTTGCATTCGGTTGCAATCATTTCCCGAAAAAATCAATAATCTCAGTATAGCAGTGTTGGAATATAATATTGGTGAATGTCTTATATTACAGACACTTAAGCGGTTAAGTGTAAAGCGCCACGCCGAAATGAAAACGTTTGTATTTTTCTCGGAACGCGCGTACCATAAGGATTGTTGGCTCGCGGAGTGGGTCGAAGTAGCTCGCCCACGAGCTGGATAGGTTAGTTTTGCAAGCGTTGTCACTACGAGGTGACGGCGAGAGAGATAGAGAGGAGAGAGCAAGATGATCACCATGGCCGGCAAGTCCATTCGCCGCTGGTGGGCGCTGTTCGCGTTGCCAACCTTCGCGGCGTTCATCATCGGCTTCCTTGTGCCGTTCATCTTGGGCGTCTACTTGAGCTTCTGCAAATTCACGACGGTCACCGATGCCCATGTCGTGGGTCTGCGTAACTACCGCGTGGCGCTTCAGGACAAGGAATTCTGGCATGCAATGGGGTACACGACGGCATTCACCATCGTGACCACCATCATCATCAACGTTGTGGCGTTCGCCATCGCGTACATGCTCACTAAGGCCTTCAAGGGCACCAACGTCTTCAGGTCCGTGTTCTTCATGCCGAACCTGATCGGCGGCATCATCCTGGGCTATGTGTGGTTGCTGCTGCTCAACGGCGTGCTCGCTCACTGGGCAAGGTCCATCACATACTCGTCGACATACGGCTTCTGGGGCATGGTCATGCTCCTGTGCTGGCAGCAAATCGGCTACATGATGATCATCTACGTCGCCGGTTTGCAGTCTCTGCCTACCGATGTCATCGAGGCAGCCGAGGTTGACGGTGCCAACGGACGCCAGCGTCTGTTCAACGTCATCATCCCGCTCATGATGCCGAGCATCACCGTGTGCACCTTCCTGACCATCACCAACGGCTTCAAGATGTACGATCAGAACCTCGCGCTCACCAACGGCGCCCCGTCCAACACCTCTGAACTCGTGGCGCTCAACATCTACCGCACCTTCTACGGCCGCATCGGCTTCGAAGGCGTTGGCCAGGCGAAGGCTGTGGTGTTCTTCATCATCGTGGCGGTTGTGGCCCTGATCCAGAACCGCCTGACTTCCAGCAAGGAGGTTGAGGCATGAACGACGAAAAGGAAATCGACGCCTCGGAGCGCGTCCATCATCCATGGGCTTGGACGATTTTCTTCACCATCCTCAGCTTGGTGTGGATCTACCCGATCGTCCTGGTGTTCATCAACTCCTTCAAGAAGAAGGTGTACATCTCCAAGAACGCGTTCTCCCTGCCCAACAAGGAGTCCTTCGCGGGATGGGAGAACTACACCACCGGCATCGAGCGCACGAACCTCATCGGCAGCTTCGGCTGGACCGTGTTCATCACGGTCGGCGCCGTCGCGCTGATTCTGCTGTGCTGCTCCATGTGCGCATGGTGGATTGTCCGTGTGGACAACTGGGCTGCGCGTCTGCTGTACACGCTGTTCCTGTTCAATATGATCGTGCCGTTCCAGATGGTGATGTTCACCCTCTCGAAGCTCGCCGATATGCTGAGCCTCAACACCCCGTGGGGTCTGTGGATCGTCTACCTGGGCTTTGGCGCAGGCCTGGCGGTGTTCATCTTCACCGGCGTGGTCAAGGGCATCCCGCAGGAGCTTGAGGAGTCTGCAATGCTCGACGGTGCATCCGTGCCGCGCATCTTCTTCAACATCGTGGTGCCGATCATGCGGCCGTCCATCATCTCCGTGGCCATCCTTGAGACCATGTGGATCTGGAATGACTACCTGCTTCCGTACCTGACCCTCGACCTCAACAAGTACAAGACCATGTCGATCGCCGTGCAGTACCTCAAGGGCGGCTATGGTTCAGTCGATATGGGCGCGATGATGGGCTGCCTGGTGCTTGCCATCCTGCCGATCATCATCTTCTACTTGATCTGCCAGAAGTACATCGTGAAGGGTGTGATTGCTGGCGCGGTCAAGGGCTGAAATTCTTCCTCTGAACTCCTAACAATGAAGGCGGACCGGTTTCGACTGGCCCGCCTTCAGCGTGTTTGCGGTGTTTTGCGGTGTTTGCGGCGTTGTGTGAGGATTCGCTCACACGGTGGGCGGTTGACTGGCTCGGACATGCCTGTCGGGACGGTAGACGGGTGGTTGTGTGAGGATTCGCTCACATAACGGGGCGGTATCTTGGCGGGGACTGCTTGAGAGAGGTTGATTGGCGGCACTGTGTGAGGATTCACTCACATAGTGCCGGGGCGTCTCTCCCAAACTGGTTACGCTGGGGCGGGCGTTTGCGTAGACAGTTTGTGAAAGGGGGTGTGGCTGGGCTACGTGCCGCGCCTGTCCCACGCGCGCCACGCCTCTGCCCTGCATGCGATGGCGTCAGCCTTGGGCCAACGGGCGCATCATATGACAACGATTGCTGATGGCGGTTGCTAGGATGAGTGAGGACCAGCGACATCAAGGAGTCTTCATGCATTTTCTGTCCCCGGATTCCCCGTTCATGCGTGGGCTGAGCAACCTCGTCGACGCCATCTGGATTAACATCCTGATGCTTGTCACCAGCATTCCGGTCATCACCATCGGCGCCGCGCTCTCATCCGGGCATGATGCCGCTCGGCGCGCCATCATCGGCGAGGGGCACGTCACATCGAACTATTTCCGCGCATTCCGTCAGAATTTCGCGAAATCGACGCTGATGTGGCTGATTTTCGGCCCTGTTGCGGCCGGCCTCGGCGCAGCTTGGATTTTCTTGCAGATCACCCCGCTGCTGATACCGAAATTCGCGTTCACCATCGTCTGGATTATCGGATTCGAATGGGTATGGGCATTGCAGGCGCGATTCGAGAACAGCTTCGGCCGCACGCTCGGTAACGCGTACGTATTCGGTGTATCCCACATTGTCGCGACGCTGGGCATGGTGGCCATCGATGCGGTCTATCTGGCGCTGATCGCCGCATGCTGGTGGTACATGCCGCAGGGCCTGTTCCTCTTGCTGCTCATGGGGTATGGCACGTGCGTGATGCTGCACATCCCGCTTCTTGAACGCGTGTTCGCGCCGTATACCCGCCAATCCGCAACAACCCATGATGATGCGAACTGGCTTAACGGCGGATCAAATCAGCCCGATAGCACCGCGGGAACTGATAATCATGCTGTAGACGTCAAGTCGGAACAGCACGCCTGAACACAGGCACGACATCGGCGCATCCCGGACACCCTTATACATCCCGGACATCCGCAACATACGCAACATACGCAAACAGGGCCGCCTGTCTTCAAGGAGGAAGAAGACAGGCGGCCCTGAGCGTAATCAATCCGCGGTGGAACGGATTCTCGAGCGCATCCGCGACCTGCGACCCGCGATTCGCGGATGCATGATTCACGACCTGCAATCCGCAATCCGCACCCGGCCGCAGATTACGCCATCACTCGTCGCGCATCACGGCAGCCAGCGACAGCACGCGTGGATTCTTGAACACTTCGTCCGTGTGAACCAGATTGCCCTCGGCATCGTGCAGCGGCACACGCCAGTTGCAGTATTCCGTGCTGGTACCCGGCTGATTCTGCGTGCGGTGCTCGCCCGTGCCATCGACCAGCGCGGCTTGCAACAGCAAAGACGGGGCGTTGAGCAGCATGCGGTGCATCGCTTCGACGATTTCCTGCTCATGTGCGGGCACATCCTGCGCGGCGGCGGCATCCAACCAACCACCATCGACCAGCAGCTTGAGCATCGCATCGCGTTCCGCGCTTGCAGCCTTCTGGAACTCCTCGACCGGCTCGCTCAGCAGATGCAGCTGCTCGCGCAGCTTGACGTGCTCGAACTCAAGATACCCGGCTGTCGGCGGCAAATCATGCGTCGTGACCGACGCCAGCGCATACTTGCGATACGTGGACGGATCGGCATACGGATCGCCGGCGTTCGGGGAGTTATCAACCCGGGCGAACCATTCCACAACCGTGCCAAGTACGCCATGGTCGGCAAGCACCTGGGACACGTATGCTGGGACCGTACCGAGATCCTCGCCGATCACCATACCGCCGGCGCGACTCGCCTCAATCGACAGCACGGCGATCATCGCACGGTAATTGTAGGTGACATACGCGCCTCCCTTGGCTCCCTCGCCCTTCGGAATCCACCACAAGCGGAACAAGCCGAGCACATGGTCAATGCGCACGGCTCCGGCATGTGCGAAGACGTTATGGACCATCTCACGGTAGACACGGTACCCGGTGCGTTCCAGATACCGCGGATTGAACGGCGGCTGGCCCCAATCCTGACCTTGCTGATTGTAGAAGTCAGGCGGGCATCCGACGGTCACACTGCCAACCGCGAAACGTTCCGGATTCCACCACACGTCCACGCCATAGGCATGCACGCCGACCGCCATATCCTGCATCAGACCAAGCGTCATGCCTGCGTCTTTCGCAGCCGCCTGCGCCTGCGCGACCTGCTCGTCTGCAATCCACTGCAACCAACGCTGGAAATCGAACAGATCCTTATGCTCGCGCACCAGTGCGGCCACTTCGGGCGAATCCCTGTCCAGTGTCGAGAACCAGGGATTCTTGTCTTCTTCCCAAGGGGCGCCCCACACTTCGAACGCGACACACCATGCGGCGAACGCGTCGAGATCCGGTCCGGCGGCTTTGGTGAACGCGTCGAACGCCGCCTGGCGCTCCGCAGAACGGCCGTGCTGGTAAATCACCCACAGCGCCTTGCGCTTGGCGGTCCAGGAAGCGTTGAGATCCAACGGGTCCGGATTGTCATTGGCCGCCTTGACGCTGTCGTGCAGGGCATCGACCTGTGCGCGCGCTTCGGCGTCAAGCTCGGAATATTCTTCGATTTGCTGTGGACGAATGTACGTGACATTGAGGAATCGGCGTGATTCCGGCAGATACGGGGAAGGCTCGATCGGCGGGATCGGAGTGCCCGCGTGAATCGGGTTGATCAGCATGAAATCGGCGCCATGCTTGCCGGCGTCGTGCAGCAGTTCCTTGAGGTCGCCATAGTCGCCGACACCCCAGGATTCCTTGGAACGCACGGAGTACATCTGGGTCATCCAGCCCCAACGGTGGTGTTGCGCGACCGGCTCGGGAACGGGAATCCGCGCCGGGGCGGACAGAACGGTGGCATCGGCGGACCGGTCGCCGTCCGTCACATGGAGGGTATGGTAGCCGGTCGGCAGATCGTCCGGCATGGTCAGCGTGAACGCGTGGGGGATTGCCGGGTCCGCGTCGGCGTCCTTGATGAGCAGGGTGTTGAGATCGCCGTCATAGGCTTCGCCGTTTTCGAGGGTGAGCGATAGCTCGGGGGCCGCCGTGACCGCATGGACTGGCACGCGGGTCGCGGTGCCTGAGAACACCACAACCGTCGGCGGCACCAGCTGATCGCAGGAGGTGCGGTGTGAGGCTTCCAGTGATGCTTCGATGGCGTCATCGCTGGAAGCGTCGACACCGAGTGCGGCAAGCACGCTCACCAGCACTTCATCCCTGATCTCAACGTATGTGCCGAGCTGGTCGATATACGAGGTGGAAATTCCGCTTGCTTTGGCAAGCCTGATTAATGGCCGCGCGAGACGTTCCGGGCTTTCTTCCCGCCGGACGTCTTGGCTGGATGGCGACGATGCCGTCTGATCGGACATAATGCGCTCCTTCGCTCCTCTCGAGTATGCGATGACAGTTTCCTACCGGCGGCTTTGACCGTCATTGGGGCAGCCGCCGAATCTGGATATTGATATTCTAGCGCGTATTGAAATCGTTTGCAATATCTTGGGAGCGTTGAGATTCTTGATGAAAAGAGGGGTCCGATCCGGGGGTTCGGCGTATTTGGGCTTAGAATCTTACTATCGTTTGCAATCCTAATGAGAAAGGCCCCGCGCCCGGCGTGTCGCAGATGGAAACGACACGCCGGACGTGGAGCCTGAGCGGTGTCACCGCGGGGACCTGCCGCCCGAGACAGTGAGCGCCCGTCGCAAGCGCGTCACTGCAACGCGACAACCACAAAGGTGCGTGCCGGTACGGAAAGTTCGGTGCCGTCGGCGACCTGCGCCCTGCCATCGGCGGAACCCGCCGCCACATCCGTCGAATCGGCGATGATCGCCCAATGCCGTGTGGCATCAGCCGTATTCTGGGGCAACTCGACTGTCACGCCATTCGTGGTGGGGTTCGCACACACCGCCAGGTCGTCGCCAACCTGTGCTGCGATGACCCCTTCGGGGGAGTCAAAAGCGATGCGTCGGCCGTCATAGAAGTCCGGGTGGGCTTTTCTCACCGCGATCAGCGTCCGGTACCATTCGATCAACGATGACAGGCGGGACGCCCTGCCCCAATCCAGCCAATTGAGCTCAGCGCTGCGGTCGAAGGAATTGTCGCAACCGTACTTCGTGCGGGTGAACTCCTCGCCGGAGAGCATGAACGGCAATCCGGCGGACGTGAGCACAAGCCCGGCGGCGATCGCGTTGGCCGCGAGGATATCCTGCACATCCCCGGTCGCGTCATAATCGGCGTGTGCGGGGTCGTCGCGCATGGTCAGGCAGAGTTTATCCCACAGCGTCAGATCGTCATGCGCCGACACATACTGGATGATTTGCCCGACCTGCTTGCCTTGAGCTTCGGTGCCACGCCAGCCGTTGAGCGCGTGACGGACCAGTTCAGCGAATTCGGACGGCTGCCCGTTGACGTATCCGGGCTTGCGTTCGAGCATGACATTGCCTTTGATGGAGTCACGGCTTTCGTCGCAGAACCAGCCGATTCGCGCGTCCAGTAGCTTGCGTCCCTGTTTGTCCGCGAGCGTGAACGACGGTTCGGCATTCGTCTTGTCGGCGGACCACGGTTCACCGTACATGAGGATGGATTCGCCGCCCGGCAGTTTGTCCAGCTCCTTGCGCGCACGATTCAAGGTCTGCGTGTCCAGCAGGCCCATCAGATCGAAGCGGAATCCGTCCACATGGTACTCACGTGCCCAATAAACGAGCGAATCCACGATGAATCGGCTGAACATCGGCCGTTCGCTAGCCATGTCGTTGCCGCAGCCCGAACCGTTGGCGAACCCGCCGGCATCGTCACGACGGCAGAAATAACCGGGGGCCATACGCTCGAATTCGTTGTCGTTCTCGTACATGTGGTTGTAGACGACATCCATGATCACACGGATGCCCGCCCGGTGCAGCGCTGCAATCATCGCCTTGCACTCGCGGATACGGACCGCCCCGTCATACGGGTCGGTGCTATACGAGCCTTCCGGCACATCGTAAGCGACCGGGTCGTACCCCCAGTTGTAGGGGCTGCCGGTGGCCTCGTCGACCGACCCGTAGTCGTAGAACGGCATGATTTGCACGTGGGTGACGCCCAAACGCTTCAGATACGCGATGCCGGTGGGGAATCCTCCGGGCTGGTTGTCCAAGGTCGTATGCGCATCGGTGAACGCGAGGAACTTGCCGCGATGCCCTTTGGGGAATCCACCGTGCGGGTCGTTGCTGAAATCGCCGACATGCGTCTCCCAAATCACGGTTTGGGAAGCGGGAATGTCAGGGGAGCGGTCGGACAGCCAACCGTCGGGATTGGTCGAATCGAGATCGACGACCATGCTGCGTTCGCCGTTGACGCCGCTCGCCTTGGCCCACGGGTCGGCGGTGCGGATGGTGACCGTGCCTTCGGCGGCGTTGATGATGGCGTCGCTGGGTACGTTGCTGACCGCGGATGCCGGAAAAGTCAGTAGGTAGTCGTAGTAGGTCCCGGCGAGTCGCTCGGCGCTGCGATGCTGCCAGGCCCCATCCTGGGCACGTTCCAGCGCGACGGTCGCCGACGGGCCGTCCTTTGGATCGCTGGTACTGAACAATCGCAATGTGACTGCAACCGCGGAAGGCGACCACACGGTGAAGACCGTGCCGTGATCAAGAAGCTGAGACCCGAGCAGGCCTGCGTAATCAGGCCACGATGCTTCGGCATAAGACATGAGTTCCCCTTGTGATACCGGGTGTCTGCCCCTGAACGGGGTATGTCCGGTCAAAATTTGAATGGTGTGAGTGATACGCGGTGGTTGGCCGCATACGAAAGGGGGCGGCCCGGAGCCTGAATGCCTCGGATCCGCCCCCTTAATCGGTATTGCCGGAAATCAGCCCTTGACTGCGCCCGACATGGACTCCTGGTAGAAGCGCTGCATGACGATGAACAGAATCGCAATCGGAATGGAGACGCACACTGCGCCGGCGGCGAAGCGGGCGTACCACTGATTGATGTATTCCTTCTGCAGCATCTGCCACAGACCCAGGGCGACGGTGAAGTTGTCCTGGGTACGGGCGATTGCCTTCGCCATGACGAAGTCAAGCCACGGGGTCAGGAAGCCGATAATCGCCTGGTATACAATCATGGGCTTGCAGATCGGGATGATGATCTTGGTGAACACCTGCCACTTGGTGCAGCCGTCCAGGTAGGCGGCCTCGTCGAGCGACATCGGGATGGTGTCCATGTAACCCTTCATGACGTAGAAGCCTGCGCCTGAACCTGCCGAGTAGACGAGGATCAGGGCGATGATCACGAATCCACCTTCCGTCAGGCCGAACGCCTTGAGGATGAAGTAGACCGCGATGACGGCCATGATGGACGGGAACATGCCCAGGATGAGGGCGATGTTCATGAAGGTCTTACGTCCGCGGAAGCGCAGACGGGACATGCAGAAGGACACGGACAGCACGAAGAACAGCGAGATGATGCACACGAAGATGGCGATGACCAGCGTGTTGAGGAACATGCGCGGGAAGTTCATCACGTCGGTTTCCGTGAACAGCTGCACGTAGTTGTGGAACGTGTACTTCGTCGGGAAGAACGTGCTCTGGTACGGCTGTGTGTTCTTGTTGAAGCTTTCGAGGAACACCCACACGATCGGCATGAGCCAGATGACGGCCATGACGGTCAGGAAGATGTAAGCGACGACATCGCCGGCGATACGGCGCTTGTACGAATTACCCTTGGCCTTCTTGGCGATTGTGGTGTCAGAAGTTGGATTACTCACCGGAAGCCCTCCTCATTCTTGTACGAACCGGAGCTGCGGTAGGTCAGCAGCGAGACCACGGCAAGGACGATGAACGTCATGATGCCGATGACCGCACCCAGGTTGTAGTTGTTCTTGTCGACCGTCAGCTTGTACAGCCAGGTGATCAGCAAATCGGTCTTGCCTGCGGACGCGCCGACCGGTGTCGGTTCGCCGCCTGTGAGCAGGTAGATCACGTTGAAGTTGTTCACGTTGCCCGTGAAGGTGGTGATCAGGTACGGTGTGAGCACGAAGAAGATGTACGGCATGGTCACGTTGCAGAACCGCTGCCACCAGTTGGCGCCATCGATTTCAGCCGCCTCGTACAGTTCGGTCGGCACGTTCTGGAGAATACCGGTGATCTGCATGATGGTGTACGGAATACCGATCCACAGGTTGATTACGATAACCGTGACGCGGGCCCATGTGGCGTTCGACAGCCACGGCAGCGGGCCGCTGATCCAACCCCAGCTTTCCAGCAAGCGGTTGATCGCGCCGTCACGCTGGAGCATGGTGTGCATAACCAGCAGGGATACGAACTGCGGCACTGCGATAGACATCGAGAAGCATGCACGCCAGAAGGCCTTGCCCTTGATGGTCTTGCGCTCGATGATCATGGCCATGAACATACCGAGGAAGAAGTTCAGGAAGGTGGCGAAGAACGCCCAGATCAGCGTCCATGCGAGCACCGAGAAGAACAGCTTGGCGTTCACGTCGCCGCCGCTGTTGCCGAACACGGTGCCGAAGTTCTTCAGGCCTACCCAGGAGAACAGAACCGTATGGTTCTGGTCGTAGCTGGTGAATGCCATGGAGATCATGAACACCAGCGGCAGGATGGTGAAGACCACGATGCCCAGGGTCGGCAGGAACATCAGGCCGACATGCGCGTTCTGGTCAAACAGGGAACGCAGATCCTGACCGATGGTGTTCGGACGCTCGCCGTTCTTGATGGCGACCTGCGCCTTGTACGCGCTGCGCAGGGACAGGGAGGCAAGCAGGATGAGCAGAATGACGACGAACACGCTCATTACGCCGTACAACAGGATGATGACCGAGTTGTCGCCGGCCTGGTAGACCCAGAAGCCGTTGACCTTGACCTTGGTCTGCTTGGCGGTGCCCAGTGTCGTGAGCTTGCCCAGATAGGTGCCGCCTTTGTCGATCAGGTACAAGATGATGAGCACTTCACCGGCAAGGAACGCCAGGCCCTTGACAATCTGCTTGCGGGCAAGGTCGCCGAGACCGAAGATGAAGAGTGAGAGGCGTGTCAGGGCATCCCCGTTCTTCCACGCCTGGGAGAATCTGTATGGTGACGGCTGAAGACCATCAGAGTTGCTGCGCTTACGCTTGCGCACTCTGCGTCTCGCCGCGGCTGTCGCAGTTGTCATGCGGACGACCTTTCGATTGTTTGATGGTTATATGCAAGACGCCCCGCCCCGCAAAGCCGGGGGCGGGGCGTCTTGCAGACACTGTTACATTATTCGCTTACGCGAGCCTGCTCACTTGGAGCTGCTGGTGGAAGCGATGTTCTTGTAGCCGTCGAGCCAAGCCTGAGCCTTCGCCTGAGCGTTGCCAGCGTTCACATCGCCGTTGACGATGGCGGTGCCGAAGGTCTTGCATGGATCCCAGAAGTTGCCCATCGCGGCGATGGTCGGCTGCAGGATCGAGGTGTTCGCGATGGTGTCGTTCTGAGCCACGGCAGCCGGATCGTTCTTGTAGGTCGAAGCCAGGGACTTGTCGGTCGGGACAATCTGACGCATGGTGTAGTGGGCCTTCTGAGCCTCGGTGGAGCCGAGGTAGGTGGCGAACTCAGCAGCAGCCTGCGGAGCCTTGGAATTCGGATTGTAGCCAATGGCCTTGGAACCGTAGAACGCCTTCATCTGGTAGGTTTCGCCACCGGAGGTGGTGAAGGAAGGCAGCTGGGCTGCGGCGTAGTTGTCACCGAGGGCCTTCTTCACGTCAGAAGCGGACCAGGTGCCGGAGAAGATGGCGTCCACGGTGCCGTTCTGCAGAGCAGCGAGGCCAGCGCCCTCGTCGTTGTCCACGACGAAGTTCGGGTTCTTGACCAGATCAACGAGGTACTTGGTGACGTCGGTCGCGGCGGCGGAATCCATCTTCACGCCATCCTTGGCGGTGGCGCCGTCCTTGCCGAACAGGGTCATGCCAGCGCCGGTGTAGAAGGCCGGCAGATACCAGGAGTTACCGAGGTTGAAGGAAACCTTGCCCTTCTGGAGCATGGTGTCGAGGGACTTGATGTCGTCAGACGAGAACTTGGACTTGTTGTAGAACATGAAGTAGGTGTTGCCGGTGAACGGAACGCCGTAAATCTTGCCATCGGTGCCGGTGACGGACTTGATGACAGCCTCATCGTCCTGCTTCTTGATCTGTGCCTTGGCGTCGTCGGAAACCTCGCCGATTGCCTGGGCATCGATCAGGGTGCCGAGCTGATCGTTCGAGAACATGTAGACATCGGCTGCGGCGGACGGATCCTGCTTGACGGTCGTGCCTGCGTCACCTTCGGAGACCACTGCGTTCTTCCACGTGATCTTGTACTCCGGGTGAGCCTTCTCGAACTGCTTTTCCATGGTGGGCAGCCAGGAGTTGGACTTCGCCTGATCCTCGGACGGGCCCCACACGGTCAGCTTGATTGCCTGGGTGCTCTTCGCTGCAGTGCCGCCATTGTTGCTGGAACCGCAGGCGCTCGCTCCGAGCAGCATCGCCACAGCGGCGGTGACGCCCAGAATCTTCTTCATGTATGTCATCCTTGACCTCCTAAAATTCCGCCCCGCTTTCGCGGAGCGAGTGTGTTTTCAGTGCAGCGGTCCGCACCCGGCCTCCTGCCCCTTCAGGCTATCTGACCGGATGCACGCCCGCTCACCGAAGTGGGCGGATTGTTGCGTACCTCCGAACCAACCAACAGTATACATGGATTTGCATACGTTCGCAAAAAACGATGCAAATTTCACGGTTTCGCGTGTCTTTTTGCGGTGGTGACCCGGCGAAATGATTTTGGTACAGCGGTTACGGGTTGATATTATGCGGTTTTGACTCCTTCTGAGATGTCTGCACCGTCTGCGAGTGTCGAAGTGCATCTCGTGTGCTAGCGTTTGCTGAACTGCTGAACACAGTGGTGCAACAGACACAGACGGGTGCGTGCTGGTAAGGCGCATCCCCAAGCGTGCGCAGCGTCGCATACGCGGCATCCGCCCTTGTGCCGGCAAGACAGACAGGCCGGACGGCGGAAGTCAGAAAGAAGGGAACGACATGACGACAACATTCACGCGGCCGGCATGGCTGGATACGGCCGTGTTCTACGAAATCTACCCGCAGAGTTTCTGCGACACGAACGGCGACGGCATCGGCGACATTCCCGGCATCACCGGCAAGCTCGACTACATCGCCTCGCTGGGGTGCAACGCGTTATGGATCAACCCCTGCTATGACTCGCCTTTCAAGGACGCCGGGTATGACGTGCGCGACTACCGCAAGGTTGCCCCGCGCTACGGTACCAACGACGATCTGGTCGAGCTGTTCCGCCAGGCGCATGCGCGAGGCATCCACGTGCTGCTCGATCTTGTGCCCGGGCACACCAGCGAGGAGCATCCGTGGTTCAAAGAAAGCCAGCGCGCCGAACGCAACGAGTACTCCGACCGCTACATCTGGACCGACAGCGCGTTCGAAGGTTACTCGATGCCGTTCATCGGCGGGGAAAGCGAACGCAACGCCACATATATCCTGAACTTCTTCAAATGCCAGCCTGCACTGAACTACGGCTTTGCGAAGCGTGACCGGCGGTGGCAGTCCTCCACCGATTCGGCCGCGGCGAAGGCTACGAGGGACGCGATGGTGGACGTCATGCGCTTCTGGCTTGGGCTCGGCTGCGACGGGTTCCGCGTCGATATGGCGAACTCGCTGGTCAAAAACGACGGTGAGGACAAGCCGGAGACTATCAAGGCATGGCAGGAGATGCTCGGCACCATCAAATCCGAATTCCCACAGGCGGCTTTCGTCTCCGAGTGGGGCGTGCCCGAACAGGCCCTGGAAGCCGGTTTCGATATGGACTTCTACCTCGACTGGCGTTTCGGCGGCAATCCGAACGGCTACAACCTGCTCGCGCGGAACACGGATAATGCGCTCGACACCGCGGACGACCACAGCTATTTCAGCGCCGAGGGCGGCGGAAGCGTGCAGGAGTTCCTCAGCCAGTACATCCCGCAGTATCAGGCGATCCGCGGCAAAGGGTATTTCTGCTTCATCACCTGCAACCACGACACGCCGCGTCTCGCGCCGCGTCTGACCAAACGTGAGCAGCAGGTGGCGTTCGGTATGTTCCTGACCATGCCGGGCGTGCCGTTCATCTATTACGGCGACGAAATCGGCATGCGCTACCGCGATCTGCCGACCAAGGAAGGCGGGTACGCGCGCACCGGCAGCCGTACGCCCATGCAGTGGGACAGGTCGAAGAACATGGGATTCTCCAGCGCGGACTCGGATTCGCTCTACCTGCCGGTCGACCCGGCTGAGGATGCGCCGAACGTGGCCGAACAGGAGCGGGAGACCGATTCCATGCTCGCATGGGTGCGCGCTCTGCTGTCGTTGCGTGCCGACCATCGCGCGCTGCGGGCCAAGGCGCCGCTCGTCGTGCTCGCCCAACCCGAGCAGGGGCGGTCCTTCGCGTACTCGCGGGTGGCGGAAGACGGCTCGGAGCGTCTGGTCGTCGCGATGAACCCGGGCCTGAATACCGAAACGATCACCGTCCCCGCGCAAGGCGACAAGGCCAATGACCCGACCGTGCTGCTGTGCCTGGGCAATGCGCAGGCACATGGCAGCGAAGTGACCTTGGGACCGCAGAGTTTCGTGATTGTACACGTGTGACGGTTGCCTGGTTGTTTGCGACCGTTCGGCCGTTATTGGCCGTTTGTTCGTTTGATCGTCCGATTGCGGGCGGATGCGCAGGTCCCGGCGGTATGCCGCACGGTTCGGCTAGTGTTCCAGCGTGGTCTGGTGCATGGTGCCGTTCAGGCCTAATGGGCATCCGCCCGCCGTCATTCCGCAAAACCGCTCATATGCGCGTCATGGCATCATTGTTTTGCGTACAATGGCAGGAAAACCGGTTGAATTGAAGCGGGCCGTCATGACGTCCGTCATCTGGTGGGTACTGCAAAGCACATGATTTGGAGGAGCGAGGAGCGTGACTATGCGATACGAGGTGGTGCTATTCGACCTGTACGGGACATTGATCGACATTCACACGGACGAACAGGCGACGAAGCCGTGGCAGGAGTTGTGGGAGTTCCTCGATGCCACGGGCGCCCATTATGATGACGCTGCCCATCTGAAGGCGAGTTTCGACCAGCTCAATGCGGTCAATGTACAGGAAGCGCGCAAGGGCGCGGAACACCCCGATTGGGTGGAGCCTGACGTGTTGCCGGTCTTCCAGCGCTTGTATGCGGCCGGCGGTTCGATGGCTTCGCCGCAGCTCGCGGCGAAGGCAGCGTGGGTGTTCCGCAAGGCCAGCACCAGCAAGTTCGGTCTGTACCCCGGCGCTCTCGAGATGCTCGGCAAACTGCGCGAAGCCGGCATCCGCACCGTGCTCGCCAGCAACGCGCAGGCCTGCTACACGCGTCCTGAAATCGAGGCGACCGGATTGAACAAGGCCCTCGACCGCATCGTCATCTCCAGCGAGGAAGGCATGCGCAAGCCGTCGCCGAAGTTCTTCCTGCGCGCGTTGGAATACGAGTACACGACACCTGATCGCGCGCTGATGGTCGGTAACGAGGAGCGGTGTGACATCCAGGGTGCCGCCTCTGCAGGCATCGACGGGGTCTACTTGCACACCGCAATTTCACGGCAGGACGATCCTGAAATCTGCGAACAGGCGGTGCTTTCCCTCAACGGCGCCGATTACGACGCGCTGACCGCTTTTGTGCTCGGCGAGTGAAAACACCGCATCTGCAGGCGGCCTCCAGTACTGTATGGGATAATGTCCCCCAGTTGCCGGCGGCCGCGGCATTCAGGTCACGCCGCCGGAGTCATGGACACGACTGACGGATAGGTGGTGCAAACCGGATATGGAAGACACCGTGACGGACGAATACGCGGACAATCAGGCGGCGCGCGGAGGGCGTAACCGCCGGCGGGGAATGACGACATTCCGCGTGAAAACCGTCGGGTGGCTGTTTGTGCTTCTCGCCACCATCGGCACGACCATTCTGCCGTCCATGCTCGGGTATCAGCCCGGATCAGACGACATGGTCGCGATGACGGTTCTGGTCATCTGCGAAGTGGTCTCCTGGACCGCCGTGCCGCTGTACTCGTGGCTGCTGGTGCAGGGGTATCGCCACACGCATAGCGTCATGCAATACGGGATACGTCTGCTGGCGCTCGCCATCATCTCCGAAGTTCCATACGATATGGCGACATCCGGCAAAGTCTGGGATATGAACTCGCAGAACCCGGTGTTCGCGCTGGTGATTGCGCTGATTGTGATCGCGGCGGTCGACTGGGTGCGCGAGAACCTACAAGGTGTGGCGAAATGGGCTGCCATCGTGCTGGTTGCCGTCGCAGGGCTCGCCTGGGCGCTGCTCCTGCATGTCGGTCTGCGCCAAGGCATGTTCAACATGGGTGTGCTGCTCATCGGCATGGCGTTGGTGTTCTACGCGTTGGACGCGCACGAGAACACGATGATGATGACCGCAGGCGTGCTCGGGGCGGTGTTCTTCATCATGCCGGCGGTCGGCGTGGCGATGCTGCACACGCGGCGCGACGAACTGGGGTACGGCCATCCGTGGACGAAGTGGGTGTTCTACGCGTTGTACCCGGTGACGCTGCTGCTGTGCGCGCTGCCGGTGATGTGAACCGCCGGTGATGTGAACCGCCGAGCTGCGTTGCCGTTACTTCTTGAACACGGCGTCCGACCCGCGCAGCACCAACTGGGGCTGTATCGTCTCGTGCGGGTTGTCCAACGGTTCGTCGGCGATGAGCTTGAGCGCCTTCATGGCGGCGTTCCGTCCCATATCGCGCGGATTTTGCCGCATGGTGGTCAGATTGATCGTGTCGGCGTACGGGCTGTCGTCGAAACCGATGATTGAGTAGTCCTTTGGCGTGAAGTGGCCGTAATGCTCGAGCTTGAGCACCAGCGGAATGGCCATCATGTCCATCTGGCAGCAGATGGCGTCCGGGAATTCGTCGAGCGCAAGCAGCGCCGTGAGCGCGGAATCGGCGAACTCACGGCCGCGGGGGACGGACAATACCTGCCATTGCAAGTCGTGATTGTGCTCGGCGGCCTTGCACGCGCGTATGAATCCGCGCCCGCGGTCGTCGATGCTTGATGTGATGCCTTCGGCAGGTTCCGAGCACGTGTACACGATGTGACGGTGCCCGAGATTGATCAGATGCTGGGCAGCCATGAACATGCCTTCTTCGTCATTGATGCTGACGGAGGCGTCGAAATTCGAGGTGGACGGCGTGTTGATGCCGATGATCGGGACGTGGATGCGTTTGAGCTGTTCGACCTCGTAAGGGTCGATGGAGAACGAGTTGACGAATACGGCGTCGACGTTGCGACGGACCGGCAGAGTGGTGAAGAACTCCTTGCGGTTCTCGGCTGTGTCGATGTGCTGGAACAGGGAGATGTCATATCCGGCATCGTGAAGGATGTCGTTGATTCCGGCGAAGACTTCGGTGTTGAACCAGCTGGTGATCTCCTCGTTCATCAGGAGCGCGACACGGTATGCCTGGCCGGTTTTCAGAGCGGTGGCGGAGCGGGAGATGTTGAAGTCCAGCTTGTCCGCGGCACTGAGCACTTTCCGTCGGGTTCTCTCCGATACCAGCTCTGGGCGCGTGAAGGCGCGCGAAACCGTTGAGATGGATACTCCCGCCACTTTGGCGACATCTCGAATGCCAGCTTTTGCCATTCCTGCCCCTTTGCTTCATGCTAGTGCCATCAAGATTCAACGCTGATTCCGTCTCGCTATTATACAGCTGTTTCATAATATTTGCAAACGTTGTCAGCTTTCGGCGCCGATGGTTGCGTCACCATCTTTCAAAAATCGCGAGAAAGCACGAATTCTCTGAGAATTCACCAAGAGTTGGGATGCCCTTCGACTGTGCGAACGTTGCCCGATGCTTTGCCGACATAGCGTGCAACCGGAACGAAAACCGGTCCAGCAGCAATCGGTTTGCAGGTGAACGAACAGGAGCCTGCCGGTTTTCGTCGAGGAAAGGAATAGAAGTGAAACGACATGCAATCATCACCGGGGCTGTGGCGGCCGTCACCGCCATCGCCACGGCAGCGGCTCTTCCGACGCTTGCGCTCGCCTAAGACGGAAAGAGCGCTGAACAACTCGCGCAGCATGGTGCCGCGCAACGCATCGCGACCGTAGGAGCCGACAACGCGAAGCAGGCCGGTCTGGGCGGCGCCCTGGTGGGTGCCCTCGGCAAGACCGGCACCCGCATCCTTGGTACGGTGATGATCGCGCTCGCCCTCGCGGTCGCGGGTGGCTTGCTCGCTGCATGGCGCCGCGGACTGTTCGTCCGGAAGTAAGCTCCCAGGCGGTGTCAGTGGTGGCGCCGCCAAATGGCTCCGGCGAATGCCGCGATAACTGAACAGGGAGTTCCCGCATGTCCTCCGGCGTGTCGCGGTTGGCGCCGCGGCGCCGGGGACGATTCGGGTCGGCTGATCGGGCGGACTGGCCCTGCGGGTCGGGTTCGGCTGGCGCGGCAGGCTCGATGCATCCCGGATGTTGTATGGGCTGTATGGTTCATCTGGCCAGTCTGGGCTATCTGGACTGAATGGTCTTGTGGTCTAGCTGGCGACTGTCGGGGTTCCGGCAAGGTCTGGTGGCAGGTGGATGGTGGTCCGGCAATGCCGGTGGCATTCCGGCGGGAGTATTCCGCATTCTTCTTCTGTATTCTCTGTATTCCTAGTGTGTGACGCCCCTCGGGGTGTGCAACGCCGGCAGGCCCGTGATTTCGCGGTCCGCCGGCGTTTGTTGTTGATGGCGGTTGTCGGGTGTGGGCCTGCGGGGTGTGGGGCTGCAGGGTTGTCGGGGATGATGGCCTGCGGGGTGTGAGCCTGTGAGGCGTGGGGGCTGTCGGGATGCGTGAAGCCCCGCGCCGCGCGGATCGGGGGTTATCGGTCAACATGTGTTTCGGTGGCGAGTGTGCGTGAGTTGGAATCATCGGTCCGGGTGCTTCTGTGCGCATCCTGTATGTCGTGGCATGCGTGACTTGACGAATCTCGCCGGAGAACGGCTGTACTGGGTTGCGTTCGACGGTTTGCGTGTGCCTGTGCATGCGCCGTTTGACGTTCCGGACTTTGGGCGGGTCTGCACGCCTGCCATCCTGCGTGAAACGTATGCCGTGGCATACGTGGTGTGTGCATGTCAAGGCAATCGGCGAGGTGAGCTTGAACGAGGCCGGAAAAAATTTTTCGACATGTGGGAATAAAAGTTGGCCATCCAAAGTTGAGTGATGTAGGCTCAAGTTTGGAAGCATCCAACGGCACGGCCTCCGGGCGGTGCCGATTGAGCGAAGACGTAGACAACAGAACAACAATAAAGGAGAACATATGGGACGCGCAGTTGGTATCGATTTGGGTACGACAAACTCCTGCATCGCAACGCTGGAAGGCGGCGAACCCACCGTTATCGAAAACGCGGAAGGCGCACGCACCACCCCGTCGGTGGTGGCCTTCAGCAAGTCCGGTGAGATCCTGGTCGGCGAAGTCGCCAAGCGCCAGGCTGTCACCAATGTCGATCGCACCATCAGCTCCGTCAAGCGCCACATGGGCACTGACTGGACGGTCGAGATCGACGGCAAGAAGTGGACCCCGCAGGAGATTTCCGCGCAGATCCTAATGAAGCTCAAGAGGGACGCCGAACAGAAGCTCGGCGAGCCAGTTACCGACGCCGTCATCACCTGCCCGGCGTACTTCAACGACGCCCAGCGTCAGGCCACCAAGGACGCCGGCAAGATCGCAGGCCTCAACGTGCTGCGTATCATCAACGAGCCGACCGCCGCGGCACTGGCCTACGGCCTCGAAAAGGGCAAGGAAGATGAACGCATCCTGGTCTTCGACCTCGGCGGCGGCACCTTCGATGTCTCCCTGCTGGAAATCGGCAAGGACGACGACGGCTTCTCCACCATTCAGGTGCAGGCCACGAACGGCGATAACCACCTCGGCGGCGATGATTGGGACCAGAAGATCATCGATTGGCTTGTCGGCGAAGTCAAGAACAAGTACGGCGTCGACCTGAGCAAGGACAAGATCGCCCTGCAGCGGCTGAAGGAAGCCGCGGAACAGGCGAAGAAGGAACTGTCCAGCGCCACCAGCACGCAGATTTCCATGCAGTACCTGGCCATGACGCCTGACGGCACCCCGGTCCACCTCGACGAGACGCTCACCCGTGCACACTTCGAGGAAATGACCTCCGACCTGCTCAACCGCTGCCGCACGCCGTTCAACAACGTGCTGTCCGACGCGGGCATCTCCGTGAGCGACATCAACCATGTCGTGCTTGTCGGCGGTTCCACCCGTATGCCGGCGGTCAAGGAGCTCGTCAAGGAGCTCACCGGCGGCAAGGAAGCGAACCAGTCCGTCAACCCGGATGAGGTCGTCGCAGTCGGCGCAGCCGTCCAGTCCGGCGTCATCAAGGGCGACCGCAAGGACGTCCTGCTCATCGATGTGACCCCGTTGAGCCTCGGTATCGAGACCAAGGGCGGCATCATGACCAAGCTCATCGACCGCAACACCGCCATCCCGACCAAGCGTTCCGAGATTTTCTCGACCGCTGAGGACAACCAGCCGAGCGTGCTCATCCAGGTCTATCAGGGCGAGCGTGAATTCGCCCGTGACAACAAGCCGCTGGGCACCTTCGAGCTGACCGGCATCGCTCCGGCCCCGCGTGGCGTCCCGCAGATCGAGGTCACCTTCGATATCGACGCCAACGGCATCGTGCACGTGTCCGCCAAGGACAAGGGCACCGGCAAGGAGCAGTCCATGACCATCACCGGCGGCTCCGCCCTGCCGAAGGACGAGATCGACCGCATGGTCAAGGAAGCGCAGGCTCACGAGGCCGAGGACAAGAAGCGCAAGGAAGAGGCCGAGACCCGCAATCAGGCCGAATCCTTCGCCTACTCCACCGAGAAGCTCGTCAACGACAACAAGGCCAAGCTGTCCGACGATGTGGTCAAGGAAGTCACCGAGAAGGTCAACGCCCTCAAGGAAGCCCTGAAGGGCGACGACATCGAGAAGGTCAAGACCGCCCAGAGCGAGCTGATGACCTCTGCACAGAAGATCGGCCAGGCGCTGTACGCCCAGCAGGGCGCTGAAGGTGCCGCTGGTGCTGGTGCCGCTGGTGCCGCAGGCCAGGCTTCCGGTGCGGCCTCGTCCTCTGACGACGACGTGGTTGACGCCGAAGTCGTGGACGATGACGACGACAAGAAGGACAACAAGTAATGTCCGACTTCAACAAGGACGATTACCTCAAGGACCTGCCGGATGTCGACTCGCTCAACGGCGAGGGCGCGTCCGGCCAGGCCGGAGGATCGCATGAGCAGAACGCGTCGGCATCCGCGGGCGGACAGTCCGCAGGTGCCGGCAGCGCCGCCGACCAGCCGCACGAGCAGGCATCGGACACCGCCAAGGCGGGCAGCGCAGCGTCGCCAGACGCCGAGTCTGCCGCAGCTGGAGACGATAAGAAGCAAGCCGCGCAATCCGCCGCACAACATGCGCAAGATGACGCGCAGCATGCTTCCACCGGTGCTGCCGACAACGGCAAGGACGGTGACGCCGACCATGATAAGGACGGCTCCCTGACCCCTCTGGGCCAGGCGAAGAAGGAAGCCGCCGAGTACTTGGAGGCGTTGCAGCGTGAGCGGGCGGAGTTCATCAACTACCGCAACCGCATGAACAAGGAGCGCGAACAAAGCCGCCAATACGGCATTGTGGACGTGCTCACCTCGCTGCTGCCGGCGTTGGACGATATCGACCGGATCCGTGAACACGGGCAGATGGATGATTCGTTCAAGGCCGTCGCCACCAAGATCGACAAGACCTTCGCCAAATTCGGCGTCGAGAAATTCGGCGAGAAAGGCGAGGATTTCGATCCGACCAAGCATGAGGCGGTCCTGCAGAAGCCGGATCCCGAAGCCAAGAAAGAGACAGTAGACACCGTCGTCGAGGCGGGGTACCGAATCGGCGATCGCGTCGTGAGGGCAGCCCGCGTCGTGGTGTCCATGCCTCAGAACTGACCGAAGTGGCGGGAACCATACTCCCGCCATGCCGGTCGCCGTGCATCCCGCGGGTGGCGTCATACGCTTCCTGACAGATGCGGCCGACGGCCGGATATACGTTCGCCGGGCCGCGCCAATCCAGCTCAACGGATTGGCGCGGCCCGGCATCAAACAAGCAAACACTACACGTGTGGAACAACAGGAGCGGAAACGCAATCACGTACCGCGCAAATCTATGGGATTGGAGGCATAGATGGCTGAGAATGAATGGCTGAGCAAGGATTTCTACAAAGTCCTCGGTGTCTCCAAGGACGCCAGCGAAGCCGATATCACGAAGGCGTACCGCAAGCTGGCGCGCAAATATCATCCTGATCTGAACAAGACCAAGGAAGCGGAGGAGAAGTTCAAGGACATCTCCGAGGCGTACGACGTACTGAGCAACAAGGATCAGCGTCAGAAGTATGACGCGATCAGGCAGTTCGGCATGGGTGGCGCGAGGTTCGCCGGCGGCTCCGGGCAAGGCGGATTCGACGCGTCCGGATTCTCCGACATCTTCGGGTCAATGTTCGGAGGTGGTTCCGGCAACGGAGGCACGCGCATCCGGTTCTCGACATCCGGGGGCGGCCAGCCGAATATGGACGATATTTTCTCGATGTTCGGCGGCGGTGCAGGTGCAGGCGCAGGTTCGCCGTTCGGCGGGGCACGCAGCGAATACCAGGAGACGCCTCGCCCGCAGCAGGGTGCCGACCGCAAGTCGAAGATCACCCTGACCTTCCGTCAAGCGGTCAAAGGCGCCACGGTCTCCTTGCGCGTGGACGGCAAGCAGTTCAAGACCCATGTGCCGGCGGGCGTCGAAGATGGGCAGAAGATCCGTATCCCCGGCAAAGGCAAGCCGGGACTGTACGGCGGCAAGCCGGGCGACATGTACCTCACCGTCCATGTCAAGGCGGATCCGAAGTTCTCGCTGCGTGGCCACGACATCGTCATGGACCTGCCGATCAGCGTCGGCCAGGCGGTGTGCGGCGGCAAAATCAGCGCGACGGATATTGACGGCAATGACGTGACGTTCAAGGTGCCTGCCGGTTCCTCGAGCGGCACGGAAATCAGGCTTAGTGGACATGGCGTTCCCGGGCATGACGGCGATTTGGTCGCCCGCGTGCAGATTCAGGTGCCGTCGAAGCCGGGTCTGGGCATCAAACACGCGGCGAAGGAATTCGACTCCGCGACCGGCGATTTCGTGGACAAACTCGCCGAAGGACGCTGAGACGTTGACATTGATATGTGCCGATGCGTGGCGATACGTGCGGCACATACCGACTCGTGATGAAGAGAGGAATCATGGCACGGGTGACACCACAGGTGCGCGCGTTGTATGACATGTGCGCGATAGCGCTGGTCGAAGGCCGTGCCGACCTCGATGGCGCGGACGATGTGGGTTTCGATATCGACATGCCGCTGTTCACCGTCGGGCATATCGCGCAGCTCGCGGACATGCACCCGCAGACGCTCCGGCAGTACGATCGGCTGGGTCTGGTCACGCCGGATCGCACAGAAGGCGGCGCCCGTCGCTATTCGCTGCGCGATATCCATCGGCTGGTTCAAGCGCAGCGGCTCAGCCAGGACGAGGGCATCAATCTGGCCGGCGTTGCGCGGATTTTGGAACTTGAAGAAGAAAACCGCCAATTGCGCCGACAGATCAAACGGTTGCGCGAACCGGAAGATTCAAGTATCTTCGCAGCTGACGCGGATGGTGGCATCATGCAAGTGAAGCGTTCACGACGTGCCCGTATGTGGCGGCGCGATATTCACGAGGACACCCGTGCATTGCCGTCAAGCGGGACGGATGCGCAACGCTCCACATCGCGGTCCATGGTCATCTGGGGATACCGGTAACCCGTGCCCGTATGGAGAAACCGCATGCCGCTTACGCGTCGAATGCCGGTGGTGGTCCCGGCAGTCTAATCTTCATCTCCATTTACCGCATACCCATTCGGGTGTGCGGTTTTTTGTTGTGTCTGGGCGGGTGCGCAGGGGCATCGGGCATGTAGTGCGTTTGCGGGCAGGAGAAGAAGTTCCGGATGGTTTCGGGAGATGGCCTTGAGATGGGCTGGTGGGTGATGAAGTCCCGGATTTGTGCGGGAGTTTATCGCGGATGCACTGATTCGTCGGTGTTCTCCCGTTTTGGGTTTCTGGGGTGTTTTTCTTGAATCGCGGATTTCCAACGTTCTTGTTGGGAGTTTGTCCGTGGGATGGCCGATTCCCTGCAATCTCCCGCGCTCGATGTGGGAGTTTGTGCGAGGATCGGGAAAATCCGCCAGTTCTCCCAGAAGGATTGCGCCTGCAAGGCTTTGTGGGGCTGCTGGCCATGCCGATGACTCCTGCGCGCCCTGACAGCTTAACCGAACCAGCTTCTACGTGCCTTATGAGAAGATGACGACGGTGAGTCGCCCGGGCGCTGTCCCGCAGACGGCCGCGCATCCGCATGACTTTCCACAAGCGAGGCAGATATGTTGCAAGCAGTGTTCTGGGATATGGACGGCACGCTTATCGATTCAGAACCCTACTGGCATGAATCCGAGCTGCGTCTCGCCGCAGCGCACGGCGGCTATTGGGACGAGGACCTCGCCTGGCAAGGCTCCGGCACCCCGGTGCCCCAAGTCGCCCGGCAGATGATCGAACGCGGCACGGCGCTGACCGTCGAGGAAATCTCCAAAGGCATGGTCGATTATGTCGCGCAACAGGAACGTCTGCGCATGCCGTGGATTCCGGGCGTGTTGGATGTGCTGCGCTCGCTGGCTGACGCGCGAATCCCCTCGGTGCTGGTGACCACATCGCCGCGCAATCTTGCGCAAAACCTGGTCGCCCAAGCGCCGGAGGGCGTGTTCGCCGGCTATATCTGCGGGGATGATGATGTCGCGAAGAAGCCTGATCCCGCGCCATATCTTGCGGCAGGCAAGTTGCTCGGCATCGAGCCGGATATGATGCCGTATTGCGTTGCCGTCGAGGATTCGATGAGCGGTCTGCGCTCCGCGTCGGGTTCCGGGGCGACTACGATCGCCCAGACCGGTTACATGCGCGCCGACACCTCCCATGGGCCGCAATACGCGTCGATACGCGGTTACGAGGGAATCACCGCCGAGACGTTTGATCAGTTCGTGAGACAACGCGTGGCAGGGGAGTCCGGGGCGGGAGCGTCTGCCGCACGGCGGTAGGGTGCAGCCGCTTGTATCCTTGCGTTTTCGTTCGTATCCTTGCACTTTTGGTTGCCGGGCACATTGGTGACGGCATTGCCTGGCGTCGTCGTAGGAAGCCCGGGCGGAATCCAATGGAACCATGAGCGCTTTCACCGTTCAGCGACTCGAGCCCGCGATCGCGATTATGGAGCGCTGTGTCTTCCAGTGCGGCCGCGCTAGGCTTGGAATCAGCAGGCTCGTTGAATCATGTGGAGGCGCTGGTATGCGTGTGGTGCCGTTGTCGTGGATGGATATTGTCGCCGTGGTCGCGGCGCTGGTGCTGTGCGGGCTGATCGGCTTCGAACGGGAGGCCCGTCGCAAAGATGCGGGAATCCGCACGCATATTCTGGTCGGTGTGGGCAGCTGCCTGTTCACCATGGTGTCGATTGAGGGTGTTCCGGCGGTTGTTGGGGCTTCGGTCACGTGGGACGCCTCGCGTATTGCGGCGCAAGTGGTCACAGGTATCGGATTCCTTGGCGCAGGCGTGATTTTCTTCAACCACGATACAATCCGCGGATTGACGACCGCATGCGCGATATGGATCGCAGCCGCTGTAGGTATGGCGTGTGGGGCGGGCATGTTCCCGTTGGCGCTGCTGATTACCGGACTGTATTTTGTCGTGGTGTTGGCGATCGCTCCCTTCGTGGTGTGGGTACTGAAACGAGATCGCGACTACGTTATTCGCGTGACATATCAGGATGGCAAGGGTGCGTTGCGTCAGGCGTTGTTGCTTGCTGCCCGGCACGGGTTTGAAACGCAGGTTGTTTCCACGCATGATGTCGATGGGACTTCATGGCAGGGTGCGGCGGTCGAATTGCGGCTTGCGGGCAAGAAAAGCGATTTGCATGATTGCATCGGTGATATCGCGCAGATTGATGGCGTGCGTGATATCGACGTCCTCTCCCGCGACGACTGATGCCGCTACTGCGATTGGTTAATCAATCAATCTGCTCATCAATCAATCGGTCAATCGATTCGTCAATCGATAATCCTCAAGAGCCAACACCCTCCCCTCACAAACTGTTGACGCTAACTGGCCTTTCCGCGTAGCTGGTTTGTGTGGTGGTGCAAACTGTTGACGTTAGCCGGGCATTCAGCGTAACCAGTTTGTAGGAGAGGTCAGTTTGAAGGATGACCGGTCTGCGGGAGAGTAGCAGCGGGCGCACGCATTGCCGAAACGCCGGACATTCGTGTTGACCGATAATCCCGATGACCCTATTGGGCGGCCATCGTGCGCGCATTTCGGCGATAACCCTGATAACCCATAACTGCGACGGTTGCCCCCCAGAACCCCGCTATCGACTCACAAGGTAAAGAAAAACCCTCCTGCGGTGGAATGCAGGAGGATTTTTCGTGGAGCTATCGCAAACCTACTCGAAGAATTATCTAATAGTTGCAAAATACATTAAAGAATATCATGCTACCCCTGTAAATACTAACGTAGATCCATTCATCACAGATTTATCCTACGACCCCCAATTCTATCGTAAAATCCGTTGCTCAGTAACAAAAAACTCTCTCAGAGGCGGAAAGTCGAACAATCATCGTGAAATATCAGCAGGGCAAATCTACCTACGAGTTAGCATGGGAATTTGGCTGCCATAGAGCGACTATTCGCAGAGTTTTAAAAGACAACGGAATTGAAGTCACGAACCAATGCGCCAAGAAGAAAGTCCTCGCCGAGATGATTATGCAGATGTACTCAGAATGGTATAAACCGCAGGGAATAGGGGAAGCGCTTGGAGTGAGCGCCGACACTGTCGGACGTATCTTACATGACAATAATGTCTGTATCTGCAAGAGCTGGGAGTGTCCGAAAAGTAGAATGATATAAAATATATGAGTTATTAGGAGAACGCTTCTCCGCGGTGTCATTGCTCATGTACGCCTGCATTGATACCAAGTATTAAATGGCGACAAGGTTACAAAGGAGTGATTAACATGGAAATTATCAGATTAAATGATCTGCTCCAATTAACGAGGGAAGAAATTGACAGAACAAAAATCCGTTTCATGGTGCCCAGTAGTGGTATTGATTTCAACCCGAACGCCGACGCCGAAGATCCATCTAAACAAGATAAGATTAACCTTATCGATCTTGTATATAACAACGAAAAAAAGAATTTCACAGATGGAGTTATCGCAATAGGCTTCATTCGAATCCGCGACGATTATTGGCTAATGACCGGAATTGTCAAAGTCATAAAAGATAATGGCCTGGCTCAACCAGCGACAGCTGAGTATTTGACCAAGAAGTACAACTTCAGATTGGTTGTAAGATATCATAAGAACTCTCAGAATGGCATTCGTTTAGCGAAGGGTATCATCGATGATCTTGAAGTTATCGAAGTCTGGAACTCAGACAAGACCCTGAACGATAAAACCTTCCCTGGATACAAGAACGTATCCGTAAGTTACCGCGAATTAAAGAAAAAACTTGAATCCTCAGAATGGCGCACAGCCTTACGCTGTCGCAAAGGCATTTATCTAATTACAGATAAAAATACCGGAAAGCTTTATGTCGGCTCAGCATATGGAGCAAATGGTATTCTGGGCCGCTGGGAAACCTACATAAAGAGCGGCTACGATAAAAACGAAGTCGAAAACGGCGAATATCCGAACAAAAACCTACGGGAGCTAGTAAACGAAAAGGGGCTCTCGTATATTCAAGACAATTTCCAATACACCATCCTCGAAACCTTCACCGATGATGTTCCCGACGAGTATATAATTGCAAGGGAATCTTGGTGGAAAGAAGCCCTGCAAAGTAGGAAATTTGGATACAACGCCAACTAAAGCATGTATCGCTTGGCCGACTCATTCTTACTCGCCATATCCTTCACAATACTAATAATCCCTTAACCGCTGAGTGGGTCGTGTGCGTCGGTGGAGGGTTGTGATTCTGTTTCTGCCGACGCTCACGGTGCTGTCAGTGTCGGCAGAGGGTCCTGACGATGCTGAGGGACGAGTCAGCGTCGGTGGAGGATTTGGCGCGATTGTGCCGGATTGATAAAGAAAAACCCTCCTGCGGTGGAATGCAGGAGGGTTTTTCGTGGAGCTGATGGTAATCGAAACCACGACCTCTTCGATGCGAACGAAGCGCTCTACCAACTGAGCTACAGCCCCGTGTCCGGTGATTGCTCATCGAGACAACTCATCAAAGTCTAGTACAAGATGCCGCCAAGTGCAATCCGGTACGGTGTCATAGGCGTGTTGCGCCTGGTTGCGCTCGGGTTACCGGCAGCCAGCCGCAACACAACAGCCGTCATGCGCAAAGTTGCCATCGCGTCAACGATGACGATGAGCACGCCTGCGTCAGTCCTGCGGCGTCACCTCGGTCAGGTCGACGGCGTCCTTGACGGTTGCAGCGGCGATGGTTTCCGCGCTCAGCACGTCTGCCCCTGACAAGTCATTGGAAAGCATCTCGGCACCGGCGGCGGCACCGATACCGGCGTCAGCGGCCGCATGCCTGGCCGGTTCCGCATCGCGCCCGCGTCCGCGCCGCTTGCCGGTCTTCGCCTTGATCAGCCCGACGAAGGTTGGCGTCAGCGAAATCAGCAGAATCGCGACGATCACCAGCTCAAAATTGTTCTGCACGAACGGAATCCCGCCGAAGAAATACCCGAGCAGCGTGAACAGGGTCGACCAGGTCAGGCCGCCCAGCACGGAGAACGGGGTGAAACGACGCCATTTCATGCCGGAAATACCGGAAATGAACGGCATGAACGTGCGGATGAACGGGAAGAAACGCCCCAGGAACACGGCGAGCGGACCCCACTTGTCGATCATGCCTTCGGTGCGTGCGAGGCGTTCCGGCGTCATCGCCTTGACTTTACCGGATTCGATGATCCGCCGACCAAAGAAATGACCGATGAAGTAATTGCACTGGTCGCCAATGACCGGCGCGGCCCACACGACGGGCAGCAGCATATTCAGCGGGAGCGCGGCCTTGCCTGTCGTCGCATCTGCGGCGGCGAAGCACCCGGCGGCGAACAGCAGCGAATCACCGGGCAGGAACGGGAAGAACACCACGCCCGTCTCGATGAACACAATCAGGAAGATGAACCCCAACGTGGGCGCGACGCCCATGGCGATCCAGGATGCGATGGCCGCGCGCGGATCCTTGAGCAGCCGGATCAGAAAATCAATGAACCCCATAATATCCTTGTCGAATGTCCTTGCCGGATGTTGGTGCCATATACTCGACGGCAGTACCCATCCGTCGTTCGGGTATGTCTGTCGATTGCATGACTGCCGTTCAAGACTATCGCGCGCAGGGGGCTTCGCGGCCGCGACACCCCGCAGTTTCACACGATTATCGTATTGAAATTGCGGGTAAACCCTTGGTGTTGCTGGGGTTACAAATCGTATGAGGGTTTGGTGATGTCGTTCCCGTCGTTTTTCTCACCCGGACGATTGACGGCTGCCGGCGATGCATCAGCCGCAGTCGAGCCGGATGCATCGGCCGCAGCGGAAACGCCCGCGACACCGGCTGCACCGGGTACGTCGGAAATGCCGGACGGTACGTCGACTTCTCCAGATTCCGCAGAACCCATATCAATCCCCATGGTCTCAAGCCGCATACGCATCTCCGAGGCAGTCATCATGCTCGCATATATCGTGCCTTGGGCCTCCGTGCCGCCGACTTCGTGGAGCAGCCGGGTCTGTTCAACGGTGTCAATGCCGTCGAACACGAGATGGATGCCGTCCCGGTGCGCGAACTGGACCGTACGCTTCATGATGTTCACGGCGAGCGGATTGCTGTACCCGTTGACGATGCTCGGGTCGAGTTTGATGATGTCGAGCGGGATGTTCCCCAGCGCGGAAACCTCGGAGTACGTGGTGCCCGCTTGGGTGATGGCGATGTGCACGTTGGACATGGAGGTGAGATTCTCCAGCTCATCGTCGAACTGGATTCTCGCTGTGTTCAATGCGGCTTCGCCGAATTGCAGGCAGACCGAGATATCAGGGTGGCGCTTGCGCAAGGATTCGAGATACTCGTAGAACTGGGAGTTGCCGAGTTCGCTGCCGTTGAGCGTCAAGCAGATGTTGTTCAGATCCGGCGTGATTTTGCGGAATTCCAGCAGATCCTTGACGCCGCGGTCAAGAATACCCATCGACAGTTCGCATCCCAGGCCGAGCCGTTGCGCTTCGGAGAGGACAAAATCGAAATCGAGACGATGATTACGGCTGTCAGTGATGAGCGGGAACATCTCCAGCGCGCCGATACGATGCTGCGGCAGCGAGAATATCGGCTGGTAGAGCAGCGTCAGATGCTTCTTCTCGATGGCGTCGCGCAGCGCGTCGGACATCTCCAGATGATCTTTCGCTGACTGTTCCTGGTTCTGCTCTGCCATGGCCGGAGTGAGCTCATGGAGACCGGCGTCAATCAGCAGCCGTGTCGCGCCTTCCTCCGACGAGGCGAAGGACAGCGATGTGGTCGTGGCAATCGAAATCGTGCCGTTGCCGGTCTGGATGGGCAGGGAAGTGTTGTCGCGCAAACGGTCGGCGAGGTTCTCGACATCGTCTTTGCTGGCGGATTCAGTGAGTACGGTGGCGAATTCTGAGCCGCTGATACGCGACAGGAACGCGTCTTCCGGCAGGATTTCGCGGATTCGATCCGCAGTGGTCCGCAGCACCAGATTGCCCACGAGCCGGCTGTAGCGTTCGTTGATGCGCCTGAACTGGTCGATGTTCAGGTAAATCACCGCGACCTTGTTGCTTGCGTTTTCGGTTTGCAGGCTCTTCAGGGTCGCGATGAACGCGGGATACGTGTATGCGCCGGTCAGCGGGTCCGTCTCGGATTCCGAGCGTAGCGTGCTCACTTCGCGGTTGACACGCAGTTCCTCATTGAGGATTGACGTGGCCGCGGCGAGCACTTCCTCGTCCGCAGGCAGGAATGGGCGGTTTAGCATGCTGCGCTCGAACACGATGGAGTACTGGCTGCCCTGTTCCTTGATGCGCTGGGAGTGGCGGTACGAGTGGAATCGCCGGTGGTGCATCTCGTCGTCCGTCATCATGATGCAGCGGATGTTCGGCAGGGATCCGGTGATGATCTCCGCCACTTCGTGTTCCGGTCGGGCGTTCGGCAGAGGCAGGGCGTCGCTGATGTTGAGCAGGCAGCGCAGCGAATTCTCCGCGCGCATCATGCGTCGCAGCATGTAGAAGCTCATCAGCAGCAGCGCATAGATATCCAGCAAGATGGAGAATGTCGAGCGCAAGGACGAATCGATTATCTGCGCTTCCGAATACTGGAATACGGCAGGCAGCAGGATTGTCAGCACAATGGCGGCGAGATCGGCCAACGACAATGCGGTGATGCGGGTGATGGAATATTCACTGAGCGATTTGGCTACCGGAACGCCGCTAATGAGATACACGACGATATCGCACAACAACCGCGCTACAGGCAGCAGCGCTGTGATGACGATGAGCGGGAAAACCCAGTCGGATTGAATGTAGTTCAACGCTGACGCTCTTGGCACCGACGAGATGAAGATTTCGCGCAGATGTGCTGGTAATTCACCGAGCACCAGTCGTACCACAGGTATCGGCACCAGCGCGGTGCATGCGCGAATGGCGCCGATGCTCAGGCTGCGTGCCGGAATCGTGGTGCAAATCAGCGTAATGACAATCAGCAGACTGAACAGGTGATCGAACCCACCGGTGATGAGCAGCATGGTGGTCAACAGCGGAATCGCGGTGTGGCGGCTGGCTATGGGCACTGAACTGAGCTCGGTGCTGTATGCCATGCAAATCAGGAAGCTGATCCCCGCGAGCACCACGTCGGTGGAAGTCCAGTGAATGGCGTATTGGAGCCCCGGCAAATATCCGATGAACAACGCGACCAAAATGACCAGGCACATCACGGCGAGGATGGTGGTTCTGGTGCGGCGCGGCCTGCGCGTGTCGTCCGGGCTTGTCGTGATGACGCCCTGCTGTTGTGCTGTCATGGTACCTGTTCCTTCAGCTTCTCTTGGTCGATGTATCGATGTGCTGTTGCTGACGATGTGCTCTATCGGGATGCGCCGCTTCTGCCGTCGCTGCCGCTGTTGCGACCGTTGTTGCTGCTGTCGTCGTTGCTGGTGTCATCATGCCGGCCCGATCAGTCGCCACGGGGAATCCGCGCCGGACGCGGTGCTGTCAGGCTGCTCGCCGGTGTTGTCTGACAACGCCTCATACAAGTTGTGTTTCCAGACCACCTTGTCACCCTCGGTGTATTCGGTGGTGACGTTCCACTGCTCGTATTTGCCGCTGGGCGTGGACCAGGTCGCAGAATCCATATCGACTATGGTACCGGGGGTGCCCTTGAAGCCCGAGCTGAGCAGGGTGGCGAACTCGCCCGCGGTCTGTTTCATACCGCTACATCCGGTCTGGATGGTCTGTGTGACGGAATTCTCCCCGCACTGCTGGTCGCGGTTGAGTGACCACATGGCCAGATGACCCAGATTCGTCTGCATGGCGAATGTGTTGACTCTTTGGGCGTCGTCAAGCGTGAGATATTCGTTGTCGGTGTCGTTCTGTCCAATCAAGACGGTCGCGCCCATCATCTCCCAGATTTGCGAGTCGCTGAACAGCTTCCGCTTGCTGTAGAGCAGTTGTTTGTACTGTTTGTGCCCGGCATTCAGCGCTTTCTTGATGAGCTCGGACTGTGCCGTGACATTGGACGGAATATTGAAGTCCATGGTCATCAGATTCAATGTCGACAGGTTCACTCCTGCGTCGATGAAGGAGGATACGGTGTCGAGGCCGTCGGACGTCAGGCCTGACGTGCTTGCGGGCAGGGTGAGGGAGACGGTCAGCGGTTGCCCGCGCGACTTCATTTCATCTTGTATCTCGGCGACGGCTTGTGCGCGTCTGACTGCGGATTCGCTGTAGCCATCAAGATTGTCGTTTTCAATATCGAAGTCGACCGAGGTGACATGATACCGGGAGATGACCGTCTGATATGCCTTTTTCAACGAGCTCACCGTAGTGCATTGTTCGGCGAGCTCGGTGCCTTGCTGGCCCCCGAAACTGATGGTGACCGTGCGATTGGCGCGGAATGTGTGGGCGATGCGGCTGTCGATGTCAAGCTGGGACGACGCCTCGTTCAGCGAGTAATACCCGCCCCATGTCGGTGTGCAACCGTCTGGGGCCGTGATGAAGCTGAGAATCACGTTGTTGTATGCGGAACCGACATCGGATTCGAAAGTGTAGCTGGGTGTCGAGGTCACGTCGGCGTATCCGCCGAACCATGGCGCAGGCAGCTTTTTCGATGCCGTCTGTGTGTATGTCAGCCACCCCCACACGCCGGCCACAATCAGGGCGGCGGAGATGAGGGCGATGCCCAGTCTCAGAAACGAGAAACGACGCCCGGGGAACAGGGGTTTCCGTGCGCTCATAGGGCGTTCCTTTCGTTGTCCTGCAACCCGGCGGATGATGCCTGCAAGACGGGATTGGCAATCCCATCGGGGGTATTGATGGGGGGCATCGACGGGCCGATATCCCTATCGTACAGCGAACGGGTTTGACACTATGCCAAGAAGTGTCGGGAATGTGGGAGTATTCGTCCGCAATGACCGGTGAGACACCTCTGGTGACCAGTATTCGCGATACCGTTGGATAAGCATTCGTCGCATTCAGGTGGAACGATACGCAGGCGGTTTGTTGATGTGATTCGTGTATGGATTGCGCGCTTCACAGGGCATCGGATGCGTTCGCATGGCGAAGACGGGATATGGCAGGTATGAGGAAAACGGCGGAACACAAGAACGTACGGCATGGCAGACAATGGGGGGCAGAGACTTCGACGCGCCCGCTGGCCATCATGCACGCGAAGCCATCCGGCATGCGAATCATCCTTGGATATGTCGCGATGGGCGCCACCGTCATCTCCTACACCGTGTACATGGTCACCATGATTTTGACGATGTTCGTCAACAATCCTGATATCACCCTGCGGTTCGTTATCGAGGACGTGCTGTATCTGGTCATTGTCACCACGCTGATTTTCAGCGCCATGGTGTATCTCGTGACCCGGCAGGGAGCGATGCGCAGGTTCCTCACCCATGAGCGGGTGCCGCGCGCGGTGCTTGACGAGCATTACGCGCATGGGTACGACAAAGGCATTACCGTGCTGATCCCCTCATACGTGGAACAGCCGAAAGTCGTCGCGAAAACCATATGGTCCGCGGCATTGCAGGAATTCCCAGACCTTGCGGTCGTCCTGCTGATCGACGATCCGCCGCATCCGAAGAACGACGAATCCAGACGAATCCTCGAAGCCTGCCGTTCACTGGTCCCCAGTATTCTCGACGAACTCGCGCGTCCCGCGAAACGGTTCACCGAACATCGCAATCTGGCCACCAAGGCGCTCGCCGGGCAGGTGCACGCCCGGCGCAGCATCGTCGCCAGATGCGCGGACGATTACCGTGCGGCTGTGCGCTGGCTGGACGCGAAAGCCGACCATTGGCCGATCGAGGACCATACCGATGAATTCTTCTGCGATCAGGTGCTGCGTGGTCTGGCACGCGACCTGCGACAGACTGAGGACGCGCTGAACGACGCGGTGAACCTGCACGACCCGGTCCCCGCCGAGCGTATCGTGCAGCTGTACAACCGGCTCGTATGGATCTTCACCGTCAAAGGCTGGTCGTTCGAGCGCAAGCAGTACATCTCCCTGTCGCAGGAAGGCAACAAGGCGATGAACCTCAACTCGTTCATCGGGCTGATGGGTCACCGCGTCAAACGTGAGGAAACCGCCGACGGCGTGGTGCTGCGCGACGTCAGGCCTGGGGAAGTGCCCGATTTCGTGATGCGTGACTCCGAATACGTGCTCACGTTGGACGCTGATTCCATGCTGCTGCGCGATTATTGCATCCGGCTCGTCTATCAGCTCGAACAGCCCGGCAACGAGCATGTGGCGGTCATTCAGACGCCGTACTCCTCGTACCGCGGGGCGCCGACGCGTATCGAGCGCATCGCCGCGGCTACCACCGACATCCAGCATGTGCTGCATCAGGGGATGACCTACTACGACGCCACCTTCTGGGTGGGGGCGAACGCCGTAATCCGCAAGCGCGCGCTCGATGACATCTGCGTGGTGTCCACGGAAGGCACGCGGACCGTGCGCACGTACATTCAGGACAGGACCGTCATCGAGGACACCGAATCCAGCGTGGACCTCGGCTATTACGGCTGGCATCTGGTGAACTACCCGGAGCGGCTGAGCTACAGCTCGACGCCTCCGGATTTCGGCTCCCTGGTGGTTCAGCGCCGGCGTTGGGCGAACGGCGGCCTGCTGATTATCGGCAAGTTCTTCCGTATTGTTCGCGCCCGGCGGCGGCAGGGCAATCCGGTGCGACTGGGCGAATGGTGTCTGCGGGTCAACTATATGGCCTCAATTGCATGGTCGAGCTTCGGGTTGCTGTTCCTGCTCGCCTACCCGTTCGACCAGCGGCTGCTCAGCCCGTGGGTGGTTGCCGCGTCGCTGCCATATTTCATCACGTATGCGAACGACTTGAAATCCAACGGATATAAGCGTACTGACATCTTCCGCATTTACGGGTTCAATATTGTGCTGCTGACCGTGAATCTTGCGGGCACGCTGAAATCGATCCAGCAGGGCATGACCAACACCAAGATCCCATTCGTGCGCACGCCGAAGGTCAGTAATCGCACCGCCTCGCCGCCGTTGTATGTCGCCATGCCGTGGGCGATTGTGGTCTTCTCGTGCTTTGTGCTGTATGCGGATTACCTGTCTGCCAACTGGGGCAATGCGATTTTCGCCGGATTCAACGCGGTGGTGACCTTGTGGGCGTTGGTGTCGTATATCGGCATTTGGCATTCCATCCAGGATATGGTCGTCGGTTTGGTGCGGTGGTTCTTTGTGCCGGTCAAACAGCCGGTGAAGGCCAGGAAGACGGACAATCCGTCGTGGAAGGATGTGCTGTATTTCGGCGACCGCAAGATGATTTACGAATCCCGTCCGGTGTGAGCCGTCGGTTGGCCGGTATCATCTGGTTGTGGTGTGATTGCTGGCTTCATCCAAACTGGTTACGCTGGGACTCTCGTTAGCGTAACCAGTTTGGGAAGAAATGGGCGCGCCCTGATGGCCGGTGCTTCCGAACGCCCCAGCCTAGCCAGCGTCCAGTGTTTCCAAGCGTTTCGGCGTTTCCGGGCACTGCGTTTCCGAGCATCCCAGCGTTCCCCGCCGTCCCGACAGGCTGCGCTCAGCCCGTCAGATCCACGACTTGAACCACATGTGGCTCAGCCAGAACTCGTACGGAACGGGCATCGCCGTCCAGATCGGGTAGAAGAACACCGACACCAGCAGGATCGGCAGCAGCGTGGCCGTCAGCGTAATCCGCCATGTTCCGGCGCTGACCCGTCGGCGCACATGGTCGCCGACATAACAGATCGCGAGAATAATCCACGGCAAGATGACAATCGAGTAGAACGTGAAGGTGGTGCGGTGCAGGTATTGCGCCCACGGCAGCCACCCGCCGATGAAGCCGGCGAGCACCGCCCAGATGCGCCAGTCGCCGTGCTTGACGATGGCGATGATGACGCCGATGATCACGCACAGGGATCCAAGCCACCAAATCAGCGGATTGCCCAGGGATGTCACGGCCGCCACACATTTGGAGTGGGGTGCCAATGAGCACAGCCCCGGATGCCCGTCAAGCTCCTGCCAGTAGAAACTGGTCGGACGTACCTGCAACGGCCATGTGAGCGGGTTCGCCTTGTAATCATGCGGTGTGTCGAGCGTGGTGTGGAACTGCCACATTTCCACGTGATATTCGACGAACGACCGCAATCCCTCTGGCAGCCAGGTGATGCCTTGACCGGGGTTGTTGCGCGCCCAGTCGTGCATGTACGAATCCGGGTGGATGAACCAGCCGATCCATCCGGCCAGATACGTGCCCGCCCATAGCGGGAGCATATACAGCGCGGTCAGCGGTGCGTCGCACAGCAGCCCGGTGGACAGCCAGTTGCGGTAGCCTGCGCGGTAGCGTTCCCATGCGTCCCAAATCACGCTGATGACGCAGAACGCCGCCATGAAGTATATGCCGGACCATTTGACGCCGGTCGCCAGACCGATAAGAATCGCGGCGGCGGCACGATACCAGGAGAACGCGATGACCGGGCCACGCGCGTCAAGCAGCATGCTTTGGTTGCGTCTGGCCGTGTTGGCCGATGACGATACTGCGGCGCCGGCGGTACCGGTCGTATCGTTGGCGTCGCCGCCGGCAACACTCGAATCGCCGTCTGCTGCCTTGCGCTGCGCCCGGCGTGCACGACGGGATGTGTCCGGGACCCAGTGCGCATCCCGACGCGCGGCATCGACCGCGTAATGCGCCCGGAGCTTGACCCGCGCCCAATCGCGGTGCATCAGTAGCAAATCAAACGCGCCGAGCACAAATACCATGATGAAGATATCAAGCAGACCGGTGCGACTGAGTGTGATGCCCACGCCGTCGACGGACATGAGCAGGCCCGCGGACAGCGCGATCGACATGTTGTTGAAGAGCCGCAACGCCACGCGGATCATGATGATGATCGCGATTGTTCCCGCAATCGCCGTGCTCGCACGCCACGCGAAGGTGTTGCCGGCGCCGCCGAACAGTTTCAGCCCGAGTGCGATGCACCATTTGCCGACTGGCGGATGTACGACGTATTCGGTGCTGCTCAGCCACCGGTTCGTGTCGCCTTGCGCGAACAAGGTATCGACGGGGAAATCCAGCCCGCGGCGTGTCAAGAACTCCGGCCAGTTGCGCGGCTCGCCGGTCAGCAGCATCGTCCACGCGTCCTTGACGTAATAGGTTTCGTCAAACACCACAGCGCGTGGCTCGCCGAGCCGGATGAACCGCAGCAGGCCACCGAAGAAGGCCACCAGCACAGTCAACAGCCAGGAAACCAGACGGGGTGCGGCAGCGAGCCGCGCACGCAAGCGGAGCAGGGCTCCGCCGACGCTCGCCGACGGGCGTGTTCGCCCAGAATTCACGGAACTCAACACCATCACTCCCAAAGGTAGAGGATACTGGATATATGACCAGTGACATCGAAGGACGCCAGTCGGCGCCGCAGTCCTTACATGATAGACCCCAACACGCGGAAAACGACATGTGCACGGAGACATCCGCCGGTGTGCGTGTCGAAGTGCCCGCCGGGACGGTGGTACTTGCAGCCACGCCGATCGGCAATGTGGGCGACGCATCGGCGCGGCTGGTGGCCCTGCTGGAGCGCGCGGACATCGTCGCCGCGGAAGACACCCGGCGTCTGTACGACTTGGCGAACCGCCTCGGCGTGCATGTCAGCGGCAAAGTCGTCGCCTACCATGACCACAATGAGCGCAACAAGGCGGACGGGCTGCTGGACAGTGTTGAGGAGGGTGCCACGGTGCTGGTGGTTTCGGACGCCGGCATGCCCACCATCAACGATCCCGGCCTCGCGATTGTGCGCCGAGCCATCGAGCGTGGCCTGCCGGTGACCTGCGCACCCGGGCCGAGCGCCGTGCTGGATGCGCTCGCGCTGTCGGGGTTGCCTACAGACCGGTTCTGTTATGAGGGTTTCGTGCCGCGCAAGCATGCCGAACGTATGCAGCGTCTGCGCTCGCTGCGTGCCGAGCAGCGTACCATCGTGTTCTATGAGACGCCGCACCGCATTGCTGAGACCATGCCTGACCTGCTGGGGGAGTTCGGGCCGGATCGTCGGATGGCGTTGTGCCGCGAGCTGACCAAGGATTATGAGCAAATCAGACGCGGCACGATTGCGCAGATCAAGCAGTCGGTGGATGACGATCCGCCGCGCGGCGAAATCGTGCTGGTCATTGAAGGCGCGAGCGACGACGAGGCGCGGGATAGTGCGCCTTCCGCGTTGAGTGTGGAAGATCTGGCCGTGCTGTCAATAGACCGCGCGCGCGAAGATGGACTGCGCATCAAGGACGCCATCGCGCAGGTTGTACAGGAACACCCCCTGCCGGACGGCTCACTCGCCAATCGCAAGCAAGTGTATACCGCCGTGCTTGAGATGCGTTCTTGATCCGCGCGTTCACTGATTGCGCTGTTTTGCGGCGCGTCCCCGGCATCGTCCGACCGTGCATCGCTCGCTCCCGTCCGCCCCGTCTCTGTGACAATCGGCCGTCTGCCCGTCCGATCGTCTTGAGCAACCATGCCCGTCTCACGTTTTGTCCATCATGCGGTCATGCTCATCCCGTGGCCTCCCCGCTCGTGGTCTCCCCGAACAAGATGTCGAACGCGTCGCGGACACCGGGCCCGCCCGCCTGCGACACATATTCAAGCAGGGTGGCATCCGCCTTGGGATTGGCGATGAGCCATTTGCGCAGATGTGGGTGTTCGCGCGCAATCAGCCACAGCGTGGACATATCGGTATCAGGGTCGCAAGCCATACCGGGCGTAACCACCAGCGGCGGAGGCGGGGGAGACAGCACACCCGGCGCGGCGATCGGCACGGCATCCAGGTCCACACCCGGATGCCCCGCAGAGTCTGCAGGCGTCCATCGTTGTTGCCGCAACCGTTGCGCTGCTCCCATCGCTCCCGTCGCCTCAGCTGTTCTGTTCGGTTTGGATGTCGCCGATAATCGTCGTCGTATGTTCATGTCGGCTCCTGCCTGCCACCCGGCGCGCTCACCGCGGCGGTCAGCAGCTCGCGGGCTTGCCTGATATTCGGCCAGTGTCGGCTGTCCGTATTGAAGATGGCAAGGCATTCGGCCATGCCAAATGAGTAGCGGTTCATCAGGCATCGGATGGTTCCTCCCACCTCAAGCTGTTCGTCTGACGCGTCGGTTTGCACCAATGCGAGGTCACACGCGGTTCTCGCCGGCGACGTGACTTTCATCCCCCCGACCGTGATGATGTACTGACCATCGATCTGCCGGTTGAACGGCCGGATTCTGCGCCCGTGCGCCGGCGAACGGTAATGCGCGTCGGACACCACGTCGATGGTCGAGGGAAAGTCCCCTCCCACCCAGATCCATGCGGCGAGCGATGCGCAGGCGATCACGTTCATCGGCGACGCATGCCGGCAAATCAGCCCTCTGCCGTCAGGAGTATCGGAATGTTCCCCCAGATACGCGCTGATGTCATCGAAATTGTGCAGCACGCCATAATCGGTCATGCGCGTGATGCACATCGGGCCGGGCAGGCGGCATGTGCGGATGATCGGATGACCGCGCTGAATCACGCGACGGCGTTCCGACGTCCCCTCGCCGCCCACGCGATATCGCGCATCCCCCTCGAAATTGTCGGCGTGCCCCGATGCCGCCGGACATGATTGATGACGCCGCTCGGATACCTCCGGTCGGCGGTGTGCCTGTGTGCATCCTGGCGGTGCGTTTCCTGTCAACATAGTCATACGGGGAAAGATACCGACGAGATTTCGCGCCGGCAACGACGTCGGACCGAAATGTGCATAACCGTGATTACCCGTTGTGCGACAATCATCTGCCCTGTGGATAACTTGCGGACCGCAGAACGGATTGGCGGTATTCTGCGAAAAAATCCCGATGCGGAGCCCGCGAGCTTGGCAAGGTTGTCGTCGTGCCGGCCCGTACTTGGTCAACGCACCGCAACGTGACGACCGTGTCAGACCCGTATCAGGCATGCCGAGCGTGTGTGAGGCCCTCGTGAAGCCTGTGCGGGGCACGCGTGGCGTCTGTCGCGCCCTTGTGCGCGGCCCCCTCTGTCCGCGCTGGGCCTGATAATCGGGCGTATGAGTCATATTTTGGTCAATGTTGCGTGGCCGTACGCGAACGGTCCGCGCCATATCGGGCATGTCGCCGGCTTCGGCGTCCCGTCGGATGTGTACGCGCGCTATCAGCGCATGAAGGGCAATGATGTGCTGATGGTGTCCGGAACCGATGAGCACGGCACCCCGATTCTCGTTGAGGCCGATAAAGAAGGGATCAGCGCGCAGGAACTCGCGAACCGCTACAACCGCGTGATTGCCAAGGATTTGTGCGATCTCGGCCTGAGCTACGACCTGTTTACCCGCACCACCACCACGAACCACGAGCATGTCGTGCAGGAACTGTTCAAGCAGTGCCTGAAGAACGGGTACATCTACAAGGGCACGCAGAAAGTCGCCATTTCCCCGTCCAGCGGGCGTACCCTGCCAGATCGTTACATCGAAGGCACCTGCCCGATTTGCGGTGCCGACGGTGCGCGCGGTGACCAGTGCGACAACTGCGGCAACGAACTCGACCCGGACGAGCTGATCAACCCGGTCTCCAAAATCAACGGTGAAACCCCGCGTTTCGAGGAAACCGAGCATTTCTTCCTCGACCTGCCGGCGCTGGCCGAGGCGAACCTCGCCTGGCTCAAGACGCGTGAAGGTTGGCGTACCAACGTCATCAACTTCTCGCTCGGTCTGTTCAAGGAAGTCAAGCCCCGCGCCATCACGCGCGATATCGACTGGGGCATCCCCGTGCCGGTCAAGGGCTGGATTGACAACCCGAACAAGAAGCTGTACGTGTGGTTCGACGCGGTGATCGGCTACCTGTCGGCATCCATTGAATGGGCCCGTCGCAAGGGCGATCCCGAGGCGTGGCGCGCCTGGTGGAACGACCCGGAAACCCCGGGCTATTACTTCATGGGCAAGGACAACATCACCTTCCACTCCCAGATCTGGCCGTCCGAAATGATCGCTTACAACGGCGCCGGCTCAAAGGGTGGCGAGACCGGCAAGCTCGGCCCGCTCAACCTGCCGGAGCAGGTCGTGGCCAGCGAGTTCATGACCATGGAAGGCAAGAAGTTCAGCTCCTCGCGCGGCATCGTGATCTACGTGAAGGACATCCTTGCACGCTACCCGGTGGACGCCGTGCGCTACTACATCTCCGTGGCCGGCCCGGAAACCTCGGATTCCGATTTCACGTGGGCCGAATTCGTGCGGCACAACAATGAGGAGCTCGCCTCCAGCTGGGGCAACCTGGTCAACCGTGTCGCCAACCTCATCTATAAGAACTTCGGTGCGATTCCGGAGCTTGACGAGGATTCGATGACCTCCGAGGACCGTGCGCTGCTCGAGGAGACGTCGGCGGCCTTCGACGTGGTCGGCGGGCTGATTGAGCGCCACCACCAGAAGAATGCACTGAACGAGGCGATGCGCGTGGTCGGCGATATCAACAAGTACATTTCCGCCACCGAACCGTGGAAGATCAAGGATGACGAGAAACATCTCGCCACCGTGCTGCATGTGGCCGCGCAGGCCGTGGTGGACGCGAACCACCTGCTCGCTCCATTCCTGCCGCATTCCGCGCAGAAGGTGTGGGAGGCGCTCGGCGGCAAGGGCACGTTCTCGCCGCTGCCGCATATCGAGGAGGTCGAGGATCTTGATAATCCGGACTTCCACTACCCGGTGATCACCGGCGATTACAAGCTCGGTGTGAATGTGCACCCGTGGAAGAGCGAGGCCATTGACACCGGCGCTCCGGTCGCCAAGCCGAAGCCGATTTTCGCGAAGATTCCGCAGGAAGCTGTGCAGGAGGAGCTCGATCGCTTCGAAGAGCAGCTTTCCCAGCGCAAGGCCGCGGAAGCCGAGCGTCTGGCCAAGGCGAAGGCACAGCTGGCTGAGGAAGCGGCCGCTGACAAGCCGGCCAAGACGGCTGAATAATCGCCGGCTGAACAATCGCGGATTGCGTGAATCACGCGAATCAAGCGAATATGCCAGGCGGCGGGATCTGCCCTGTGGGGTGGGCCCCGCCGCCTGGTTGTTTCTATTGTGGTGCTCTGCCTGTCGCTCTGCGAATCGGTTTACCTTACCCTCTCGAAGCGATATCGCGCAGCGTGGCGTCGATGTCGGCGTCGATGAGGATGGACCGATCGGCGATCTGCGGCGCGGTGACCGCCTCGCCGAGATTGATGCTCGTGTAGATTGCGTTGCGGTTGACCGAAGTCCACTGCATGAACGGGAATTTGAAGATGATCGGCGTGTTCCCGCCGCTGCCCAAGTCAAGGAACAGCGTCCGACTGCCGTCAGCCTCGCATGCCCGGCGGGTGTCGAGGAAAGTCTGGTATCGTTCCGCGCACTCATGCCATGTCTCGTCCTCAGCGAAGGTGTCATCGCAGCGCAGGTTCGGCGCCATGGGGGAGCCATCTTCCGGGCAATACGGGATGAGGCCGTCCGGAATTGTCATGCCGATGCCGGCCCATCCGCCGGCCTCGTCTGGCGCAATCAGCTCACCCCAGTCGTCGGCGGTGTCGGCGGTCATGTGCGCGAAGGTGAAGCCTTGCGCGAGTAGCATGCGCTTGATATCCCGCTCGTTACCGTAGGTGCGGGAGGTGCCGGTGCGTGAGCTTTGGAACAGCCCGTAATCGCCCTGCGTACAGAACAGGCGGTCGTCGGGGAAGCCGGCCCGCTGGAAGCAGTGGTCAACATTCGTGGTGATGACCGTGTAATCATGGCCGTCGAGCAGACTGCGCAACAGCCCGTACGTATTCTTGGGCGGGGCCATATAGCGGTTGATGTAGATGTGGCGGCTCCACCACGCCCAGTAGGTGTTGAGGTCCGGGTATTCGGCGAACCCGCCGGAATATATGTCGCCGATGCCGTATGTGTTCGCGAAATCGCTGAAATACCGCTCGAAGCGTTCGCCCGAATACGTGTATCCGGCGGATGTGGACATGCCAGAACCTGCGCCGACCACAATGGTGTCCGCATCGTGGATAGCGTTCGTGAGACGGGTGATGGCATCTTCGGATGTGTCGCGATTATCCGTTGCCGGTGGATTGATAGCGGGTGGCGTGAACAGTGACATGAACGGCATGGTGGCTTCTTTCTGCGGGTTCCGCGGGGTTGTGATGGATGCTGGCGCGCTGTGGGGTCGGCGCTGTGGGTCCGGCGGTGTGGGTCGGCGGTGTGCTTGCCGCCTATGCCGCCTGGTTCCCGGGAATGCCGAGCAGCTGGCGGTAGATATGCTCGTCCGCCTCGCCGAAGACGTCGAAGATGACGGTCGGCGTTGTCGGAGTGCTGTCGTGGTCTGAATCGGCCGGTTCGCCTGATCGGTCGGCCCTGGCGCTTGTGTCCGCATGCCGGTCAAGCCACGCACGCACAGTGCGTACGGCGATTTCAGCCGCCTCCTGCTGTGGGAAGCCGAAGACCCCGGTGCTGATGCAGCAGAATACGATGCTGTGCAGGCCGTGTGTGACGGCGAGGTCGAGACAGCTGCGATAGCTCGAGGTGAGCAGTTCGCGGTCGCGGTCGCTGGGGTGCCCTGCGGCGATTGGCCCGACGGTATGGATGACATGCGCCGCCGGCAGATTGTACCCCGGCGTGATTTTCGCGCGTCCGGGCGCCTCGGGCGTGCCTTGTTCACGCATAATCCGCGCGCATTCCAGGCGCAGCTCGACGCCTGCGAAGGTGTGGATCGCGTTGTCGATGCACAGATGCCCCGGCGCCCAGCACCCCAGCATCTCGCTGTTGGCCGCATTGACGATGGCGTCCGCCCGGATCGCTGTGATATCGCCCCGCCACAACCGCAGTCGCGGGTCGGTCGCGGAAGGGATGACGCAGGCGTCGTCGATGGCGGTGATACCCCGGTCTGCGATGATATCGTGCAACAGGGCGTCCTGGTCCTTAAGCCATTCGCGGTCCGGCTCAATCGGTTCGCGCGTGTTCACGAACGCACGGAACAGCGCCCACAGGTCCTGCGCGGTCATGGCGGACAGGGCCGCTTCATCGGTGCGGATACCCGGCGTCCAGCCGCCGGTGTGGGCGCGTTCGTCGGCAAGGTAGCTCACCAGCGGTGTCAAGCGTTGCGCAAGCTGGTTCATGTCATGCCTTTCTGGGGGTGGGGGTTTCCGTTTTGGGTTTGTCTCGTGTCCGGGGCGCGCTCGTAACATCGCGTGACAGACAAGCCCACCTCTCATGACGGTATCGTACCGGTCGTGGAAGGTGGGCATTGGCTTGACATCGATTATCGCGAAGAGCGGTAAGGGCGCGATTCAGGCTCAGGCGCGCACCACGGAGATACGCTGGCCGATATGGTTGCCCTTGGCGATCTCATCGACGATGGCGATGGCATAATCGGCGTAGCTGATGATGGATTCGCCGCGGTCATTGAGCTTCAGCTCCTCGCCGGCGAGAATATACTTGCCGGTGCGCTCGCCGTCAGCCTGGAAATTGGCAGCCGGGGAAACGAAGGTCCAGCGCACGTCCTTGCGTTCGCGAAGCTCGGCGAGTGCTTTGCCCTGCGCCTTGGCGAGCGGCTTGAAGGCGTCCGGGAAGTCCGGAGTGTCAACGAGCTGTGTCTTGTGCTCGGGGTCCACGTACAGCGAGCCTGCGCCGCCGACCACGATGAGACGGGTCTGCGTGCCGGAGAGAATGTCCGCCAGGTGCTTGAGCGAGGTGGAGTGCTGCGGCAGGGTGTCGGGGCTCCAGGCGCCGAAGGCGTCCACAACCGCGTCGAAACCCTTGAGATCGTCGGCGGTCAAATCAAACAGGTCCTTGATGATGGCGTGCTGGGCGACGGTCTTGTTCTCGCCGCGAACGACCGCGATGACGTCGAAGCCACGATTGACGGCTTCCTTGACGATGAGTTTGCCGGCCTTGCCGTTTGCTGCGACTACTGCGATGGAAGTCATTGGTGTTCCTTACTGTTTGCTGGTTCAGGCTCGATTCGTGGCGCGTTGCCGGTCTGGCGGCCGGGCTGTGGACCATGTTGGTATCATTTCGAACCTTGGTATCTTTTTGACACTGTCGACTATAACGTATATAGTTACAAAAAGAAACAAAGCAGGGAAAAGTGCCTTGGGCACTTCTCGGTAACAATTTGATAGTTCCACGGAAAATCAGGAGAGAACATCGTGTCTGAATATACCGCCATCGGCGTGTTGCCTCGGGATTTGCCGGCCTGTCCGGTCGAAACCACGCTCAAACTGATCGGCAACAAGTGGGAAGTGCTTGTGTTGCGCGATCTGATGCCCGGCACCAAGCGGTTCGGCGAGCTCAAACAATCCATCGGCGGCATCTCGCAGAAAGTGCTGACGTCGAAACTGCGCGAGATGGAGGCCGACGGCTTGGTCGAGCGGCATGTCTTCGCGGAAGTGCCTCCTCGTGTGGAATACTCGCTGACGCCGCTGGGGCGCACCTTGAAGCCGGTCCTCGACGCGATGGAGCAGTGGGGCACGGCCTATAAGAAGAGGATTGCCGCCGGGCGGTAGTGTGTTTCGGGCTGGTAAATGCGACAACATGCTGGAATGTGACCACGTCTACACAGTTTCGTTACATATTTGCCAGAGTTTTTTCAGAAACGCGCATCGTTATTCCAAGAATTGAGCGGTTACATAATACATGTCAACGGTTCGGCCGGTGGCGAGGCCCATAGGTCGGCCCCATAATTGAACCCCTTCTTCTCTCTTCTCTCTCGCCCGGCGGCTTCTCACCGCCGGGTTTCTTCTTTCTTGCGACAACATGACGTGCGACGGCATGGCACGTAGTGACGCGATACGCGGCGGCACGACAGCCAAGTGCTGCGCCGCGGGCCAGACCGCCGTTCCCTTTTGCAAACTGGCTACGCTGGGATTTCGCTCAGCGTAGCCAGTTTGTGAGGATGACGGGGGTTTCAGTCGCAGCGGCGGGTCAGCGGCTGCCACGGCTCGATATCCACCGGCTCGGTTTCGAGAATCGCCTTCGTCGCCTCGTCCAGATATTCCTTGCGGATGATCAGCTCGGTGACAAACTGATCGAACCAGTCGGCCGACGCGACATAATAGCCGTCCTTGCCGGCGTCCTTGCCCCAGCTGTTCTCGACCTTCCAACGATTCGGCTTGCCGTTGGCGTCCAGATTCACGCCGGTCAGCGTCATCGCGTGATTGCTTGCGGAATCCCAGTATTCCAAGCCCTGACCCTTATCAAAGGTGAACTCGGTGTCGAACAGCTGGTCCACGCGCACGGTGCCGCGGTCGAAAATCCCGGCGTCGCGCAGCGAGAACTGCATGCAATCGCACGCGAACCAGATTGGATGCCCCGCACTGAGTTGGTCGATGGCCGCCTTGCGGAACACATCGAGCGGCACGTTGACGAACTCCATATCCCCGGCTTCCGCCACATTCGCGGTCCATTTGATTCGGTAGCGCTTGCCGAACGGGGTGCGGGCCATCGGCGCGTTGCACAGCGTGACCGCGTCATTGACATCCACCGGCACATACTTGCGCACAAATTCAAGCGGCGTGATGCCGTATTCACGGATTTGCGGGCGGTCGTCGCGGCCGTCCTCGCCTTTGCTGCCCTTGCCTTCGGTGTCCTTGCCACCCTTGGCATCAGTCGTCTTGCCGGCATTTGACACATCCGCAGACGCCTTGTCGTCGCTCTTCTTGCTGTCGGCGTCATCGTCACCCTTGGTGCGGGCCAGGAAATCAAACCGTTCCGGCGGCTCGCCCAGCGCGATGCAGCAGATGCGGTACACGGTCGCCATGTCCTCGGTTTTCGCCGCGCGCAGCGCTTCCAGGCTCTCGCCCGCCGCATGACGGCCACGCAAATCGGCGGCGAACTCGCGCAGCTTGGTGTTCAGATATTGCTTGAACGCGTCGGAATTGCGGGAATTCGCGGATTCCGGGTATGCGGACTTCGGGACCAGACCATACTTGTTGACCAGCGCAACGAACATCTGCCACCAGCCGCCGTCATCGGCAACAGTATCGTTGATGATTTCGAACACGCGGCTGTCGGTCGGCTCGTCAAGGGTTGCGAGCACGTTCTCTAGATACGTATTCGATTTTTCGATCGCATCCCAGAAGAACAGGTAGGATTCGGAGAACTCGAAATCCTCAAGCTTCCAACGATGCATGAGCTCATAGCGCAGGGTGTTGAGTGAGGCGAACATCCAGCAGCGGCCGGAATGCTCCTGATTCGTGATCGACCCCTGCTTGAGTTCGATTGAGAAGTCACGCGGGAGCGCACGCACGCCATGGTAATCGGTGGCGGCCTTCAGCACGCCCACGCTGGTGGCCGCGTTCGCCGCGACCGCGTTCGCCCGGTCGGCGTTGAACCGCTGGGAGAATTCGTGCAGCTGTTCTGGCCGCAACGCCTTGGAATCGTCTGGATTGGTGATGTCGTTCTTCGCCATGATGCTCCTTGCTTGTGTGTGTCGGTGTTGAGTGTGTACGCGTGCCATGCGTATATGTCCAAAACCTTCATCGTACTCCGGGCTGGTTCCGGGCTGTTGGTCGCTTGCTGTCGGCTGTGTGCCGTCGGTTGTTTGCTGTCAGTCGCGTGCGGTATCGCGTGTATGTCAGGACATACGTCGCGTGTCAGAAGCAAGCGTTCGGCAGTCCGCAGATGTCGCTTGTGCGCTGTCGCGCATGTCCGGACATGCGCGAGCCGACGGATATCAAGGGGTCTCGCCGTCCTTCTGCGCCTTACGCATGGTTGTGTATGTCATCGCATACGCGACCGGGCGGAATATTTCGGGCAACCGGGCAGTCGGCAACCGGGCAGTCGGCAACCGGGCAGTCGGGCAGCCGGGCAACTGGGCGATCAGGTAGCCAAGCAATCAGGCAGTTGGACAGTCAAGCGGTCAAGGAGCCAATCAGCCAATACCTTGGCCCATCAACGCCGCCCCCGATTGATTAGACTGGAAGCCATGTCCAAGCATCACCATCGCGACCGCAGCTGGGCGCCCGCCCCTGAGCCGCTTCCCACCGACGCGCGCGTCATCGACGATCACACGCATGTGGCGAGCGTTGTCCCCTTCTCCCGCGAAATGAACCGGCAGGCCATCGAGCGTGACCAGCCGCCGGTGCCCGTATACTCGGTCGATGAGCTGCTCGCACAGGCGCAGGCCGTCGGCGTTGAGGGGGTCATCGATGTCGGCTGCGAATATCCGAATCTTGACACCGCTGTCCAGATGGCCCTCGACCACCCGGGTGTCGTGCATGCGGCGCTCGCCATCCACCCCAATGAGGCCGTATTGCACGGTCACCGCGGCGTTCCCGGGCCGGACGGTCTGCCACTGAGCTACAAGCCCTACCATGACGTCAGTTTCGAGGATGCTCTCGCGAGAGTGCACCGGCTGGCCCTCGACCACCCGCGCGAAGTGGTAGCGATCGGCGAGACCGGCATGGACCTGTTCCGCACTGGTGAAGGCGCCAAAGAGCTGCAACGACAAGCATTCCGCGACCATATCGCGCTCGCCAAGGAGTTGGGCCTGCCCATGCAGATCCACGACCGCGACTCGCATCGGGAAGTCATCGACACGCTGCTTGCGGACGGCAGCCCCGAACGTACGGTGTTCCACAGCTATTCCGGCGACGCCGAGATGGGTCGCATCGCGGCCGAACACGGCTGGTATCTAAGCTTTTCGGGAACCGTCAGCTACAAGGGCAACGACGGGATCCGTGAATCGGCGCGGCTCGTCGGTCTCGACCACATCATGGTGGAGACAGATGCTCCGTATCTGAGCCCGATGCCCTACCGCGGGCGTACCAACGCGCCGTACATGATTCCGTACACGCTGGCCGCGCTCGCCGAGGTCTTCGACCTGCCGGTGGCTGAGGTCGCGCGCGCCACCCGTCGCACTACGCGTAAGGTGTACGGCATTTGAGCGAACGGATTGCCCGGCGTCTCAGGGATGCGCAGCAAGTTGCCGATGACGGCGTATTCCCGGTGGTTGTGAAAATTAGACAGAACCGTGAAATACCCCCATTTTGCGCCCGGATTGTTGCAATATCTCGTGACCGTCGTATAGACTTGCGGCTGTCTGTAAAGGAATCGTGATGGTACTACGATTCGCTTGCCAGGCATGAGTGTTCACGAGCGGGGAAGGTCCCCGCCGATGGAGGAATGTTATGGCGGAATCACGGCAGCGTGAATCTTCGCATACCGCCAATCAGTCTAAGCAATCAGAAGAGCAGCAGGCTGATGAACGTATGCGTGAGACGTTGCTGAAGGCCGATACCTTCACCAACGCGCCCAAGGTCTCTCGCAAGACGACGACCAAAGAAGAGCGCGAGGTAATCGCCAAGCAGCAAGAAGAAGAACATAAGGAAGCAGAAAAGCTCGCGAAAACAGCGACCAAGGGAGCTATCGGCCGCTGGTGGACCCGGGTGCAATCCGGTCCGAACAAGGTCACCTTCGCGATGGCGATTGTCGCGCTGGGCGTGGTGTACGGCGATATCGGCACCTCGCCGCTGTACACGATGCAGACCTTCCTTGCCGGGCAGGGCGGCATCCAGCACGCCGACAGGGAAGCGATCCTCGGTGTGCTGTCGTTGGTATTCTGGTCAATCACTCTGATTACCACCGTCAAATACGTGCTGATTGCCATGCGCATCGATAACAAAGGCGAAGGTGGTATCTTCGCCCTGTATTCGTTGATTCGTAAGTATGGCGGCTGGCTAGCGATCCCCGCGATGCTCGGCGGTGCCGCGTTCCTTGCGGATTCGGTGCTTACCCCTGCCGTCTCGATTTCCTCGGCAGTCGAAGGTCTGAAGACTATTCCCGTGTTCGAACCGCTGTTCCGGGAGAACACGAACCTGACGATGATCATCACCGCGATCATCATCCTGTTGCTGTTTTCGGTGCAATCACGCGGCACGGAAAGCATCGGCCGCGTATTCGGCAGCATCGTGATGGTGTGGTTCGGCTTCCTCGCCGTCGTGGGCGTGTTCAACCTGGGCAATGATTGGAGCGTGTTCGCCGCCCTCAACCCGGTGTACGGCATCCGTTTCCTGTTCAGCCCGCATAACGCGGCCGGCATTGCCCTGATGGGCACGGTCTTCCTGTCGACCACGGGCGCCGAGGCGCTGTACTCGGATATGGGCCACGTGGGTCGCGGCAACATCTACTTCACTTGGCCGTTCATCAAAATCGCGCTCGTGTTCAACTACTTCGGGCAGGGCGCGTGGATGCTGCGTAACCAGCACAATCCCGCTCTGGAGAATGTGGACAGCCTCAATCCGTTCTTCCAGATGATGAGCCCGGGTGTGCGTTATCTTGCGGTCGCGCTGTCGGTCACCGCAGGCATCATCGCATCTCAGGCGCTGATCACCGGCGCGTTCACCATGGTCGCCGAAGCCACCGGCCTCAACTGGATGCCGCATCTGCAGGTGCGTTACCCGGCCCGTACACGCGGTCAGCTGTATATCCCGGTGGTCAACGGCGTGCTGTGCGTCTCCACGCTCGCCGTGCTGTTCCTGTTCCGCGATTCGGAGCATATCTCCGCCGCCTACGGCCTCGCGCTGACCATCACGATGATCACCACGACTGTGCTGCTCGCCGTGTACATGTGGTACAACCGACATAAAGTCGGGGCAATCGTGTTTTCGATCGTGTTCCTGTCCATCCAGATCATGTTCTTCATCGCCTCGATGGCGAAGTTCATGCACGGCGGCTGGTTCACGATGCTGCTGACCTTGATGATTCTGATGATCATGGTCACGTGGAACGACGGCACGAAGATCGAACGTTCGCAGCGTCGCCATATGAAGCGCAAGGATTTCCTGCCTGCGCTCGAGAAGCTGCACGGGGACTTCCGCATCCCGTATTTCGCAGACAATATCGTGTATCTGACGTCCGACAGCGAAATGAAGCGGCTTGACACCGACATCTTCTTCTCGATTTTCGCGGACCATCCCAAGCGTGCACGCGCATGGTGGGCCGTGTCCGTGCAGACGACCGACGAGCCGTTTACCCGCGAGTATTCGGTGGAGAATTTCGGGACCGATTATCTGTTCCGTGTGAAGATTCGGCTCGGATTCAAGGTCTCTCAGTCCATTCCTGCATACATCCACCAAATCATGCACGATCTGGAGCATACGGGCGAGCTGCCGCAGCAGAAGTCTCAGTACCCGAAGCTCGACGCCGATCCGGGAGTAGGCACGATCAAGTATGTGCTGATCCACAAGGCGCTGATGCCGGAATCCACGATTTCGCAGCGTGGTGCGTTGTCCTTGCAGATGAAGTACGCGATTCGCCATGCGGCGGGTTCGCCGGTCAAGTGGTTCGGTCTGGCTCCGTACAATCCGCTGATCGAAGTGCAGCCGCTGTTCCTGTCGACGCGTCGGCCGCCGAGGCTCAAGCGTGAAGCGAATAATCTGCGGCAGATTGAGTCCAGTGAGGACGTGCTCGCGCTGACAAAGCCCACAGCGAAATCGTCGGCGAAGTCGTCAACGAAACCGGCGAAACCCGCGAAAACTGCGACTGCCGCCAAGCCCGATACTACGGCGAAAGCAGATAACTCCGTGAAGCCCGGCAGCAACGCCGACAAGCAGTCCGTCGCTAAGCCTGCGAAACAAGGCTCGCAGCAGGGCGCCGAGGCCAAGTCCGACCGCGCCTCGCAGCATCACGGCACAGCAAAATCGGGTGGTTCGTCGCGCCAATCAACAGGCCAGCGCAAGAGCCAGTGACCGAAGCCGCCGCTGAACCGGCGACAGCAGCAATCGAGAGCCGTCCGCAGGGGCGGCTCTTTGCTATAACCAACCCCTATAGCCACGCGCACCAGCCGTGTCCCGCCGCCCGTTAGAGTGGATGGTTATGTGCAGGTTACTGGGTTATGCGACTGCGGGTCTCAACCGCAGTCTGGAGGATGTGCTGGGCGGTCAGGCTGTTAAGGACTTCCGTGCAATGAGCGCGGTCCACAATGACGGCTGGGGCACCGCTTCGTTGCGCACGCCCGAGGAACCGCCGTACCGCAGGGATGGCGGTGCGCCTTCGCCTGAAACCGGCACTCGCTTGTACAAGACCACTACGTCGGCTTTGCATGACCCGGTGTTTGAAGATCTCGCCCAGCAGCCGGCTCGCGGCGCGCTGTGGCATTTCCGTCTCGCCAGCTCGCATCTGCCGCTGATTCTGGAGAACCAGCAGCCGTTCTTCGCCAATGGGCTGAGCTTCATCCATAATGGCGATATTTCGGACGATCAGGGCCGCAATATCATTGAGAACCGTGATTTTCCCGTAGATCACAGCGTATTTCTGTCCACGGGCGGTCGCAGCGATTCCGCGGTATTCTTCGCGGTGATTTTGGAATACATCGGTTTTGGCTTCCCACTGGATGAGGCGGTCGCCCAGGCGGTGCGCGAGTTGCGGCAGTGCTACCCGAAATCCAGCTACAATTGCATGATTCAAAGCGGCGATCAGCTGGTGGCGTTGCGTGCGTCCGGGCGGACTGAGGTCCCGTCGCGCATCATGGAGGTCTACTCAGGGTACGGCTGGCAGCAGCATGCCATCGACTATCGCGTGATTCGATATCGGCGGATTCTGGACGCTGATGGCACGGCAGAGGGCGTGGTCGTCGCCAGCTCCGGCTTCCCACAGAGTGAGGTCGACGGCTGGACGGAGCTTGACAACGACCAGATGCTCGTCGCCTCGAACCGCACCGGCGAGTTCCGCATCGAAACCATCTGAGTCGCCTTCACCCAAACTGGTGACGCTGGGAGGCTTGTGAGCGTAGCTGGTTTGTGGGAGGTTCCAAACTGGTGACGTTGGAGGGCCCCTGGGCGTAACCGTTTCGTGTGTCTACAAACTGTTTACGCTGGGAGGGCGCGTTGCGTAGACAGTTTGTGTGAGGGGCGCTTCTGGCTCAACGGGCGGAAGGGATTCGGCTCGCTCCCTACAATGGACGGTATGAGTGGATATGTTCCGACACTTGCCCAAGTCGATGAGCTGCACAGGAAAATCGCGCCATCACAGGCGGCATATGATCTGATACACACGCATTGCGTCATCGTCGCAACCATCGCCCGCGAAATCGTGCGGCACCAGAATGCGCTGTTCGTGCGGCGCTGCACCTTGCCGAAAGACGATTCCGGGCGTCCTGACCCGTCGCAGGCCGCCGCATCCGACGGCATCACCGGCGGGGAAATCCCGCCGAGGCTGCTGGATGAGAACCTTGTGGTGATTGGCGGATTGCTGCACGACATCGGCACGTACCGTGTGCTCAAGCACGACGGGTCCGACGGCGAGCCCCTGAAATTCGACGGCCCGCACTACATCGAGCACGGCCTGCTTGGCTACCAGTACCTGCTGGATGAAGGCGTGGACGAGTCCATCGCCCAGTTCGCTCGCAACCATACCGGCGTGGGGCTCACGAAAGACGAGGTAATCCGGCAGGGGCTGCCCTTGCCGCCGGCGGATTACGTGCCTGTCAACCTCGAGCAGGAGGTGGTCATGGTCGCTGACAAATACAACAGCAAATCCGTGCCTCCGAAGTTCCTCACCGCGCAATCGTACGCGAACAAGGCGGCCCGTTTCGGCGAGGGGAACCGCCGAGCATGGCTCGACTTGGTGGACAAGTACGGCGAGCCGGACATTCCAGCGCTCGCCGAGCAGTTCCACCAGCGCGTGGTATGAGCTTAGCTTGGTCCGGGTTGCTGCGCTCTTGCTTAGACAACCTGCGCGCGGTTTGACAATGGCCTGCATCCCCACTTTCGCAGGTGCAGGCCATTGTTCTATCGCGTATCGGCACTAGCGACTGTTCGGCTGTGCCGATTTCCGTCAGTCGTACAGCGTGAACGCCTCGTCACAGGCGTCGGCCACGTCGTCATTGTCGGTGACGATGATGACGCAACGTCCGGAATCCGCGGTTCGCCGATTCGGGTGGGCGAGCTTGTTGAGCAGGTCGAGGATGGTCGCGGAGTCTTCCTCGTCGAGACCGCCCGTCGGCTCGTCGAGCAACAGGACCTCGGCCTCGCAGCAGATGGCACGCGCGATGGACAGACGCCTGCGGTCAATCTCCCGAAGCTTGCCTGCAGGCGTGTGCACGAGCGCTTCATAGTTCTCGACGGCAAGGTCGCTGCCATCGCCGAAACCGGTCTGGTCCAGCAAATCACGCGCAATATCGGGCTTGGGTTGCAGGAAGTTGCGGCCGGACGCGTCCATCGTGTACACAAGGTTGGCGATGGCACCCAAGTCGTCGCGGATTGCATAGCGCTGCGGCACCACGCCTAGACGGTGTGCACGTGCTTCAGCTGGGTCGAAAGAGGCGAGATCGCTGCTTTTCAGCATGACCCTGCCGCTGGTTGGGAACACCATGCCTGAGGCGACGGCCATGAATCCGGCGCGCTGCTCGGCGTCATCGGGGTCGACCATGATTGCGTACGTGCGGCCGATATAGCAGTCCATGCTGATGTTGTCGAGCACGTCACGGCCGGTTTTGCGGTTGCTCAGGATGACGTTGTTGAATGCGAACGACGGGTATGCCTTCAGTGTGATGTGGCGGCGTTGGCGCAGTTCCCTGTCGATGTGGGATGATGCGCGGGTCGCGGTGTCGGCGTGCGCAACCGTCCGGGCGCTGTGGGTGTGTGGAACGGCTGTGGAGACCCCGGGTTTGGCGGTGTTGCCGGCGGCCGTCTTGTCGGATGCTGGTGCCGCTGCGGTTGCATCGGGCGTCGCCTTGCTGGCGTTTTCGGCGGTGTCGGTGTTTGCGGTGTCGGTTTGCGCATCCGCGTCCACATGTGCAGCTTGCTCATCTGCGCTTTCGGCTGCATCGTCGGTCTCGTCAGCTTCGTCAGCCGTGGCGGTATCTGCGGTATCGAGATCGGCGTCATCCGCGGTGTCGTCAATAACGACGCTGAACTGCACGGATTCCGTGGATTCGTCCAGCTGTTCGATCTGGTCGGCCTTGGTCGGCTCGTTGTTTTCGCTCACTTGGATTCCTCCTTGGTCGGCTTGGTCTCCTTGGTCTGCTCGGCTTGTGTCGTCGGCGCGTCTTCGACGTCTCCCGTGTCTCCTGCATCTCCGGCGCTGTCGTCGCTTTCGACATTGCTGACATTGTTGACGTTGGCGTAATCGCCGCTGTCACGCGGTGCGAACAGTGAGATTCTGCGCACGGCGACAACGCGGAACATGGCGATGAACGACAGCACCAGGCAGGCGAGCATGCCGTAACCGATGGTCTGCCACACAAGGCTCGCGGACATCGTCACGTCATAGCCGCCGGCAAGCTGATGGGCGAGCGGCTTGGTGCCGAATCCGCCGGCCAGCGCGCCAATCGCGAAGCCAAATACCGTGGGGAACAGGACTTCGAGCATGAACTGCCATGCAATGCGCGCTTTGGTAACGCCGACCAGCATGGCGGTCGCGATTTCGCCGCGGCGGTGCACCAGACCGAGCACAACCAGCACAACGAGCAGCAGCCCGCCGACAATCAGCAGCACAATCCGGGCGATACGCAGGCGTTCCGCCAACTTGCCCAGCGGCTTGATGCTTTCGGTGTAGGCCTCAAGCGAAGTGGAGACGATTTCGTAGCCGGTCGGCAGCTTCGCCTTCTTGACCAGCGCGACGAACTTCTTGTACGCGCTCACGCTGTCAAGCGTAAAGGTGACCTGGAGATCCGGAACCGCCCATCCTTTGCCGGTGGTCGTGTCGAAGTTGTTGATGGCGAACGCGTAATAACCGACGAAAATCGCGTTGTCGCGGTTGTCTTTTGCCAGTTTCGTGGAGGCGGCTGTCTGTCCGTCCTTGTACCGGTAGATGCCGGCAACCTTGAGCTTGACGGTGGTCTTCGCGTCGGTGGGGCTGGCGATGGTGAAGGTGTCGCCGACCTTGAGATTGTTCTTCTTGGCAACGGTTTCGGAGATCAGCGCTGACGTCGAATCCGTGCTGGATGTGGAATAGGACAGGTTCTTGCCCTTGACGATGGTAAAGGCGCCCTGCGCATTGGCGGCTGCGGCCTCCTTGCTGTAGAAGGTGCGCAACGTGAACTCGCCGCCGGTCTTGCTGGCATCCTGGTCGGCGGTGCCTGCAACGGCCTTGAACTTCGACGTCTGCCTGACCGGCACGGATTCGGTGAAGGTGTAGGTGAAGCTGATGCTCGCACTTTGCGCGGCGCTGGCGTACGTGGAATATTGCGTCCACGACAGGTAGTTCTTAGTCCAGCTGGAGTCGGCGCCGTTGTACTTGGACTGTACGGACTGCTTAAGCTTCAGATCGAAGGTGGGCTTTTGAGCGTCATAGCCGGAGCCGTACGCGGTGTCGCTTGCCTGGATGACCGCAGTGGAAAACATCGTTCCGAAAGTGACAATCAGGGCGGTGATGATGGTGAGCAACGAACGCCACTTATGGCGTGTGAGCGCTGCCCATGCGTTCTTGAGAACGAACATGCGGTACTTCTCCAGTCTCTGGCGGTGCTGACCGCCGGGTGCGTACATGGTGGCGTTGGCCGAGGCGCTCCGGTCAGCGGGGCAATGATCCCATACCAACACTATTGCTAGTCTACGTTCGTGTAGTCTTGCACGACACTGGCATTGTACTTGCGAAATGCTGGGAAAATCGTAAATGCGCAGCGTTTCCATTCCTGTACGTGTCCCATGCGTGGCGAATTTTGGCAGATTTTGGCTGATTTCGGGGCCGCCTCGTTGATAAGCGGTGAATTCGTGCCACACGTAAGTTCGGATAGAATGGGCGGGTGAGATGTGCTCGTTGGATGGTGCCCTTGTGCTCAGTGATCGGGGTGGGTATTGCGTTTGGCGTGGTGATGGGGTGGTTCCCGCACACGTCGATGATTTGGCAGTATCCGTTGCAGCAGATTGACGCTCCGGCGCATTATTATTTCGTCCGCCGCATTCTGGGGGAGGGGCTCGGCTCGGCGACGCACTTGTGGCCGAATGACGCGTATTATCCGCCGCTGTTCCACATGCTGGCAGCCGGGTTGGTGAACCTGGCGTCGGTGTTCGGCGCGAAGATGCCGATTTACACAGCGGTGAACATTGTATGGCTGGTGACTTCGGGCATCATGTGGCCGGCCGGCGTACTGCTGTTGTCCACATACTGGACACGTTTAGTGGATCCACAGGGTTGGCGGCCGTTCTCCTGCGCGATGGCGATTATCGTGCCCGTGCTATCCGTCTCCTCGGCGAGTCACCCGTTCCTGATGCTCGCCCGCGGTCCGCTGTACGCCTACGGACTGGCGACCTCGCTTCTGCCGTATTGGCTGTATATCACGTTGCGTTTGTGTGACGCCCTGACCGACCGTTGGCGGCGGCACAAGGCGGGGGCCGCGGCGGATGACAAGACTGGGCGGGGGACGCAGGCCGCCGCACCGGCAACCGCTCCTGAAACCGCGTCCGAAATCGCTCCCACGATGAAGCAGGCGCAGGCGCGGGCGCTCGTATGGCCGTGGATTCTCGGATTCATCGCCATCGGCGGGCTGTGCATATTCGCCCATCCGCGCATCGTCTTCTCCTGGCTGCTGCTCATGGCGCCGTTCATCGTGCTGCGCATGCCGTGGAAAGTCATCGCGGGGCTCGCCGGCGCGGTTGTATGCGGGGCTGCGGCGCTGCTCGTATATATGCGTGGCTCCTATCAATCCAACCGGTACGGCAATCCGGCGGCATGGTTCCACACCTTCGTGCCATCGCGCACGGTGCCTCAAGCGTTGCGCACCTTCATTACGGACAATATCTCCGGCCCGGGCGGGTGGTTGATGGCGGGCGTGACCGTGCTTGCGCTGGTCGTCATCGGCTACGTGATCGCACGGCCGCAGCAGGTGTTCAAGCGTGCTGATTCCAACGCTGCTCATCCCGGTGAAAGCGGATACCACAACACCCGTAGGGATGCGATTGCTCTGGTCGTCGCATGGCTGCTGCTCATGTTGCTGTTCGTCTGCTCGACCTCGCTGACCGGGTGGTTCCCGAATATCGTCGCCGCTGCCTGGTACCGGGCGGAGACCCGGCCACTGAGCATGATTCCGTTCGGCGTGATTCCGCTGCTGGTCTTCGCCGCGTGTGCGGTGGCGGGCGGTGACGGATCGGTGTCGGTCCCGATGCCGTGGAAGGGCGGTGGCCGTGTGTGCGGCGGCATCCGGTTGACGCGTACCGCCCGGCAGAGCATCGTTGTGGTCGTGCTGGCGGCGCTCGCCGTCACCTGCCAGTTCGGCAATACGGAACGGGCGGGGTTGTCGCAATCGGTGTATCACAATGTGCAAATGACCGATGAGCGGCCGGACGAGCAGTTGACATCCAGCAAGTATCGAGCGCTCGGCGAGGTCGTGAAGGTGACCGGTACGCGCGCGGTTGTCATATCCGATCCGCTAAACGGCTCGATGTACGCAGTAAGCCTGTACGGGGCCAACATGTTGTACCCGATTTACAACCCGATGAAAGAGAAAAACGGCGCGATTTTCGAGCAGACCGAGCTGTCCTTCGCCTCGGGGGATGACGCGCGGCTGCTCAATACCGTGTGCCCGCTGGGTGGCGGCGACACTCCCACATATTTCCTGACGATGGGTCCTCAGGCACCGAGCCTGCAAATGTTCACGTTCCGCCAGCAGTTCGACCCGTTCCACGACGAAGGGCTGATTGCGCAATATGAGCGCCACGGCACGCTCGTCAAAGTGCGTGATCTTGGCCAATACGGGCATGGCTGGGCGCTCTACCGCTTCGGATGCGGCGTCGCACGCGGTTGATGTTGGCAAGCACCCATGACGAGTACAAACTGGCTGCGCTGACGGCTTGCTTTGCGTAACTAGTTTGTGGAGCTACAAGCTATTCGGGCTTGTCAACGCTGACGACAACGGTGCTGACGATTTTGTCGGCGAAGGTTTGCCGTTGACTGTCCCACAGCGGCCAAAGGAAGCCGATGCACAACGACGCGAAATCAGCGAGATGCGCCAGTTCTCGCAATCCCATTCTCAAGGCTGATATCGGGGCGCCGGATTCCTGATCGAGTACTTGCAGACGCAGAAGCTGGTGCGCCCATGATTGCCCGTTGCGTGTAGATAAGGCGGAGATGACGCCGGCGACAAGCAGACTGGCGCAGTCGATCCAGGTTTCAGCGGCTCCGCCCGGTGAGGATTTGCCGAACAACAGGGTGCCGATGAGCTGCGAGAGCAACGATGCCGGCAGTACGATGCGAAGGATATACGCCGCGGCTCGGCGCAGCCAGAGGGTGAACATCGTTGTTCCTTTCCGTCGACGGCCGGGCAAGAGGTATTGCAAGGGCTTACCGGCCGTACTGTGAGGTCATATTGCCAAGTGTAGTGGTTGGAGCGGCGGCGCGCGGACTGAAACGCGGGGTTAGCGGGGCGAGCGGATTGCGCCCGTGCCGGGTGCCGGTGACGGGCGGTTGCTCTCTGCTTCTGCCGATGGTGTGCTGATGGTGGGTATCGACAGACGGTCTGTTTTCTGCTTCTGCCGACGATGAGGTGCCTGTTAGTGTCGGCCGACGGTTTTTGGGATTATGCCCGTGCCGAGAGACTTGCAGTGGGCGCGCGAATTGGCCGATAGCCCCAAACGGAGGGTACCCGGGGGAACCAACAATCGGGGGGAATCAAAGCGAAACCCCGGAAACCGAATGATTCCAACGGTTTCCGGGGTTCAAATCCGGGCGGAGGATACGAGATTCGAACTCGTGAGGCTGTTACACCAACACGCTTTCCAAGCGTGCGCCATAGACCACTAGGCGAATCCTCCATTGCTTGTGGAAACGCGCCTGCGCGCGTAACCGGGCAACTCGAATAGAGTACCACGAACTATCGGACATGCAAACCCGCGTGGGTGTGTCGCGCACGATGCGCCGCCCCTCACGCGGATGTCCTACACTTGGAGGTATGTCCATCGCATCACAGGAAGCACTTAAGCAGCTCGACCGTATTGTCGCGCTCGGCTACCCTGATGTGGCCGATATGAGCGCGGAGGCATTCCGCGCGCTTGCCCGCCCGCTCATCAGCGCGCTCGAAGACAGCGATCTCGGTGCGAATATCCTGCTCGTGCCTACGCGCGAGTTGGTGTCGCCGGAATCCCTGATCGCACGAACCAGCATCAACCGCATGGCCGGTTTCACAACGATGCCGCCGCGCGATATCGCCAGTTTCCTACCGCAAGACGGTTTCGAACCGCCGGAAGGTCCGTTCTACCTGGTCATCGACCCACACACGGGCACCGCGTATATCAACCGCGAACCGGATGTCGCGCGCAAACTTATCGATTCCGATGAGCGTCTGCCGCTCACACTTGAGGAGGGGCTCGCCATCGCCACCCAGCATCCGGACTGGCTGGTGGAGAAAAACGGGTTCAACCTGCTCGGTTCGCGCAGTGCCGACGGTCGCGCGCCCAGCATTTGGATGAGCCAGAACGCTCCAAGGCTGGGCGCCGTGTGGCCGAATTCGCGGCACACATGGTTGGGAAACGCCTACTGCCGTTCGCGCTGCGGGGTTTCGCTCTTCCACTGGGCGTGATTATTGGGCGTAGTCATTGGGTGTGATTACCGGGCATTGCGCGCCCGTAATCAGCCCGCGACTGGTTCGCGACCAGCCCGCTCTACTGTCGCATCCACTCCTGATCATCGAGTTTGTCGAGCGTCCGCAACAACGCATCGACATGTCCCTTCGCCCGCACATTGTATTTCGCAACGCGGATGATGCCATCGCCGTCAATCACGAAGGTCGAACGGATTACGCCCAGACGCACTTTGCCGTACAGATTCTTCTCGCCGTATGCGCCGTAGAGACGATGCACAGTCAGATCAGGATCTGACAGCAACGGGAACGTCAGATGGTCGCGCTCCCGGAATCGCGCAAGCTTGTCGAGCGGATCCTTCGACACGCCGAGCACGGTAAAACCGAGTGCCGACAGGCGCGCAAGATTATCGCGAAAATCGCAGGCTTCCGTCGTGCATCCTGGGGTCATCGCCGCAGGGTAGAAGTACAGGACGATGTTCTTGCCCCGCAGTGCGGACAGGGTGACGGTATCGCCCGTGTCGCTGGGAAGCGTGAAATCCGGGGCCGTCTGCCCGGCTTCGAGCCGTACTGGTGTCGGGTGTGCGTTGTCTGTCATTGTGTCTCCTTGTCATTATTGGCGGCGATCGGCCATCCAAGCGAGCGGAGCGCATCGGCCGTGTCAATGAGCGGGATTCGCTCCTGCTCGACGCGCAGATGGGTTGGACCGTCGGACAAACCGGATTCGTCGGATTGCCCGACGGCCTCGCCACATGTGAGCAGATAGAGCTCACGCTCGCCAAAGTCAAGTGTGGGCGTCGCCTTGGGCTCGCGCGAAGTGAGCGGTGTGCTGGTTGAGGCGAGATTGGTGCCGAACCATGAGTAGCGCTGGTAGGCTTCTAAATCCATGAATAGCGATTGGCAGCGTACCCCGGTGTGCCGTACGGCGTCGAGGATTTCCAAGCCGTCGGCGTCCATATCGCCCCAATAGACGACCTGCGGGCTGGAATCATCCCCGTCGTCCGGTCTTGCGGTGGTAAGCCACGGCAGTAGCAGCGCGATTGATGCCAAAATCGCCTTACCGGCTCCCCAAACGCACAATCCGTGCGCGATGTCGGGCATGGATTGGTAGGTATCCTTATTCTCCACGATGATGACATAGCGGATATCGCGCTCGCCACCGGGCCGCCACGGCCTGGTAATCATCATTTCCGGTTCGTTCGAGTAGGCCGGGTCAAGCCAGCGCATGCGAAGCTCCGGAGGGCGGTCAGACAATCCCAGCGAATCCTTGCCGCACAAGGTGCAGATGACGTTGCGGCGATGCGTCTGATCGAGCCATTTCGCGCTGAACCCCGCGAGCGGGACTTGCCGTGGAGTCAACCCGGTTGCATCGTGCGCGCCGAAGAACTGCGCGGCGCGAATCACCAGTGTGACATCCACATCTGATTCACTGTCCAGCATTTTCGCCACGGATGCCGCGGTGTCGCGAGGAATCGAGCACTCGTCGGCCAACAGGTCGATGCGCAGGCGCGCCTTGCGGTAGTGCCGGGCGCTCGTCCGGTCCGCGATGCGCAACGCAGTCTGCTCATCCGCAACCGTAACCGTGTCGATCAACTCCACCGGCGTGACCATCAGCCGGTGCTTGTTCGTGACCGGACAACCTAGACGCTGCGCCCATTCGCGCAACGCATTGTTGGCCTTATGCCAGTCGGGCGCTTGGGCGGTCAGCGTGCGCTGGTCCGGCCACCGCACGGAGAAAACCAACGGCCATCGCGGTTCGGCATCATATCGACGTCGTTGCAGATATCTGGTGACGGCATCGCGGATTTCCGTGGGCGCTGTCCGGGCGTTCACACCACGTGCTCGTATGCCGGTCATGACTGTGGCTTTCCGCTGCTTGAGGCTGTGGAATCGCCGCTGTTGGTGACATCGCTGGTTTCCGCGGTATCGTCGGCGTTCCCGGCATCAGCCGGAATGCTGGAAGCCGCCGTGCCTGTCGACGATTTGCCAGCTGACGGATTGCGCTGCTCGAATAGTCCGCCGTCCGCATGTGCGCCGACCAGATCGAGTTCCTGCAGATGCGAATGGAGCCGCTCGTCTTTCAGCACCACATAGCCGCGCGTCGCCATCTCAAGGATTTCGCCGGTTTTGCTTTCCGGTGCGGATACGATGACTTGGAATCCCAGCCGTGGCAGCACCGCAAGTGCGCGCTGCGTGTACCGGCCGTCCGCCTTGATGAGCGCTTCATCGAGGAACAGCGTGGTGTAGGTGGGGTGTCCGCTGATATCGCCGCCCAACAGGTAGATGAGCGCAGCTCCGTACACGAAGGATGTGAGCTCCTGCAAGGCGCCGCCGGATTTGCCGCCGGTCGAGGAGATGCGTTCGTCGGGGCCGTCATCATGGTGGACGACCGCGTAGAAGGAGCTTCGGGCGCGAGAATCGAGATCGCGGGCACCATATTGGCGGATTCCCGCGGTATCGCGCACTTTGCCCAGCTCGCTACGCAACAGTTCGACCATCGGTTTGCAGCTGTCGAACGCCCGCTTTGCGGTGCGGCTGTCGGACGCGCCGCCGGAGGGCTGCTCCGCCTGCCAGCTGTTGAGTCGCCCGATGGTCCGGCGTAACGTGCCGTTGAAGGCTGCGCTGCGTGGCCTGATGGTGACGTCGAGGGTGAGACTGCCGTGGCGTGGCCCGAACTGCTGGTCGCGCAGCATGGAGTTGATACGGTCGAGCTGTTCACGCACCTCGCGTTGGTCATTCTCGAGGCTCATACTCAGCTCATTGAAGTCGCGTTGCATCTTGTCCACGCTGTTGGCGATTTCCTCAGGGGTAGCCGCCTTCGCCACGATTTTGGACAGGTCTTCCAACTCGTCCTCGTAATACCGGTAGTCGTCCACCGTGGGGGTGACGGTCGTGTCGTCGGCGGCCCAGCGGGCAAGATAGTCGGACATGCGCCGTTCGACGGATGCCCGTGCCTTGTTGGCTTGAGTGGACGCCTCGCTGATGCGCTTGGTGATCGCATTGCCTACCATGCCGAGCACCCGCTCGTCGAATCGGCGGATTCCGGGTTGCCCTGGCAGAACAGTCATATGGGCCAGTTCGCCGGCCACAGAACCGGTCGCCGCGCTGTACGCGGTGGACAGCAGTTCGGTGACGGTATCCGGTAGCGTCGGCTGTTCCGCGGTGTCGGCGATCTGCCCCGCGCGTTCAGTCAGCCACGCTTCAGCGGCGTCGACGGTCTGCTGTGTGTTGGCGGCGGCGAACCGGGCGTTCGCCTGCGAGTCCAGCGCGTCCCGCAGCGCGTGCTGGAGTTGGTCGCGTCGCTCGGCGAGCTGAGCGAGTTTCGGGTCGTTGCGTAGCGTGTCGATGTCGCGCTCAAGGCGTTCCACATTCGCTTCGGTGCCGGCTTCGTCGACCTCCGTCCAAGAAAGATCGGCGATTTGCGATGACAAGGTACGCAGTTCGTCCAGATGGCTTTGCTGGCGCTTGATGTCCTCCCCATCCAACTCGCACTGCCTGAGCTGTTCGGACAGGCGGTCGATTTGCTGTTTGAGCCCGCGCAGGTACGCTTCGTCGGCGAAACCGATGACCTGGTTGATGCCTTTGGTGCCATACGAGCCACGCTGACCGGCTTTGATTTGCCCATCCGGTTGGATTTGCCGGGGGGTGTCGGCGTCGTCGATATGTTCGACGCACAGCGCGTCAAGCCGCCGGGATGTGGTTTGCTCGCGCAGCCATCCCAAGAATGGAGAATCCTCGCGGAACCGCAGTTTTCCGGACAGCCGGTCGTCGCGCTCGCCGTCCTCCCCGTGTTCCTGGGTGCCGCTTTGATAGTCGATATTGTCGATATCAATGAACTGCCAAGTGCGGCGGAACATGGTTGACGGGTCGATGGTGCTGACTTTTCGGGCGAATCCCCGCTCGTAACGGCGGTCGACCAAAATGATCTGCGCAATGGGGCCATAAGCCACGTTCATCGCGGTACGCCACCGCTCTTCGTCTTTGCGCACGTCCATCAGCTCGGCGACATAGGGAAGATCGCGCTCGCTCAGCCCGGTCGCCTGCGCGATCGCCGCGCGGTCGTCTTCCATGTCTTGCGTGATACGGGTGCGCTTGCGGCTTTGCCGTTCGAAATCGCGCTTGATCGGGTCAAGACGGTCGGTGATGCCTTTGCGGCGGACCACGCAAGCGTCCCGCTGTCGCTGGAGCTCATCACGTTGCGCGTTCGCGTCCTCAATGAAATCCTGGGCTTCCTGCCGGCGCTGTTCCCACGATGTCTCGGATCGGGGCATCGGCTCGTCCGCCCGAGCGAACGCCTGTCGGATGCGCCCGACGGTATGACGCATCCGTTCCAGCTCCTGCAACGCCTGCTCATGCTCGTTTTCCAGATGGGTCAGGGTGTCGCCGCCGGCGCCGTGCATCATCTCGGTGACTTCGCCGAGTTCGCGTTGCACGTTTTCGACTGTCGTATCGGCTTTGTGACATTGCTCCTGCTGCCTCTCCAGCTCGCGGCGATCTTGCGGCAGCTGGTCGCGTACCGCGGACGCCAACCGGGAGAACACCCACGAGCGCAAGGTGGTCAATCCGGCGTCATCTTGCGGATCGGTGACCTGCAGATCACGCGCCTGCCTGGCCGCCTTATCGTATTCGGCGTGTTCGTCGCGGATTTCACGCAAGGCGTCCATCTGTCGGGCGTTTTCTTCCATACTGCGGAAGTTCTCGGCATACCGGTCGTAATCCTCAACCGCCTCGCGCGCCTTGGTCAGGGCGTTCGGGACATCGAGCACACCCTGCTTGAAAATATCGTCAAGCCGCGAAGGCGCATCCGCCGACTGGATTTTGTACAGCAACCGGCATGCGGCGGCTTTCAATCCCATGCGTGTCCACACGGATTCATGGAAGTTTTCCGCGTTCGAATACACCGCGCACCCCGGATACACCTTGCGCAATTGGTCGGCGGTGAACGGTGAGGACCGGTAACCGTCCATCTTTCGCGGGTCGATTTCATGGTTCCAGGACACGTATTGGCGCCGTACGTTGCCGCGCTCGTCGCCGGGGGACAGGTACAGGAACTTCGCGCATGAGAGCATCTCGCCGCCCATACGGTTGACATAGGTGTCCACAATCGCGCCCCACACCGCACTCGGGGTGCCGTCCTCGGCAGAACCGCGCAGATAAACGGCCGTCCCGCCCTCCGCGTCATCCGCCACGGCGGTCATGCCACGCAGATACGTGTAGTCGCTGCGTTCGGAACGCCCGGAATTCGAGGCCTTGTTGAACGCCGTGCCAGCAGGGTAGAGCAGGGAATTCTGCGCGTCCACCAGCGTGGATTTGCCGGATTCGCTGGCACCCGCGAGCAAGGTGATTGGCATGTCCGGGTCCATGGACGGGCGGAACACGTGGTAGCCCTCGTAGGACCCCCAATTGACCAGTTGGCGGCTGGCAAGCATCCAGTGGTCGGCCATCAGCGCTTCGTCGGTCATCACAACCTCGTTTCTTCGCCGGTTTGGGCGGCGGTAGCGCCGGCATTCAAACCGTCAGCGGTATTCGTGTATGTCGTGTCGGCAATATCAGACGTATCGGTATTCGCGGTTATCTGGACGTCTTCTTCGGGGTCATCCGCACTACCCGCGGCGCTGTTCTCGCTTTTGCCCAGCCACTGTTCGGCAAGCTCGGTGGTGAGTACGGCAGGGACCAGCGGCGTGATGCAGTACATGTCATCGGTGTCTTCAACGGGGGCGAGATATCCGTAGGTCACGCACCGTGAAATCGCGATGCCGATGCGTTTCATCACGCCTTCTTCGTCATTGCGTGCGGCAAGCCAGCCGGCGCCTGTGGTCAGCGCGGCGCGGATGTCGTCCGTGCTGATGATCCAGTCTTTGGACGATTCGCGTGAGCTCTCATAGCCGAGCACACGAATGCGCAGCAGAGCCAGCATCGCCGCCTCCTCGCGTGTCAGCGATGCCCGGGTTTTCAAGGATCGCATCCCCAATCCATCCGCTGTGACCGGTCTGGCGTACATCACTTGGTACCGCGGAACATCAACCAGTTCAAGCAGGTCGTCGTTGAGCGAGCGGCGTACCTCGTCCACATGGTCCAACGCCGTCTCATACGCGTCACCGGTGATGAACCGGTCACGTTTCAGCGCGATGGCGGCCGCGCGTGCTTCGGCGTCCATCGTGCTCGTGTCCCCGGGGAACAGCGCATGTGGATTGTCCGCAGGGTCGATATCCCCTATGGTGTCAGTGTCCCTGCCGGCATTCGACACACCGTCGGTCTCGCCGGAGCCGTCTTCATGGGCATCCACCATGGCATCGGCGTCGCCGTCCATGCGAGCAGTGCCCATGGCGGCCATCATGTCATCAAGTTCGTCGGTCATCGTCCCGCCCTTTCCACAAGTTCCGTGTCGCCGGATTCGCGTACATGCCGTTCGCGCTGATTCGGCCTATGCTCCTCGCCCGTCTCGCGGTCACCGCCCGTCACCAGCCGGCATCCGTCATGCGTCTTCTTCGATAATCTCATGCAACACGCCAACGTCTGCAAGTACCGGCCGTGTACGCCATGCGCGTGTCGTACCGTCCGCGGACACGCATCGCCATGTCGAGAACTGCCCGTTATCGTCCACGCGCAAGGTCCCCAGGAAACCGACCAGTTCGCTTTCGCGGCGTTCCGAATCGCTCAACTGGTTGAAACTCGCCGCGACGTCAACCCGCCCGTCGCGCATGATCGGGTCTTGCACGATCAGTGACAGCATATGCCGCAACCGCGGTCCGCCCGCCTCGACCATCGCGCGCAAATCCATGTCGGCGAAGCCGGGATTGTCATCATCCTGAACCGACGACACGGCATCCAGACTCGGCGGCGCGGCGAAAGCCATCGGGCGTGCCGGCCGTGTAGGCAGCGCAAGCAGCGTGGCGTCGCCCACATCAAACGAATACGGGCTGGGAGAAGACGTGCCAGCCTTGATCTCTTGGCTGATTGTCGCGAACAGCCGGTTGAGCGTGTCTAACGCCGTGCGATACCGGGTGTCGCTGCGCTGCCGGACCAGACGGCTCACCGCTTCGTCCGAGACGCGCACCTGATGGCGGACATCCTCGATGCCTTCGTAAATCCGCTTCAATTCCGCCCGCACCTGATTGAGCAGCTGATTCGGCTCACCGTGCAGGTACGGGCTTTTTGCGATATCCTGCACCGCGTCATCGATTTGCCGCCGACCCTCGTCGGTCACAATCACCTGGAACGCGTCCTCGAAACGCCGCCCGCTGTCCGACTCGCGCATCGAGCGGCGGTAGCGCTCATGGTATGCAGTAAGAATCTCGTCAACGCTCATTGAGTTCTCCTGCATACGTCGGCGCAGCGCGTCGCCGTTGTCGCGTTCCTCAAGCGCGAGCTCATGCAGGTCGACCGGTACGCCGCGCAAGGTGTTGTGCACCACGGCGATGATATCCTCGACATCCTTGTCGCTCAGGGACTCCACGGATTCACCGTTGCGGAGCCGGCTGATTTCCTGCTCGCGTTCCTTGACTTCGGACTCAAGCAGGGCGATGCGCTCGCTTGGATCGACGGTCAGACGTTTGCGGGCGTTCTCGACCTCCATGATGATGGAATTCGCCTGGGCACCGGACAGTGCGCGGGTCGTGTCCTCAAGCTGGGACAGCGCGTCGATCGCGCGGTGGGCGCGAGCAGTCAGACGGTACAGATAATGGTGAGAAGCGGGGTCATACGAGTTCGCGAGCCACGCGTAATCGCCTTCGCCTTCTCGAGTGAGTTCGACAAGCGTCTGATGGGCGCTGTCCTGCGCGGTTTCGCCATCTTTAAACTGCCATTCGCCGTCGTGCGCAAGCTCCTCAAGCGCGCCGGCGAGCCGTACCTCAAGCGTCTCTTTGGGCAGTTCGGCGGTCAACGGTTTGAAACAGGTGCGCAGCAGAGCGACATACGTCATCGCGTGGTTGCGCAGCAGCAGTCGAAGCACGCCCGTTTCATAGACCGGCCGCAGCCGTTCCAGTTGCGCCCTCACGTCGCTCACGAAACTGCCTCCTTTTGCCTTTTGCCCCGTCGCTGTCGGTAATTCGCCCGGGATGTCGCGGGACGGCATACCAACACCATCTTATCGGACACGCATGAAGACTACGGGCGTCCACAGCTGTTCCCGGGCTATGCTGGAACAGGAACCGGTTTTGGAGTGTTGCGATACCGGGCCAAGGAGGACGAAGATGACCACACAAGACCACCCGGACGATACACGGCGGGCTTTGACTGCCGGCATCGCGCATGATGTGCCGCGCAACCGGCCGCAGCCCAACGGCAACGCCGCAATGAACCACGATTTGGCCCCGGACGGCACTGAAAAACACAGCGCGAAAATCGGCATCGCCGTCATCGCGGCGCTATTAGCGAATGTGATGGTCGCGGTCGTGAAATTCGTGGTGTTCATGGTCACACATTCGGCTTCGATGCTCTCCGAAAGCGTTCACAGCCTTGCCGATTCCGGTAACGAGCTCACGCTGATCATCGGCAATAAGCTGTCGCACCGGCCGCCGAGCCGCAAGCATCCGCTGGGCTGGTCGCGGGCGCGGTATCTTGCCTCGTTCATCGTTGCAGTTTCCCTGTTCGCCATCGGTGGCGTGTATTCGGCGAGCGAATCCATCGCGAAAATCCGCGAAGTCGTCTCCGGCGGACCGCAAGCCCATGCCGTGGATGCGCACAATATGGCCATTGTGCTGGTCGTGACCGTGATTTGCGCGGCGATTGAGGGGTGGAGCCTGCACAACGGCATCAAGGAGGCGAAGGAACGCTTCGAGGAAACGCATGATCCCGGCCCGTTCAGCCTCATCAAGTTCTGGAAAGGTACGAAATCCAGTGATTTGGCGGTTGTGCTTGCCGAAGACACGCTGGCCGTGATTGGTCTGGCTTTCGCGTTTTTGGGGTCGCTGTTGGCGATTCTGACCGGTGATGAAATCTGGGATGCCATCGGCGGCACCAGCATCGGCATACTGCTGATCGTGGGGGCCCTGCTGCTGGGCGTGCAGGTCTCATCGCTGCTGATCGGCGAAGGCGCAAGCGACCACACATATCGCGTGATTACGCAAGTGTTGGCGGAGAATCCCGATGTTGAACGGGTGCTTGCCGATCCCGCGGCCATGCACTTGTCCGAGAAGCGCATTCTCGTGCTACTCAAGGTGCAGTTCCGCAACGAGACCGAGCTGGATGACGCCGCCGCGATCAATCGGCTGGAGAAACAGTTGCGCGCCGCCATTCCGTATTACACGCTGGACATTGTTGTGGAGCCGGACACGTATGACCCGGTCAAGGCCGCGAAAGTCGAGGATTGGGTGGACTGAACCGGGCGGGAGTTTATGCTGTCGGCGGCCGTGATTGACGAAAGTCCCGGTGCCGCGTGGGAGTTTATCGTATTATTGCGCATTCGCCGATAAACTCCCATCGGGCTGATTTCATGAGTCGCGGAATATCAACGATGTCGTTGGGAGATTATCTCGAAATCGTCGTTTCTGCCGAATTCTCCCGGGAGTTTCTTGCGATAGAGACAAATCGATCGCAATCTCCCGCAGCCGCTCCAGCTCTCCCGCGGTCGCAGTCACAGTCGGCTGAATATGGCGCCATATCAAGCATCCTGAATTCTTCTGCATCCGCATGTTTCCCCACGGTGAAAATCCGGAATGAACCTCGCCGCGGGAAGTTGGGTGAAGTGAAAGGTCAAGGTCAGGAGCCCGGGAGGGTTCCGGACGCGGGTCTACGAAACCGATCGGCAGCATGCACATGCCGCACGGTCGGCTGCCAAGCCGCGTTGGCTCCAAATATGAAGGAGTACCGATTATGGCTATGTTTCCGGCTTTGATGAATGACACGATGTTCTCTGATCTGTTCGACGATCCGTTCTTCGCGGGTTGGCGTGACGCGGCTGATGAAGGCCGTCAGCTTGCTGCTGCGCAATCGAGCAATCTGATGAACACGGATGTGCGCGAGACTGATCACGGCTACGAGGTCGCGATGGATATGCCGGGCTTCAACAAGGACGACATCAACATCGAACTCAAGGACGGGTATCTGACCGTCTCCGCGCATCGCAATGATTCCAAGGAAGACAAGGACAAGGAAGGCAAGTGGCTGCGCCGCGAACGCTACGCTGGTACGTGCAGCCGCACCTTCTATGTCGGCGACGACATGAAGGAGTCCGATATCCACGCCTCGTACAAGGACGGCACGCTGCACCTGCAGATGCCGAAGCAGGAGGCCAAGGCGCAGGTCGAGCAGGCTCATCGCATCGCGATTGAGGGCTGACGGCCAGTGCACGTCGGTTGATGCTATGTGCGGTACGCGTTCGCCGGTCGCGTGAATCAATGGTGATTGTGTGCGATGGCAAGTGTTCACGTCGCCCGCTGCTACGTTGCCTACGCTGACTGATAGGCGGGCGGCGACACATAGCCAAGACCTGATGATGGGGACGGAGGTTTCGAGCCTCCGCCCCCATCATTGCGTTTGGGGGAGTCGTGGGCGATGCGTCCGGGTTATGGCCAGGTATCAGCCGTTGTTGTATCTCAGGTCTTGCATGCGCGTGGGTAGGTTGTTACGATGGAGTAAGCCGCGGCGATAAGCGGTTTGGCGGGGCGGTTGGACCTGGCCAACGTACTGGTGAGCAAGAAAGGAGCCTTGACATGTCTCGTATGATGATGCGTTCCATCGAAGGAATCTGCTGCATGTGCCATGTTGCCGGCCCCCGGATTGCCATGACGGTCGAAGGATCCGTCATCCGGTAAATATCGCGGCGGGCGAAATCACGCAATAATACCGGCCGGGTCGTTGTTGATTCTCCGGTTTGTGGCAGATGCAGTGATTCGATGTGCCCGAATTCGTGTGAAGCAACAGGGCAACTGACGCTATATCCAACAGGAGGTGACAATTATGGAATATCAGGCAAACAGCCAGGAAGCGGGAACGACAGTGACGTGGGAGCGCAGAATCTGGGAGCGGCGGCTGCGAGCGAACGCGGAATGGCAGCGACGTCAGCAGGGCCGTCGCGTACAGGCCCGTCGCCTGTCCGGCGCTGCCGGGTATCTGCCTGCCGTGTGACTGTCAGGTCTCACGGCAGGTGGGCTGGGTGGTTGAGCGTGGGCGTCTGCTGGGTATCCGTCTGCGGCGCGACTGCTCACGTACATTGCAGACAGATACCGAGGCAGCAAGCACCCGTCGCCCTGGCCGCCGCCCGATTGCGTGTCGCTCCTACTGCCTCCGCCGGTGTGCGGCGATGGCACTCAACAAGCCCGCTGCTGCAACCCCAATCGCCCCCGCGACTTTCGGCCGGCGTAGCTGATTGCGCACGGTTGCGGCATCGGCGGCACCGTAATCGCCAAGGAACACCCGCAGCTTGTCGTGCACGGCCCCGCCGTCGAGCTCGCCCCACGTGATCATGCGTGTCTGGTATGCGGCAGGATCATCTTCATGGAACGTGAGCAGCCGTACCCCGCGCAGATCGGCATCAGGTCCATAACTGGCGAAACCACAGGTAGGCGCATAGCCCAGATCCAGCCCGCCGGCGTGCCCGACGTACGCGTTCTTGTGGTCATGCCCGGCGAACAGCGCGAAATACCCTCCAGCCCGTCTCATCGCAGCGACCTCTCCGACGTTGATATCCGCGCAGTTCACGGATTCGCCGAGCAAGGAACCCGGCCGGCACGCTGTCTCATCGAGCAGGAAGCACCGCCCGGAGAACGCCCGCGTCCCCTCGACGGCGTTCATGGTCCACCACGGTACTTCGCGTAGGCAATCGTAGAACTCCTGTGTCGGAATGTGCTGGAAGGTGATGGCGGGAACAGGTACGCCATCACCATTTCGCGCGCTCAACTCGCGCTCGGCATCGGCCAGCCAGCCAATCGCGGCGGCGGACGGCACACCATACCCGTCGGAATCCACAAGATCGAGCCCGCGTCCTTGCACAACCGGATGCGCCCCGGAACTGACCGGGCCGGTGGACGGCACTGCCCGCGAGGCGTCCCCATCAAGCGCGTAATCGCCGGAATTGACCATCATCACACCCATCGCAATGCGCTCGCCGCGGCTCGAGAGCACTGGTAGCGCGAACGTGCCGGGTTCCAATGCGAGCGGACCACTGCCGGCGACCGGGTTGAGACACCCATCAATCTCGCGGTACAGGTCGTCCTGCTCGTCCACGTCGATGCCGCACTGGAAATCATGGTTGCCGTAGGTGGCGGCGAATGGCACGCCATGGGCCGCAATCGGCCCGAGGAACTGCGAGAATGTTGACCTCACGTTCTGCCGCGTGCGCTCCATAAGCGTGTCCTCGTCGGGTGCCGGCAAGGTATTGCGACGGCACAGCTCCCGCTGCGATGGCACGTGTTCGATTGCGGCTTCCAGACGGCTGACGACGCGCACATGGTCGCCGGGCCTGTCGCCGCGACGCGAGATGAACGTGTCGATGTATGCGGGGTCGTACCCGCGGATCTGATCGCCGGTGAGCACGACCAGATCGGGGTCGGCCTCACGCACGGCGTCGCCGATCAGCTGCAAGGTGTCCTCGCTGACGTGCGGGCCGTCCTGGATGTCGGAGACCTGAAGGATGCGGAACGTGCCGTCATCACGGAATCGAAGTGTCATGCATCCCACTGTACGGCGGTATCTCGGGGCGAAAACGCGTCGCGCGCGGAATATCCCGATTGTTCATCTGCGGTACACGCGGCGTTCCCATGAACGTGACGCCGACCGGATACCCTGCAATGGCCGACACGTAGGAGGTGGGTGTGCAATGCAGGATTGTCCCTGACGTTTCATGGTCATATCCCGAAACCTGCCGATGGAATATGGATACCCCCCGGTAGGATGAAACCGTCCGTGTTACGCGGAGGTAAACGCGCAGCACGGCACCCATCGACGTGGTACACCGCGCACGAAACGATGCCGTGGTTTGCGGCACAACCAAGATAAGGAGGAGTGATGGGTCAGGATCAATCATCAGTATTTGATCTCGCGGCAGTCGCCGCAGCGTCCAACGGAGGGAACAACGACCCGCTGCTGCCTCCGGCGCGATTCATCGGCGGTCCGCAGAAGCCGAGCAATATGCCCTACAACAAGTACGTCGCCTACGACAAGCAGGTGCCGTTCGAGTTCCCGGAGCGCACGTGGCCGAACAAGAAGCTGCGCCGCGCCCCGCGCTGGTGCTCCGTCGATCTGCGTGACGGCAACCAGGCGCTGGTCAACCCGATGGATTCCGAGCGTAAGCTGCGCTTCTGGAATCTGTTGATTTCCATGGGCTTCAAGGAGATTGAGGTCGGCTTCCCGAGCGCTTCGGAAACCGATTACGATTTCATCCGCATGCTGATCGAGCGCGAGCTCATTCCTGACGACGTGACCATCATCGTGCTCACCCAGGCGCGCGAGCACCTGATTCGCAAGACGTACGAATGCCTGCGCGGCGCCAAGCGCGCGGTCGTGCACTTCTACAATTCCGTCTCCGTGCTGCAGCGCGAGGTCGTCTTCCGCAAGGACAAGGAAGGCATCAAGAAGCTCGCCACGGACGCCGCCACGCTGTGCAAGCAGCTCGAGGGCGAAGCCAAGGGCACGGACCTTTACTACGAGTATTCCCCGGAATCCTTCACCGGCACCGAGCCGGATTACGCGGTTGAGGTGTGCAACGCGGTGATTGACGTCATCAAGCCGACGCCGGACCATCGCATGATCATCAACCTGCCGGCGACGGTCGAGATGACCACGCCGAACGTGTTCGCGGACGAGGTCGAGTACGTCTCGAACAACCTCAAGGACCGCGATTCCATCGTGCTGTCCCTACACCCGCACAACGACGAGGGCATGGGCGTTGCCGCCACCGAGCTGGCCGTGCTCGCCGGCGCCGACCGCGTGGAAGGCTGCCTGCTGGGCAATGGCGAGCGTACCGGCAATGTGGATCTGGTCACGCTCGGGCTCAACATGCTCACCCAGGGCATCGACCCGCAGATTGATTACTCCAACGTGCCGGAAATCCGTAAGACCGTTGAATACTGCAACCAGCTGAAGATCTCCGAGCGTCACCCGTACGCGGGCAACTTCGTGTTCACCGCATTCTCCGGATCTCATCAGGACGCCATCAAGAAAGGCCTGGAAGCTCGTCAGGTGGCGGCTGAGCGTGCTGGTGCCGACCTTGACAAGTTCGTGTGGCTGGTGCCGTACCTGCCAATTGACCCGAAGGACATTGGCCGCAGCTACGAGGCGATTATCCGCGTCAACTCCCAGTCCGGCAAGGGCGGCATGGCTTACCTGCTCAAGACGAACCACAATCTTGATCTGCCTAAGCGTTTGCAGATCGAGTTCGAGAAGGTCGTGCAGGCCTACGCGGACGAAACCAAGCGCGAAGTCAAGGACGAGGACATCTGGCGCCTGTTCAAGGACGAGTACCTGCCGGTTGAGGATTCCGGCGCCACCGCCGCGGGTGCGTTTGTTGGCGACCACGGCGACGATACCCTGAAGCAGTGGGGTCGTCTCAAGCTGCTCAACGTATCCGTTTCTTCTGGCGAGGACGGTTCCGACACGGTGATCAAGGTGAAGATGCTCGACCGTGGCACCGATCTCGCGAACAGCGGCGATGATCAGATTCGCGAGCTGACTGGTACCGGCAACGGACCGATTGACGCGTTCATCAACGTCATCAGCACGCTCGGTATCAAGGTGTCCGTCAAGGATTATGTCGAGCATACGATGACCGCAAGCGCCGATGCTATGGCTGCTTCCTATGTGGAGTGCCAGATCAGCGATGAGGGCGACAACAGCCAGGTCATCTGGGGTGTCGGCATTGATTCCTCGATTATCACGAGCTCGCTCAAGGCGATTATCTCCGCGATTAATCGCTCCGAGCGCTGAGCTTGAGTCCGGCAGCCTGAGCTGATTCGCCGGGACGCGTATCGGCTCGGCAGCTTCGGGCCCGGTCACTGTGTTTTACGGTGGCCGGGCCCGTTGTTATCTGGATTGCGGTTGTGTCGTGCCGGACGGTTCTAACCTTCCTTCTTCTTATATAAACTGGCTACGCTGAGAAGCCGCTCGGCGTAGCCAGTTTATATAAAGAGAGACGGTTCTTGTCTCAGCAACGATGGGAGAAGTCACTGCCCGGTTGCTGTGCCGTTGCTGCCGGTAGTATTGTCTCCACCAGTACCATCCGTTCCCGCTCCCGTGCCGCCGGTGCCGGTATTCGAGCCGTCGCCGCCTGTCCCGGCACCGGAACCGCCAGAGGTCGTATTGCCGGTGTTCCCCTCATCGGTGGAACCGGTCGAAGGCGCGGTGCCCGTAGTCGCCGATGCAGAGGGGGACGGGCTGCTCGAACTGGACGAGCCCGAATAGGAGCGGCGAGTGACGCTGCCGCCCGTTCCCCATGTCCCGTCCGGTCCGCCGACCTTGCCGTCGTCGGTAGCGGTCGGGAACGCAGTGTCCTCGGTGCCCTTAAGTGCCTGCTTCATGAATTCGGTGAACAGATGCACTGGATACTCCGAATGCGTGTACCCGTTGAAATCGGGGATTTCCTGCGGATTTCCGTTCGCGTCCGGATACCACATGGCCCAGGTGCTGATTAATTGCGGCGTATACCCGACGAAGGAGGCCGCGTACGCATCGTTTGCGGTGCCGGTCTTGCCGGCGATGGTGTGTCCGATGGATCGCGCTTCCTTGCCGGTGCCGTACTGTACGGTGCCTTCCATCGCTTTGATGACCAAAGCGCAGTCGTTCTCCTCGAACACGCGCTCGTCACCGGTTTTCGCGGAGTACAGCTCCTTGTTGTCGGAGCTGAGGACTTTGGACACGCAATGCAATGTGTGCTTGACCCCGCCGGTGGCGATGGTCGCGTGGGCTTGCGTGAGTTCCTTGACGGTCACCGAGTTGATACCGAGCACGTTGTACGGCGATGTTTCGTCGATATCGCTCGTAATGCCCGCGGAATGCGCGATTTCCGCGGTTTTCTGCGGTGTGAGCTTCTCGTTGAGCCGCATGTACGCCGTGTTGACGGAGAAGGCGGTCGCCTTGTACAGGTTCACATAGCCGTAGCTGACGTTGCCGGAGTTGGCCACCGAACTGATCAGACCTTTGAAGGTTTGCGGCGAGTTGCCGTTGAACATGGTGTTGAAACTGACACCGGCCTGCGCGGCTCCGAGCAGGGCGAAGGGTTTCATCGTCGAGCCCGGCTCATAGGTGGCCTGCGTGGCGTTATTGAGTTGGTGGGTCAGATAATCGGTGCCGCCGTAAATCGATTTGATGCTGCCGTCGCGTGGGTCCGCCGCTATGGCGCCGACCTGCATACCATCCGGCATGCCGGACGCCCGGTTGTCGCCTACGGATTGCATCTCGTTCTGCAAGGTGGGGTCGAAAGTCGTCACAATCTTGTATCCGCCGGTTTCCAGTTCATCCTTGGTGAATGCCTTGGAATTGACCAGCTCCTGTTCGACCATGGTCAGTAGGTAGCCTTTATACCCTTGATAGGTGTTTTCCGTGGTTTGGGCGACGGTTTGCGGCATGGCGGCCTCCGCGGCCTGCGCCGAGGTGATGTAGCCGTCCTCCTTCATGATGCGAATCACGCGGTTGAATCGCGAAGTCGCCTGTTTGGGACTGATCGCCGGGTCCCAAGTGCTCGGCGCGGGGATGATGCCGGCAAGCATCGCGGCTTCGGACACGGTCAGATCTTTCGCATCCTTGTTGAAGTATGTTTTCGCTGCGGCTTGGATGCCATACGCGCCGCGTCCGAGGTAAATCGTGTTCATATAATTGCACAGCACGGTGTCCTTGGACTGGGTCTGTGCGATTTTGATGGCGAGGATCGCCTCGCGCAGCTTGCCTTTGTATGTGGTCGTTTCGCCCAGATAATACCGTTCCGCGTACTGTTGGGTGATGGTCGACCCGCCCTGCCGCGACCCGGTGCGCAGATTGGTGATCAGAGCTCGGGTGATGCCGCGCAAATCAATGCCTTTGTCTTGATAGAAGGTGCGGTTCTCCGAGGCGACGATGGCTTGCCCAACGTATTTCGGCAACGTCGAGCAGTCGATGATTTCGCGGTTCTGAGCGGCGTAGCTGCCGATTGGCGTGGTGCCGTCGGAATAGTAGACGGTGGTTTTCGCGGCCATGGCGACTTTTTCGGGCTGCGGGATTTCTGTGGTCACATACAAGTACGCGAATGCGCCCACAGCGACCGCGATGAATGTGAGGATTAATCCGAGCGACCATTTGAGAATCAGATGACGGCCTTTGACGCGTGTTTTCGGGCCTTTGCCCTCGGCGCGGTGGGTTCCCGGCCCGCTGTGACGTGTTGCCGCGACTCGGCGCGATGATGCAGAGGATGAGGAACGGCTGTTGCGCTGGCTGTGCGAGCCGTGTGCGCGATGGGAGCCGTGTTGGGAGGCGCGTGTACCGCTTGAGCTGTGTGATGCCGAGTTTGAAGCCCGTTGTGAGCTGTTGGAATCGTATGCGTCGCTCCCGGCGCTGCGCGTGGATGATGCGCTGCGCGCGCTGCGTGGGCGTGATGAAGCACTACGTTTCTGTGAAGCCATGGTTGCAACCGTAGCCGGAGCACCTGAAAAACCGCTCCTTGTGACCGGAACTCTTACAAACTTGAGACTCGCCGGCGATGTTTGCCGGTTGGGGAAGAGCGTGTATCGCTTGCATTGGTGTCTTGCCGACGATTATTGGTTCAGGCCGGGGCGCGGACGGATGAACCGAGACGGAACCAAAGCTGTGTGCAAGCCGCCGCTACCCGCGCCCGCGTCCATGCCGCCTAGGCCTTCTAAAAACCATCAATGAGCACAGATTTGTCTGTACAAGGCAGGCAGGTGGAGCATGTCCACCCCGATTGGCGATGTTTCTTCCTCATTTCGTGTGTGCTTCTCCAAACGAAACGGTATGCTTGAAGTTTGGAATAACGCAACGCTTAGTTAAGAGGAGTCCAAATGAGCATTCGCGTGGCAATCGCTGGCGTGGGCAACTGCGCCTCGTCTCTCGTTCAAGGCGTCGAATATTACAAGGATGCCAAGGACGATGAGAAGATCCCCGGCATCATGCACAATGTGTTCGGTGGCTATCGCATCAAGGACATCGAGTTTGTCGCGGCGTTCGACGTTGATGCTGCCAAAGTCGGCAAAGACCTCAACGAGGCAATCTTCGCCAGCATGAACAACACGTACCAGTTCTGCAAGGACATGCCGGTCTCCGGTGTCACCGTGCAGCGCGGCCCGACCGGTGACGGCCTCGGCGAGTACTACCGTCAGGTCATCACCGAATCCGACGCCGAGCCGGTGGACGTTGCCCAGGTGCTGCGCGACACCAAGGCCGACATCCTCATCAGCTACCTGCCGGTCGGTTCCGAGCAGGCTGACAAGGCTTACGCCCAAGCCGCCATCGATGCCGGCTGCGCGTTCGTGAACTGCCTGCCAGTGTTCATCGCCTCCGACCCGGAGTGGGCTGACAAGTTCCGCAAGGCCGGTCTGCCGATCGTCGGCGACGATATCAAGAGCCAGGTTGGCGCGACCATTACGCACCGTGTGCTCGCCCGCCTGTTCGAGGACCGTGGCGTGCGCCTCGACCGCACGTACCAGCTCAATGTCGGCGGCGACATGGACTTCATGAACATGCTTGAGCGCAAGCGTCTGGAATCCAAGAAGATTTCCAAGACCCGCGCCGTCACCTCCATCGTTCCTCACGAGATGGATCCGCACAACGTGCACATCGGCCCGTCCGACTATGTCGCGTGGCTTGAGGACCGCAAGTTCGCGTTCGTGCGCCTTGAGGGCACCACCTTCGGCGATGTTCCGCTGAATCTCGAGTACAAGCTCGAGGTGTGGGATTCCCCGAACTCCGCTGGTGTGGTCATCGACGCGCTGCGCGCCGCCAAGATCGCGCTTGACCGCCATCTGGCCGGCCCGGTGCTGTCCGCTTCCGCGTACTTCATGAAGTCCCCGGCCGTTCAGCACGAGGACGGCGAGGCGAAGGCCCTCGTCGAGAAGTTCATCACCGGCGAATCCGAGGCCAATGAGGCCCAGCTTGACGCCGATGTCGCGGCTGCGAAGGCCGCTGGCAAGGACGTGTGGCACGCCTGATTGGGTGCGTTGCGTGTCTGGCGACAGATGATTGTTGATATTTGCCGCCAGATACCGTGATTACCCGTTATTGATAACCGTCTGCCGACGCTGAGAGATTTCTCGGCACAGCAGACGGTTTTTCGTTGCTGCGGTAGTGTGGCTGGGGTTCGGTATCTGTCTGCGGTGTGACTGCTGTGTTGCATGGCGACGCGATTGGGGCGGTTTTCCGGCGTGCGCGGCCGATAGTTGCCGGTGATGCGACTGGTCAGTCGCACCGGGATGAGATACGTTTCACGCCAAGGCCTACCGTGGCACAGTACGCGAACGCCGACATGGAATCAGCAATCCCATGCCGGCGTTTCGGCTGTTTCGGTGCAATCCGGTGCGATGGCCACCCGTCCCGGCTCAGCCGAGCAGCGGTGCCACCTGTTCCTCGTAGGCGGTGAGCGCGGTGTCGATCACGTTGTGCATGTCGTAGTACTTGTACGTACCCAGACGGCCGCCGAACACGACCTTCGGCTCCTGCGCGGCCTTGGCGGCATACTGCTCGTACAGCGCCTTGTCTTCCGCGGTGTTGACCGGGTAGTACGGCTCATCCTCGCGGGTGGCGAAGCGGCTGTACTCCTCCCAAACCACCGTCTTGTCGGGGTTCTGGGAATCCTTGCGTTCGGGGTTGAAGTTCTTGAACTCGATGGCGCGGGTGTACGGCACGTCGGAATCCGCGAAGTTCATGACCGGGCAGCCGAAATGGTCGCCCTCATCGTAACGGACCTCCTTGAAGTCGACGGTACGCCATTTGAGATCGCCAAGCTCGTAATCGAAGTACCGGTCGACCGGGCCGGTGTAGACGACCGGCACCTTGCCGACGAGCGCCTTCTTGTTCAGCGGCTGGGATTCGTCGAAGAAATCGGTGTTCAGGGTCACGTGGATACGCGGATCGTCAATCATGCGCTCCATCCACGCCGTGTAACCGTCCTTGGGCAGGCCCTCCCAAGTGTCGCGGAAGTAGCGGTTGTCATAGTTGAAACGCACGGGCAGACGCTTGATGATGCCTGCCGGCAGTTCGCTCGGATCGGTCTGCCACTGCTTGGCCGTGTAGTTCTTGATGAACGCCTCGTACAACGGTCGGCCGATGAGCGAGATGCCCTTGTCGTTGAGGTTGGCCGGGTCGGTGCCGGCGAGTTCGCCCGCCTGCTCGGCGATCAGCGCCTTGGCTTCGGCCGGCGTGTAGTGCGCGTGGAAGAACTGGTTGATGGTGCCGAGGTTGATCGGCAGCGGGAACACCTCGCCATTATGCGTGGTGTACACGCGGTGGACGTAGTTGGTGAACTCGGTGAAACGGTTCACGTATTCCCAGACGCGCGGGTTGGAGGTGTGGAACAGGTGGGCGCCGTACTTGTGGATTTCGGCGCCCGTTTCCTTGTCCATGTATGAATATGCGTTGCCGCCGATGTGATCGCGCACGTCGATGATTTCCACCTTCGCGCCGTGCTTCTCGACCGCCTGCTGCGCCACGGTCAGGCCGAACAAACCTGCACCGACGATTACCAGATCCGCGTCCATATTTACCTTTCTGTTCTTCGCAACCGCTGCCAGCGCCCAGATGACGCCATGTGCGGCTTCCCGTCCCCACGCGGGAACCATTGGGATTCAGTCTAGTCCCACGTATCCCTATCACCGGATTCTCGCGGAACGGGTTTGCGAGGTTTTCACCGAATCCGGATTCAAATGCCGGATACAGGAAAGCCCGGCGGCGGCACGGACTGAGATGCCGTGCCGCCGCCGGGCTGTGTGCTAGGCAGTCGTTCAGGCGAAAATCGTCTTGAACAGGAACGCGCCCAGAATCGCGCCCAGAATCGGCGCAACCACCGGAATCCAGGCTTCACCCCAACGGGAGCCGCCCTTGTGCGGAATCGGCAGCAGCTGATGCAGCAGACGCGGCATCAGATCGCGGGCCGGGTTGAGGCCAGGTCCGGTCGGGCCGCCCATCGAAGTGACCAGGCCCCACACGATGAAACCGACCACGATGGATGCGGCCGCCGGATCTTTCTGACCCCACGGCATGGACAGGCAGCACAGCGCGCCGATCACCAGCATGAAGGTACCGAAGAACTCGTTGAGGAAGTAGTTCACGCGGTCGTTTTCGGCGTCGGTGGTGCAGAAGGTGCCGAGGATCGCTTCGGCGTCTTCGGTGTCGCGGTAATGCGGGTAGTAGGTGACGTAGACGATGAGCTGGCCGACGATGGCGCCAAGCAGCTGGGCGATGATGTACGGCAGCACCTCGTTCCATGGGAACAAGCCGTTGACGGCCTGGGCGAGGGTCATGGCCGGGTTGATGTGGGCGCCGGAGACAGCGCCGAACATGAGCACCGGGAACATCACGCCGAAGCCGTAGCCCATGGCGATGTTCAGCCAGCCGGCATGATGGCCTTTGGTGTTCTTGAGTTCGACGTTGGCAACGGAGCCGTTGCCGAACACCATAAGGATGGCGGTGCCGACGAATTCGGCAGCCAGTTTGACGAAAAGTGAGTAAGTCACTGCTCTGCTTCTCTCTCGTTTTTGTGTGTTGTGTTCTCTGGTTTTGCGCTTGCGCGACGAAACAAATGGATTCGCGTGCCAGGGCGCCTGTGCCTCCATTGGCCGCACGGCCCTCAACGCGTGGAGCCGGTGGTCATCGCGCTGCCGGCTTCGGGCATGATTGGCCCGTGGCAGGGTTCGCGGATGGATGCGCCGGACGTCGGCGCGAGTGCCAGTGTAGCGGGAACCATGGTCTTGGCTGCCTGATGCGAGGTTTTTCGCAGACCGGTCAGAAAACGACACGCCGGAGCGGCGCATGGGTTGCGTTCGAATCAGAGACGAGTATAGTAATCATTCGGTTCGAGAAATCGACTAACCAACTTGCCCCTTTAGCTCAGTTGGTTAGAGCAGCTGACTCTTAATCAGCGTGTCCGGGGTTCGAATCCCCGAGGGGGCACTTTCAACCGCAGCTTCGGCTGCGGTTTTTTTGTTTCTCGCTCCAGATTCCATGTGATGCTGGCGTGCATGGTAGGCTGATGCCATGATGCTTGCAGATTGTGGCCAGGATTTTGGGGCTATAGGAACTAAACGTG
>JDUB01000015.1 GCA_000771265.1 Bifidobacterium thermophilum DSM 20210
TGCGCAACCTTTCGGGCACTACCTCGGACGCTCAGGAGGCAACTCTCCGACGTCAACGAGACGGCCAGGCTGCTCGAAGAGACCAGGAAGAGAGAACGCGCGTGCATAGAAAGGGGAGAACGTTGTGACCGTATCCTCCGTCGCGAGGCGGTTCTTGAGACCGACGAATCCAGAGTTCGGGATGAACGCGAACGTCTTAACAACGAGCGGAAGCGGATACGTGAGGACATCGCCGAACAAGTCAGGCAAGAATCGGAACGGATGCGTCGGCGTCTCAAGGAGGACAGCGACAGGCAGCGTGAGCGTGACAAGCGCGTTCTTTTTGCTTTGTGCCTGGGCGTGTGTTCGTCCATGGTGCCGATGCTCGCTGTCGTCATGCAAGGCCGCTGGCAAGCTTTCACTACCGCATTGCTCGACTGGCTTCATATGCGCGGGAAGCAGTTCGCGGTGGTTGGCCAATGGTTTGCTGGTGTCGATGCGCGGCTGAATGAGATCATCCCCAGCGGATGGTGGGATCGGCCACTCGTGTTTCTGCTCATGCTGCTGTTGATAGCCGTGGTTTGTGGCATACCTCTGCTCATAGTGGGCGGATATGTGGTGGCTGTTTTTACGGCGATGAGAGGCTGGCTTGCGGAAGGAACCCTGGGCGTTCATATCGTTCTTTGGACGTTGGCTGCCATGGTGGGCTTTGTCTTGGCTGGGCGTCTCGCCATGATCCCGCACAATCCGATGGGCTGGCCCACTTGGTGGATCCTTCTCACTGTTGCCGCGCACCTGATTTATATGGTGAAGCTGGCGGGCCCGATCAGCCGATTCATTAGGAACAGCTAGGGCATGGGGATGCGATGGACCATGCGGTGTATGAGAGAACGCCTCGAAACGAGTCGTTCCCAAATTGTTGTCACCATGTTGTCATACAGGGTCGTAATCAAGCGGTTAAAGCCGCTAAATCACTGGTATTTAGCGGCTTTGCAACATCGGTCAGGTAGGGTTCGACTCCCGTCATCCGCTCTCGCGATCGCGGTACCGGCTTGGTGCCGCGATTTTTCGTATCATGACGAGTCCCGCCTTCTCAAACCGGTTGCGCTGGGCGGGGTGTAAACGTAACCGGTTCGAGAAGGCAAGAAGGTGAGAAGGCGCGCGGACGGGCGGGCGAGCGCAATCAGCGCAGCGGATACCCGCGTCGTGCCGCCGCCGCGAGTCGTTGTGGTAGGCGCATTACGGTTCCGTCAGGCATGGTCATTTCAATGAGCTGTTCTGGTTTGGCTTTCCAGTGTGCTCGTCGCGAGCGGGTCCGCGAGCGTGACATGCGGTATTTCGGTGTGGCCATCAGCCTTGCCTCGCTTTCCATCGTGGGTTCTTCTTGTTGATGACGTAGATGTGTCCGCGTCGGCGCACGAGGGTTGAGCCGTCTTTGCGTAGGAGGGAGTGGATGGATGATTTGACTTTCATAAGCTACTGCCTTTCTTGCTGTGATTGTGGCTGGTATTGCTATTGCCGTCGTCGGTTTCATTGCCGTCGAGACCGCGTTTTCCGTACCTTCTGCGGAATCGCTGGACTTGTCCTGCGGAATCGAGGACGACGGCTTTGCCGGTGTAGAACGGGTGGGATGCGCTGGTCACATCCGCGTTGACCAGCGGGTAGGTGGCTCCGTCGGTCCAGGTGATGGACGTTAGTCGGTCGGCTTGCCCGGCGAGTGTGGAACGGGTCAGGAAGGTCTCGCCTGTGGTCTGGTCGCGGAATACGACCGGCCCGTATGTTGGGGGGATGTCTGGTTTCATGGTTCTCCTATCGGCTGTTTGGGGTTGATTGGAGGCTGATTGGGCAGTCACCGGGCCGGTGGACGGCGGCGCCTGCCGGGAAGGCTGTTACCAGCTTGATTTCATGACGCCTGGCAGTTCGCCGCGATGGGCTTTGTTGCGCAGGTTGATGCGTGATAGGCCGAATCGTCGGTTGAATGCGCGTGGCCGGCCGTCGATGGCGTCGCGGTTGCGCAGGCGCGTGGGACTGGCGTCGCGGGGGAGCGCGTGCAGTCGGCGCATCGCTTCCATGCGCTCTTCCGGGGGCAGATGCGGGTTAACTGAATCGTGCCGGTATGTTGCCCGCCGTTCGGCGTATGCCGCGACTAGGCGTTCGCGCTGCCGCTGTTTGGCGATGAGGCTGCGTTTGGCCATATCAGCGGACCTCCCGGAATATCACGCGCTTGCGTAGTGCGGGGTCGAATTTGAGCAGTTCGAGTCGGTCCGGTGTGTTGCGGCGGTTTTTGGTTGTTGTGTGGGTCGATCCGGTACCTGCGGTTGATCGCAGGGTGATGACCGGACGGATGTCGGTGGTTTTGGCCATGGATTTCCTTTCTTCGGTGTGTTGTTGTTCTGGTGTGGCGTGGGGCGCGGGCTATACGCGTATTTCGCCGTTGGCGACCAGCCGGGCGATGACCGCATCGATGCCGTACTTGTCGATGGTTTTTATGCCGCGTGGCGTCAGTGTGAGGGTGACGCGCCGGCCGAGCGACGGCACGAAATAACGTTTGCGCTGCAGGTTCGGTTCGAAGCGGCGGCGGGTTTTCCTATGTGAATGGGATACGGTGTTGCCCTTGCCGGCACGGGTGCCGAGGACTTGACAATGATTGCTCATGTGCTTCATTATAGATATTGAGAATCATTATCGTCAAGTGATTGTAGAAAGGCAGTGCCATGCCACGCCATCCATCGTTGCCATCATGGGGAAACGCCGAAGCCGGAACCCCGCACGCCAATATCGTTCTGCTGACCGGAGTCGACCGTCTCGCCATCGACGCCGTTGCCTTCTCCCTGGCGGATTCACGCCCCTCAGTACGCGTCGCCACCTACGACGTAACGCCCGACCCCGACTCGCCAACCGGCCTGTCCCTGGCCAGAACCATCTACGAGCCCGGGGACGACAGCAATCTGCTCGGCGGTGACGCCACCATATTCCCCATGGATGATTGCTGTCTGACCTGCGCCTGCAAGCACGATCTCGTGCGCGTGATGAACGCGGCCCCCGAATGGTCCGGAACCATGCTCGTCGTACTGCCAGTCGGAATCGAAGGGACTGCGGTCGCACAGTATCTCGCGGACAGTTCAATGCTGGGCGATTTGCCGTGTGCAGTTGACACGATTCACGTCGCCACGGCAGTCGGCATGGACGGCTTCGAATCAAAGCTCTTCGATGATGACCGGCTCGTCATCGCTGGGACGACAGACGACGACACCGTACTCGACGCACGCTCAACCGGCGTCGTACAGGCGCGACTTATCCGCGAAGCCGCACACGTGCTCATGCTGCCGACGCTCGCGGCGGATGGCGCGGTCCTATCGTCCGGGCGGGATCGTGAAGAAGCCGAACGATTATCCGCAATCGTTGCTGCGCTCGCCGACCCGGCCGCCACCATTCACGCGGACGCCCACTGTACCGACCTGCACGCGCTGATTGGGGACGTGTGCACGCCGCCACGAGTCCGAGTTTGATGTTGCTTGACAGGGGTCGGCGGCTGTCAGCGCTTGTCGCCCATTGCGCTGGCCTGGTTGTGTGCGTCAATCCTCGCACAACGGCCGGTGGTGAGTGGGAAACGGGCTGATTCGGGTGGTTCGGGGTGTCAGTGTGTGAGCGAATCCTCACACGGAGGTACTTGGAATCGTCAGGCTTGTTGATTTCAGGTGCCGCACCGCCCATTGTGTGAGCGAATCCTCACAAAGACACGCTTTGGGTGGCCTGATTCGCTGATTCGGGCGCTCTACCGCCCGCGATCGTACCGGTCCATGATCCGCAGCTGCGCACTCCACGGCAGGAGTCGCGCGACGAACAGCCCGGCCTTCACCTGCCAGGTCGGCACGATGATAAGCTTGCCGGCCAGCGTCTTGTCGATCGCATACCTTGCAACCGCGCGGCTGGATGCGCCCGGCGTGAGGAATTCCCCGCCCGCGGTCGCGTTGAAATGCGTGTCGACCGGTCCAGGGCACAGCGCGCTCACGGTGACGGGAACGCGGTCGCGCCGCAGCTCCTGCGCTACGGCCAGCGTGAGTTTGAGCGTGTAATTCTTGGTCGCGTAGTAGGTGGCGAGACGCGGTCCGACCAGGAATCCGGCGGCGCTGCATACGTTGAGCAGCCGGCAGTGCCCGTCACGCCTGAACTTGCGGGCGAACAGTTTGGTGAGTACGTGGTAGGAAACCACGTTGAGGTTGATCATCTCGAGCTCGCGGTCCAGCGGGGTGTCGGTGAAGTCGCCGAACAGGCCGAATCCGGCGTTATTGACGAGCAGGTCGATGCGTTCGTTACGGTAGCGCGCGAACAGTTGCTCGCACGCGCTACGCTGCGCCAGATCAAGTGCGACGGTTTCGACCGTGATGGTTTTGCCGTGTGCGCTTGCGATCCGCTGCGCTTCTTGCGCTACATTGTCCAGACGCGCCTGATTGCGTGCCACGAGCGCAAGATCATACCCAAGTTCGGCGAGATACAGCGCCATGTCGCGGCCCAATCCGCTCGACGCTCCGGTGACGATTGCTTTCATTGCAGCTCCTTTGCTGGTTGATATCCTGCCTCTGCCGACGTTCACAGTCATCTCAGCGTCGGCAGAAGGTGATGACTCTGTTTCTGCCGACGCGACGGTCGTCTCAGCATTGGTAGAAGGTTGACGGGACGCGCGAACGGGACGCGCCGACACGGGGACGCGCCGACGCACAATCCCCAAACACAGCGGCCTACTTGAGCCGCCGCCCCGCCGACCCGAGCTGCTCGCACGCTTCGACCACGCGCCGCGCCATCGAGTCCTCAGCCTCGCGCCCCCACGAGCGCGGATCGTAGAACTTCTTGTCGCCCACTTCGCCGTCGATCTTGAGCACGCCGTCATAATGCGCGAACATGTGTCCGGCAATCGCCCGCGTGAACGCGTACTGCGTGTCGGTATCGATGTTCATCTTGACGACGCCGTGGCTCACCGCTTCGGCGATTTCCTCGGCGCTGGACCCGGAGCCGCCGTGGAACACCAGCGGAAACGGCTTGTTTTCGGGCACTTCTCCCGCGAATCCGCGCCCTGCGGCGTGCCCGGCAATCCGCCCATCCGCCACGGCCGCGGCGACCTCGTTCTGGATATCGCCCAGCAGTTCCGGCCGCAGCTTGACCACGCCCGGCTTGTACGCGCCATGCACGTTGCCGAAGGTGAACGCGGCCATGTAGCGCCCGTTTTCGCCCAATCCGAGTCGTTGCGCGACGGTCACGCCGTCTGCTGGCGTCGAATACAGTTTCTCGTTGATTTCGGCGCGCTGCCCGTCTTCCTCGCCGCCGACCGCGCCGATTTCGATTTCGAGCACCGTATGCGCGGCGACCGACTTGGCGAGCAGTTCCTCGGCGATATCAAGGTTTTCGGCGAGCGGGACCGTCGAGCCGTCCCACATATGCGACTGGAATGACGGATCTTTGCCGTGCGCTACCTGATCCGCTTCGACGGCGAGCAGCGGCCGCACCCACTCGTCAAGATACTGCTTGGCGCAATGGTCGGTGTGCAGGGCGACCGTGTTCGGGTATTTCGCGGCGACCTCGTGCGCGAACGCGGCGAATGCGAGCGACCCGGTGACCCGGTCGTTGACCCGCTGCCCGGAGAAGTAGGCGGACCCGCCTACGGACACTTGGATGATGCCGTCAGACTCGGCGTCGGCCAGACCTTGCAGCGCGGCGTTCAACGTCTGCGTGCTGGTCACGTTGATAGCGGGGTAGGCATAGCCGCCGCGACGCGCCGCATCGAGCATCTCGGCATACCGTTCAGGGGTTGCAATAGTCATGATTCCATTATCGCTCAGGGGGTGCCGGATTCGCGTTTCGAACCCGGTGTGTTGTTTTTGCATGAGGTACTACACAAAGGGGCGGGTGTGTGTGACAATACCGTATCAGGATCGTCAGGATGGAAGGGCCATGAAGGAAGTAGAAGAACTCTCGTTCGGCGACAGCGCCACCGGCGCGAGCGAACGCAAACGCCACCTGTGGGTCGGCAAGCTGGTTGCCGTGCTGATTGTCGTGGCGCTGGTTGTGGTGTGCGCGGGTGCGTGGGCTTGGGAGGCCAGATTGCGCCATATCATCGTATTCGTCAACGGGCAGCAGGTGGAGATTTCCGCGGGAACCACGGCGAAACAACTGTTGAAAGACCATGACAATTTCGGCACCCATCCCGGTCGGCTGCTGGCGGTGGACGGTAGCGTCATCAAGAAGTATGGCGGGCATCCGGCGGAATTGAGGGTTGACGGCAGCGTGATTGACCCTGCGGATTGGGGCAATACCCGGTTTTCCGGCAACGCTGATATTTCCGTGAAGTCGGGAGGAGATGTGGTCGAGGGGCATGCGATCGACTATGCGCCGATTCCCTATACTGTGTCGGTTGATATCAAGGGCAGCGTCATCCAGATGGTGAAAACGCGCGGCAAAGACGGTAAGCGCGAGATTTGGGTTGGCGATATCTCCAAGAAACGCACCACGAAGCGGGTTGTTGCTCAACCAGTTGATGCCCAGATTGTCGGCGTATCGCCGCGTCCGCAAGGTCATAAGGTCATTGCGCTGACGTTTGATGATGGTCCGAGCGGTCAGTACACCGCCCCGATTCTCGACATCCTCAAACAAAAGGGCGTGAAGGCGACGTTCTTCGACGTGGGCCAGTATTCGGTGCAGTACCCGGCTTTGGAGAAGCGGATGGTCGCCGAAGGCCATGAAGTGGCTAGCCACAGCAACACGCACCCGTTTATGCCGAAGATGAAGCGCGATGCGTTGCGTGCCGAAATCACCGCCGGATTGGCCAATATGAAGAAGGCATCCGGCGTGAGCACGCGTATGATGCGCTCGCCGTACGGTTCGTTCACGGTGGACCAGTGGAAGGACGTGTACGACCTGATTGATTACAACGTGTTGTGGAGCATCGATACGGAGGATTGGCGGCATCCCGGCGCTCAAGCGATTCATGACGCGGTGCTCAACCACGCGTACAACGGCGCGGTGGTGCTCATGCACGACGGCGGCGGTAATCGTGACCAGGATATCGAGGCCCTGCCCGGCATCATTGACGACCTCAAAGCGCAAGGCTACGAGTTCGTGACCATCAGCGGCCTGCTCAAACTCGCCGGCATCAGCGCCGCCCCGCTCGCCGATAAAGGCGGCGACGCGAAAAAGTAGGTGGCGCGGCGGGCGCCCGTGGGCGTTGCTCGACGAATTGGTCACGCACTGCGTGATGAATTGAGCGTCGGTAGAAGGCAGGAGAAGAGTGTGCAGGCTGTTACGAGTTTGCAGTGCACCGCCGAATTGGTCACGCACTGTGTGGCCAATTGGTCGGCGATTCTGACAGCCGACTCCGTGATAGGAAAGTTCCGTCGCTCACTCACCCACAAACTAGTTACGCTGGGGCGCCTCTCAGCGTAACCAGTTTGTGTATGCTCGCCTTCTGCCGACGCTGAGTCAGCTAAGCCGCCCGCACCACCCGGTAGAGGGGATACGGTAATCTGTGGGCGGCGGAATCATGCGTTTTGCGGAGGTGCATCATGCCCGGAATCATTCTTATCGGCGCTCAGTGGGGCGATGAAGGCAAAGGCAAGGCGACCGATCTGATCGGCTCGCATGTCGATTATGTCGCCCGCTTCAACGGCGGCAACAACGCGGGCCATACCGTGGTCGTCGGCGACGAATCCTACGCGCTGCACCTGCTGCCCAGCGGCATCATCAGCCCGAACGTGACCCCCGTCATCGGCAACGGCGTGGTAGTCGATCCTGAAGTCCTGTTCCAGGAGATCGACGGCCTCGAAGCCCGCGGTGTGGACTGCTCGCGCCTGCTGGTCAGCGAGTCCGCGCACGTGATCGCCCCCTACCATCGCACTATTGACAAGGTGACCGAACGCTTCCTGGGCAAGCACAAGATCGGCACTACCGGTCGCGGCATCGGCCCGGCGTACGCTGACAAGATCAACCGCGTCGGCATTCGTGTGCACGACCTGTTCAACGAGAAGCACCTGCACGACAAAGTCGAGGCGAGCCTGCACCAGAAGAACCAGATGCTGGTCAAGCTGTACAACCGCCGCCCGATTGACATCGACCGCACCACCGACGAGCTGCTCAAGCTTGGTGAACGGCTTAAGCCGTACGTGGCCAACACGTCCCTCGTACTCAACAACGCGCTCGACGCAGGTAAGACCGTCCTGTTCGAAGGCGGACAGGCCACCATGCTTGACGTGGACCACGGCACCTACCCGTTCGTCACTTCTTCGAACCCGACCGCCGGCGGCGCTTGCACCGGCACGGGCGTCGGCCCCACCAAGATCACCCGCGTCATCGGCGTGTCCAAGGCGTATATCACGCGCGTAGGCGAGGGCCCGTTCCCAACAGAACTGTTCGACGAGCAGGGTGATTGGCTGCGCGAGCAGGGCCACGAGTACGGCGTCACCACCGGCCGCCCCCGCCGTTGCGGCTGGTTCGACGCGGTGGTCAACCGGTACGCGGTGCGCGTCAACGGCCTGACCGATATCGTGCTCACCAAGCTTGACGTGCTCACCGGCCTCAAGGAAATCCCAATCTGCGTCGCCTACGACGTGGAAAACCCGGACGGCACTCACACCCGGTATGACGACATGCCTGTCGACCAGGCAGCCTTCACTGCGGCGAAGCCGATTTACGAGACCATGCCCGGCTGGAACGAGGATATTTCTCAAGTGCATGATTTCGCGGACCTGCCCAAGACCTGCCAGGATTATGTCAAGCGTCTCGAAGACCTGTCCGGATGCCGGATTTCCGCAATCGGCACTGGTCCGCAGCGCGACCATATCATCTCGGTGCGCTCGCTGATCGACTAGTTCCGACGAGTTTCGACGGACTTCGACAAGTTCCGTTTCACGGCATGCCGACCGGACCGGAGGCGGGGCGCAGAAGCGTCGCGGCTCCGGTCCGGCATAAGAGGCACGTTGACCATCAGGAGAGCATTCCGGAGGCCGCAACCGTAAGCTGCAAGAGAGCGCCAGAAGAAGGAAGAAAACAGTCATGGCAAAACGTTCCCCGCTTGCCGACCCACAACTGTATCTGGTGGTGTTCATCGGTGGTGCGATCGGCACCTGCGTGCGCTATCTGCTGGGGTTGGCGATACCCCAACAGGCGGCAGGATTCCACTTCGGCACGCTCGCCGCGAACCTGCTGGCATGCTTCGTATACGCAGGATTGAGCGCATATCTGGCACAGGCCGATTGGATTCGCCCGCGCGACCGCGAGTTGGTCAATCGTGGCGCCGGCATGGGGGTGTGCGGCGGATTGTCAACCATGTCCACACTCGCGTTGGAAGGGTTCACCGGCATACTCGGCGGGCAAGCGTGGCAGGCAGTGCTGTACTTGCTGGCCAGTGTGGTATTCGGTCTGTTGGTCGCGTTCGCGGGCGTCTGGTGCGCTGATCGGCTTGCGACCGGGCATCGCGCGGAACGTACCGCGGCGGCCGGCCAAACTGCCCGGTCTGGTGATTCCGGTGATTCCGGTGATTCCGCCAACTCCGCAGAACAGGAGGCCCGGCAATGACATCATTCCTGATCGGTGCACTCCTGTGCCTGATGGGCGGCCTCGGAGCCGTCACCCGGTTCGTGCTTGATACCGCGGTCAAACAGCCGTGGTCCCGCGTCCCCGACAATGCGGACGAACGCACCGCAACCGTCCACGCCTTCCCGCTGTCCACGCTCGTCGTGAATATCGCGGCCTCACTGCTCGCCGGCATCGTCGCGGCGGCCTTCGTCTACCACGGCGACCCGGCCAGCCCGTGGCGTCTGGTGCTCGCCACCGGCTTCCTCGGCGGGTTCTCCACGTTCTCGACCGCCATCAACGAAAGCGTCACCCTGCTGCGCAAAGGCAAGCGCGCGGTTGCCGTGGCGAATATCGTCCTCGAATATGTCGTCCCGCTGCTGTGCGTGGCGCTCGGCTGGTGGCTGGCGGCGGCCCTGTGAACGATTTGCACGCCGCAGCGGACCGTCTGCTCACCTCATTCGCCCGCCTCAAATGGCGCATGGCGGGTGCTGGCGTGCTCATCGGCCTGCTGTCCGGCGTGCTCGTAGTCATCTACCGGCAAGGCATCGAACTGAGCATTCGCTTCGCCCGGTGGATGTACGCGCAGATTCGCATAACCCCATGGCTGATTGCCCCCTGGGCGTTGTCTGCGATACTCATCAGCCTGCTTATCGCATGGATGGTCCGCAAAGAGCCGATGGCATCCGGCAGTGGCATCCCGCAAACCGACGGCGTGGTGTTGAGCGGCCTGAAGATGAAGTGGCAGACCATTCTGCCGGTGCGCTTCCTCGGCGGTCTGCTTGCCGCCCTGTTCGGACTGTCATTGGGGCGTGAAGGCCCGTCCATCCAGATTGGCGCGTCCGGTGCGCAATTCCTGTCGCACCGCATGCGCGGCGAGAAACGCGAAGACGTGCAGGAGCACTATCTGGTGACCGCGGGCGCGGCTGCCGGCCTGTCCGCAGCGTTCAGCGCCCCGCTCTCCGGCATGATGTTCGCGCTGGAAGGCATCCACCGCAGCTTCTCCCCGGCCATCCTCATGGGCGCGACCGCCGCTTCCCTGACAGCGGATTTCGTATCCAAATATTGTTTTGGCCTCACTCCGGTCCTCGATTTCGGGGATATTCGGCAGTTGCCACTCGGCGATTACATGTGGCTGATTCCGCTCGGCATCATCGCCGGGCTGGTTGGCTCGCTGATGAACCGTTCCCTGCTGGGATTCCAGACCTTGTACGGCAAGCTACCCGACTGGTTGCGCCCGATGATTGCCATGGCGATCGCCCTGCCGGTCGGCCTGTGGCTGCCCGACGTGCTCGGAGGCGGCTCGAACCTCGTGCAAACCGCCGAGCGCGGCCATCCCGGCCTGCTCATGCTGTGCATCCTACTGGTCGTAAAAATCCTGTTCACCAGCACGAGTTTCGGTTCCGGCGTGCCTGGCGGCATCTTCATGCCGATTCTCGCGGTCGGAGCGCTGGCGGGCGGCGCGTTCGGCACGCTCGGGCATGACCTGTGGGGGCTTTCCGCACAGGTGATTCCGGTTTTCGCGGTTTGCGTGATGACAGGCACGCTGGCGGCATCGGTCAAAACCCCGATCACCTCAATCCTGCTGACCGTTGAAATGTCCGGCACCCTGACCCACATGTTGCCGGTCGCCGCCGCCGCGTTTATCGCCCTCCTCGTTTCCGATATGCTACGCACAAAACCCATTTACGGCGTGCTACTGGAACGCTACATGCGCGCGCAAGGCCAGGCGGCGAAACTGCCCGGCAATCTGGGGTCCGGCATCATGGACTTCCCGCTGGAAATGGGCGCGCCCGCAGACGGGCATCGCGTGCGCGACGTTGCTTGGCCGTCCGGATGCCTGATTATTGGACTTCGGCGGGGTGAACACGAAATCGTTCCGCGTGGCGACACCATGCTGCGGGGTGGCGATTACCTGATCGTACTGTTCAGCGGTCAGGAGGAACAGACCGTCCGCGCGGCGCTGCGCGGGCTATGCGACGCGGAAGAGACCGAATCCGGCGCCTCGCCGCGCTGATTGACGCCGCAGTTGCCTGCGGCTGTTTGGTGCCGACGGGACAGAGCCATCCGTCGTCAGTCGTCGTTGTTCGATGCTCGTGCTGCCGGCTGATTGTTGAGATTGTGCGGGTTTGTGATGTGGCTTGGTTGCCGGGGTGTGTGTCATGGTCGGTGCGCGTGTGGACTGGATCGGTTTTCGGTTTCCGTTTTCCGGTTTGGTCCGTGGTTCGGGTGTTCTGGGTGGTTCGTTTGGCGATGGTTGATGACGGAGGTGTGTTCGGATTGTTGGTATTCCGCGGGTTTGTGGTGTGATTGCGGTCGGCAGTGTGTGTCATGGTCGGTGCCGGTGTGGACTGGTTCCGATTTCGTCGTGTGATTCCCGATTCAGTCCATGGGTTCGGGCGGTACTGTGCTTGGTGGTCTGGTGTCCGGTTCCTGTGTTGCCGGCTGATTGTTGGGATTCCGCGGGTTTGTGGTGATGCCGTGGCTGGTGGCCGGGTGCGGTCCGGCACGGGCGCGGACTGGATCCATTTTCGGTCGGTGTTCTCCGATTCGGTGCGGGCCGCTCGTCCGCTCGTCCGCTCGCCCGCCCAGTCATCCGCGTGCCCGCCGTGTTAACACGAATGACTGCGAAGTTACCCCGGCGAAACGTTATTGCAACCGCTAGTCGAATCTCGAACACCTATGGTGAGGGTAATCGAGAGAGGACTACATATGGCAGACGCACTATCGACTGCGCGGCGCCATCGGTTCCTGATACTGACTTGCATGCTTGCCATGCTGGTTCCGATGGCGTTCCTCGCATTCCCATCATCCGCACAGGCCGCTGAAGCGGTCGCAACCTGCAATCCGACCGCCACCAACGGCTGCGTGAACGGCATCCTGCAAGATGCTTCCAAACAGCCTGTTGCCGGCGCGACCGTCACCCTGTCCGGCAAGGAATCAGCGACCACAACCACCGATTCGACCGGAAAATGGGCGTTCTCGGTGACCGCAGACGGCTCATACACCGTCACCATCGACAAATCCGTCGCCTCAAGTCACGGCCTGCCCGGTAACACGGCGACCGTGAGCATCGACAAAAGCGATTTCTCCAAGCAGCGGGCGGTTGTCCGCTTCGACAAGGCAAACGTGGCGGATTCTTCAAGCTCCGGCAAAGCTTCCGGCTCGGCATCATCGTCAAGCAAAGCCAAGTCGGGCAGCTCAAGCTCCACAACCGACAGCTTGTCGGCGTCAAGCTCATCCGGCAGCTCCAGCAATTTCGGCCAGCGCTTCTGGCAGCAGCTTTACTCTGGCTTGATTTTCGGCCTCATGCTCGCGCTGATGAGCGTCGGCATGAACCTCGTCTACGGCACCACCGGACTGAGCTCCTTCTCCCACGGCGAGCAGGTCACGCTCGGCGGCCTTATGGCGTATGTCGGCACGCAGATGCTGCATTGGCCGCTCATCGTCTCCGGCATTTTCGCCATCGCGATCGGCGCACTGACCGGCCTCATCCAGAACGAAGTCATCTGGGCGCCGCTGCGCCGCAAGCATGTCGGCCCGCTTCAACAGATGATCGTCACCATCGGCCTGTCCATGGTGCTGCAATACCTGTTCCAGTTCTTCTTCGGCGGCAGTACGAAAGGCATTGTCACCTCCGTGGAACGCGGCTTCCAGATCGGCCCGATCACCACTGACCGCGCGACACTGATTTCCGCGGCCATTGCAATCGTGGTCATCGCCACCGTCACGTACTTCCTGTACCACACGCGGTTCGGCCGGGCCACGCGAGCCGTCTCCGACAATGCCGCACTCGCTGCGGCGTCCGGCATCAACGTGGAACACGTGGTGCGGATTGTGTGGATCCTGTCCTGCGCGCTCGCCGCACTTTCCGGCGTGCTCATGGGCATCTACCTCAACGGCATCGCGTGGAATACGGGCGCGGTCCTGCTGCTGCTCATGTTCTCCGCGGTCACACTCGGCGGCCTGGGCACCGCGCCGGGCGCGCTCGTCGGCGCCCTCATCATCGGCGTCGTGGCGGATATGAGCTCGCTCATCATCCCCAACGACATGCGCTACGCTTCGGCGCTCGCGATCCTCATCATCGTCCTGCTGTTCCGTCCGCAGGGCATCTTCGGCAAAGCACAGAGGGTGGGCTGAACCATGGATTTCCTTACTATCATCACCAATTCGTTGGGCGAACTGATTGCGCCCACAACCGCCGCCTACGCGCTTGCGGCAATCGGCTTGAACATTCACTTCGGTATGACCGGCCTGTTCAACATGGGCCAGGCGGGATTCATGCTGCTGGGCGCCTACGGCTTCGCGGTCACCCAGTCTATGGGCTGGAGCATTCTCGGCTCGCTGTGCATGGCGCTGTTCCTGTCGTTCCTGTTCGCACTGCTCTTGGGCATTCCGACCCTCAAACTCGGACCTGACTACCTGTCAATGGTTACGCTTGCGGCCGCTGAGATCGTTCGCATTATCGGGCGTTCCACCGCGATGACCAAAATCACCGGTGGTTCCGGCGGCATCTCCCCGCAGGATTTCACGTCGAAATTCGAAGCGCTTTCGCCACTGCCCGACGGGCAATCGACCTTCCTGCTATGGACCTACTCGAACAATACGGCGAACTCCTGGTGGATCCGCATCGTGGCCTGGGTGCTGGTCGGCGTCGCGCTGTTCCTCACCTGGCGCTGGTTCAACTCCCCGTGGGGCCGTGTGCTCAAAGGCATCCGCGAGGATGAGAACGCGGTGCGCTCGCTGGGCAAATCGGTGACCCGCTTCAAGATTCAGTCGCTGTTCCTGGGCGGTGCGTTCGGTGCGCTCGCCGGCATCATCTTCGTGCTGCCGCGTTCCGTACAGCCTGATTCCTTGGGCCGTCAGGTCACTTTCTACACGTGGACGATTCTGCTGATGGGCGGTGCGGCGACCGTGTTCGGCCCGCTGATTGGCTCGTGTGTGCTGTGGGTGGCGCTCACCCTGATCAAGGAGTTCATGCGCGGCACGATTCCGACGACCGTGATCTCCTCCGACCAGGTGGAGGCGCTTGGCTGGGTGATTATGGGCGTCGCGCTCATGTGCATCGTGATATTCAGGCCGCAAGGCATTCTCGGCGACCGAAAGGAGTTGGCGTTCAATGCGTAAGTCAACATCAGGGCCTTCGATGTCAGGGCCGTCAACATCGCAGCAAACTGGGAAGAACGCGACCGATGATTTCGGCGACAAGCCCTTCCAGCAGCAGGCATACGTGTCGCAATCCGACGCCTCAGGCGCCGCGGCACCCGGCTCCCTTACTCCCGAGGCGGATTTGCCGCGTTGGGCGACCCGCGCGCCTGAAGGTGAGAAACTCGAATCCACGCAGTACGCGGACCGTGTGCAACATGATCTGTCGTTCGTGAAAGCCGCGCCCGGTGTGGCCAAGCCGGATCCGATTCTCGTGGCGGACAACATCACCCGCAAATTCGGTGGTGTCACCGCGGTCGACGTGCAGCATTTCGAGATTGAACGGCACGGCATCACCGCGCTGATTGGCCCGAACGGTGCCGGCAAAACCACCTTCTTCAACCTCATGACCGGCTTCGACACCCCGAACACCGGCACGTGGGAATTCGACGGTAAACCGCTGAAATCCGAATCCCCGGAGCAGGTGGCGCGCATGGGCATGGTCCGCACCTTCCAGCTGACCAAAGTCATGAGCCGCCTGACCGTCATGGACAACATGCTGCTGGGCGCCCCCGTTCAACCGGGTGAAGGTATGCTCGCAGCGCTGTTTCCTGCCCGTTGGCGCAAGCAGGAGGAGAAAAACCGCGAAAAAGCTGAACGTCTGCTGAAGCGCTTCCTGCTGTGGAAGAAGAAGGATGATTTCGCCGGGTCGCTTTCCGGTGGCCAGCGCAAACTGCTCGAAATGGCGCGAGCGCTCATGAGTGACCCGCAGCTGGTCATGCTCGACGAGCCGATGGCCGGCGTGAACCCCGCGCTCAAGCAATCGCTGCTCGACTGCATCATGGCGCTGCGCGAAACCGGCACGACTGTGCTGTTCGTCGAACACGACATGAACATGGTCCGGCATATCGCCGATTGGGTGACGGTCATGGCGGAAGGCAAGATCGTGGCCGAAGGCGTGCCGAAGAACGTGATGTCCGACCAGGCGGTCATCGACGCGTATCTGGGTGCCCGCGCGAATATCGATTTGGGAGATGACGCGGCGCTTGAGAAGCTTGAGGAGGAACAGCATGAGTGACGTAACGGTGAATGAGCGAGAAGAACCTGCTGGCGTGGCTGTTGCGGGTGCGGACGCCACGGATGCCGGTGTGACCGTGACGGACTCGCCTACGCAAAGTGCGATGCCGCGTTCGCAAGTGCATGTCGGCGAGCCGGAAGGCGACCCGCTTATGGACGCGCAGGATCTGATCGCCGGCTATCTGCCTGGTGTGAACATCCTCAATGGGGCGTCGCTGACCTTGCATGATGGCGAAATCGTCGGCATCATCGGCCCGAACGGCGCCGGAAAGTCGACCCTGCTCAAATCCCTGTTCGGTCTGGTGCACATCCGGTCCGGCAAACTGCTGCTACGCGGCGAGGATATCACGAATATGCGCGCCGACAAGCTGGTCTCGCGCGGCGTGGGCTTCGTGCCGCAGACGGAGAACGTGTTCCCGTCGCTGACCATCGAGGAGAACCTGCGGATGGGGGCGTTCCAGGCACCGAAACTGTTCAAGGAGCGGTTCGAGTACGTTAGCTCGATCTTCCCGAAACTCGCGTCGCGCAAGGACCAGCTGGCGGGGTCGCTGTCCGGCGGCGAACGGCAGATGGTCGCGATGGGCCGCGCGCTGATGATGAAGCCGTCCGTGCTGCTGCTCGACGAACCGTCCGCCGGTCTGTCGCCGATGCTGCAGGACGAGACCTTCATCCGCGTGAAGGAAGTCAACAAAGCCGGGGTTTCCGTGGTGATTGTGGAGCAGAACGCCCGCAGGTGCCTGCAGATTTGCGACCGTGGGTACGTGCTCGACCAAGGGCGCAACGCCTACTCCGGGCGTGGGCGTGACCTACTCAACGATCCGAAGGTCATCTCCCTGTACCTGGGCAACCTCGAGGAGACGGTCGAGGAAGAAGGTCGGTAGGCGGCGCGTGGTGCGTCTAGAGAATCGCCGCATGATTCCAACATTCTTGCGTATCCAGCGCTGCACCCCGCGGTCACTGTTCCACCCCGCGGGTTGTCATCCCGGATTTCGCTGCTGCGGAGGGGTGACTTTAGCGGGGTGCGGCGTTGGCCGTAATCGGGTACGGGAACAGCGCCCCGCCTGACTCCGTCATGCCCTGGCGTTCCGTGGCGCCATCATCGCGGGACTTCTCGCGTGATTCGTGATTTGTCCCGTAAACTCCCAACGGGCTGATATTGGGCGTGTTGGTATTCCAACGTTTTCCTTGTCACATTATCACCGAATCCCGTTTTCATGGATAATCTCCCGGGAGATTATCCGCTGTCTTGCGTTTTCGCTCGGAACTCCCGCGTTTCTTCATATTCCTGATGCTGATGCCCGTCGCCGACGGCTCCTTGCGCCCCCACGCCCCGAGCCCATGCGCTCGACCCCGCAACATTTCCTGTTGTTTTCGCATGTCACGGTCAGGAAACATCCGGCACACGCCTGTGTTGCAAACCACGCTTAGATTCACGGGTAAACGAAACGGCAAGCCTACATCACCGTAATGTCCAAGCGTCCGCTTCGCACCAATGAATCAGCATGGGAGAGAGGAAACTATCATGCGATACTCAACATCATCAACGCCGTCAACATCATCGCGCAAGTCAATGAAACGAACCCTGATGTGCGCTACCGCGGCCGTCGCCGCACTGACCTTGGCATTGTCCGGCTGCGGTTCCTCGTCATCGAGCGGCTCGGCCTCGAGCGGCGCGAGCAGCGGATTCGTGCTCGGTGCGCTGTTCCCGCAGACCGGCTCGCTGGCGTACATGTCCCCGCAGGAGGAAGGCGCGGTCAAGCTCGCCCTCAAGGACATCAATGATGCGGGCGGCGTGCTCGGCAAGAAGGCCACGTCGGTGAGCGCCGACACTTCGGACGCCGACCACGCGGACCAGAACACGTCCGGCACCCAGTCGGTGCTGTCCAAGAAGCCGTCGGCGATTATCGGCCCGGCATCCAGCTCCGTGGTCAAGAACGTGTACAAGGAGATTTCCGCGGCGAAGGTCCCGCTGATTTCGATGGGCGCGACGTCCGCGAGCCTGTCCGGCGTTGACCCGTACTTCTTCCGCACGGTCGCCCCTGATAGCGTGCAGGGCGCGGTGCTCGGCAACGTGATTGCCCAGGATGGCGTGCAGAAGCTTGCAATCGCCTCGTTCAACGACGATTACGGCACTGGTTTGCGCGATACGATTGCCAAGACCGCCGAAGCCGCCGGCGTAGATGTCGTCTATGGCGCGGATCAGGCCTTCGACCCGACCGAAACGAACTTCTCCTCGCTCGTGTCCACCATCAAGGCCTCCAACCCGGACGCCATCGCGATTATCGCCTTCGACCAGACCAAGGCGCTCATCAAGGAAATGATCAGCCAGGGCATTGATACCACGAAGCTGTATCTGGTCGATGGCAATACCTCCGACTATGCCGACACGTTCGACAAGGGCACGCTCAAGGGCGTGACCGGCACGATTCCGGGCGCCCACGCGACTGCGGACTTCCAGAAGAAGGTCAAGTCCATGGAAAGCAGCGTCAAGGATTACACCTATGCGGCTGAAACGTATGACGGCGTGATTCTGTTTGCGCTCGCTGCGCAGAAGGGCGGCAAGGCCGACGGCGAGACCATCCAGAAGAACCTGCTCGCGGTGTCGGGCGCGAATGGCGGCACGAAGTGCAAATCCTATAAGGAATGCGTGGCGCTGCTGAAGGACGGCAAGGACATTGAGTATGTTGGCCAGACCGGTATCGGCCCGTTCAACAAGGACCACGATCCGAGCTCCGCGAATATCGGCGTGTACAAGTACGGCGAGGACAACAAGCCGGTGTTCGACCACGTCCAGTCTGGCAAGGTGTCTACTGACTGATGGCAGATGACTGATTGCCGATTGCTGATCTCTGATTCCTGATAACTGGGCTGGTCGCGGACCGGGCTGTTGGCCGATCGGGCACGATGCCGGTGGGCGGCGCGTCGATTTGGCAGATGACTGGTCTGTGGCAGGCTGGAGCCGCTCAGCCGGTGGGTGAAGCCGGTGCGGGGGACGACGAAGCGGCCGGTGCGCTACGTGCGTGCCGGCCGCTTCGTCGTCTGTGCAGCTGTGCGTCTGCACAGTCGTGAGTCGGCGGGCGGCAACCACCAGTCGGCAGCCACTAGTCGGCAGGCGTGCGTTTGCCGTCTGTGACCCGTTGCGGTCGTGCCGTTCCGCACGGTTCGTGCGATGGTTGCGGTACCATAGTGGATTGCCGCGATTCGCGGTGGCGCGAGTAAGGACGGCGGCGGGCGATTCCGCCTCACATACATGATTTCGGAGTGACACATGACGCAACAGAATGGTCGGGACGTGGATGTCCCCGACGAAGACGGCGAAGGCGGCGAGGCATCGCTGCCGGGTGCCATGGGAACGGCGGTTCCGCAGCGCGCGGCTGTCGCGTCTGAACCTGCATCTTCTACATCTCCCGTTGACTCCGCCGAGCCTGCATCTGCCGCATTTTCTGCTGATTCCGCGGATTCCGCCGGTTCCCCAGCTCCTGCTGACCCTGCCGTTACGTCGGTGTTCTCGGTCGCTTCGATTGCTTCTGCCGCTTCGGTCCCCGCTTCAGTCCCAGCAGTGCCGGAAGTCCCTGATATCCCTGTGATATCGACAGTGCTGACCTCCGCATCTGAATCGGTTAACGGGCGAGATTCCGCCGATTCCAGCGATTTCAGCAATCCCGCCAATCCGGGTCATCCCGCTGATTTCAACAGTCCTGACAATTCGGGCAGTCCCGCGGACTTCGAAGATTCCGGCACTCCTGCAGTTGCCGGTGATTTCAACGACTATAGCGGTTCAGACGGTTCCACTAACCCCAGTAAATCCAGCAATCACGGCGAAACCGGCGACGAGCCGAATCCCGAGACCTTGATGATGGAACAGGTCGAGCAGCACGACGCCCCGGTGGGTGCGGCGGCATCCCCGAATCCTCCGCAGATTTCGCTGGCCCCAATCAAAAAACTCCGCGCCCAATTCAACCCGCTCGCCGACGGACTGGTCTATCTGGTCGTATTCCTCGGCGGCTTTGTCGGCACCGCCGTCCGCTACGGTGTGTCCGCACTGTTCCCGTCGTCTGGCACCGAATTCCCCGTGGGTACGTTCATCGCGAATGTCGCGGCTTGCTTCCTGTTCTCGCTGCTTGCGGAAACGATGGCGCACGCCTCGTGGATTCGCCGGCGCACCCGCCAATTGCTCAGCCGCGGGCTTGGGCTCGGTTTGTGCGGCGGATTGTCGACGATGTCCACCGTGGCGGTCGAAAGCCTGACCGATATGCTCGACCATGAGCCGTGGATGGCCGTTTCCTATATGGTGGCGAGTGTGGTCGTCGGCACCATATGCTGCATCGCCGGTGTACTGCTGGCACACGTGCTGACGGCGTCGCGGGCCGCCAAGTCGCTGCGTCGCATGTCAGGCGGCTCCAAGGCGTCACATAACGCGCGACGCGCCGATTCCACGTCGGTTGGGGGCGGAAATCCTGCCTCCGGACACGCCCAGACTTCCACCGGCGGTGATTCCACTGCCGCCAACGGCGTCGCAGCCGGAAGCGACCCGAATATGCCGGCCTCGTTCGAGCCGACGCCCATCACCGCGGAAATCCCGCTGGTTCCTGATCCGGTGACCGGGGAGGTGCACTGATGCTGCTGGTTTGTGTGTGCGGCGGACTTGGCACAATGGTTCGCTATGTGTTCGACGTTTCGATTCGCCGCGGCTGGCATCACGCGTTTCCTCTGGCGACGCTGCTGGTCAACGTGCTCGCCTCGTTCTGTGCGGGCATGGCGGCGGCCGGCTACGCGTACCATACGGTCGATCACGCGACCAGCCTGATTTTCGTCGCGGGTTTTCTCGGCGGCATGTCCACGTTTTCGGCCGCCATCAACGAAATGGTGTCACTTGCCCGTAATCGTCGCTGGTGGCTTGCGCTCTGGTATCTGCTTGCGACGATTGCGGCGCCGCTGTTGTGCGCTGCGTTGGGGTGGATGCTGGTTGCTGTGACGCGCTGAGCGTCTGCCGAACCGCGGTCGCACCTGCATCCCGTACCCCCGCATCCCGCACCTCACGCGCTCCAGCGGTGCCATTGCAACGCATGATGACGAAACCGGTGCCGCCGCTCGATTCGTCCCGATAGTACAATGCCGGTAGCAGGCGCGATGCACGCCGCCCGGCGGTTCAAGTCCCGCTTGGCGTGCGGTATCCGTCCGCGCACAACAGAGAGCAGCGGAAAGCAACAGAGAGCGCTTGAATCAAGCTTCGTGAGGAGAAACCCGTGGTCGGAATGCGCGACGTGGCCAAAAAGGCCGGAGTGTCTTTAAGCACCGTATCGTTGGTGGTGAACGCTTCCGGATACGTTTCGCAAGAGATGCGTCGTCGCGTTGAACAGGCGATGCGCGAATTGGACTATATCCCCAACGAGCTGGCACGCAATCTGTATCGCGGGCGGACCGGCATGATCGGCGTGATTGTGCCGACATTGCGTCATCCGTTTTTCGCGACGTTGGTGTCCGCGTTGCAGGGGCGGCTCGCGAAGTGTGAATTGCAGACTTTGCTGTGTTCTACAGCTGATGCGGATACCGGTGAGGCGGAGTATGTCAGCCGCCTGCGCCGGCATATGATGGACGGAATCATCATGGCCGCCCATACTGATCATCCCGCGAATTACTGGACATCGATTGGCCGGCCTGTTGTCGCGTTCGACCGTGCGCTGGGCGATACCATCGCCACAGTCCGTTCCGATCATGAGCAGGGCGGTCGGCTGGTTGCCGAGCAACTGGTGAAGTCGGGGGCCCGCCATGTGGTGATGGTCGGCGGCCCGCGCAGTCAGTTCGATGATCGCGGCGAAGGGGCGACCACATTCCCCACGGTGCGGTATTTCCAGACGCTGGGGGAGCGGCTCGATGCGGCTGGAATTCGGCATGAGTATGTGGCGTGCGGACCGGTCACAGATGTCGAGGGGTACGCGCGGGCGGTGCATCTGCTGTTCGACCGCCTCAGCGAATCGCGTTCCGGCGGTTCTGCCCACGATTCTGGCGTCGGCGATGCCGGGATTCCGCCGGTCGATGCGATTGTCGGTTCTGACGTGGTCGCTGCATGCGCGGTGAAAGAGGCGTTCGCGCACGGGCTGAACGTGCCGCGTGATGTGCAGATCATCGGGTATGACGGTACATGCTTGGTGGATTGCGCCGGACTGACGCTGACGGTCGTCAAGCAGGATTTCGATGCGATTGCCGAACGGTTGGCTGCACGCATCGTCGACGCCGTCAACGAGCCGGAAGGTCGGGAATCCAAGGACGGTGAGGATTCCAAGGCCGGTAAGGAATCCAAAAACGCCGCGGCAGTCGATATCGTGCCGGTCTCCCTCCATGTCGGCGACACCACCCGCCAGATGGCCTGATTGTCCGATCGCCTGATCAGAAGTATTGGAATTGGGCAGGATACGCGCCGGGTTGATGCGTGTAATCGGTCTTGCTCCAACGTGTCAATGGCGTTCTACCGTCTGAGCCAACCCTCCCGGTCGCCGGATGCGCCGATGATGGATACGGAAGCGACAGTGCGGAAATCGCGGTGCTGAAATCATCATGCCGAAGCGACAAGTGCGGGACTGCAGATGTGAGATGACAGGTGAGAGAGGCGAGATGACACAGGCTGACAACAATACGCGTGCCGACATGCCGGCAGAAAACGCGGAAACTGGTACTCATCGTGTTACCAGGCTCACGACGGCGGTTGCGATTGCATCCGCGCTCGCCGGTGTGGCGGCCGGTCTGCTCACCCTCATGCTCTATGGCGTGGAACACGTGTTCCTCGGGTATGTGGAGGGGGTTTCGGCTCCCGGTCCGTTCGCGGTGCCGGCGTGGCGACGGGCGGTGTCCGTGTTCGTCGGCTTGTCGGTCGCGGCGGTGATCTGGTGGCTGCTGCGTACGCGCACGACCAAAGTGCCGTCGGTCAAACAGGCGGTGGGCGGCTCGCGCATGCCCGCGTGGCAGACCGTGGTGCATGTGATGCTGCAGATTTTCATCGTCGGTTCGGGCGCCTCAATTGGCCGCGAAGTCGCCCCGCGCGAATTGGGCGCGCTGCTCGGCCAGCGGTTCGCGGGTTTTACTCGGCTTGGCAAGCGGGATACGCGCACACTCGTTGCGATCGCTGCTGCTGCGGGTCTCGCCGGCGTCTACAACGCGCCGCTCGCCGGAACTTTCTTCGCCGCGGAAATCCTGCTGCGCGAAATCAGTCTGGAAACTGTGGCTTTGGCGTTCGGCGGTTCGGCATTGGCGGCGTGGACGGCCTCGCTGGTCAAAGGTACGCATACCTTCTACGATTTGGGGCAGGTCAGCGCCCTGTTCACGCCGGATCTTATTGCTTTCGCACTGATTGCCGGCGCGGTGTGCGGGGTGTGCGGCGCCCTGTTCCGCCGCGGTTCCGCATGGGCTGAATCGCATAAGTCCACGGGTGTGACGCTGCTGTGGACCATGCCGCTTGCCGGCGCGCTCACCGGTGTCGCCGCAATCTGGCTGCCGCAGCTTATGGGCAACGGCCGTGCGTTGGGGCAGCTGGGATTCTCGAGCGCGGTTGAACTGTCTGTTATTCCGGGGTTGCTGATCGGGTTTGTGGCGAAAGCCATACTGACTCTGCTGACCATCCGTTCTGGTGCGTCGGGCGGTGTGTTGCAGCCGGGCATCGCGCTGGGTGCGTCGATGGGTGCGATTCTCGGCGTGCTGTGGATGACGTGCTTCCATACGAATATGCTCGCTGTGTATGCGCTGATTGGCGCGTGCGCGTTGCTGTCCGCATCTCAGCAGGCGCCGCTGATGGCGACCTGCTTGGTGATGGAGCTCGCCGCCGCGCCGGTGAACCTGTTTGTGCCCGCCGGCTGCGCGGTCGCGGTGAGTGCGCTGGTGTGCAAAGTGCTGATGCCGCATCTCGACGCGTGGCACCCGCTCGCCGGCATTGCCGCCCGCGTTCACCGTTGATCCCAATCCCAAACTGGGTGCGCTGATCCACGGTCGGAAGCGGGAGATTGCGCTGAATCAGCCATTGGGCGGATAATCTCCCGGGAGAATTGTCGAGTTCGACTCCGTTCTGCAAGAACTCCCAACGACATCGTTGGAATCATGCGGTTCGCAAAATCATGCCGTTGGGAGTTTTCCCACGGATCGGCCGATTCGCGCTAATCTCCCGCGGAAAGTCGGGACTTTACACATTCATGGCCCGTCTCGGCGTAAAGTCCCGATTATCTCGGGAATCATGTGTCCGCATCCGCAGAATCGAATGTCGAAACGCACGGTATGGCAAAGTGACCATGGAACGGGAGAGTGCCGTGCAACGCTCACTGCCATCGGATCGTTGATATTCTGCGGTTTTGATTCCGCGTCGCAGCCGTCTCTGCCAGCCTGACTCTCCGCGGCCGCACAATCGGTCCTCGAAATTCACCGTATGGAAAAGTAACCGTGAGTAGGACGGATGCACGACGCTCGCCACCCCGCCCGTGTACGATGCGAGGCATGAACAACAGCCAAGCCCCCCACACCCCAGCCGAAACCGAACCGCCCGCCTCCGCGCAATCGAACTCCGGCCGCCGCATCATCCGCGGCCGCATCTACCGCCATTTCAAGGGTGACCGGTATCTTGTGGAGGATTTCGCCACGGATTCCGAGTCCGGCCTGCCGGTGGTGGTGTATCGCAAACTGTATGGTGACGGCTCGCTGTGGGTGCGCCCGCTCGAGATGTTCGCCGGCGAGGTCGACCGCGCGAAGTATCCCGACGTCTGGCAGCGCTACCGATTCGAACTCGAGGATATCCCCAGCGTGAATCGTCACTGAATTCCTGCCGCAGACCGCGTGTCGCAAGGCATCATGACCACCCCGTCGCGTACGATATCAAACCGGTTCGATACGCGTTCGGGAATCATTCGGGAATGATGATGGCGGACGGTGATTCGAATCGCCAAATCCAACAAAAACCGCCGAAAACCCGTTACACTGAAAGTGTTCTGTGTTTGGCGTCGAAGGAGGGTCAATGAAGAACAAAGTCCAGCTCATCACCTATGCCAACCGGTTAGGCGAGGGCACCATCAAGTCCTTGACCGACGTGCTGCGCACCCGCTTTGACGGTGTCTACGAAGGCGTGCACATCCTGCCGTTCTTCACCCCGTTCGACGGCGCCGACGCCGGATTCGACCCGGTGGACCACACCAAGGTCGATCCGCGCCTGGGCACATGGGATGATATCGCCGAGCTGTCCAAAACGCACGACATTATGGTCGACACCATCGTCAACCACATGTCCTGGGAATCCAAGCAATTCCAAGACGTCATGAAGCGCGGCGAAGACAGCCCCTACTACCCGATGTTCCTCACCATGTCGAGCGTCTTCCCCGACGGCGCCGCCGAAGAGGACCTCGCCGGCATCTACCGTCCGCGCCCGGGCCTGCCGTTCACCCACTACACGTGGGGCGGCAAGACCCGTCTCGTGTGGACCACCTTCACCCCGCAGCAGGTCGATATCGACACCGATTCCAAGGAGGGTTGGGATTACCTGCTGTCCATCCTCGACCAGCTGTCGCGCAGCCACGTGAGCTACATCCGTCTCGACGCGGTCGGCTACGGCGCCAAGCAGGCTAAGACCAGCTGCTTCATGACCCCCAAGACCTTCGACCTCATTGGCCGGATTAAGGCGGAAGCCGAATCCCGCGGTCTCGAAACGCTGATCGAAGTGCACTCCTACTACAAGAAGCAGGTCGCCATCGCCAACAAGGTTGATCGCGTCTACGATTTCGCGATTCCGGGCCTGCTGCTGCACGCCCTGACCACCGGCAAGACCGAGCCGATCGCCAAGTGGGTCGAGGTGCGCCCGAACAACGCGGTCACCGTACTCGACACGCATGACGGCATCGGCGTCATCGACATCGGTTCCGACCAGCTCGACCGCAGCCTCAAGGGCCTCGTGCCCGACGAGGAAGTCGACCAGCTCGTCGAAACCATCCACGAGAACACCCACGGCGAATCCCGTGCCGCAACCGGTGCCGCCGCCAGCAACCTCGACCTCTATCAAGTCAACTCCACGTACTATTCGGCGCTCGGCTGCAACGACCAGCATTATCTCGCCGCACGTGCCGTGCAGTTCTTCCTGCCCGGCGTGCCGCAAGTGTACTATGTCGGGGCGCTCGCAGGGGCGAATGACATGGAGCTGCTGCATCGCACGAATGTCGGCCGCGACATCAATCGCCACTATTATTCGGTGGAGGAAATCGATCGCAATCTCGAACGTCCGGTCGTCAAGGCGCTCAATGCCTTGTGCCGCATGCGCAACCAGCTTGACGCATTCGACGGCGAGTTCACCTTCAGTCATGAGGGCGACACGCTGACCTTCGATTGGAAGGGCGAGACCACGTCGGCAACCCTCACATTCGAGCCGAAACGCGGTCTGGGCGTTGACAACCAGACTTCCGTGTGCACGCTGCGCTGGTCGGATGCGGCCGGCGAGCATGAAACCGACGACCTGCTGGCGGATCCGCCTGCGGTCGCATGACAACGTTTGACTGCCGCTGCTGACCCTGATGGGCTGGCAGCGGCAGTCACATAACAAAGGGGATTTGACATGACCGACAATGAGACCGGCGGGGCTGCCGGCAAGAAGCCTGGCAACGGGTATGTCCGCCCGGGTATCGATGACCGTCCTGATTTGGACAAGGCGCTGACACCGGAGCAGAAAGAGGCGGTTTCCCGTCTCGCTGTCCCGTTGCCCAAGAAGGCGAAGAGCGAGGATTCTGCGGCATCTGTAGGCGTCCAGGAGACACGCATGGTCGCGGAAAGCGGCACTCCGGTGGCTGCGATGGCGAGTTCCGTGGACGCGGCGGTGCTTGACCCGAATTCGGCGTTCAACGATATGCGCGACCCGATGGTCAGCGCTGACGGGCATCGGCCGTCCAAGAGCGAAATCATGCGTCTTGGCGTCGGCTTCACGCTGAGCGCCGTGGCGTGCGCCATCCCGTGGGTTGCATTGAGCACGGTGATTCTGCCGCAGGTGTTGCAGAACATCAATCCTGCCACCAAGGAATCCATGCTCGGCACCATCAACGCGGTCGGTTCCATCGTCGCGTTGCTGGCGAACGTGATTTTTGGCACGCTGTCCGATATGACGCGCAGCCGGTTCGGCAAGCGTAGCCCGTGGATTGTGCTCGGCGGCCTGATCGCCGGCCTGTCCGTAGGCCTGATCGCCCTCGCCCAGCACAGTTTCCCGGCGATTCTTGTGCTGTGGTGCTGCGCCCAGCTGGGGTATAACATCATGCTTGCCCCGTTCGTGGCGACTATGTCCGACCGCGTGCCCGACAAGGTCCGCGGTACGATTTCCGGCTTCTATGGTGCTGGCATCGCCACTGGCCAGACGCTCGGCAACGTGGTCGGCGCCAAGCTCAACGACAACGGCGCGACCGGTGTCACGCTCGGCTGGCTGATTGGCGCGGCGGTGTTCGTGTTGATTGGTATCATCACGGTCGCCATCTGGCCGCGCGAGGGGTCCAACAAGAACGAGAAGCGCGAGGAAATCACCGCGAAGTCCGTGCTCATGAACTTCCGTCCGCCGCGTCACGCGCCTGACTTCTACTTCGCGTTGGTGGGCCGCACTCTGATGATGGGCGGCTACTGGATGATCAACGGTTATCTGTTCTACATTTCGCAGGATTACATTTTCGCCGGGCAGCCTAAGGCGAAGGATTCCGCGAATGCGTTGATTGCCGTGATGGGCGTGATCACGCTGGTGGTTTCGCTGATTGCCGCGCTGACCGCCGGTCCGATTACCGATAAGATCGGCCGTCGCAAGCTGCCGGTTGCGCTGGCCAGCTGCCTGTTCGCTGTCGGTATTGTGATGCCGCTGGCGATGCCGAGTCGCGTCGGCATGCTGCTGTTTGCTGCGATCGCAGGCTTGGGGTACGGCGTGTACAATGCCATCGATCAGGCGCTGAACGTTTCCGTGTTGCCGAACCCTGACGAAGCGGGCAAGGATCTGGGTATCCTCAACCTTGCGAACACGCTGTCCACGGTGATCGGCTCGGTGTTCACGTCGACGATCATCAGCATTTCCAAGGGCATGCATCATGTGACCGCGACGCCGCCATCCGCCTATCGTGTGGTGTTCATCGTCGCCATCGTGATTGTGCTGATTGCCGCCTACCTGATTATGCGCATCAAGAAAGTGAAGTGACGCCGCGAGCGGCTTGCCCTGCACAAGTGCGTGTGGCTCGACGACGGTGGCGGGTTGTAAATGTCAGTTCGGTTGCGGGCAGCGCGCTTTGTGCTAGCGCGTGTGGCTGCGACGTCTCGCAAAGCCTGAGCGCGTGTGATGCGTGTGATGCGTGTGATGCGTGCGATGTGCCGGCCGGGTGCCTGTTTTCCTCATTGCGGGGCGAAACAGGTGCCCGGCCGCTTGCGTTTTCGCACTGGCTGTGCAGGTGAAGGCATCCCGGCACGCCTGTGACCGCAGCCCCCTCCGATTTGGCGAGATATTCAGATTGGAGTCTGAAAAACTCTCGGATTCGCCCTTCTGTCGCGAGATATTGAGAGATTTTTCTGAATATCTCGCGTCTGGACATGTTTTCGCGAGATTTCCAGATTCTGGCGAGTCGTCACAGCGATGGCGGATTCTTGAGAACCGCGGAATATCAACGCTGTGAGGGCGCCTCATTCATGCGGGCTGGCCCATAGAATCTCAATAAATCTCGGATTTGCGTTCCCGTCGGAGTTTTTCAGAGATTTTTCTGAAAATCTCGCTGATCTCGACGTTTCGCTGAGATATTGAGATTGCGCATTGAGAACTGAAGGTCGGCAGAATCGATTCACAGGTTCATCTGCCCCTGTCTCATGCCGGTCGTGCAGGTGTGTGACGGCCAATCGTGGTGGCGAGCAATTGTGGCAGTCTCGTTCATCCTCACACAAACTGGTTACGCTGACGGCCGGCTCCGCGTAACCAGTTTGTAAGGCGAGCGCGATTTATGACGATTCGTGGCGAAATCAGGTCTAAGCATGTTCCTTAGCATGTTGATGCTTTGGCCGCTGTGGGAGTTTGCACGGATTCCTTCATCGCGTGGAAGAACTCCCCGGGTGCGTGTCAATCGTTCATTGCTGCGGATCAGATCCTGATTGAGAGCGTTGGAAATCCGCGGTGCGTCCGCATGCCGGCGGAATCGGTTGTGGGAGTTTATCGTGTTTACGTCGATTTGATGCTGAACTCCTGGTGGTCTGATTTTGCGAGCCGCATGATTTCGACGATTCCGTTGGGAGTTCTGGCGCAACCCGTCCCAATCCCACTGTTCTGCCGGGAGTTTATCGTGTTCGTGTTGATTTGATGTTGAACTCCCGCCTCCCTGATTTTGCGAGCCGCATGATTTCGACGATTCCGTTGGGAGTTCTTGCACGACCCGTCCCAATCTCACTGTTCTCCCGGGAGTTTATCGTGTTCGTGTTGATTTGATGTTGAACTCCCGCCTCCCTGATTTTGCGAGCCGCATGATTCCAACGATTCCGTTGGGAGTTCTTGCACGACCCGTCCCAATCCCACTGTTCTCCCGGGAGTTTATGCGCCAGCCGGCCGATTCGCCGCAATCTCCCGCCTCCGACCGTTCCCGCTCATCCGGTCGTCCCCGGCCGCGCTCGACTGCACCCGGCGCATTGCATCCGATTGCAATCCCCGTATCTGACTCCAAACCGGAAGTCGCCGCGCGCAATCCGGCTGCCGTCTTACTCCCTGCAATCTTTCTGCCGTCACCACCCGTAACATCGCACTCCGCCGATTCCCCACGACTCTTCCGTCGCTGCGCGTATGCCGGCGGAATCGGTTGTGGGAGTTTATCGTGTTTACGTCGATTTGATGTTGAACTCCCGCCTCCCTGATTTTGTGGACCGCATGATTTCGATGATTCTGTTGGGAGTTCTGGCGCAACCTGTCCCAATCTCACTGTTCTGCCGGGAGTTTATCGTGTTCGTGTTGATTTGATGTTGAACTCCCGCCTCCCTGATTTTGCGAACCGCATGATTCCAACGATTCTGTTGGGAGTTCCGGCAAAATTCGCTCTGACTCCACTGTTCTCCCGGGAGTTTATGCGCCAGCCGGCCGATTCGCCGCAATCTCCCGCGATTTCCCGCAACCGGCCGCAATCCCGGCAACCGACCATGATTCCCACGCCCCGCTCAGCGCCGCGCCCTGCCACACTCCGCCTCGCGCCGCAACTCCACCACATCGAAGTCAAACGTTCAACCCGTTGATATTACGGCCTTCCCGACATGTCCACATAGTGGACATCGCTTCCTTGAACCGGTCCAACCCTCCTATGGTTAGGGGCCAGTTGGGAAGACATCCCAAAGAGAACCGAAAGGAGGACGCCACGATGAACGGTCTGCTGTTGCTGCGAGTTTCCGCACGAATTATTAGCCCGTCTTCGTTGGCGGACTGATTCGGTACATGCTGAGCCCCGCTGACGAATGCGGGGCCGGACAGATCATTCGCCCTGCATGCATCGCGGGGCTTTTTTGTTGCACTGCAAATCCCACAAGGATCGCCACAGATTCGCAACCAGCATCCAGCTCAAAACAAAACAGATGGAACCGTGTCGCACGCGAGCAACGTCGGCACGTCCAGGAGCAATCCAGGAGCAATCATGACAGCAGTCGAACAGACGACTGGCCTTCAACAGGCCGCCGGCAAAGTGGAACAGATGACGCGCGATTCGGTTCGCACCGTCATTGCCGCTTCCATGGTCGGCACAGCCATCGAGTTCTATGACTTCTACGCATACGGCACCGCCGCTGCGAACTATTTCCCGAAGGTGTTCTTCAGCGACACGACCAATCCGACGGTCGCGCTGCTGATGTCGCTGCTCACCTTCTCCATCGCGTTCATCGCCCGCCCGGTCGGCTCCCTGATTTTCGGCCATTTCGGCGATCGCATGGGCCGCAAGACCACGCTGGTCGTCTCTCTGCTGACGATGGGTATCGCCACCTTCCTGATCGGCTGCCTGCCGACCTATGACATGTGGGGTGTCGCCGCGGTCGCGCTGTTGTGCCTGTGCCGCTTCGTTCAGGGCATCGGCCTGGGCGGCGAATGGTCCGGCGCCGCGTTAGTGGCGACCGAGAACGCGCCTGAAGGCAAGCGCGCCCTGTACGGCTCCTTCCCGGAGTTGGGCGCCCCGATTGGCTTCTTCCTGTCGAACGGCACGTACTTCCTGCTCGAAAGCTTCAACGACAACGCCGCGATGATCTCTTGGGGTTGGCGTGTGCCGTTCCTGCTGTCGAGCGTGCTGGTGATCGTCGGCCTTGTTGTGCGCGTGCAGATGGAGGAGACCCCGGTCTTCCGCCTCGCTCAGCAGCAGCACAAGGTGGTCAAGTCCCCGCTTACTGAGGTGTTCCGCAAGAGCTGGCGCCAGGTGATCCAGGCTACGTTCATCGTCGCTGTGACCTACACGCTGTTCTACACGCTCGCCACTTGGTCGCTCGCTTGGGGCACGAAGACCACCGCACAGGGGGGCGGCGGCCTCGGCTTCACGAACCGCGAGTATCTGCTCATGCTCATGATCGCCATCTGCGTGTTCGCACTGTTCATCGTGCTGTCCTGTGTGTATGCCGATCGCATCGGCCGCCGTCGCGTGCTCGTGTTCTCCTCGGTCGCGCTGGTGGTGTTCGCGCTGGTGTTCCCGTACCTGCTCATGGGTCACCGCAACTTCTTCCAGGTTGAGCTGTTCCTGTGCGTCGGCTTTGCTCTGATGGGCATCGCGTTCGGCCCGATCGGCGCGTTCCTGCCTGAGCTGTTCGATGCGAACGTGCGCTACTCGGGTTCCGGCATCGGCTACAATCTCGCCGCGATTGTGGGCGCCGCGTTCGTTCCGACGATCGCCACCTGGCTGTCCCATCATTGGGGCGTGCGTTCGGTCGGCCTGTATCTCGGCGTGATGGCTGTGTGCTGCCTGGTCGCGGTGCTCAGCTGCCGTGAGACGAAGGACACCGATTTCACCAAGTGATGTCGGCGCGTGGAGCCGGCGGTCGCGGTCGCGGCTTTCGGCAGGCGGTCAGCGGATTGCCGGCTCCCCGTCATGGGCGTCCTTGCGGATTGCACGCTTCGGCGTTTGTCCGCAGTCAATACCTGAGATATCTGAATATTGATATCTGACCACAAATAACTGAACACGTAAGTACATAACTACATAACTGAAGACGACATAACTGAATATCGATTCCGCTTTGGATTTTGGCGCGATTCCGAGGCGTGGCGGTTGGTTTTCCGCCCGCCGCGTCCCGGTTCCGCACTACGGTCCGGAGACCAACTACCCATGTGCTTGATGGCTTGCGAAAAAGTTTTGCCGAGATGTTCAACTAGTGGAACGCGTTCGATACAGGACGCCGGTTCTAGTATGATGGGCATCAATCAAGGACAAAATCCTTTTTGCAGAAGTTACAAGCAAAGTGCCGGTATCAAGCCGGCAAGGGATTTTCCCAAAACAAGGAGTGCTACATATGGCAGCAACTATCTGGTATGAGAAGGATGCGGATCTCTCCGTGCTCAATGGCAAGAAGGTCGCCATTCTCGGTTACGGCTCCCAGGGCCATGCCCATGCGCTGAACCTGCGCGATTCCGGCGTTGACGTCGTCGTCGGCCTGCGCCCGACCTCCAAGTCCGTGGATTATGCCAAGGAGCAGGGCCTCGAGGTCAAGTCCGTGCCGGAAGCGGTCGCCGAAGCCGATATCGTCATGATCCTGCTGCCTGATCAGTACCAGGCTCAGGTCTACAAGGAGCAGGTTGAGCCGAACCTGAAGCCGGGCGCTGCTCTGGCCTTCGCTCACGGCTTCAACATCCACTACGGCTACATCAAGCCGACCGAGGATCACCCGGTGTTCATGGTCGCCCCGAAGGGCCCGGGCCACATCGTCCGTCGTGAGTACACCAACGGCCGTGGCGTCCCGGTGGTTGTGGCTGTCGAGCAGGATCCTCGCGGCGACGGCTGGGATATCACCCTGGCTTACGCGAAGGCCCTCGGCGCTCTGCGCGCTGGCGCCATCAAGACCACCTTCAAGGAAGAGACCGAGACCGATCTGTTCGGCGAGCAGGATGTCCTCATGGGCGGCATCAACCACCTGTGCGACATGGGCTTCGACGTGCTGACCGAGGCTGGCTACCAGCCGGAGATCGCGTACTTCGAGGTGTTCCACGAGCTGAAGATGCTGGTTGACCTCGCGAACGAGGGTGGCCTGAACAAGGCTCGTTGGTCTTGCTCCGACACCGCTCAGTACGGCGATTACACCTCCACCGTCATCAACGAAGAGACCAAGAAGCGCATGGAGTACCAGCTCAAGCGCATTCAGGACGGCTCCTTCGCCAAGGAGTTCATGGACGATCAGGCTGCTGGCGCTCCGAAGTTCAAGAAGCTGCAGGAAGAGTACTCTCACCCGCACCTCGAGACCGTCGGCCCGAAGCTTCGCGCTATGTTCTCCTGGAACAACCAGGAGGATGCTGATGCCGATATGGCTGAGTCCTTCAACGGCAAGATCGCTCGTACCCAGGTGCAGTGATTGCGGGCGGCGCTTCGGCGGCTTGATCGGCTAGTCGAGGTTCCGCATAGCGTTTGAATGAGACCGTCGTCCGGTTCGTCCGGGCGGCGGTCTTTTTGTATCTCCTCCCAAACTGGTGACGCTGGGGAGGCCACCAGCGTAGCCAGTTCGTGTACTCTCCCAAACTGGTGACGCAAACCAAAGGTCCTAGCGTAGCCAGTTTGTGATGGACGAGGCGGGGCTACACGCATGTACGCGTGCGCACCTCAACCTTCTACCGGCGCTGACAGACACCTCAGCGTCGGCATTGCGCACGGGCGCAGGCCCCCAGCTTTTCCACGCGTACCGGATTGCGACGGGTTGCGGCACATCTGGGCTGAAGACGCGGATTACGCTGTCGCCTTCGCCGGCCGTGTCGCCCGTCGTGCCGCTCGCCGCGCTACCCGCTGTACCCGGCTCGCTGAAGAGACCGGTCTTCCCGCCGTGTACTGCACAATCAGGCACGATTCGCGCGGCAGCATCATGGAAGACGCCGTCGGCGCCGGCGAGCTCGAATCCGGATTGCTCAGCCGAACGAGACACCGCATCCAGTCCGTCGGCGTTCGTCGTGCCGGGCACGGTCCCGTCGAATCGGAGTCCCGCAGCATGACGGTACCGCACCAGCACAGCTCCGCCGCGCTCGGAGTCATCGGAGCTGCCATCTGAGCCGTCGCCGCCACCGGCACAACCACCGGCACAACCGTCGGCAGAGTAATCAGCAGAGCCGTCGACCGCCCGTATTGCCAAGGGTTCCGGCCCACAAACGGCGATTTCGCGGCATCTGTACATCGTGCCCAACGCCATGGCGGCCGTGCGTTCGCCGACCGTGCGCTTGTCGTAGGGGTGGATGTTGTCGAACTCGCCGCAGTCAATAGTGCATACGGTGGCGACGCTTGGAATCTCGCGGCTTGCGGCCCATTGCGCGTTGCGGATGACTGGCCAGTCAAGCGGGTCGGCGTGCGCTTCGGCGGTCGCGCGGTCGATCCATTGCGGGAGCTGGATGATGATGAACGGCAGTTCGGCGCAATGCGCCGCATACTTGGGGCGAGCCGCGCACACGGCGGATGCGGCATCACCTGCGGCGAATGGTAACGATATCATCGTTGTCTTTCAAGGCATGAGCGCTGGGGAACCTTGGGGTTGCGCTGCTATAAGATGAAGGGGTTAACATGTACAAATACATATGAACTGAAGGGTGAAAGCCATGGGCAATGGAAAGTCGAAGGTGACCATCACCGATGTGGCAAGAGCCGCAGGAGTTTCCAGCAGCGCGGTATCCTACGCCCTCAACGGCAAGCCCGGCGTCTCCGAACAAACGCGTAAAAAGGTGCTGGAAATCGCCGATTCGATGGGTTGGAAGCCAAACAGCGCCGCCAAAGCCTTGTCCGTGGCGCATACGCACACCATTGGCGTGGTCCTGAACGCAAGCAGCACCTTGCTCGGCGTGGAGCCCTACTTCATGGAGCTGTTCTCCAGCGTTGGTGTGGAACTCGAGAAGGAAGACTACTCCCTGCTGCTGCGCTTCGCGCATGATGACGACGAGGCGCTTCGCGTACACCGCAATTGGATTGCCGCCGGCAGCGTGGACGCGGTGATGATTTTCAACGTCGAAATCGGAGACCGTCGCGTCGAGCTGTATCTGCAACATCCTGAAGTACCGGCGCTGGTGTTCTCTGATGCATCCGTATCCGGCGGCCTGACGACCATCAGCAGCAACGACGCCGATGGGACCCGCCAAATCGTCAAATACCTGCATGATTTGGGGCATACTCATATCGCGCGCGTCGCCGGTCCTGAACGATTCGGTCACACGTATCTGCGCGATCGGGTCTTCAGTGAGGAAACCGCGAAATATGGCATGCGGTATGACTGCTTGCACGCTGACTACACGCCGCAGGAAGGCCGCGATTGCACGAAACGGCTGCTGACATTGCCGCAAACGCCTACGGCGATTGTGTACGACAACGATGTGATGACGATCGAAGGCCTGCATGTGGCGTCCGCCAAGGGAATCAACGTGCCTGAAGGCCTGTCGCTTATTTCGTGGGACGATTCCTACCTGTGCACGGTCACCGAACCGCGGCTGACCGCGCTCGCCCGCAATATTCCCGCGCTTGGCGGGCAGGTCGTTTCGATGCTGTATGCGTTGATCGACGGCGAATCCGTCGCCAACCAGTTCGAGCCCGGATATCGGCTCATCGCCCGCGAATCAACGGCCGCGCCCCGCGCCGAGTGAGGCGGCGTAGCCAGGCCTCGGGTGATTTGTGGTGTGTCTCCGGGTTGTCGGGCATTGTGGGCGTGTCCCCGGGCCTTTCTTCCACAAACTGTCTACGCTGGGGAGACTGTTTGCGTAGCTAGTTTGTGAAGGGGCGGGAGGTTGGTGACGGCGTGCTGCGGGAATTGCGCGCCTCATCCGCGGTGACGAGCGGGTCGTCGAATACGCGTTGGCGCCGCATAGCCACGACATCAAGCCAAACGCTGCACCCGGCAAACAGCAGTCCCCAGAAGAATCCGACGAAGAACAATCCTCCGGGCGCCCATACGGCGACAGCCACAGGTATCGCCATCAGCGCGACGATGATGAGGGCCGGCAGAGGGTTCCTTGGACTTGATGCAGCCGGTTCCGGCACCATGTGGTCTTCAGTGTTTTTCAGTATCGTCTTCAGCGCTGCATCATCCTCTTGGCACTCCATTTTCGTCCCGAATGTCATCTTCAGCTATGGCGATTTCGCTTGAATTCCAACCATCATTGCGTCCGCGTGATAGCCTAAATCCATGACACTAGACAATGCGGGACATTCTGTCCGTTTCCCCGGCGCGGATGCCCTTGTTCCCGGCGCGACTGCGTCTGCGATGATGCAGCCCGTCACGCCGACGCCGACTACGCCAATCGCTCAGCCCGCGCTACCTGTGCAGTCAGCGCAACCTGTGCAATCAACGCAACCCGGTATCACGACATCGTCTGTGCAAGCCGTACCGCCTGTTCAGCCCGCGCGGCCTATGCAACCTGTGCCTCCCAACCCCGCCGCCGCAGTATCCATCCGCGGCCTGCTGAAGCGCTTCGGTGACAAAGTCGCCGTCAACGGTCTGTCGCTTGATATTCCCGTCGGCTCCTTCTACGGTCTGGTCGGCCCCAATGGCGCCGGCAAAACCACCACGCTCAACATGGTCACCGGCCTGCTTCGCCCGGATGGCGGTATCGCCACGATTCTCGGGCGGGATGTGTGGAGCGACGTGAACGCAGTCAAGCGCACCATCGGCGTCATGCCGCAGCCTGATGAGATTTTTAACCGTCTCACCGGCATGCAGCTGTTGGTCTACTGCGGTATGTTGCGCGGCATGCCTCGTGTTCAAGCGCTTCAGCGAGCTGGAGACCTGCTTACCGCCTTCGACCTGTCCAATGCCGCCAACGTCATGGTCGCCGACTATTCAGCGGGAATGACTAAGAAGATCTGCCTCGCATGCGCCATGATTCACAGCCCCCGCATTCTGGTGCTCGACGAACCGTTTGAATCGGTTGATCCGGTCTCCAGTGCCAATCTCAAGGACATCCTCATCGAATACGTGTCCACAGGCGGCACGGTGATCATCTCCTCGCATGTGATGGCGCTTGTCGAGAAAATGTGCACGCATGTCGCGGTCATCAATCGAGGCGTGGTATGCGCGGCCGGAACCATCAGCCAAGTGGCCGCCGGCGAGGATCTCGAAGAGCGGTTCCTGCAATTGGTCGGCGGCAGGCATGGCGCCGCGCATATCGCGTGGTTGGATGGAGGCGCGCAATGACCGCTCCCGTTCCGGCCCCGGCTTCCGTTCCGTCTCCCGCTCCCGCGCCGGTTCCTGCCCCCGGCGCACCAGCTGTTCCCACCTTCGGCGCGCCCAAGGCGGCCGTCACGCTCATCCGTCTGCGCTGGGTCCTCACCTTCGCCTCGCTTAAGCATTCCCCGCAACGCATCATCGCCGCCATCGTGTCGCTGATTGTTGCCATCTGCCTGATTGCGGGCGCCGCCGTCACCGCGTTGAGATTCGGCGACGATGTCATGCCCGCCGCCACCCACGCCGGCGACCTGCTCAACACAATCGTGGTGCTGGGCGGGGCCGTCGCCATGCTGGGCGTCCTGCTGCTCCAACTCATGTACGTCGGTCAGGCAAGCGCCATGGATCCGCAGAAATTCAAACTGTTCGGCATTGATGACGGCAGGCTGACGCGTGGATTGTTCGCTGCCGGTATGTGCGGATTGCCGGCGATCTGCGGTATGCTCACCCTGCTTGCGTTCGCGCCGATATACCGGGGGACGAGCGCGTTGATGGTGGTTGTGGCCGTGCTGTCGGCTCCAGTGACGGTCGCCGTGCTTCTGGCCATGTCGAAGGCGATGATTTCGCTGTTTTCCGTGCTCGCGGATTCGCGGCGCACCCGCAGCTGGCTGTACATCCTGAGTATGCCGTTGTGCTTCTTCGCGTTCCAGCTGCCGAATATCCTGATGAGCTCCGGCGTCAAGGAAGTCACCTACGCAAAATATGCGGTGGTCGCCGCCTGGACGCCATTCGGAGCGGCGTTCCAGCTGCCCTTCGACGCGGGGCAGGGGCGTTGGGGTCTGATTGCGGCGCGTCTGGCAATTATCGCCGTCACCTGTTGGATATGCTATCGGGCGTGCCTGTGGTGTTTGCACAGGGAACGCACGGTCGGCGGCCGGTCTACGACGGCGCAAGTGCAGCGCGGCATCGGCATGTTCGCTCGTGTTCCCGACAGTGTGCCCGGCGCGATTTCCGCGCGTTTGGCGACGTATCTGCGTCGGGATCCCAGACAGCTGGTCATGTACGCGGCGCCTGTGCTGGTGCTGGTGGCGATGCTGTTGCAACCGGAGGATACGCGGTATGCGGTTTGGTTCGCCGTCGCTACGGGCGGGCTGGTGCTTGCCGCGCTTGAGGGCAACGGTGTCGCATATGACGGGCTCGGGTTCACGCTTGAAGTGCTCAGCGGCGTGCGGGGGATTGACGACCGGCGTGGTCGCGTTCGCGTGCACGTGGCGATTATCCTCGTGTACTTGACGTTGCTTTCAATCGTGTGCGTGGCGGCGACCGGCGCGTGGACGCCGAAGACCGGACTGGACATGTCAGTGATGTTCTGGGCGTTGAGTGTGGGGCTCGGATTGTGCGCGGTCGGTGTGGCCGAGGTGATTTCACCGGTGTTCATGTATCCGATAGCCCCTGCGGATCGGCCGTTTTCCACGCCTCAGGGCCGTGCGGCCAGTCAGGCGCTGATTCCGCTGATTCATATGTTCGGGTCGATGATTGTGCTGTTGCCGACGGGGTTGGTTGCGATGGCGCTTGCGATGGCGGGTGTCAGCGATGCCGGTTTGCCGTGGTGTGTCGCGCTCGCCGCGCTGCTCAACGGTGTCGGCGTTCTCGCGCTGGGGACGTGGCTGGGTGGCATTGTGCTGGATGAGCGCCAACTGACGGTGCTTGACCACCTGCGTGATTTCGCGTCCCTCCAGTAAACCGCAGCCTGTCCTGTTATCGTCTCCCCACATACACGTCTCCCCACATACAAACTGGTTACGCTAGGACCGTCGTCAGCGTAACCAGTTTGTGTATTGTCGTCCGGAGCATCGGACCGCGGTGTTGTCCGGGGTGCCATACCCGGGTGTCATGCCGTGGTGCCGTTCCGGTGTGTATCTCTCCCAACCTTCTGCCGACGCTGACTGGCTCCTGAGCGTCGGCAGAAGCAGGCCGGAACCCCCGAAAACACAAACTGGTTACGCTGAGGGGGTCCTTAGCGTAACCAGTTTGGGAAGGGGGGAACGGCAGCCTGGGGGGACAGGCCGCTCAGGCTCACGATTGCTGTGTACTTACGCTTGCGTCGCACTCGCGCCGGCGGTATCGCCCTTGCGGGAGACAGTCAGCTGGTAGGCGATCAGCAGCACGGCGAGCCAGATCGGCCCAATCACCACGGCCACACGGTAGCTGGGGGAGAAGCACATGAGCACAACCACGAGCGCCATGAACGCGAGCACCAGCCACGGCGTGACCTTGGCGAGCGGCAGCTTGAAGTGAATCGCGTCAAGCGCGTCCTGCCCACTGCGTCCGGCGAGCTCGTTCGGCCCGTCACCCGCGGCGACGGCCTTGCGGAAGTGCATTTCGGTGAGCATGATCATTGACCAGTTGATCACCGCGGCGATCGTCGCGATGCTCATCAGGTAGTTGAACGCGAATTGCGGCCACAGGAACACCACAACCACAGCGATCACCGTGATCGCTGCCGAGGTCAGCACTGCCGCAGCCGGCACACCGCGCTTGTTCAGTCGGCCGAGATACGCGGGCGCGTTGCCCTGCTTCGCAAGCGAATACAGCATGCGCGAGTTCGAATACAAGCCAGAATTGTAGACGCTCATCACCGCGGTCAGGCACACGAAGTTGAGGATGCCGGCGGCCGCGTGCACGCCCACGGAATCAAAAATCTGCACGAACGGGCTTGACTTGCCGTCGATTGTGTTCCACGGCACCACCGCCATGATCACGCCGAGCGCGGCGACATAGAAGACCAGGATGCGCCAGATAACGCCGTTCGTCGCCTTCGGAATGGTGGTGCGCGGATCCTCCGCCTCGCCCGCGGTCACGCCGATGAGCTCGGTGCCGCCGAAGCTGAACATGACCACGCACAGCGCCATCAGCAGGCCGGTCCACTGACCGTCAGACCCGCGGGACAGCAGGCCGTGAGGCATGAATCCGCCACCGATCGTGAACCAGTTCGCGAAGGACGCCCGCACGCCGGACACGCCCGGAATCCCCATGATGATCACCGCAATGCCGCCGACGATCATCGCCAGAACCGCAGCGATTTTGATAATCGCGAACCAGAACTCAAATTCACCGAACTTCGAGACGCCCATCAGGTTCATCGCGGTGATCAGCACTAGGAAGAACGCCGCGGACACCCATTGCGGAATCGCCGGGAACCAGTAGTTCACGAACGAGCCGACCACCGCAAGCTCGACCATCGACACGAGAATGTAGTTGAACCAGTAGTTCCATCCGGACACAAAGCCCGCACGCTTCGACCAGTAGCGGGTCGCATAGTAGCTGAACGCGCCGGCTTTCGGCTCCTCGACGCTCATCTCCGACATTGCGCGCACAATCAGGAAAATCGCGAGACCGCCGATCACGTACGCAAGCAGAATACTCGGCCCCGCGAGGCTGATCGATTCGCTCGACCCGTAAAACAGGCCTGTGCCGATGGCTCCGCCCAGCGCAATGAGCTGGATATGGCGGTTTTTCAATGATTTGTGCAGACTTGGCTGGTTGTCGGTTGCTGCGGTTGCGTCGATTGCTGCGGCGGTTGAGGCAGTTGTCTGCTGCTGTGCCGACGCCTCGTCATGCGTTTCCGCCTGCACTGGCTCAGTGTTCTTGATGCTCATGCTTTCCTCTCTGATCGCTCAGGTCGTGCGCCGGCACATCGGTGCGGCGCTGCGACGGTGACATTGTAGCGCGCAGACACGAGGCATCCCGCCGTCATCTCACGCGACGGTTGCGTTCGCGCCCGACCTGGTGCGCAAAATCGCAGAAGCCATAGTCCTGCCGCCATATCGCACGTGGCGTCATCTCACGCGACGGTTGCGTTCGCGCGGCGAAGCCTCTCCATGTGGTTCCGCCGAACTCTGCGCCATGACGTGTAGCACCGGCGGCAACAACTGCGTGTAAATCACGTGCGCAATCGCTTCAGGTGTGGCGGAAAACCCGTCATCCACCCACGACTGCACAAGCCCGAGCCCGCCGGTGATGCAGAACAGCAGTCGCATATTGGCAAGACTGGGGTCTGCCCCGTCGGACTGCGCGCGGGACTGCCAATTGCTGTAATCGAGAATGATGGAGATGAGCCTGCGCTGGAATTGCGGATCGGTTTTCAGGCTCAGCAGAATCCGGACGCGATCCTTGTTGTCCGCTGCGTATTGGCAAATACTGGTGATGACCGGCTCAAGATCGGCCCGCAGCGTGGTCTTGAACGCCGTGGCGATTGCGTGGTCCAGCCATGTGAGCGTCTCGTTTTCAATATCCGCGACCAGATCCTGGATGTTGTCGTAATAGCTGTAAAACGTTGAGCGGTTAATCCCGGCCCGCTGACAAACCTCTTTCACGCTGATTGACTGCAAAGGCTCCGTCTGCAGGAGTTTGATGACCGTATCCTGCAGAACGTGACGAGTGAATCTTGTCCGAGCATTGTCTGTGCGTTCGCGTGGCATTGTGACCACCCCCCAAAAGCATTGTATCGGTCACGCGTGTACTTTCTGAGCTACCACCATCAGCGCCGATGTGCAATCGGAAGCACGATACATGGCCCATCTCGCCTCAAGGCACAAACCGGCGATTTTCCGCCATCGCGACGATAATGGCGGTATGACCGTCGATCTTGTCTCGCTTACTATCATCATGCTCGTGGCGGTGCTGTGCCCAGTCATCGTGCAGCTCATCCCCGGCAAACCCGTGCCGCAGACCGTGCTGTTGCTGCTCGCCGGGGCGTTGCTGGGGCCGCATATGTTCGGGGTGATTCAGGTCAGTGAATCGGTGCAGTTGCTCAGCGAGCTCGGTCTCGCGTTTCTGTTTCTGCTGGCCGGGTACGAGATCGACCCCAAGCAGTTGGGCGGGCATCAGGGCCGCGTGGGGTTGGCGACGTGGGTGGCGACATTTGTGCTTGCGTTCGCGGTGATTACCTTCGTGCCGTACTTCAAACGGCATGACATGACCGGAATGGCCGCGGTGATCACGCTCACCACGACCGCGCTCGGCACGCTGATGCCGATTCTCAAGGAACGCGGACTCGAAGGCACGCCGGTTGGCAACGCGGTGGTCGCCTACGGCACGTGGGGTGAGCTGTGCCCGGTGCTGATGATGGCGGTGTTGCTGTCCACGCGCTCGCAATGGCAGACTTTCCTCACCCTCGCCGTATTCGCCGTGATTTGCGCGGTCGCAGCGCTTGTGCCAGCGAAGGCACGCAAGGCGGGCAACCGGTTCTACAGGCTCGTGACCAAGCATTCGAACATTTCCGAGCAGGTGCTCATGCGTCTGACTGTGCTGCTGCTCATCACGCTGGTGACGGTGTCAGCGATTTTCGACCTCGATGTGGTGCTGGGTGCGTTTGCCGCGGGATTCATTCTGCGATACGTGATTCCGGAAGGCTCGCAGACCTTGGAAACGCGGCTTGACGGGATTTCGTACGGCTTCTTCATCCCGATTTTCTTCGTCGTTTCTGGCGCGGCGATTGATTTGAAGGCCGTCGGCGGCAATCCGGGATTGCTGATTGTGTTCATCGTCGTGCTGATGCTGATTCGTGCGGTGCCTGTGTATATCGCCATGTCCTTGGACCGCAAGGCGAACCCGATGTCGTCGCATCACCGTGTGACCGTCGCTGTGTATTGTGCGACTGCGCTGCCGTTGATTGTTGCGGTGACGACAGTCGCGGTTAAGGCGGGTACGATGCAGCAGATGACCGCGTCCACGCTGGTCGCCGCCGGTGCGGTGACGGTGTTCTTGATGCCGTTGCTCGCCGGGCTGACCTACCGCGTGGCGGATGTGCACCCGGTGACCGCGATCGGCGAGATTGCGCACGACCCGCACGATTACCGGCAGATTCTGCACGAACATATCGAGATGGCGCATCTGCTGCGGCATGCGGAACGGATGGACGTGTTCGTCGCGCGCATGGATACGTTGCCGCCAGCTGCGAGTGCCGCGGATGCGAAACTGCGGGCGGAGTTGGTGCAACGCGCCGAGCGGGAGCGCGACCGGTGCTTGCGCGAGTTGGGCATCGATCCGGCGACCGCGCAGGAGTACCGGGAAGACTCGGTGAAGCGCTGGCGGCAGACGGCGAGTAAGCGGGCTGGTGGTGCTGCGGGTGCGGGTGGTACTGGTGGCAGTGCGTCCGGGGCTGGTGCTTCCGGGGGTGCCGCCTGATCTGGCACTTTGTGAGTGGATCCTCACACAACGTCCCCTGACAATGCCCGGAACCTTGGTCTGGGCCGTCTGATCCGCCACCGTGCGAGTCAATCCTCACACAACGCCCCTTTGCACCGCTCGGTATTCCGGTCCGTGCCGCCTGACCCGGCAGTGTGTGAGTGGATCCTCACACGATGCCCCTTGTCATTACCCGGAACCTTCATCCGGTTCCGTCCGGCCGTTGTTGTGTGAGTGGGTCCTCGCACAGTCCGGTCTGTCGTGTTGTGTTTGTCGGGGCATGCGTGGTGTGCGGAGTGATGGCGTGGTGGATGGCCGGGGAACCGGGTTTGTCGGGTTATGTATGTCTGGGCATACGCGAGATGAGCCTGTTGCGGGCCTAATCGGTTTGGGTTGGTCGATCTGTCGTGTTGTGTATGTCGCGGCACGCGGATTGATGTGGACGGTGTGGGGCCGACTCGTATCGTCTGCGGTTCTGTCGTGTTGTGTATGTCGTGACATGCGCATGTCGTGAATACGGTAGGGATGATTGCGGCGTCCGCTGTGTGACGTTCGTCGGTCTGCCGTCCCGCACCCCGCGTCCGCAACCCCGGCCGCACCTACCGCCCGTTCGGCGCGCGGCCGGTGGTTTCGCGCAGCACCAAGGTCGCCGGCACGAGCTCATGGGTCCGCTCCGGTGCCTCGCCTCGCAACAGCGCCAGGACCTTGCGCGCGGCCGCATTGCCGAGTTCAACCGGATTCTGGTGCAAGGTTGTCAGGTCGAGGGTGCGCGAGACTGGCGCGTCGTCGAAGCCCATGATGGAAAAGTCGCGTGGCACCGCCAGATGCTGCCGTCGCAGCTCCTTGTACACCGCGGCCGTGAACTCGTCGGTCTCGCCCATGATGCCGGTCGGGTGCTGCTCACATGACAGCAGCCTCGCCACAATCCCAGCGGCGGTCACATCCAACATGGCAGGGGTCGTGTCGTGGTGGTCGGCCCCGATCATCACGATGTCGTCATCGCCGTACCCGGCTTGGGCGGCGGCAGTCCGGAACGCGGCCACGCGCGTCGAAGTGCCGTAGACCATGTCGTGGGGGATGTAGTCGTGCACGAAGGCGATGCGCCGATGGCCGAGCGACCGCAGCAGCTGCACGCCCGAGGTGATGGCGGCGGCGTTGTCGATGCCGATGGATGCGTCGAATCCGGCGGTTGACGGCGAATTCAGCCCGACGACGGGCATGCCGAGCGCGGAAAGCTGGTCGTGCAGCGCGGTGTCGAATTCGAAGGATGTGATGATGATCGCGTCGGCGTTGCGGTCACGTGGCAGGTCGCGGAAGAAGCGGTCGAGCTGCTCGCGGTTGGTCACGAAAGCCGGGATGGTGTCGTAGCCTTCCGGAGCGAGGACATCGTAGACACCTTGCAGCACTGATGCGTTGAACCAGGTGTTCAACGGCCCGGAGACGAGCAGCAGCACGCGCATGGTTCGGCCGGATGCGAGGGTTGACGCGCTTTTCGACAGGGTGAAGTTCAAGGATTCCGCTGCCTGCTCGACTTTTGCCCGTGTCGCGGGGCTTACGTTCGCGCTGCCCCTGAGCGCGCGGGATACGGTGGCTTGCGATACGCCTGCCGCCGCCGCTACATCGCTGATTGTCGCCCTTGCCATGGTACTCCTTGCTTGTTGACCGCTTCCATCGTATCGAAACCGTTGGAAAACATGGCAACACGCGGCGGAAATTAAGACATTTGTGCGGTTGTAATGAAAGCGCTATCATTATGTTGCAATACAACGACTTGTCACGGGTGACGGCGGCTCTCCAACTTCCCGACATCACCCACGGCAAGACGCAAGAATCACGAGAAACGTACGTTTCCGGCCAGTGAGGCCGGCGAAGGATGTAACCGCTGTCATCGTGGTGGCGCAGTCGAGTCACGCGCCCATCACCATGACCTAGCGTAGAAAGGAAAGCGCATGGCAGAACGCAAGTCCCCCCAGTCCGCGCAAGAATCCACGGCATCGGATCGCGCCGCAGCGGCCTGGTGGCATCAAGCGGTGGTCTATCAGGTCTATCCGCGTTCGTTCAAGGACACCACCGGTTCCGGCCTCGGCGACATCGCCGGTGTTACCAGCCGCATCGGCTACCTCAAGCAGCTGGGCGTCGACGCGATTTGGCTCAGCCCCTTCTATCCGAGCCAACTCGCCGACGGCGGGTACGATGTCGATGATTACCGCAACGTCGACCCGAAACTCGGTACGATGGACGATTTCGACAAACTCGCCAAAACCGCGCACGAGGCCGGTATCAAGATTGTCGTCGATATCGTTCCCAACCATTCTTCCAACCTGCACCCCTGGTTCAAGGCCGCGCTTGCAGCTGGTCCGGGCTCGCCGGAACGTGACCGCTACATCTTCCGTGACGGCCGCGGCGAGCATGGCGAACTGCCGCCCACCGACTGGGTGTCCCATTTCGGCGGCCCCGCGTGGACGCGCGTGCCTGACGGCCAGTGGTATCTGCACCTGTTCACCGTGGAGCAGCCCGACTGGAACTGGAAGAACCCGGATGTGCAGGCGGACTTCATCAAAACCCTGCGTTTTTGGCTTGATCACGGCGCTGACGGCTTCCGTGTCGATGTTGCGCACGGCCTGTGCAAGGACCTCGACCGCGACAATCTCGACCAGTGGAGCGTCACCCCGCCAAGCCTGCCCGCCGACGGCAGCCATCCGCTGTACGACCGCGACGACGTGCATCAGATTTACCGCGAGTGGCGCAAGGTGTTCAACGAATATGATCCGCCGGCATTCGCCGTGGCCGAGGCGTGGGTTAATCCCGCGCGGCAGTATCTGTATGCGTCCGACGATGAGCTCGGTCAGGTGTTCAACTTCGAGTTCGCGAAGAAGAACTGGGTGCGTGACGATATGCACCAGGCGATTGAGGAGGGCTTGGAAGCGGCGCGTCGCTCCGGGTCGACGGCCACATGGGTGATGAGCAATCATGATGTGCCGCGTCACGCCAGCCGTTACGCACTGCCGCAAGTGCCGAGCACGCGGCATCATCAGTTGGCGCATGACTGGCTGCTGCGTGACGGCACCAGCTATCACGAGGATCGCGAAGCCGGTACGCGCCGCGCCCGGGCCGCGATTTTGATGGAGCTTGCGTTGCCCGGTTCGGCGTACCTGTACCAGGGCGAAGAGCTTGGTCTGTTCGAGGTCGCTGATATTCCGTGGGACAAGCTCGAGGATCCGACCGCGCGCAATAGCGAACGTGCGGCCAAGGACAAGGGGCGCGACGGATGCCGCGTCCCCCTGCCGTGGGTCGCCGCCGACGGGGTCGAGGGGTCGTTCGGCTTCTCGCCTCGTGTGAAATCCGTGGGCGCTGGCGTTTCCGCCGATCAGGCCGGGCAGCCGTCGGAGCCTACACACCTGCCGCAACCCGCATGGTTCGCTGATTTCGCCGCCGACCGTGAGAGCGCGCAGCCGGAGTCGATGTTGAACCTGTACCGCAGGGCGTTGGCGTTACGCCATGAGCTGATGCCGGCCGACACAACGCTGACTTGGCTGGATGAAGACCGCCCGTCTGATGCGCCGGATGGCGCTGACGGCCAGCACGGCGGCGTAATCGCATACCGCCGGTCCAACGGCTGGGCGAGTGTGACCAATTTCGGTGCGGAACCTGTCGCATTGCCGGCGGGCGAGGTGCTGCTCACCTCCGGCGAGCTGTGCTCCGACGGCCGGCTGCCGCAAGATACCACCGTTTGGCTGCGATTGAACCAGGACTGATAGCGCTTTCATCGCTGGCTGGGGCTGGCATTGCCGACTTTGTCTGTCCCGCGGCGCGTGGTGGCGGGATGAGCATTGGTGTCTGGCGGCGGTGCGACTGCGGAGTTGCACCGCCGCCGGGTGTCTCCCTTGGTGCGGTGGTTCTTGGCTATCTTGTCGCGGTGCGATCGTCCGGTCGCACGGCAGCCGGATACCGCTGTGCGAGTGGTGAATCCGAACGGTACGGTCTGCTATGTGACTCCGCGGTCACACGTCAGACTGGTTGTCCGAGGTCTCCTCATCCGCAGCCCCGCCTGCGAGCCGGTTGGCGATGAGACGGTTGAGGCTGATATGCTGCGTCGCCGCCGCGATGCTGAGTTCGCGGTGCAATTCCGGCGGAATTCGAAGCAGGATTTTCCCGGAATAGCGGCGTTCCGTGAGTGGAATCGGGGCTGGAATGCCGGCTGCATGCATGGCGGCGATGCGGCGCATGGCTTCCGTTTCGACGGCGGTCAGCGCTTCGATTTGGGAGGGTGATGCCGCGGTGCATTCCGGCAATTCCGCCACGGTGGCTTGGTATTGCTTGCTTTTCGCGTCCCACCGGACCTGATAGGTGTAATGATGCGCGTCGATGGCGGACGTTGTCTTCTGCTGGCTGGTATTTCCCATGTTGCTCCTCGCCGTGCGTCCTCAGTGGGTATCTGCATCACTTATGGTATGCCACCCCGGGGGCCGTGTCTTCTCGCCTTGCGCTCATGCTGTCAAGCCGCGCGCCGCCATGTTCCCTGCTCTGCGGCCGGCGCATTGTAATTCGCACCCTGCGCCCAGCGTCCCTCATCCAGCATCCACGTACACCACGCCTTCGCATCGCCTCGCAACTTCCCGCGCTCAACGTCGTCCCCGTAGCGCAGCCTGTTATCGCAGATACTCCTCTGTCGGCCCCCCGTGCCGTGGCATGGCGAGCAATCGGGAAAACTCGTTGATGGCCATCTTTGCTTGCGCGACTTGTTCAGGGCTGAGCGGGTCGAAATAATCATCAGCGTCATCTCCGGCAAGTTGTTCCGTGAGTGTTTTGATATTGCGGCGATCGCTTGGGCTGTGACAGTCGAGTCGTAAGAGTTCCTTGCGGGGGTCGTCAATCATTGATGCCAGTAATGCGGCGTCGTACAAGTGACGTGACCGATCTCCTTGATGGGTTTCCCGCCATGATGCGATTTTCATCAATAGCGCCCCCAGCACGTCAGGGATGCACATTGTCGCCTGTGTGTCCTCGTACCGCAAGGTGACCAGCATGCTTCGCGCCACGGCTTTTCGTGATCCCGGCATGCCGAGCATGGGGTGGCCGTCGAGGCGTGCCCGATTCTTCAGAAAAGGTGACAGATGATTGTCGACGAGAAGGTCCACCACAGCGGTGCCGCGTGTCATGCGGGTGGTGTAATCGCTGAGTGTGCCGACGTGCGTAGTAAATCCAAGTGATTTGAGCAGGTCTTCAACCCTGCGGACTGCGTGCTGATGAGTCAGCACGTCAACGAGAAGGTCTGCATCGGTCGTCGGCCGCGCTTCGGTGCCGCGGGCCATCGCGTGCAGTTGGACCATCAGACCGCCGGTAAGACGCCAATCCGTTGGATCGTCAGTTGCTTCGGCAAGCGCGAGAACTGTGCTCCAAGGGTGTGTTTGTGCGGGGATGTCAATCACGGGAATGTCTTGTTGGCTATTGTTCATGGCCGTGTTCCTTGCGATAGATAGCGAGCAGCTTGTCAATCATGTGTAGTCCCGCCTGACTTTCCCTTGGGTCGGCGGAAACTGCGAGGTCAGTGGCGCAGACACCGATGGGCATCGGTTCTGGCCTCTGGGGAAGACAATCGGTGAGATGCAAGCGAAGTGTTGTGGTGCTGTGGTCCTCCATAAGGGGGTGGTGCCGGAGCAGTTGGCGGAAAGTTGTCTCACTAGTATACCCCTCTAGTATCTTTTGTGGTATCAACATGAACTGTTCGGCGTGTTGCTCGCATGCGCCGGATATGTGGATGTTCTCCCGCACGGCATCCAGGGCTGGCGGCGCGGCGAACAGGTCGAGCGTCCGTGCCCTGTCTCGAACGCGGGAGACAAGGGATTGCGCATCGGCGCCAAGAATATAGCGCTTAAGCCGGTATCGCTGTTGGGGTGTCAGCCATTCCGTTGGTTCGTCCGAGATGAGGAACAGCGCGCCCATGGCAACCTTGGGGGAGAAAGGGCGACCCGGGTGCCCCTGTATACGGCGGTACCGGTTCAGCGACTGGGCGCGAATGAGAATCGTGCGTCCGACGCGCACGGAATGCAGGTCGCCTGACGCGACCAAGGCCTGGACGCGCCGAATGCTGATGCCGAGTTTTCCCGCTGTTTCCTTCGTAGTGAGCAAGCGGCCTTCATTCATGATTGCCATAGTGCTGATTATAGTCAAAACTATTCGCGAATACGTATAGTTTTGACTATCACTGCCCCCGGAGTCCATCGCCTGCGATGGATATGATGGTGGATAATTGCTCGCAGAACCCACAGAAAGGCGATTATGGACACGCTCACGGTCGAGAAGGTCCGCAACCAGGTTTTCAAGCTCACTTTCTTCAACGAGGGGTACAGGATCGATGACGTCGATTCCCTGCTTGACAAAATCGCCGAGTCGCTTGCGGCATGGGAGGCGCACCACCCCGAGAACGTGACGGTGACCTCCGACGCGCTCGTTCCCTCCCAGCTGCCGGTCGCGCGCTTCCGAGAGACGTACAAGAAGGACGGTGTCGACGCGTTCATCGAGGAAGCTAGAGAAGCGTTGGAGTTTTACGAAACCTACAGGTACCACTGAGGTGACGGGCAGTGAGGGGTCGTCTGACCAAAGCGCGCTGAGGACGCGGACCTAAGAACCCGCTGATATGGCCCGCTGATAGGGCCTACTGATGAGGCTGGCTGATGGAATCCGCTGAGGAGGCGGGCTTGGGGCGCTGGTGGATTCGGATGATCAAGTCCGCTAAAGAAGCAGACCTTGGAACCGTCAGACTGTACTCACCAACCATCCCAGCCACACCCGCCGCCTGCACCCGCAGACCACGCCCGCTAGCCGTCCCCGCCAACCTCTGTCAGCCAACTTGCCATCCGCACAAACCGCGTCAGCCTGCCCCGCCTGCACCCGCGGTCGCGCACCAACCGGCACCATCGGCATCAACGGTCAACGAAGATGTTGCGACGATCGTGAGAATCCGCCCTCCTTCCTTCCTGTGGATGGCTCCTGTGGCAGATTCCGATTCCGATTTTCGCGGGAAATCGGATCATGCGTACGGAATATGGTTATAACCATACGGGGTCCATGACAGGGACCCGCGCAAGGGGTCCACCCCAACCAATCCGAAACGCCGAGCATGCTCATCGTAATTGATTAGATGTTGGGGGGGGGGGTATCCCCAATGCTGATATACCCTGGGAAAGTGCTCGAAATGACATTAGCAAAGCAACCGTCTCATATCTTGAAATTCTTGATGATCTGGTCACGTCAATGAAATACGGGGGGTATGATAAGAGAATGGAGAATAGAGCCCAAATACAAATGAAAGCAGTGGGGGTTGTTCAGAGAGGCAACCATCTGGTACCGTCCGACTTGTTCGCAAACTGAGCCGGTTGCTTCCCTGACCCCTCGTCCTGAGGGAGGCAGGTGAGATGAGAGACGGAAAATTCACTATCAAAGAACGGGCGTATCTCGTCAGCCTGCCTGCAGTGAAAAGCGTGAGTGCATCGTGTATCCGCTATTCTGACCAATTTCGTGTCGAGGTCATGCGCCGATACCGTGCGGGCGAATCCCCGTCGGATATCTTCCGCGAAGCGGGTTTGGACCCCAAGCTGATTGGCTATAAACGCATCGAGCGGTGTATCGCGCGGTGGAGAAAACAGCTGGAACGCGAAGAACGGAGCGGAAAGCAGCCTCAACGCTATCTGCAAGACATCGACGATATTCAAGTTGTGCAGGACGGTGACATCGCACAAGACGCCCCGAGCGCGCAGACGGCAATCGATGCTGCGCAAGACCCGATATCAAAACTCGCGCAGGCGCAACTCGCCATCAACAAACGCGATCTGCTGATTGCCAGGCAGGCGTTGCGCATTGATGAGCTGGAACGGGTATTGCGCAAATTCGTCCGGCGATGACTGTAATGAATTCGCCACAAGTGTGGGAGATGAACTGTGGCTGGTAAACACGTGCGGATGGTTCATACCCGAGACTCGCATACGCCCCTGACTGCGCCTGCGCGCGTTGAGACGCCGGATTTCGAACAGCTGCTCGATGTCTCTGAACAGATGCAGGCCATTCGGCGCGACCAGATGAAGCGCAATATCACTCGTGTGATGGCCGTGGTACTGATTGTCCTGTCAATCTGTATCGGTGCCTTCCCCTCGCTGATGCAATACCGATCGGCGAGAGAGCTGACTCGCGATTCGAACCAGTCTGCAAAGACTGTGGAGCAGTGGCCATATCCGAAGGCAGATGACGAAATTGCCGCCGCCAAGGCGTATAACCAACGCCTTGCGGCATCCGGACAGCCTATTCTCGGCGAAGCCAAGGATCCGTTCGCATCCACGGCGGGCGTTTCGCGGGCTGACGGTTCCGACAGCGCGAGTTCGAACGACAAGGAATATCAAAGCCTGTTGGATTCGGGCTCGGGGGTTATGGGAACGATTCGGATTTCGAAAATCTCGGTGGATCTGCCGATTTACCATGGCACTTCGCAGTCGGTGCTGGCTTCCGGTGCAGGCCATCTTTATGGCACCAGTCTACCTGTAGGGGGTAAAAGCACACACGCTGTCATCACGGGGCATCGCGGGATGCTCGAGGCGGCGATGTTCACTCGGCTGGATGAGATGCATATCGGCGATTACTTCTACATCAAGGTGATGGGGCATACGCTCGGTTACAAAGTCGACCGCATCACCGTGATCGAGCCAAACGACACCTCGCAGCTGAGAATCGTTCCCGGTGAGGATCGGGTCACGTTGATGACCTGCACGCCGTATGGAGTCAATACGCAGCGATTGCTGGTCTCCGCCGTGCGTTCGGCCATCCCCAACGGCATTCCATACGAGCAGGATGCTGCGCCGGACGCCCGCGCAATCGCCATCGGCGTGGGCGTGGCAATGTTGGTATGCGGATTGCTGATTATCGCGATTGTGCGGGGTCATCGGCGTTCCGCCGAAGTGCGTGTCATTCGCCGGCATGCGGCCGAGTGACCAAATCATGCAGAATCATTGCAATGTTGACTGTCGTCGATTGTTTGTTTGTTTGATGTCACCCCTGTCTGTGCGGCGGAACGGCAGGACGAACCATGGCCGTTCCATGCCGGGAAATCGTTGACAACGCTGTCTATATTTCGCCGACATTCCCCCCGACATTCCCCCGATACGGGGGTTCGTAAGCCCCTCTTCATTTGTGTACCTTTAACAATCAGTGCGATGGAACGATATCAACGCCTCCACGGGCACGATGTCGATTCGTCGAGAAGATGACAGTGAACAGGAAGATGACAGTGAACAGGCGTCGTTGAGGGGTAAGGCGATGAAACACATACATCTGCATGGCACAAGAAGCCGCAGGGACTTGGCCCGGGTTGTGTTAGCTGCGCTCCTGACAGTCACCATGACCGGCGGCATCGGATACGCGGTCGCCTCCACCGCCACCGCCGAAGGGACGACAGGAGACCTGACGGTGCAGCCGTCCATCAGCAAGTACGTCAAACAAATCCCCGGCGGCGATGGCGACCAGTACAAACTGCACCTGACCGCCTCCGGAGACCGCGTAGCCGCCGCGCCCGCAGACATCGTGATCGTCGCGGATAAATCCGGAAGTATGAACGATGATGGCCGCGATACGAATTCCCAGAAGGCGGTGAAAAAACTGGCAGGGAAGCTGCTGACCGAGCAGAACAAGGAACTACGTGAAAACCAGCAGATCCGCATGGCTGTCGTGACCTTCAATACAAATGCACAGCTGAAGCAGGGATTCACCACCGATGCCCAAGAAATCACCTCGGCAATGACGCAACCTCCTGATCCTGTCGGCGGAACCAACTGGGAAGCGGCATTGGCTCAAGCGAAAGAGCTTTCTTCCGGTCGCCAAGGCGTGAAGAAGTACATCATCTTCTTGTCCGACGGCGACCCGACGTACCGCACCACATCATTTGATGCCGCATGCTATTCTCAAGACTCGTCGGGGGAGTGGCAACCCCAACCCGCCTATAGCACTGAAGCATCATGCACCGCCGAGGGCTACTGGCACTGGGACCAGCAGTACGGGAACCAGTGGTACTGGTACCAGTGGTTGGATCCCGATGATACCGTGTCCGGCGTGCTGTCCGGCGTGCATGGGCAAGGCGATGATGACAAATATGGATACAACTACGAGGCCGCGGTCATCGAAGCTAACAAGCGAGACAAAAACGTTGCACTGTACGTCGTGAAAACCTCGGCGGATGCCAAGAAGATGTCCGATTTCGCGAAGGATGCGAATGCCGAGACCGGAAAAGAATACGATGGCACGAACGCCAAGAATCTCGCCGATGCGTTCAACGCGATCTATACGAGCATCACCTCAACCGCCACGGTCAATGTCTTCTCCATCAGCGACACACTTTCCCAATGGGTAGACCCGGTCGATTTCGCCGGAGTATCTAGCGGGTCGGATATCGATATCACAAAATACGTGACCGCTCGAAACGGCGACGCCAAGCTGACCGGGTACCGGGCGGTTTACAACGTGGATTCGCGCACGGTGACGGTCACCTTCAACGGGAAGAACGGTATAACGGCGGGCAAATCCGATCACATTGACATTTCCTTCAAAATCAAACCCAGCGATGCCGCCTACAGTGACTATGCGACGAAGAGAACCTACCCGAATGTTGGCGAAGCTGGCACCGGGCAGACCTCGGCCGATCAACAAGGGTATTATTCCAACGACGACGCACAGATGAGTTATTGCGCCCTGCTGAATGTCAATGGAACGAGGACATGTGGATCGACGCAAACCATCAAAACCATCAAATACCGGCATCCGGTTGTGCAAGTCCAACTCGGCAGCATCGACATCATCAAACATTGGTCTGACGGCTCAGACAAGCATGCCAAAGATTCGGTGACGGTCCAATTGCAGCGTTCCGCGGAAGGCAAGGTCGAGAATGTGGGCGTCCCAATCACGCTCAACACTGGCAACGAGTGGAAAGCGCATGTCGATGGCCTGTTGCCCGGATACACGTACACCGTGGTCGAAACCCCGAATCACGACCGGTATGCGGTCACCTACAAGTATGGCGGGGACTCATCGGCGAACGGTGCCGAACTGACCAAGAAGATGGTCTGGGGTAAATCCGGCCGCCTGCAAGCCGATATCACCAACACTTTGGAAACCGCTTCCTTGAGCAAGGAAGCCATCAAAGTGGAGAAGGTGATTGACGGGCGCGATTGGCGCGATAGCGACGAGTTCAAGTTCACGCTGACACCCAAGGATCCGAACACCCCCACTCCGATGCCGGCGGGATGCGCGAGCAAGGAACCCTGCACGGTGACCGTGGACTCCAACAGTCCCGACCATACGAAGGCATTCGGCAATATCACGTACGAGGCAGGCGATCACGACTACCACTACTACGTGACTGAACAATCGGAGGCCGTGCCGGCGATGCATTATTCGCAGGCCCGTTACGAGATTGTGGTGCGTGTCCGGAACACCGATGGCACGTGGACTGCCCAAGTGTCCTCGATCAAACAGTTGACGGATGACAACGGCAACAAACCCAGCCAATCAGGCACGAATGCGCCTATGCCGATGACCTTCACCAACAAATACACCGCGGTAGCGTCCCTGCCGTTGACTGGCGGCGCCACGGCGCGAACATGGCTGCTGACCAGTGGAAGTCTCGGCGTTCTTGCCCTGCTGTTGCTTGTCGGTTTGGCCGTCCGCAAGTCCGGGGCATCGCTCATCTGATGAAACCATCTACAGGATTTTCCGGTTCGCAGACAGGCAGGAATGCCCGGTACGCGAATCAGAACACATGTTGCGGGTCACAGAAATAACAGAATATTTGTCGTTTCTGCTTCCCGTTGTAGCAAACAATCAACCAAACAATCGACACACAGGAGAGAGGAGGTCCTCATGAAGATGAGGACACTTTTCGCAGGCATCGTCGCAGCCGCGACCATGCTGGGCGGCATGGCTATCGGCGCTTCCAGCGCCCAGGCCGACGGGGCGACCGGGACGACCATCACCGTGAACAATTCGCAGTCCGGCCACACCTACACGCCATACAAGTTCGCCAACCTCACGGTTGACCCGAACGACACCACCAAGGTGGAAGTCACGACGGTTGCGCAATGGTCCGACGCGGTCAAGACCGCGGCAGGGCTTGACGACAACGGCAACGCGTCCGTGGCGGACAAGAAGCTGTATGCCAGCAATCCTGCTGCGTATGTGGCTACCTTCAATGCAGAGCAATTGCGTAAGTTCGCTAAGAACCTTCGTGAGTCCGCTAAGAACCTTTTGGCAACCGACAAGACTGTAGACGGCACTGCTACTTCTGGAACCGATGGCCAGTCAGCAAGCATTCCTGTCTCCGGTGAAGGCTGGTACCTCGTTACCGATTCCTTCACAAAGGACGGGAAGTCCACGACCGGTGTCAACGCGATTGTCGCCACTACAATCAACGGTCGTACTGGTGATTTCAACGTCGTAGGCAATGCTGGCACCGGCCAGGGCAATATCCGGGCATTGGGCCAATTCAACGCCAAGAAAGAGAATGCCCCTCAGCCGCCGACCAAGGAAGTCAAGCTCGGCAATGATGATGTCAACCGCAGGAGCGCGAGCGTGGGCAAAACCCTCATCTTCACCATTAAGGTTCAGGTTCCGGACAATGCGGCTGACTACGATGAGTATCCGTTTACGATTACCGATACTGCGTCCAAGGGCCTGAACATGCCGTCCACAAGCACAAGTGAATACAAGATCACCGATGCCGCAGGCAACGACATCACCAGCCTGTTCACCATCACCCCGAGCGGTGATGCGGCAAACGGCACCACGACGAAGTTCACGGTCACCGATCCGAAGAACACGCCGAAGTATGCCGGCCAGACTCTCGTGGTTACCTACAACGCTACGGTCACCGAGGATGCCAAGAATGCTGGCTCCGTGGACAACTCCGCGACCATCACCGCCAACAACGTCGTCTCCGGCATCGGCACGACCAAGGTCTACAACTATGGCTTCAGCCTGACGAAGAAGAACAAGGATGGAGGCCTCCTCAAGGGGGCCGAGTTCCAGCTGTACGACGAATCCGGCAAATCCATCGGTTCCCAGGTCTCCGATGACAAAGGCAAGGCCGCATGGAGCGGTCTCGCCGCGGGAACTTACACTGTCGAGGAGACCAAGGCTCCTGCCGGGTACTCCAAGCAGTTCCTGCCGACGTTCAAGGTGACCATCACGCAGAACAGCGACAAGACGGCGACTGTGGCCATTGCTGAACGCGATACCTTCGGCCTGGTGGCCACCGAATCCAATGGCGACATCACCGTCTACAACGTGAAGAACGCCTCGCAGCTGCCGTTGACCGGTGCCGCCGGCACGGTGATGTTCACCGTCGTGGCGCTTCTGGTCGCCGCGGCTGGCGTGACTCTTGCTGTGAAGTCGCGCCAGCGTGTGCACTGACCTGAGTGCGCAGGCCCCGGTCCCGTAACCCCTTCCCGCGGAACCGGGGTGACACCCCCGAGACTGCCGACTCATGGATGACACGCCATGGGTCGGCAGTCTTGATTTCCCGCTTCAGCTGGCCCCAGGTGGCGACTCTCGTAACAGCTGATTTCGTGTGGCGCATCCACCAATGTCAATCAATGTCCGCCAATGAGGGGGGTAGAATCGGGGGGCACCTAGCGAGCTTCCGCCTTTATAATCGCTTGCAACTCGTACGAAGCCGCAATCGGTACAGCGCACAGGGGGAGGCGATTATGGCACGAAGCGGAGGAAGATTCAGCGACGAGGAAATCATGCAATTGCGCAAGCTTCCCTCGGTCGCCAATGTCACGCATGATCGCATCACCTACTCGGATACATTCCGCCATGTGTGCGTCATCCGGTATCTTGCCGGGGAATCACCCACCAAAATCTTCAGAGAAGCCGGCCTGCCGCCGGAACTCATCGGGTACAAGCGCATCGAGCGTTGCGTGGCCAGATGGAAGGAATCGGCCATGAAAACCGCGAAAGCCAGTGAAGACATGAGTAACAGCGAAGTCATCGCGCGTCTTGTCAAACGCTATGAGCATGAGCTGGCCGTGCGGCAGAGCCTCGACCAGAGCCTCGACCAGAGCTTTGACCATATCGCCGGCAGCCCTGCAGCGCCATCACCCGCACTGCCGGCCCGGCGGCCAGCGGTGCAACGGAACGATCCAGAAACCCGAACCGAGGGAAGTCGCGATCCGGCGCCCGACGACGTTTCCGATCTGATTATCAAACAGCAGGCTCGCCGCATCAATGAGCTTGAGCGCATGAACGACGCCCTGCGCAGCAAGATCCATGGCGGCAGACGCGGAGGGGATGCCCGAGCCCCGCAATGATGCAATGGGCGGCGATCAAGAGTAGGGTTGAACATATTATGACCTCTTGTGAACATTCTTCTTCCGCCGGCAACGCATCCGGCAACGCATCCGGCAATGTGAAGACCGGCAACGTCCCCGGTGATTCTTCCCGCATCGCATCCGTCGAAAGCCTGGACAAGGGCAATCAGATGGAGCGCGGGCTGACCAACCGCCACGTGCAGTTCATCGCCATCGGCGGCACCATCGGCACGGGCCTGTTCCTCGGCTCCGGCAAGTCCATCGCATTCACTGGCCCGAGCATCGTCCTCGTGTATATCGCGGTCGGCGCAATCATGTTCCTGCTCATGCGCGCCATCGGCGAAATGATGTACCGCGACCCCAGCCAGCACACCTTCATCAACTTCATCGACCGGTATCTCGGCCGCGGCTGGGGCAGATTCGCCGGCTGGTCGTACTGGATCGTCCTCGTGCTCATCGGCATGACTGAAATCACCGCGGTCAGCACGTATTTCGTCACCTTCTTCCGCACCTTCGGTATCGAGCTGGGCGCTTGGAAATGGCTGATTGAGCTGTGTTTCCTTGCGGCGCTCACCACCATCAACCTCATCGCCGTCAAAGCGTTCGGCGAAGCGGAATTCTGGTTCTCGATGATCAAGATCACGCTTATCGTCGCGATGATCGTCACCGCCGTCGTCATGGTGGTCATCCACTACCGCTACCCGTCCGTCCACATCCCCGGCTCGGACGGCGTCAACCCCGCCGGGCACGCCGGCTTCGACAACCTGTGGAACGGCTTCTCCTTCGCCCCCAACGGCTGGCTGGCCTTCCTCATGAGCTTCCAGATGGTGTTCTTCGCATACGAAATGATCGAATTCGTCGGTGTCACCGTTTCGGAAACCCAGAACCCTCGCAAAGTCCTGCCGAAGGCGATCAACGAGATCATCATGCGCGTGCTCATCTTCTATGTGGGCGCCCTGGTGGCGATCATGGTCATTGTGCCGTGGCGCAGCTTCAAGCCCAACGCCGACGGCTCCTTCGCCTCGCCGTTCATCATGGTGTTCCGCTACGCGGGCCTCGACTGGGCCGCCGCGCTCGTGTTCTTCGTCGTGATCACCGCCGCGTCCAGCGCGCTCAACTCGCTGCTCTACTCGGCCGGACGCCACCTGTACCAGCTTGCCGTGGACTCGCCGTCGCCGCAGCTCAACAAGCTTGGTGTCGTCTCAAGCCGCCGTGTGCCGGCCCGTGCGATTCTCGTATCCGCCGCGCTGATTCTCCTGTCGCCGATCATCAACGCGTTCCCGAAGATGTCCAGTGCGTTCGTGCTGTTCGCCAGTGCCTCCAGCGCGGTGATCATCTTCATCTACATCCTCACGATGATCGCGCACGAACGGTATCGTCGCTCGCCGGACTTCATCGTCGACGGCTTCCTGATGCCCGCCTACCGGTTCACCGATGCGCTCGCGATTGCGTTCTTCGTGTTCGTGTATGTGACGCTGTTCCTTGCTGCGGACACGCGCGGCCCGGCCATCGCCGGACTGGTGTGGCTGCTGGTGTTCGGCGGATACTGCCTGCTGCACGAGCGCTACCAGAATCGCGACTTGCAGGAGGCGCTGCGGTAGGCGGTTGCGGTGCGGTGGGCTGGTGCGCTGCGCTGCGGTGTGGTTTGCTGGCGGTGTCGGCGGGCTGATTGGTCGGCTGAATGATGTTTTCCACTGGAATTTGGGAGTTTAATCCAATCCAGCCCTTTGGGTGGTGTTCTCCCGGGAGAAGTTGGATTCGCCGATGTTCTCCCACTCGAATCCGGGAGTTTGTGAGCATTGCGCGCTTCTGGGCAATATCTCCCAAATGAGAATGTTGGAATTCCGCGGTTCTTGAATTTGCCCCGAAATAGCTATGTGGGAGAACACCATCGGATTCGCGTATTCGTGATAATCTCCCACGAATAACCGGGAGTTGTTCTTCTGACGGCAGGTTGGTGGACGCTTTCCCGCAGTCCATGTGAGTTCAGTCGGGCATATGGCCCGATGGCATCGGCCACGTATGCTTCGTGCGGGAATTTTTTGTCTGCTGACGTCTGTCAGCCCGGTCTATTCTCGCTGCTGTGAATCGGCAATCGATGAGAAACCGTACTGCGACGTACCGGCTGTGTCGAGCGGAATGTATGCGGTCGGCGGTCCCAGCCGGCAATCTGCGTTAACCTTAACCCACGATTTGCATAAGTCCTAATCCATGATTTGCATAAACCCTAACCCACGATTTACATAGGTCCTAGCCCACGATTTACATAAATGCACTCAGTGATTGACGGGTATCTCGCGTATCTGTGGTGCCTGCCAAGCGCAACTTCCTGAACCGGATGGGCAAAGGCATGATTCTGCATGCGGCGGTGGCGGACAATCAGCGTTGAGTGACTGCCACCGCCACATGCCTGAGCGGCGCGCTCAGTGCAGGTAATCCGCTGCGTTCGTCGGGCTTGACGGTACGGCATGGCCTTCGGTCACCGTGCCCAGCCCGGACAGGTACGCTTCACGCCCCGCCTCGATCGCATGCTTGAACGCCCTCGCCATGAGCGGAATGTTGCCGGCACTTGCAATCGCCGTGTACGCCATCACGGCGTCGGCACCCATTTCCATGGCTTCCGCCGCTTGGCTTGGCCGTCCGATACCGGCGTCGATGATGACCGGCACATGGGCGTTGGCGATGATCACTTCGATGAAATCGCGCATCCGCAGCCCTTTGTTCGAGCCGATCAGGGAGCCGAGCGGCATGACGCACGCGGCACCAGCCTCCTCGAGTTGCCGTGCGGCGATCGGGTCGGGGAACATGTACGGCATGACGACGAATCCTTCATTGGCGAGGATTTCCGTGGCTTTGATGGTTTCGCGGTTGTCCGGCAGCAGGTATTTCGTCTCATGCTCGATTTCGATTTTCACGAAATCCGTCTGGCATACTTCGCGGGCGAGCCGGGCGATGCGCACCGCGTCTTTCGCGTTGCGCGCGCCGGATGTGTTCGGCAGCATGGTGATGCCTTTGGGAATGTAGTCGAGCAGATTATTGTCGGTGGTGCGGCAACGGCGCAACGCCATGGTGACAATCTGCGTGCCCGCGTTCTCGATGGTTGCCTTGATGAGATTCAGATCGTACCGTCCCGATCCCAGAATGAACCGGCTGGTGAACTTGTGCCCGCCGAGGATCAGCGGGTCGGATTCGCCGGTGGCGATGGCATCATAGGCGTGCGCGTCCGGCTCGGGCAGGATCGCGGTGTTGGTCGCGGTTCCGACTAGTTCGTCGAGGCTGGGTTCAGTGTTGTTTTGCGCTGTTGCGTTGTCGGTTGTAGTACTCATGAGTGTGCTCCTGTGTGTGAGTTGGTGGTGTATGCGTGCCCGTCGGTGTGCCGTTTGTGACGGAACCGGCAGACACGCGTACAGGCCGCGATTATGCGTCCTCTTCGCCGAGGATCAGCCGCGTGATCATGTTGGCCTCATGGCAGGCGACCACGCCGACGCGCGGTGCCATGAGTCCTGCCCCCGGTTTCGGGGCGGTCTCCCCGTCACCGCAGAAGTAGAAGTTCCTGGACACCCGTTTGGTACGCACGAGGTTCGAGCTGCGGTAACCTGCCATGCCGCTTGCGGACACGAGTTTCTTGTCCGGCAGATTTTCGAGCACCGAGTTGACGAGCATGGTCTTGTTTTCCGGCACATCGAACGCCTCGCAGATGATGTCCTCGTGCTCGAACAGCGTCGGCACGTTTTCGTCGGTGACTTTTACGGTGTCGATGGTGATGTCGGTGAATGGGTTGATTTGCTTGAGGTTTGCTCGCAGCGCTTCGGTTTTGTACCGGCCGAGGTCCTTGAGGAAGTACTGCTGGCGGTTGAGGTTGGTCATGTCGACGCGGTCGAAATCAATGAGGTGCAGGTGTCCGACGCCGATGCGCGTCAAGGCGACGGCGATGGTCGAGCCGAGCCCGCCGAGTCCGCAAATCGCCACATGCGCGGCGTCGAGCTTGTCTTGCGTGGCGGCGGTGTGTCGGTCGAGCAGGGCCGCGCGAATCTCCTCGCGGCTGACAAGCGTGGTCGGGTCGGGCAGGCCGTCGAAGGCTTGCTGTCGTGCGGCGGTTTGTTCGGGGGTTGCTGATGGTGTGAATGTCATGGTGTGCTCTGGTGGTCTGGTGGTTTGGCTGTGCGGTTGGGGTGATTTTGGTTTGGAATTGGCGATGGTGATTTGGGAGTGGCGGTCGCGGTTGCTGCGGTCTGTGGCTGCCGGATTTGATGACTGGCCGTAGCCACAGCTTGCGATAGGCTTGGTAACCCGCTTGGCGTCAAGTCTGGCGTCAAGTCCGGCGACAAGCCTGATGGCTGGTTTGACGGCTAGTTGGCGCCCGACCCGCTCAGCCGCCCTGCACGAAGGTGACGATTTCGACGGTGTCGCCGTCGTGCAGCATGACTTCGCTGCGCTTGTTGCGTGGCACGATATCGCCGTTAAGTTCGACGGCCACGCGCTCGGGGCGCAGTCCGCGCTGCTCGATGAGCTCGGTGACGCTGATTGGCGTCTCGAGCGTCTCCTGCTGTCCGTTGACGATCATGATGATCCTTCCCGTTGGTGCTGCTCGTCCGTGGCCGCCCGCCGACCGGTCGCAAGCGCGTCCGCAAACCGGCTTTCTGGCCTCGAAAGGCAATAAAAAACGGGTCACTGAAGAAACCGTACCTATTGGGCGGTGCGCTCCTTCATGACCCGGTCATGCTTGTTCTGTTATGTGTTTATTGTCGCGAACAGGATCCGTCTGATTCGTGTTCGGCACGATGATGATGGCGCCGCGCTCGCGACGGGGAAGGAAGCGTATGCACGCCGTCCGACCGTCGGTCGAATCATCGGGGATTGGGCAAACGCCAAGGGGAATCACGGAACGAACAATCGCATACTTACGGCGGCATTACCCGCATCAAGTTGACGGTCGAAGTCGTGGCTTCCTCTCAGCCCTTGCGGGCTCCCGTTCGGTTGTGAGGCCATCCTAGGCAACGCCCCCGGACAAGCGCTGGCCGAGATGCCGGACAAGACGGAACAGCTTGTCCGGCGCGGTGTGTTGTGAGTGCATTGCATCCGCAGTGCTGTCCATCTGTCGCGTCTGCCCGTGATTATTTTGCTCTCGGTCGTTGGTAGATGATTGTGACCGCTTGCAGATAGGATTCGGCTGAGAGGCGAGGACGTGTGAGGAAAGTGGATTCCATGACGAACGATTGTTCCGGTCATCGGTGCCAATTGCCGGGATTGCAAGTGTTGCGTGCAGTGGCGTGCGTCGGAGTGTTCCTTACCCATACCTTGATCGATGGGTTGGATGCTTTGGGGTCGTCCGCTGTCACGATATTCTTCATGCTGTCCGGCTTCGTGCTGGTATATCAGTATCTTGGCAAGCACAGGTTGGCTGAACCGTCGTTGGTTGCGAACGTTCGATTCGCGGTGCATAAGCTGTGGAGGCTGTACCCGTTGCATGTCGCGATGATCTGCCTGATGGTGGTGATTATGAGAATTCCTCCGAACCAGTTGCATCCGGAGGATATCGCAGCGATTCCTGCTAGTATGCTGTTGGTCCAGTCGTGGGTTCCTGTCCGGAGTACGTTCTGGGGCGCGAATTCGGTGTCATGGTTTCTGAGCGATTTGTTGTTCCTGTATTTTCTGTTCCCGTGGATTCTACGCGGGTTTGAACGGCAGTCGGGGCTGCCGTTGCGGCAGACACGTCGTCGCGCGATGGCGGTTATCACGGTGATGTTGGCTGTGGAAGTCATCTTCGGGTTGCTGAGCACTTGTTTCCCTCATCCGGTCGGGGGAGAAACGCTCGGATTCTGGTTCATGTATATTTTCCCGCCGGCACGTATCCCTGATTTTATGATTGGGTGTGCGTTGGGGTATCTGTTCGTCAGAACGCAGGAATCGCCACATGAGAGTGTGCGTGACGGGTATATGCAGTCCAGCATGATGCAACTGTTTGCAGTGGTGCTGATGATGCTGGCGAACCTGCTGTTCGAGATTGCCCATCATGGTAAAGATGACTGGGTGGGGTACCGGATCATGCATGACGGCGTTTGGTATTCGGAGCTGTTGCCGTTTACGATGACCGCCGGATTGCTCATCTGGTCGTTTGCGCATACGCAGGGTGCAATGACCCAGATGCTCGACAGCCGCATGATGATGTTCTTGGCTGCGTTGAGCCCGTATTTCTATCTCATTCACCGTCCGGCTATGCTTGCCGTGCAAGTGGTGATTGCCAAGTTCGATGTTGGGATCCTGATAGATTCCGTGCCATATATGGCCATCGTTATCGCGGTGTCGCTTGCATTGTCGTGGCTGTATTCCGTGATAATCGGGCGTCCGGTACGCTGGCAGTCTTTCGGCAGCGTGAACATTCGGCGATAAGGGGATTACTTGGCTTGTCCGGCGCGGTGTGGACAGTGGTGGTATGACTTTCGAAGACGATCAGACCCGGCGCGAGCACAACCGCGCGGTGGTGGATAAGTACCTGCATTCCGGGCATGGTGACGCGCTGCTGCACCGGCATGAGCTGTTCTGCGAGGATGGAATTTCCGGATTGTGGACATCGGATTCCGGGGAGCCGGTTTTCGCCCAGGGACGTGAGAATATCGCGAAATACGACGTGTGGTCATCGAAGCATTTCCCTGATTGGGCATGGAGCAATATCACTATTTGGACAACCGATGATCCCGACCGTGTGTGGGCCGAGTGCGATGGCGAGGGCAACATCAATCTGCCTGGCCATGACCCGGTGTTCTACCAGAACCATTTCATCTACTCGTTTGAAATGCGAGACGGGCTGATTTACCGAGAGCGTGAGTTCATGAACCCGATTGTCGAGATGCGGGCGCTGGGCATGCAGACCCCGACGATTGAACTCGGTGATTTCCCGAGCGACTGAGCGGGACGGAACGTACGGCGGCGGAATGCCGTGGCGCCGGGAGACATCGGGCGGCGCTTGGAGGCGGCGCGGAAACAGCGGAAGAACGGCGAGGTGAGGCGAATGGGCGAGATGGATAATCGGAGCGATTCGGGCGATACTGGCGATTTGGGTGCGGTGGACGGCGTGCGTAACGCGAAGGGTGAACGTGACGCGAACGGCGGACGTGACCTGCGCAGCGTACGCGACGGGCGGCTTGCGGGATTTGAGATTCCGCGCATTGGCATGGGGACGATGGCGCTCGCGATCGAGGGGCGTCCAGATCGTGAGACCGCCATTGAGACAATCCATGCGGCGCTTGATGAAGGTGTCCGGTATTTGGACACGGCGTGGTCATATTATCTGCCCAGCCGTCCGGGAACCGGCGAGCCGGAAGACCTCGGGTATGGCGAGCGGTTGGTTCGCGACGCGCTCGCTTCGTGGGATGGCCCGCGTGAGCGCGTTCTGGTCGCCACAAAAACTGGGTATCGACGCACCTGCGAGGCGGTTGCGGCCGGCGGGAAGGCCGGTGCTTCCGGTGCTTCTGGGGCCTCCGCGGCTGATGTTTCCCGTGAAACACCCGACGCGAAGAACACCGCGAAGCCGGCCCGTCAGCATTTGCGGGCTGTCGGCAGTTGCTACGGTTGGATGGCGGATTCGCGGCCGGAAACTATGATTCGTGACGCGAAGGAATCGGCGGCGCATCTCGGTGTGGAGGCGCTTGATTTGTTGTATTCGCACGGCCCGGATCCGGCGGTGCCGTACGCCGACCAGGTCGGAGCGCTGCGCGATTTGCTGGATGCGGGCGTCATCAGATATGCCGGAATCTCGCGCGTAAACCGAGAGCAGATTGATATCGCGCGTGCCATACTTGGCGACAAGCTGATCGCCGTGCAAAATCAGTTCTCGCCGTCGCACCCCGACCCGGAACATACGTTGGAATACTGCGAACAACTTGGATTGGCGTTCGTGTGCTGGAGCCCGCTCGGCGGGTTTCTTGACCCGGTTGATCAGCATGCGTACGACCCGTTCCGCGAGGTCGCCGCGAAACTTGGTGTCTCCCACCAGCGGGTGACGCTCGCCTGGGAGCTGGCGCAATGCCCGCGTCTGTTCACCATCCCGAGCGCCCGCAATCCGCAGGAAATCCACGATTCCTTCGCTGCCACGCGGCTCGAACTCACCCCGGACGACCTTGCCCGCCTCAACGCATCCGTCGCCACCCGCCGGCAGGCGATGGCTGCTGGAATGTGATGCTGGTTTGCCAGTCACGGTCGTGCGTAATCTGAGGGAATGCTGCGACTTTACTGATGGGTGTGTTTCTGCCATATTTGCCACGAGTATAGAAAAGTATCGCAGTGTATAGCGTTGTATAGCGGTGTATAGGAATGTATAGCGCCGTATAGCGGTGTATAAGTCCGTATAAATCGGGATGTTCTGCCTGTCGGCCGCCGGTTTGCCGGACACGCCGCCCTCAATCGCAACTGAACATCATCGCTCGTCGGAACCGCGCAGCACCGCACAATCAGTCCGGAAATCATCACGGAAACGAACATTTCGATTGTTCGCATGTGACGCCACTCACATTCCTGCGCCCGCGGAAAAAGCCTGATACAGTCGTGCGGGCAGGGATGCAGAGGTGTTAACCGAACATCTCTGCACTCGCTGCGGAGAGGAAGTTATGGCAACCACCACCCAGCTGATTTCACCATCATCCACCCGCCCGTCCGGCGCCGCGCCCGTCGCGCCGAATCCTGCGCCCCGCACCCCGAGCCGCCTTGACAATCGTTGGATGCGCGCGGTCGTCCCCGCGCTGCTCATCCACATCTCCATCGGCACGGTCTACTGCTGGAGCGTGTTCAAACAGCTTATCGCCGACCAGATGCACGTCGCGCCGAGCACCATCGAATGGGGCTTCTCGCTCGCAATCTTCTTCCTCGGCATGTCCGCCGCGTTCTTGGGACCGGTCGTGGAAAAGGACATCCGCCGCTCCGCACTGATCAGCCTGGTCTGTTTTGTCGCCGGATTCGCCGGCACGGGTGCAAGTATCGCCGCCGGCTGGCTTCCCGGCGTGTTCATCTGCTATGGCGCGATTATGGGCGTCGGTCTGGGCGTCGGATACCTCACGCCAGTCAAGAACCTCATGCTGTGGTTTGCCGATAACAAAGGCCTCGCCACGGGTATCGCGGTCGCGGGCTTCGGTCTCGCCAAGGCGATCGCCAGCCCGGTGATGACCTGGCTCATCGCCTCCGTCGGTCTTGTGAACATGTTCTACGTGCTTGCCGTGGTGTACGCGATTATGATGTTCGCCGGATTCCTGCTGATTCGCCGCCCCGCAGGCTACGTGTACTCCGCCGCCGCGCGTGTCAGGCGTCGCACGGTGATGCGTCGACCCGTGTTCTGGGCGATTTGGCTTGCCTTCTATCTCAATATCACGTGCGGCCTCGCGCTGATTTCGCAGGAAAAGGACATTCTGCATGATGCGCTTGCGGTGATGCCGCGCTTCGCCGGGCTTGATGCCGCTGCGTTTGCGACTGCGACCGCCGGCGTAATCAGCACGGTGCTGGCGGTTGACGCGGTGTTCAACGCGGTCGGCCGACTGGGCTTCTCCACGCTGTCCGACCACTGCCGTCGCCGCGAAACCAGCTACGTGGTGATTTTCGTGATGTCGGTCGTCGTCTGCCTGCTGCAAGTGGTGTTCCATTCGATTGACAACGGCACGTTGTGGATGATTCTCGTGATGCTGTTCCTGGTCAACGCGGGCTACGGCGGCGGTTTCTCCACGCTGCCGGTGCTGTTGGAGCAGCATTTCGGCATGTCTTCGGTTTCGACGGTGCACGGGCTCGCGTTGAGCGCATGGGCGTTCGCCGGATTGTCCGGCAATCAGCTGGCGTCCTTCGTGGTCACGCACGCCGCCGACCAATCGCACCGCTACGCTGGCCTGATTCCGGTGCTCGCCGTGTTGTACGCGGTCGCATTGGTGGCAATCCTGCTGGTCATGCGTGATCGCAAATCCGCGGATGACCGCGATGTCGTGAACGTTGCGGTGTGAATGCCCGAACTGGCGCCGGTGGCCGCTCGCGGTCGTCGGCGCCAGTTCGGTAACAACAGACAGACCGTCTGTACCCCATACTTTGCGGGATGCAGACGGCCTGTCGGATATGTGACGCGATTTCCGCGCGCTGTCTGGGCTACGAAAACCGCGAGCGGTGTCAGCGGTACACCGCGAAACCGGCGGTGAAGCTGATCTTCTTCTGCATGGCGAGGGCCAGCTGCAGGAATCCGAAGGCTTCAAGCTCGCGCGCACGCTTCAGAGCACCCGCGTCGATGGCGTCGAGACCGCCCGCCTTCACCAGGTCGATGAACGCGGCCTTGGCAGCATCGTCATCACCGGCGACCAGCACGGTGGACTGGGCGTCGCCAGTCTTCTTGGAGGCGATGTTCGCGGCGAACACGGTGTTGAACGCCTTGAGCACGTGCGACTTGGGGAGTTTGGCCTGCAATTCGGCGGCTGCGGAGCTGTCGGCCGGCACGACGAGCGAATCGAAGGTGGAGAAGTCCAGCGGGTTGGTGATATCGACGACGGTCTTGCCTTCCAGCTGGTCGCCGTACTGCTCGGCGATGGATGCGAGGGCCGGGTACGGGACGGCGAGCACGACGATGTCGCCCTCGATGGTCGGGTTCTCGGAGTGCGAATCGAGCGACTGGACGGTTGCGCCGGCGTCCTCGAAGACGCTCTTGATTGCGGTGCCCATGTTGCCGGTGCCGAAGATCGTGATGGTTGCCATGGTGGTTCCTTTCGTGTCGGCGGATGTGTGCCGCCCGCTGTGTTCGTGGTTACGGTGTGTCCGCGGTGGTCTTGCGTCCACTGTGTTGGCCGCATTGCTTGTGCTTGCTTGTTGTTGCTTGTGTCCGTCGCATCCGTGTGTGTGATGCTGCGGAACAACTAACAATTTGTTAGCGTTGAGATGATGCTACCACTTACTTTTTGTTAGCACATCCGGCGTGTCGTCGGTACAATGGATGGCATGACTTCCTCCGAGAATCCGAAGAATCCGCATCATTTCAACGTTTTTGCTGCGGCGTGCCCGTCGCGCAAACTATTGAATGACGTCACGCGCCGCTGGAGCATCCTTGTGCTCGCGTCGCTGCTGGATGGGTCGTTGCGCTTCGGGCAGATTCGTGAGCGGGTTGATGGCATCAGCGACCGTATGCTGTCCGCGACACTGGGTGCGCTCGCTGAGGATCGGTTGATTGTCAAGGATGACGCCGCCGGCACGTATTCGCTGACCGAGCCGGGGCGCCAGATTGCCCGGCAGAGCCTCGACCTGTTCGACAGCCTCTATCTCGCGCTTGACGAGATCGTCAACGCCCGGCAGGCGGGGGATGATGTAGCTGGTTCGTCGGCGGCGCCGGATGGTGCGGTTGGCTGATTTCATGATTGCCGGCGCCTGTGTAAGGAATTCCTCGCACAATGACCACCTTCCCGGTCAGACTCCTTCCTCTGGACTGCCTTTCCCAGTCACTGTGTGAGTCGATCCTCGCACGATGACCTTCTCCCTGGTGGAATCTCCTTCCCGGGTTTGTCCGGCAGGTCGTTGTGTGAGTGAATCCTCACACGATGGCCCCCGGCACGGCCGGCTCCTCTCCTCTGGGCTGCTTGACCGGCCACTTTGTGAGCTAATCCTCGCACGATGGTCCTTGGTCTCCTTCTGCTGGCTGGTTCTGTTGGTTGTGGGTGTCGATGTGTGAGTCAATCCTCGCACGATGGCGACTTTCCTGCACGAATCGCGCTCCCGGGGCCACTTGTGCCGTCAGTGTGTGAGCCAATCCTCGCACGATGGCCTTCCTCCTGGGAAAACTCCCTCTCTGGGCTGCTTGACTGGCCACTTTGTGAGTGAATCCTCACATGATGATCCTCTAGCACCTTCTGCTGGCTGGTTTAGGTGGTTGGCGCTGTCACTTTGTGAGTGAATCCTCACATTCCGCCGCTTGGACTTGATCCGTCCTCATCTGCTCTCTGTCCCGTCTGCGCCCTGCCCGTCCGCGCGCCCCGGCCGTCTGCTCCCCGCCCGAATTGCGCACTCAGCTTCTCTTAAGGCATATTTGCTAGCGTCAATATTTGACACCGTAAAATATGAAGGGTATAAACGATGCAGATTGATGTCGAGACGCTCCTGCCCCCGCAATAGTGTCCGCGTCAATGCAAAGACACCCGCACCAACGCCAGAAAGGAGACCGGATGGCATTCGAAGATGACGCATTCGAGCGAATGCACAAAATCATGACCGATGGCAAATCGGCCATGATGGAAAACATGAATCGTGTCCATCGCGGTGAACCGGCGGTTATGCGCGTACTCGCCATCAAAGGGGAGTGCACGCCCAGCCAGCTCGCCGATGCGACCGGCAACAGTCCGGGCCGCATTTCGGCGATTCTGTCGGCACTGGAAAAGAAGGGTCTCGTCACCCGCGCCATCGACCCGGAGAACCGCAGGCATGTCATCGTGCGCATCACGCCGGAAGGCAAACGGCTCGTCAAGTTGCACAAACAAGCCATGGACGACCGCATGCGCTGGGTGTTCGGGCAGATGGGGGAACGGCGCACTGAGCAGTTCCTTGACCTGCTGACACGGTTCATCACCTACATGAGCCTGTGCGGGCCGGACGATCCTGTCCCAGGCGAGGCCGCCATCGCAAAAGCCTTCGAGCGTGCCGGCATCCCCTACGACCCTGCGACGGACCGCGTGAATGTCGCTGCCCAAGCTGCCCAAACCGCCCGCGTCGCTGCTGCCGCACCGCATCCGGGTGACATGCCAGACGATACCGCTGCAGACGACGACCCCGCGGACACCGTTCGCGTCTCCGCATAAGCGCCGAGACGCCGGGACACCAGAACACCAAGACGCCAGGGCGACCGACCCGCTTGCCCGCGCCCACCCAGCCCCAGCCGGTCAGATCCGCTCAGCTCGGCTCAGTCCAGCCCGGCTCTCCTGCCGCATCACGGCCTCCCGCTTTCCGGCTACGTCGCAAACCGGCGCACCAGCCGCAACACACGTTTCCAACCAACGTCCCCGAAAGGACCAATTGTGATACGAATCTGCAAATACCTCTCCAAGGCCGAATGGTTCCAGCTGTTCGTCGGCCTGCTGTTCATCGTCGCCGGCGTCTGGCTCCAGCTCAAGCTGCCCGACTACATGGCCGACATCACCCGGCTCGTGGAAACCCCGAACAGCGAAATGCACGACGTGTGGGTCGCCGGCGGCAAGATGCTCGCCGTGGCGCTCGGCGCCATGCTCACGACCGTCGCCGTCGGTTTCATCACGGCTCGCGTCTCCGCATCCTTCACCCAGCGTCTGCGCTCCATGCAGTTCCGCCGCGTGGAGTCCTTCGGTCCCGAGGAGCTGAACCGCTTCTCCACTGCGAGCCTTATCACCCGCTCCACCAATGATGTCACCCAGATCCAGATGTTCCTCACCATGGGCCTGCTCATGCTCGTGCAGTCGCCGATCATGGCCGTGTGGGCAATCGCCAAGATCGCCGGCAAAGGTGTAGAATGGACGGCCGCGACAGGCGTGTCGCTCGTGCTGGTCATGGGCGCCGTCGCCATCATCATGGCCATGGTCATGCCGAAATTCCGCAGCATGCAGGCCCTGACCGACAACATCAACCGCGTGGCCCGCGAGAATCTCACCGGCCTGCGCGTGGTGCGCGCCTACAACGCCGAGGACTACCAGCAGGGCAAGTTCGACAAGGCGAACCGCGACCTGACCGAAACCCAGCTGTTCACAAACCGTGCCATGTCCATCATGATGCCGCTCATGAACACGGTCATGAACGGCCTGACCCTCGCCGTGTACTGGATCGGCGCGTACCTCATCGACGCGGCCGGCCTCATAGACAAGCTCACGCTGTTTTCAAACATGGTCGTGTTCTCCAGCTACGCCATCCAGGTCATCATGAGCTTCCTCATGATGAGCATGGTGTTCGTGCTGTGGCCGCGCGCGGACGTCTCGGCCAAGCGCATCCTCGAGGTGCTCGACACCGAGCCGCATGTCACCGACGGCACGCGCACGGAGGGTGCGAAGAACGCGGACGGCACACTGGTGCGCGGACGTGTGGAATTCCGCGACGTGAGCTTCACCTACCCTGATGCGCGCGAACCCATGCTCGAACACGTGAGCTTCACCGCACAGCCCGGCCAGACCGTCGCCTTCATCGGCTCCACCGGCTCCGGCAAGACCACGCTTGTGAACCTCGTGCCGCGCTTCTACGACGCCACCGACGGCCAGGTGCTCGTCGACGGCGTGGACGTGAAGGACTACACCTTGCAATCGCTACGCGACAAGATCGGCTATGTGCCGCAGCAGTCCGTGATGTTCAAGGGAACCGTCGCCTCGAACGTGGCGTTCGGTGACAAAAGCCAGGCCGGCGTACTGCCGGCGGGCGAGAGCATGGCGGACGTCGAGATCGCCGACACCTCCACCCCGCAGGGGCGTGCACGCGAAAAGGCGCTGCTCGCGGAATCCGAGCACGGCACTACGCTGAGCGAGGCGCAGATGGAAGACGTACGCCAGGCCGTGGCCGTCGCGAAGGCCGATGAATTCGTCACCCGAATGGACAGCACCTACGAGGCGCCGATCGCCCAAGGCGGCACGAACGTGTCCGGCGGGCAGAAGCAGCGCCTGTCGATCGCGCGGGCCGTATGGCGGCACCCTGAGATTCTCGTATTCGATGATTCCTTCTCCGCGCTTGATTTCCGCACCGACCACGATGTGCGCGAGGCGCTCGCCCGCGAGGCCGGGGATGCGACGAAACTCATCGTCGCCCAGCGCATCGGCACGATCATGGACGCCGACCGGATCATCGTGCTCGACCAAGGGCGCGTCGTGGGCCAAGGCACGCACAAGGAACTGCTGCGTGACTGCGAAGTCTACCGCCAGATCGCCGAAAGCCAGCTGAGCGAAGCCGAACTCGCCTCCTGACGCCGCCGGCGCGTGGCACAACCGGCGCGAATCGCCGGAGCTGCTATCTTTCTTAGCTTTCCTGAAAGGAACATTCACATGCCAGGACCAATGGGTCACGGGCCGGGAGCCCGGGGCGCGGCCGAAAAGCCGCAGGATTTCAATGCCGTCATGGGCAAGCTCGCGCACTACAGCAAACGCTACCTGCCCGCCATCATCATCGCGCTCGTTCTGGGCGCGTTCGGCACGGTCTGCCAGATTGTCGGACCGGACAAGCTCAAGGACATCACCAACGAGATCACCAAGGGCCTGCCTGCCATCGTGCACGGCAGGCCGGTGCTCAACAGCATCGACCTGGACGCCGTCACTCATATCGGGTTCACCCTGGTCGCGCTGTACGTCGGGTACGCGCTGCTCAGCTACGCGCAAAGCTGGATCATGGCCACCATCAGCCAGCGGACCGCGCAAAGCCTGCGCGACGACATCTCCAAGAAGATCAACCGCCTGCCGTTGCGCTACTTCGACAACACGAGCTACGGCGACGTGCTCAGCCGCATCACCAACGATGTCGACGCCATCGGTCAGACGCTGGGGCAGAGCCTCGGCGCGCTTGTCACGTCGATCACGCTGTTCGTCGGCGCGCTCGTCATGATGTTCGCCAACAACGTCACGCTGACGCTGACCGCCATCGGCGTGAGCATCATCGGTCTCGTGCTCATGATGCTCATCATGCGCTTCTCGCAGAAGTACTTCGCCCAGCAGCAGCTCGCGCTCGGCCAGACCAACGGGCACGTGGAGGAGATGTACGCCGGTCACGTGATCGTCAAGGCCTACTCCGGCGAAGCGGATTCGATCCGCCAGTTCGAACGCTACAACGACAGCCTGTACGAATCCGGATGGAAATCTCAGTTCCTGTCGGGCCTCATGATGCCGTTCATGACCTTCATCGGCAACCTCGGCTACGTGGCCGTGTGCGTGGTCGGCGCGGCGCTCGCGATGGACGGGCGCATCGAGTTTGGCGTCATCGTGGCGTTCATGATGTACATCCGCCTGTTCACGCAGCCGCTCGCCCAGTTCGCGCAGGCCATGCAGAACCTGCAGCGGTGCGGTGCGGCGTCGGAGCGCGTGTTTGGCTTCCTCGAGGAGCCGGAGATGGGTGTCGACGCGACCGGTAGCTTCGCCGAGCATCGTGCCCAGATCGAGGCGGCACAAGGCCATGCACATATGAGCGATGCGTTGGGTGACCGTGCTCGCGGCGACGTGGACTTCGACCATGTGCGCTTCGGCTACAAGCCCGACACGCCGGTCATCTATGATTTCAGCGCGTCCGTGAAAGCCGGGCAGAAAGTCGCAATCGTTGGGCCGACGGGCGCCGGCAAGACCACGATGGTCAACCTGCTTATGCGCTTCTACGAGCTGGATGGCGGCGAAATCCGCATCGACGGCGTGCCAACGGCGTCCATCCCGCGCTCCGAGGTGCACCGCCAGTTCTCCATGGTGCTGCAGGACACTTGGGTGTTCCAGGGCACTGTGCGCGACAACATCGTGTACGACAAGCAGGGCGTGACCGACGAGCAGGTGCGGGCCGCCGCGAAGGCCGTAGGACTTGACCGGTTCATCGAATCACTGCCGCAAGGCTACGACACCGTGCTCGACGACAAGGCCGCGCTGTCTGCTGGGCAGAAGCAGCTGCTTACCATCGCCCGCGCGATGGTGCAGGACGCGCCGATCCTGATTCTCGACGAGGCGACATCGTCGGTGGATACGCGCACCGAGGAGCTCATTCAGAAGGCCATGGACCAGCTGGCCGTCGGCCGTACGAGCTTCGTAATCGCGCACCGCCTGAGCACGATTCGCAACGCGGACATGATTCTCGTCATGAACCACGGCGACATCATCGAACGCGGTACGCATCAGGAACTGCTCGACAAGGGCGGCTTCTACGCCGACCTGTACAACAGCCAGTTCGCCTCGCTCGTCGCGTGAGGTGCAGGGCGGGGTGCGGCTGGGCACGGGGCTGGCGCGGATGAGACTATCTGCGACACGAATTAAGCCAGCGCTGAGTCTCGCGTCTTGCGTTTGAAGTCTTGCGTTTCGTTCTGCGTCTCGCCGCTTACCTGCGTCTTGCGTTTGACGTTTCGCCTGGCGTCTCGCGTTTAGCGTTGTTTCCATCGTCCCTTATTATCAGTTAGCCGCTAAGTGATAATAAGGGACGATGTTATTATCAGTTACAGGCTAAGTGATAATAAGCGCGAATCGGATGTCGCTGAAATGGCGCTCCCGATAGTGCGAATACAGGTAGCACGAATACAGGTAGCGTGAACACAGGCGAGAGGAATGCGATGACTGCCACCAATGCAAGCCGCCCCGCCGGCGACGGATCGCACCGCGCGACGACAGGCGCCGTGAAAAAGCCGGGCATCAAGGCCCAGAACACCAAAGCTCAGAGCATCTTGTCTTTTGGTGATGCAGATAGCACCGGGACGTCTGCGGATGCCGCGCCGACAGCGAACATCGCGCAGACCATGCCGCCGATGGACGCTGCGCAACCTGCTCCTCCGGAACCGTGCCGCGTGCCCCCGGTGGAGCTCGAAGAGCACTACTGGACCCCATCGGATGACGGATACTATTCGCGCACCGCGCGTCGCAAAGCGTCGGGGACCTACTATTCCACCCGTCCGGCGCGCATCGCGGCAATCGGCCTGACGATTCCCTCCGATCTTGCTGCCGACCTCGACGAAGCGACGCAGCAGCTCGTGGCATTCGACAGTCGCGCCGCCGAACGGTTCAGCGCTGGCGGGCGTACTTTGGGCCCGCTGTCTGCGGTGCTGCTGCGAACCGAGTCCACGTCATCGTCGCGTATAGAAAACCTCACCGTGGGTGCGCGACGCCTTGCGCGAGAATCGCTTGACGGATCCCAGGGAGGCAACGCCGCGCTGGTGGTGGGCAATGTGCGGGCCATGGAAACAGCGCTCGAATTCGCCCAGAATCTGAGTGAAGCGAATATTCTTGCGATGCATTCCGCGCTGTTGGGCGGCAACGACGAGTGGAAAGGTCGCGCAGGCCGGTACCGCGACCAGCTGGTATGGGTGGGTGTCAGTTCCGCCGGTCCGCGCGGTGCCTCGCATGTGGCTCCGCAGCCCGGCCAGGTGCCGGATTGTATGGCCGACCTGGTCGCCTTTATCGACCGCGACGACTTGCCCATTCTCGCGCAATGTGCCATCGCACATGCGCAATTCGAGACCATTCATCCGTTCATTGATGGCAACGGGCGTGTGGGTAGGGCGCTGATTCACGCCATGCTGCGCGGCAAGGGCTTGACGCCGACTATGACGCCGCCGGTGTCCGCCGGGATTTTGCATGATACCGAGCGGTATTTCGATGCGCTCACTGCGTACCGGGAGGGTGACGCGCGGCCGATTCTGGAGTGTTTCTCGTCTGCCGCGCGATACGCTGCGCACACGGGGACGGAACTTATCGACACCTTGAGCGCGATTCTCGATGATGATGCCGACCGGCTGCATGGCCTGCCGTTGCGGCGCAACGCGCTTGGCTGGAGGCTGTTGCCGCTGGTGGTGGAGCAGCCGGTGGTCAATGTGCCGTATGTCGCGCGGGTCTTGGGCGTGTCGGCAGCTTCGGCGACGCGTGCGGTGGACCAGCTTCAGCGCGCCGGGGTGCTGGTGGAAGTGTCTGGCGGCAAACGTGGGCGGGTCTGGGAGGAGCGTCGCGTTCTGGATGCTCTGGACGAATACGCCGAGATGATTCGGCGGCGATAGGCTTGCGATAGCGCGCGTCCGGGCGGTATCTGCCCGCGGTGTGACTGGTGTGTCGCACAGGTGGCCGGTATTTCGGTCCGGGGGATGTTTCCTTGCGCTATCTGGCTGCGCTGCGACTGGAAAGTCACACAAGTGGCCGGATGCTGGCGTGTGCGAGAGTTCGTCTGCGCACTCCATACCCCCGCATCACGCCCGTGTTACCGACACCCGCGCGTTACCTCGCGCCGATACACCGGCAACATGATGATTGACTGAAAGAACAGTACGACATAACCGCAGCTTCACCTCAGAGCAACCCAGCAAACCCGCACAATTCCAACGATTTCGCCCACGGTGTCCACATTGTGGACATAAATCGTCTCAGGATGAGGTTATCGAAAAGTTCAATATAAGGACAAGCCATTTACATATCCGCAATCCTCGCGTATAAAAGGAACCCAGCAATAGATTGAGACGAGGTTTACTCGAGTAAGGCCAAAAGCCCGAAGAACCTTTGCCTGACGGCGTTTGACGGATTCACCCGATCACGTGTCGCGCGCGTCTGTGGCATTCAGAATCAGCATTTCATGCAACATTCTGACGAATTCTCACGATTATTCCCAGAATCTTTTGTAGAGAGGAAGATTCCTGATGAACGCAAAGTTCTTCGGTAAGACGACCGCTATCGCAGCGGCCGCGGCCATGATGATGTCCATGGCGGCCTGCTCCGGCGGCAGCATGGACGATTCCAGCAACTCCGCCGGCGCAGCCAGCGGCAACACGATCACGCTCGGCAGCATCACCACGAATTCCGGCACCGCCGCAGCGTACGGCGAGGCTGAGCTCAAGGGCTTCAAGCTGGCCATCAGCGAGATCAACGCCAAGGGCGGCCTGAACGGCAAGAAGATCAAGCTGGAAAGCATGGATGACAAGGGCGACGCCACTGAAGCGTCGAACGCCTTCAACAAGCTGGCCGGCGACAACAGTGTGCTCGCCGTGCTCGGCCCGACGATCTCCTCGACCACCGCGGCCGTCGCCCCGCTGGCCGACCAGTCGAAGCTCCCGGCGATCGCACCGGCGGCAACCTCCGATTCCATCGCCACCGGCGGCTACCTGTTCCGCACCTGCTTCAAGGATTCCTACCAGGGCGAGATCGCGGCCAAGTTCGCCGCCGAGACTCTGAAGGTCAAGAAGGTCGCCGTGCTCTACGGCACCGGCGATCCGTACTCCTCCGGCGTGGGCAAGGCCTTCGCCGCCGCGGCCAAGAAGGCCGGTCTCGACGTGGTCGACGAGGAGAACTCCTCCAGCGCCGACGACACCGAGTACTCCTCGCAGCTGCAGAAGATTCAGGCATCCGGCGCCGAGTTCCTGTATGCGCCGTACTACTATTCGGTCGCTGGCCCGTACATCATCCCGCAGGCTCGTTCGCTCGGCTACAAGGGCTACGTCATGGGCCCCGATGGCTACGACGGCCTGAAGCTCACCGGCGACAAGTCCCAGTACGACAAGGTGCTGTACACCACGCACTATTCGCCTGACGACACCTCGAACAGCAAGGTGCAGGACTTCATCAAGTCCTACAAGAAGGCCAACAACAATCAGGAGCCGAACACCTTCACCGCACTCGCGTACGATTCCGTGTACATGTTCAAGCAGGCTTACGAGAAGGCCGGCAAGAACCCGACCCGCGAGCAGATTCGCAACGCGATTTCCGGCATGTCCTTCAGCGGCGTGACCGGCAAGTTCACGCTCGACAAGAAGGGTTCGCCGAACAAGTCCGTGATCGTTCTTGAGCTCAAGAACGGCAAGCCGACGTACCGCACCACCATCCAGCCGTCCACCAAGTGAGGCTGACCGCAGTCCGCGGCGGGCATCCGACGCGGTGAGGCAACCAATCCCGTAGGAGAGGGTCGTTTTCGGCCCTCTCCATTCGCGTACTAGTCGCCTTTTTCAGGCGACATCACGCTTACATGCATATTGCTTTATGCTTGCGTTCGCTGATTCGCTGATTGATTGATTCGCTGATTGACTGAGTCAACGATTGACGCACATTTCGTACGCATTCACACACATTCACACACATTCACACACACGAAAGGAGGAATGATGAGCGGTTTCGTCATGTTCATCAGCCAGATTTTCAACGGCCTGAAGATCGGTAGCGTGTACGCGCTCGTGGCGCTCGGCTACACGATGGTCTACGGCATCATCCGACTGCTGAACTTCGCCCACGGCGACTTCATCATGATCGGCGCATATACGCTGATGCTCAGCATTCCAGCACTCGCCGTCATGGGCTTGCCCGCCTGGACGGCTGTCATTCCCGCAACCTTGGTCTGCGCGCTGGTCGGCGTGCTTGTCGAACGCCTAGCATACAAGCCGGTGCGCGAGAAGGGCAACAGCATGACCGCCCTGATCACCGCCATCGCCATGAGCTTGCTGCTTGAAAACGGCTCGCAGGCGATTTTCGGCGCCGACTACAAGACCGTCCCCACTATCGTTTCCATTCCGACCCTGACCATCGGCCAGCTGAAGATCGACGGCGCGACCATCGTATCCATCGTGCTCGGCGTCATCATGATGGTCGCCATGCAGCTGTACGTGAAGCGCACGAAGCAAGGCAAGGCCATGCGCGCGGTGTCCGAAGACAAGGAAGCATCCCTGCTCATGGGCATTAACGTGAACGGCACGATTACCCTGACCTTCGCCATCGGTTCCGGTCTCGCCGCCATCGCCGCGCTCATGTATTGCGTGTCCTACCCGCAGGTGTCTCCGACCATGGGCATGATGCTTGGTCTGAAAGCCTTCGTGGCGGCTGTGCTTGGCGGTATCGGTTCGATTCCGGGCGCTATGGTCGGCGGTTTGGCGATCGGCCTGGTCGAGAGCCTGACGAAAGCCTATATCGGCACGATTACCGGCGGCGTGATCACGTCCGCGTTCTCTGACGCGATCGTGTTCGCAATCCTCATCATCGTGCTGCTGGTACGCCCGTCCGGCTTGATGGGCGAGCCTGAGACGGAGAAGGTGTGACGATGAAGAAATCCGCGCTTTCCATGAAACAGTCCTATATCGTGTGCGCTGTGGGTATCGCCGTCCTGTTCGGCCTGCTGATGGCGGTATGCGAATCCGGGGCCGCGAACACGTATATCAAGGGCATCCTGATGACCTGCTGCATCGCGGTCATCATGACCACGTCCCTGAACCTGACGGTCGGCGTGCTTGGCCAGCTGACACTCGGCTGCTGCGGTTTCGAGATGATTGGCGCCTACTCTGCTGCCCTGCTCAGCAAAATGATTGTCGCCAAGGGCATCGCGATGGATCCGACCGCCCGCTTCCTGCTCACGATTTTCGTGGGCGCTGTGATCGCTTGCATTTTCGGCATTCTGGTCGGTATCCCGGCGCTGCGTCTGCATGGCGATTACCTGGCGATCATCACCCTCGGCTTCGGCGAGATCATCCGCGTTGTGCTGCAGAACATCCCCGCCGCCGGCGGTGTCGGCCTTGATAAGGGCCAGGCCGGTCAGGCGCTTATCGGCATCGACCGTATCGCCAACCTGTACGTGGTGTTCTGGATCACCGTGCTCACTGTCGTGCTGCTGTTCATGTTCGCCCGTTCCCGCTACGGCCGTGCGGTCAAGGCGATTCGCGACGACGAGATCGCGGCCAGCGCATCTGGATTGAACGTCACGTACCTCAAGGTGCTCGTGTTCGCGATTTCCGCGTTCTTCGCAGGGCTCGCCGGCGGCATTTACGCGCAGTATATGGGTTCGCTCACCCCGGCGTACGCGGGCTGGCTGCAATCCACGAATTACGTGATCATGGTCGTGTTCGGCGGCATGGGTTCGCTTACCGGCTCGATTCTTTCCGCTATTGTGCTCACGATTCTGCCGGAGGCGCTGCGCGCGTTCTCCGACTATCGCATGCTCGCCTACTCGGTGGTGCTGGTCGTGTTCATGATCTTCCGTCCGCAGGGTATTTTCGGTTCGTGGGAGTTCTCGCTGCCGAAGCTCATCAACCGCATCATCTACCGCAACGGTCGTGGCGGCGCGGCGAAGGCGGCCATCGCGGCAGAAACCGCGGAATCTGGCGACGTGACTGCAACAGCGGCCGCAGCGCAATCCGCGGAACCCGCCGGAAAGGAGGCGTGAGATGGCTGATCAACCAATCCTGCGCGCCGAACATCTCGGCATCACCTTCGGTGGTTTGCGCGCTGTTGATGATTTCAATATGACCATCAATAAGGGTGAGCTTGTCGGCTTGATCGGCCCGAACGGCGCCGGCAAGACGACCGTGTTCAACCTGCTCACCGGCGTGTATAAGCCTACTGATGGCGAATTCTGGCTGGACGGCGAGAAAATGAATGGCAAGAAGACCTATCAGGTCGTGCGTGCCGGCATTGCCCGAACCTTCCAGAACATCCGCCTGTTCAAGCAGATGACGGTCGAGGAGAATGTGCTTGTCGCGTTCAACGAGTCCTTCAGCTACCACATGGGCGGCGCGATCTTCCGCACCCCGCGCTTCTGGCGTGAAGAGCGGGAGATGCATCAGAAGGCCATCGACCTGCTGCGGATTTTCAAGCTCGAGGGTCTCGCCCAGACGCAGGCAGCGAACCTGCCGTATGGCGCCCAGCGCAAGCTCGAAATCGCGCGTGCGCTCGCGACCGGCATGAAGCTGCTGCTGCTTGACGAGCCGGCTGCCGGCATGAACCCGACTGAGACCGAGGATCTGCTCGAATGCATCAACACGATTCGCGACCGGTTTGGCATTGCGATTCTGCTGATCGAGCATGATATGAGCCTCGTGATGAACGTGTGCCAGCGCATCCAGGTGCTTGATTACGGGCGCACGATCGCATCCGGCCTGCCTGAGGAGATTGCGCACAATCCGCGCGTGATTTCCGCTTACCTCGGCAGTGACGAGGATGAGGATGACGCGGCTGATGAGGCTGAGGGCGGTTACGCGGCTGATGGCAAGGAGGAGCACGATGCTTGATATCAAGAACCTGAGCGTATCCTACGGTGCCATCGACGCGGTCAAGGACATCAGCCTGCACGTGGATGACGGCGAGATCGTGTCGCTGATCGGTGCGAACGGTGCCGGCAAGACCACGACCCTGCACACCATCACCGGGCTGGTGCCGGCCAAATCCGGCAGCATCATGTTCAACGGCCAGGACCTGCTGAAAACCAAGGCGAACCGGATTGTGACCCTCGGCATGGCGCACGTGCCCGAAGGCCGCCACGTGTTCACCCGCATGAGCGTGCAGGAGAACCTCGAAATGGGCGCGTACAGCCTCAAGGACACCTCGCATGTGGCTGAGGATCTGGACAAGGTGTACACGTATTTCCCGCGGCTCAAGGAGCGTCGTCGCCAGCTGGCGGGCACGCTTTCCGGCGGCGAACAGCAGATGGTCGCGATGGGCAGGGCGATGATGAGCCGGCCGAACACCATTCTGATGGACGAACCGTCGATGGGCTTGTCGCCGAAGCTGGTCAAGGAGATTTTCCGCATCATCGAAAAGCTGCACGATGAAGGCATCACCGTGTTGCTGGTCGAGCAGAACGCGAAAATGGCTCTGTCGATTGCCGACCGCGCGTATGTGCTGGAAACCGGGCGCATCACCATGGAAGGCAAGGCCAGCGATCTGCTCCATGACGAGAAGGTGCGCAAGGCGTATCTCGGTGCGTGAGTGTCGTTTGCGCTGATGGTAGGCGCAGACGTGTGAGGGGGAGTGACGGGGATCCTAACGTGGGTTCCGGTTACTCCCCTTTGCTGTTGTTTGGGTATTTGGTCGGTTGAGGTCGGTTGGGGTGGCCGATTCTGTCCGTGGCGTGACTGCCCGGTCGCACCACGTCGCGCTACTGCTTGCACACGTCAACCCAGTCGTCGGCGCCGGAGACGTCGTAGAGTTCGTCAGGCGTGAGTTTCACCGCGCTGTGGTCGTCGCCGCCCGCGGGGTAGACGGTGTCGAATTCGCGCAGGCTGCAGTCGAGGTAGACGCGCACGCCGTCCTTGATGCCGAAGGGGCACACGCCGCCCGGCTCGTGCCCGATATACGCGTCCACTTCGCCGAAGGGGATCATGCTCGCCTTGCTGTGGAAAGTGGCCTTGTACTTGCGATTGTCGACGCGCGCGGTGCCTTTGGCGACGATGATGATTGGCTGGCCGTCAAGCAGGAACGACAAGGATTTCGCGATGCGTTCGGGTTGCGTGCCGAGTGCCTGTGCCGCTTCGGCGACGGTGCCGCTGGCGGCTTCCAGCACGATGATTCGGTCGCCGTACCCGTGTGATGCCAAATATTCGTGCGCGTTGTCGAAAGACATGCCTGCTCCTTGTCTGTGGTTGTGCGGTGGTTGTGTGGCCGGTCGGGTGCGCGAGCATACCCCCGTGCCTGCAACCGTTTGCATGCATACTGTTGTATGCCGGGAATCGGCCTGTCGTGTAAAGCTGCGGTGAACGGAATGTTGTTGTAGACACGCCGGCGAATCCGCTATTTGTGAAGATTTTCAATTCGTCAAACGTTTGACTTAGGGGGTAAAAGCAATCGTTTGCATGCAAAGGGTGTATGATGAAACTACTTTGCAGGTTCGTTGGTGAGCCAGTGAAGAACGAAGAACCTTATTGTAAGGAGAGAATCATGAAGAGTGTTCAGAACGCACTGAATCGTCGCAAGAAGGGCGAGAAGGGCTTCACGCTGGTGGAGCTGCTCGTCGTGGTCATCATCATCGGCATCCTTGCCGCGGTGGCTGTGCCGATCTACCTGAACCAGCGCAAGTCCGCGTGGCGTTCCTCGGTCCAGTCCGATGTGAAGAACGCGTCGCTCGCACTGGAGACGCTTTCCACCGAGAACAACGGCAAGATTCCGGCTGACGTTGCCGATACTTATGGCGAAGGCAAGAAGCAGCTTAAAGGTACGGATCAGGAGATCACGGT
>JDUB01000016.1 GCA_000771265.1 Bifidobacterium thermophilum DSM 20210
GGGGTGCTGGAGCTGTGCCAAATTGCCGTAGGCGGGGGAGAGAAGGGCTGCATCTTGACACCGTATTTGTTGGGTTGTGAATGATGATGCGAATTTGCGACGATACTGCCTGTGGGGCAGCGTCGATGTCTGCTATTTGTGGAGATTTCTCTTCCGTCAAACGTTTGACGTGAGGAAACGGCAATCGTTTGCATTGTCGGGGTGTATGATGGAGGTACTTTGCAGGTTCGTTGACGAACAGGCAGAGGGTGAAGAACCTTATTGTAAGGAGAGAATCATGAAGAGTGTTCAGACCGCGCTGAATCGCCGTAAGAAGGGTGAGAAGGGCTTCACTTTGGTGGAGCTTCTGGTCGTCGTGATCATCATCGGTATCCTGGCCGCGGTGGCTGTGCCGATTTACCTGAATCAGCGCAAGTCCGCGTGGAAGTCCTCCGTCCAGTCCGATGTGAAGAACGCGTCGCTCGCACTGGAGACCATTTCCACCGAGAACAACGGCAAGATTAAGGTCCCAGCCACCGGTTTGGAGTGCACGACATCGTCTTGTGTCATTACCGCCGGTGCTGACGGTACGTTGTCTATCGCAGCCACGGGTACTGCCGGCGAGAAAATCACTGTCTCCAAAGACAACGGACTGAAGATTACTGCTGACGGCACCAATGGCTATCAGATTGATGGTTGGAATGCGAATCTCGATGGAAGCGCCGATAAACCGAATGTGACGTACAAGTCCTCAGACGGCTCGCTGACCAACAACTGATAATCCTCAGTCGGGTTGGAATGCGCGGCAGTTTGTCACGCAAGTGAATGACCTGTATTGAGAGTTTGACCCCGCACGTTACATGACGTGCGGGGCCAAACGCCGTTCTGAACGCTGTCAGCGACGATTGATGTATGATGGTAAATAATTCATCGGCTCACCGGTGAGTCGATGAACAGAACCGTCAAGCTTTTCGCGACGAGTGAAGGAGTGAATCATGAGGAGCGTTCAGAATGCGTTGAACCGTCGTAAGAAGGACGAGAAGGGCTTCACCCTGGTGGAGCTGCTGGTTGTGGTCATCATCATCGGCATCCTTGCCGCGGTGGCCGTCCCGATCTACCTGAACCAGCGTAAGTCCGCGTGGCGCGCGTCAGTGGAATCTGACGTGAAGAACGCGTCGCTGGTGCTGGAGACAATCGCCGAGGACAACAACGGGGAGATTGTGATACCAGGTACGAAAGGGTTCCAGTGCACCTATCCCGGGTGCTACATCAGCGTCAATAAAGCAACCCCCACAGGCACGTTGAATGTCTATACAGACGATAGAGATAATGGACAAAAGATTGTAGTGTCCAAAGACAATACATTACAGATTATGCAAGACGGCAAGAACGAGTACAAGATTCTCGGTTGGAACTCGAGTCTCGGTGGAACCGTCGATAAGCCAAATGTGACCTACAGGTCTTCAGACGGCACATTGAGTACGAACTGAGTCTGTAAGGCACAGTCGATTCCCGCACTCAACGGCAGCAAGCCTGCCGATTTCGAATTCCGAGTGGGCCCGCGCATTGCAAAGCGCGGGCCCACTTGTAGTATGCCGGTATTCCGGGTGCCGGTACATTCCTAGTACATTCCTGGTGCATTCGGTCTACCGCGCTCCGACTGACAATTCTCATCCGTGGAATGCCCATACCCGTCAGCAGCGAACGCGAATGCGCGGTAGACTGCTATGAGACCGGCAATGAAGTCCGGCACGGACACGGAGGCGTTCTCATGGACGAGACACAGCACGACAATACGCGCAACACAAGCGGCGGCACTGAGCCAGTTGCACAGGCGGCTACGCCGGCCGTAGTACAAACGGCATCGCCAGCCGCTGCGCCCGAATCACTGCCCGGCTCCAAAATCCGCGCCTTCGCCATCGGCCAGTTCGGCTGGGCGCTCCTGTCCGGCATCATCTCCAACTGGCTCGTGTACTTCTACCAGCCGGACGCCGAAACCATCCGCCAAGGCCAAACCGTCTTCGTGCCGCAAGGCCTTGCCATTCTCGGCATCGTGACCGTGGTCGGCGGCATCACCGCCTTCGCCCGGTTCTTTGACGCGTTCGTCGACCCGGCAGTCGCCAGCCTGTCTGACCGCTGCCGGTCACCGCGCGGCCGCCGCATGCCGTTCCTGCGCCTCGCCGCGCTACCGCTCGCCATCATCACCGTGCTCGTATTCTGGAGCCCGATCAACGGCACCAGCTGGCTGAACGCGGCCTTCCTGTTCATCGCCGTCATCGCCTATTACGTGGCGCTCACCTTCTACTGCACGCCATACAACGCGCTCATCGCCGAACTGGGGCATAATTCCAAGCAACAACTCGCCATCTCCACAGCAATCTCATTCACATGGGTCGCAGGCACCGCGCTCGCATACGTGGCGCCGGTCATTTGGGGCGCATTCGTGCCCGCAATGGGTCGCGTGCCCGCCATACGACTCACCTTCACGCTGATGGCGATCGTCGCGTTCATCTGCATGCTCGTGCCGCCGCTCGCCATCGACGAAAAACGCTACGTGCGTTCGCAGCCGACCAGCGAATCGACCATCGAATCGTTGAAACAAACATTCGGCGACGTGCAATTCCGCCGTTTTGTCGGGTCGGACGTGATCTACTGGGTGGCGATCACCACATTCCAGACCGGATTGCCGTTCTTCGTGACCAGCCTGCTGAAACTGCCTGAATCCGTGACCACCGTGTACTTCGTGCTCATGACCGCGGTATCCGTGCTGTTCTATGTGCCGGTGAACATGCTCGCGAACCGGGTGGGCAAGAAGCGGCTGCTGCTCATCGCGTTCGTGATTTTCACGGTTGCGTTCGCCTTCGCGGGGTTGCTCGGATCCGGCGTGATCAGTGCGATTCCGCCGATGGTGCAGGGCGTGCTGCTGTCGGTGGTCGGCGCGGTGCCGATGGCGGCGTTCGGTATTCTGCCGCAAGCGATTGTCGCGAATATCGCGGACGCCAGCGCGAAAACGACTGGTCAGGACCGTCAGGGCATGTTCTATGCGGCCCGCACCTTCGCCATGAAAATGGGGCAGAGCGTGGCGATGTTGCTGTTCACCGGCGTGAGCACCATCGGCGCAGCGGCCGGAACCGGATATCGTGTCGCGGCGATCTGCGCGGCCGTGTTGTGCGCAATCGGCGGCTTCATCTTCGCGTTCTACGACGAGCACAAGGTGCTGGCTGTGCTGGAATCGTGAGCGTGGCGGCGGTGTGCCGCTTGCGCTGTGCCGCTGCGTAGACGTGCCGGTGTGCCGTCATGCTGGATACCCACCCGCCGTGCGACTGTGTGGTTGCATGGTGGGTGGATTGGTTTGGGTTCTGGTTTGGCTGAGTCGGGTATCTGGCCGGTGTGCGATGTCCCGGTCGCATAGCGGCCAGATTCTGCCATTGTTGGGGTTGTCGTCGTTGGGTATCTGGCTGTGGTGTGACTGCCGTGTTGCATGGTGGACAGGTTTGGGGTTTGGTCGTATCGGTATCTGCCTGTCGTATGACTGCGCTGTCGCACCACGGACGATTGCATAGACAAGACTGACCGGTTGGCTGGCTTGGTGCTGCATCGTGTGAGGATTCGCTCGCACGGTGCCGGATTGATGGTTGGAATTGGCTGGTTTGGGGGTGCCGGGGTGTCATCGTGTGAGGATTGACTCGCATGGAGACGGTCGGTGTGTCCCGTGGGCCGAACGGCTGGGATCTGAGTGGGAGTCAGCGGGACGTGCTCTGGATGCTGGCGCCTATCGGTATCGGTATCTCGCTTATCTGTAGTACATCCCGAGACGCATCTGCGCTATCTGTGTTCGTCATTGCCCGATACCGTGAGTATGATCCGCGGAATATCAACGGTCGTACCCCAGATATCGGCCCGCGGTGAACCCTGATAAGCGAGATACCTTCCGGCAGGTACTACAGATACCGCAGATACCAACAATCCCACGCGTGGTTTCCCGCTGTCCGCATCGGCGCCCATCGGGATGCTGTCCGCGTTGCCCGTCATCAGCCCCGCGTCCCCTGCACTCGTCGTCAACGCGGCAGCTCACAGTCTCCCCAAAACCGCAGTATTTCAGGCGACACGCCGGAGTGTCTCCGATATCGGCGGATTGTCCCGTAGTTACGTCATGAGGAGCGGCGCCATGAAGTCAACAAGCGGCATCGCCCGACATGGAACCTACGGACTAAGGGGAAACTGATGGCACGCTTCAGCAAGGCAAACGAATTTTGGATTGATGTCTATCATGATGACACCCGCGATGACATCCATTTTTATGTCTGCTCGAATAATGGTGAATACGACATTACCGAATCCCCGAGCGATAGGGTTGTATGGTATGGCCGTGATGAGGCGGAACGCGTTCGCGGGCAAATGGAAGAGCAGTACGGTAGTGTCTACATCTTCGGGGTAAGCGAGAAGGAACTCGATCCAAAGCCGGATTTGCTGCTTCCGGCCTTCGAGCCACTTCCCCCACATCATAACGGCACGGTCCATTCGACAACCCGCGCCGCACGCAACGAGACCGCTTTCCGCGACATGCTCAAGAACTCGGGCTCTCGCATGCGGAAGACCGCTGACGGCACGCCGAAGCCGCTTTCGGAAAACACCCAGAATCGGTATTGCTCGGTTCTGGCGCATTCGCACGCCGCTCTCAGCCGCATGGGATGTTCCCACCGGACGATGAACGCCGTTCCCGACTCCATTCTCTCGTGCAGGACCCTGGATGATGTCCTGCGGGTCAGTGCGGTGCTGAATGCCGACAAGCATTTCCGCGAGCACAGTCGCGACATTGATCACAACAATCTGCGCACCGCGTTGGGCTGGTTCATTGAGTGCATGAAGCTGGAAGGTTGCCGGTAGAACTGCGCTGTACAGGAGATGCGTAGTGGACGGGAGATGTGCAGTGGGCGGGACGTGCAAGGTGCGTTGGTCGCGAGGGATGGGCGGGAGGCAAGCTGCGGGATTGGCATATGGCAATGGGGCAATGGTTTGCCGCGAATGGTGGCGGTTGCTGACAACCATGTCAATGTTGCGGTTGATGCGCGAGGTGTCGGGACAAGCAGCGGCTGGGTGCGTTCAAACTCAGTGCATCAGCTGATGTTGCCCTACCGTGGGCGGAAGCTGCGGATTGTCCCGTAGATATCGGTGGCGGCGCTGATGGCTGACTGGTTGATGGCTGGTTGGTTGTTGTCGCCGCCGCGGCTGGCCCGAGGGACTGTGCCGGTTGGGACGGCCTGTTGTCGTGTTCCGGGTTGGGAGTTATGCGACTTCGGGTTGTCTAGCCGGGGGATTCTGGTTGCTGTGTGACTGTTGGGTTGCATGGCAGCCGGATACCCGGCTTTACTCTTGGAATTTGGCGGTTATCCGCCCACTGGGCGACTGGGCTGTTGCACGGTGCGCGGGTACTGCCGTGATTTGGCCCGCCTACTGGGGTATCTGCCTGTGGTGTGACTGGGCGGCCGCACGACGGCCGGGTATCGCCGTGATTCGGCTCGTCGGCCCACTAAGCCCGCCGGACACCGCCCCACTGAGCCCCGGCCCGCAACCGCCTCGCCCGCTACGCCGCAATCATCGGCCACAGCAGGTCGGTCATCTTCACCGCCCAGGATGCGCTCGTCTCTTCGGTGAGTGCATGGTTCGCCATCATCGAGCCGATGATGGTCGCGAAGATGAAGCCCAGATCCAGGCCGCTCCGGAACACTCCCGCCTGCTGCCCGCGGATGAAGAAGTCGCTGACGTGCTGCTTGACCGGCTGAATCACCTGCGCGACAATCTGCTCAAAATACCCGTTGCTCGCCGACAGCACCACGCCGACGGCTTTCAACCCGATTTCCTCATCGAACTGGCTGGTGATGGATTCGAGCATGCGACGCAGATTGCCACGATTCGGCTCGAGATCCGCGGTATCGAGGATGCTCTCGGGCCATTGCATGGTCCGCAGACGATGCAGCATGTCGTCGGTGTTGCGATACCGGCGGTAAATCGTGGTTTTGGCGACTCCGCTACGCCGTGCTACTTCCTCGATGGTCACCGCACCGATGCCTTGTGACGCCACGATTTGCAGTGTCGCTTGCAGGATTTTCCGGTCGGTTTCCTCGCGCCGCCGTTCGCCGCGTTGCAAATGCGCTTGAATATGCGCTCGCGACTGGGCTCGTTGCGCTGCCCGTTCCGGGGTTTGCGCCGAAGCCACCGCCGTGACGGTCGCCTGTTCCAACGTGGTTGACGCGCCAGACCGTCTCGATGCTGACGAATTGTCGTCCATGATGTTTCTCTCCCGCTTTCTTCTTACTCTCTGTTCGCTCGTCCGCCTGCCGCACGCTCCACCGTGCTACCGTCGCGCGAGCTGCCGTACGTTCCACCACGCGACTTGCCGTATGACCTGCCGCGCGAGCCCCACGTGCGGATTCGGTCGCCGCATCACCTACTGCGCGTCACCTACTGGATGACATTGGTCGCCTCGAGCGTGTGCGCGTACCAGCGGTTAAACCGCATGACCGGCTTGCGGATCACCAGCCCCACAAGCAGCGCCGGGATGATGAACAGCGCTAACTTGCCCATGGCAATCCAATAGTCGTTGTTGTAGATGCCTGCAATCGCCGCTCGCATCGCCATAATCGAATGCGTGGCCGGCAGGAACGGGCTGATCCACGTGATGAAATCAGGCAGCACCTGCAACGGGTAGCCGCCGCCGGAGCCGGAAATCTGCATGGCGAGCATGATGACGCCGATCGCCTTGCCGACGTTGTAGAAGCTCACGACCATCGCATACATGAAGAACGAGTAGACCAGCGAGCTGAGCCACCCGCTGAGCATGAACAGGAGTGGGTGCACGGCATGCACGCGCAGGAACAATAGCGTGCCGCCGCATGAGAAGGTACTTTGCAACAGCCCCAGCACCGCGAACACTCCGTAATGTCCGAAGAACAGGACTCTGGGCTTCGGGCCGCCAAGCTCTTTGCGGATACGCGCCGACACTTGCGTCTTGAGGGTCACCGCCATCAGTAGCGCGCCGACCCACAGGGGCAGGAAGGTGTAGAACGGCGTGAGTCCGGTGCCGAAGGTCTCCACGGGGAATAGCGCCTTACGGTTGAGTTTCACCGGTGCCGCAAGCGACGCGGCCAGCGTTTCCGGATTATTGCCGAGCACGCTGCGCACCTCGCTCATATCACCGCTGTTGAGCGCCTGCGCCAGCTTGCTGTTCAAATCATTCAGTTTGGTGCTGTTCTTCTCGAGCAGCTGCGCGGTGGATGTCAGCACGCTGCGCATGTTGGACAGCGCCTTGCCAGCTGTTTTTGACGTGGAATCGAGGTCGCTGAGCGTGGAGTCCAAAGTGTCCGATCCGCTGGCGAGCGTGGATGTCACGCTGGAGATCGAATTGTTGATTGATGTGATTTGTGGCTTGATTTCCTTGGTATAGCTAGTTTTCAGGCCGCTGATGGACTGCTTGGCTTGTTGGGCGAGTCCGCTGATTTCGGCGCGTTTCGCTTCTGCATCGGTTTTCCCGGTGTCGATGGCGGTCGCCGCATTATTGATGGCGTCGCGCACCCGGGTTTGCGCGCTGATCGCCGTGTCAAGCTGCTTGACGGTGTTGTCGCGGGCGGTGACCAGTCGATCGTGCGCCGCGGTGTCGGACATGTCGGGCACGGTGATGCCCGCGATACTGTCCCTGAGCGCTTGGAATTCCGCGATTTGCTGGTCGACAATGCCGGCCTGCCGTTTGAGTCCCGCGGATGCGTCCGACGCACCTGTCCCCGCACTGTCGAGCGTGGAATCGATGGAATCGGCGACGGCCTGATAGCTTGAACTCGAGTTGGTTAACGCCGTGGTCAGGGCTTTCGACGCCGTGTTGAGAGCGCTGGTGATGTCGCTGGTGCCCTGCTTGGTGTCTTTCAGAGAGCTGCTTGCGCTTTTCGCGCTCGCAGAGACGCTGTCCACGAGTTGGTCGGAACTGGAAATCAAGGATTGCGCGGTGTCGGTAAGCCCGGCGAAGGTGTTGAGCATGGATGCGGCGTCGCCCAGTTGCGTCGCCATATCGCCCACATTCGCGTTGAATGTGGTAAGCAGTTTCGACGCCTTTTCGCTGCCAAGCTCATCGGACAGGTCGCTGGCGACACTCAGCGCGACCGTAGCGATGGTCTGCGCGAAGGTCTGGTTGACCTGCGCAGCCACCTGATCGGCACCCTGTCCGGTGATTTTCGGGGCGACGGCGTTGATTTTCTCGTTCGTGTAGTAGGTGAGTTTCGCATGCTGCACGTCGTCGGAGAAGAACGTCATCATGTCCTTGCTGAAACTGGAGGGGATGACTACGGCCGCATAATATTTGCCGGATTTCGCTCCGTCGATCGCATCGTTCTTGGTGGTGATGGTCCAGTCGAGCTGATCGTTGGCTCGCAGCGCGTTGACCACGCTGTCACCGACAGTGACCTTCACCGGGATAAGGCTGCTCTTATATCCCTTGTCGGTGTTGGCGACGGCGATTTTCAACTGGTTGAGGTTGGCGAACGGGTCCCAAGCGGCGGCGACGTTGAACCAGGTGAACAGGCCGGGGATGACGACAAGCCCGATCACGATGATCACCGAGACAACATTGCTGAACATGCGCCGCATATCACCGGTGAAAAGTTTCCATGCTGTTTTCACTGTTTTCATGCGGAATGCCTTCCTATGCGGCTCGGGCGGCTGTCCTGTTCATCGAGCAGGATTTGCTGAATCGCCTCTTCGTCAAGATTGCCCAGGCGCGTCTGCCGTTCGATGTTGTCTTTGATGAGTTCGATGGTCATAAGGAATCCCATGATGAGCAGAATCCAAATCAGCCAGATGACCATGGCGTTGACCTTGCTGCTGGGCGTGAGAATGGACAGCACAACGGCGAGAATCACCGGCACGGCGATACCCATGATGAGTGCGGCCCGCCTGAGTTTCGGGTACAGCATGGTGAAGCGGGCGGCTCTGCGTTCGATGCGCTCGCGGTACTCGTCCCGTCCGGCCAGTGCGCGGATGATTTGTGTCAGGCCATACGTGCGGCCGGGCATTTCCATCTTCTCGCTGACGACCATGTCGCCTTCCTCGAGTTCGCGAGTGAACAGGCGGTTGAGATTTGCGGTTTTCGGCCGCAACCACAGGCCGAGAATGAAGAACGCGACGGCGAAGATCATGAGTTTGGCGATGTCGTCGAGCCATTGACCGTCGTAGAAGCCGGCGATGCATTCGCGCAGTGCACCGATCGCGTAGGTGAACGGGAACAGTTGGTACACCTTGCGGAAGAAACTTGGCATCATTTCAATGGGGTACAAGCCGGTTCCGCCCGGAATCTGCACCATAACCAAGGCAATGGCGATGCCTTTGCCGATGTGGAGGAAGGTAGTGGCCAGTGCGTAGATGATGCTGTGGTAGACGAGCGCGACGATGATACCGGTGCCTACGAACGCGAACGGATCGACCGCCTGCACGCCAAGCAGCATTTCACCGACTGTCGTGGTGATGCCTTGCCCGGCGGCGAGGATGGCGAGCAGCAGCCATCGGCCCCAATAGCGTTCGCCTGGGGTGATGTTTTCGATGCCGTCGTCATCGGCTTCGGTGCGCAGAATCACGGTGAGCGCGAAAGCTCCCACCCATAGGGCGAGCGCGGTGAACAGGGGCGCCATCGCGGAACCGTACGAATTCACTGGGAAGAGGGTTTTTGTGGAGAGCACGGTGGGGGAGAGCATGAAATCGGAGATCTTCTTGGCGTCAAGTTTGCCGTTCTCCCCGAGAATGTTGCTCAGCGCGTTGGATGTGCTCAGCGCGGTCAGATCCGTGGCCAGGGTGTCAACCTTGCTCTGCACACGGTCAAGGCTGACACCGGCGCTGCTGATGGCGCTGCGCGTGCTGGCAGCGGACTGGTCCAGCTGGTCGAGCACGGTGTTGACCTGCGCGACCAGTGAATCCTGCCCGGTGACCAGGGCACTCAGGGTTGCGCTGGTCGAGGCGAGGCTGCTTAGCCCGCTGTTGAGCTTTGGCAGGGCCTTCGTGTTGATGGTGTTGCGGGCTTTGTCGGTTGATTGCAGCGTGTTCTGTGTGGCGTCGTTGAGCGATTGTGATGCCGTAGTGCCAGCGGTGACCGTGTCGTTGATGTCGCGGTTCAGGTTGTTCAAATCGCTGATGGAACCTTGCAGATTGTCGTTCTGCTGTTGGAGGCGTTTGAGCGCTGCGGTGCCGGCGTCGGTGGCGATACCAGCGTTGCCGAGTTCGGTGTTCAGCTCAGTCAGTTCTGTGATGATGGTGGCGTTCGTGTCGCTGACGTTCTGGGCGGCGTCGAGCGCGGTCTGGACCGAGCCGTTCGCCTTGGTCAGTGCCGTGCCGAGGGCGGCGACGGTGAGACTGGTCTGCGAACTGGCTTGCGACAGCAGGCTTGAGCTGGTGTCAAGCGTGGTTGAGGATTCCGATGTGAAGGTGTTGATGCTGGTCTGCGTGGTTTTCAGTAGTTGCGAGGTGCCTGTCAGTCCGTTGCCGGCTTGGGCCGCCAGCTGGGTTGCGGTGTTTAAGGACGCGCGCGCTGCCGACGTTTTTGTGGGTACCTGCGCGAGTGTCGTGTCAAGGTCTGTCATGGTCTGGCGTATGGTCGCCAGATTGTTGGACGTGGTCCTGAGATCCTTGGCCGCGCTCCCACCTGCGGCGGACGCCTGGTCGTCGATGGTGTCGGCGGTTTTGTTGACGATATTGACAATCGCTTTGCTTGCTGTGGACACGAAATTGCTGTTGATCTGCTGATCAAGCGTGTTGGCGCCGGTATCGGTGACTTTGGTGGCCACGGAGTTGGCTTTTTCGTTGACGTAGTAGCTCAGTTCGGGCCGATTCCCGCTGCCGGTGACCACGTTGACGAGCGAATCGCTGAAATCGGACGGGATGATAATCGCCGCATAGCAGCGCTCGGATTCGACGCTTTCCAAGGCGTCGCTCTCATTCATGAACGTCCAGCCGATCTGCTTGTTTTTCTTCAGCTCGGCCACGACCTGCTTGCCCGCGTTCAAATCGCCGGTCAGCGTGCTGGTGGTGCCTTTGTCTTTGTTGGCAACGGCGACCTTGATGCCGTTGGTGTTGTTGTACGGGTTCCAGAAACCGCGCACGTTGAACCACGCGTACATCGGTGGGATGAAGCACAAGCCGAAAGCAATCACCCAAGCAGTGGGGGCTTTGATCCAGCGCAGCAGATCGCGGCGCAGGATTTTCAACGCATTCCTCATATGGCGGCCCCTTGCTTGTTTGACGTGCATACCTTAATGGTAAAAGCGATACGCGACACGTAGCGCTACGAGATAAGTAGCGTAACGGCGGGTGTGGAAGAGTTCGCTGCCGGATTGACACTTCTGCGCATGTCGTCTCGGTGTGTCTAGATATGCTGCGGCGTTCGGGTCTGATCTGGTTCTGGCCCGGTTCTGGGGGTGCCGGTTTGCTCCGGGGGCTGGCTTTTGATGGGGCTGATTCGGGGATTGGACTCCGAAATCGGATTTGGTCCGAGGAAAACACTTGAATCAATGTGTGCCTGCCCGTGCGGCTGGTTGGTGATGATCAACGAACCGCGGTATTCCGCTATTTCCGGCTGTGTGCGGGCGGCGATTGTCTGTCGCAGGCGCCGCCGTCTTGGACTGGTTCGGAGATTGGCCGTCGAGATTGGATTTGGTTCGGCTTGGGAGCCGTGGCCGGTTTGACGGCTGGCTGGTCATGGTCCGGGAATCGCAGGATTCTGCCGTTCTTGGATGAGTGCGGATTGCGATCGCTGCCGGACCGCCTGTTTCCGTGGACTGATTCGGAAATCGGGCACCGATATCGGATTCGGGCCGAGGGGAACATTGGAATCAGTGTGTGCCCGGCTGTACGACCGGCCGGTCATCATCAACGAACCACGGTATTCCACCGTTTCTGGATGGATACGGGTGGTGATTGTCTGCCGCAGTTGCCGCTGTCCCGTGGACCGGTTCGGAGATCAGGTCTCGAGATTGGATTTGGTCCGTGTGGGATGTTGGTGACTGGCGATGTGATGACTTATACCGGTTTCGGGAACCGCGGTATTTCGCCGTTTCTGGATTGATGGGGATTGTGCCAGCCTGCCGGACCGCCTGTTTCCGTGGGCTGATTCGAAGATTGACCGTCGAAATCGGATTTGGTCCGGCTTCGGGGCCGTGGCCGGTTTGGCGGCTGGCCTGTCTTGTTTCGGGAACCGCAGGATTCAGCCGTTTTAGGATGGGTGCGGATTGCGCCCGTCTGCCGGATTGCTTGTTTTCGTGGTCCGGTTCGGGAATCGGATGCGGGAATCCGATCCGGTCCCCGCGCGTCGGGCGTGGCCGTCGGCATGCCGTATGTGTGGATTGCCGGTTTCGGGGCGTGTCGCCGCCGGTATCACGGTGTCCCGGACGTAGACTGGAATCAGCCTTGCGTCATCCCGGGAACCGCCTGTGCGCCCCGTGCGCGTTCCAGGTGGCCGGTATGCCGTTGGCTGTAAGAGAAGGTCGCGCGGTGGCGGCCGGCACGGCAAGGCCCCGGGTCGGGGCCGGGGTGCCCGATGTCGCGACGCGCGGTTGCAGATTGGAGACAATGATGCGGCACAGGGATTCCGCCCGGGCATCGGGGGCGTGGACACGGTTCAAACATGTGATGGCGGTATTGGCGCGAGACACGTCGGGAGGTGTGTGCGATGTCGCTGAGTGAATCGTTGGATGCGTTGCGCGGGTATGAGGATTTCCTCGCCTCGCGTGGCGCGGATGTGGTCCGCAGGCTGCGTCCGGGGTTGAACAGTCAACGGATCGACGACCTGTGCCGGCAGCATAACGCGGTATTGCCGGAGGATGCGCGCGCGTTGTGGATGTGGCATGACGGCGACGCCGCAGGCCCGTGGGAGGACAACGGGTGGACCGGCCAGCCCGGCATCGTCGCCTGGTATTCCTTCCCCAGCCTCGAATCCACACTCACCATGCTGGAAAAGGCATATCCGAATCCGGGGCTGCAAGTCGATATTTCCCTCGATGATGGCACGGAATCTCAGGTACCGCTCCGTAGCATTCCTCCGATTGCCTACTATCTCGGTGAGCCGAGAATGTCGCTTGTCTGCCCTGATGGAGAAACGGCAATCGTGTTCCCTGACAGCGGCAACGATACCTATGCGCTGGAAAGCGGGGATTGCTGGACTATACCGGAGTTCGTCGCCATGTGCGAGCAGTGCATCGAGTCCGGCATTTGGCGTATCTACCCGGATGGGCAGATACGTTGTGATCGGCAGTGGCAGATCGAGGACTACCGTCAACGGGCGAAGAAATCCAAGAAGAAGCCTTCTGCCAAACGTGGCAGGTCATATCTGGATAAGTTGACGCCTGAGCAGCGGCAGGGTCTGCTCAGCGGCATTGCCGACTTCATCAAGGCTGCACAGGAGTATGAGGCCGAGACGGATGCATCGGCGGGCGGGAAAGCTGACGATACCCAGGAAGGAGACGGTCATGGCGTTCAGTGAAGTCACCGAGGCATTACGCGAGTATGAGGCCAAGGTCGCCGAAAAAGGCGGCACTGCGCCACGCCGGCTCCGTCCCGGGCTCACCCGTGAGGATGCGCAGCGGATCGCCGCCGGGTATGACGTCGCACTAACCGAGGACGCGCTCGCCGTGTGGATGTGGCACGACGGCGAAGGCACCGTCCCCTACTGCCCGGGATATCGAGGCAAAGCGGAAAGCACGCCGGGAATCTTCGCAGGAGCTGGATTCCCGCCGTTGTCCGTCGCATTCCAGCTTGCCGAGCGGATGTGCGCGCTCTGGGAATGGGGCGAGGGTGATGGTGGCTATCCGACGCATCATATGAATAAGAATGATGTCAAGGATTTCAACGGCGGAACCAGCGCGATGTGCCTGTGGGATGTCCCTCTCGTCGTCTACGACGGTGATTTGCCGCAAACGGCCATTGACTGTCATGATCCCGATGCCAAGGATTCCCTCGTATTGTCATGCGACTACGGGTATGTCGATCCGAGCTCGCGGACGGTATTGGACTTCGTCCGCCAGGAGATTGGGCGGCTTGAAGACGGTACCTATACGGTTAATGAGAATGGCATCCTTCTGTGAAATAAGCAGGATTGTTGTTCTTGTGGCCGGTGGGCTGTCGACCGTTGGATCTGCCGCCGCAGTTTTGGTCGTATCCGCGGACTGATTCGGGAATCAGATGCCGAAACCCGATGTGGTCCGCGGGCGGCGGTGGGATTATCGGTCTGTTCGGCGTGCTGTATTGCGGGAGCTTTGGTATTTCGCGGCTCCCGCATGATTGCAGATTGCGACCACATGCCGTGCCGGCCTTTTCCGTGGACTGGTTCGGAGATTAGACCTCGAGATTGGTTTTGGTTCGGCTTGGGAGCCGTGACTGGTTTGTCGGCTGGCTGATCGTGGTCTGGGGGCCGCGGGATTCCGCCGTTTTAGGATGAATGTCGATTGTGTCCGTCTGCCGAACCGCCTGTTTCCGCGGACTGATTCGGGACTCGAACACCGAAATCGGATTCGGGCCGAGGGGAACACTGGAATCAGCGTGTGCCCGGCTGAGCGGCTGGTCGGTGATGATTAAAGAACCTTGGTATTCTGCTGTTTCCGGTTGCATGGGTTGTGGTTGTTTACCGCAGGCGCCGCTGTCCCGTGGACTGGTTCGGAGATTGGCCGTCGAGATCGGTTTTGGTTCGGCTTGGGAGCCGTGGCCGGTTTGGCGGCTGGCTGGTCATGGTCTGGGGGCCGCGGGATTCCGCCGTTCTTGGATGAGTACGGATTGAGGCCGTCTGCCGGACCGCCTGTTTCCGCGGACTGATT
>JDUB01000017.1 GCA_000771265.1 Bifidobacterium thermophilum DSM 20210
TGGTCATGGTCTGGGGGCCGCGGGATTCCGCCGTTCTTGGATGAGTACGGATTGAGGCCGTCTGCCGGACCGCCTGTTTCCGCGGACTGATTCGGGAATCGGACGCTGATATCGGATTCGGTACGAGGTGAACACTGGAATCGATGTGTGCCCGACTGTGCGACTGATCGGCGATAATCAAAGAACCTTGGTATTCCGCCGTTCCCGGATGGGTGCGGTTTGCGGGTGCGTGTTGCGACGGACGGCCGTGCGGACTGGATTGGGAATCAGACGTTGAAACCCGATCCAGTCCACGACGGGGGTGCGGCAGATGTTGATGCATCTGAGCCTTGGTGTCGCAGCCAAGGTCGGCGGCCTTGAGGAATGCCGCAGTCGTGCGGATTTGCAGTCGCGTAAATCACGTAGTCGTGCGGGCCATGCAGACATGCAGATTGCACAGTCATGCAAATCACGCAGCCGCGGCGCGCAATCGTGCGGACCCGCGCAGCCGCGTATTCCAAGGGGCCGCGTGGCTCGCATAGCCCGACCGCTCACTTGCGCCCGCCCGCTCACTCACATGCTGCCGGTGTCGTTGAAGATGCTGCTTCCGCCAAGTCCGAGTCCAAGGCTGCTGTCATCGCTGGACGAGCTTGAGCCGTCGCTTTCGGATCCGTTGCTTGATCCGCTGCCCGACCCGGACCCGGAGCCGTTCGAGCTGCCCGGCATCATGCGGCCGTATCCGTAGGGTTGCACGGTCTGCTGCTGGCGGCTGGGCGTGGTCGCGCGCACGATGAATCCGCCTGCAACGCCGCCGAGTAGTCCGCAGATCAGTGCCGCCACGGCCGCGAACACGATGGTGCCGGTGTTGAGACTGGCGAAGAAGGTGCGGATTTTTGACGGCTTTTTCGGCTTCTTCTGGGTGCCTGCCGGTGCGGGGTACGCTCCGGGAACCCCGTATGGTGACTGATATTGCGGTTGCTGTGGGTAGGGCTGCTGCGGGTAAGACTGGGGTGCATACCCGTACGGTGATGCTTGCGGCGGGACCTGCGCCTGACCTGCACCGGCTGCTTGACCCGCCCTAGCCGCTTGGCCGGCGCCGCTCACTTGTCCGTTCTGCTCTGGCGCTTGCGATGGCTGATGAGGCTGCCCGCCCGGGGCCTGCCGTGCCTGTGCCGAGGCTTTGGCGACGGCATCTGCCGGTTGCGCTTCGCCGCGATGCGTGGCAGCCCAGTTCCAGGAAACCCCGTCGATGTCCGGGGCTTCTGCGGTGTCGCCGTTCGCCGTAACATCGGTATTCGTTGTCTTGCTGTTGGACGCTTCGCCTGCGGGCACATTCACGACGGATTCCTTGCCGCCGTTGGTTTTCCCGCCCGTTACAGATGCCTTCGCGTCGGTGATCGGCTGCGTCTGTTGCACGTCCTGAATCTGCTGGGTTTCCTGTGCGTCTTGGTTCTGCCGGTCTTGCGGATTCTGCTGATCTGCACTCATGTTATGCTCCCTTCAATGTCGGTTCGCTGTCCTCGCCGTGCCGCGGTAGTCGCGACTTGTCGCGGACCGCCGAGCCATGTCGCCCGGCTTCCTTATTGATTTCAGCTAACCTCATCAACCCTTGGAGGCACTGCCAATCGGCGTATGAGCATCCCAAAAGTCGCACACGGTGGTCTGCCAAAATCATGGATGAAACCTGAAAGCGCGATATCGCCAGTGCTGGCGGCGCACCGGGCGAAACCGGTTGTTGCGCCGACACAAACTGTCTACTCTGGGGGCGTTGTCAGCGTAACCAGTTTGTGGGGTGACGCGATATTTCGCGAGATGTTGAGAACTAAGTCTGAAAATCTCGTGTCCGATGCGTGATTGAGAGAGATATTGAGATTGTCGCGCGTCGTCGTTGACGTGACGGAATCAAGAAAAGCGCGGAATATCAACGAATCTTGGGTTAGCGGTGTCGGTCGCACACGCTGGAAAGTCTGAAAAAATCGTGGATTTCGTCTTTGCGGAGAGTTGTTTAGAGATTTTTCTGAAAATCTCTGTTCGCCGGCCGATTTTGCAAGATATTGAGAATTCCGCGTCTGTCTGGCTGGTCGCGCATGCGTCGCACAGTAAGGGCCGGGATGATGTTACTTTAGAAACGGTTACAACAACTAGGTACGCTGGCAACAGATGCATCGTGGCGACGCAGGTCCTTGCGGATTTCGGTTGGACGATTGGCTGGATAGGAGCAGCATATGGCAGGAACTGACAACGCCGGTCTTCAAATGGCGGGCGCGGATGGGGCGTCGTTGATGAGCGGCTCCGACAACACTGCAAACGTATGTGATACCGCCGGCAAGGGCGATGATGGGGCAGCTGCTGACAACGCCCCCAGCTTGGCTGGCACTTCCGCAGCCGCCACCCCCGCAACTCTGTCCGCGGTATCCAACGCCATCGCCGCGCTTACAATCTCCGACGCGACCCGCGAGGCGACAGCCAACCAATTGAGCACCGACGAGGAATCATCCTCCCTGCTCGACGACGGCAAACACACGCTCCCGTTCATCACCCGTCTCTACGGCGGCTTGGTCATGCTGCTCGGCGTGTGCACCATCCCGCTGATCATCTACGAACTCACGTATGGAATTCGCCAGGTCCTTGATGGCAAAGTCACAATCGATGCGCTCGCTTTGCCGTTCATCCTCTCCTGCGTCGAAGTGGTGGTGCTGATCGCCAACGCCGCGTGCATGGCGGTGTTCGGTGTGCAACTGTTGCGCAGCCACCGCCGGCATGCCGCCCGGTGGGCGTACGCGCTGATGCCGCTCACGCTTGCGCATGGCATGCTGTCGCTTGCACTGGAAGGTTTCGGCGCGAATTTGCTCGGACCGTTCGTGCAGATGACCATCCTAGTCGCCCTGTCGGTCACGCTCGACCCAGCACTGCTTCAGGAACGCCAACTGCAGTGGCATCTCAAGCGCATGGACGACCATGATGCCTACACCAAGGCCGTCAGTGAGGATATGCTCGGACGCGACCAGAGCGGCAAGGGCTACATTTCCCTCGACTATTTCAATATTTTCTGGCTGTTCGTCGTCGGTTGCGTGGTGGGGCTGATTATCGAGACCATCTACCATTTCGTGCTCGTGCATGAATACCAGGACCGCGCGGGACTGCTGTGGGGGCCGTTTTCCCCGATTTACGGCTGCGGCGCGGTGATTTTGACGGTGTGCCTGAACCGGTTGTGGCGCAAGAATCCGGTGCTGATCTTCTTCGCGAGCGCGGTGATCGGCGGCGCGTTTGAATTCTTCGTCAGCTGGTTCATGGAGGCGGCGTTCGGCATCACCGCTTGGGATTACACCGGTCAATGGCTGTCGATTGGCGGTCGCACGTCGGGTAAGTACATGGCGTTCTGGGGCTTGCTTGGGCTTGCGTGGATCAAGTTCGTGCTGCCGTATCTGTTGCGCCTGATCAATAGGATTCCGTGGAAGATTAGGTATTCGTTGACTGCGGTGTGCACGGTGTTGATGCTGGTTGACATCGTGATGACGCTGATGGCGCTGGACTGCTGGTACAGCCGCGTTTCTGGCGTGCCACAGAACGCCCCGGTCACGCAGTTCTTCGCCGAGCATTTTAACGATGCGTATATGCAGCATCGGTTCCAGACCATGACCATCGACCCGTCGAAGTCCGGCCGTATGGCGTAGCAGTCGCGTATTGCGGAGCTGTACCGGTATGCGCGGGCGTGCACTGCGCATGTGCCGGTGGCCCGGCTCACGGTCGCGATAAGCGAGGCACCCGTGAACCAGGCCAAATCAGCGGTTGCGCGTGGTTAATTCCCATACAGGTGGTAGTGCAGTTCAAGGTCGCACCGGGTGATCCACATATCCTTGCGGGTTACCGGATTCCACCATGTGGGGTCGGTTTGTGAGACTGAGCCTTCCGTGTCCTGCGCCGATGCGGGGATGCGATCAGGATTTTTCTCCTGTGATAGCGTTCCGGTGGCAGAATCGAACAGATAGAACACGTCGAGGTTGTTGTCGTTCGTGGCGTAGATGCGATAATTCAGCCCGTTGTATACACCTGCCGATCGGTCGTCTCTAGGAGATGTGGAATAAGGCAGTTTGTTGCCGTTCTTGTCCACGAAAGTGGTTCCGGGAGTGTAGCACAGCGACACATCGGGCGATATCGTGATGGAAATATCGGATGTCGTGTTCGTGACTTTTTCAGTGTCGAAGTTCTTCAGCGTGTATTTCCGCCCGTTCGGGCTTGAGACGCGTTCGAAGCTGGGTGGAAGTCGACCTGAAAGCTCCGCACTATATGTTTCGATGGTGCTTGAGGCGTTCTTGACGTCGGATAACGTTGCGGTATTCCACGCGCTCTTTTGCGCGCCCAAGCAGATAGGAACCACAATCGCGGCGAGAATGCCAATGATAATGACGACGGTCAGAAGCTCGACTAGGGTGTACCCCAGTTGCGAGTGGGTGCTGCGATAGGTTCTGGGCGTGCCTGAACCTCGACGAATGACGGTGATACTGCTCATGTCGCGCTGTTCTCTTTCTTCTGTTATCAGCTTCCGCCTCTGGAAGCTGTCTCTCTCCGTACGCCGGGATACTTCGATATATCCTTCGGCGGTTTGTGCCGTCTCGCGGTCGGATTCTCTGCCCGCGAGATGGTCGGCATTGAAGATAATTATATGCCTGTTTGCACGTTCTGCATTCGCAGGTCGCAGCGTGAGCGCCATCACATATGTTCCCGGCGTGTCGAGGCTTCCTGAAGGGCGCGCCCGGAGAACACCGATGGCGCATCCAGGAACACGACTGCTCCGGATGCGCCATCGGTTGAGGGTTGACGAGACGGATTCCGACGTTCGGAATCCGACTTTTTGATTCCGACCTAGAAATCCCAATCGTCGTCGTCGGTTTCCTCGGCCTTGCCCATCACGTAGGACGAGCCCGAACCGGAGAAGAAATCGTGGTTTTCGTTCGCCGAAGGTGACAGCGCGGCCAGGATTTCCGGGCTCACCTGGGTTTCCTCGGCGGTGAAGCGTGTGGGATAGCCGAGGTTCATGAGTGCCTTGTTCGCGTTATATCGCACGAACGCAAGCACATCGGGCAGGAAGTCGAAGCCCGCGTACACGTCCTTGGAATACTCGATTTCCAGCTCGTAGAGGCGGTCGAGCAGGTCCATCGTGAAGTCGTGCAGCATCTGCTGGTCTTCGGCGCTGCGGGTCTCAAGTCCGCGCTGGAACTTGTAGCCTGAATAATACCCGTGGATCGCCTTGTCTCGAAGAATGAGACGAATCATATCAGCGGTGTTCATCATGGTGCCGCGGGCTGCGAAATACAGCGGCAGGTAGAAGCCTGCGTACAGCAACAGCGACGAGAGCAGTGTGGCGGCGACCTTGCGTTTGAGCGGGTCGTCGCTCTCATACTGTTCGAGCACCGTATCGACGCGTTCCTGCAGGATGTCGTTGCCCACGGCCCAACGGTACGCCTCATCAATCTGCTCGCTGGAGCACAGCGTGGAGAAGATTGACGAATACGAACGCGCGTGAATGGACTGCATGAACGCGATATTCGTGTACACGGCCTGCTCGTGTTCGGTGCGCGCATGCTCGATCTGGCAGATCTCGCCGATGGTGGCCTGCGTGGTGTCGAGCAGCGTGAGCCCCGTGAACACGCGCACGGTGGTGGTACGTTCGCGCTCGCTGAGCGCTCGCCAGTCGGGCACGTCGTTCGATAGCGGCACTTTCTCGGGCAGCCAGAAGTTGGCGACGAGGCGGTTCCACACCTCGAGGTCCTTGTCGTCCGTGATGCGGTTCCAGTTAATCGGCCGCACGCGCGAACCGTGATGGTAGCGGTATTGCGCCGGGGTGATGGACGCGGTCATCATCGCGTCATCGGCGATGCGGACAGTGCGGGGTGCGGCGGGGGTGGTGGTCATGATGTTCCTTCGGTCGGTTCAATGGTTCATTGGTTCATGGGACAAGGATTGGCGGAATGACGCCGCTCACAGCATGCAGCTGACGCAGCCTTCGACGTCGGTGCCTTCGAGCGCCTGCTGGCGGATGCGGATGTAATACAGCGTCTTGATGCCCTTGCGCCACGCGTAAATCTGCGCCTTGTTGAGATCACGCGTCGTGGCGGTGTCGGGGAAGAACAACGTGAGCGACAGCCCCTGGTCCACGTGTTTCGTGGCTTCGGCGTAGGTGTCAATAATCGCCTTCCAGCCGATTGTGTACGCGTCCTCGAACATGCCGAGATTCTCGTTGGTCATGTACGGCGCCGGGTAATATACGCGGCCGGTCTTGCCTTCCTTGCGGATTTCGATGCGCGCGGCGATCGGGTGGATTGAGCTCGTGGAATGGTTGATGTACGAAATCGACCCGGTCGGCGGCACGGCCTGCAAGTAGGCGTTGTAGATGCCGTCGCGCAGCACTTTGGCTTGCAACTCGCGCCAATCGTCGGCTGAAGGGATGGCCACGCCGAAACGATTGAACAGGTCGCGCACGGTGTCGGTCTGCGGTTCGGTGTGGTATGTGCCGTCGACATACTTGTCGAAATAGTTGCCTTCGCCGGCCGGTTTGGCATACGCGCTGTCGTCGAACCCAGCGAAACGGGTACCGCGTTCGGCGGCGATCGCATGCGAGGTGCGGTATGCGTGGTAGGCGACCGTCATGAAATACATATCCGTGAAATCAAGCGCTTCATCACTGCCGTACCGCAGGCCTTCGCGGCCGAGGAACCCGTGCAGGTTCATCTGCCCCAGGCCGATCGCGTGGCTTTCCTCGTTGCCGCGCCGGATGGACGGCACACAGTCCAGTCGCGTGTGGTCGCTGACTGAGGTGAGCGCGCGCACAGCGGTTTCAACGCTCGCGGCGAGACCCCCGTCCATCGCCTTCGCGATATTGAGTGACCCCAGATTGCAGGAGATATCACGGCCCACATGCTCATACCCCAAGTCCTCGCGGTAGGTGCTCGGCTCCTGCACCTGCAGGATTTCGGAGCACAGGTTGCTCATGGTCACGCGGCCCTTGAGAGGGTTCGCGCGGTTGACGGTGTCTTCGAACAGCATGTACGGGTAGCCGGATTCGAATTGCAATTCGGCGAGCGTCATGAAGAATTCGCGCGCGTCGATATACGTCTTGCGGATGCGGTCATCGGCCACCATCTCGTCATAGCGTTCCGTCACCGAAATGTCGGCGAAGGGCACGCCATACACGCGTTCCACGTCGTACGGGCTGAACAGGGCCATGCGCTCGCGACGCTTGGCCAGTTCGAAGGTGATGTCCGGAATCACCACGCCGAGGGCCAGCGATTTGATGCGGATTTTCTCGTCTGCGTTCTCGCGCTTGGTGTCGAGGAAGCGCATGATATCAGGGTGATGCGCGTTGAGATACACCGCGCCGGCGCCCTGGCGTGCCCCCAGCTGGTTGGCGTAGCTGAACGAATCCTCGAGCAGTTTCATGACCGGGACCACGCCGCTGGACTGGTGTTCGATGCGCTTGATCGGGGCGCCCGCCTCGCGCAGGTTCGTCAGCAGGAGCGCTACGCCGCCGCCGCGCTTGGACAGTTGCAGAGCCGCGTTGATACCGCGCGAAATCGACTCCATATTGTCTTCGATACGCAGCAGGAAGCAGCTCACCGCCTCACCGCGCTGCGCTTTGCCAAGATTCAGGAAGGTCGGCGTGGCGGGCTGGTAGCGGCCGGAAATGATGGCGTCCGCGTACTCGATCGCACGCTGCTCGTCACCGTCCGCAAGCTCCAGAGCGACAGCGGCACAACGCTGTGGGAAATCCTCCAGATACTGCGAGCCGTCAAACGTCTTGAGCGCGTAGGACGCGTAGAACTTGAACGCGCCGAGGAAGGTCTCGAACGTGAATCCCTGATGTTCTACATGGTCGTAGAAGTTGTCCAGAAAATCGTCCGAATACTGGTCAAAGACGCGACGGTCGTAATATCCCTGATCCAGCAGGTAGGCGAGACGCTCGCGGGTGGAGGCGAACCGCATGGTGCGCGGCTCGACTTGGTCTTGCATATACGCGTCAACGGCCTGATGGTCGGCATCGAAGCGGATGCGGCCGTTGTCGTCGTATAGGTTGAGCATCGCGTTGAGGGCGTGATAGTCGGGAGCCGCCTGCGGAATGGTGAATTGGAGCGATGTGGCGGTTGCGGTCATGACTGGCCTTTCTGGTTGGTGCGGTGATTGTGGATGAGGTGGGGGAGATGAGTGATGGTGGGGATGGTTGATTGGTCGCGGAGCTTTCAAGGGTTTCAGTCGGACCGGTCGGTTTCGGCCGCCGCGAGCCGCAGGAAGAAGCCGCGCAGCCCCTCGCGGACCTTGCGCATGTCCTCGGGTGTGCCGGTCAGCTCGAAGGAATACAGGAACGGAACGTGGCATTTCGCGGCGATCACGTCGCCCGCGGCGCAGAACGCATCGCCGAAATTCGTGTTGCCGGACGCGATGACCCCGCGCAGCAGTCGGCGGTTGCCGCGGTCATTGAGAAAACGGCGAACCTGCGGCGGCAGGGCTTTCGAAGTGTCGCCACCGCCGTATGTCGGCACGACGATCACGAACGGTTCGTTGACAACCAGCGGGGCGCTCTTCGGACGCAGTGGGATGCGATACACGTTGAGTCCGGCCTCGGGTAGGTGGCAATTCGCGATGAATCTCGCGGTGTTTTCCGACGCGGAGGAAAAATACACGACCGCGCCGATGTGGGTAGCGGTTGCGCTTGATTCCGGGGCACTCGGGCTTGGTGCGCCGGGTGTCGCGATACTGGAACCCAAGTCGCCCGTCATGCATGCGGATGTGTCGGTCATGCCCGGTTCCCGTCGGTCGCTAGGGCGGATTGCGTGTCTGCGTTTGCGTTCGCATTCGTGTCTGTTGCTGTGTCTGCGGTCGCGAGCGCTCCGGCGAGCTGGTCGATGAGGTCCGGCCGGTATCCCGACCACGCGGCATCCGGCGTAATCACGACGGGCGCTTGGCGGTATCCGGCCTGGACCAGCTGCTTCAGCGTCGCGGGGTTCTCGCTCAAATCGACGGTTTCGAAGGTGATCCCGCGGTCGCGCAGGCGGCGTTTGGTCGCCTCGCACTGCTGGCATTGCGGTTTGGTGAACACGGTGATGGTCAACTGTCCTCCTTGGTCGAAAGCGTCATGACGGAAGCCGTCGTGGCGGTGTCGGAACTGTTACGCTACACGACTGGGCAGGAACAAAAAACCACCATCGCTAGTGGCGTGTCGAGCGTGTCGCTACTATATCTAGTGATTTCCATAAGCTGCTCATCATAGTCGGGAGAACGATTTCGGGGTGTGCGCGTTCTGGGCGGCGACGATGCCGACCGGCAATCGAAATGTGAGGTATCCGACAAATTCGTGGTTCGGACTTGACATGTCCGTGTGCACGAGTGCGGGTATCGCGGGTGCATCTCGTGTTTGCTGCCGTCAGGGCAATCCGCGGTACTGCTCAGGGCGTATTCGTGGAACGCAGTGGGCACTCCGCCCAAGGCTCGCGATAGACTGACAGCTGATGTACGCGGCGAACAGCCGCGCCTGCGAATGAACGCGTATGAACGTGTCATCGAACCTGTCATCGGACTTGGGAAAGGTAACGTAATGGCCGTAGAAGCTACTGCAAACATCGGCGTCGTCGGACTGGCGGCAATGGGCTCCAACCTCGCCCGCAACCTGGCGCATCACGGGAACACCGTAGCCGTGTATAACCGGCATTACGAGCGTACGGAAAAGCTCATCAACGAGCACGGCACTGAAGGCAAGTTCGTGCCCGCGAAAACCGTTGAGGAGTTCGTCGCCTCGCTCAAGCGTCCGCGCACCGCGATCATCATGGTCAAGGCGGGCGGCCCGACCGACGCGGTGATCAACGAACTCGCCGACGCCATGGAACCGGGCGACATCATCGTCGACGGCGGTAACTCCTACTTCGAGGACACCATCCGCCGCGAGAAGGAGATTCGCGCTCGCGGTCTTCACTTCGTCGGCTGCGGCGTGTCCGGCGGCGAGGAAGGCGCGCTCAACGGCCCGTCCCTTATGCCCGGCGGCACCGAGGAATCCTGGAAGACTCTCGGACCGATCCTCAAGTCCATCGCGGCTGTCGCCGAAGGCGAACCGTGCGTTACGCATATCGGCGAGAACGGCGCGGGCCACTTCGTCAAGATGGTCCACAACGGCATCGAATACGCGGACATGCAGCTCATCGCGGAAAGCTACGATCTCATGCACCGCGGGCTCGGCATGGATGCCGCCGAGATCGGTGACGTGTTTGAAGAGTGGAACAAGACCGAGCTGAATTCGTATCTGATTGAAATCACCGCCGAGGTGCTGCATCAGGTTGACGCGAAGACCGGCAAGGCGCTGGTGGATGTGATTGTTGACCGCGCAGGCATGAAGGGCACTGGCACGTGGACTGTGCAGACCGCGCTGTCGCTTGCGATTCCAGTGACTGGCATCGCCGAAGCGGTGTTCGCGCGCGGACTGTCCGGCATGACCGAGCAGCGTGCCGAAGCACAGAAGCAGCATCTCGCCGGCCCCGCGCAGAAGCTCGATGTCGCGCCGGCTGAGCGTGCCGCGTTCATCGAGGATATTCGCCACGCGCTGTACGCTTCGAAGATTGTCGCTTACGCGCAGGGCTTCGATGAGATTCAGGCCGGTGCCAAGGAGTACGGCTGGAATATTGATTTGGCTGCGGTGGCGCGGATTTGGCGTGGCGGCTGCATTATTCGCGCGCAGTTCCTCAACCGCGTGTCTGAGGCCTTCGAATCCGGCGAAGCGAATGTGTCGCTGCTGTTCGCCTCGTATTTCAAGGATGCGATCGCTAAGGCGCAGGATTCCTGGCGTCGCGTGGTCGCCCAGGCTGCGCTGAACGGCATGCCGACCCCGGCGTTCGCCAGCTCGCTGTCCTACTACGACGGCCTGCGTTCTGACCGTCTGCCCGCCGCCCTGATCCAGGGCCAGCGCGACTACTTCGGCGCGCACACCTACGGCCGTATCGACCAGCCCGGCGCCTTCCACACGTTGTGGGCCGAACCCGGCCGTCCCGAAATCACTGCGTGATTTCAGGACGGTAGGCACGGCCCGGTGGGCCGTGCCTAGGGTTCGGCTGCGGCGCGCGATAGTGCGCGCCGCAGTAAATATTGAGCCCGGCCGTAGGCCGGTCAATAATTGCAGGGCCGGAGGCGAGCCGCATCGGCCCTTGCAAATCAATGCCTCCAAACTGGTTACGCTGACGACTCTCTCAGCGTAACCAGTTTGTGTAATTGGGGGCTCGTGCATATCGGCGGCTGCGTTGTCTTGATGTCGTTTTGCCTGCTGAACGTTGGCTGGCCCGGGAGTTTATGCTGATAGTCCTTGTCGTGCCCTAATCTCCCAGATTCTGCGGGAGTTTATGCTGATTGAGGTAATTCCTCACTAAACTCCCGCGCCGAGCGTGGGAGTTTATGAGAATCCGTCACCCTTATGAATAATCTCCCAACAAGAACGTTGGAATTCCGCGATTCATAAAAATCGGCTCCGAAGCCGTTTTTGGGAGAACTCCGCCAGATTCATGCTTTCGCGCTAAACTCCCGTGCGCATCCGGGAGTTTGCTGCCCTCGAGACGATTCATAACAGAACTCCCGCATCGGTCTTGGTAATTTGTCCAGCCGCATCCCGTTCCAGTACAGGGCGCTCGATGTCCAGCAGCCAATCTCAATAATCCCAATATTTTTCGGTTCCGCCCTCTCGCAGCGAGATGTTTAGAGAAAAGTCTAAAACATCTCGCGTCTGAACGCCATCCGACGAACTATTGCAGATTCCGTGCCCATGCCGTCTCAAGCGCCTGTCTCGAAATCGTTGGAATTCCGCGGTTTTTATAGAATCGGTCGCGCAGGCGGCCATCCCGATTCCTCAATTTCTTCAGGAATCTGTCTTTTCCGCCGAGTTTTCCAGACTGAAATCTGAAAAACTCGTGATTTGCGCCTTCTGAACCGAGATGTTGAGATTTTCCCAAACTGGCTGCCGCAAACTGACAGCGCTCATTGTCCTGTCGGTGCAGCCAGTTTGCGGAATGGAAGACGTGTGCGGAGAGCAGCGCGCAGCGGTGCATAGTCCCCATGGTTGGTGGCCGTCCGCGGCTACTCCAGCGGTGTGCGATCCCACTGGTCGGCGCGTGGAATGGTGCGCAGGCTGCGCGAACTGACGATTAGCAGCATACTGACGAGCATCACCGCCCAGAACACCAGCATCGTCCCGCTGAATCCGAGAGCGGGCAGCAGACTTCCGGCCGTCGCTGAGCAGAACGCGGACAGTGCTTGAGCTGGCACGGTGAGCGTCACGGTGATACGCCCCTGCATCGTGTCGGGCGTCTTACCGAAAATGAACCCGAGTTGCAGCGCGTTGATGATCGGGAACGGCAGGCACATCACGGCGTTGGCGATAAGCAGCACCCAGTAGTTGTCGGTCAGCAGCATCGGCAGCGAAGCGATGCAGATGAACACGAATCCGCAGCATGTTACCGGCCCGACCGGTGCGGTATCGCTGATCCGTCCGGCGATGAACGCTCCAGCCAACATCGCGAGGAATACGCCCGTATTCACGAATCCGATGAGCGTCGCGTTCACATCGGTGCGCATCAGATGCAGCTGAATCGCATACTGGAAGCCATTGACCCCGAAATTCGCCAGCGCGGACGACACCATCGTCAACACCAGCATCCTGCGGTGCAGCGACCACGACCATCCTTCGGCGAAATCACGGAAAAATGACGCACCGCCCGCTTTTCCACCGTCATCGTCGCTATCGCCGTTGCCGCTATCGCTGCCGTTCCGCGGATTTCCGCCGACTCGGATACGTGTCGCAGCCACGCCTGCCAGCAGGTACATGACCGCAGCCGACAGGAACGGCAACCACGGGGCGATGCCGTACAGCAGGCCGCCGACTGGGCTGCCGGCCATGTTGATGGTCGCGTCGCGACCTTCGTTGAGACTGCGCGCTTTCGGATATGAGCGAATATCGACGATGGATTTGAGCATCGCATCCGAGGCGGGGCCAAGGAACCCGTTGACCGCGGACTCGAACACCGCGATAGCGAGCAACACGGGGAAGACCAGCTTGCCGGCCATGAGGAGCGCAGCGACTGACCCCCAGCAGATGACGCCCGTCGTCGCATTCACGATGATCAGTGTCTTGCGATCGTGACGGTCGGCGAATGTCCCGCCGAACACGGCGGTCACCTGCTGTGCGATCGCGGCCAGCGAGCCCAACCAACCCGCTGCTGTGGTCGATCCGGTGAGCTTGTATCCGATCAGAGAGACCGCCAGATACCGCAGGGCCACGCCGATGGCCGTCGCGCTGTCTGCGGTGAACCATGGCAGATAGCCTGGAATATTCCACAACCTGTTCTCGTGCTCGGGGGCAGCCTGGCTGCAGGCCTGTTGAGTCCGCATCTAGAGCCTTACAGTTGCGCAGCCGCGTCGGGCGTGGTGAACCAGACGAGTTCGTCGGTGGCGTCCGCGAAGGATGACGGCCAGGCGGGATCATTGCGCGTGGCGAACACGTGGGCGAGCGCATCGGCTTTTCCGGCGCCGGCGGTCAGGAACCACATGCGGCGCGTCTGGGCGAGCAGCGGCGCGGTCATGCTCAGGCGCAGCGGCGGCATCTTGGGGGAGTGATTCACGCCGACGACCAGTCGATCGGTGACGGACACCTCGGCATGCCCCGGGAACAGCGATGCGTAATGGCCATCCGGACCCATACCCATCACGGCGATATCCATCACCGGCACGACACCCAGCTCGCGGACCAGTTCGCGCTCGTACGCGCGCGCCGCCTCATCGAGCAGCGCATCGGTCGTCGTGTCGTCTGCCGTCGCGATATCCGCAGCATTCCGGGTATCCGCAGCCATCTCGTGGATATTGGACTCGGGGAGCCGCCCTTCGGCGACCAGCCGGTCGAGCAGCATGCGGCGGGCCTGCAACGCGTTGCGGTCGTCATCATCGGCGGCGACGAATCGTTCGTCCGCCCACCACAGGTGCACGCGCGTCCAGTCGATGGTGTCGGTCAACGGGTTGGATGCCATGTATTCCAACGCTTTGATGGTGTCCGAACCGCCGGTGAGCGCCACATCCACGCGGGCGCGGGTCTTGCCGCCGGCGAGCCGTTCGCCGAGCAGGTCGGCGATGGCGAGCAGCAGACGTTGCGCACCGGCTTGGGCGACCGCGTCTTTGGTCGGATATACCACGAGTGTGCGTTGAGCCATGATTCCTCCTGATTCCGCGTGCCTCATACCAACAGTTGCGTTCGGCGGGCATGTTTTTCAATCTTCTTGCCAGCATAGTCGCAGCGCGGTAACCGGGCGGGTGACTGTCTGCGTGACTGTCTTCGTGGGACCGCCGGATCGCAGCACATCCCTAACAGCTGGACGCTCGAAGGACCGGTCGATCTGCAAGCGCAGGCAGACTGGTATCGCAGCCTGTTCGACGCGATGGCCTCGCGCGATTGGATCCGCGGCTGCGTGCTGTGGAGCTGGCCGCCCGCCTTGTACAACGCCGACGCCGCAGCCTCCGACCGCTACTACGAGTTCTACAACAAGCCCGCCGAATCCGTGATCCGCGAGGCCTTCGCCCGCTGATTGGCGATGGGAGAGCGGATTGATTATGCCGCTACATACCAAGAACGCCCGGTCATACAACACTTGCTCATCAGTGCTATACGACCGGGCGTTCCTGAGCCAGCATGCCTTACGTGGCAGAAATCCTGTCTGGCTCAGTGCGAAATCAGATCCCAGCCCTTGTTGATGACATCCGCGTAGACCTCATCGGGGTCCATTCGGCGCAGCTCCTCGGTAAGGCAGTCTTCGAGCGTACGCACCGGCACGCTGATCGGCTGCGGGGTCTGCCCGGGAACACTGATGATCGACTGGTCCTCGTGCGGGCGTTCCAACGACAGCACGCCGCCGTCCTGGCGGGTCAGGTACACGCCGGTGACCGCGGCCGCGTTCTCATCAACCTCGAAATCAACCGGCACGTTGAGCTTGAGCCGCAACCACGCGCGCAGCAGGTCCGCGGGCAGGAAGTCGTTCGGCGCGGTGACGCGGGCGTGCACGATCGGGATGTGCGGCGGCTGGTCGACCATCGAGGCGAGCATGGCGCGCCACACGGTCAGGCGCGTCCACGACAGGTCCACATCCTGGGCGGACCAGTTGCGGCGGAGCCGTTCGATGGTGGCTTCCGGGTTGCTGGACCGCATCGCGTCGGTGATACGGCTCGACGCCATGGCGCCCAACAGGTCCTTCGACGGGTTGGACGGCGGATTCGTCGGCCACCAGGCCACGACCGGCGCATCCGGCACGAGCAGCGGGATGACCAGCGTGTCGAGATGGTCGACCAGGCCGTTGCGCGGGCGGAGCACAATCACTTCGCCGGCGCCTGCGTCCGCGCCGAATCGCACTTGCGCGTCGAGATTAGATTCGTCGGCCGCGTTTTCGCTCTCGGAGGTCGCTTCGCCCTCTCCAGAAACGATGGAGGCATGCGTGTTCGGCACAATCGCAATCACGCGGCAAGGATGCTCACGGCTCGCCGCATTCGCGACTTCCAGCGAGTTCTCAAGCTCGGCGTCGTCAGTACGAATCAGCAGCGTGAGCACGCGCCCGGTTGCCGACTCGCCGCGCTCCTCATGCAGTTCGTCGATTTTCGCAGAGATTTCGCGGGTTCGTGTATTAGGCAGGTCGATAATCATGGCATCCTCCAATGGCGGCCGTCACGGGCCAGCATCTCGTCGGCTTCCGCCGGGCCCCACGTGCCGGAACGATAGGGCTGCGGCTGCCCGAGCGTTGACCAGAACTGTTCGATCGGGTCGAGGATTTTCCAGCTCAAATCCACTTCCTCAGTGGTCGGGAAAAGCGGCGGATCGCCGAGCAGCACGTCAAGAATCAGGCGTTCATAGGCTTCCGGGGAACTTTCAGTGAAAGAACGGCCATAGCTGAAGTCCATGGACACGTCACGCACTTCCATCGCGGAGCCGCCGGGGACTTTCGCACCGAACCGCATGGTCACGCCCTCGTCCGGCTGCACACGAATCACGACCGCATTGCTGCCGAGTTCGCGAACCGCGGTCTGCTCGAACGGCAGGTGTGGGGCGCGCTTGAACACGACGGCGATTTCGGTGACGCGCTTGCCCAGACGCTTGCCGGTGCGCAGGTAGAACGGGACGCCGGCCCAGCGGCGGGTGTCCACGTCGAGGCGAATCGCAGCATACGTTTCGGTGGTGCTTGACTTGTCGATGCCTTTTTCGTCCAGATAACCGACCACCTCGTGCGAACCCTGCCAGCCGCGGGCGTACTGGCCGCGGGCGGTGTGGGCGCGCAAGTCCTTCGGCAGGCGGACGGCGGACAGCACCTTGGTCTTCTCGGCTGTCAGATCCTGTGCGGAGAAGCTGACCGGCTCCTCCATCGCGGTGAGCGCCATGAGCTGCAGCAGATGGTTCTGGATGATGTCGCGTGCGGCGCCGATGCCGTCATAGTAGCCGGCGCGGCCGCCGATGCCGATATCCTCGGCCATCGTGATCTGCACGTGGTCCACGTAATTGGAGTTCCAGATCGGCTCGTACATTTCGTTCGCGAATCGCAGTGCGAGAATGTTCTGCACGGTTTCCTTGCCGAGATAATGGTCGATGCGGAACACCGAGCTCGGGTCGAAGACTTCGGAAACCACGCGGTCCAGTTCCTTGGCGCTCTGCAGATCGTGGCCGAACGGCTTCTCGATGATGACGCGCCGCCATGCGCCTTCGCTGGAGCGCGACAGGCCGGATGCGGCGAGTTGCTTGGATACGAGCGGGAATGCGCGCGGCGGTACCGACATGTAGAAGGCGTGGTTGCCTTGCGTGCCGCGGTCGCGGTCAAGCTCCTGCACGGTGTTGCTCAGCCGTTCGAATGCGGCGGGATCGTCAAAAGTGCCTTGTACGAAGCGGATGCCCTTGGCGAGGTTCTCCCACGTGGATTCCTTGAATGGGGTGCGGCAACGGGCTTTGACTGCTGTTTTGACGAATTCGATGAAATGCTCGTTGGTCCAGTCGCGTCGGGCGAAGCCGGTCAGTCCGAAGCTTGGCGGCAGCAGGCCGCGGTTTGCCAAGTCGTATACGGCTGGCAGGAGCTTCTTCTGAGCCAGATCACCGGTCACGCCGAAAATCACCAGGCTGCATGGGCCGGCGATGCGCGGAAGACGCAGGTCGCGCGGGTCGCGCAGCGGGTTGGTCCAGATTGGTGTGTTGCTCATGCCTCCATCGTACTTGCCGGGGGTCACGAGCCAAGTGATTGTCCGCGGTATGATGCGGGTTTCACGACTGGCGTATCGATTGCGGCGGGCTGGCGAGCGTGATGGTGAGGGCGTGATGTTCGATGAGATACCACCCTGTTATGCGACCGTTTGACCGCACAGCAGACGGATACCTGCGGATTCGAGTCGTGCCATAGGACAATCACTCCACTGTGTGACTGACGAGGCGCACAGCGTGGAGATATAGCGGGTCCCCGGTTCTGTCTGGTGGTTAACTGTCAGCAGTGTGACTGCTGTGCCGCACAGTGGCTGGATTCGGCGCGATCTCGTCGGACGCATCAACAACCCCGCCGAATGTCGCAACCGTGTCCGACGATCAAAAGTATGGAGACTCATCATCGCATTGCGGTGCTGTGTGCGCTGCCGCTGGAAGCTGAACCCATTGTCGATGCCTTGCAAGGCGCCGAACGGAGCCGGCGGTATGGCACGGATCTGGTCACCGGTCAACTCGGCGATGTGCCGGTCGTCGTATGCGTAGGCGGTATGGGGAAGGTCGCCGCTGGTGCCGCCGCCCAGATGCTCATCTGCGAATATCATCCGGAAACCTTGATATTCAGCGGTATTGCGGGCAGTCTCAATCCGCTGTTGGAGATCGGCGACATCGTAATCGGCCGTTCACTGGTGTATTTGGAAACCAACAACGACATCATCGCCGAATGCGACCCCTTCCTGCACACGTATGCGTCCGATGCCCGTCTTTCTGCGCTCGCCTGCCAGGTTCTGGACGAACAGGGGTATCGTCGCGTGCCGTCATTGGCTGAAATGGACGGTACCGCCGCTGCTGTTGCCGCCACTGACAACGATCCCAACCGCCGATACGTGCTCGGCACCATCGCGACCAGCGACCAGTTCAACACCGATCCCGACGTGCTCGAGCGCACCCGCCGCGTCTGGCATGGCGACTGCGAGGAGATGGAAGGCGCGGCGGCAGCCCACGTGTGCGCCAAGAACCGCGTCCCCTTCCTCGCCGTGCGCGCGATGAGCAATCGTTGCGGCGAGGCATACGAAGACCTCAACCGTCACCAATCGGACATGACCTTCGCCGCCCAAAACGCCGGGGCGGCGGTCCGATCGATGGTACGTGTGATGCACATCCACCACGCGTAAAAGCCAAATATTCCCACAAAACCGGGCGGGATACGCCGCGGATAAGCCGAATGCCCCGCAAAATCGTCAAACAATCAGCCACGCGCAAGGGCGTCAGTACTTGGCCTTCCAATACCCGCTTTTGCGCGAACCGACGCGCTCGAGTACTCCGCGTTCGGTGAGGCTTTTGATATGGCGGGCGATGGTCGGGCGTGACACTCCGAGGCGCTCCGCCAGTTCTGTTGTGGTGATGTATTGGTCTTTCGATATGAGTTCCATGATGCGTCTGTCGGTGCCGTTCCTCAAACGTTCCGACCGGTCCGGTATCGTCCTGCTTGTTTCCGTGCTTTTTCGCGCGAATGTGAATGTGAAACCGAATTCGTCATTTCGATATGAGTATTCCACACCATTCTCGGCGCATGCTTTGAATGTCCGGTCAAAACCGGTGCCGAATGCGTCAATCATGCCATTCTTGAATAGCACGGCGGCAATCAAGGGGTTGCGGATTTTACTGCCTACTCTGCCGCTGGCAAAGTCGCGTGGCTCGGTGCCATGCAGCAGCCCACCGGGGTTGTAAACGGTCACGCGTGACCGGGTTATGGTGATTGCGTTGCTGTCCCCCTTCTGGTAGCGGCAATGTGCAAATGAGTTGACGATGATTTCCCGGATGGCGCGGATGGGAATCTCAGGCGTTTCTGTCCTTTGCAGGCCATCGATGCGCGCGCTGTACCGGATGTTGTTCTCGATGTATCGCATGCCTTCCTGGATGCATTCAAGGATGTTGCCGTGGTATTGCTTCAGATCCGCGAAATCCCGCCTGTCGTCGGTGGGATACATGACTTCTTTGAGCAGTACGGGACCGTCGTTGCCGAATAGGAAATGTCCGGCGTTGTTGAGCTGCCCGTCATCCGTGATGAGATTCAGCTTGTTCAACGCTTCGGATGTGTTGTTGAAGATATAGTGCATGCGCCCGGCGTCGTTTGCGGTTCGGATGTATTGGATTAGAAGATCTTCGTTTACTGTGTCGATGCCGTAGCCGGAGGATTGCTCTTCCCATGTTGAGTATGTTGTATCTTTTGATTCAAAGAACCGCAGGAGCTGGTGGGAATCCATGTATGTGTCGGCATCGTCGACGCGCGTGTAATACCTGCCGTATGCGGAATATGGGGTGTCCGTGCCTTTGGCTTGTACTGCGATGATGGTTTTGCCGTTGATGCTGTGGATGTCGATGCTGATGTCGGGGAGCGGTTTGAGGTTGGTTCTGATTTCATGGGAGATGTCGGAGGTTGTCTTTTTCCCGACATCTTGTCCGGTGATGCTGCCGTCGTCCTTCACGCCGAAATACACGGTTCCTTCGCCATGCTTGTTCAGCATTGCACACAGGGATATGATGCCTTCTTTGAGCTGCGCAGTGGTTTTCTTGAACTCGACGGTTTCGCTTTCGCGTGAGAGCATGGTCATCCTTGCCGCGTGTATTGTATCATTTATTGTATCATTTATTGTATCATCGCGATTGTGTGGCCGGGGCGGAATAGCGGAATAGCCCTACGCATAGTACAGATTCGTTGTGCATAAGCGTTGCGAGTAAGCCGAATACCCCGCAAATCTGGGCGGAATCGGCCGCACATAACGACTGATACGACGAGTGGGGAGCGGAATGACAAAAATCCGGTACACGCTCAACAGCATGCACCGGATTCGCTATGTGGTGCCCCCCGTGGGACTCGAACCCACAACCCACGACTTAAAAGGACGCTGCTCTAACCAATTGAGCTAGAGGGGCAACAAACGGTATTGTACACCATGCCGCGACCGCCACGCCGGTCATCGCCATGGAAGTGCGCAGGTGGCTGGGGCTGTGGCAGGTCAGCGCTTGTGACAAGCCGCTCTTCCCGCAGCTGCGTCATCACTGTGGAAAGAGCGGCTCGAGGCGAGCTTATGCTTCGGCAGGCAGCGTGCCCAGCTCCTGCAGTTTCGCCTTGATGTCGTTTGCCGACGGCTCAACTTGGAACGATCCGTCCGCATACTGGACGACCGGGATGTGCTTCTGTCCGCTGATTTCCACAGCCTTGTCGGCGGCGCCGTCCTCCTGCTCGATGTCGTGCCAGTCAAACGCCGCTCCGAAGCGGTTCAGTGCCTCTTTGGCCCGCTTGCAGTCGCCGCACCAGCTTGCGCCATACACGTTAATATCGCTCATACTTCCTTCTTTCGTTGCTATGATTGCCGAGGCTCCCGCCCGTTCGCCCCGCACATTGGTTGCCTATGCTATGGCATATCAGCGTCGGTTGCAGCTGTTTGATTCCAAGGTTCGCAGTCGGCGCAAAACGGACAGTTCCACTCGCCGCGACAACCAAGCAGTCAGCCAGCCTGCCAGCAGCCTGTCAAACAGTCCCGTCTGTGCCAGTTCCGCCGGCTGTGCCAGTCCAGCTGGCCTCGCCAGTCCCGGCAAGCAAAGCCGTCCCGCCCAGCCGCATCAGCCCGGCCCGACCGCCGCCGCGCATCGTCCCGCGACCCCGCAATCAGCTGTGCGCCGCCAACCGCCGCTCGCACCAATGCTGCACCCAGGTGAGCACCGTGCAGAACAGCAGGTAGATCACCCCGACCTCAAGGTACAGCGCGAGCGGCTCGTAATACACGGCGGTGATGCGCTGCGCGGTCATGAACATCTCGACCACGGTGATATTCGCCGCGAGCGACGTATCCTTGACCAGCGAAATAAACGTGTTGAACAGGGCGGGAAACGCCGACCGGAACGCTTGCGGCAACACGATGCGCCGCATGATGGTCACATACGACATGTTCGTCGCGTACCCGGCTTCGAACTGTCCACGCGGCACCGCTTCAATCGCTCCGCGCAGGGTCTCGGACGCGTAGGCGCCCACGTTGAGCGAGAACGCGATTATAGCGGACGGAATCGCCGGAATGGTCACGCCAATGGACGGCAGGCCGAAGAAGATCACGAACAGCTGCACGAGCAGCGGCGTCCCGCGGAACACCCACACGTAGAACTGCGCGATTTGCGTGAGCACCGGCGTACGTGCCACGCGGGTGAGCGCCACGATGATCGCCAGCGCCAAGCCAATGGCGAAGGAAACCAAGGTGAGTGGAATCGTCACCGTGATTCCTGGAATCAGTAGTCTGCCGAATGAATCGACGACTATCTGCCAGACCCTGCCGTCCATTGCGGCTCCTTTCGTAATCTATGCCGGTTTTCAGTTTCCAGCGCAACCGAGCGTTACTTGGTTGAGATGTCCTCGCCGAAGTACTTCTCAGAGATCTTCTTGAGCGTTCCGTCCTTACGCAGCTTGGCGATGGACTTGTTGATCGCCTGGGTCAGATCGTCGCTGCCTTTGCGCAGCGGGAAGTGCGCGGCAGGAGTCTTCTCGCTCTTCACGGCGATTTTGATGTCGGCGTTCGGCTTCTGCTTGAGGTAGTCGAGCACGGCGAGGCCGTCGTTGACAATGACGTCCGCACGCCCGGAAGTCAGAGTTTCCACGGCCTGCGAGAAATCGTTGACCTGGACGAGTGTCGCGCCTTTGTCCTGGGCGACTTTCGCCCAGTTGCTGCCGTTCTGGCCGGCGTCCTTCTTGCCTTTGATGTCGTCGAAGGATTTGATGGAGTTGTCGTTCTTGCGAGTGACGACCACGCCGTAGGAGTAGGCGTATGGCTCAGTGAAATCGTATTTTGCTTTGCGCTCGGTGGTGACGGTGATTTCGTTGGCCACGCTGTCAGTTTTCTTCGAATCCACGCTGGCGAGCAGCGAATCGAAGTTCGCTTCGGAGAATTCGGCTTTCACGCCGAGGTCCTTGGCGACGGCAGTGGCGACATCCACGTCGTAGCCGGTGAGTTTGTTGGTTTTCGAATCATGGTAGCTGTAGGGCGCGTATGTGCCTTCGGTGCCGAAGACCAGCGTTCCCTTGTTCTTGACTTCCTGCAGCGCGCTGGTGGATGAGCTGGAGGAGCCGCATGCGCTCAGCGGCGCGATGGTGATGATTGCTGCGAGTGCTGCCGCGGCGAGTCGCAGGGCGTGGCGCGTATGTGCAGTGTGTGCGGTCATGGTTTCTCTCCTTATGTGTTGATGTGTTTTATGTGTTGATGTGTGGTTGATATCGGGTGATGACGTATGTGATGCATGCCGGTTCGGGTGCGTCTCCGGTATGAGTGCCGGCGCGGTGACCGGGTAGCGGACGGTGCGGTGCGTTTTGTGCGGGCCTCGCGGGTCGGCGGCCGGCTGGACGGACTGCGAGGGGCGGCAGGCGTGTCAGGATGCGAAGGATTGCAGGAATTCCGCGGTTCTCGGCTGTGACGGATGATCGAAGATATCACTTGCCGAGCCCTGTTCCACAATGGTGCCGTGTTCGAAGAACACGACGTGGTCGGAAGCCTCCCGGGCGAACCGCATCTCGTGGGTGACCATCAGCATGGTCATGCCGTCCGAGGCGAGTTGCCGAATGACTTCAAGCACGCCCCCGACCATCTCCGGGTCAAGCGCGGAAGTCGGCTCGTCAAGGAGCAGGAGCTCCGGTTTCGCGGCGATGGCACGGGCGATGCCCACGCGCTGCTGCTGGCCTCCGGACAGGGTGCTGGGGTAGCGGTCGGCGAAATCGGCGAGCCCGACCCGATCGAGCTGTTCACGCCCGATGGTTTCGGCTTCCTTGCGTGATTTGCCTTGCGCGTAAATCAACGGTTCGGTCACGTTCTGCAGCGCGGTCTTATTGGCGAAAAGATTGTAATTCTGGAAGACGAAACCGATTCGTGAACGGATGTCGCGAATCGTCGTCTTGTCGCGGGTCGCCAAATCAACAGGACCGTCGCCGAAATCGATGGTTCCCTTATCGGCATGTTCGAGCACGTCAATCACGCGAAGCAGCGTGGATTTGCCGGATCCGGACGGGCCGATGACGGTGACCGTCGCCGCGTGCGGAATATCAAGATCGATGCCGTTGAGCACGTCATGTTCGCTGTAGCGCTTGTGCACGTCACGGATAGTGATCATCGATGCTCCTTTCACGAGGATCCTCACGGCGGATTGCCTCATCCCACCTTAGAGGGTACGCGGGATGCGGGGAGCGGTGCGGCTATATCAATCCCCTATCGCCCGTTATCAACGCGAACGGCGTTCCTGCCCCCGTCCCCTCGTGGGGTCGATTCTTTCGCGGACGGCGTTTTCCCCTCATGTGCTTCGTCCCCTCGCGGGTGCTGATCCGCCCATCCCGATGCCGTTCTACAGTGGAATCATGTCTTGTACTACGCTTCTTGTCGGAAAATCCGCGACTATCGACGGCTCCACCATGATCGCCCGCAACGACGATTCCGGTTCCGGTCGTTACGATCCGAAACGCTTCATCGCCGTGAACCCGGCCGACCAGCCGCGGCATTATCGCAGCGAACTGAGCCACGTGAGCATTGACCTGCCGGACGACCCGTGCCGCTACAGCATTGTCCCGAACGCGTTGCCCGGCCGCGGAATCCTCGCGGAATGCGGGATCAGCGAGCGCAATATCGCGATGAGCGCGACCGAGACGATCGCGGTGAACGAGCGGGTGCTCGGTGCTGATCCGATGGTCGAATTGCAGCCGGCCCATGGCAATCCCGGTGATGATGATTACCGGCCGGAAATCCCCGGTGGTATCGGCGAGGAGGATTTCATCACGCTGGTGCTGCCGTACGTGCATTCCGCGCGTGAAGGCGTGCGTCGGCTGGGCGAGCTGCTGGAACGGTTCGGCACGTATGAGGCGAACGGCATCGCCATTTCGGATGTGGACAACGTGTGGTATGTGGAGACTATCGGCGGACACCATTGGATTGCCAAGCGTGTGCCGGATGATTGCTATGCCGCGATTCCCAACCAGTTGGGGCTTGACGGCTTCGATTTGGAGGATGCTTTCGGCGATGCCCGTAATCATATGTGCAGCGCCGATTTGGTGGAGTTCATCCGCGATAATCATCTGGACCGTGGAATGGGCAGTGGCGGCAGTGGCGTTTGGCGTGCCGGTACGTTCAATCCGCGCACGTTGTTCGGTACGCGCACGACAAAAGACCATATTTACAACACCCCGCGCGCTTGGTATATGGAGCGTTATCTGAATCCGAGCGAGGATTGGGATTCGCCTGCTGCCCGGTACACGCCGATTTCCGATGACATTCCGTGGTGCCGTCGGCCGGAGAACCGGGTGACGGTTGAGGATGTCGCGTTTTTGATGGCGTCGCATTTCGAGGACACACCGTATGACCCGTACGGTACGCGTGGTACGGATGAGACGCGGCGCCGTTACCGTCCGATTGGCATCAATCGCACTGGGCAGATGGGGTTGCTGCAAATCCGCCCGTATGAGCCGGAAGCGAACCGGTCGGTGATGTGGCTGCAGTATGGTTCGGGCCCGTTCACTACGCTTACGCCGTTCTATACGAATGTGCGCGATACGCCCGCGTATCTGCGCGACACGGGCGCGGAGGTGTCGACGGATTCGTTCTATTGGACGAGCCGGATTATCGCGGCGCTCGCCGATCCACATTATGTGTCGAATAGCAATGCGATTGAGCATTATCGTGAGAATGTCATGTCTCGCGGGCATGCGCATATTGCGCGTGTTGATGCCGCGTTGCGGGGTGCGGCTGGTGCCGGTGTTGGTGCTGGGCATGCCGTCAGTTGCGCTGATATCGAGGATGTTGAGGGCATCAAGCATAGCGGCGTGCGTATGGATGGTGCGAGCGCGGCGGGTGCGAGTGGAACTGCCGAGATGCTTGATGCGATGGATGATGCTTCACGCGCGGGTGGTGCCGGTTCTGCCGATGCTGCGGATGCTGATGCGACGTGCGGCGCTCTCGAGCAAGCGAACCAGCGGATGGCGGACTACTTGCGTGCGCAGACCCAGGAGTTGCTTGGCAAGGTGCTGTATACGTCCAGCAATCTGATGCGCAACTCCTTCGCCATGTCCGACCGCTGATGACTCCGCTTCCACCGACACGCAGGTGTGTGTCAGTGTCGGTAGATGTTTCTGCCGACACTGAGTGGCTTGTGAGTGTCGGCAGAAGGTTTTCGTTCTGTTTCTGCCGACGCTGAGAAGGCTGTGAGTGTCGGCAGAAGGTTCTGGTGACGTTCACAGGTCTGTGTGCGCAACCAGTTTGTGTATCCTCACAAACTAGCAACGCTGGTGGGCTCCTTGGCGTAGACAGTTTGTGCATCCTCGCAATCTGGTTACGCAAGTGGGCCTCTGCGCGTATCTAGTTTGGGTATTTCCACAATCTGGTTACGCTGGCGGGCGTCTGCGCGTAGCTGGTTTGTGCTCTCGCAGACTTGCTGCGCTATTCCAGTCTTCGGGCCCGGTCAACTCGACCTCCCCACCTTCTGCCGACGCTGAGAAGGCTGTGAGCGTCGGCAGAAGGTTGTGGTGACGCTCACAGGTCTGTGTGCGTAGCCGGTTTGTGTATCCTCACAATCTGGTTACGCTGGTGGGCCCTTTGGCGTAGCCAGTTTGGGTGTTTTCACAAACTAGCAACGCTCGCGCTTACGAGTTCGGCCGAATCCGGCTGAATCCGGAGAGAACGGAACGAACGGAGCGAATCAGTTGAAACCGACGACGTGTTCGGCGATGTTGTAGCCGTGCCGGATGATGAATCGCCCGGTCCGCCCGTGCAGGTTGATTGCGCGCGAGACGAGTTTATGCCGCACATCATGGCCGATTTGCGGTGAAGCGGCATCAATCTCATGCCACAGCTGATCCTTCTGGCGATAATTCTCGCGGTCGCGCGACAAAATCAGGAAGACGCTGGTCACTACGCTGTTGATCGACAGGAAGTGGATCATATACCGGTACAGTCCGTCCGGCACAGTGCCGCGTTCGGGTGTCGCCTCGAGCATGAGATGGTTGACGAGTTGCAACTGCCGCACGCGCCGGATCATCACATCGGTCTGCACAGACTGGCCTTCGCGCCCGATGAAGTAGTGGTAGAACGGCGTATCCAGGTACATGAGCCTGCGCACCCACGGGAACGGCTGATACGAGTAAATGAAATCGACATAGAACGTGTGCTCCGGCAAAATCATGCCTGATTCGCGCACGACCGAGGTGCGGAAGGTCAGCGCATGCATAATCATGTACTGCGCGATGCCGAAATGCCGCAAATCGTCCCAGCCGAGCCTACGGTTCGCATCCATGACGTTGCTGAAATGCACGACATGCTTGTTGCGTTTGCCAACTTTGTCATAGACGTAATCGGTGACCAGCAGGTCGATGGGCTCCCGTTCGAGGCGTTGCGCGCGCAGGGTTTCCATGACTTGGCCGAGTGAAGCCTTGCCGACCCAGTCGTCAGCGTCCACAACCTTGACGTACATGCCGGCGGCTTCGCGAATGCCGGTATTGACCGCGCCACCGTGCCCCTTGTTCGGCTGGTGGATCGCCCTGACCACGCCCGGATGCGCTGCCTGGAGCCGGTCGGCGAGCTCTGGAGTCGTGTCGGATGACCCGTCGTCGACGATGAGCACCTCGATATCGCCGGTATCGGGCGTGTCAATCAACGAAGCGACGCAACGCTCGAGATACTGCTCCATATTGTATGCGGGTACGACGAACGTCAGTGTTTTGGCGGTCGTGTTGCCGGGTGTGTTGTCAGTCGTGCTGTCCGCCGTGTTGTCGGCCGTATCGCCTTGTGCGTTCTCCTGCGTATCGACCAGCGTGCGTTCCTGTGGCAGTTTGCCGCCCTCGCCGTGCGTCTGCGGAATCGTTCCTCGTTGAAGATCAGGCTGAGGCTGCGGCGTGGTGCCCGTAAAATTGGTCATTGTTCCACCTTCTGTATGTCCCGTGCAAGGCTATCACGAGGCGGAACGACGCGATGCCGGAATTGCCCCATTTGCTGTGAAATCACCATAATTTGCATGATGATTTCACAAAGGCGTTACCGCGAGTTCAGAACGCGGCAAGTTCCCGCGGATTACGCCGCGTCTTCCGGAGACTTGGGATTCGAGGGGTTTGCGTGGTTTGTATGGTCTGCCGGGGTTGATTCGGCGGTGGCGTCCGCAGCGTCGGAGTCGGTGGTGTCGGTATCAGCTCCGGCGGCGAAAGAATTACGCTGTTCCTCGCCATCGTCTCGGTCGCGTTTCGCCTTCTGTTCTGCCTTCTGCTCGGCTTTTTCGGCCGCTTCGCGCGCACGCTTGGCTTTCGACCCCTCGTAGCGCAGTTCCGGCTTCGCTTCAAGACGGGACAGGCCGTGCCAGGCGAGGTTGACGATCAGCGCGGCGAGCTGTTCCTTGCCGAGCTTGGGTCGGTCCGCCCAATACTGGCCGGTGAATACGGTCATGCCGACGAGCATTTGCGCGTAGTATGGCGCGCTTTTGACGGGAAGATGCTGGCGTTTGAACCATTCGACGAGGATTTGCTCGACTTTGGAGCTCACGTCGCCGAGCAGCGAGCTGAACGAGCCGGTCGGATCGGTGCTGGGGGAGTCCCGCACCAGGACTTGGAAGCCTTCGGGATTTTCTTCGATGTAGGTGAGCAGTGCGAGGGCGGCGCGTTCCACGATTTGCCGGGGGTGCGCGTCGGCGTCATTGAGGGAGCCAATCAGAGCGTCGGTCAGCGCGCGCATCTCACGGTCGACGACGACAGCGTACAAGCCCTCCTTGCCGCCGAAATGCTCATAGACGATGGGCTTGCTGACTTTCGCGCTGGCGGCGATTTCCTCGACGCTCACCGCTTCAAACCCTTTGGACGCGAATAGCGACCGCCCGATTTCGATAAGCTGCTCTCGCCGCTGATACGACGTCATCCTCGAACTACTTGCCATAGTGCCTAGTTTCTCACTGCTTGTGGATTTCAGCTGTGGGGAGGGGCGGTGGATCGGCGGTGCCGCCGGGGGCGGATACCTCGTCCCGGGGCGCTGGCGCTCAAATGCACCCAAAGATAGCAAGGTATCTCGAGGTTCCTGTTCGCCCGGCTGCGCAGGAACCGGCGGATGGACGCGTATTTCGCCGGTGCTGTTGAGATGTGCCTGTATTCGCGGGTTGCTGTGGCTGGGTGGTGTCGGCTTGCCGGAGATGCGTTCCCATCTGCCGGTTGCCGGGCACGGGGTGGGCGTGGGGTGCCGCGGGAACCTGCAGATGCGTGCGTATCTCATCCACGCTGTGCAGATGCGTGTTCGTCTGCGGGTTCCCGCCGTTGCGTCTGTCCGGCATCCCGGACTTGCGTGCCTATCTGTGGGTTGCCGTGCGTGGTGGACTGTGCCGGTGGTGCGGGAACCGGCGGTTGGATGCGTATCTCGCCGGTGCCGTTGAGATGGGTGCGTATTCGCGGGTTGCTGTGGTTGGGTGGTGTCGGCTTGCCGGAGATGCGTTCCCATCTGCCGGTTGCCGGGCGTGGGGTGCCGCGGGAACCTGCAGATGCGGGCGTATCCTGTCAGTGTTGTCGGAAGTCCGTGCCCATCCGCGGGTTCCTGTTGGTGTGCGTGTGCGGCGTCTCGGACTTGTGCGCCTATCCTGCGGTTGCCGGGCGTGGGATGGTGCGGGGCTGGTGTGGGAACCGCGATGTGTGGGCGTATCTCATCCACGCTGCGCAGATACGTGTTCGTCTGCGGGTTCCTGCGGCTGTGCCCATCCGGCTTCTTGGGTTTGCGTGCCTATCTTGTGGTTGCTAGCCGTGGGGTACTGCGGGAACCGGCGGTTGTGGGTGTATTTCGTCGGTACTGTGGAGATGCACGCCTATCTGCCAGTTTCTGCGGCTGCGCCCTTTCGGCATCCCGGATTTGCGCGTCTATCTCCGGGATCCTGCGTTATCGGCGCTGTCCCCAGCCCTGGCCAAACGGTCCCTGCCCGGGCACAGTCCCCGGCATCGCGCTAATCCCAACACCCGGCACCACACCAACCCCGTTGCCTGGCCTTACACCAACCGTCACCACTTCGCGCGATTTCACATACGTCACCACCGCGATGACCACATCCACGCAGAACAGGAAACCGGCAATCGCGAACGCCACGCCTTGCCCGCCTGTCATACGTTTGCACCGCACCCCGGCAATCACCGCTGCAAGTTCATACAGTCCGCTCGTCACAATCAGCGTCGCATCGGCGACGAAGCAGAATGCCCACACGGTCAGCGTGATGAACGGTATCTTCAGCGAGAGCACAATCGATACCACGGCCAAGGCGAACACCAGCAGATAGTAGGGGATATGCACCAGTTTGATGATCATCGCATTCCGAGCAAGCGTACGGAATTCCCCGCCGCGGCTGAACCACACGTATACCCCGCCCACGATGACGGTCGCGACAACCCAACAGATTGAAACCCACGGAATCGCGTCGAGGAATCTGCCGTCCTCGTCCAAGTTCATTTCGGGGAACATTACCAGCAGCCAGAACAGGTAGGGTTGCGCGGCTTCGAACACGGTCAGTGCGGTGAGCGAATGTTTGGTGTTCATATCATGTCCTGCCGTCGATGGTCTATATCTCGCGTCACATGCGGCTGTGCGGATACGGGAGCCGACGAAACGCAGCAGCATGGAAATACAGCGATGCGGAATACAACGATGTGCCTTCCGCTTAACCCAGTGTATCAAGGCGAGTCGAAGACGTTGTGCCGGGTGGGATCGGCGGGTGGGGGCGACGGATGCGTCCAGTCCGGTCTGTCCCTTGAAAACCATAGGCTGGGGGTATGGATACTCAACAGATTATCGCGATTGTTGTGGTGGCGGTTATCGCCATCGCGCTGATTGTCGCCGGCGTGCTTGCTGACCGTTCGCGCAAGAAGCGCATCGATGCGGCGGAGCAGGCTCGTGAAGACCGTGAGGCCGCGGCGAAAGCGGCCGCCGACAAGGCGATTGCGGCGAAACAGGCTGCCGGTTCCGAAGCCGGATCCGCCGCCGGGACTGCATCGACGCCGTCCGACCAGAAGTCGGGAGCTGAATCGGCTGAATCGATGAAACAAGCCGAATCAGCGCAATCAGCGGCTTCGTCAACCGAATCCGCCGGTTCGGCCCAATCCGCCCAACCCGAGAGCCAGACCTCTCAGACCGCTGAATCCCAGCCGCAAACGCCGGAATCCGCGACCTCCCGCATGACCCGTCTGAAGGCGCGCTTGGCGAACAGTGCGAACCCCTTCGGCAAGGCCCTGTTCAACATTCTTGCCAAGGACCACCTGTCCGAGGCTGATTGGGAGGATGTCGAGGACACGCTGCTCATGGCCGATGTCGGCGCGGACGCTTCCGAGCAGCTGGTCGATGAACTGCGCAACGACGCCCGCATCACCGGCACGCATGACCCCGCCCAAGTGCGCGAGGCCTTGCGTTCCAAGCTGCTTGCGATGGTCGGCACGGATACCGACCGTCGCCTGAACGCTGACAAGCCCGAAGCGCACAAGCCGAGCGTCATCATCATGGTCGGTGTCAACGGCACCGGCAAGACCACGACCGCGGGCAAGCTCGCGCGCCTGTTCGTCGCCGACGGCAAGAGCGTGATGCTCGGCGCGGCGGATACCTTCCGCGCGGCGGCGGCCGACCAGCTGGAAACCTGGGGCGCAAAGGTCAATGTGCCGGTCGTGCGTTCCGACAAGGATGGCGCCGACCCGGCATCCGTCGCGTTCGAGGCATCGCAGCGCGCGAAGAACGAGAACGCCGACGTGCTGATCATCGATACCGCGGGCCGCCTGCAGAACAAGGCGAACCTCATGGATGAGCTCGGCAAGATCCGCCGCGTCACCGAAAAGAACTTGCCGGTCGATGAGGTGCTGCTCGTCCTTGACGCGACTACCGGCCAGAACGGCATGGAACAGGCGAAGGTATTCGCCCAGGCAATCGGCATCACCGGTGTCGTGCTGTCCAAGCTGGACGGTTCCGCGAAGGGCGGCATCGTGATTTCCGTGCAGAAGGAGCTTGGCGTGCCTGTCAAGCTGGTCGGTCTGGGTGAAGGCCCGGACGATCTGGCGCCGTTCGACCCGGAAGGTTTCGTCGACGGCATTCTCGCCTGAATGCAACGTTCAGCGCCGCCGCATACAGTGACGTTCCGGCGGCGCTGAATCCGTCTCAAGCGCCCGCCTGCGCCCATTGGTCTTGATGATGATGGGCGCGGTGTCGACCCATCGGTCTTCTGACGTTGGGCGCGGTGCCGAGGTATGTGCTGCGATCCCGCAGTATCTTGCATATCTGTAGTACGTTGCGGAACATATCGTTGCTACGAGGGTTCGCGGCCGATCAAACCGGCGAGTACAGACAGCGGATTTCCCATGGTTCTCTTGCGGTATTGACGCTCAGCGAACCCTGATAAGCGAGTTGCTTTCCGGCATGTACTACAGATAGCGCGGATACACCCGCCGAATCTCGATTCAGGGCCCCATATCATCGGCTGGCCACGCCGGCAATGGAATCCGGACGGGTCATAACATGTCAGGCGACTGGTGCAGCCATCCCGACCGCGCTGGTGCCTGTCGTCTGCGCATCAATGATGTCCGCAGTCGCGCTGTCCGCCTCGATGGCGGCTTCTGCCTTCGCGCCCCCAGCCTCAGCCGCATCATCGCGCGCCGGAGCCCCGCGCAACGCAGCCTTCAGGAACAGCGGCGCGATGAGCGTCACCAGCGAAATCGTGAAAATAATCGTCGAATAGTAGTCGTCCGACAGAATATGCTGCGAGAAGCCGATTTGCGCGGTGATCAGCGCCATTTCACCACGCGGAATCATCCCCGTGCCGATGACGATGGAGCTGCGCCCGTTGAACCCGGCCATCCGAGCGCCCAGCCCGCAGCCGACAATCTTCGTGATGACACCCAGCACGGTCATCACCACAATGAACCACACCAGATGCATGTCATGCACGGCCTCGGTGTTCAAACCGATGCTCACAAAGAACAGCGGCACGAAGAAGCAGTCGCCAATCGGCTCGATATCTCGATCCACCTGCTCACGGTAGTCGCTGCGGCTCACGGCGATGCCCGCGAAGAACGCGCCCACCGCGTAGCTCAGCCCCACCAGTTCCGAGCACCAGGCCATCGCCAGGCAGATGATTGTCGCCATGATCGCAATGCCGCTCGGCGCTTTGAGCAGCGCGGCGAAGGTCATCAGCCACGGCGCCACCCACAGCACCACCACGACGGTCAGCGCGAAGAACGCGACCTGCTTGAGCGCAATCAATCCGAGCTGCTGGAACGACACGCTGCCCGTGCTGATCAGCGTGCTCATGACACTGAGCAGAATCACGCCGATCACATCATCCGCGACGGCCGCGCCCAGAATCGACGCGCCTTCCTTCGTGTCAAGACGCCCTGCCTCCTTCAAAACCGCCACCGAAATCGACACGGATGTCGCGGAGAACACGACGCCAATGAACAGGGATGACATGAGGTCGAACCCGAACACCATGCTCACCCCGCCCATGATGAGCACCGGCGCGACCACGCCCATGCACGCCACAATGAGCGCCGCCTTGGAATAGCGTTTCAGCAACCCAAGATCGCAGCCCACCCCGCCGAGGAACATGAGCACGATAATGCCGATATTGCTGAACAATTCCGTCGAACTGCTCGGGTGCATCAACCCCAGGACGGTCGGCCCGAACACGATGCCCACTACGATTTGGCCGACGACTTCAGGCAGCCCGGTTTTTCGGCAAATCGCGCCGGACAGCATGGTCAGAACCAGGATTGCGCACAATGTCGCGACGAATACCGCCATCTCGGAACCTTCTCTCTTCGGTAGTTGGACATTTCGGGCATTGGCATCCAAGTGTTTCCGCACGACTGCGCGAGACGCAAGACGCGGGGAAACCAGATGGTTCGATGCCATGTGCCGGATATATAGGAATCACTGTAATCTCGCCGCGGTATCGCCTGTTACTTCCGTGCAATCTACGTGACCTGCTTGTAACAAGGCTTGCGCTCCCCGGAAATCCGCCTGTTTAGCATGGTTGCCAGAATCCGGGACAACAAGAGACGGGTTGAGGTCAGTCCTTTGGCATAGCGTCCGGGCACCGTCCGGACAACGCGTCCGGGCCTGGCGTCCGGACACCGTGTCCGCGTCTTTCGGATTCAGACGGCCATCCATAAGAGAGGAAAGGAAGTGGGTGCCATGTCATCGACCAATGTCATTTGGACATTGCTTGCCGCGACGCTGGTGTTCATGATGCAAGCCGGCTTCGCGATGCTGGAGACAGGCTTCACGCGAGCGAAGAACGCCGGCAATATCGCCATGAAGAACCTGATGGACTACTGCATCGGCACGGTGTTGTTCTGGATTTTCGGCTTCGGCATCATGTTCGGCCCGTCCATCGGCGGCATCATCGGCAAGCCTGATTTCTTCGTGACAAGCAGCTACCAGTACAACCAATACGTTCCGACGATGGTGTACCTGATGTTCCAGACCGTGTTCTGCGCGACATCCGCGACCATCGTCTCCGGCGCCATGGCGGAACGCACGAAGTTCTCCGCCTACCTGATTTACAGCGCTTTGATTTCCGCGATCGTCTACCCGATTTCCGGCCACTGGTGCTGGAATTCGGATGGCTGGCTCGCACAGCTCGGCTTCCATGATTTCGCCGGTTCGACCGTCGTGCACATGGTCGGCGGTATTTCCGCGCTGATCGGCGCGATTTTCCTTGGTCCGCGTATCGGCAAGTTCGACAAGAACGGCAAGGCGCGCGCCATCCCGGGCCACAGCATCACCCTGGCGATGCTCGGCATCTTCCTGCTGTGGATCGGCTGGTTCGGCTTCAATCCGGGCTCCACGATCACCGCTGACGGCAAGGACACGTGGGTGGAGATGGGCAGCATCTTCATCACCACGAACCTTGCGGCCGCTGTCGGCGCGCTCACCGCGATGTTCCTCGCTTGGAAGAAGTACGGCAAGCCTGATGTCGGTCTGACCATCAACGGCGCGCTCGCCGGACTGATCGGCATCACCGCGGGCTGCGATGTGGTCAGCCCGGTCGGTGCCTTCTTCATCGGCCTGATTTGCGCGTTCATCTACGTGTATGCTGCGTCCATTGTTGAAAACAAGTTCAAGATTGATGATCCGGTCGGCGCGTTCGCCGCTCATGGTTGCTGCGGCGCCGGCGGCACTCTGCTGGTCGGCCTGTTCGCCAAGGACGGCGGCCTGTTCTACGGCGGCGGCTTGAAGCTGCTGGGCGTCGAACTGCTCGGTGTGGTCGCGGTCGCGGCATGGACCACGGTCACGATGATCATCATCTTCTGGGTCATCAAGCACACCATCGGGCTGCGCGTCTCCGCCAAGGAGGAGCTGTCCGGCCTTGATCTGCCTGAACACGGCCTGGTCGCCGCCTACGCTGATTTCGAGCCGAGCGTGCTCACCAAGAGCGAGGACGCCTATGAGGCCCGTATCGCCCGCGAAGCTGAAGCCGAGGCCGCTGGTGCCGCTGGTGCCGCTGGCGCACCGGCGAAGGAGGTCGCCGCCGCCAAGTAGCAAAACAGGCACGTCCTGTGGCCCGCCACCTGTGGCACGCCGTTGGACAATGCCCACAATGTGGTCATCAAACTCGGCAGGGATTCCTGTCCATGGTTCCCCGCGAAGCGCGGAATTCGGGACAAGTCGCGGATAATTGTACAAGCGCTGTAACGTTGGCGTAACATTCCGTAACGTTTCGAAAACCCGGCGGGCGTTCCATAACCGTGTCAGTTCCCACATGGGGATTACAAGTGAGTGGTTCGCTCGCCCGCCCGCCTCGTCCAAGGCGGGCGCCGGAGAGGGAGGTAATGTATGAACACCGGAAATGCAGCGTGGATGTTGACATCCGCGGCTCTGGTCTTCTTGATGACGCCTGGTGTGGCGTTCTTCTACGGCGGCATGGTCCGCGCGAAGGCCGTCCTGAACATGTTGATGCTGTCGGCGGCCGCGATTTCGGTCACCGCAATCATCTGGACGTTCTGGGGCTGGTCGATCGCTTACGCAGGCAAGGATATCGGCGGGATCTTCGGCGATCCGGCCACCGGCTTCCTGCTCAAGGACTCCATGGTCGCCAAGGACGGCGTGTTCACCGCCGCCAACACGTCCGGGGATTATCCGGGCAGCATTGATGTGGCATTCCAGGCCACTTTCGCGATGATCACCGTCGCACTGATTACCGGCGCGATCGCTGAGCGCGTGAAGTACAGCACCTGGATGCTGTTCGTGGCGCTGTGGATCACCTTCGACTACGCCCCGATGGCGCACATGGTCTGGAACGGCGGCCTGCTGTCCCCGACGGGTGCCATCTCTCAGGCTCTCGGCGCCGCCGCGCATGATTTCGCAGGTGGTACGGTCGTCCACATCAACGCGGCTACCGCGGCTCTTGTCACCGTGCTCATCATCGGCAAGCGCAAGGGCTTCGGCACGCAGCCAATCCGCCCGCACAACGTTCCGTTCGTCATGCTCGGCGCGTTCCTGCTGTGGTTCGGTTGGTTCGGCTTCAACGCCGGTTCTGCGTTCGGCGCGAACGGCACCGCCGGCTACGCGTGGGTCAGCACGACCGCCGCTGCGGCCGCTGCAATGCTCGCCTGGGGCTTCACTGAGAAGGTGCGTTCCGGTCATTACACCGCGGTCGGTGCGGCATCCGGTATGGTGGCCGGCTTGGTTGCCATCACCCCTGCCGCCGATGTGGTCTCCCCGCTGTGGGCGATGGTGATCGGCGCTATCGCCGGTGTGGTCACCTGCCTGGCGTGCGGTTTGAAATTCAAGTTTGGTTATGACGATTCGCTCGACGTGGTTGGCGTCCACGGCGTCGGCGGCCTGATCGGTACCGTGCTCATCGGCTTCTTCGGTGTCGGCACCGGTCTGTTCACCGGCGGCAGCTGGCGTCAGCTTGTCGTCCAGATCCTGGTGGCTGTTGTCGCCATCCTCTATTCCGCTGTGGTGACCTCGATCATCGTCTTCGCGCTTGAGAAGACGATGGGTTGGCGTGTCACCGAAGCCCAGGAGGTTTCCGGCATCGATATGGCCGACCAGGGCGAGCGTGCATATGATTTCGCTGGCACTGCCAGCTCCGTCCTCAAGGAGGTGAAGTGAGATGAAGCTTATTACCGCTATTATTCAGCCCCATAAGCTTGATGATGTCAAGGAAGCGCTCGCTGCTGCGGGCGTGCACGGCCTGACCGTCTCGGAAGCCAATGGATATGGTCGCCAGCGCGGCCACACCGAGGTCTACCGCGGCGCCGAGTACACGGTGGATCTCATCCCGAAGATTCGCGTGGAAGTGCTCTCCGACGATGCCGACGCGGAAACGCTGGTCGGCGTGATCGTGAAGTCCGCGGGCACCGGAACCATCGGCGACGGCAAAGTCTGGGTCACTCCTCTTGACTCCGTCACCCGCGTCCGTACCGGCGAAACCGGTTCGGCCGCCATCTGAAAGCTCCCGTCCCCGGTGTCGCGGTTTCGTCTGTTTGCCGTGGCGCTGACGGTCGGGTATTGATAAGACAGGTCCCCGCACGTGCTGGCGCAGTGCGGGGATTCTTTATACGCCCGTATCTAGGTTCAAGCGGACTGTTGGCGGGCGGCGCGCCAGCGCATTCGTCACCCGTGTGGGGTGGGCCGCGTCTGATGCGCGGTCCGCCCAAATCGCGCGGAATATGGCTCGCTTGGAGGGAATATGGCTTCTGCGGTTGATGGATTGAAACAACGCTTCATGGACGTCAGCAAGCCGGATGCCGACGGCGTCTACCGTCACGGCAAGGACAAACGCAAGCAGCGTACGCAAATCGCGATGACCAGCCTGCGCGAACTGTGGAAGGAAGCGGTCGAATCCGTGCCGTTCGATGTTCCTGAGCACGGCGTGGGACTTGCCGCGGTCGGCTCGCTTGCGCGCGGGCAGATCGGCCCAAGCTCCGACATTGATGTCGTGCTCATGGTCGAGCCGCACGCTTTGAAGGATGATCAGCTCAATCAGCTGGCGAACAAACTGTGGTACCCCCTGTGGGACAGCGGTCTTGACCTCGACCATGCGGTCCGCACCCGGCAGCAGTGCGAGTCGGTTACTGACCATGATTTGCCGGCTGCGATGGGTTGGCTGTTCGTGCAGCCGGTCGCCGGGGACACTGAACTCATCGAGAAAACGGCGAAATCCATTCTCGAACGCTGGCGTAAAGCGGCGCGCAAACGATTGCAGGAGTTGCTTGATTCGGCGTCGTCGCGGCTTGAGGAGTTCGGCCGGCTGCCGTACCTCAATCAGCCGGATATCAAGGAGGCGCGCGGTGGATTACGCGACACCGTGCTGGTGTCGGCGCTCGCCGCATCATGGCTCGCCGACCGGCCCCACGGCTCGTATGATGAGGCGGTCGAACGGCTGCTGGATGTGCGCGACTGCCTACACGTGGTCGCCGGCAAGGAAACCAACTTGCTCCTGCCCGCCTACCAGCCGAAAGTCGCCGCGATGCTCGGTCTGGCCGACCCTACCCTGCCGGAAGGCGAGCGTGAAGCGGATGCCGTTGAAGGATTGCAGACCTTGCTGGCCACGCTGGGCCGCCGCATCGCGTTCTCTCTGGATTCCACGGCTTCGCACGCACGGCACACGCTTACCCATGAAAAACCGCGGTTCGCGTTCTTTCAGATGTTCCAGCCCCGGGCGGGTGGCAAACGTGAGGCGCCGACCTTCAAAACCATCGCGCCCGGTGTGGTCGAGCATGAGCAGGAGGTGGCCCTTGCTGTGGGTGTCGAGCCGAGTGAGGACGCGACCCTCCCGTTACGTGTCGGGGTGGCGGCCGCGGAATACGGCCTGCCGATTAACCCGTCAACCCTGCTGAATCTCAAGCATTGCCCGGTCACCGATAAGAGCTGGGACCACGAGACGCGCGAACTGTTCATCCGGTTCCTGGCCACGGGTCAGGCACTGCCGCCGGTGTGGGAGGAGCTTGATTTCGTTGATTTGCCGGGCAGGTGGATGCCCGAGTGGCTGGGCGTGCGCAACCGGCCGTCCGCGTCCGCGGCGCACCGCTATACGATTGACCGCCATATGATCGAAGTCGTCTCACGACTTGGACGTGAAGCGCCGAGCGGCATGCGCTACGACGACACACAATACGCGACACTGCTGTTGGCAGGGCTGCTGCACGACATCGGCAAGCGGCCGGGCGTACGTGACCATGCGGCCGAGGGCGCAAGGCATGTGCCGGTCATTCTAGGACGTATGGGCTACGACGACCAGGTGGTCAGCCGGGCGACACTGCTGGTGCGCGAGCATCTGACGCTCTCGCAATTCGCCACGGGCAAGGATCCGGAGGATCCCGCGGTTGGCCGCGAGCTTGCTGGGCGTGTTGAGAACGACCCGGTGCTGCTGGACATGCTGTTCGACCTGACGCGGGCGGACGGCTCGTCGCTGGGCGCCACATCCGGCGAAGCGATCACCAAGCAGTACGGCTGGTCGCGCTGGCGCGAAGCGACCGTGCGCATGATGTACCAGGCCGCGCGCGAGGCGATGGAGGACTGAGCGAGATTGGGCTGGGCTGACGGGCCGGGGCTGACGGGCTGGGGCTGACGGGGTTGTTGCGAAGCTTGCCGGAGTAGGCAAGAGCCGGGTTGAACGATGGGTCGGCTGGCGGCAACGCTGGTTGGATCGGGCTGGATTGAGCTGGCTGGATTGAGTCGAGCCGTGCGGTGGGCTGAACGGTTGCGGCGGTGTTGGTTGGGTCGGGCTGATTTGATGGTGTTGGGCCGGCCTGGTGATTCGGCTGGCACTGCGTTGTGGTCGGAGCCGCCTAATCGGATCGGGCTGCCAAACTCGCGCAACTGTCCCCGCCCATGCCCAGCGCCCGCCGTAACAATCGTCCATTTTCGGAATTTCTGACGCCAGCGTCAATAATCCCGAAAGTTATGGGCTGTCGGATAGTTGATGTGCCAGTGGCTGGTCTTCGTGGTGTTCATGGGCCGTTGGAGTCTTGCGGTTTGCGGCACGGGTGTGGCCGCTGTGCGTGTGACGGCCGATGCCCGTGTGGACTGGATTGGTTTTCGGTGCGTGTTCTCCGGTTCGGTCCGCGTTTCGGGTGTCTTTGGCGGTCGCGATGGCTGCGGCTGATTCCCGTGGTATCGGTGACCCCTGGTATTCCGCTGTTTTGCGGTGGTGTCGTGGTTGGTGGCCGTGTGACGGTCGGTGCCGGTGCGGACTGGATTGGTTTTCGGCTCGTGTTCTCCGGTTCGGTCCGTAGCTCGGGCGGGCTGGGCAGCTGATTTGATGGTTGAAGATTGTAGCTCAGCAAGCAGATACTTGGAATTCTGCGGTTTTGCGGTGGTGCGGTGGTTGGTGGCCCCGGTGCAGACAGGTTTGGGTATGGACTGGTTCCGGTTTCGGCTTGTGATTTCGGGTTCGGTCCGCGGGCTCAGGTGGTTGCGTGGCTGGTGTGCCGGTGGCTGGTCTTCGTGGTGTAAGCGAATCCGTGGTGTTCCGCGGTTTTGCGGTGGTTCCGTGATTGACGGCCCATTGCTGTCCGTCGCCGTTGGGGACTGGTTCTGATTCCATCCTGTGTTCTTCGATTCGGTGCAGGGCGTCCGGTCGCCTGCGCAATCCCGTCCTTCTCCTCGCCATTCTTTCGCAGTCCTGCCCCAGACAATCAGTCTGGATTGAACGACGAGACTGCCCAGGAAAGTGATGCCGCCATGCAAAGTCAACCTGGCAGAACGCAGACGGCGGCGCTGGTCTCGGTCAGCCTAATTGTGGGTCGGCCGGATTAAGCCGAACCGGCGCTGCTGCCTTGCCTGCGGCCTGACCTAGTCGCACCGCAGATAACCTATTGTTTTCGGAATTTCTAACGCCAGCGTCAATAATTCCGAAAGTTGTTGCCGCCATACAGGGAACGTGATAGTGATGGGCATTTGCGGATGACCGGCCGCAGGGCAGGCGGTGTGGTCGTGCGTTCCGCTGGGATTGTTGCGCATAGCACTTTGACGAGATTGATGCAAGTCGATTTGGTGTGGCCGGCGGATTGTCCCCAAGCTATCCACAGAATTATCCCCAATATGTGGATAATCACATACGTTATCCACACGGTTATCCCCACAATGTGGATAACTCGATTTTCTATCCACATTTCGTAGCATCCGCGTGTCGCACAGGTAAACGGTGTGCGAACCACATGCCGGAACGATGAACCGAAAGTGAATGTAGGCGTATCGGAACCAAAGGTATTGATGTAGACGTTCTGTCTGGTTGCGTATGCGGTGACATACGCAACCAGACAGAAGACACAGAGGAACGACAGAATCGCTTAGCATCTGCCGGCTCGTGTATGCCCAGACATACACCGCCGCGTTGTCGGCATGCGCGCGATTGGCAAACCCGGACCGCACGGCAGCCCGATTACATCCCCTGAGACGGCGAAGACGCGGGGAATACAAGCCCAACGTCCCGACACGCTTACCGCCCGCAACGCCTGCGGGGATGATAAGCAATCACTTCGGTTCCTATATGACGAATGCGCAGTCCTGAACATCCACACACCGGTTGTGTGCGAGGATTCGCTCACACATTCACCTCTCATCGACTTGAGAATGACCAATCGAACTGACTGACCCGTCATCGTGTGAGGATTGGCTCACGCGGTGGCGGTTCGGGTTGCTGGAATCGGCTATTTGGGACTGCTGGAGTGCCGTTGTGTGAGGATTGGCTCGCACGCCAGCCGCCGGGATGGCGGGGAACGGCCATTGGGGCTGACGGAACCGTCACTGTGTGAGCATCGGCTCGCACAACGGCGGGATGGGTGACTGGAATCGTTGGTCGGGTGGCCCGACACCGTCAGTGTGTGTGGATTCGCTCACACACTCACCTCTCATCGACTTGCAAACGACCAATCGAGCTGATGGCACCGTCATCGTGTGAGGATTGGCTCGCACACCGGCCACCTGGGATGGTGGGAAACGGCCATCGGGCTGCCAGAACTGTCATTGTGCGAGGATTCGCTCGCACATTGGCGTACACGCAACCATCTCCTCGCTCCCCGCCCGCACCCGCCGATGACACGCGGGCGCGGGCGGGAGACTGGAGACATCGCACCGGCAATCGGCTTCGCATTGCACTGTTTTCCACCACGGCAAACACTTGGCCGCTGATACTCAACGCCCCCTATACTCAAGGGTATGGCTGAAGGAAATCCTTGGGAAAATACCCGCACCGGTCGGCAATCGCAAAACACCGGCTATGTGAAGGGTGAGACGGGCACTCCCGTCCGCGACGCGGTGTTCGACCGCGTGCCCCCGCATGACGATGACGCGGAGATGGCCGTGCTCGGCGGCATGCTTATGAGCAAAGACGCCATCGGCGAAGTTTCGCAGATGATCAGCGTGTCTGATTTCTACCAGCCGAAGCACCAGACGATTTATCAGGCAATCATCGACCTGTTCTCAGCCTCGCAGCCGGTCGATGCCGTACTCGTCGCAAACGAGCTGATGAAGAACGGCGATCTCGAGAAGGTCGGCGGCGCTGATTACCTCCACAGCTTGGTCGCCTCCGTCCCGACCGCCGCAAACGCCACATATTACGCCGAAATCGTGCATCAGCGCGCGATTTTGCGCAATGTCATAGCGGCAGGTACGAAAATCGCGCAGCTCGGCTATTCGGCGGAAGGTTCGCAGGCTGAGGACGTCGTGAATATGGCCCAAGCCGAGGTCTACGAGATGAGCGTGGGCAAGGTCCGTCAGGATTATTCGGCCATCGGCCCGGTGGTCCATGATGCACTCGACCAGCTCGATAAACTGCAGAACGGCGAGGTCGAGCGTGGTGTGCCGACCGGCTTCCGCGATATCGATGACGTGACGCAGGGCTTGCAGCCGGGCCAGATGATTGTCGTCGCCGGCCGCCCGGCTATGGGCAAGTCCACGCTCGGCGTTGATTTCGCGCGTTCCGCCTCGCTACACCACAATATGACGACTATCATCTTCTCCCTTGAGATGAGCCGCGTGGAACTTGCGCAACGTATCATCTCTGCCGAAACGAACATCCCGCTGGTCGCGTTGCGCCGAGCGGATGACATCACGCCGGAACGGTGGAACACGCTGAATAATTTCTGGAACAAGATGCAGGACGCGCCCCTGTTCATCGACGACAGCCCGAATATGAGCCTGATGGAAATCCGCGCGAAATGCCGCCGACTCAAGCAAACGAACGACCTGAAACTCGTGGTGATCGATTACCTGCAGCTCATGAGTTCCGGCAAGCAGGTGGAAAGCCGTCAGCAGGAGGTTTCCGAATTCTCCCGCGCCTTGAAGCTGCTCGCCAAGGAGCTTGAGGTGCCGGTCGTCGCGCTGAGCCAGTTGAACCGCGGTCCGGAAATGCGTAACGACCGCAAGCCGCAGCTGTCCGATCTGCGTGAATCCGGTTCGATTGAGCAGGACGCCGATGTGGTGTTCCTCGTGCATCGCCCGGACTTCTACGATAAAGAGGATCGCCCCGGCGAGGCCGATATCATCATGGCGAAGCATCGTAACGGCCCGACCGAGACGTTCCATCTTGCCTTCCTTGGTGCCACGTCGAAGTTCAAGGATATGCCGCAGGATTACCAGCAACAGCAGGAGGTGTGATATGACACAGCATCTTTCTCCAGTATCGGGAGATCGGCAGGATTCCAACGTGACTGTCCAACCTGCGACCGCCCAGTCCGGTCAGCAACAGCCCGGTCAGCAACAGCCCGTCCAGCAGCAGACCGTGATCGCCCGACCCGCTTCCGCAGCTGAATCGACACCCGCGCCGAAGCGTCCGTGGTACGCGTTTGCGACACCGACAATCGGCAGGGCCGTGAGGCACGCGTCCCGTCTGCTGCATCACGGCGGCAGCGCGCTGCCCGGCAAGGTGGTCGAGCGCATCGATCCGGGCTTCCTCGCCCGCACCTTGAGCTCGTTACCCTACGGGGTGGTGCTGGTGTCCGGCACGAACGGCAAGACCACCACGACCCGCATGGTCGCTTCCATGCTCTCCGACATGGGGTTGCGCGTGTTCACGAACCCGACGGGTTCGAATTTCACGCGCGGCGTGGTTTCCTCGCTGCTCACTCAGGTGAGCACCTTCGGGCATCTGCACGCGGATATCGCGGTGCTGGAGCTTGACGAGGCGTACGCTGTGCATTTCGTCCGGCAGATCCGTCCCCGCTACGCGCTGCTGCTCAACGTGATGCGCGATCAGCTTGACCGCTTTGGCGAAATCGACAACACGGCCCGCCTGCTTGCCCACGTGGCGCGCGCGACCACCGGGACCGTGGTGCTCAACCGCGAGGATCCGCGTATCGCTCGGCTTGCCAGCGAGGTGCAGCCGGGCGTGCAGGTGCGCTATTTCGGCCTGTCCCAGGCGTTGCGCAGCTATTTCCCGTCTGACGACGACATGCACAACACCGATATGCAGGCCGCTGAAGTACAAACTGCTGAAGTGCAAGCCGCCACCTCTTCCGCCACCTACAATCCCGACCGCCTCAATGCCGACGTGACACTCACCCACGTAGGCGACCACGAAGCCACGTACCGGATCGCCGATCACGACATCTCCACATCCGTGAAACTCGAAGGCGTCTACAACCTGTTCAACGCAGCCGCTGCCGCGACGGTCGTGCGCGCGGTCACCGCTGACACCCCGCAAGGCGTCGCTTCGGATGACGATCTGATCGCATCGCTGTCCCGCGTGACCCCTGCGTTCGGCCGCGGCGAGACCATCAGCGTCGGCGGCACGCCCGTCGAGCTACTGCTGGTCAAGAATCCGATGGGCTTCCGCCTGTCGCTTGCCTCGTTCCCGCCCGCCGGGCACGACACGATGATCATCATCAACGACGAATACGCCGACGGCCGCGATATGAGCTGGCTGTGGGATGTTGATTTCACCGGCCTGCGTGGCACCGGAGTAGCGGCGGTGTCCGGCACGCGCGCCTGGGATATGGCCCTGCGCCTCGAATACGACCAGGTGCCGGTCAGCCATGTCGATACCGACCTCGAACAGGCGGTCGCTGATTTCGTCGCCGCCGACCCGACCACGCCGAAACGCATCTATTGCACCTACACGGCGATGCTGCGCACGCGCGCGAAACTCTCGCATATCACCGATGTCGCGGACGCGGGCGTCGGCAGATGAACGCGCCAACGACGCCATCGCCATCATGCATAGACGCAACATGCATAGACGCAATCAGCGAAATACGAAGGAGCTTGTCATGCCAGCAATGAACGAAGCAACCCGGAACCTTGCGGATACCGAGGCCGACACGCGTCCGGGCCGCCGCATCGACGTCGTGTCCCTGTACCCGAAGGATATGAACATCTACGGCGATTGGGGCAACGTGCTCACCGTCATGCGCCGGCTGTCGCTGTACGGCTACGACCCGGTTCTCCACGAATACAACCAGGGCGACCCCTGGCCGGAACATGTGGACCTGATTCTCGGCGGCGGTGGGCAGGACAACGGGCAGAAGAAAATCACAGACGACCTGTTCGCCCGCGCGGACACCCTGCGTGCGCTCGCCGCGGACGGCGTGCCGATGCTCATGATCTGCGGCCTGTACCAGCTGTTCGGCGAGTATTTCGAAACCGTGGACGGCACTAGGCTTGACGGCATTGGTATCCTCGGTGCGTACACCGTGGGCCGCGAACACCGCATGATCGGCAATCTGGTCGAGCACAGCGAGGAATTTGGCGACATCATCGGCTATGAAAACCATTCCGGGCAGACCTTCCTGACCGGCGACACCAAGCCCTTGGGCCGCGTGGACGCCGACGGTACCGGCAACAACGGCACCGACCACACCGAGGGCGCGCGGTTCGGCAACGTGATCGGCACATACATGCACGGGTCGGTTCTGCCGAAGAACCCTCGTCTGGCGGACGGTTTGATTCGAATCGCCGCTGAACGGCGGTATGGTGCGTTTTCCCCTCAGCAGGACGAGCAGCAGTCCGCCGAGCTGCGCAGAATCGACGATTTCGCGCAGCATGCGCGGGTTGTGGCCGCATCCCGGCCCAGATAAACGACAGACGGGGATTGACAGATGGAAGGCGGAAACGCCCATCGTCGTCATTCCAGGCCGGATTTTGCCTACGCGACGCGCGAATGGGAGTGTCATACCTCCCGTCCGTGACCTTCGTGGGGTAATGTTGGACGTACAAGGACCTGATACAAGGAGGTAATGATGGCTGACTTCAACTTCAACGACGGCCTGCTGCACAAGGTATTCCTCGCAGGTGTCGGCGCTCTGGCGACTACGGTCGAAAAGAGCCAGGAAATCGTGGATGATCTCGTGAAGAAGGGCGAGATTACCGTTGAACAGGGCAAGGCGCTGAACGCCGAGCTCAAGCACAAGGCTGAGGAAGCGAAGGCTGAGGAAACCAAGCCCGCTTCCGACGAGAAGAAGGACTGACTCCGGTCGGTTGCCATGCCGCCGTCCGCCTTCGTCGCGTGCTATGACATGCGGCAGGGCCGACGGCGGCATGTGGCATGCCCGGCGTCAGGCAGTAGCATATGGCTGATATGGCAGACGATCAACACGAGGTATCGCGCGATGTCGCGAAGCAGGAATCCGGCGGGCCGGTAGCGCCTGAGCCGGAAGAGCGCACGGAAACGCAGGGCGCGTCATCCCGGAGCGACGATGCGGCCACTTCCGGCGCTGCTGCTTTTGGTGCTGTTCCCGGTGCAGTCTCCGACAACGCGACTTCCGAGAGCACTGTTCCCGGTGAGACCACCGCCGGCAACACCGCCTCAGAAACCGCCGCGACTGGTGACGCCTCGCCTGACAATACGCCGCTCGCGCACGATGGTCCCCAGCAGGAGGCCTCGGGCGCCGCGCCCACATACGCCGGCGAAAAAATAGGCCTGTTCAGCGGCCGGAAGAACGATTTCTCCGAAAAATACCATCTCACCCGGCGCGGCAAACTCAAGCGTCTAGACCAGATCATCCGGATCGCCAACCAGTTCGACGCAATCCACGGACTCACGCCGGTCAAAATGCGTCTCATGTTCGAGGCGCTCGGCCCCACCTTCGTCAAAGTCGGGCAGATCCTGTCCATGCGCTCGGAGATTCTGCCACAATCTTTCTGCGACGAACTCGCCAAACTGCGTGCCAACGCCGACCCGATGCCCTACCAGACCGTGCTGGACACCCTGTCCCACGAGTACGGCAAACCGGTCAAAGATATTTTCAAATCTATTGACTCGACTCCGCTCGGCTCGGCTTCACTCGCGCAAGTGCATCGCGCGACCCTCGTGACCGGGCAGGATGTGGCCGTCAAAGTCCAGCGTCCGGGCGTGCGTGAAACCATGGCGCAAGACGTGTCCATCATGCGCACCATCGCTAGGAGCGCCACGAAAATCATGCACAACGCGCAGGTCGTCGACTTCCAAGGCGTCGTCGAAGAACTGTGGGACACCTTCGAATCGGAGACGGACTTTCTGGTCGAGGCACGCAACTTGCAGGAATTCAAGCGGTTCTGCTCGCGATTCGCCTATATGGACTGCCCGAAACCATATATGGACCTGTGTACCGAACACGTGGTCGTCATGGATTATATCGACGGCATCTCGCTGTCGCATCCGGGTGCGCTTGTCGCCAAAGGCTACGATCTGAAGGAAATCGGCACCAAACTCGTCGATAATTATGCGACCCAGGTGCTGGACGAAGGGTTCTTCCATGCCGACCCGCATCCGGGCAATATCATCATCTCCGGCGGCAAGATCATCCTGATCGACTTGGGTATGACCGGCAGGCTCAACAAAAAGACCCGCACGGTGATGAAGGATATGATTTTCGCCGTCGCCAAGCAGGATTCACCGGCGCTTGCCGACGGGTTGCTGCGATTCGCAACGACGGGCGCCGCGGTGGACAACTACCCGGAATTGCTCGCGGATCTTGATTTGATTGTCGAAGAATACGGTACGGTTGACCTCGATGAGCTGGATATCGCCAGTTTCATCACGTCACTCACCCAGCTCGCCCAACGGCACGGCATCGAGGTGCCAAGTTCGGTGACCACGGTCGGCCGGGCGTTGGTGACGCTGGAAGGGCTGCTGGACGAGTTCATTCCGGATGTCAATATGATCGAGATCATCTCCCAGCACATCGCCAACAGCAAGACAAACCTCGCCGAAATCGAGAATGAGGTCCAGACGCTCGGTATCGAGGGACATAAGGCCTTGCACGGCGCGTTGCAGACGCTCGCCGAGATGAAAACCGCCTCGCGGATGCTCACTCGTGGCCAATTGCGTGCCAATATGCAGCTCGTCGGATTCGATGAGCCGTTCAAACTGCTGAGCGATATGGTCAATCGCTTGACGATGGCGCTGATTGTGGTCGGACTGTTCATCGGCTCGTCGATTGTGTATTACGCCGGCATGAAGCCGATTATCTTCGGTATCCCCGTGGTCGGGTTCATGGGGTATGTCATCGCGTTCATCCTATCGGTATGGATTGTGTTCGACATTTATTTCAAGGGCCGCAAAAAGAAGCACTGAATCGAGCCGCCCGCCAGGCATCGCCACCCCGTGGCATTTCCAAACTGGTTGCGCTGGGTGGTCGGTTTGCGTGGACGGTTTGTGTGGTTTCTCAAACTGGTTACGCTAGTGGGTGTGTAGGCGTCACTGGTTTGTGTGTCTTCCCAAACCGGTTACGCTGGGCAGGCGGGCGATCGGCGGCGGGGTTTCTCACGGTTTGTCGGATGGTTACGCTGCGTTCACCGGATTCCTCGATATTGGTTCGGCCGGTACGGTAGGCTCGAATAAGCATGTCCACGAGGAGGAAACATGTCCGGTAATAAGCAACTGACGCATCTGCTGGTCGGCGCCGCCGCCGCGGCCGGAGCTGCGGCATGGGCCATCGCGCCTCGTTCGTTCAATGACAAACGCAACAATTTCGTACCCGTCGTGCCGCATGTATGGTACGCGCATCGCGGTCTGCATGATGCCGGTTCCGGCTTGACTGAGCAGTACGCTGCGGAAAGCGGCGAATACGTGGCGTTGGCGCGCCGCATGGCCATGCAGGCGGGGTACGGCTCGCCAGCGGTCGAAGGTCCGATCGCGCCCGAGAACTCCTTGGCTTCGTTCGCGGCGGCGTGCGAGGCTGGGTACGGTATTGAGCTTGATTTGCAGCTGACCCGTGACGGCCAGGTCGTGGTCGTGCATGACGGCGACCTGCTGCGTGTGGCTGGCGACCCGCGCAGAATCGAAGACCTCACCTATGACGAATTGACGAGGATCCCGCTCTTCCCAGCCCCAGCGGCCCCCGGTGACGCCGCCGCAGAGCGGATTGATTTCGCCGGTGGGCAGCCGTCCACCCCGCAAACCGCGCCGGACGGCTACTACCAGCATGTCCCGCTGTTCGCGGATGTTCTGCGCGTGGTCAACGGCCGCGTACCGCTGATCGTGGAGTACAAGTTCGACGACAACTCCCTGTGGGGCGAGCGCGACGAAGCCCTGATGCAGCGCGGCGACGAGCTGCTGCGCCGCTATGACGGCCAGTATGTGATCGAGTCCTTCAACCCGGCGGCGGTGCAATGGTATCGGAAGCACCGTCCGGAGGTGTGCCGCGGTCAGCTCGCCGAGCCCCCGCAGCCGGGTCAGTCCGACTGGAAGGGCTGGTTCGCTGGCCTGCTCGGTTTCGATTGGATGAGTCGTCCTGATTTTGTGGCTTATGACTGGCAAGGCGGCGACCTTCCGCAGATGCGCGCCACCCGCGCGATGGGCGCGACCGCCGTGTCGTGGACGGTTCGCAGCCGCGCGGAGCTGGAAATCAGTGACCGGTGGTTCGACCGCCACATCTTTGAGGCCTTCGTCCCCGACTGCGCGTCCGACAAGGCGTAACCGCCGATTCATCATCACAGACGGGCTGAATTACTCCCGGCCGAAATGGACCGCAGCCGGAATTGACCGCAGGAAACGAGAAGCCGGGAACCCTTGCGGCAGCGAGGATTCCCGGCTTTCTTAGGTTTCGTGAGCGGTTGTGCCGCTTCACTGCCTAGTCGATAACGCCGTACAGACGGTCGCCGGCATCGCCGAGACCCGGCACGATATACGCTTTGTCGTTGAGCTTCTCGTCGACAGCACAGACGACGACCTTGAACGCGATACTCGGGTCGATCTGCTCCTGCACGAACTTCAGGCCTTCCGGCGCCGCGATGATGTTAATCGCGGTGATGTCCTTGGCTCCGCGTTCGGCCAGATAGTGGGTCGCGGCGACCAGCGTGCCGCCGGTGGCGAGCATCGGGTCGATCAGGAAGCACTGGCGTCCGGTCAGATCTTCCGGCAGACGGTTTGCGTAGGTAATCTGCTTGGTCGGATTGTCTTCGTCGCGCTTCATGCCGAGGAAGCCGACTTCTGCGGACGGAATCATCTTGGTCATGCCGTCGAGCATGCCGAGGCCTGCGCGCAGTACCGGCACGATAATCGGGCGCGGTTCGGCGATGTGCTTGCCGATCATCGGGGCGACCGGGGTTTCGATGGGCTTGTCGACTACGTCAAGGTTGCGCGTCGCTTCGTAGGCTTCGAGCATGACGAGTTCGGAGATGAGTTCGCGGAAGGTGCTGGACGGCGTGTTTTTGTCACGCAGCACAGTGAGCTTGTGTTCCACCAGCGGGTGGTTGAGTACATGCAATTCCATGCTTCCCAGATTACCGCCATCTGCGTGATTGGGCGAGCCGGTCCGACGGCGTGGCGAATGACGATGATGCAGAACCTGCGGTGATGCACTATTCGACGGCCGTCGCAAAGAAGGGAAATCGAAAGAAATGCGCCGGACCGTGAAAGCGCCTGTCGGCGCAAACGCCGCTCGCAGCGGCAACAAATGGAGCCCGGGGCTTAAGCACGGCTCGACGCACAGCCCAGTATAGCGGTATCCGGAGGGTTTCTGTCTCGGCGTGGCGTGCGCATTCGTGCCTATTCCGTGCAGATGCAGATTCCGCCGCACGGGCTGAATCGTTGTGCTACTCCAACCGACCTCGACGCCACAGGTGCGCGCCCTCATGGAAGTCACGCGACGTGGTTAGCAGATTCGCCGCGGTGTGCATGAGCCGTGCGGCGCGGGTTTGCGCGTCGTGCGGTGTTCCCTGTGCCTCTTGTGCTCCTTGCGTCCCGCCGTGTGCCGTTGCATCCTTCTGCGCCGCGGTGATCCGGTGCGCTTGAACACGCAACCCATTGGCGATGACATCGGTGAACGCACTCGCCCGGTCCAACGCCACAGCGAAATCACCGGTGAACGCACCTGACAGAATGGAATCCGCGGTCCGGGCGATATCCTCGGCATCCGGCGTCTCATCGACCCCCACAATGGCGGAAGCCGTGGTCGCCACCGGTTCGCCGAGCCGCCACAATCGCGCTATCTGCTCACGATTGCGTTGCATCCATGTGCGCAGCAGATACAGGCGCCACAGAATACCCGGCAGGGAATCTGGCTCCGCATTGCTCCACAGCTGTGCGATGATATCCACGCCCTCCGTATCCACAAGCGTGATGACACGCCGCACAATCTGCGGATCTTCGGTGTGGTGCACGCGGTCAAGCAGCGCCGCCGCCGAAGCGTGGCTCATCTCGCTGATGACCTCCGGGTCGAGACCGCCCCCCAGATGGTCCAAAATAGCCGGGTCGAGCTGCGCCGGACGGGCTGGCCGCGCCGAGCCTGATGGTGAGGCGAGGAACCCCGATCTGCTGGATTGGATTGATCCGGAACTGGAGGAGTCAGTAGACAAGTGGGCTCACTTTCTGAATATCGATGATTTTTGGGCCGTCGCCCGTTTCGATGATAGCCAAGGCAATCGCGTTGCCGGTGGGCATATACGGCGATTTCGCGATGAGCCGTTTTGCCAAAGCCTCGGACGCGCACATCCCGCGCAGATGAGTGAACATGCCGCCGATGACCGGGCGGTGCATACAGATGGCTGTGTCCATGCCGGTGTCCAGCATTCGGTCGATTTCCTTACGGAACCGCTGCCATGCCGCATCAGGGTTCTCGGCGAACGCATCCTCGGTCAGCTCGTCGGCCGTGTCAACGGTCAGGCCGGTCTGCCAGGAGAAAATCTCGATGGTCTGCATGCATCTCAGCCACGGTGAGCTGACCAGACGGTCAGGGCTGTAGCACGCCAGCTCGCGGTTCAGCGCGAATGCAGCCGCGGCTCCACGCGGGGTAATCGGGCGGTCGCCATCCAACCCTTTCCACTGTTTGCGCGCCTCTGCTTTGCCATGCCTGACAATCAGCAGCGTGCGGCTTTGCGCTGCGCCGGCTTTGACTAGAGCCACGAACTTGTCGAGAATCGTACGGTCGAGGATATGGGTCAGCAGTTTGCGCGCGCGGGATACCGGCACCCACACCACCGTGTCGATTTCGTCCTTGTCGGCGGGCAGGACCGGGCCAAGCGCTGTGTGACGGCGCTTTTCGGCTTCTTCGGTGATTGGCGTCGCCATCCAAAACACGACATGTTTCTGGTCGACGGTTTTGTTTTTCACGCGACGCTTGCGTCGGCCCTCATCCGCCAGCGGGTACTCGATGTCCCCGATCAGCGCCCCCAATTCCACGGCGACGCCGGATTCCTCGCCCATTTCGCGTACCGCCGCGTGCCTGTGGGTTTCGTTGTTCTCCAGTTTGCCTTTCGGCCAGCTCCAGTCATCGTATTTTGGCCGATGCACGACGCATACTTCGATGGCGTCGAGCGCTGATGCGGGATTCGACCCGACGGGCAGTCTCCCGTCATCGGAGAACTTCATCACGCCCGATGCGGCTTGTTGCGGGCGGTAGATGATACCTCCCGCGGCTTCGACGATTCTTGGCATACTGATTCCTTTCCCCTTGACTATCAACGATACCGTCCGCGAGCGCTTGGATTCGCGCGGGTGATGTTTGCGCGCGGCGCGGATGCGATTGCGGATGCGAGTTGGACGTGAACGCGGACACGACTGTGAAAGCGGCTGCTGATGCAGCTACCGATGCGGTCGTGACGGCGAAACCCGCGCGAACAGGGCCCGGACATGAATGATGGCGGCCGAGCGGTTGCAATCGGCCGCCATCATCGTCGTGGTAATCGCAAGGGTGTCGTACGCGGCGAATCCCTCGCATCCCGTTTCCTGATTTCCTGCGGGTTTACGCCGGGTGGGCTCAGTGCGCGAGCGTGTTGGTCCCCGGCTTGCGCTGATGCTTGTGAATCAGGTATTCCTGGCAATCGACCAGCGGCCGGCCTTCCTCATCGCGTGAATGCAGCACATATGCGCCGTCAGGCTGCATATGCCACGAAATGGTGGAGTCGGCCATCTGCAAATCAACGTAATGGATGAGCTCCTCCACCTGCTCCGGCGCGGTGATGCGTACAAGCGCCTCCACACGACGGTCGAGGTTGCGATGCATGAGGTCGGCGGAACCGATCCACACCTCAGGGCCGGAAATCGGGCCTTCGCCGATCTGCGGGCCGTCGGAGTTCGCGAAGGCGTAGATGCGGCTGTGCTCGAGGAAGCGGCCAAGAATCGAACGCACGCGGATGTTCTCGCTCAGGCCGGGAACGCCGGGCTTGAGCGCGCAAATGCCGCGCTCGACGATATCAATCTTCACACCCGCCTGGCTTGCGCGGTACAGCGCGTCGATAGTCTTCTCATCGACAATCGAGTTGACTTTGATCTTAATCCATGCCTCCTTGCCGGCGCGTGCAGCGTCCTCCTCGCGGCGGATGCGCTGGATCAGGCCGGTGCGTACGGTACGCGGGGCGACCAAAAGACGGTGGAAGCTGGACTTCGGCGCGTAACCGGACAACTGATTGAACAGGCGGGTCAAATCCTGGCCGACCACCGGGTCGCAGGTCAGCAGGCCGAGGTCGGTGTACAGGCGGGCGGTCTTCGGGTTGTAATTACCGGTGCCCACGTGGCAGTAGCGGCGCAGGCCATCGGCTTCCTGACGAACCACGAGCGAGAGCTTGCAGTGCGTCTTGAGTCCGACGATGCCGTAGACCACGTGCACGCCCGCGCGTTCGAGCTTGCGGGCCCACATGATGTTCGCATCCTCATCGAACCGCGCCTTGATTTCGACGAGCGCAAGGACCTGCTTGCCGGCGTGCGCAGCGTCAATCAGCGCATCGATGATCGGCGAATTGCTGGACGTGCGGTACAGCGTCTGCTTGATGGCGAGCACCTTCGGGTCGGCGGCCGCCTGGGCGAGGAACGCCTGCACGGAAGTCGAGAAGGAATCGTAGGGATGGTGCAGCAGGATGTCGCGCTCGCGGATGGCGGCGAAAATGTCCTGCGCATGGCTGGATTCGACTTCCGCAATCTGCCGGTTGGTGATCGGGATGAACGGGCGGTACTTGAGATCCGGGCGGTCGATGGCCTGCAGCTCGAACAGAACCGTCATGTCCAGCGGGGTGGGAAGACGGTAGACCTCGTCGGCGCTGACGCGCAGCTGGTCGGCGAGCAACTGGGAGAGGAACGGGCTTGTCGCGTCGGAGATCTCGAGGCGGATCGGAGGTCCGAAGCGGCGGCGCAGCAGTTCTTTCTCCATCGCGTTGAGCAGGTTTTCGGCGTCGTCTTCCTCGACGTCGATATCCTCGTTTCGGGTGACGCGGAAGGATCGCGCCTCCTTGATAATCATGCCGGGGAACAGGGATTCCAGATGGGCGATGATTAGGTTCTCCATCGTGATGAAGCCGTAGCGTTCCTCGCGGCTCTCCTCATCGGTCAGATCGTCGACCGGGACCAGACGGTTGAGGTTGCCCGGAATCTTCACGCGGGCGAAATGAGTCTTGCCGCTGGTCGGATTCTCGACGAGCACCGCGAGATTCAGCGAGTTGCCGGAAATGTAGGGGAACGGGTGCGCGGGGTCCACGGCGAGCGGGGTGAGCACGGGGAACACCTGCTGGCGGTAGTAGCGTGACAGGCGCTCCTGCTCGGCGGTGGTGAGCTTGTCCCAGCTCAGCAGGACGATATGCTGATCGGCGAGCGCCGGCAGGATATGGTCGATGATGTAGTGCGCGTGCTCGTCTTGCAGGCGGTGGGCCTGTTCGCTGATGGCGCGGAACTGCTGGCGCGGGCTCAGGCCGCTCGGCGAGGTGACAGCGATGCCGGTGTCGATGCGGCGCTTGAGGCCGGCCACGCGGACCATGAAGAACTCGTCGAGGTTGGAGGCGAAGATCGCGCCGAAATTGGCGCGTTCGAGCAGCGGAACGTCTTCGTTCTCGGCAAGCTCGAGGACACGCTTGTTGAACTTCAGCCAGCTGAGTTCGCGGTCGAAGAACCGGTCTGGCGGCAGCGGCTGCTCGCCTTCCTGGGTCTCCCGCTTGTCGTTCTTGTCTGTCTCGGCGATGTGCTCAGCAATCTGGCTGCGCAGAATCGCCTTCGAGGGTGCGTCAAAAATTTGTGCCATACCACTACTCTAGGCACTTGGCTGGGAGTTGTCGCGGCAAAGTCAGGAAAATTTAGCCGGTGTTTACATTTCGGCGTGTTGCGGGTGGGATGGGTGCGGTGGTTGCTGGATGGTACCTGGTTGTGGTGCGATTGACGGGTCGCATGGCGGGGCGTTGCACGGGGTGTTCTGGGACTTGACGGTCGGTATCGGCCTGTGGTGCGACAGATTGATTGCAGGACTGAGGTATCCGGCGACTTGTAATTGCTGTGTGTTCATATCTGTCGGTCTGCGTATGTCATGGCATGCATGACTTGGAGGTTCCGGTGCGATTGAGCGTCGGTGCGTTTGGTTTCGGCACATGGTGTATGTCTTCACATACGTGAGATTGCCGATATCCCCGACCTGTCGGCAAAGAATCGAGTGACGGATAGCTCGGTGGTCGGCAGAGCATGCCGTCTCGCGCCTCGCTGATTGCTGTAGTGATCCGATGACGTCAATGGTGGAACAGAATGTGCGTTCTGGTACTGGTTTGTGCGGATATGGTTGGTTGGGGGAAGGGCTGCCGGACTGGTGCGACCGGCGTGTCTTTCGGTGCGCACATAATCGCACATGCGAACCGGTTCGATATGCACATGAATCCGCAAGATTGCCGCGTTTAGATGTGCCGTCGAACACTTGCGCAAATAAACGAACAATTCCGCCGCAAACGACGATATCGGGTTGCGAGCTGCAAGAATCGGGGCATAATAACAAGTACAAGGAAAACTTAAGAGAGCAGAAGCCCACAGTAGTGTATAGCCACGAAAGGTTGTTACGTTGGACGGGCATTGGAAAGACTTACCGTTACAACGATGGTGTTGTGAAGAGATTCTGCTCATTAAGCCTTGTACGAAAGGCCCGCTTCGGCGGGCCTTCTCGTTTGTCCGAGGCCTTGTTCGATCGTATCCCCAAGCAATACGCCAGTCTGCGTTCAGTGGTCCGGTGGCTCGGCGGTGCGTGTGCCTGCCGCAGTCCTTTTCCCAAACTGGTTACGCTGGGGCGGTCGTTAGTGTAACTAGTTTGGGTGGTGGGATGGTCGGTCGGCACCGGTTTACGTGTCTGGTGATTTGGCGGTGTCTGTTTGTCGCCGTCCCTTCTACAAACTGGGGCTATAGGAACTA
>JDUB01000018.1 GCA_000771265.1 Bifidobacterium thermophilum DSM 20210
CGGGAAACAGCCGTCAGGGCTGACTGAACCGTCATTGTGTGAGGATTCGCTCGCACAACGGGAGGCGTGGTAGTCGCGCTCTGCCGGATTGGCGGGGTCTCAGGTAGTCGTGTGAGGATTTGCTCGCACAACCCGGACGGATGCCTTTCAGCTCATTCCCCGGTCGCGGCGCGCTGCTCGAGGAACTCCTCGCCGGCCAACGACCGGACCGCCGCATCTCTCACGGTGGACGCGAAGATGCCGGGCTTGGCGAACACCATGATCTCGCCCTCGACCCCATACGGGGAGAAGCCGGTGAACTTGACAAGCGGCGGGTTCCCGTCCGCCGCATATTCCGCTGTCGCCTTGCCGACTGTGGCGATCATCCGCATGGAGGCGGAATCGAGGTCGGTTCCTGATTTCAGTGTGAACGGCACGGTGACGCACCCCTCGCTCGCTTCGGTCACGCGCTCGAGCGACGAGGTGTTCAGCACCGAATTGGGGATGACGATTTCATCGCCGCTGCGGGCTTTGACCACCGTGTGCCGCCATGTGATGTCTTTGACTACGCCTGTCGTACCGGCGACGGTGACCAAATCACCGGGCTGAATCACTTTGCCCAGCATCAGCCCGAATCCGCCGATGACATTCGCGATGGTGTCTTTCATACCGAGGGAGATCGCGACGCCTCCAACGCCGAGCGCGGTAATCAGCGTGGTCGGATTGATGCCGAACACCGGTTGCAGCACGATGGTCACGGCAATCACCCAAATCAGGACGCGCGCCAGATTGATGAAAATCGAGGCGCTTGGCACTTGCGAGCGGTTGAGCAGCGTGCGCAGCCCCCGGCTGACGAGTTTTGAGATGATGACCGCGGCGACGATGACGGTCGCCAGCCAGATGAGTTTGCCTGCGTTGGCGCTTAGCCACGCGATGATATATTCGACGATGCTCATATTCCCTCGATTCCCGGGTTGCCAACGCCGGTGCAGTGCCGATACCGTATCGGATACTGTATTCGGATACCGCATAAATCCGGCAGAACCAATCCGGCAAATCAGATCCGTTCCGTTCCCGTTCCAGTATCTTGTATCTTGCTCCATCGCGTCGCGACTGTGCGCCAGTTCGTGGCCGATTCGCACAGAATCAACGAATTGCCGACGATCGTGTTGCGGGCATGGCTCGCAGAACTGGAAGAATCGCCGCCATGCCTTGTCACGGTGTCGAACGGTTCTCGATTACGATGATGGTATGGGCAACATCGTCGATTATGTGCGCACCGATTTCCGTACCTTCGCCGAGCATCCGTTCTCCGCTGTTGATTCCTTGGTGCTCAGCGAGCTGTCGTATATCCGCTTGCCGCTGGTGGTCCCGGTGTTCGGGGCGGCGCGTTCGATTGACACCATCGCGTTGACAGGATTGTTGCGGGCGGAGGATTTTCCGATGATGTTCGCCGCCGACTCCCAGCAGGTCAACAGCACTCGTCTTGATTTGCTGGTTGCCGTCGCTGAAAGCCCGAGATTCCGCGGCTTGCGCGTGGGCGAGTACATCCAGCGCGACGATGTCGACCGTGAGCAGCAGTTCGCCGCGATGACCTTCGACCTTGGTGATTGCACCGGAATCCGTGGGTTGTTCGGCCCGGGCGGTCTGTTGTATGTCGCCTTCCGCGGCACCGACGGCACGCTGCTCGGCTGGAAAGAGGATTTCAATATGGCGTTCCGCTGCCCAGTCCCGTCGCAGGAGTCGGCGGCGAAGTATCTTTCCTCAATTCTTGACCGGTCGGCGGGCGTGCCCGGCGGCGATGCCCCCGCCGTGATGGTGGGCGGACATTCGAAGGGCGGCAATATGGCGGTGTACGCGTCGGTTCGTATGGCTGCGCGCGATTTGGATGCCATGCAGTGGCTCGCGGATGAATCCGGCGAATCGCAGTTGCCAATGATTGAGGCAACGTCAATGGCGGGCCGCCGGACATCCGACAAGCAGTTGCGCATCGGTAGCGCCGACCCCGGTGACGCCGGTAATATCAGCCGAGGCGTCCAAGACAACCAAAACCTCCCCACTGACAGCACCACCCAACACGTCCAACCCGCCCAACGCAACCGGTATGCCGCGCGTATTTGCCGGGTGTTCTCCCATGACGGTCCGGGATTCCCCAAGCGGCTCGAATCCGCGGCGTTCGATGCGGTGGCGTCGCGCGTGGACAAAACCGTTCCGCAGTCATCGGTCGTCGGCATGCTGATGGATGACGGTCTGCCGCACCGGGTCATCGAAGCCGATGCCGTCGGTATCATGCAGCATCTGGGCATGTCGTGGCAGGTGCAGGATGGCGAGTTCGTCGCAGCGCCCGGATTGTCGGCGACCGCGATGTTCGCTGGCAGCACGGTCAACGCATGGATGCTCGGTATCGACCCGGCTGACCGTCGGAAGGTGATCGACGAACTGTATGTGATTTTCTCAACTCCCGGCTACCGCAGTTTCGGCGAGCTTGCTGAGCATTGGACGACAGCGCTCCCGGTGATTATCGATGCCGCGCGCAAGACGGACCGTGAGACGCGTCGGCTGGTCGCCGGTGTACTGGCCGCGTTGCCGGCGACGGCTTGGCGCAACTTGCCGCAGGTTCCGCAACTGGTGATTGATTCGCTGCGTTGACGGTTCGCGATAACGAAACGTTCGTCGCGTCGGCAGCCGAGTCTTGGCAGCTGAGTCCAAGTAGCCAAGTCCTGACAGTCAAGCCCCGCCGGCCCTGTGAGCCGCCGACTATTGGATGCGCGGCGCGGCGGACGGGTTGAACACCCGCTTCCAATAGCCAAGCATGTCGGTTTTCGACAGGCTCAGATACATGCTCATCGCCAAGGCGGCGGTATCGTCGTTGAGCAGGTCTTCCGGCTTGATGCGGCCCGACAGTTCCGGCCAGCGCCGCAGAACGCCAAACATGCCGCCGATGGCGAAGTCGAGCATGAGGTCGGTTTTCAAATCCAGTTGCTGCGGGTCGATTTGCAGGATGCTCATCAGGTTGAGCCGCGAGAAGTCCCGCAGGGATGCAAGCAGTTCCGCCGAACCGTGCGGCCCGGTGACCAGGGACAGCCGGTCAAGCCGTTCGCGTTGCTCCGGCGACTGCAAAACATTGGCGACATTTGTCCGCCAAGCTGTTTCCGGGTCGGTGCCTGACTGCGGCAGCGAAACCGGTGTGTTTCCCACCATGTGCAAGATTGCGGCGTCGGCGAGTTCGGGCAGGCCGCTGAAATGGTAGTAGAAGGAGTTGCGGTTGACGTCGGCTTCGCGCACGATGTCGGTGACGGTGATCTTCCGGTATTCGCGTGATGCGAGGAGGTCCCAGAACGCGTTCTCCATGCGCTCCTTGGCGGGAAGGATTTCCGAGTCTCGGCGTGGCCTTGCCATACGTGCCTGCTCCTTTTCTTGGGATTGTGGCGTCCGCTGCACCACAGGTCACCATTGTCGCATTATTGATTGACGTTGCCGAAGATGGGCAGGAGAAGGGGGGTGAGAGAGGGGGTGTTGATATCGCGGATATTGGAAGGTTGCGGAATCTTGGTGTCACAATCACCGTCCACCACCAACGACTCGATGCATCTCGGTGGGGCTTTCACCGGGACGACCAGTAAAACAAGCAAGAAATCGGTTCCGGCACGGATACTTTGTCGCTGATTCGCACGAACTGGTCGAGGAACCCAGGCCTTCGGTGCGGGCTTATGCTCTGGTTTGGCGATACACCGTGAGATGCCGCGTTTCCTGTATTGTGGATAGCCGGATGTGTCTGGCGTACAGTCATCAGGTGTGTTGTATCGGACAACGCGTCACAATGGCATCCGGCACGAATCCGCATTCCGCGATGCTCGCGTTTGAAGGCATCGGCGGATGTGATGAGAAGAAAGGCAGGCGGCATGCAGGTATTGGAATTCGTGGAGCGGCTGTTCCTGACATGGGCGTTGTACAGCTGCATTGGCTGGATTTGGGAGACCGGGCTGTCAATCGTCGTGCGCCGTCGTTTCGTCGACAGGGGTGTTCTGATCGGACCGCTGTGCCCGATTTACGGTTTCGGAGCGCTGCTGGTACTGTTCCTGCTCAACGATGTGACCAATCCCGTCGCGTTGTTCCTCAGCAGCGGCGTTGTCGCATGTACGTTGGAATACATCTCCTCATACGTCATCGAAAAGCTGCATCATGTCAGATTATGGGATTACAGCAACAAGCCGTTCAATATCAACGGCCGCGTATACCTCAACGGCTTCATTGCGTTCGGAGCCGGTGCGACGCTGGTCAAACTCTTCGTGCAACCATGGTTCATGGGGATTGTCCGTCAGTGGACGCCGCTGGCCTTGCATATAGTATGCGGCGTCATCGCGGTGCTGCTCATCGTGGATGCCTCGCTGACCGCGGCATACTCGTGGAGCTTCGACACCAAGCTCAAACGCATCAGCGAAGATGTCAATGCGGTGCATGCCGAACAGGTTGCGAATCTTGACGAGAAGGTGGTCACGGCGAGTGAGCGTTTCGAGGAACGCAGGCGCGCTGTGCTCGATTCGCATGTGTCGCATACGCTCAATTGGCAACAGCGACGGTTGATGCAGGCGTTCCCCGCCATGCGTTCGGTGCGCGACAATGCGATCATTGACCAGCTGCGCGAGAGCATGGAAGGGTTGCGTTCCAGCCGTCGGACGCGCGATACACAGCATGGCAGCGATGAATCGCGCGTCGACAAGTAAACCAAGTAACGCTTGCGGGCAGGGTGTCCCGTCGAAACCCCCGTGCAGCGCGAGGCCCAGAGTCGTCAGGCTTGCGCGCCGCCCTGTTCACGGCATGTCTGGCCCAAACGGCGGGACAAGGTGATCGGGTCAAGCAGTTGGTCGAGACGGCCGTCGGGCATGTCGGTGCGCTCGCCGGCGACTTCGCGGACCGTGCGCCTGGTACGCAACGCCTCTTTGGCGATGGCCGCGGCACGCTCATAGCCGATTTCGCTGTTGAGTGAAGCCGAGATAGACGGCGATTCGGCGGCAAACTGGCGCCCCTGCTCGAGGTTGACGGTGATGCCGTCCACGCAGTTGAGGCGGAAGGTGCGCATCGCGTTGCCCAGCAGGCGGATGCCTTCGAGCAGCGTATGCACGGTGACCGGTTCGAATGCGTTGAGTTGCAGCTGCCCTTCGGCGCACGCCCAGTTGACGGTCGTGTCCATGCCGAACACGGTGAAGCAGCACTGGTCCACGCACTCTGGGATCACTGGGTTCACCTTGCCTGGCATAATGCTCGAGCCAGCCTGGCGTGGGGGCACGTTGATGTCGTTGAATCCGCAGCGTGGGCCGGAGTTGAGCAGACGCAGGTCATCCGCCGCCTTCTTCAGGTGCACGGCGAGGTTTTTCAGCGCGGACGAGGTGTTGACAAACGCGCTCATATCGCTGGTTGCGGCGATCGGGTCGGGTGCTGCGGTCACCGGATAACCGGTGATTTCACCGAGATGCTCGATTGCGGACTTGCGGAAGCGGATATCCGCGCAGATGCCGGTGCCGATGGCGGTACCACCCAGGTTCATCACCGCGAGTTCAGGCTCCAGCTTGTCGAGGGATGCCTTGTCGGCCTTGAAATACGAGGCGAAGGCGTGGAATTCCTGACCGTAGGTCATCGGGACCGCGTCCTGGAGCTGCGTGCGACCGATAGTCACGTCGTTGATGTGCTTGTCGGCGAGCTTGTGGAAGGCGCGGGCGAGCAGCCGGCATTCCTCAATCATTGGCTTGAGTGCGGTGATCAGGGCGAGGCGGCATGCGGCCGGGTACGTGTCGTTGGTGGATTGCGACTTGTTCACGTGGTCGTTCGGGTGGATATACCCGTAGTCGCCGCGCTGGTGGCCAGCGAGTTCGAGCGCGCGGTTGGCGATAACCTCGTTCATGTTCATATTCGTCGAGGTGCCGGCGCCACCCTGGCGTACGTCCACGGGGAACTGGTCGGCGAGCTCGCCGGCTTCGATGTCACGGCATGCCTGCCGGATGAGTTCGGCGCGCATCGGGTCGATCAGCCCGAGCTCCTCGTTGGCGTCCACGCAGGCGCGTTTGACTTGTGCATACCCGGCGATGAGTTCCGGATGCCTGCTAATGGGCGTGTCGGAAACAGGGAAGTTCTGGATGGCGCGCTGCACGTTGATGCCCCAGTATACATTCGCCGGGACCGGCATTTCGCCGAGGGAATCGTGCTCGATGCGCGCGGGGCCGCTGAACGGCAACGGCATATGGGATACTGTCGCGTCGCGGGGGTCGCGCAGTTGTTCTGTCGCGTCCTCGCTGACCGCCGCTGCGGCGGCTTTCGCGTCGGCGTCGTAGTCGATGCCTTTCGCGGTCGTGATGTCGCCTGCGGCGGCATCCGTGGTGTCAATGGTGTCGTTGCTGGTAGCTGCTGTATCCATGGTTTCACCCTAGGCTTTCTTCGTTACCTATGATGCCGCATCGTAACACGACACGCCTGAAGCTGAAACTAGGCGGAAACGTGTCCGGGTGCAGGTGGCCGGTGGGGGTCGATGTCGCGCATTTGACGGGAGTTACGCGAATCCGGTAGTCAACCTTATGCAAATCCGGAAGTGAGAGTTATGCAGATTCGGTAGTGAAAGTTATGCAAATCTGGTAGTCAAAGTCATGCAGATCCGGTAGTGGGAGGGCAGAAACGTTGGAATATGGCTGATTTCAGATGCAAACGAATCGTTGGAGCAGGTGCTGTAATTATGGGAATCCGGCTGTCTCATCGAAGCATTCGGACTCCGAAGAGACAGCCGGCCAGACAGCCGGATTCGTGAATCCGCCAAACGGTGGTATTGACGTGCGTTATGCCGCGGTTTCGCTTGCGGTAGCCGGATCGCGCTGCAAGATGAGGAGCACGAGCGCCACGGCGAGCAACAGGCCGATCGACAGCACGCCGAGTGACGGATTGCCGGTGATTGACGTGGTCGCCGCGACGATGAAGGTGCCGAGAATGCTTGCGGTCTTGCCGAAAATATCGTAGAACCCGTAGTATTCGTTGGCATGCGACTTGGGGATGATTTTGCCGTAATATGAACGGCTGAGCGCCTGAATACCGCCTTGGAACATGCCAACCAGAATCGCAAGAATCCAGAATTCCGTGGCCGAACGCAGGAAGAACGCGGCGAAACAGACAATGCCGAGGTAGGCGATGACCGCTGCCATGATCATCGGCTTGCACCCGAACCGCTTGGCGAGCCGGCCGTAGGCGATGGCACACGGGAAGGCGACGAATTGTGTGACCAGCAGGGCGAGCACCAGCTGCGTGGAATCGATGCCGAGCTGGGTCCCGTACGAGGTGCTCATCGAGATAATCGTGTTGACGGCGTCGATGTAGAAGAAGAACGCGATCATGAACATCCACAGCGGCTTGTTGCGCGAGATCTCGCGGAAGGTGTGGCCCAACTCGGCGAAGGTGCCGCGCACGGCGTCGTGCATATAGTCGGCGGTTTCACGGTAATGGGTCTGGTGGTAGCCGCTGATCAGCGGGATTGTGAACGCGGTCCACCACAGGGCGGTGATGACGAAACTGGCGCGTGTACAGGCCGTGGTGCTCCAGCCGAATGCCGACGGACCGGCGAAAATCAGCGCGATGCAGGCGATGAACGGGATGGTGGAGCCGACATATCCCCATCCATAGCCGTGCGAGGAGACTTGGTCCATGCGGTCGTTGGTGGTGGTGTCGATGAGCATGGAATCGTAGAAGGTGAGCGAACCGTTGAGCCCGATGGTGGCAAGCATGCATACCGCGAGGAACGCAATCCAGCCCAGCGGCAGTGCCATCGCGCAGCAGGCGAGGACGCCGGTGCCGAAGAAGCCGATGAAGAATCTGATCTTCATGCCCTGCACGTCGGCGATGGAGCCCAGAATCGGCATAAGCAGCGCGATGATGAGGGATGCTATGGTCTGCATGTACCCCCAAGTGGACACGATGTTGGATTCGCCGGCGGCTTTGAGCAGGGAGTTCGCGTAGATGGGGATGACGGCGGTGGACAGCAGAACGAATGCGGAATTGCCGACATCGTAGAGCACCCACTGCTTTTCGCGGTGGTTGAAGTGGTTGGTGTTACCGGTGCCGTCGGTGGTGGCGTTGGTCGGTGCTAGGGGTGTGATGGGCGCGATGGGTGCGGTCGGCACGGTTGCCGGTTTTGCCGGTCGTTGCGCGGTGTCAAGAATATTGGTCATGGGGACTCCCGTCTGTCTACCAGAAGGGTATGTTTGCGCAAACAACAGACGGGGTGAATCAGATGAACTGCCCATGAACACTGGGTGATTTTCTCGGGGCCGGTGATGGGAGTGACCGGTGGTGGGAGATGGCTGGTCAGAGGGGACACCGGTGACGGAAGGCGCCAGGGTTTGCGGCGTCTGTCGTCACCGGTACTGCCGTGAAACCGCCGCTACGCTTGCGCGGAGGTGTCTGTGTCCCCTTCATGCTGTTTGATCAGCGCGATCGCATCCTCGACGGGCGGGCAGTCGGGCACGCCTGCCTTGTTGTTGCTGATGGCAATCGAGGCGGCCGCGTTGGCGATCCGCACCGCGTCAAACAGCGACCAACCCTGGGCGAGCATTGCGCACATCACGCCGGTGTGGCATGATCCGGCGGAACGCGTATGCGTCGATTTCACGGGGAAGCCCTCGAGGTGGATCACTTCGCTGCCGGGTACGCGCACCCACGCACCTCGCGCGCCGGCGCGCAGCACCAGCGGGGCGCGCAACGTGGTGCCGAGCGCGTCGCACAGTGTGGTCATCGCGTCATCGAATCCGCCGCCGATGGTCAGTTCGGCATCATCCGTCGGCGGAATGCCGAGCCGCTCGGCGAGTGTGTTGGCTTCCTGGCGGTTACATGACCATGTCGGGCGGCATAGCACGGTGTCCTCAATCAGGTGGTCGCTGACCAGATGCAGGGAATTCGTAGGATTGAGCACGATTGTGTACGGGCGCTGCTCGGGATTCGCACCGGCACGATGCAGAAATCCTTCAATGCCGGCCGCCGAGTGGTCCATCAAGGTATTCCCGCTGATATGGACGACATCGCCTGCCTCAGGCTCAATCGCGTCGAAGGTGCGCTCGTCGCCTTGCGCTTCGGCGCCGTACGTCGCGATGAAGGTTTTGTGTGATCCGTCGTTGAGCACCAGTCGGAATCCGGAGTCCTTGTCAAGCCGGTCACCGCCGATGTGCTGGATGCCATTCGCCTCGAATTCGTCGCGGATTACGGACGACCACAGTCCCGTGCCGACGATACCCGCGTGCTTGGCGGGCGATCCCGACCGCGCGGCTGCCTGCAACACGCGGAAACTCCCGCCCACCGACGGCGTCACCGAATTGGCGACGGCGAATCCGCCCGGCTGTGGAAGTTCTCCAACGCCCATCATGATGTCGACCCATACCTGGCCGAGCGAAATCACCGATGCTGCGCTCTGCTCCGGCTTGCGCGAGTTGAGGATATCGTGAAGCATACAACCTCCTGACTCATCCTTGTGCGATGCGTATGCGAGGCAACCGAGGCAACGTGGTTGCCGCAGACTCTCACATTCTATCGGTATTTCTGGGATTATTGTGGAGGTTGAAGTTAGACATGTTGCTTGAAAATGCCGGGATTTCGCTGCTATCCACGAATGCGGCACGCAGGTTTGCACTTGATCGGATTTGGTTGTAGTCTTGTGTAGTTGTGTGTTCGGCGGACGCATATGCGGCGGTCGGGCAGACACGACTTGCAAGTCAAAGAAATGTATAGGGAGTCCATCATGGCAGCTCGTTGCGCAGTGTGCGGCAAGGGACCGCAAACCGGTTTCACCGTGTCGCATTCGCATATTCGCAATAAGCGCACCTTCCGTCCGAACCTGCAGCCCGTCCGCACTACCATTGACGGTCAGAATGTCCGCCTGCGCGTGTGCGTGAAATGCATCAAGGCTGGCAAGGTTCAGCGTGTGGCCGCGTGAATCGCGAATGAAGAAACAAGACCCCGGAACTTCAGTTTCCGGGGTTTTTGCTTTTCTGGTGGCGCTGGGTTGGTGGTGATGCCCCGGATTGACGCGGGGGATTATCGTTGCACAGGCTTGCGTGTGATGATGTCCAGGACGGTGGTGTGGGAGTTTGTCGGGAAATCGGTGGGCTGGGGGTGATGTCCTGAATTTCCCGGGAGTTTATCGCGGATGCGTGGATTCGCCGCTGTTCTCCCGGTCTCGGCTTGTTGGTCGGTTTTTCTGAATCGCGGATTTCCAACGTTCCTGTTGGGAGATTATCCGCAGAGTGCCTGATTCGTGCAGAACTCCCGTGTCCTGTGCGGGAGTTTATGCGCGTTTCGTGCGGATCCGGCACTTCTCCCGGGAGCATTTCGTCCTCCGGGTGCTTTCCCGACCGACAAGCCGCGGACGATTCAGTGGCTCACCGGTAAGGGGCATCCTTGGACCATGACACTATGACACGCTTACCGCACAACGCCGACGGGGATGAGCGGTAATATCTGTGATTCCTACATGCCTATCTGCCTGCTGTGAGATTGGGCTGTCGCGCGGCGGTGAGATATCGACGGTTTCCGATGGCTGGTGGGGGCTATCTGTCTGTGGTGCGATTGGGGTGTCGCACGGCGTTGGGATTGTCGTTGGCTCGCCCCGAGAAGTCGGGACTATCTGTCTGCTGTGCGACTGCGTTGTCACACTGTGACAGGGTGTCGACGGTTATCGGCGGGTGGTGGGGACTATCTGCCTGCTGTGCGACCCTGTCATCGCACGACAGGTGAGTTCCGTCGCCCTCCCGCTGCGCGGAACCTGATGTGGGACAATAAGAGGTATGACCGTTTCACTGACCACCCCGCTAGCCAAGCTGTTGACCAACCGTCGTCGGGTCAGCGCGCTGAAAGGCCTTGGCTTGGTCACGTGCGCGGACGCCCTGACGTATTACCCGTTCCGGGTCACTGATCCAGTGCCCCTGCGGGCGGTGCGAGAAGGCCGAATCGGCGAGCCGATGGCTTTCGCCGGTGTTGTGCGCGATGTTCGCGTGATGCAGATGAACGCCCGCCGCGGCTATCGGGTCCAAGCCATGGTCGACGATTCCGCGTTCGCCGCCCAACGCCACGTGCCCGGCTCCGTCACTGCACTCGTGTTCTTCTCCTACAAGCAGCAGTACGTCAATTGGCTCAGCGCCCGACTACACGCCGGCGCGTCGGTGGTCGTGTGCGGTACACCCAGCGAATACGACGGCATGCCACAGTTCACCCACCCAGAAGTGCTCACCGTTCCGCCCACCCCAACCGCATCGCAGGAATCCGCCTGCGGCCTGCGTTTCGACGCTGACAGCATCGATGACGCGTTGCGGCGCGTCTGCCGTCCGCGCCCGGTTTACCACGCCAATTCCCGTATTTCCAGCGAGCATATCCACGATTCCATCGTCACCGTGTTGCGTGCGCTCGCTGCCGGAGACGATGACGAAGCCGAGCTGTCTACTGCGCAATACGGGGCAGCCGCGCAATCCACACAATCCGGAACATACGGAACGACCGGCACAACCGCAATATCACCGGAACGTGCGGAACCCCAAGAATCCGCACCGTCACTATCCCGCGCATCTTCCCTCTCGCCAGCCCCCGACGGCATAGAGACATCCCCCAAAATCCCTACTGCCGCCTTGCGTTGCGCCATTCCCGACATCCTGCCCGAGAGCGTGCGTGAAGCATGCGGCCTGATGCATCGGGCCGAAGCCTTCCTTGCCATACATGAACCTGATTCGGTGGACTCGTTCCGGCAAGCCCTTCACACCTTGCGATATGAGGAAGCGTTCATCTCGCAGACCGCCGTCCTGCAGGAACGCGAGCAGGCGCGCAAAGCCGAGACCTTCCCCTGCACTGACGGCGACATGCGCGAAACTTTCATCGATTCGCTCCCCTTCACCCTGACCGGCGGGCAGGCCAGCGTCATCGACGACATCGTCCAAGACATGGGCCGCGACTACCCGATGCAGCGCCTGCTGCAAGGCGAAGTCGGCTCCGGTAAAACCGTGGTCGCGCTCGTCGCGATGCTGCAAGCCGTCGGATCGGGCTATCAAGCGGTGCTTGTGGCGCCTACGCAGGTGCTTGCCGAGCAACACGCTGAAACCGTCGGAGGCATGGTCGCCAAGGCGGGACTTGCTATTCCGGTCACGCTGATCACGGGCGGCATGAAGCTTGCGGCACGTCGCAAAGCGCTCGCGGCGGCGGCGAGCGGCGAGCCGGGCATCATCATTGCCACGCACGCCGCGTTTTCGAGGACATTCCAAGCGCCGAATCTTGCCCTTGCGGTCATCGACGAACAGCACCGGTTCGGCGTCGAACAGCGCGAAACCTTGCTGCAACGCGGTGAGAAGATCCCACATCTGCTGGTTATGACGGCCACGCCGATTCCTCGCACGGCCGCGATGACATGGTTCGGCAGCCTTGATTTGTCGTGGCTGACGGAGCTGCCGGGCGGGCGCAAACCGATCCGCACCTTCGTGATCCCAGAGGCCGATGGTCCGGCCATGGCGAATATGTTCTGGCATATTCGCCATCGGATTGACGCGGGGGAGCGAGCGTATATCGTTTGCGCCCGTATTGACGAGGACGAGAGCGCCGACCAGGCCAGGCAGGACGCCGAACTGTTCGAGGAGCCGGATGACGCTGCCGGAGCAGGGGACGCGCCCGGCGGGTCGGCAGCAGTCCAGCCGAAACCGCCGCTGCATGCGGTCAGTGAGATTGCTGCGAGGCTTGAGGCGCTTCCACAATTCGAGGGCGTGCGGTTCGCCACGCTGACCGGCCGTGACGATGATGCGACTAAACAGCAGGTGATGGCTGATTTTGCGGCCGGCATCACGCCGATTCTTGTGGCGACCACGGTGATCGAGGTGGGTGTGGATGTGCCGCAGGCCAGTTGCATCGTGATGTTTGATGCGGACCGGTTCGGCTTGTCGCAGCTGCATCAGCTGCGTGGCCGTGTCGGCCGTGGCGGCACGGATTCGTGGGCGTTCCTCGTGTCCCGTGCCGAGCCGGGCAGTATCGCCGAACAGCGGCTGGCTGTGATCCAAGGGTCGCTTGACGGTGCGGAAATCGCACAGGCGGATTTGGAGCTGCGCGGGGCCGGCGATGTGCTGGGCGACGCACAATCCGGCGGAAAATCAGGGCTCAAGCTACTGCGTGTGGTCAAGGACGCGAAGATGATCGCGGATGCCCGAGCTCGAGCCGAACAGGTGCTTGCAGCCGATCCGGGTTTGGAACATGAGGTCCAGCTCGCCGGAGCAGTCCTCGATTTCACCCGAGGCAACGAATCCCACCTCATCAGCAGCTGACGTCCCAGTTTCTGCCGACGCTGGGTGGTGTGTGGGCGTCGGCAGTGGGTGGTGGTGCTGTTTCTGCCGACGCTGGCAGGCCCATGAGCGTCGGTAGAAGCAGAGGCGTCAGCGTGGTGACGCGGCGTTGGTATCGGCGTCCTGAGCGTCGGGTTCGAGATAGATGACCGCGGTTTCGCCGTATTTGCGCGCATCCGCCTCGTGCCAACCTGCCGGCGGAGTGAGCGCATCCGATTGGGCGGAACGCTCGACCACAATCATGGTGTCCGGCCCGGTCGCTTCACCTTGGGCGAGCGCTTCCAACAGCACGTTGCACTCTTCGGTCGCATATGCGTACGGCGGGTCGATGAACACCAAGTCAAAAGACACACCATGATACGAGTCAACGAACACTTCGGCACGCCGGCGCATCACCCGCGCGGACAATTCCGGCCGCCACGCCTTGGAACGCTTGAGCTGGGTGAGCGTACCGTTGATGAGCGCCGCGGCGGGGCCGGCGGACTCCACAGCCACCAGCGATTGCGCCCCACGAGACAACGCTTCGATGCCGAGCGCTCCCGTTCCTGCGAACAGGTCTAGCACGCTGGCTCCGCGCACCAGACCCCAAGAGTCGAGATGAGAGAACACCGCCTCTTTGGTGCGGTCGGTAGTGGGCCGGGTCCCCGGTTTCGGTGTGGCCAACGCCATGCCTTTGAATCGTCCTGCAATCACGCGCATACTGACCACTCTACCCGTGCTCCGGTCACTGGCGTGCGTGTGACGTCGCCCACATATTCTGTCAGAGAAAACACGGGTGCCGAACCGGTCCGACATGTACCGTAAAACCAGCAGGACAGATGATAGGCCCGTTGCAACGGTACGCGCATCATCCATCCTCGGCAGCAGTCCGCTGAACCATATTATTCGTATCACCGAAAACCCGGATGACCGGAACACTCCGCAACTCCGCAACCGCCACTTTGGGAGGCACCATGTCCGCTTTTGTTTCTGCGATTTCCGCCCGTCGCTCGCAGTATGCGCTGTCTGACGCTGCCGCGCTGTCTGACGCCGAAATCGTCGATCTTGTCCGCTCGGTCGCCGGCGAAGTTCCCAGCGCCTTCAATTCCCAGCCGCAGCGCGTCATCGTGCTGTTCGGCGCGGAACATCACCGTCTGTGGACGATTGTGCACGACGCCCTGCGCGCCGTGGTCAAGGACGATACCGCGTTCGCCGCCACCGAGCAGAAGATCGCCGGTTTCGACGCCGCGCGCGGCACGGTGCTGTACTTCGATGACACCACCGTCACCACGAACTTGCAGGAGCAGTTCCCCTCCTACGCGGCGAACTTCCCGGTGTGGGCGCAGCAGGCGAACGGCATGCTCCAGTTCGCCGTCTGGTCGGCGCTCGCCGAGGCGGGTATCGGCGCGAACCTGCAGCATTACAACCCGCTGATTGATGACGCGGTCCGTGAGGCCTTCGGCATTCCCGAGAATTGGAAGCTGGTCGCGCAGATGCCGTTCGGCGAGGTCACCGCGCCCGCCGGCCCGCGTGAGCATATGCCGCTGGACGAGCAGGTCCAGGTGCGCGGCCTGTGACGCGCGTGCATGACTGATCCCTGTAGCCTGGAGCCTGTCGGGAGCGATTCCGGCAGGCTCTTGTTGTTGCGGTGATAATTTGGGGTTCCTGTGATAGCGCGCCCGCGGGAAGCTCGGATTGTAGCGGTATTTTGCGCAGGTTGTGCGATATAGGGCGCGGATGTGAGAACGCTGTGGGGCTGGTGTTCCGGGAATCCGCAGATGTGCAGCGATCTGGCGGTTGCTGTTCAGGCGACGTTCGCAGGGTGGCCGGAATGCCTCGGTATCTGCGCAATGTTGCCCAAGAAGGCGGTGCACATCGCGGTGACTGTACGGTGAGTGTCCCGGCATGTCATAAATACCGGATTGTCCGCCAGTTTCTGCGCGCGGAATCCCGAAAATGCAAATACAGAAAATGCTCGGGCGACATGCCCAATCGCCTAGCCGCTCGGCCGTCTACCCCCGATTCAGCCGCCGCGGATGCTCTGCCGAAACCTCCCAGCCGAGCGCCATCAGTGTTTTACGGTCGGCCTTGCTCAGCTGCGCACAATCCAGCTGTTCGATCAAATCAGGCCGAATCGCATCGGTACGTGCCAACGCCTCATCGCGGCGGAAGCGGTCGACTTTCCCGTGGTCGCCCGAAAGCAGCACATCAGGCACGCCCATTCCGCGCCACACCGCCGGCCGCGTGTACTGCCGATGCTCGAGCAGCGCCTCGGAACCCGTATATGATTCCTCCACAATGGACTCCGGGTTTCCCATAAACCCGGGCAGCAGGCGCGTAATCGCCTCCAACATCACCGATACCGCGACCTCCCCGCCGTTGAGCACATAATCACCGATCGAATATTCGCGTACATCCACGCCCTGCGCCCGGTAGTACTCAGGAATGCGCGCGTCATAGCCCTCGTAGCGTCCGCAGCCGAACATCAGTCGTTTGGCGTGACTCAGTTCTGTCGCGTCGCGTTGGGTGAACAGGGGAGCGGAAGGATTGGGGAAGATCAGCACGGTGCCGAGATTGTGGGTGGGAGCCTGTGAATCGCTGTTGGGTACCGTATCTGCCGATGCGCTGTCGGATGCCGGCAGATGCTCCGCGTCGCCGGTGCCGTCGCTCTCGGCGGCTGTCACAACCGTGCCGTTGCTCGGTGATCCGCCCGCTGCGGCGCTCGTCGTAACCGTGGTGTCAGCGCCGTCAGGGACGCCTGCGCTGGCATTACTATTGCTGTCGCTCTCGCCATCGGCGTTCATCTCGCGCGGTTCCAGCCCGAGCAGATCGTCCAGGCATTCCGCCCAAACTTCCGGTTTCATGACCATGCCGGCGCCGCCGCCGACCGGGGTATCGTCCACGGAATGATGCACGTCATGCGTCCAATCGCGCAGATTGTGGGCGTGGACACTGACGAGCCCCTTGCTTTGCGCTTTGCCGAACAGGCTTAGGTTCAGCACGTCGAAGTATTCGGGGAATACGGAAACGATATCAATCTGCATGCCCACCACTGTACCGGCCTGCCGTCCCAAGAATCTGTACAGCAGATGTGTGCGGCCACAGCCGTTGGCGTGGTCGTTGTGCATATTGCGGTGTGGCGTCGGCGTTCGCGTTGATTCGCTGATACAGTTATCTCAGCAGAAGCCTGCATGGTGCTGAACAATGATGAATGCGAGGCAGGCGCGATTTTACTGGGCCTTGTCATCCATGCGGTGGAAGCGACAATGCCGGAAGTCCTTGATGACACGGCGTTGCATGTCAGCCAGTCTTTTGGCAAAGGAGCAAGAAGAACATGACCAACGGACAGATTCCATGGGATGCGCAGTCCGGCGAGCAGCCCGCCGCGGGTATGGACCAGCAGCAGGCACCTCAAGATATCCAGCCTGCAGCGCCGCAGCAGTACGGCCAGCCCGCCGATCAATCTTTCCCGCAGCCCCCGCTGCCAGCTGACCCGCAATATCGGCAGCCTGTGCAGCAGCCGGGGTACGCGCAGCCGGCAGAGCAATCCAGATACGCGGCTCCGGCACCGCAGCCAGGGTACGCGCAGCCGACCCAGCCGGTGCCGGCGCAGGCGACAGGATACGCGTACCCGCAGCAAGACTATGCACAGCAGCAGTATTACGCCCAACCGACCCAACCCGTTCCCGCTGCGGCTCCGGCCCCCGGTTATGGCGCATACGGGACTCCTTCCGCCAATAATGCGCCGTACCCGGTCAAACCGAAGATGAACACGATGGCTGTCGTCGGTTTCATCTTTTCGTTCCTGATCTCGATTGTCGGCCTGATCCTGTGCATTATCGCGAAGAACCAGATCAAGACCAGAGGAGAGCGCGGCGACGGTCTTGCAACCGCCGGCATCATCATCAGTATTGCCAGTATGGTGCTTGCGGGGATTCTCCGCATGTCCATGGGCTCATCATCCGACACCTACAGTTCGACGGTGCTGCTGCCGATGCTGTTCAGCTTCCTCGGCTGACAGCCGGTCGCCATACACGCGGCAATACAGCGTGAGGGGTGTGCGTTCTGTTACGGAACGCACACCCCTCACGTGTTTTCGCGCGGCAGATGCCGGGCGTGTCACCAGCCGGGAATCAATCCTCCAGGCGGATCAAGCGTCAAATACCCGTCCTCGAGGTCGATATCCGGCACCAGCTGGTCGACGAACGGCACCAGCGTGCTGGTTTCGCCGTCCACCGGCTTGGCGAGGCGGATTTTGAGCAGGTATTGGGCGCCTTCGATGACGTCCACGACCTTGCCGACCTTCTGCCCGGCTGGCGCGCCGAGCATGTTGCCCTCGGCGAACCGGGCTTCCAGCCCCAAGAGATCCTTCGGATACCATGCGTCCTCTTCGAGCATGTCCTCCGGATCGTCGGCTTCGCCGTACAGGACGGTGCCGTTGAGGGCTTCGGCGGCATCACGGTCGTCGACACCTTCGAAATGGATAATCCAACGGTTCTTGAAGGTCCGCGAATGCGCGACTTCGAACTCCTGTTCGCTGTCACGCGTATAGAGCAGGGAACCCGGTTCGAACCGGTAGTCAGGCTCGTCGGTGAACACCTGCACGGTGACTTCGCCTTTGAGCCCTTGAGCGCGGCCGATACGACAGACCCTCAGCAGTTCGCGCTGCTGAGGGTCGTCGGAGTGTTGCTGATGCACCACGCTCTCGCTCACCTGCGTACGTCCATGATGTCGACACGCACTTTGTGGTCGGCGATGGCCTGCACGACCGTGCGAATCGCATTGGCCGTACGGCCCTTGCGACCGATGACACGGCCGATGTCCTCAGGGTTCACGCGCACGCGCAGCAGTTCGCCGCGCGCGTTCTCGTGGGATTTGACCGAAACGTCGTCCGGGAAATCCACGATGTTCTTGATGAGGTGTTCAACAGCTTGGGCGAGCATGTCACTCAGCCTTTTCCTCAGCCGGTGCTTCAGCGGTCTCCTCGGCCTTCTCAGCCTCGGCGGCGGCTTCAGCTTCAGCCTTGGCCTTGGCCTCAGCTTCGGACTTGGCGGCCTTCAGCTTCTGTGCCTGGGCTTCAGCGGCCTCGACACGAGCGGCGGCGTCCGGACCGGCTTCCGGGGTCTTCAGGGTGCCTTCGGCGCCCTCAATGCCCTTGAACTTCTGCCAGTCACCGGTGATCTTCAGCAGCTTGAGCACAGGCTCGGACGGCTGTGCGCCGACACCCAGCCAGTACTGAGCGCGCTCGGAGTCAATCTGGATAAGCGAAGGCTGCTTGTTCGGATCATAGATGCCGATCTCCTCGATGGAGCGGCCGTCGCGCTTGTTGCGCGAATCCATAATCACTACGCGGTAGAACGCGTAGAACTTCTTGCCCATGCGCTTCAGACGAATCTTGGTTGCCAAAATGGCTCTCCTTGTATTGATAATGCGGGTTACAGCTTCTGTGTGGGGCACGGAAACCGAACCCACGTGTTCCTCATGACCGCGGAAAGAGAGGGCTCCGCGCCCATGAATAACTGAACAAGTATAGCGCAAACCCCACGATGTTCCGGCGTGTCGTACGCAGTGCCATCTCCTCTCCCACAAACTGTCTACGCTGAGGGGCTGTTTGCGTAGACAGTTTGTGGCAGAGAGGCGATTACCGCACACTCAAGGTGACAAGCAGCGCCCGATGGTCGGTATCACGCACGGTGATGGCTTGCGCCGAATGGAAGACCACGCCGCTGTTCGCCAACGCATGGTCGAGCTCGATACGTGGCCACGGCGTCCAAGAGGGGAACGTCAGCGTCGGGCCATGCGCAACATCAAGGCTCGCGTCATGCACTCCGGTGGCAAGTACATCACGCAGGCACCGGTGGTCAAGGCAGGCGTTCAGATCCCCGAGTACGACCACAGGCTCCGGACTGGTCGCGATGGCATCCAGCGCCCGCACGCCGTACGACCATTCCCGGCACCCGCGCATCGGCGATTTCGTGTGTGCGGCGGCGAACGTGACTTGGCGTCCTGGATCGCTTGGAGCGCCCGGTGTGCCGCAGGCGTCCGCATCGATGGTGATGGCGGGAACATCCGCCGCGTGGATGTTCAGGAACGTTGCAATCCGCCCGACCGGTTCGACACGCGACCAGATTGCGTTGAACCCGCCGTTGTCTCCGGCATGCTGCGCGCCCTGCTGGCAGTAGGGCAGCAGCGTGTTCAAGCCCGCGTGCGAGAGCCGTTCGACGAGCTCGTCAGTGAGTTCTTCAAGCGCAAGCACATCGATGTGCCGCTCCCGGACCAGCCGCACGATGTTCTCGGCATCGGCACGTCCATAGCGGCAGTTGAGCGTCATCGCGCGGATGACACCGTCGGCAGAGGCTCCCGGACGGTCGGTTCCATCGGTCGCGGTGTTCGCCGTTGCCCGCGACGTGTTGGCAGTTCTGCCGAACAGATGCCGATAATACGGGGATTCGCCCGCAATCACCAGAACGAGCAGCACCGCATACAGCGCCGCACCCCACCAGCAGCCGAGCGCCGCCGACCAGACCGCGCCGATGACCGCCGGCACCCACAGATGCCGGTCAAGCGCGGTGCTGTACGGCATTGGCATATGTGCTTCCACGCCCGCAGGCACAAAGCGCAGCAACCACCATATCAGCAACAGGACGGCGATTATCGTCAATACCACGGCCATTCGCGTTCGCTCCATTCACGTCTGTACAGTCCACCTGACCTGTGATGGGCATTATAGGGGAGATGGTGTGATGAGGCCCGCAAGCATCGTAAACGCTTGCGGGCCTCATGAGATTTGCTGATTCAACTGACTGGTTCAATCATTGACGCCGCCGCTGGGCGGTCATGAACCTGAATCGGCGTAGCTTCAGCCGAGCAGGTCGCCCAATCCATTGCCGAGATTCGGCGGCAGATCAGGCATGCCGTTCTCGCCCATCATCTCCTGCAATCCGGCAGGAAGTGCGGGGTTCTGTGGCTTCTTGGCGAATGCGGAACCGCCGGAGCTCTTGCCGCCGCCAGCGAGCCGCTGGCGCAATGCCTTCTCTTCGGCTTCGCGCTTCATCGGATTGCCGGACTTCGAGCCTTTTTTCTTCTTGCCGCCCTTCTTGTTCTTCTTGCCGCCGCCGGGGCCGCCGAATCCGGGGATACCGCCCATACCGGCACGGTTCGTCATGCGGCGCATCATCTTGGATGCCTGCTCGAAGCGCTCCAGTAGACCATTGACCGCAGACACGGTATTGCCGGAACCATAGGCGATGCGGGCGCGGCGAGAGCCGTCGATGATCTTCGGGTTGCGACGCTCCTCAGGCGTCATCGAGCGGATAATCGCCTCGGTGCGGTCGATTTCATGCTCGTCGAGCTGCTCCAGCGCCTGACGATGGGCCGCCATGCCCGGAATCATGCCGAGCAGGTTCTTCATCGGGCCGAGTTTGCGCACCTGCTGCAACTGCTCCAAGAAGTCGTCAAGCCCGAAGGTGCCTTCGGACATCTTGGATGCCGCCTCGCGGGCCTGCTCCTCGTCGAACTGCTTCTGCGCCTGTTCGATAAGCGTGAGGATATCGCCCATATCGAGGATGCGGGAAGCCATGCGATCGGGGTGGAAGACCTCGAAATCCTTGAGTCCCTCGCCGGTTGAGGCAAACAGGATCGGCTTGCCAGTCACGCTGGCAACCGACAAGGCGGCACCACCGCGGGCGTCGCCATCGAGCTTGGACAGGACCACGCCGGTGAAGTCCACGCCTTCGTCGAAGGCCTTCGCGGTCTTGACCGCATCCTGGCCAATCATCGCGTCGATAACGAACAGGATTTCATTGGGATGCACGGCGTCGCGGATGTCGCGCGCCTGCTTCATGAGCTCTTCGTCAACGCCCAAACGGCCGGCGGTATCGATGATGACGACGTCGTAAAGCTTGCGCTTGGCGAATTCGATGGAATCGCGCGCAACCTTCACCGGGTCGCCCGTGGTTTGGCCGGGGGCTGCGACCGCCTCGCCGCCGTCGGACTGCACACCCTTCTCGGGGGCGTACACCGGTACGCCGGCGCGCTCGCCGACGACCTGCAACTGGGTGACCGCGTTCGGACGCTGCAAATCGGCGGCGACCAGCAGCGGAGTGTGGCCGGCGTCTTTCAGCCAGTAGCCGAGCTTGCCGGCGAGCGTGGTCTTACCGGCGCCCTGAAGGCCGGCGAGCATGATGATTGTCGGCGGGTTCTTCGCGAAATTCAGCGGACGGTCGACGCCGGCGCCGAGAATCGCGGTCAACTCCTCGTTGACGATTTTCACGACCTGCTGTGCCGGATTCAGCGCCTGCGAGACTTCCTCGCCGAGCGCGCGTTCACGCACGCGGCCGGTGAAGGAACGGACGACTTCAAGCGACACGTCGGCGTCGAGAAGCGCACGGCGGATTTCACGGATGGTGCCGTCGATATCCGCTTCGGAAAGCTTGCCCTTGCTCTTCAAATGCTTGAAGGCATTCGAGAGCCGGTCTGTCAAAGAACTAAATGCTGCCATAATGCATTCCAGTCTAGCCGTGATGCGGGAAAAACCGCCACCCGCGCCCCTCCTGTTTCTGCCGATGCTGGGACCGGTGTGAGCGTCAGCAGTGGGTTGTGCTTCTATTTCTGTCGACGCTGACGGGTAGCTGAGCGTCGGTAGAAGCTTGCATACACAAACTAGCTACGCGTGGGCTCTCGTTAGCGTAGACAGTTTGGGGAGATGGACAGTCATGACTTTGCGCGATTGGGATTCCAAACCTCGTAGGACCTCAAACCTCGCAGGGCCCCTAACGCCGCGAGAATCCGAACGGCGCAGGACCCGAGTCGCTCGGAATCCTGCGCCGTTCGTATCGTTGCATCACTGTGCCGCTTACGCCATTTGCGTCACTTGAGTGACCAGGTCGAGCCGGACGGCGTGTCCTCGATGGCGATACCGACCGCCGCAAGCTCGTCGCGAATCGCGTCGGCCTTTGCGAAATCCTTTGCGGCGCGCGCGGCCTGACGGGCCTGAAGCTGCTCGGAAACCAAAGCGTCGAGCGCGTCAGCGGCCTTGGAATCCCCGCCGTCTTCGGCACCGGCCCACGGTTCAGCCAGCGGATCGAGCCCGAGCGTATCGAGCATCGCGCGCACGGACACCAACGCCTCGCGCACCTGTGCCCGCACCGCGTCATCGGCATGGTCCTCAACCTGCGACAACAGCGTGTTGCCGGAGCGAATCGTGCTGAAGACAGCTGCGATGGCACCGGACACATTGATGTCGTCGTTCATCGCGTTGACAAAATCAGCAGGCAGCTGATCGGCGCCCACCGCGGTGATTTCCTCACGGGACGGCTGACCGCCGATGGCGGCGCCGGCGCGTTCGATGAAGTTGCTCACGCGCTCAAATGCGGCCTGCGCTTCGGTGAGCGTCTGGTCGGACCATTCGAGCATCGACCGGTATTGCACGGATCCGAGCGCGTAGCGCACCACCCACGCGCTGTGCTCGGCGAGCACAGCCGGCACGGACAGTCCGTTGCCCAATGATTTGGACATTTTCTCGCCCTTGGCGGTCACCCACGCTGAATGCATCCAGCGGGCCGCGGAATTCCAGCCGGCCGCGCGGGTCTGTGCCATCTCGTTCTCATGGTGCGGGAAGCGCAAATCAAGCCCGCCGCCATGGATGTCAAACGCCTCGCCCAGATAACGGTGGCTCATCGCGGAGCACTCGATATGCCAGCCGGGACGCCCCACACCGAACGGGGTCGCCCAGCGCGCGTCCTGCGGATCGGTGGCCTTCGGCGCCTTCCACAGCGCGAAATCACGGGGATCATGCTTGTCAGGGGAGGCATCTGCCGGGTCAACGGGGTTGTATTTGTCGTTGCCTGCCGCGTCCACGCTCGGACCCATGCGGTCGGCGACCGCCGCGGCCTCATCCGCCTCGACGGCGCCCTGCTTCTGATGCGTCAATTCGCCGTAGTGCGGCCAGCTTGCCACATCGAAATACACGTTGCCGGTCGGGTTGCCGTCGGCGTCCTTCACCACGTAGGCGTGCCCGTTGCGGATAATCCGCTCGATGAGCTCGACCATGTCGGGGATATGCCCGGTCGCACGCGGCTCGACTGTAGGCGGCAGCACGCCGAGCGTATCGTAGGCGCGGGTGAACTCACGCTCGTAGTAGTACGCGCGCGCCCACCACTGCTGTCCTGCGGCGGCGGCCTTGTCGAGAATCTTGTCGTCGATATCGGTGACATTGCGCACGAAAGTCACGTCATAGCCCAGACGCAGCATCCAGCGGCGGACGATGTCGAAGGCGACGGCGGCACGGATATGCCCGATATGCGGGGAGCTTTGCACTGTCGCACCACACACGTAGATCCCCACATGGCCGGGACGGATCGGCCTGAACGGCGACACGGCATGCGAGGCGGTGTCGTACAGATTCAGCCCGGCGGCGGCTCCAGCGAGCTCATGTGCGCCGGAAATGTTGGAATTCTGCGGTTCTTCGACGTTTCCCATACCCATGAGCGTATTCGATTTGCCAGACAAAATCGGCCGGGTGTTCGCATGTTTACATAGGCAATGCCACAATGGTGTGTATGACGCAACCAGAAGTGCTTATCGTGCAGCATGTCCCGTGGGAGAAGCCGGGGCGTATTTTGGATAGCCTTGAGGACTTGCAAATCCCGACGCAGACCGTCAACATTGTCAAGGAAAAGAAGCCCGACCTGCCGGATTTCAAGGAGCTCGCAGGCGTGGTGATTATGGGCGGGCCCATGGGCGCCCAGGACTATGACGAATACCCGGGTCTGAAGGCGGAGGAGAAGCTCGCGCGAGCCGCGATCAGCGTCGGCAAGCCGGTGCTCGGCATTTGCTTGGGCCATCAGATCATCGCCGGGGCGCTGGGCGCGAAGCTCAGCCACGGCAAGGAGCCGGAAATCGGTTTCGCTCCGATCAAGCGCGTTGACAAGCATGATTACTTCTCCATGTGGGGCAAGGAACTCAACGTTCTGCACTGGCACAACGACGTGGTCGGTCTGCCGGAGGGCGCCCAGCTGCTCGCCCGGTCGGCGAATACGAAAAACCAGGCGTTCCGGGCGGGCTCGGCCTTGGGCTTGCAGTTCCATCTGGAGGTCACGGCCACGCTGCTTGACGAATGGCTCGCCGAACCGGCCATGGTCGAGGGGATGAAGAAGTCGCAGATTGCCAAGATCCGCGATGATTTCGCCGAATACGACCCGCAGCTGCAGCCTTTGGCCGACCAGGTCTTCTCCGGGTTCGCGGCGCGTTGCAACACGTATATCCGCACGTTGCACGGACGCTGATGCCGCTGCCGTGTCATCGGCGGCCGGACTCGTCTGCCCGGGCGTGCCTATGCTGGGCGATACCATGGGGGCATTATGCCGACTTATGATCTTGGATTGGAACACGTTTCGCTTTCGTTCGCCACGAAAACCATCTTCACCGATGTGACGCAAGGGGTATTCGAAGGCGACCGCATCGGTATCGTCGGACGCAACGGCGACGGCAAATCCACGTTGTTGCGCCTATTTTCCGGGGAGCAGCAGCCCGATTCCGGCCGTGTAATCACACGCAACGGGCTGACCTTCGGCATGCTCAGGCAACGTGATCCGCTGGACGACAACGCGACGCTGCGCGAGGCGGCGCTCGAGGGACGCGAAGACTACGAATGGGCGTCCGACACGTCATCGCGCGAAATCGTCGAGGCGCTGCTCGGAGGCATGAGCCTTGACGCCAAAGTCGGCTCGCTGTCCGGCGGCCAGCGCCGTCGCGCCGATCTGGCCCGTCTGCTGCTCAAGGACTGGGATATCCTCGCGTTGGACGAGCCGACCAACCATCTTGACGTCGTGACGATTCACTGGCTTGCCGAACACCTGAAGAACCGTTGGGCGTCCGGTCAGGGTGCGCTGCTGCTGGTCACCCACGACCGGTGGTTCCTTGACGAGGTGTGCGAATCGATGTGGGAAGTGCACGACGGGCTGATCGACCCCTTCGAAGGCGGGTACAGCGCGTACATGCTGCAACGCGTGGAACGTGACCGTCAGGCCGATGTGCGTGAGGAACGCCGACGCAATCTCGCCCGCAAGGAGCTCGCATGGCTGTCCCGCGGCGCGAGGGCGCGTTCGACCAAACAGAAGTTTCACGTGAAACAGGCACGCGAACTCATCGCCGATGTGCCGCCAATGCGCAACACGTTGGAATTGAAGCAGATGGCGACATCGCGATTGGGCAAACAGGTCGTCGATCTGTTCGATGTGACGCAGATTTATTCGCAGGATGACGAGCGTCGGCTTGATGCCGATGCTGCCGCCGTCACCGCGGCATCCGGGCGTGTGGACGTGGTTCCGCCGCTGTATGCCGAGCCGATTGTCACCGGTTCGGTCCAGCTGTCCGTCGACCCGGATGCGCCGATTCCCGGCACAGGGGAACGCGAGACTTCCGCTCATGTGTCCGAGGCAAGCGATGCGGATGGGACGCCGGTCGCCGATACCGCCGCCGCACGTACGGTGACCGTATCCGGGCGCAAAATCCTTGATGATGTGACCTGGCTGATCGGCCCAGGCGACCGATTCGGCATTGTCGGTGCCAATGGCGCCGGCAAATCCACGTTGCTCAAGATCATCGACGGCACCCTCACCCCGACGTGCGGGCACGTGAATATCGGCAAAACCGTGAAATTCGCGGTGCTTTCGCAGCGGCTCGACGAGCTGGAGAAACTCGGCAAATACAAGATCAAGGAAGTGCTCAGCCGATACAAGCCGAGCTATATCGTCGACGGCAAGGAAGTCACTCCTGCCCAGCTTATGGAACGGCTCGGCTTTTCGTCAGCCCAGCTTATGACACCGATCAGGGACTTGTCAGGCGGCCAGAAACGCCGGATGCAGCTGTTACTAATTTTGCTTGACGAGCCCAATGTTCTCATTCTTGACGAGCCGGGCAACGACCTGGACACCGACATGCTCGCGGTGATGGAGGATCTGCTCGACACTTGGCCGGGCACGCTGATTGTCGTATCGCACGATCGGTACTTGTTGGAGCGTGTCACCGACGAGCAGTTCGCGTTGATTGGTGGTAAAGTCAGGCATCTGCCCGGCGGCGTCGGCGACTACCTTGATATGGTCGAACAGGCCAGGAAAGACGGCGATTGGTCGGCGATTCTCGGCACCGGCGATGACCGGAAGGGCGGCACTGGTACCAAGGGTGGCTCCGCCGCCTCGGACGACGGCAAGCAGTCGGACGCCGACCAAGTCAAGCCCCAGACACACAAGCTGGGCGGCAAGGAATTCCACCAGGTATCCAAGCGGGTGTCCGCCATCGAGCGCAAACTGGCGAAACTCGAGGAAAGCCGCGCTGACATCGAGGCGAAGATGGCCGCGCATGATCCCAGTGATTTCGCCGGACTCAACGAGCTCAACACGCAGCTCAACGTAGTGACGGACGAGAAAGACTTGCTTGAAGCTGAATGGCTGGAACTATCCGAAGAGTTGGAAGGCTGACCGGCGGGCAAACGACATCTGAGCTGGACAGTCATCCAGTTCAGATGCTGCATGCCAATCGTTTGGTGGACAGACGGCCCTCCTGCCAGACGGACATCTGCTAGGCGGGCGACCTTTCAAGCAGCCAATCTCGCTTGCCTATGAAACAGCCCCGTGAATCCCAAGGCTTCACGGGGCTGTTTCATAGGCAAGCGTACGGCTCGCACGAATCGTACACTTCGCACAAATCGCTGATAATCAGCGGCCGGTAATCTCCGAACCGATGACCTTCTCGCTCAGCGCCTTCGGACCGCGGGTCACCGCGACCGCGCCGGAACGGACCAGCTCAATCACGCCGTAATGCTCAAGCAGACCGAGCAGCGCGTCGATCTTACCTTCCGCGCCGGTCGCTTCGATGGTCAGCGACTCCGGGTTCACATCGACCACGCGCACACGGAACAGACGCACGATCTCGAGCACGTCGGAACGGTTGGATTCGTCGGCGCTGACCTTGATGAGCACAAGTTCGCGTTCGACCGTGTTGTTCGGATCCAGCTCGACGATCTTCAGCACATGCAGCAGCTTGTTGAGCTGCTTGATAATCTGCTCCAGCGGTACCGCCTCGGCATCGGCTGTCACCGTGATGCGGGAGATATCCGGGCGTTCCGTAGGCGAAACAGACAGCGAGTTGATGTTGAACGCACGACGGGCGAACAGGCCGGCCACGCGCGCGAGCACGCCTGGACGGTTTTCGACCAGCACGGACAGGGTATGACGCTCGGAACCGGGCTGTGATGCGGGATAGTTTGCCATAATGACTCCTCTAAACCTCGATGCCTTCCTTGCTGTGGTTCACGCTGCGTCCGCGGCCGCGACGGCATTGCCAGTGGCGCCAGATGCAGCCTTCGCCTGAGCGGCAGGGCTGAGCAACGGACGGACACCCGGACGGTACGCTACTTCGTCATTCGACGCACCCGCCGGAACCATCGGCCACACCATCGCGTCCTTCCAGACGCGGAAGTCGATGAGCACCGGACGATCGTTGATCGCGTTGGCCTTCTTGATCGCCTCAATCGCCTCGTCCTTCGTGAACGCGCGCAGGCCGACGCAATCGTAAGCTTCGGCAAGCTTCACAAAATCAGGCACATCGACGATATCGTCACTGTTTTCGCCGTCATTCAGGCTCGTCGCCGAATAATGATGGTCGAAGAACAGCGTCTGCCACTGACGCACCATGCCGTATACGGAATTATTGATGATGGCGATTTTGATCGGCGTATGGTCGAGCAGGGCGGTCGCCAACTCCTCAGAGGTCATCTGGAAGCTGCCGTCGCCGTCGATCAGCCATACCGGCTTGCGGCCGTTGAATTCACGCTGTGAGCCGACTTTCGCGCCAATCGCAGCGGGCAGACCGAAGCCCATCGTGCCGAGACCGCCGGAAGAAATCCACGAATGCGGATGCTCGAAGTCAATAAGCTGCGACGCCCACATCTGATGCTGGCCGACGCCCGCGACCCAAATGGTCTCCGGATCCGCGTTCTTGGACAGCTGCTCGACAACCCACTGCGGGGAGAGCGAACCGTCCACGGGGGCGTCCTGCGGCTCGTCGTACGTGGTCGGATACTTTTCACGCCATTCGTTGATCTGTGCCCACCACGGCTTGAGGTTTGGCTTGCTGTGGATAGCCTGCTGACGCTTGATTTCGGGGATTAGGTCGTCAAGCACTTCGGCCACGTCGCCGACGATTGGCACGTCTGGCTGACGGTTCTTGCCGATTTCTGCCGGGTCGATGTCGATGTGGATGACGCGGGCGGCGGGAGCGAAGGAATCAAGCCGGCCGGTCACTCGGTCGGAGAATCGCGAACCGATGGCAACCAGCAGATCGCAACGCTGGACCGCGCCGGTCGCGGCGATGGTGCCGTGCATACCGAGCATGCCGAGCACCTTCGGGTCGGAATCCGGGACGATGCCGCGTGCGGGAAGCGTAGTGACGATTGGTGCGCCCGTCAGATCGGCGAGTTCCTTGACCTGCTTACCGGCGTTGGAGCGGACCGCGCCGCCACCTACATACAGCACCGGGCGGTAGGACTGCGAGAACAGCTTCGCAGCATCCGACAGCACATGGCCATGCGCCTTGGTGGTGGGGTTGTAGCCGGGAAGAATCATCCGCTGCGGCCAGGAGTAATACATCTGGCCGTTTTGCGCGGTCTTCGTCAAATCGACGACCACCGGGCCGGGGCGGCCGGAACCGGCGATGTAGTAGGCTTCGGCGAGCACGCGCGGAACATCCTGCGCATTCGTGACCAGATATGAATGCTTGGCGACCGGGTAGGTGATGCCGACGATATCGGCCTCCTGGAAGGCATCGGTACCGATGGCGCCCACGCCCACCTGGCCGGTGATGACGACCATCGGGATGGAATCCATATTGGCGTCCGCGATGGCGGTGACCACGTTCGTGGCGCCCGGGCCGGAGGTGACGATGCACACGCCGACCTTGCCGGTCGCGACGGCGTATCCTTCTGCCGCATGGCCTGCAGCCTGCTCATGACGGGTCAGCACGAAGCGGAACTTGGTGTGCTGGTTGATGGCGTTGTAAACAGGCAGGATGGCTCCGCCGGGGATGCCGAATACGTCCTTGACGCCCAGATCCTCCAGCGCACGGACCAGCGCCTGTGCGCCGGTCATTTTCTCACCGTCGACGATGGACTGTTTCTCCGTTGCGGGTGCCTTAGGCACGCCGCTGAATGCCTGAAGTGGCGTTGGTGTAGCCATGATCCCTCTCATGTGTGTATTGGTGGTGCTCCGCTGCGGCGTCGCCCCTGGTGAGGCGCAACCCGGTGAGGCTCCTGTGCCGCTTGTCCCGCTTGTGGCGGTCTGGCAGGCAAGATAGTTGTATTGGTCTTATCGTAATCGCCTGTGGAGAGATAATCGCCGGACCGACCACATGATGGTAACGGTTCGGCGATTATCTCTGTAGAGGTGTTGTGGCTGGGTGAGGGCGTTGCGGCTGCCTGCGGGGCTGGCCAGCACGTTGCCTGCGGAGACCTGTGCGCCTGCCTGCAACGGTGGCGTGTACGGGCCGTCAGGCGGCGTCGGTTGCGTGGTCGGTGCCGGTGGTTGCGGTGCCGTCGTCAGCGTTGCTGTTGCCGCTGATGCCCTTACCGTCGTTGCTGCCATTAACATCTGCGGTATCGCTGGAGCCTGCATGGGCGCGCATACGATTGCAGTCACGTTCGCGTTGTTTGAGCGTATGCCACGCCTGTTCCGCCGCGGCAAGTTGCGCCTTGCGCTTGCTGGTCCCCGAACCGGTCCCCAGCAGCGGGTCCTCGCCTTCCTGCGCGATCGAGCCATGTTCGTCGCGGATCGGCAGTGTCCAGCGCTTGCCATATCCGCCGGGAAGAATGGCCCGGGCGGTGAACTGTTGCGCATATTCCGGACCGCTGACCGACATGCGGTACACCGGCTCGGTCAAATCCATGTGATGGGCGAGCACGGTCAGCGAGGTCTTCCAATCCAAAGCCGGGCCTTCTGTGGCGACTTCCCGGAGCGTATCGTCCACCAGTCGGTGAACCACCTCACGCGCCCCATCGATGCCGTGTTCGACGAAAGTGGCGCCGATCAGGGATTCAACGATGTCGCACAGAATGGAACTTTTATCAGCTCCGCCGGATTCGGATTCGCCGTGGCCGAGCAGAATGAATCGTCCGACATGGAGTTTGTCGCGCGCAATGGCCGACAACGATTCCTCGGACACCGCCTTGGCGCGCATCTTCGCCAGCTGCCCTTCCGTCATGTCGGGATGCGCCTTGAACAGGGTCTCTGTGGAGACCAGTTCCAGCACTGCATCGCCGAGGAACTCCAGCCGCTCATAGTTGGGGGCGCCGGGATGCTCATGGGAGAACGAGCGGTGCGTCAACGCCTGGACGAGGAGCTCAGGGCTGATGGTGGTGCCGAGTGCGTCGAGCAGTTCCTTGGTCGGCGCCTGATCTGCCGCTTCCTGTCCGGAAACGCCGACATGATGCCGTTGCTGGGACATCTCGTCGGTATGGTTTGCGGGCGATGCGCCGGATGGGTGACGCTTGTGTTGGTGTTGATGTTCTGATGTGCCGTCGCGGTTGATAGCCATGCTGGGCCCCCTGTCTGTGTCCTGTTCTGCCGTCACGCATGTGCGTGACGGCTCGGCGGCTTCCGGTGTTCTGCTGACGGCCGAATCAGGGGATGTCCCCGTTGTGGTAGCCGGCAGGATGCCTGAAGTCCATGTCTTGATGGCTTGCGCGTCGGGGATTGCTCGTCGGTTGCTCGTCGGTTGGCAGGCATTCCTTCTGTGCAAGACCTGACCACTATCATACCGGCGGTCGTGATATTGCCGGTCCGCGGCGCAACGCACCCAGAGGGGACGGGTGGGGGTATCTGCTTGGTATGCTGCGTCTCGGTCGCACCGCGGGCGGGATCGTCGCAGATACGACAGAACCCTGCCACCCGTCGATGGCAGGGTTCTGATTTACTGAATTACCTCAGCTGCTCCGGAGCGCTCACTTGGTGTGGGCGGACTGGATGGCGTCACGATAGACGCGGCCGCGGAAGGATCCGCAGCTCGGGCAAGCCACGTGCGGCAGCGTCGGAGCGCCGCAGTTTGGGCAGGTGACGGTCTGCGCGGCAGACGCTTTCCAGTTCGCGCGACGCGAATGCGTATTGGCGCGCGAGGTCTTGTACTTAGGCAGTGCCATGGTGTAATCCTCTATTTCGTTCGAACGATTGAGCTTAAGCGTTCAGAATTGTACCGCATAGCTCGTACAACGTCCATCGGGGCGGCATGGCGCCGGTCAGCGATCCTTCGTTTCCCGCTCAAGCTGTTCCTTGAGCCCGGCGAGTGCCGCGAATCGGATGTCTGTGGTGTCGTGCTTGTGTTCGGGGTGCTCGTTGAGGTTGATGCCGCATTGCGGGCACAAGCCTTTGCAGTCGGGCTGGCACAGCGGTTGCAGCGGCAGGCTTTCGGCGAAGGTGTCGCGCAGCAGGGCCTCGAGATCGGCGAAGCAACCGTCGGGGCTAAGCGGGTAGGTGTCTTCGGATTCCTCTTCTCCGGCGATGATGTCGGTGTCGTCGTCCGTTTCGTCTTCCTTGTAGGAGTAGGGGAAGAACGCGGTGACGTCGGTGCCCCAGTCGTGTTGCAGGGGTTTGAGGCAGCGGGTGCATTCCGCGTGGACGGGGGCGGTGATGTGGGCGTGGAATACCAGGCCGTCCACGATGGAGTCGAACGCTCCGTTCACATGAATCGGTTCACCTTCGGTCACGCCGACAATGGCGTCGCCGATTCCGCTCGGGGCGGGGAAGTCCGCGTCCACGGGGGAGCTTTGCCCCGGTCGTGAGGCGACTTGCGCCACGGATACTGCCCATGCTGAATCTTCTGGACGTGCCATATCAAGCCTCCGGATAGTCGTCTGATTGGATGTGGTCAAGCCGTGCGCTCGCTTCGCGTTCGCGCTGATCGAGTACTGTCAGGCCGCCCCGCACATCTTGGCTGAGCTTGTCGAGCTGGTCTTGCAGACCTTGCATGACATCGGTGCAGTACTGGTTGGCGCCGCTGGTGAGTTTGTCGGCTTGTGTTTGTGCCTGGTCGAGGATAGCACGCGCTTTCTGCTTCGCGATATTGGTGATGTTGTCCTGCCCGGCGAGGAACTGCGCCTGCTCCTGGGCGTCCCGCACGATGTCCGCGGCGCGGCTTTGGGCGGACGAAACGACCGCGTTCGCTTGGGTCTGCGCGTTTTCGAGACGGCGTTCCGCTTCGCGCATGAGTGCTGAGGCGCGCTCGAGCTGGACAGGCAGCATGTTCTTGAGCTCGTCGAGCTGGCTGGCGAATGCGTCGCGGTCGATTCTGACTTGGGAAGGCGTGAAGATGCTGCTTTTTGCCTCATCAAGTTGCTGTTCGAGAGTGTCGATGATGTCGTAGACGGTGGTGAATTCCGCGCGGCTCTGGTCTTCCGGATCGGCGTGCGGGTCAAGGGCGTGCTGATCGGTGGCATGCTGGTCGCGTCGCGAGTTGGCACGCACATCATTGCGACCGGTGGAAGCGTCTGCGCGGTCGTCGTCCCCGGGAGTGTCTGAGTTAGCGCCGCCGTGGCTCGACGGGTCGCGCAAATCCGGCAGGGAGGACATATCGAACGGGGAGAACATCGGTTTCGCCGTCGGTTTCGTGTTTTCGGGGTGTTCTGCGACTTGTGCGGTACGAGTGTTGCCGTCATGGGGGACACCGCTCGGGTCACTCCCCGCGGCGGGTTCGTCTTGCCTGGCGTCGGCGGATGGTGCCGATGCCGAAAGCGGTGTGGTCTGGTGTTGTGCGGGAGTCTGGGCGTTTGCTGACATGCTGGCTGACGCGCTGGCTGGTTCGCTTGCCGGATTGCCCGTCTGGCCGTCGCTGGTATCGGTTGCGTGCTGAGGATCGTTGGCGTTGTTGGCTTCCTCGCCTGTCATGCTGTCTCCTTGCTACCTGTGGTGTCCTGTGGCTGTCAGTGCCGGTGTGCGGTCGGTCGCGCTCGCCGCATCCGCAATGTTCTGCTGCCACATTGTTGCGTCTTCCTCTATCGTAGGCGATACGTCGGCGGTGTCGGGATCGTTTGCCGTGGTGTGTTACCGGTTATTTCCCGGCTTGTTGACCCTGTTCTTCCTCATGCAACGCCCGTTCGAGCAGGGGGATGACGCAATCGGGGACCATGCCGGTCACATCGCCACCATGGCGGGCGACATCTTTGACGACGGAACTGGAAATGTGCTCAAGCACCGGGTCGGCGGGCAGAAACAGGGTTTCCACGCCGGCGAGTTTGCGGTTAACGAGCGCCATGCCGAGTTCCGCTTCGTAATCGCCGTTCTGCCGCAGGCCTTTGACGATGACGGTCGCGCCCACTTTCTTGCAATAATCGGTGATAAGGCCGTCGGTGGATGCGACGGTCACGTTGTCGCAGGTTCCTCCGAGGGCCTGACGGATGATATCAACCCGGGTGTGTTCTGAAAACATCGGTGTTTTCGCTGCATTGACGGCTACGACCACATGCACTTGCGTGAAGAAACGCGAGCAGCGTCGGATAACGTCAAGATGTCCGGCGGTTACCGGGTCGAACGAGCCGGGGCATACTGCGATAGTCATAGCACAAGCGTACCGCGTTTCCCGCCGGGAGCGTCAGCCGTCTCAACGTCGGTAGAAGGTCGCGCTTCTGTTTCTGCCGACGCTGAGTGGGTCGTGAGCGTCGTTAGAGGGTTGTGCCGACGCTGAGTGGGTCGTGAATGTCGGTAGAAGGTGGCGGGGCGACGGGCCGTGGGCGCTTCCGGCGATGTGCCGCCGCCGTCGGATATCTCGCGTGACTATGATGGTGACATCGACGACAATCCGGTGGAAGGCGGAAACTCATGAACAGGTACGGAGAAAGCATCAGTGGCAACAAGAATATGCTCGTGGAAGAATCCTTCGATACGCTCAAGGCATCGGGCTCAGCGGCAGGCATAGCAACGGGCCAAGCTGCGGGCGCCACGGCCGAATTCTCTGCGGGTTCCGTGGTGGGGCTGATCGCACGCGATGCGGATGAGGCGGTCTCCCCGCTGTCGAATCCGGATTCCGCGACCGGCACGGCGGTGTTGGAGCGCCCGCAGGCGGAAGAGAAGCTCAAAGGCACTGATGACGGCGACGCGGACCGTTTCGCACATTATGTCTCCAAGCGCCGCATGGAGCAGTCGCGCCTGACCGGTCGTCCGGTGGTCGCGTTGTGCGGCAAGATCTGGGTGCCGAAGCATGATCCGTCGCAGTATCCAGTATGCCCGGAATGCAAGCGCATCTATGAGCAGATGATGGGTGGCGCCGGCAACGGGGGTGAGTGAGCCCAGTTTCCTACCGACATGCCTTCCCGCGTGCGAACGATATCAATATGACGAATACGATGGGCCGGCTGTGGGGCGTTGAAACGTCCTCGCAGCCGGCCCATCGTGCATATGGATGCAAAACCATGCGCTGATTGACGTCACCTGCTCACCGCATCGCAGCAACGGCGACAATCATTGCGCTACCAGCACCATCGCAGCGCTGATGACGCCGGTCAACCATCAATCACAGTCACAGCACCGTCGTTTCGGTCGGGATCGCCGGATCGCCCTTCATCAGGCTTTGCGCGGTAATCGGCAGCTCGGCCAACGCCTTCGCGCGGTAGTTGTGTGCGTTGACAATCGCGTCATGACCCTGGTAATCATGGTTGATTTCGCCATGATCGACGTACTGCACGAGCAGGTCCTTCCAATCCTCGGGCGCCTGAAAATCGGCCAGCTTGCTCTCGGAACCGGATATGACGTGTTCGCAATCCGCGAGATTGTACTCATAGGAGCGGTAGGCGAGTTTACGCCCGGGCACGGTCGCTTTGTCCTTGGATTTCTTGGCGACCGGCTCCATGATGCCGTCTGCGTTCTCGCGCTCGGTCAGCTTGTAGACCATCGCGCAGGTCGGGGCGCCGGACCCGGTGACGAGCATCGTACCCACGCCATAGGAGTCGACCGGTGCGGTCTGCAGCGCGGCGAGCGCGTATTCGTCGAGGTCGTTGGTGACAGTGATGGTCGTGGAAGTCGCGCCCAGGGCATCCAGTTCGTTGCGCACGCGTTGCGCCATCGCGGCCAGGTCGCCCGAATCGATGCGCACACCGCCGAGATCAGGGCCGGCGACTTCGACGGCGGTTTTCACGGCTTCCTCAATGTTGTACGTGTCGACCAGCAGTGTGGTGCTTTTGCCAAGCGCGTTGATTTGCGATTCGAAGGCCTCGCGCTCGCTGTCATGTACGAGGGTGAAGCAGTGGGCCGCCGTGCCGATGGCTTTGAGTCCGTACAGCTGGGCGGCCAGCAGGTTCGCGGTGCCTTGGAAGCCGCCGACGACCGCCGCGCGTGCTGCGGCGACCGCGGCCCATTCGTTGGTGCGCCTGCCGCCCATATCCATGCAGGGGCGATCCTTGGCGGCGCTGACCATGCGGGAGGCGGCGGAGGCGACGGCGGAATCATAGTTGAGGATGGACAGCAGCAAGGTTTCGAGCAGCGTGCACTCGCCGAAAGTGCCCTCGACTTGCAGGACCGGTGAATTCGGGAAGAACATCTCGCCTTCGCGATACCCCTTGATTGAGCCGGTGAAGCGGAAGTCCTTGAGCCAGTTGAGCGTCTCCTTGCTCACGATTTTGCGGTCGGCGAGGAATGCGAGGTCGTCATCATCAAGATGGAAGTGTTCAAGCGCGTCGAGGATGCGCCCGGTGCCGGCGAGCACACCGTAGCGGCGGCCTGCGGGCAGATGCCGGGTGAAGATCTCGAAGACGCATGGGCGGTTTGCGGTTCCGTCCTTGAGCGCGGCGTCCAGCATGGTGTATTCGTACATGTCGGTCATCAGTGCCGGTGAGTAATCAACCATGATTTGTCCTTCTCGTGATGTTCTCGTGATTGGGTCCGTTGCCGGTTAGCGTAGTCCGACGGCACTCGCCGTGCAAGCGTCGGTGGAAGGGTCTGCCGACGCTGAGGGGGGGTTGTGAGTGTCGACAGAGGGTTGTGCCGACGGTGAGGCGGGGCGGGCGTAAGCTGACGGTATGAGATTCATTGCGGGTGTCTGGCGTCTGGCAATTGCCGCGCTGTGCTTCGTCGGCACATACGAGGCGTGGACGATTCCCAATCGATGGGTGTATTTTACATTCCAAACTGGGTTCATGCTCGGCATCGTCATGCTGTGGTCCGGCGCCGCGAGCCTGCTCAAAGGCATCCAACCGCCCGCATGGCTCAAAGGCTGCCTGACGGTGTACGCGATCATCACCGCGCTGGTCGCGTTCCTGCTCATGCCGCCGGATGACCCGCATTACGTGCCTCAAGTGCTCGGCATCATGACCAACACGATGCTGCATCGTATTGCGCCGGTCATGGCCGTGGTTGATTTCCTGCTGTTCGACCCGCACCGGCGGTTCAAACCAAGCTATGTGCTCAGCTGGATGGGCTACTTTCCGATTTATCTTGCCTTTGTGGTGATTCGCGCACAGTTGTGGCCGCATTCGGGCCCGTCGGTTGGCGGCAACCCGTACCCGTACACCTTCATCGATTTGGGGCAGCTAGGGTGGAGCCAGTTCATCGTCAACATCGTGGGCCTTGCCATCGGATTCCTGCTGGTCGCGCTCGCCGTGTTCCTCATTGACCGGATCCTGCCTGAGAAGTCGCTGTTGCGCTCGCAGTGAGCGGTGCCGCACGGTGACTGTCTCGGACATACGGGCGTTGCGCTGTGCTAGGTTGAGAGCGTACGAAGGATGATACGCCGGTAGGCCCGGCACATTGCAGATAATTGCAGATGAAAGAACGCGAGGCAGACATGACACAGACGGATTTGGCGAACGAGAACGAGACGGATACTAAGGACGACGCGCAATCACGGCTCGCCTTGGAAGTCGATATGAACCTCACCCGTGCGGACGGGCGGAAAGTCAACGAACTTCGCCCGGTGCACATCACCCGGCATTTCACCGAACCGCCGGAGGGCTCGGTGCTCATCGAATGCGGGCATACGCGCGTCATGTGCACGGCGACCTTCACGCCGTCCGTGCCGCGTTGGCGCAAGGACAGTGGGCTGGGCTGGGTGACCGCGGAATACGCGATGCTGCCGCGCGCCACCTCGGAGCGCACCGATCGTGAATCCGTCAAAGGCAAGATCGGCGGCCGCACCCATGAAATCAGCCGTCTGATCGGGCGTTGCCTGCGCGGCGTCATCGATATGAAAGCGCTGGGGGAGAACCAGATCCAGTTGGATTGCGATGTTCTGCAGGCAGACGGCGGCACGCGTACCGCATCGATCACCGGTGCGTATGTCGCGCTCGTCGACGCGTTGCGTTGGGCCGAAAAGAACGGGCACATCAAATCCGCTGACAAGGTGATTAAGGATGCGGTGTCCGCGGTGTCTGTCGGCGTGATCGACGGCAAGCCGATGCTGGATCTGCCGTATGTGGAGGACAGCAAGGCGATGACCGACATGAACGTTGCCATGACCGGTTCCGGCGCGTTCATTGAGATTCAAGGCACCGCTGAGCATCGCCCGTTCACGCGCGCGGAGCTCGGGATCCTGCTTGACCTTGCCGAAAAGGGCAACCGCGAATTGCAAGCCGCCCAGGCTGCGGCGCTCGCCCAGGACTGATTGGTTTCAGGCTGATTTTGCCTCAGGCTGGTCGGTTTCGAGCCGATTGGTTCTGGGTGATTGGTTCTGGACCGACCAATCCGGCCGCCGCCGTGCGCAACCCAACCCAAATCGATGAAAGGAATCACGTTGGCACTCACCATCGTCGTCGCCTCGCATAACGAAGGCAAACTCGCGGAAATCCGCCGAATTCTCGCAGAAGACCTCGCTGGCGCGCCGATCGAACTCGTCTCCGCGGGCTCGCTTGGTCTGCCCGACCCGGTCGAGACCGGCGTCACCTTCCAAGAGAACGCGCTGCTCAAGGCGCGGTTCGTCGCACAACGTTCCGGCATGCCCGCGATTGCCGACGATTCCGGGCTGATTGTTGACGTAATGGGCGCGGCCCCCGGCATCCTGTCCGCCCGCTGGGCCGGTGAACACGGCAATGATGCAGCGAACAACGAGCTGTTGCTCAGGCAGATTGCTGATATCCCCGACGACAAGCGCACGGCCCGGTTCCGTTGTGCGGCGGCGCTCGCGGTGCCCGGGCCGGGTGCGGACGCCGACGGACTGCATCCAATTGTCTCCGATCACGTGGAAATCGGCGAGATGCCCGGCCGCATTATCCGCGAGCCGCGCGGGGAGCACGGTTTCGGCTACGATCCGCTGTTCGTACCGGATGATCAGCCCGCACGGGCGTCGGGCGGCCCCGAGCTGACATCCGCCGAGATGAGCGCGGATGAGAAGAACGCGATATCGCACCGCGGCAAGGCATTGAAGGCTCTGGTTCCGGCCATCGCGCAACTGGTGACACGGTAGGGGGATTACGCTCCGGGGCTCACAAGCGACTCAGCCGAGCAGCGCCATCCGTGCAACGGTCATCAATGTCAACGACACCACTGCGGTCAACGCGAGCGAGAACCCGGCAAGCCGCGCATTGCCCAGCACCTTGTCGGTGAACATCGTGGAGAACACCGCAATCGGGGCGAGGCAGCACAGCGCGACCGCTTGCCGGACCTCGGCACCGAACGGCAGCAGGAACCAAGCGGCTGCGGCGAACGCGATGCCGCACGGCAGCCGCCACAACAACACCTCAGCTACGGCTCGGACATCCGCACGGCCGGCCGGCACGTCCATGAGCATGCCAACCATGAGCATTGCGCACAGTGAGTTCGCGTTGGCGAAAGGTTGCGCGATATCGGCAATACCGGACGGAATGCGGACGCCCGCAATCATCAGGACGATCATCACCATATACACGTCGAACGATACCGATGAGACGAATCCGCGCACGATACGACGCCCCAACGTGCGCCGGGCGAGTCGTTTGGCATCCCGGTCTGACGGGCGTCGGTAGGGCAGTGTCGGCGCGTCGCCCGCGTGCTGCTCGGCAAGCGTCATTCCCGGCGCGATATGCAGCAGCGTCTGGGTGAGCACATTCGTCCCCGCGGCTACCATGATGCAGTTGCCGATGTCGAACATCGCGGCAGGCACCAACGCCGCAGACCCGTAAAATGCCTGCAATACGGGGAAACAGAAGCAGCCGACATTGAATCCGGCGCCGTTGAGCATGATAAAAGCGCGCTGGGAAACCGGGCGGTGACGGGTAAACAGAAAAATCAGCATGGGCGGTACCGCGGCTGCGGCGAACCCGAAGAGCGAAATCCACAGCAGGCGGATGTCATGCGGCTGCGTGGCGAACGAGTAGATGATGGCGCCGGGCAAAATGAGATCGAACTCCGCGGTCTGCAACACCCGGTAATCGCGCGGCCCGAACAGTCCGAAGCGTTTGAACGCGTAGCCCACCATGATGATGAGCAGCAGGGTGACCGGTTGGATGAGTGTGTGCACGTCTTTCCTCCCTGCGATGTTGCGATGCCTGACGGACGGTGACGCTGTTCATCATAGGATTCGGCTGCGTCGGCGCGCGGGATGTGTCCGTCGTACGGTGGGGTGCGAGTGTGAGTGCGGCGTGCGTGCGGGCGTGGTGGAATAGTGCCCGAGACGTTGCTGTAGGCTGCGTTTTCGGTCGTATAGGAAAAAACGTGGTGCTCATGATGTGACTGAGTCCTGACGGAAGTAAGCGTGTCGTGAGGTGATTCATGTGCGCTTATTCATCCCAGCATATCGGCGGTGCAGCACCACCCGACGCCGTCGCATGCTCGTCACCGGACACATCCGTTGTTCCTCAACCCGATGCCGTTGTTCAGTCAATCACTCCACAAACTGGTTACGCTAGCACCTCGCCCAGCGAAACTAGTTCGTGAAAAAACAATGATCGGCGCACTCATTACCGAGCCGCCGCGCCAGACACACATTTTGTGATGCAACCCATTTCCCGAGGCTTGGCGGATACCATTGCATGCGAAAACGGGATAAAACAAAACGGCACGCCCAACGACGTGCCGTACCGGAGCCACTTGACAGAATCGAACTGTCGACCTGCTCATTACGAGTGAGCCGCTCTACCGACTGAGCTAAAGTGGCATGTTGCCCGAGAAGCATACGCTCCTCGCGCACAAGTCCTTTACTATACCGGAACCTCCAGATATTGCAAAATCGACGGCGTTGTCGCACCAATTTCCCTTGGTATGAGCCCCAAGACAATCATCGCAATCATTCTGCCGATGCCGGGGCACATACACCAGTGCGCGCGAAGGGACTTGAACCCTCACGACAAAGTCACAGGAACCTAAATCCTGCGCGTCTACCAATTCCGCCACGCGCGCGACCTGTCCAATGTACCACTGGGCCAAGCCAGCCGCATCAGAGTGCAGACAACCGCAGAATTCCAAGCGAAACTCGCTGACGTACAACGGCACGACGATTGGTGGAGCCCCAAATCGTGCAACATCCGAAAGCTCCGAAAGCACAATCAAAATCATGCCGATAACGGGAACTGCACGTCACGACGCAATGTGTTGCCCACGTTGTGCCCACAGTTTGCCCACGATTTCGGTCAGACGGCACGAATCGCGCCCCCGATTCCGTGGTCGTGGACGTGCAGTCGATTCAGTCTTGCAACCCGCTTGCTGCAGTGCATCACACGCATTCAACACGGCACGCTCCATGAATCCCTCTGCGCGCACAGCGAAACACACTCACCAATCACCACTGCAAACGATGGCGGTTGCACTTCTGCCGGCATCCTCGCATACCGACAGGATGCCGGCATTCACAAGGATAGAAACGTTGTCATCCACCGGTTGGTTACGCAATCATTTCGTAAAATTACCGTGAAATCAGCCTTCCGTTCACGCAGCCGAAGCGCCGGTCGGGTATATTCATGATTGCGCGATTCATGCGCATTGCCGGATAATCCCGACGCATCCAACCATCATCAATCGAGAAAGGAAGGACAGACCATGACTGAGCAAATACTCAGAATGGATTCGACGCTCGCCGCGCTCGACCGACTTATGTCGGAAGACAGCGACAACGACGACGATCATGAGGAGGCCTGAGAGCCTCCTCATTTTTTATCCGGTCTTTCTTGTCTTTCCAGCGCTTTCAGATCCCCGCACTTTTAGCTTTCCCGTCTTTTGGCCTTTCCAGCCGTTGCAGTCATTGCTTCAGGCTTTTATCGAACATCCCTCATCTGCAGCGACACAACAGTCGGTCCGACGCCGGAACCGTTAACCGCATCCGGCAACGGCATGGTCAACCGCGTCTGAAACCGCGCATCAAACCGCATCGTCAATTTGTCTTTTCCGGCATATAGGAACCGAAGGTATTGCTTTAGGCATTCCATTTCTTCGCGTATGCGGCGGCGTACACAACCAGACGGAAGGTGCCGGGGAACGACGGGATCGCCTGGCATTCGCCGGCCCGCGCATGCCCGGGCATACGCGGCGCCCCGCTACCGGCATATCAGGCCCGTCGGGCGCTTGCTTCCGGCGTACGGCGTATGCCCTGGCATACGCGCGATTGACAACCCCCGGCCTGCACGGCAAACTCGGTTCCATCCCCTGCGGCCGGCAAGGACACGGGATGCAAGTCCGCTGTCTCGACATGCTTCGACTTATGCCATTCGTTTCCGTATCCATTCCGCCTTGAGCACCCGACGCCGATTGCCCGGGCACCATACCAAAGTCTCAATATCTCCCGTTCGAGCCGCGATGTTGAGGGATTGTTCGAAAAAAGTCTCAACGACTCGCGCAAACGGCAATTTAGACGAGATATTGAGATTTCTCGATGTGTCGAGCATCATGGTCAGTCGCGAAAAAGCCTGGAATTTCAACGATTCTTGACTGCTCGCCGTCTGTGATGCCGAGTGTGGAATCTCAATAAATCGGGAAAATCCGGATTCGCAAGGAGATATTGAGACTTTGTTTTGAAAATCTCGATGACATGGTGTAAATCGTCGAGATATTGAGATTTTTGCCGTTCTGTGTACATTACGTTCTGCGACATTCCATTTCGCGGATTTCGTCCCCTCAAATATTTCTCCTTCAGAATCGCGCCCCCGGTCTCACAACACGCCAGAAGTTCGTGATTGAAAGCACATGTCATCAGCATCGCAGTATTTCTATACCGCATTCCTGTGCCATACGCTTGTGCCACAATGGAGCCATGAGCAGCATGATCGACGCGAATGCACAGAATGCGCAGCACGGTGAACCGCAAGATACTCCGGGCATGGCGACGGAACGGCAGGAACCGCAGTCGCTGAGCGGGCGCGCGGAAGCGAATGAAAACCAGGATTTCTACGCGGTGATTCCCGCCGGCGGCACGGGAACCCGCCTGTGGCCGCTGAGCCGCGAGGCCAAACCGAAATTCCTCTACGACCTGCTCGGCCAGGGTCGCACGCTGATCCAATCCACCTACGACCGGCTGGAACGCGTTGCGGGGCGGGGCCATGTCACGGTGAGTACGGGTTGGCGGCATGTCGCGGCGATCCGCGAGCAGCTGCCGCAACTTGACGGCAACGACATCTTCGCCGAACCGGTGCCGCGTGATTCCACCGCCGCGATCTGCCTCGCCGCCGCCGTGTTGGCTCGCCGTCACGGGGAGCGCGTCGTGGTGGGGTCGTTCGCCGCGGACCATGTGATTCGTGGCGCTGCCTCCTTCGCCCGCGCGGTCCGTGAGGCCGTCGCCACTGCGCGCGCCGGCTATGTGACGACCATCGGCATCGCTGCGTCCCGCCCGTCCACGGCGTTCGGCTACATCCATCAGGGCCGTTCCCTGGCCGCGGACGTGCCCGAAGCCCCGAGTGCACGGCTGGTCGAGCGGTTCGTTGAGAAACCCGATGCCGCGACCGCCCAGGCCTACTTGTCCACCGGCGAATACCGTTGGAACGCCGGCATGTTCGTGATGCGCGCGGATGTGCTGCTCGGCCACTTGCGTGAATACAAGCCGCGAATGTACGACGCGATTTCAGCTATCGCGGACGCGTACCTTGCCGGCGGTGATGCGGTCGACGAGGCGATGGCGACTCACTGGTCGGGCATCGAGAAAATCGCATTCGATTATGCGGTCGCCGAACCGCTGAGCGTGCAGGGCGGCGTGGCGATGATCCCGGGTGATTTCGGTTGGGATGATATCGGCGATTTCAATTCCGTCGCCGCATTGCTGCCGAGCGCGAACCAGCAGAACATCAAGATTCTCGGCGATCGCGAAAACGTGTCCTATATCGATTCCGCCGGCGATGTGGTGGTGCCCGCCGCAGGACGAACGATTGCATTGCTCGGCGTGAACGACATGGTCGTGGTCGACACGCCGGATGCTTTGCTCGTCGCGCCGCGTGCACGCAGCCAGGAAGTCAAGAATATGGTGGCGCATCTGCGACAGGAAGGCCGTGACGAGCTGCTGTGACCGGCTCCGCCCGGACGGCATCGAAGACTGTCCGGTTCTGTCCTATTTTGTGAGTATCTTGTCACATGGAAGCAAACGATGTCATTCCACGTCGCGTGCCTGCCACGCAAGCGGGAAGATATCGCTTCGATTATGAAGAAAGGACCAAGTATGGCCATCAATCCGCCAGTTGACGCCACCAAGACTCCTGAGTGGGCTGCCCTGCAGAAGCACTATGACGAGCTGCAGAACGAAGGCATCAGCCTCAAGAAGTGGTTCGCCGAGGATCCGAGCCGTGTGGACCAGCTGAGCTTCGATGCCGGCGACCTGCACTTCGATCTGTCCAAGAACCTGATCAAGCCGGAAACCCTGAAGCTGTTCGCAGACCTCGCCAAGGCCGTCAAGCTTGACGAGCGCACCAAGGCCATGTACACCGGCGTGCACATCAACAACACCGAAGATCGCGCCGTGCTGCACACCGCGCTGCGTCGCCCGGTCGAAGATGAAGGCAAGTACATCGTCGACGGCCAGGATGTCGTCAAGGACGTGCGCGACACGCTCGATCGCATCTACGCCTTCGCTGACAAGGTCCGTTCCGGTGAGTGGAAGGGCGTCACCGGCAAGAAGATTGAAACCGTGGTCAACATCGGCATCGGCGGTTCCGACCTAGGCCCCGTCATGGTGTACGAAGCGCTCAAGCCGTACGCTGACGCCGGCATCTCCGCCCGCTACATCTCCAACATCGACCCGAACGATCTGGCCGAGAAGACCAAGGGCCTCGACCCGGAGACCACCCTGTTCATCATCGTCTCCAAGACCTTCACCACGCTTGAGACCCTGACCAACGCCCGTGAAGCCCGCACCTGGCTGCTCGAAGAGCTCAAGGCCAAGGGCGCCATCGACGGCTCCGACGCGCAGAACGCCGACGCCATCAAGAAGCACTTCGTCGCCGTCTCCACCAACCTGGAGAAGGTCGAGGAGTTCGGCATCGACCCGTCCAACGCTTTCGGCTTCTGGAACTGGGTCGGCGGCCGTTACTCCGTGGATTCCGCTGTCGGCACCTCCCTCGCCGTGGTCTTCGGCCCGGCCCGCTTCGAGGAGTTCCTGCACGGCTTCCATGAGATCGACGAGTACTTCGCCAACACCCCGTTCGACAAGAACGTGGTCGTGCTGCTCGGCATGCTCAACGTGTGGTACCGCAACTTCTTCCACGCCGCATCCCATGCGGTGCTCCCGTACGACCAGTACCTGCACCGCTTCCCGGCGTACCTGCAGCAGCTGACCATGGAATCCAACGGCAAGTCCGTGCGCTGGGACGGCACCCCCGTCACCTCCGACACCGGCGAGATCTTCTGGGGCGAGCCGGGCACCAACGGCCAGCACGCCTTCTACCAGCTGATCCACCAGGGCACGCAGCTGATTCCTGCCGACTTCATCGCGTTCGTCAACACCCCGAACCCGACCAAGGACGGCGACCAGGACGTGCACGAGCTGTTCCTGGGCAACTTCCTCGCGCAGACCAAGGCGCTCGCGTTCGGCAAGACCGCTGACGAGGTGCGCGCCGAGGGCACGCCTGAGGACATCGTCCCGGCCCGCGTGTTCACCGGCAACCGCCCGACCACGTCGATCTTCGGTGTGGCGCTGACCCCGTTCTCGCTCGGCGAGCTGATCGCCCTGTACGAGCACATCACCTTCGTCGAAGGCACGGTGTGGGGCCTGGACTCCTACGATCAGTGGGGCGTCGAGCTCGGCAAGCAGCTGGCCAAGCAGATCACCCCGGCGATTTCCAAGGACGACGATGCGCTCGCCGCCCAGGACGCCTCCACCCAGGGCCTGATCAAGTTCTACCGCGCCAACCGCGAGTTCTGATTCGCCGTGTTGTGCGACACCGACGGCTGGGCTGTAGCCTGACCGGTCGGTAGCCCGAAGGATCCTGCCATCCGTTACTGTTTCGGACGGCGGGATCCTTGCGTATCTGCCTGCGGTGCTGCTGGTGGGACGCACGGTGGCCGGGTATTGGTGCCGTGGGGTTTGGTCGGTGAGGGTATCTGCCTGGGGTGCTGCTGGTGGGACGCACGGCTGCTTATGACTGTTGTGTTTGTCAGGTAGCTCAGCGACATCATACGGACACGATTGACGGTCTGCACGTTACAGTACAATCAAACGTTGCTATGCCGAAAAACGGGACGCCGCATAATCCCGTTTTTCTTTGGGTCCAGCCGGAACACTTACGTGGTGGCAACGCCATGATTCCGGCGGATTGGCACCCTTCGCAGGCGAACCTGCGAAGACATTTCAGCTGAACGGAATCCCGAAGGGGACCGTGCAGCCCCGACCAATCGTCGGTATGCGGCGGCGATGGAGGAACATCATGGTTAATGCCATCGAAGCATTCGACGCCAAGCATCTTAAGCCGGCGGAGGAAATCCCTGCGTTCCGTCCTGGCGACACCGTCGAGGTCAACGTCAAGATCAAGGAAGGCAACAACTCCCGTCTGCAGGCGTTCACCGGCGTGGTGATCGCTCGTCAGGGTGCTGGTGTGCGCGAGACCTTCGTGGTGCGCAAGATTAGCTTCGGCGTGGGTGTCGAGCGTCGTTTCCCGCTGCACTCCCCGTCGATCGATTCGATCAAGCTGGTGCGCAGGGGCCGTGTGCGTCGTGCGAAGCTGTACTACCTGCGTTCGCTGCGCGGCAAGGCTGCTCGTATCGTCGAGCGTCGCGACAACAGCGAGAAGTGAGTTTCGCGCTCATCGCATGAACCGGACAGCCCGGCGACCAGTAACGGTCGTCGGGCTGTCTGCGTTTCAAACAGTGTGGACGGCGCGGGCGTGGCGGATGCACCGGCGGCCCGTGCCGCTTGTGACAACACGGATTTGCAATACTGGGGCATTCCGTAGCAAGCCGCAAGTCGGAATAGCCGCGGGGTATGAACTTGGTTTTCGACTGTCCGATAAGTCCTCACTTGCGGAGAATCGGCGGGTACGAGCAGACGTGCTGGTAACGTATGCGACAGCACCGGTCAAGCTGGGGTGGCGATAGCATGGTCGAGCCAATACGGTGAGCGACTGACAGCGCGGCCTGCGGACGCTCCGGTAGGGCGTGCTGTCAGCGCGATTTGGTGGACGTTCGGCATCCTCCCGGCGTGCTCCGGCAGGATGCCCCGGCATCGCACTCGGCACGGTGCCTGACAAGGCTTCGCCGACAGCAGATCGGCAGATGGGAGAATCATGACGCAGCAGATGTCTCGGTCGTCAAGCGACCAGCGCGGTGACGCGGATTCCCACATCCTTTCAGTCGCCGAACGCGGCATCAATCCCGCCCCTGTCACCGCAACGACACAAGCCACCGCAACGACACCAGCCTCGGCATCATCACAACCCCCGGCTTCCTCTCAGACTTTCTTCCAAGATTTTTCCCCGGAGTTTTCCCCAGCGAACGCCCCAGATGATGTATCATCCCGACACGCCCGGCACGCAGCGCGCGCAGCCCATGCGGCCCACGCATCCGGCTCGTCGTCCCGCGGCGGTGCCCCGCGACGCTCTGCAAGCGCATCGTCAACCTCCGAGAACGCCCGCGAATGGCTGCTGTGGTGTGGTATCCCGGTACTGATCGTGCTGCTCATGCGCGTGTTCCTGTTCGGTTTCTATGTGATTCCTTCAGGCTCCATGCTGGATACCATCGAAATCAACGACCGGGTCATCACCACGAAACTTGCGCCCGACCTCATCAAGTTGCAGCGCGGTGACATCGTGGTGTTCAAAGACCCCGCCAACTGGCTGCAATCCGAATCATCAATGGGCAGCGATGATCTGATCAAACGGCTTATCGGCCTGCCGGGCGACACCGTGGCATGCGCTGGCGCCGGCCAGCCGGTGACCATCAACGGCGTGGCCATCGATGAAAGCTCGTATCTCAAACCCGGCGTGCAACCCAGCGATTTTGCCTTCAACGTCACTGTGACCGAGGGCCATATTTTCGTGCTTGGCGACAATCGCGCCAATTCCGCGGATTCCCGCTATCACCAGGATGACGGGTCGAACGGTCTCGTCCCGATTAGTGATGTGCTCGGCGTGGCGATTGTGCGCAACTGGCCGCTCAACCGCATCGGCAGACTTAATTCCCATCACGAGGTGTTCGCGAATGTCCCCAACCCAGCATGACGAGCCCAGCAGTTCTCAAGACACTGCTCATACCGCGCACACAGCGAATGCCGACCAGCCCGTGCGCACCGCAACGGCAGCGCACACTGCGCGCAGCAATCGACGCATCGGTCAACGCAGTACGATACACGTTCGCCCGGTTCCCACACTCGAGCTGGAACGTACCCTGGCCGCCCAAGGCTACGATGTGATTGTCGGATTCGATGAGGTTGGCCGAGGCTCCCTCGCCGGTCCAGTGATGGTCGGCGCCACCGCGATTTGGGCGCGTGACTTGCCGACATTGACGGTGCCTGAAGGGGTCGCGGACTCTAAAATGCTGACGGAACATCGCAGGGAGGCGATATTCCACCCGTTGCGCCGGTGGTGCGCCTCAAGCGCGGTCGGTCAGGCGAGCAATACCGAAATCGACGAATGGGGCATCACCTATGCGCTCGGTGTAGCCGCCCTGCGTGCGTTGGACGAGCTGGAACGCCAGCTTGGTATCGGCGGCGCGACACAGACGCCCCAAAGCGCCATCCGTGTCGGTGGGATTCTCGACGGTCCTAACGATTACATCACCGCCGCTCTCGGCACCTTCGACGCGCCGGACGTTCCGGTGCCCGCCCACATCATCACGAAAGTCAAAGGCGATCAGCATTGCGCCACGGTTGCCGCGGCGGCGGTCATCGCGAAAGTCACCAGGGACCATCTGATGGTGGATATCGCCGAAGGCAATCCGGCGTATGAGCCATACGGTTGGGCGCGCAACAAAGGGTACGGCTCGCAGGTGCATCGCGATGCGATCGCAAAGTATGGGCCGACGCCCTTGCACCGGTTGAGTTGGCATCTGGTCTGAATACTGACAATTCAGCCGTGCGACAATTCAGCCGGGGCGCCAGCTCGATTGGCACCAGTAGGGAGCCAGCCCACCTAGGTTGACGACACCACCCGCATATATCAACCGGATTGGCTACACCAGCCAGATAGACGCCAGCAGCATCAACACCATGAAGAAAGGAGACGAATTCGATGGAGCACCATCGCCGCACCGCCCGCCCGTCAATGAAGGATGTGGCCGCGCTGGCGGGAGTCAGCTATCAGACCGTCTCCCGTGTGATCAACCATTCGCCCGACGTGTCAGTTGACACACGCAATCGTGTGCGCCAAGCCATCCAGCAGCTCGGCTATCGCCCCAGCAATTCCGCGCGAGCCCTCGCATCGAGCCGTTCCCGCATCATCGGCGTGATTATGGGAGGCGACCAGTTCCATGGCGAGGTGCAGACCTTGCAAGCGATTGAAGCTGCTGCACGGTCTCGCGGCCTGTTCGTCGCCGTGTCGATGATTCGCAAGGCCATGTGTTCGCAAAACGATTTCAACCATCTGTGTGACGGCTTTGACGAACTCAACGTGGACGCGTTCATCATGATGGTGCCGACGGATGTCCTGTTCACTGCGGCGTGTCGCGCCCCGGTCACTAGGCCGCGGATTTTGCTGACGGCGACACACGGCGGAACCAGCATTAGCACCGGGCTGAGCATGATTCATGACGAAGCCCAGCGCGACCGGACGGCGGTCGTGGGCATCGACCAATGGGGGGCCATGGACCGGCTGCTCAGCATGATCGCCGGCTATGGGCACCGCACGGCCTTGTATATCGCAGGGCCTTCTCAGTGGCGTGATGCGACGACACGGCTCGAAGCGTGGCGTGAACTGTCCGCGCAATACGCGATTTCCTCGAATGTGGTTCGATGCCGCTCTTGGCAGTCCGATGAAGCGTACGCGCAAATGAACCATGTGCTGGAATGCTTCGGCTCATCAGGCGCCAAACTGCCGACGGTGATTGTCACGGCAAGTGACGCTCAGGCCATCGGCGTGGCTCGTGCGTTGCGTGAGCACGATATTCGCATTCCGCAGGACGTCAGTTTGGCCGGTTTTGATGACATTGCGGTGGCCAGCGATACGTTCCCGCCGTTGACGACGATTCGTCCGGACTACAGCCAGCTTGGCGTTGCCGCGATGCGTGAGGCGCTGTTCCTGATGGGGGAGGGGCCGGAACCTGGCTATCCGGTCTCCACGTACGGTGTCGGCCAGGTTGAGGCGAAAGTCGTCAAACGCGCCTCACTGGCGGGCGTATCGCTGGGACGGTGACTGTCCGCTCAGTTGCGAAACACCGGAGCCGGAAGCGGAGAGCTGGGAGCGGTTGGAGCCAGAGCAAGCGCATCCACCAGTTTTGTGGTTCCGCCCGCCTTCGCACGGGATGACGCGGGATTATGGAGTATTGGTCGCGGTTTGCGGAAACTCTGGTGGATGCCGAGACAATCAGCTACAATACCCCCATTGTGATCGTGACCGTATGCGGTTGGCATGTAGCGTCCCGGATCGTCTGAATCCCAAGTTTTCAGGCCTTCACAGCATGGTGTCCCCATCATGCGCGGACCGCTCCGCCGGCTGCCGGGCGCATCGACCGTCACCGGATGGTGTCGACCAACCCCGTTGCCGTGCGACCGCTACGAAGCGGACAACACGGCAGGCAGGCGGCGAGGTCCCCGGCGCAGGCCGCTCAGCTCCAGGTCAACGGGTCCAGTGAGATGTTGTCATGTGATTCGCGTACGCGGAAAGGGGTCGGCATGTTCGATAAGCGGCTGTTTTCGTTGACGCCGGGCATCAAGCGCTTGGTGGCTGCGAAGGTGGTATGCCTATGGGTGTCGCTGTTGGCGGATATCGGATTCGCCTATGTTCTGGTTGGTCTGCTCGGCAACATCCTCGGGTATGTCGAGCCGCTTGACGCGTCCAAATGCACCCAGCTCAACGCGATCGGCAGGTGCCTCAACCCTGCGCAGACACAGGGTGATTCGGCACTCGAATCCGGCAAACATGCCCTGTCGGCGTACCCGGACAATTACGGCATGTTCATCCTGTTCATCGCCGTCATCGTTGTCGTGAAATACGTGGCCACCCGCTGCTCCGCCTATTTCGGCACCCGCGCCAGCGAAAGCGTCAAACTTGCCCTGCGTGAGAAGCTGTACCGCAAAATGCTGCAACTGGGCCCCTCCTACGCCCAGCGCGTACGCACCTCCGACGTGGTCCAGTCCGCAGGCGAGGGCATTGAGCAAATCCAAAGCTTCTTCGAACTGTTCCTTCCGCAACTGTTCTATTCGATTCTCGCACCGATCACCCTGTTCATCTTTGTTGCCCCCGTCAATTGGCCTGCCGCGCTGGTGCTGCTGGTGTGCGCTCCGCTGATTGTCATCATCGTGGGGCTGGTCGCGATGAGCGCCTCCCGCGTGTTCAAGAAGTACTGGGGCAAGTACACGGATATGGGCGCTGCGTTCCTTGACGACTTGCAGGGCCTGGAAACGCTGAAAACCTTCGATGCCGACGGGCGTGCGGCCGAGGACATGAACCGCAAGGCCGAGGAATTCCGCGTGATGACCATGCGTGTGCTGCAAATCCAGTTGCGCTCGCTCTCGGCGATGGACCTGGTGGCGTACGGTGGCACCGCGGCCGGTATTGGCGTGGCGATTTGGCAGTTCATGATCGGCCAGATCTGGCTGCCGGCTGCCTTGGTGGTCGCGCTGCTGTCGGCGAGTTTCTTCCTGCCGTTGCGCCAGTTGGGGTCGTATTTCCATGTGGCGATGAACGGCATGACGTCCACGAAGCGCATTTTCGCGCTGCTGGATGCCCCGGTGCCGCATCACGGCAGCATTCGTCTGCCTTCTGTCGCGGATTCCGTGTCAGTGACTTTCGACCATGTCGGATTCGCTTACGGCTCTGGCGATGATAAGAACATTGCTCTGCATGATGTTGATTTCTCCGCGCAGCCGGGCCAGTTGACGGCCATTGTCGGCGTGTCCGGGTCCGGCAAGTCCACGGCAGCAGGTCTGCTGGGCGGTTCGTTGGTCGGCTATGACGGCTCGATTCGTCTCGGTTATTCTCTGCTCGGCACATCCGCGGATGTGGAACTGAGTGATGTTGCGGAGCAGTCGCTGACGGGCGCGGTCACGGTCGTCAGCGCCCGCAGCCACTTGTTCGCTGGCACACTGCGTCAGAATCTGGTGATGGCCAAGCCCGGCGCCACGGACAACGACCTGTGGGTCGCGCTGCATCAGGCGCGTATCGATGATTTCGTGTGCGCCCAGCCCGGCGGTCTTGACATGAAAATCGAGCAGGATGCGGCGAATCTGTCAGGCGGCCAGCGCCAGCGCTTCGCGATTGCCCGCGCCTTGCTGCGTGACAGCGCGATTTATGTGTTCGATGAGGCAACCAGCAGTGTAGACGTGGAAAGCGAGAACCGTATTCTCGCTACCATCCGCGATTTGGCGGACCGCAAAACGGTGCTGATGATTACGCATCGTGTTGCGAATGCGGTGCTCGCCGACCAGATTGTGGTATTCGACCATGGCACGGTCGCCCAGACTGGCCAGCACGATGCGCTGGTGGTCACGGATGGCGTGTACGCGAAACTGTTCCGGGCACAAGCGGTGTTCGAGCATGTCTCCCACCGTGATGACGCACGGATGATGGTCGGTAGCGAGCAGATGCGCCAGCTGGCGGGTATGGGCAGCCGTGCTGCGGCATCCGGTGCTTCCGCCCTGTCTATGGGCGACACATCTCAATCGGCCTCTCAATCGGCGGCTGAGCCGGTATCTGAGGCTTCGTCAACGGATACGGCGGCGAATGCCAACAGTGCTGACACCAGCCCGGATGCCGCCTCGGGAACCGCCTCCGCTGTCGGTGACACGCCCGGCAAGCGCCCCGGCTCAATGTCGTTGATCGGCCGTCTGCTCGGCGAAGTCCGGCCGTTGAGCTTGTACATGGTCCAAGCATGCCTGTATGGCACTATCGGTCATCTATCGGCGACATTCCTGCCGGTGTTCGGCGTGTGCGCCCTGTTCGCTCATCTCGGTCATCCGGTGTGGGGGCTGTCGTCCCGCACCGCGGTGATCTGCATGGTCGTGTGCGGTGTGTTGCGCGGTATCATGCGGTACGCGGAACAGTATATGAACCATAATGTCGCGTTCCGCCTGCTGGCGCTGTTCCGTTCCAAGGCCTTCGCCGCGCTGCGCAGACTGGCTCCTGCCAAGCTCGCCGGCAAGGGCAAGGGCGATTTGATTTCGCTGATTACCACTGATGTCGAATTGCTGGAGATCTTCTTCGCGCACACGATTTCGCCGGTTGTCATCGCCGTGGTGACCACGGTGGTGTTCGCGGTTGCGGCCTTCACACTCGACCCGTGGTTCGCGTTGCTGCTGGTCGTCTCTCATCTGATTGTCGGCGTGTTGCTTCCCCGCCGTTTTGCGGCGAGCGTGCGTACGCTTGGCCCGAAGATTCGCAAGTATTCCGCGCAACTTGACGATGTCATGCTTGACGATATGCACGGTCTGGATGAAATCATCCGGTTCGGGCAGGGCAGTAAGCGGCTGGGCAACATCGTCTCAAGAACCCGCCGCCTGTGGTCGGAACGCTCCCGTCTGAGCCGCCGTACCGGTCGTTTTACTGCAATCGGCGGTCTGCTGGTTATCGCAGCCACGGTGGGCGCGGTCATGGTCGCCTTGCGCGTGTCGCAGGGCAATTCGTTCTCCATCCCGAATGCGGTGGTCGCCGTGGTGTTGATTGCCAGCTCGTTCGGCCCGACCCTCGCCTTGAGCGCGCTTCCGGCGAATCTGACGCAGACCTTCGCCTCCGCGAGGCGTCTGTTCGCCCTGCTTGACGAGCAGCCGGCGGTTGTGGAGACGGGAACCAACAAGCCTGAGTATGACGGCATGGCGTTCGAGCACGTGGACTTCTCGTACCGCCCTGACCAGCCGATTGTGCGCAACCTGTCCCTGGCTGTCCCCAAGACCGGCATCTTGGGAATCCAAGGTCCGTCCGGGCGCGGCAAGTCAACAGTGCTGAAACTGTTGATGCGCTATTGGGATCCGAAGCGTGGTCAAGTCCGCTTCTCCGGCGTGCCCCTTCCGCAGGTGGATGCGGCCTACCGCCGTCGTGTACAAACCATGATGAGCCAGGAGACATATCTGTTCGACGGGTCGATTGCGCAGAATCTGCGCATCGCCGACGAACATGCGAGCGACGAGCAGCTGCGTGAGGCGTTGCGCAAGGCTTCTGTGCTGGATCTGGTCGATTCGCTGCCTGACGGGCTCGATACACAGGTCGGCGAGCTTGGCGGGCGCCTGTCTGAAGGCGAACGGCAGCGCATCGGCTTGGCACGTGTCTTCCTGCGCAAGGCGGACTTGGTGCTATTCGATGAGCCGACCAGTCGTCTGGACGCCTTGAACGAGGCGGTGATTCTCACGTCAATCAACCAGATGGCCGCCGAGCGCGATGTCGCCATTGTGCTGGTCTCGCATCGGCAGTCGACGATGCGTGTCGCCGACGTGGTTGTGCGGGTCTGATGTCGATCGGACGGCGTCAATCCGCTGGCGCCGTCCGTCTAAATCCGTCTAGGTCCGTCAATCAGCTGTCGCCCATCTCCCGCGCCCATCGCCCCCAACCATCAGCCTGATATGCGTGGTGGAAACGGAAACGTGGAACAACGGTGGACATCCCCGTCAGGCCGTCAGATACGTTCCTCGGGTGCGGGATAATACGATGCGGGATATTTTCAGTTGGATTGCATCGGTGCGGCCCAAGGTGTGGCATAGCCGTACCGGGCCGCGTACCGGGGATCGGTGAGGAGCAAGATGAGCAGACATACCGCGCAGCACGGCAATATGCCCGGTGTCCACGGGGGCAGGCGCAGGCATATCCGGCCATGGATTGTACTGGCTGTTCTGGTGGTCGTGGCTGCGGCTGCAGGCATCACGGCATACACCTTCTACAAGCAGGCCATGGAAGTCAAAGCCCACGAGGAGAAGGCGATTTCGCTGATGTCCGGCCTGAAGGGGCTTTCGGGCTCAGGTGCGTCCGGCATCAGCAAAGATACGGTGGATTCCATCAACGCGGTGCTGCCGCAACTGCAATCGGAAACCGCCACCGCCGAACAAATCACGAACGGCAAGCTGTGGACGCTGGCATCCCACATGCCGGTGTACGGCAATGACATCACAACTGTCCGCGGCATGACGCGCATCGTGCATGCGCTGACCACCGAGTCGATTCCGCAGCTGAGCTCCACACTGGGCACGCTGGTCAACACACCGCTGACCACGGACGACGGGTCGCTGAACCTCGAGCCGATCACCCAGGCGGCCACATCCATGAAGGCCGCGAACGAGCCGCTCCAGAAGCTGGTCAAGGAATATGACGCCCTGCCGCAACCCAAGATCGGTAAGGTCGCTACGGCGTACGACAGCGGCAAGCAGCAGCTGAACGCCGCGGGAACGACCATCAACAATCTTTCCAGCGCGCTGGATATCATTCCCGGTTTCCTTGGCTCCGGCGGCGCGAAAACGTATGCGGTCATGGCGATGACCACGTCCGAAGCGCGTTCCAGCGGCGGTCTGCTGGGTTCGGTGGGTGTTATGACTACGGACAACGGCAAGATCTCAATCGGGGATTTCCGTTCGAACAACGAGTACATCCCGTATGGCGCCGGAGACCCGACCGCGGACGAGCAGCGGATTTTCTACCAGTGGGGGCCTCTGCAGATGTCCTTCGATATGCGCGATCTCGCGGTGTACCCTGACGCGCAGCGTTCGGCGGAAGGCATGCGCGCGATTTGGCAGCGCACCCCATGGGGGGCGAGCCAGAACTTGGACGGCGTGCTCATGGTCGATCCGGTGTTCCTGCAGAAGATGGTCGCGATCAACGGGCAGGTCACCTTGTCGGACGGCCGCGTACTCGACGGCACCAATACGGCGGAATTTTTGCTCAACACCGTGTACAAGGAATATCCGGTGAGTATGCAGGACCGATATTTCACCGAGGTCGCAACTCAGTCGATCAGCGCGATGTTCTCGAATATCAACCTTGAGAAGCTCACCCAGGTCGGTCAGGCGATGTCCTCGCTTGCACAGAACCGGCACTTCTCCATGTACAGCTTCGATGAGGCGACGGAAAACTCGTTACTGTCCGCTGGCTTCACAGCATCCACGCCGAGTGACGAGGCCAACCCGAAGATCGGCGTGTACATCACCGAGCAGAACCCGTCCAAGATGGACTGGTACGTGCACCGCACGACCAAGATCACGCGCACGTCGTGCAATAGTGACGGTTCGCAGACCTACCATGTGGAATACACGCTGAACAACACAATGACGAATGCCGAACTGGCCAAGGTACCTGATTACATCGCCGGTGGCGTCCAAGTTCCGAGTTTGGCGCGCGGTATGGCCGCCGAGAAGATGCTGATTTACGCGCCTGCCGGTGGGTCGATTTCGAATATCACCACAAGCGGGAACGGCACGGTGTCCGTGGCGCCGAAGCAGACCACGTTGAACGGCAAGGGCGTCACCACGACGCTGGTGCTGTTGAACCCCGGAAAATCGATGACCTACTCCTTCGACGTGACCACCTCCACGAAGGCTACAGCAGACCTTGGTGTTGACCAGACACCGATGGGCTGGGAAGATCCTGGAGTGAGTGTGGATACCTCGGCTTGTGCCATCGGGACGAAGTAACGCCGGTACAGCCGGAGGCAGCAACGGCACCTGTACGACTCATTATCCAAGCCGTCCAGGTGCCGTTTGCCATAACGGTCTAGAGACCCGCGGAAAACCTATTTGCGGAACACCTTGGTGTAGGAGCCTTCCGCCCGCGGTCTGACCACAATCGAGTCGATATCGACGGTATCGGGCTGGTCAAGCGCCCAACGGATGCATTCGGCGATATCCTCGGCCTTCAGCGGGTCCGGCACGCCGGCGTACACAGCTGCGGCCTTGGCAGCGTCGCCGTGGAAGCGATGCATCGAGAACTCATCGGTATGCACCATGCCGGGGGAGATATCGACCACGCGAATCGGCTCGCCGATCATCTCGAGCCTCAAGACGCGGGCCATCACGCGTTCGGCGAATTTCGACGCGCAATACCCGGCACCGCCCTCATACGGTTCGATGCCTGCGGTCGAGGAGATGACGAGCACGGTTCCGGCAGACTTTTTGAGCGCGGGGAGCAACTTCTGCGTCATGCGTAGCGTGCCGAGCACGTTGAGTTCGTACATTGCCCGCCAATCGTCGATGCTCGCGGTGGCGACCGGATCCTTGCCGATGGCCCCGCCGGCACAGTTGACGAGCGCCTTGACTGGCCCGCCGGCGAGTATCGTCTCGACGGCTGCCTGTGTGCTTGATTCGTCGGTGATGTCGGCGGCGATCGGCTCGACTGCATCGCCGAGTTCCTGAGCCAATGTGTTGAGACGCTCGGCCCTGCGTGCCAGTGCCACGACGTGCCATCCGTCTGCGACCAGCGCGCGAACCGTCGCCGCGCCGATTCCGCTGGATGCTCCGGTCACGACCGCGCGCGTGATGCCGTCCGCTGATGGTGTTGTTGCCTGTGCTGTCATAATCAGCTTTCCTTTCTGTAATAAGGGTTCCGCCTGTAGGGGTTACGCCCCTAAGCGTGGTATCCGTAAGGTTTCTCGAGTTTTATGATGATGCTGTCAAGGCCGCGTGAGTGCCGCTGGGTCACAGTCAGCAGCCTGCCGCGGTCATCGCTTTGTCAAGCCGGGCGACGCCTTCGGCCGCTTCCTCGGCGCTGATTACGCAAGGCGGGGTCACGTGGATGCGGTTGTTGTGCACGCCGAGCACCAGGTTCAGTTTGTCTGCCTCCGCCACGATCCGCTGCATACTGGCGTCATCAAGCGGCTCTTTGGTTGTCCGGTCGGCGACCAGTTCCACCGCCCAGAACACGCCTTTGCCGCGGACTTCGCCGATGGCGGGATGATGCTCGGCAAGCGCCTGAAGACCCGGCCCGAGCACGTCTTGGCCGACATTGTGAGCGTTGTCGACGATATGCTCGCGTTCCATCGCCTCCTGCGCGGCCACAATCGCGCCCATCGCCAGCGGGTGTCCGGAATATGTGAGGCCGCCCGGGAACACGACGTCGTCGAAATACTTGGCGACCGGGTCGGACATGATTACGCCGCCAGCCGGGACATACCCGGAATTGCACCCCTTGGCGAAGGTGATGATATCCGGCGTGTAATCGTAGTCGTCGAGCGCGAACCAGAATCCGGTTCGCCCGAAGCCGGCCATCACTTCGTCGGTGATCATCAGAATGCCGTATTTACGGGTGATTTCGCGCACACCCTTGAAATAATCCTTCGGCGGGATGATGATGCCCGCGGTGCCGGGAATGGATTCGAGCAGTACGGCGGCGATGGTGTCCGGCCCCTCGAACTGAATCACATGCTCGAGATGAGTGAGCGCGCGCTCGCATTCCTCCTCCTGCGTGGTGGCGAAGAATTCGGAACGGTACAGGTACGGTGTGAAGAAGTGGACGTGGCCGCGTGCGTAATCGTTCGGTTTGCGCCGCCAGTCGCCGGTCGCGCTGATTGCCGCGCCCGTATTGCCGTGGTAGCAGCGGTAGGAGGAGAGGATCTTGTCGCGCCCGGTGACCAGACGCGCCGCGCGCATGGCGTTCTCGTTCGCGTCGGCGCCGGCGTTCGTGAAGAACACCTTGTCGAACCCTTGAGGTGCGCGGCGTGCAACAAGCGAGGCTGCCCGTCCGCGGGCGAGGTTCGCGTAGTCGGGGCCGATGGTGGCGAGCAATTCGGCCTGTTGCTTGATGCCTTCGACGACCGCGGGGTGCTGGTAGCCGATATTCACGTTGACCTGCTGGCTGGTGAAGTCCAGCATCTCGCGGCCATCCGCGTAGTTGAGCCACACGCCGTGGCCGGTGACCACCTCGGTTGGGTGGAGGTTGCGCTGTGCGTGCCAGGAGTGGAAAACGTGCGCGCGGTCCAACGCGTAGGCGTCGTCCCAGATCGTCTCATCTGCCGAGCAATCGTGTCCCATGATGTGTCCTTTCCTAGGATGGGTTCCGGCGTCGGGCCGGCTGTGTTCATTTGGCATCGCATGTGACGCCATGTGACGTTGCAATTGGCATTGTGGGCAATGAACATTTCGCGTTTTACGTGGACATTTCCTGTTGTGCATCGTCTTGAAACACCGGAATAACCGCGATTGGCGATACTAGGCGTGTCATATGAAGCGTGTGCGCGTGGGCCGCGGAGAGTGCAGAAGGTGAGAAGGCGAAATGATCACAGACAATAAGCACAATGATTCGAGGATTCGTCATCCGGACGATGTTAAGCCCGGTGCCGGCAGCGGCAGCGGACTGGTAGATTCCCGTGATTCCAGTGACTCCTTTGCCCTCCAAGGTCCACAGCAATCTCAGGGCGGGCAGGAGCCCGATGATTCCGCGGGAACTCCCGTGTTGGCCGGCGCTGCGGATCGTGGCATGTCCGGCATCCGGGCGGGGCATACGCTGGTCGTCGAGGCCGAGCGTCTTGCAGGATTCGTCCGTACCCAGACCGCGAGGGCTACTCCGCAACGCATTGTCGAATCGCTGACCACGTTGGTCTCCACTGAAGTTTTGCCTGAAGGAACCCGTCTGCCGACCGTTCGCGCACTTGCGGCGGCACTTCGCGTGAGTCCGGCCACGGTTTCCGCCGCGTATCATATGCTCGCCCGTTCGGGGGTCATCCATTCGCGGGGTAGGGCGGGCACGTTCGTGCTTCCGCAGGCGCTGTCCGAAGTAAACATTCCGCCGGCCTCGGCTGCGTCATTCGCGGGAGGCGCGGATGGCTGGGGAGCGCGTACGGCCATGCCTTCGGTGGCGGGTGCCCGAGCCGTGTTCGACATGTCTGATGCGGGCCAAATCCTTGAGATGCCGGGCGATGAGGAAGAATCCAGTCAACATAACAGCGAAGATGCTGGACTCGACGTAGAGCGTGATGCCGGACGGGCGGCCGGGCGTGCTGACGGAATGGACGACGGAATGAGCGAGGGGTATGCCGACGGATGTGATGCCGGGCCGAATTATGGTCGAAAATCCGGGCGAAATACCGGCGTGTCCGCTTCTCGCACATCGGGCGCCAGCGCGTCCGGATTCGACAGGCGTGCATCCGGTCAAATGCGAGGCTTCGCCGCCGTCCACGCCCCGGTCATCGACTTGTCCCGCGGAACTCCGGATAATACGCTTCTGCCGCCAATCCGCCCATATTTGGCCCGGCTCGGCAACCGGCGGGCATTTGTGAACTCGTACTCCGGGCCGACAATTCTGCCGATGTTGGAGGAGGAATTGCGCGGCGATTGGCCGTATGATCCGCAGGCGATGACCATGGTGTCCGGCGCGGGGGATGGGCTTGCGCTTGCCATCGCCACATTTGTGCGCCATGGCGATGTCGTGATTGTCGAATCGCCCACATACCCGTTCATTCTTGATGTGCTGCGCGAAAGCGGGGCAATCGCCGTCGGCGTGCCGGTTGATGCGGAAGGCATGGATCCCAATCTTTTGTTCGAGGTGCTGGAGCGTTTCAGCCCGTCCGCGGGGTCGACGCACGACCAGGGCCGTCGCATCGGCATGATCATCATCCAGCCGCGGGCGCAGAATCCCACAGGTATCAGCTATACGCCCCAGCGGTTGTCGGTGATCGCCCGGGTGCTGCGCATGTGGGAGCAGGAAGCCGCGGGGCGCGAGATTCCGCCGATTCTCGAGGATGATAGCAGCGGCATGGTCGCTGATGTATTCGCGGTGTCCCTAGGGTCCCTGTTGCCTGACCGGGTGATTCATATCCGCAGTTTTTCGAAGTCGCATGGCCCCGATTTGCGGCTTGCGGCGTTGTCGGGGACGCGTGAAGCGGTTGATGCGATTGTGGAGCGGCGACGGCTGGGAGCCGGCTGGGTGAGTCGGTTCTTGCAGGAGCTGCTGTGCGAGATGCTTGCGGATCGTCAAGCGTATTCGACCATTGCAGGCGCACGCCACACGTATGCGCTCAGGCGCAAGACGATGGCTGCGCTGCTGGAGCGTTTCGGGATGCAAACCGTGCCGGGCAGCGGATTCAATATGTGGTTGCCGGTGCGCGATCCGGCTGCGGCGAGGCGGGTTCTCGCGCAGGAGCATATCCGTGTGGCGGAAGGCGGACGGTTTCTGCCGGAATTCCGCGTCTCAGCAAGTGATGACGATTCGCGTGTGCAGGAGTGTGTGATCGGCGGCGACGATTGGGTGGATGGTGGAATCGTCGGGAGCGATGTGATTGCTGGGGTTGTAGGTGTTGAGAGGACTGCGGGCGTTGATGTCGCTGGTGCTGGCGGTGACGCTGAGGTTGGTGGTGTTGCTGGGACTGGTGGGGTCAGCGCTGCCAGTGTCGGGGATGCTGGTTGCAGAGCTGGTCGCGAAATCGGTGACGCCGCCTATCATGTCGCCGACACCGCAGGCATCGGAACTGTTGGAGCAGGCGGTTTCAGCCGTGCTTCGACTATTGGTATTGATGGCGCGGCCGCAACGTTGCTGACCGATGCGGGCGTCACCCAAGGCAATGCGATGCGAGTGACGATTTCGCAACCCGAAGCGATCACCGAGCGCGTCGCCCAATGCCTGGTCCAAGCTGCAACTGCCTGAGCTAGGGCGGTGAGGCCTTTCGCAACCATCCCGGATCTCATCCCAGCCGCCTCCCGATGATGTCCCTTGGCCCCAACCGCAAACTCCCCACTGTGTGAGTCAATCCTCACACGATGGCCGTTCTGTGGGTCCGGTTGACCGGTTTCTGCCGTCGGAAGGGCCAGTGTGTGAGTCGATCCTCACACACTCGCCCTTTGGCTGGTCCGGATGATTGGTTTCAGTCGTTGGAAGGGTCGTTGTATGAGTCAATCCTCACACGATGACCCTTTGGAATGCCGGTACTGCTAGTCCCGACCGCCGGCATGGTCATTGTGTGAGCTGATCCTCACAAACTCGCCCTTTGACTGGCCCGCGTGGCCGATTCCGGTTACTTGTCAGGCCATTGTGCGAGCCAATCCTCACATAGTGGAGCCTCTGCGCTCCCATCCACTGCGACCTGTGTCGGCTCGGCGCGGGCGTTCGCATTCTTGTGGTACCGGAACTCCGGCATCTCGTTTATCTGTAGTACCTCGCGGACCGCATCTCAGCTATCTGTGTTCGCATATGCCTGATACCGCGAGTACAATCCGCGGAAAATCAACGACCCTACTGCAGGTATCTGCGGGTGACGAACACAGATAAGCGAGATAGCTTCCGGCAGGTACTACAGATACGGCAGATAGCCACACCGTATAGTACTCCGTTGTACCAAGCCGAATCCCGTCAGGCTTCGACTCCACCGCATTCACGCCCCACCGCCCCAGCCCCTGCAACACTCACGTCCCACAAAACTACGACCGCATCACACCTAGGCCCCGCCAAACGCAGCCCCTGCAACCCCCGCCCAGTCAAACCACCCCCGAAACACGATTGTGCGCTGATGGTTACGCACCGCCCCGTCCGGCAACAGCGATGTTGCCCAAGAGGAACGGCGGAGAAATGTTCAATCCGCACAATGGTGCGCAACGCAACACCCCGGTATTGCACCGGAAACCATCATCTGGCGCAAACCGCTATCGATGAGACGCGCGTTTGATGCCGATGATTCGAATCGGCTCGAACACAAGCCCAGGCTCAAGCCCAAGCTCGAGCACAAGCTCAGGCATCAGTTTGATACCGGTTCCCGGGGAGGCGGATTGTTTGGGAAGCAGAAGAAAGGAAGCTATCATGACTGGATTCACAGATACCGGGCATGCGATGAACAATACCGCAGCAGGCCACGAAGCAGGCCATGCGTCAAGCCCGGACAACGAGCGGTTCAACCGCAAACACCACCACGCACGCATGCGTCGCCGCCGCTCCGCTCGCACGGCGACGATGCGCGCGACCGCACTGTTCGCCGCCGCCGCGTTCGGTCTGTCCGGCCTCGCTGCCTGCGGCTCGGGGGCATCCTCGTCATCAGGCTCATCCTCAGCCGATTCCGGGGCGTTGATGCTCGGCGGCTTCTTCCCTGAGACTGGCAGCCTGTCATACCTCGGCCCCGATACGGTCGCAGCGTTCAAGCTCGCCGTCAAGGATGTCAATGCGGCAGGCGGCGTGCTCGGCAAAGACGTGAACACCGCCATCGCCGATTCCTCAGACGCCGACCACGCCGACCAGAACACCTCCGGTGTGCAGTCGTTGCTCGCCAAGAAGCCGGGCGTCATCATCGGCTCGCCGTCCAGTTCGGTGACCAAGAACATCTACAAGCAGGCTTCCGGTTCCAAGGTCCCGGTTATTTCGGTCGGCGCCACATCGCCCAGCCTGTCCGGCATCGACGAGTATTTCTTCCGCACAATCGCCCCTGACGGCGTGCAGGGCGCGGTGATGGGCAACGTCATCGAACAAGATGGCGTGCAAAATCTCGCCATCGCGGTGTTCAACGACGAATACGGCACTGGGCTGCGCAAGGTGATCGTCAATACGCTCGCCGACAGCAATGTCAATATCGTCTACGGCAAGACCGAGACCTTCGACCCGACGGAGACGAATTTCTCGTCACTGGTGACCACGCTGAAAGCCTCCCACCCCGACGCAATTCTGGTGATTGCCTTCGATCAGACCAAAGCACTGGTCAAGGAAATGATCAGCCAAGGCATCGATACCAACAAGCTGTACCTGACTGATGGCAACACCCAGGATTATTCGGGCGATTTCGACCCCGGCGTGCTCAAGGGCGATGCCGCAACGATTCCAGGCGCCGAAGCGAGTGACGAGTTCCAAAAACGCATCAAGTCCATTGATTCGTCGGTCAAGAACTTCACGTATGCGGCTGAAACCTATGACGCAGTAGTATTGTCCGCGCTCGCTGCCCAGAAGGGTGGCGCGGTTGACGGCGCGACGATCAAGGACAATCTGCCTGCGGTCTCCGGTGCGGATGGCGGCACGAAGTGCAAGAGCTACAAGGAGTGCCTGGCGCTGATCAAGGGCGGCAAATCCATTCAGTACCAAGGTTTGACCGGCATCGGCCCGTTCAACAAGGACCATGATCCGTCGAGCGCCAACATCGGCGTCTACAAGTTCGACGGCGATAACAAGCCGGTCTTCGACCACTTGCAATCCGGCAAGGTGGCGTGATTTCGGCGATACGCTCGGGTGACGGCGACAAGTTGCGCAGGCAGCTTGCCGCCGTTCGCTTGTTTGTTGGGGTTGTTGACGGTGTGATTTGGGTTGTTGGGAAGATCGGGTTGGTTCATGCAGCGGCCGGGATTCGTTGGGTAGAAATCCAGCAAAGATTGTAGAATAACCAAGTAATCAGGCAGGGGCTTGATATTACAGATGAGAAGGAGCTGTGATGACTTCGAAGAAGAAATTTGTGGGGATTTCAGTGGCGGCAGCCACACTGGTCAGCCCGGTCGCTGCTATGGCCGCCGAACCGGGGGATGTTGCGCTCGCTGATCAAAACATGACGCCTGTTAGTAGCAGCGTGCAGGGCGGCAATGTGTCTTCTGCCGACGGCTCGGCCGATACCTCTGCGCAAGATGACGTATCTGCTGCTTCATCTGTTCAGGCTCCCCAGACGCTTGATGAAGCGCAACAGCGTGCCGATTCCGCAAACGCGGCTTTCGCTGAAGCCCAGAAACAGGAAGCAGACGCCCGTGCCGCGGCTGAAGCTGCATCGAAAGCACAGACGCAAGCCCAGCAGCAGGCGTCTGATGCCGCAGCAAGCCAGCAGGCTGCACAGCAGGCGCTGAACGATGCTGAAGCCAAGATTAAGCAGGCTACAGCCAATCTTCCGCAGGCGCAGGATTCCGTGAAGAGCACCCAGGCCGCCCAGCAGGCCGCCCAGCAGCAGGCTGACGCCGCTTCCAGCGCCCAGCAAGCTGCAGCGACGGCGCAAACCGAGGCAGCTGAGCAGGCGGACAATGCAAATGCCCAACTCCAGCAGGCTCAGGCGGCGCAGAAGTCGGCTCAGCAGCAGGCTGATGCCGCCAATCAGCAGCTTGAACAAGCCACCGCGAATGCCGTTGATGCCAATGATCCGGCGAAGACCGCTTCCGCACAGCAGCAGCTTGCCGATGGAACCAACGAGAAGGCGCAGGCCGAGTCCGCGGCGCAATCAGCCCAACAGTCGGCCAAGACCGCGCAGACCAAAGCCGATGATGCACAGTCCGCCGCCACAACCGCTCAGCAGCAGGCCGAGTCCGCGGCTCAAACCGTGAAGACGCTTGAATCGCAGGCTGGAACCTCTCAGAGTGCATCCGACAACCTCAAGCAGGCTCAGCAAGTTCAGCAGGAGGCAGCTGCGAAGCTCGCCGCAGCTCAGCAGGCTTCCACCGAGGCTGCGAAGAATGCAGCGCAGGCCAAGGCCGCAAAGACCGCCGCTGATCAGGCTGCAGCCGCTGCCAAGGCCGATGCCGATGCAAAGAAGGTGGCGGCTGACGAATCATCCAAGAAGCTTCAGCAGGGCGCTTTGGCGTACTTCACCGATAAGGGTCAGTCGTATGCGGCCCAAGTGCTGACCGATACCACGGAGAATCCGTATGCTTCGGCGACACAGATCGGCAATGCCGATGATGCGACATCGTTCGACAACATGATCACTGCCTTGAACTACATCAAGGAAGGCAACAAGCTGCGTCAGTCTGACGACCAGTTCCCCGGCAGGAATGCGCTCACAGTGTCTGATACCTTGATGGCTATAGGCATGACGAACGCGAATTACGCATCCGTGAAACGGGGTCATACAAAGCTGTATAACGCTGGCGAAAACCTTTCGTATGGATATGACGATCCATTTATTGGGTGGTATACCGAAGAGAAGAAATCGTATATCGATAAAGATGGTCAAGAAACCGGGCACTATCTGAATATCGTACATTCAGACTACGAGACCACAGGGTTCGGCCATAGCGGGTATACCGCGCATTGGGAAAATGATCCGTATACGTACTCTCCGTTAGATGCTCAAGAGTTCTGCTCTTCAAGTGATGTGCTGTACAAGCGCGGCGATTTCACGAAGGAATATTCCCTCGGCCGTGTCATGAGCGTCGATGACTATCTCAAGGACGTGCAACAGTACCGCGCAATGCTTGAACAGGCACCTGCCGCTTACCAGACTGCGCTGGCGACATATCAGTCCAAGCAGAAGGATGCCGTGGCTGCCGCGAACGCTCTGGATTCCGCGAATGCCAAGGCTGCGGCTGCCGCGAGCGATGTGACCTCCGCACAGGCGGACAAGACCGCTGCAGACAAGAAGGTCGCACAAGCCCAAGCGACTGCCCACGCCGGCGAATCCGCTGATTCCCAGTTGCAGCAGAAACTCACTCAGGCGAGGGCTGATTACGCAGCGAAGCAGACAGCGGCAACGTCGGCTGCTGCGGCAGCTGCAACCGCAAAGGCGGATAGTGAGGCGGCACAGCAACAGTATGCGAAGGCTTTGCAAGCTGTGAAGGCGGCACAAGACAAGATCGACGCGGCGAACGCCACGCTTGCCGCGTACCAGACGGCCAAGCAGCAGCTCGCGACTGCCCGACAGAAGGCGGATGCGGCGGATGCGGTATTGCGTCAAGCCAACGAGAAGTCCGCTCAGGCGAAGCGGGCTGCCGATGCCGCCGCCGAGCCTCTGAGCGAGGCGAATGCCACGCTTGCTGACGCCAACAAGCGTTTGGCTGATGCTCAGTCCGCCCTCAAGCAGGCGCAAGACGCCTACCAGGCGGCACAGCAGAAGCTCGCTTCACTCAAGGGCATTGTCGATTCTGCGGACGCCACCTTGGCTAATGCGCGGAAGGCTGTTCAGGATGCGCAATCGAGCAAGAAGGCGGCAGACCAGCGAGTGCAGGAAACCCAAGATGCGCTGAAAGCCGCTCAAGAGCAGCTCAAGACCGCTGAAGAACAGTCTGGTAACGCGGCGGCGCAGAAGGCGATTGCTGATCTGTGGCTGAATCAGTTCAAGGCGGCTCAGGCCGCGGCGGATGCCGCTCGTGAAGCAGCACAGAAGCAAGCTGAAGCCGCCAAGCAGTCCAACACGCCGGCGCGGCATGCAGCAGCATCAGCTTCGACTGCTGCTTCTTCTGCCACGGGGAAGGCTCAGCCGTCGAATGGCGAGCTCGCCCATACTGGAGCCGATATGACTGCCTCGTTGCTGGCGCTGGCGGCTTTTGCCGGTGCAGGTGCTGTGCTGAGCGTTGCCAAGAAGACCGGCAAACATCAGGATCGCTGGTAAACAGACCGGCGTGCTGACTTGCGCGTGCTGACCTGCTTTGTAGCAGGTAGCTGCATGACCTTCCCGCACTCGGAGTCTCAAGTATGTGTCAATGCTTGCGACCCGGAGTGCGGGAAGTGTCATATTGTGGCCGGTATGAATGGGCGGGCAAGGCTGTCGTACTCGTCCGATAGATTGAATCCGGGGCAAGCTGGGGAGCGGCGACGGAGATGTCATGAACATCGGACACATCGATAACGGGCAGGGGGAGCCATGGACCGTGGGCGGAAGCAATATCGGCAATATCAGCAGTATCGGCGGCGTCAGCAGTATCAGCAGTATCAACGGTTTCGGGAGTCTTCGCGGTCTCAGTCTCCTCAGGCATCGCAACGGTTTCGGCGATTTCACTGGCATCGGCGGCAACATCTTTCATCGGGGCGTTTCAGCCGCCCGCGTTTCGCGAGTCTGCGGGCGAGATGCCTGATTGTCATCGTTGTGGTCGCGTGCTTCGGTTTTGCGGTCGGTTTGGCTCTGCCATACGTGAGTCCGCCGGCAGCGCGGATCACCGGAGAATACGTGGCGACTGGCCCGGTCGCCGATGTGTTGCGCACGCTCGTGGTGAATGCCCGGCAATCCGGCAAAGGGTACGAGCGCGACGAATTCGGGTATCGCCAGACCGACGATGACGGGAACGGTTGTGACATCCGCGACGATATTCTCGCACGGGACTTGCATGATGTGCGCTTCACCGTAGCGGGTGGCTGCGTTGTGCGGTCCGGCACGCTCGAAGACCCGTATACCGGCCGAACGATTGCTTTCGTGCGCGGCGCCAAATCCAGCACCGCCGTACAGATTGACCACGTGGTGGCTTTGGAGAATGCTTGGCGTTCCGGCGCTTCCCAGTGGAATCGTGCGCAGCGGTATCGTTTCGGCAATGATCCGTTGAATCTGCTGGCAGTCGATGGTCCCGCAAACGAGGAGAAGGGAGCGGCGTCCGCGGCCTATTGGCTGCCGACGAATGCGGAGTTCCGCTGCACCTATGTGGCGTTGCAGGTCGCGGTGAAGGCCGCATATCGGCTGAGTGTGACACCACAGGAACGTGAGGCGATGGCCGCGGTGCTGCGAGGATGCCCGAATCAGCAGATTCCGACCCAGCAGACACGGTGAACTTCGGATTCGCGCTGATTGCTGTTAGGACAAGTTGGCGGATGCGGTGGTGGCAGGCGGTGGTTCATGCGGGTGGGGTGTTGTTGATGGACTGTATCGGATATTCACGTCTGATCTCTGATTTGGTCCGTGCAGCGGGTTGGTTTTGGGGTCCGCGCGGTCGGGTGGTGTAGGGGGATTGGCTTGGTTCTGGGGTTCCTGGTTGATGGTGGTGTTGACGGTTGGTCTGTGTTGGGTGGAGCGGTTGGATTGAATCGGGTTTCGCCGGCTGGTTCTCGATTCAGGCCAGGCGCCTGCCATATCCGGGTTGTGCGAGGCGGTGATATCCGGCGGAAATCATTGGAATTTCGCGGTTTTGTGTGTTCGGTCGATGGCGTCTGACGAGCCGGAGGCCCTCGTCCGGTGGTGTTCCATGGACTAATTCCGGGCTCGGTGGCCGATTTCCGGTTTGGTCCGTGCTGCGGGTTGGTTTTTGGGGGTCCGTGCGGTCGAGGGGTGTAAGGGAATGGCTTGGTTCCGGGGTTTCGGGTTGATGGTGGTGTTGGTGTTTGGTCGGTGCTGGATATGGTTGTTGGACTGAATCGGATATCGCCGGCTGGTTTCCGATTCAGATCCAGTGCTTGCCGCATCTGGGTTGTGTCCGGCGGTGATGGCCGGTGGGAATCATTGGAATTCCGCGGTTTTGATGTTGCCGGTGAGTTGGTTGCCT